>NZ_PYWM01000009.1 GCF_003049665.1 Lysinibacillus mangiferihumi | reverse complement strand
TTTTTTCCCCTTTCAAGCAATCATAAGCACACCAATTTCATATATAACAAATTCAACATTAAGTATTTTTATACCGATAATTATCCAAATTTTCTGGATAACTGTATTTTTTCTAATAAATATTATCGCTTCTAGATTAATATCCAAAAATAGTTTGTTTTTTGGAGGATAACACTTATATGAAAATTTTTAATTTATACGGAGCGTATATATGGTTGTCATTAAAATCGCTTTGGGTATACAGAACTGATTTTATAGTTGGTTCAATTGGCTTTTTATTATCAAACAGTGCTCTATTTTTTTCTATTTTAATCATCTTTACCTTTATTAAAGAACTTGGAGGATGGTCTTTGAATGAAGTTATTCTATTGTATTCATTTGTAACACTAAGTAGAGCACTATGGAACACATTTATGTTTAATATTATGAGCCTTGGAGAAAAAATAAAAACAGGGAATCTTGATGTATTATTATTACGACCTGTTAATCCATTGTTCCAAATCTTTACCGAAAAATTTGATCCAGATACAATTGGAGAGATTTTTTTCTCATTAGTTATTTTTAATTATTCACTAATTGTTTTAGAGTTGGTTAATTTTTGTAATATTTTAAAAATTGCATTTCTATTAATTTCTAGTATATTAACTTTTGCGGCGATTCATTTAGTTGTACACTCGTTATGTTTTTGGTTTATTAATAATGATGGATTGAGTACAATAATATGGCAATTAGATGATTTAACAACTTATCCAATGAGCGTTTTTCCTAAATGGTTAAAAACTATAGTTATTATTGTGCCTTTTGCATTTGTAGGATATTATCCAATGGCATTTTTATTAGATAAAAGTAGTAATAATTTTATGTTGAATATTCTTTCTTTAATTGGAGGACCTATTTTCTTTTTCTTATCTTATCGTTTTTGGTTGTTGGGATTGTCGAAGTATCAAAGCACGGGGTCTTAATGTTCTTAACTTCGAGGATAAATTCTTAAGGGGACTTAAAAATGGAAAATTTATATGAAACATTTAATCATTTTATTGTAAGAGCGCCAGTATATAAGATTCAAGATTTTAAAGGATTTCATCTTAAAAATAAAAACGAGAATAATATTATGGGAATTATGGAAGAATTTAAGAAAGATAGTATCTTTATGGAATCATTGCTAGTTGCTAACTCAGCTCTATACTATATGTTAATTGACTTAGATAACTTAGATAAGAAACGTTTAGAAAAACTTTTTAAATCTACTAGTAGGTATTATTGTAGAATGTGTAGTAGATCTACTCCCTTTGGGCTTTTTGCTGGTATTACAACTGGGAAATACGTTGAAAATAAAAATAATGTTATAAAATTTAATGAACCTAAATCTCACACCAAGAGAGCACGAGTTGATATGGAGTGGCTAACCAAAATTGTAATATATATAGAAAATAATTTAGAAAGTATATTTAATCTTAAGGTATATAGAAATCCTTTATTATTTAATGAAGGTAACAAATTAACATTAATTAATTCAATAAGAAAGTATAAAGAAAATAATACAAATCCTTTGTTGATTAATGTCACAAAACCAATCAAGATTGTTTTAAACTACTTATATGAAAATAAATTGGTAGAAGGTAAAAGGTTGATAGAGGAATTAAAAATATACTATCCTGAAGAGTCTAATTATTCATTATCTCAATTTTTACACATTCTTTTAAAAGAAGAAATTTTATTAAGTACCTTAAGACCTCCTTTATTAGATGTTGATCCACTTGATTATGTAATAGAAAGCCTGTCCAATTTAACCGAATATTCAAATCTAAGAGGAGATTTGTTGGACATAAAAAAATGTATAGAAGTATATAATAATACGGATTTAGGAAAAGGGATTGAAGAATTTGAAAAAATTGTTAATAAAATGGAAAAATTATCTCGTTCATCTCATTATTTACAGGTGGATTTATACTTGAATTTTAAAAAGTTAGAATTAAGTAGCAAGTTAAAGAAAGATCTAACTATTGCTTCAAGATTATTATTGTCTTTATCACCTAATAATACAACACCGAGCTTGTGGAAAGACTTTATAGAAGAATTCGAGGATAATTATGGCACAGATGCAGAAGTTCCAATTATGCAACTTAATGATGTTTTTCACAAATTGGAGGCGAATAAAGGTTATTCCTCAATTAAAAAAAAATCTACTTTAGCTAGTTTTGGATACGATAGACACAGAAGAAACCTATTTATAAGTTATTTTATAGCAGCTTTAAAAAATAATTCAGAAGAAATTGTATTTGATGAAGAATTTATTCAAGAATTTGAATATTATATTCAAGAAAATGAATTGCCAGATACTTTCGAAATTCATGCTTCTTTAATGAATGGCTCTAAAAATGATTATAAGCTTGTTTTAGGCTCAATGGCAGGTTATGCAACAGCAGGACAAAATATTGGTAGATTTTTAGATGGAATAGACAGAAGCGTTGTTGAAGAATTGACAGAAACGTTTAAATTACAATCAGAAAATTCAGATACAATTTTTGCGGAAACAGTCTATTTTCCTTCAGACAGTAGATTGTCAAACATCTCAATTACTAAAAATTTAAGATCTCATGAGATTAATTTAGGTACTTCAACCGTAAATTACCAAAACACTATTGAATTAAATGATTTAGTAGTGGGTGTTTGCGATGATAAAATATATTTAAGATCTTTATCAATGAATAAAGAAATAATACCTACAAAAAATCATTTACTGAATATTGCAGAAAATATACCGAATATAACTAAGTTTTTATATCAAATTTATTACCAAAACACTAAAATTGCAGCTGGTTTTAATGTAATGGAAATCATTGAAAGCCCGTATATACCTAGAATTAGATATAAAAATATCATTCTTTCACCCGCAAGATGGAAAATTGAAAATAAATCAAATAATTTCTCTATTTCAATGTCATTCAATAATTGGATGAAGTCTTTAAAAATTTTAAGGATGGAGTATCATATTCCCAGATATATATATAAGTATGATATTGAAAATGACGGGAATCGTCAGCTGTTTGATTTAGATTGCTTGGATTTATTAAAAGAGCTATTTTTTGAATTTAAAAAATTTGGTTTTTTATTTTTTGAAGAGGCAATAGGGATTGCAGAGAACATGGAGCATAATGTCGATTTTATTTTTCCAATGAAAAAAACTTCCTTTAAAGAAAAGCACAATATAGATAAAAAAAGGATAAATTGTTTAAATAATAATAAAATCTTCTTCCCTGGTAGTGAGTGGCTTTATTTTAAATTTTATATAAACCCAACTCGATATGATGAAATATTAGGTATAAAACTTAGAGATTTATCTGAATATTTATCAAAGAAAAATTTGATAAACAAAAGCTTCTTTATAAGATATCAAGATCCGAAAGATCATATACGATATAGAGTGAAAATTACAAGTATGAGTAACTTAGGTATAATTATAAAGTATGTAAAGTTGTGGGCAGAAGTTTTAAGAGAAGAAGGTCTTTTAAATACGTTTCATATTGCTCCATATAAACCTGAAATTGCAAGATTTGGTGGTCCTAACATTTTTCAACATGTGGAAGATGTTTTTACTGTAGATAGTATAGCCTTAAGTAAACTTATTCAAATGAAGTACAATAATGAATTACAGTTTACTGAAGAAATATTAGGAGTTATTTTAATAATTTATACGCTTGAAGCATTCTCAATACCTACAGACGAACAAATTACTATATTAAAGTCAGTTAAAGTTAAGCAAAATCATAATAATAGATTTAGATTGCTAAGAGCTAAGATAGAAACATTAATTCAACCACTCAATTGGAGTAATCTTAATACTACAGAAAAAGGAAAGAAGGTACTTGAAACCCTTAATGAGCGAAATGAAGCAGTTTACCAATTAAGTGAAAAACTAAATCTTAGTGATAATGAGCAAAATTATACGAACATAGTTCATAGTATTATTCATTTAAGTATAAACAGATTATTTGGTATTGATAAAGAGTTTGAAAATACTATATTAGCTATTAGCTATCTTACTTTAAATAATTTTAAGTATAAGAACTCTAAATGATAATTAAAAATTAAATCGGCCAAGGTACGATGATGAGGACATCGAATTTATTCTATGATTGTTTACTGAAAAATTAGAAACGTAGTTGTCAACTGTTAAATAATCTGAATGAAAAATATGAACGTAAACCACTTGATCGAGTGAATGGTCTGAAAGCATTCTTGAATGATGGACGTATTGAAATCGATAATAATCTAGCTGAAAATGCCATTCGTCCAAACGTCATAGGGAGAAAAAATTGGCTTTTCTCTGTCAGTGAAGCAGGGGCAAAAGCTAACGCCATCTGCTTGAGCATCGCAAAACCTGCCAAAGCAAATGGTTTGGACTTCTATCAATACCTGATGAAGTTAATGACGGATCTGCAGAATCTGGATATCCACCGAAACTTAGAAATTTTTAAGCAGTACATGCCTTGTCAAAAAACATCCAACTACTATTAGTCTTTTTTGCCGAGATGACTACATATTTTTTATATCTTCTGCAATCTGTGCAGGTGAATACTTAATTCCAAATATTTAACCAAAATAGCAGCAACTCGTGCGTAATACTTCTTCTTAAATAATAGGCCCATTCAAATATCCAATGCTATAAAGTCTTCAATTGTAATTGGAACGACTTTGTGTTGAAAGTAAGACATTTATAAATTTCCTTCTTGATACATCGTTAAAATTTCTTTAGCCTGTTTCCGCATATGTTGGATTAATTCTTCTGGCTCAATAATTTTTGCATGTAATCCTAGTCTATAAAATAGAGGAGCGATAAAGTGAAGCTCACCTTCATCAATCACCGCATCGATAGTACCAGTCCCATGTTCGTTGATGGTCACGAAACCTTGGAAATTTGGCTCACTTAGACATTGGCGTACGCCTTCTTTAGACAGTTCAACTAGCAATCTAATAGGGGTTGTTACTTCATATGAATCAAACCATTCTTCTAAGTTTGTAAAATTGCTGTCGTCTTTTATGCTTGAAATAATGGCATGGATACGATCCACTCGAAACAATAAAACTTTATCTTTATGAAAGTCGTATGCAGGCATATACCATAGCCCATTATGAGCATATACACCGATAGGACGAATATGCTTTGTTGTTATCGCTTTTTTTGAGTGGTATTGAATATGGAGCTGACTTCCTTCAATTGACGCATCTAAAACATTTTTTAATAAAGGGGTATCGATTGTTCTCTTAGGATTCCAAAAGGCAATATAAGAGCGAAGTTTATCTACTTTTGCTTGGGCATCTTTTGGAAGTGAACGATATAATTTATGCGTGACGGAGCGGATTTCAGCATCAAAAGGTAAATCACGATAATAATTGAGCGCTTGAAATGCAAAGAAAATGGATACAACCTCTTCTTCTGTAAATAACATAGGTGGAAGTAGACGTGTTGTAATAACGGTATGTCCTCCATTCCTCCCTTGTTCTGCATATATGGGTAAACCCATATCGCTTAAATCCAATAAATCACGATGCACGGTTCGGACGGATATTTTAAATTCATCGGCTAGTTCTTGCGCTGTAAATTTTCTTTTCGCATTTACAAATAGTAGAATATCTAATAAACGTTTTGCTTTAGACATATTCTCACCTTTTCTTTTAATCATGCCATTACTTGTCATGTTTACTGTTTAGTATAGTTTGTGCTAATGATTTAATCAAAAGCAAAACGCTTATGAGAAAAGGAGACCACCTAATGAATAGAAAAATTGTTTTATTTATTGCGACTAGTGTAGATGGATTTATTGCGAAAGAGGATGATGACTTACAATGGTTATTAGAATCAGAAGGGGAAGGGGATAATGGGTACATGGATATGTATCAAACAATTGATACCATTATAATGGGGAAACGCACCTATGATTATGTGATGGAACAGTCTGATGCTTTTCCATATTCTGATAAAAAATGTTATGTTTTCTCGAAATCAGCAAAGAACAAAAATGACGATGTGGAATTTGTAAATGAAAATGTTGTATCGTTTACCCAACAGTTAAAGAAACAATCGGGAGCACATATTTGGATGGTTGGTGGAGCAGAGATTCTTGATGCTTTTATGAAAGAAAATCTAATTGACGAATACATTATTACCATTACCCCGCATATATTAGGTTCTGGCATAGCCCTATTTAAAAAGGATAATCCGCAAATCAATCTAGAATTAATAAAGACAACATGTTATGGACAGATGGTGCAAATGCATTATCAAGTAAAACAAGAAAGTTGATTTTATGGCTGTTGCATATGTTTTTTAAGTAAGTTTTAGCAATAAAGAGATATATCTAAAAGGCGGTCAAAAAAGCATTGTCCAACCAGTTGTCGGTATTATACCAACGACTGGTTGTTTAGTTTTGTTTGGATTTGGTAGGGGAAAACGTCGTTTATGAACAGGAGATAAGTGATTTGTATAGTTCACAACTTCATCAATAATTGAAATGAACAAAAAAAGCGTACGTTATTGTGGGCCATTTTTAACATTCTAAAAATAGAAAAGAGTCACTTCCCTAAAGAAAGTGACCCCAAAACAGGAGAGTTTTTGTAAAGACTTTTTAAGCTTTACACTATTATGAATATGCAGAGGAAGTTATCAAGCATTACCCATTTGTCAGTGAAATAGAATAAAATTTTTGACGAATGGCAGAGTTACAGTGAAAATGGGGATTCGATGAGTTAACAATTTTTATAATATTGATTAGGCGTTACTAGAATAGCATATTCCATTACCGATACATCAAGAGCTAGGAGACTTGTAACGAAGGGCTACCAGAAAACAGGGAACAACTTCTAAAGCACTACAGTAGAGATGAAATTAGAATTAGATTTGAGGATAAGAAAGTAACTTTAAGCTAATTTCCAGCAATATTAAGAAACCTTTTTATTTTCTTTAATGCCAGCAACAACAGAAAGCGCCCCTATTAGAAAGAAGATTAAACCTTGAGAAAAACCTAAGACTATAAATATTCCACCGATAAATAGATAGCTTGCCACAATAGGATTTTTATAATTAATCGTTTTCAAGATATCACCTCCTGCAAACAATAAATTACTTTTAAAAATAGTATATATTATTTATTGTTAAATTATTTTATATATCTTTGGTGTTCACGGAATATTCAAAAAATAGACACTTTTCACCTTGCAAAAGGCATTTTATAATGATTGTAAAAATAACATTTATTTTCAAAGAGGGTGGGTAGAATGTCTTTAAAATTAATAAAAGTAGAAAATATAAGTAAGGAATATAAAGAGAATGTTATTCTAGATGACATCAGCTTTAAAATAAATGCCGGCGAAATTTGTGCTGTTATTGGTAAAAATGGGGCTGGTAAGTCAACTTTGTTTAAAATAATGACCGGACAAATAACTGCAACTAAAGGGCAATTATTATATAGCTATTCAAAAAAAAGGATTCCTAGTATAGGTGCTTTGATTGAACGTCCTGCTTTTTTTAACAATTTGACTGCCTTTGAAAATCTAAAGTATTTTTTTCTTCAGAAAGGCGGAACAAATACGGAGGAAATTGTACAAATAATTAAGTTAGTAGGGCTTGCTAATAATAAAGTACTTTTTTCTGAATTTTCTTTAGGAATGAAACAGAGATTGGGTCTAGCGTTAGCTTTAATTTTTAAGCCAGATGTATTAATTTTAGATGAACCAGTTAATGGACTTGATCCTGAAGGAATTCACGATATTAGAAACATTCTTCTAAAAATAAATCGGGAATTGGGAACAACGATTTTAATTTCTAGTCATATTTTAACGGAGTTAGAGGAAATATCCACCAGTTATATTTTCTTAAATAATGGAAGATTACTCGAAAGAATAAGCAAAGAAGAACTTGAACAAAAAATGATAAATTATTTAAAGATTGTTGTTGATAACACGGAGAAAGCTACAAAAATATTAGAAGAACATTTTCCAGAATTAACTTATGTTATTGAAAATCAAAACCAAATTAAAATAACTGAAAATTTAGATAAAACAAGTGTAATAAATCAAACTTTTGTTAACCATGGTATATCGGTTTTAGGAATGGAAACACATAAATCTACTCTTGAGGATTATTTTTTCAAGTTAACTGGTAGAGGTGAAATATATGAATAATTATATAAAAAGTGATTTTTTTAGATTACATAAAAAGAAATTGAGCTATGTTATTACGTTATTTTTAGCAGTATTAATCGTTGCATTAGCTGTAGTATTAGAGTATTTTGCTCAAACAGAAGCGGATTTTCCATATGGTAACAATCGGTTTTATTACTCAAATGTTTTTGGGATGTCTGGTCTTTCGTTATTAATTATTTGCTTTTTGGCAACGTATTTATTGTGGAAAGATAGGCTAATTATACCGACTTCCATTTCTTTAGGGATTGATAGAAGAACCATTTTTATTGGAAAATTCATAGTTACTTTCATTCATTTTTTAATTGTTGTTTTAATCTTAGGGTCAGTTACCTATTTAGCTGGAGAATTTATACTTACTGATAAAAATGAGACTGTTACCTTAAATTTTCTCATTTCTTTGTCCAATATGTTACCACTGTTAATCAGTGCATTAGCACTTTGCTATTCTGCAACTTTTATCTTCAATAACGAGATAACAGCGATTGTTATTGTGTTTTTGTTTTATAGAGGACTAGCTCTATTGATTTTTGGATTATCCAATGTCAATGAGAATGTTTCATTTATAAGGGAGTATGTTCCAGCAAGTGCTATGGATCAGTTAATAATTGATTTTATGAATGGAACAGCTCAGATAAATATAATTAATTGGATTATAAATCTATTAATTGCTGTTGCTGTATTATTTGTGGGATTAAAAGTGGTTGAAAAAAAGGACTTTACATAATATTAAAATTTACAACTGAAAAAAGATGTTGGCATATTGATTAACAGGTAAGGTTATAAACTAAATGCTATAACGCAATTTTTGTAGAAAAATGTTGACACTTAGAATTAGCATACAATAGAATATATAATTTTATTTGGGAGTGACGTCAGATAACGCAAATAAAATTACATCAAGCAAAATAATAGAAAAGGGGTGAAAAAATGAAAGTAACTCGTAAATCATCACGTGAAGTAGTTAAACGTACGTAAGAAAATGTGGGGGGAGACAAAAGTATTTATTTATAATATTTTACTCTCCCCCTATATGAAGGAGTTTGAATTATGAGATTAAAAGATAACGTCATAATAAAGTTCCGAGAAGACCAGAAAGTAACAGTAATTAATAAAAGAACTACTGAATTTCTTATTGAAGATGTAAATAAATACTATTTTAATATCCTGTCCAATAGATATTTTGATAAAGCTATATCTGATGAGGTTAAATCTTTTTTAATGGAAAACAATTTAGTCTGCAATAATGAAGATTACAGTATTATAGACTCTTCATTGCAGAATAACTTATATTATATAGAGTCAATTGCGAATTCCCCTAATATTTCCAGTACAAAAATACAAAAAGAAATACAAAATAAAAAAATAGGTATAGTTGGGATAGGTGGTACTGGGACTGTTGTTTTAGAACATTTACAAAGAATTGGATTTCTATGTAATTGACTTTGATTTTGTAGAGGCTAGTAACTTAAATAGACAAGTCTTGTATAAAGATGAGGATATTGGAAAAAGAAAAACTGAAGCTATTATTAATAATGTATTAAAAAGGACAAAGATAAGGACTATAGATAGAGAAGTAAAAGAACCCGATGATTTATCTAACATAGATTTTGAAAATATGAACATAATTGTAAATTGTGCAGATAAACCAAGAGATATAGAGTATATTATTGCCAGATTTTGTGAGCACTATAATATTCCGTTTGTTTCTGCAAGTGTGGGAATTGAAACAGGGACATGGGGACCAATTTATGATGAAAGTAACAAATTTCCATATAATAATTTGAATTTATTTACACACGGTATAAATGGATCTATTTCACCTACAAATTCAATTATAGGAAGTTTTTTGGCATATGATGTATTTATTTATTTATTTAACTAAAATACAAGATGAGTATCCTTTATACAATAAAAAGATTATTGATTTTTTGAAACTTAGAATAGAGGTACTATGATGAGGATTGTACTTGATGATTATCCAAAAAATTCAATACCTTTTGATGTGGTCGATTATTCTTCTGCTTTAATATGTTCAATGTTATATGAACCGTTATTTATCAAGAAAAATGACTGTTTTTTTGAAAACTTGGTTAAAGACTTAAGTAAATGTAAGCAAATTGTTTTGGATTTTAAAGAATTTTATTGGTCCAACGGAGAGCAATGTACTCCTAAAGATTTTAAGGATACTTTATTTTACATAATTAAAAATCGTCTACCATTATCCCAATCTTTAGATTTTATAGAAGGAGTAAGAGATTATCTCGATGGAGAAAAGGATAACCTTGATGATATAGGTATAACAGTAAAAAATAATCGAATATACATTACTTCATTAATTAAAAGCGATTATTATAAACATCTTTTTTCAACAATATATTTTGTACCAGTTAAGTTCATCGATGGAGAGCCAACTAGTGATATTAGTTATGGTTACTTTCAAAAGGAGTCAACAGATTGTTTACTAAAATTTAGGTCCAATAAATATCATAGGAATTATAAAGAAGAAAAGGTATTATCGTTTATCATTGATGATAAACCACATAATAATATTAAATACTTTTTTTCTTCAAAGGTTGATATTACTTCCACAACTATTTTTAGGAGAAAAGATATTTTAAAATTTAAAGACCTTAGGAGCTATAGGAGCCTAAATTCGAATCTTATGCTTCGGATAGAGTTTAAAGAAGATTTAAAGGACCTAAAAGAAATTTTAGAAAATAGTATAAGAAATTTTTTTAAGAAAAATTTAGATGTGTTAGATGATATAGATATTGTAGATAACTTAGAAATGGGGATTTTAGAAGAAGATAAAATAGATAATTTCAAGTATAAGAAAGAAATAAAAATTTTATTTTCTGATTATTATCCTAATAATTTAATTTCGAAGGGGTTAATAAGTACATTAAATACCATGGGGATGACTACCAAAATAATATTTGGAGATATGGATTTTTATCTAAATGAATACTACGACAATAACTACGATATATGTATACATGTTGTATCGCCTGTCACACAGCATGAGATTGATTATTATATGGAGAAGATGAACCACATAGATAGTTGCTATATTGAGGAATATATAAATTTGTTAAACAAATGGTTCCACAACAATTTAAGTAATAACAGTCTTGATAAATTTTTAAAAAAACATGGGCTATTTATAGAAATTGGGAGATTAAAGCATCGTTATCTCATAAGTGACAGAGCTTCATCTGTGCTTTTTGATGATAATGGATTATTTTTTTGTGGTTGGTGATTTGAATGAAAGAAAATCATTTTTTGAGAGCGCTATATCCCTCTTTGGATAAGTGGGATATAGATTATAATCTAGTGAAAGAAAAGATTTTTAATTGCAAGTTCTCCACTAATAATATTGAATATTGTCTATTAAACCTGGAGTCTATATATACTGATTTAGATAAATTACATACCTACATTTTATTAAAGACTGAGTTAAATATTAAAGATAATGAAATTAAGAATAGATTACGAGAAATTGAATATTTATACACAGTTATATATTACAAAACGGAAGTATTAAACAATTTCATAAGGGGTAATTTGGAAACAATTATCTCGATTGTTTCAACTAATCCGAAGTTATATAGATTTAAAACATATTATAAGAAAATGTTTATAAAAAAGGATGGCGAAGATTTTCTGGAAAATGTATATTATCAACTCGATCTTGAAAAGAAGTATGAAAGTTTATTATATGAAAGTGATTTTTTATGTAAAATCAATTACAATCACGAGAATATAATTATTAAACATAATGAGCTATTAACAGCATTAAACAATAATGATAGGACGTTTAGAAAATCTGTTTATCAAAACGCAGTTCAGCATTTAGCGAGGAGAGCAGACGATTTTGCATTTATAATTAATATTTTCTATCAGATAAAAAACGCTAATTCTTTAAGATTAGGGTATCAATCATATTCTGAACAAGTATTAAATGAATGCATATTTGAAATCAAGAAGGAACAGTTTAAAGAACAAGTGTCTGGAGTAAAAAGCTTAACCAAAGAGATTTTAGATATTAAAAGGAGATTATTGGAATATCCTGAAATATCTTATCACGATATGTATTATACAATAAATACAGATAGTCATATTACCCTAGAAATGGCGGAATTAATAATTAAAGACGCACTAAATATTTTGGGGGAAGACTATATCCAAGTGGTGGAGAGGGCATTTAAAGAAAAATGGGTACATTTCGATTCCTCAATCAATAAAAAATTCGGGGCGCGCTCGTATTCATCTTTTTCATCTCATCCTTACATAATAATGCATTGGAATCATGATTTAGAAAGTTTATTTACTCTAGTTCATGAATTAGGGGGAGCTATAGCCCAATATTTTGCACAAAAAAGTGAGTCAATATTGTATTCAGAATTATCAATACTAAAGGTTGAATTTAGCTCGTTTATTAATGAAATTATATTAATAGATCATCTGTTGTATAGAAACAATTATGGTTTAAATAGGGACTCCCTTAAGTTAAAATTACTTGATTTATTAAAGGATAGTTATGTTATACCATTTGAATACGTTTCTATTTTAGATATTTTATCTTCAAAAGCAAGAGAAGGAATATTAAGTAAAAATAAAATTAATATTTATTACGATTCAACTATAAAATCTTTTCGTGAATACGAACATTTTACAAATTTTAATATGAATAAATATAACTGGATAAAAGGACACGAGGGACTAAACTTAGATTATAATTTGCAATATATTTGCGCATTTTTATTTGCGTTTAATGTTTTTCAACACAAACGAAATTTTAAGAAAATTAGCAATCTTTTTTGTCATGGAGAAAAAATAAGTGATGTAGAGTATTTTGGAGCGTTAATTAGTACTTTGGATTTCAATATTTTAAATCAATATACACTTAAAAAGATAAGAGATATGCTAATAAATTTATAAGAACAAATATATTTATAAAAATAAATACAATATCAATTGCAAGAAGTTATAGGATTTGAAAAATATTTGTATGTTTGACGGAAAATTTAATCAAAAGGAGAGTGTAGAGCTTGCTAATGCAGAATATCTAGAAAGATTCTTATTTTTAGCCCTTAAGGAGTAGACACAATGATCTTTAACAAATTAAATACAACATTAAAGGTTAGATTGGTTTCAAATCTCTTTCAGGAAATTATATTTACTGGAACAATGCCTTTTGTAGCATTGTATTTAACTGATATGATAAGTGTTAAATTTTCGGGAATATTTCTTACCGTAGCAGTGGTTATTTCAATGGCATTTTCCTTTATTGGGGGATATGTTAGTGATAGCAATCGAAAGAAAACGAACATAGTATTACTTCAAATATTAATGAGTATTTTCTTATTGTTAATGGGAGTTGGGTTGCTGGTTAGTTCTTTAATGTTATTTTGTATCAGCTACTTGCTATTTACCATAGCCTTTGGAATACAGTCCCCGATTATGGATGCTGCAATTATGGATGCAATAACTGAGTACGAGTCATATGTCTATAAACTAAGTTACTGGATTACTAATGTAGGAGTTGCAATTGGTTCGGTTATTGGCGGATTTTTTTATAGCTACAAGCCATTTTTATTATTTACAATAGGTTTTATTGTATACATTATAGTTGCACTAGCGTTTATAAAATGGTTTGTTGAAATCTCCGTTGAAAGACGTTCGAAAATACTCAGTAATGTTCTAAGGGATGGTATCAGCAGCTATATGGATGCCATAAAAGACCGAAGATATATGATTTTAACTATTGGATTCAGTCTAATAATGATTGGGGAACTTTCAATTTATTCATATATTGCTATTAAACTCAAGCAAAGTTTTGAAGAAGTGAATGTATTACAGATTAACATTGACGGAATTAAAATGTACTCTATTATACTGCTTCTAAATACGATAATAGTTGTTTTTTTCACATTTAATATAACTAAATTGGTTGAAAAACTATCAACAGGAAGAGTACTCGTCTTGGGGCTCACACTATACACAGTTGGTTATGTCGGCCTAAGTTATTTTAATACATTAATACCGCTTATAATTGCTATTATATTAGCTACAGTAGGAGAAATTATTTATTCACCTGTTTATAGTACCGAACGATATAAAATAATTCCCGAATCTAAACGTGGTTCATACTCAGCAATTGAGAATATTGGGTTCTATTTTGCTGAGATACTGGCACGTCTGGCAATTGTATTAAGTGTATATTTATCATCCTTTCAAATGTCATTGTTATTATTAATTATACTAACGGTAGGAAGTATAATGACTTCTCGATCTTTAACCTTAACAGAGAGTGTAAATAGAAATGACAAATAGCCTTGATTGTTGAAGTTTCAAAAGTAAAAACCCAATTTATTATTTAAAATTTGGTTATTTTATTCTTCCAAGTAAAGGATTCTTTTGTTAGCACTTGCTACAGCAAGTACTGGAAGACCTGTAACGAATGGCTACTACAAAAAGAGAACAGCTCCTAAAAGTGCTACTACAGGAGAGATGGCATTTAAATTAGGTAGTTATTTAAAAACTTTCTCAAGGTGAGCGAAAATATTGCCTATTGTAGTATTGAATTAGATGGAGGATAAGAAAGTAATTACTGTACTAAAAACTTATCCTCAACCAAATCTATTGCATAATTAAATTATGAACAGGAGATAAGTGATTTGTATAGTTCACCTATGATTCCTTGCATTTGATGGACGCCTAAATCAGTATTTGTCATAACAATCATTCCTTTTTCTATAAAAGGAAAAAATACAAGCATACATTGAAATCCAATACCCCAGCCAAGGGAGGAGATTTCTACTTCTTGTCCTGAGCCCTCAAGGAATACCCCTAAACCAGCCCATTCTTTAGCACCTTGTGGTTGAATTAGCTCTTCGACTAGGTTTGCAGAGATACCGATTTTACTAGAGCCCTTTAAAGCATTTATTAACTCTAGTAATAATTTAGCTAAATCAGCGGGGGATGTCCATAAGCCACAAGCAGCAGGGTAAGGATAAATTGGGTAGTTATCTGTCACCGATTTTCCATTTTTGTGGTGACCACTAGCGAAAGTTTGTTCTTTTGATGATGTAAATGTTGTAGAAAGTGTGCTATGTGTCATAGTTAACGGTTTAAATATATGTTCCTCTATAATCGAGTCAAATGATTGTGCCATTACATCTTCTATTAATAACTGTATAATACAAAAACCAGCATCCGAATAATGAAATGCATGCCAAGGTTCACCACTTACTTCTATAGGGCTTTGACAGTAAGGTGTTGTGCCATTTAACAAATTTACCATTGACGGTTTCGCATGAGCAGCGTTTAAAGTTGAAAAACTATTCGCTGGATCTATAATGCCAGATTGATGACAAAGTAAGTTTCGTAATGTTACTTTTTTTAGCTTCGTATATTGATTTTCCGGTACCTTCCACGATTTCAGTTTGTTATTGACATCCTCATCTAAATCTAAATAGCCTTGTTCCACTAATACCATTACTACCATGCTCGTTAAAAATTTGCTTATAGAACAGGCATTGAAAAGAGATTGGTCATTTACTTTTTGCCTAGTTCCTGCCATAAGATATCCATAATGTACTATTTGACTAATCTGCCCCTTTTCAATTACCAATAGACTTAACCCTTGAACACGATAGTGATTCATACGTTCCTCAATATTTACTCTGGTCATTAGACACCATCCATCAATTTTTATACTAATTATAACATGATGAACAAACATACGTTTCCTTTTAAGGGGGGTTAGCTATACCACAAGAAAAAGACATCGAGTATATAAGTTCTCGATGCCTTTCGTCCTATGGTTGGTGAGCGACCCTTTATGCATTTTTCTTCGTTTTGGTCGCTCTTTTTCTTGTTGTTGGTTTTTTTGTTTTATCTAAAGAAGCTTGGAGTGCTGACATTAAATCAGTAACGTTGTCAGGTAGAGGACGCTTATCACTGGCAGATACTGAATTTGTCGCTTTCTTTTCTTCGATAAGTTCCATTAAAGCATTGCGATAGTCATCTGTATATTTTTCTGGATTAAATACAGTTGTTAACTGGTCAACTAGCATCAGTGCAGCGTCTAATTCTTTTTGAACAATGGTTGGCTCGCTTGGGATGTTTGGAACATCTTGCACACTACGAACTTCGTCAGGAAAATGGATTGTTTCCATTACAAGGGCATTTTGATAAACACGAACAATCGCAAGCTGTTCCTTCGAACGAATAATAATTTTAGCAACGCCAATTTTACCTGACTCTTCTAATGTTTGTCGCAATAGGGCATATGCCTTACTGCCTGTAGTATCAGGCGATAAGAAATAAGTTCGTTCAAAATAGATAGGGTCAATTTCGCCTAATTTAACAAAATCGATAATTTCAACAGCCTTATCTTCGTTTTCTTTACGCAAGTTCTCTAGCTCTTCTTCATCTAGAACGACAAACTTATTTTTTGCATACTCATATGCCTTTACAATATTTTCTTCTGTTACTTCTTGATTACAACCCTCACATACTTTCTTATAGCTAATAGGTGTATGGCATTCTTTATGAAGTTGTCGTAATTTAATGTCTTTATTTTCTGTAGCAGCATGTAGTTTAACTGGTATGTTGACAAGACCAAATGAAATACTGCCTTTCCAAACTGTATGCATGTTGTCACCTCGTTTTTCTTACTATGTAATAATTTGATGTGTTTTATGTATGCTAAATAAAAATAGTGTCAACAGTACAAAATAAGAAAGTAGGTGTACAAGATTAAACCAATGTTACTAGTAGAAGCAAATGAACCGCCAAAAGGAGATGATTGGCTTTACGAAGGGAAATATGACGGATTCCGCTGTCTATTACAGTGGACTGATGAAGAGCCTATTTTGAAAAGTAGAAATGGCAATGTGTTAAATCATTTGTTTCCGGAAATTATTGATTATTGCAGAAGTCTTTATAATCAGATCAAAGTATTTTTACCGTTAGTATTTGACGGAGAAATAGTGTATTTAATCAACAACTATAAAAGTGAATTTGCAGTCGTGCAACAACGGGGAAGAATGCAAAAAAAAGAAGTGATTGCTGCACATGCCACATCCTTTCCTTGTCATTATATTGTTTTTGATTTACTTTCCTATCAAGGGGAAAGTCAAATGAATCGCTATTTAAAAACGCGAAAACAGCAACTAAACACTCTTTTTACATCGTTAAAGCTACCGACTGCTATTAAATATGAAGAAAACCATCGTTTACAAGCAATTGATGTTTTTGAAGATAGCCAAACTTTGTGGCATTTCATCAAAATTTATAATGGTGAAGGTATTATTGCCAAGAAAAAGACGAGTAAATGGCAGGAGGCTGTACGGTCAACACATTGGCTAAAAATTAAAAATTGGAAAATTGTCACAGTGATTGTGAACAAATTTGATAAAGGAAATGGATATTTTCACGGTTGTGTGCATCGACAGGGTGTGCTAACGGAAGTGGTTGTTTTTAGGCATGGGATGAAAAAGGACGAGTTAAATACCCTCATTACATTCTTTCAAGCAAATGGGCAACAAAACAACGAAACATGGCAATTAGAACCATCCATCTGTATTGATATCGCATGTATCGACTTTGATGGTAGTAAGTTAAGAGAACCTCGTTTTCATGCCTTTCGATTAGAAATGGAACACCAGTACTGTAATTGGCAGCTTATGCAACGCCAGCTTATGCCTATACCGGATAGTGTGTCAGTCACGCATCCCAACAAGCCAGTGTGGCCTGCTATCGCAATTACTAAAGAGGACTATTTGTACTATTTACAGGTTGTATCACCTTTTATACTGCCATTTTTACGAAATCGACCTATTACGTTAATTCGTTTTCCTCATGGGGTACTAGGAGAGAGTTTCTATCAAAAAAGCAGTCCGGAACATCTACCTGCATTTGTCGCAACAGAAAAAATGAGCGAACATCATAGTATCCTATGCAATAATCTTGAAACACTGCTGTGGTTAGGGAACCAACTTGCATTAGAATTTCACATCCCTTTTCAAACCATTGACAGTGAAAAGCCTACCGAGATTGTTTTTGACCTGGATCCTCCTTCGGTAGATGCATTTTCACTTGCTGTAAGTGGTGCACTACACTTAAAAGAAATATTTGATTATTTTAAACTACAGTCTTTTGTTAAAACTTCTGGGGGTAAAGGTTTGCAAGTTTATATTCCATTACCATTCAATACATTTTCTTATGAACAAGTTCGCCTTTTTACTGAGTTTGTCTGTCGTTTTTTATGTGAGCAAAAACCCGAATTATATACGATTGAACGTTTAAAGAAAAATCGCAAAGATAGATTGTATTTAGATTATGTGCAACATGCGGAAGGGAAAACGATTATATCGCCGTTTTCCACCAGAGGTAATGAAATGGGCTTAGTTGCAACACCTCTACATTGGAATGAAGTAAACGACAAACTATCACCGCAACAATTTACGATACCTGCTGTTATAGAGCGAATTAAACGAGTGGGTAATCCATTTATCCATTTTCAAGCGATAGGGGAAGAACAGGACTTTCAGGCAGTGCTCCAGCATTTAAATAACCAATAAAAGAATCTGCAACATTTCTCAAAGTTACCGTGAGAAATGAGCAGATTCTTTATCTATTTGCTATTAGATGGTTTGTTTTTTTGCAAATAATCGAGAATGCCCATTGCTGATACTGCTGTATCAAAAGGAATCGTTTGATAGACGGGATGGCTCTCTGCAATACCATTTCGCTGTAGATATTGATGTAATAGTGCTTGCAATCTCGTATCTAATAATTTAGCTTGCTGTGCTAAAGTACCGGATGAAGCTAGTGCCTTTTCTCCTTCAGCTAAAAACAAGGGCGTCCAGTAGCGAACTTGACGATAGGCTTCTGTTGGATTTTGATAGGCACCGTAATGACCGAAATACAATTCCTGAACGTTAAGTTTTTCGTATAATTGAATCGATTGCTCCATCGTATCTGGATCATACTGATTCGGGGAAGTTGAAGGGATAATTAAATCAATTGCTTCATCAGCCAACTCGGGATAACAGACACCTGTTGTATCACCTACAAACATTCCATTCGTCGCAGAGTAATGCATGGATACGTGATGCTTGGCATGACCTTCTGTATGGTAAAAAGTTAGTTGATGATTGCCCAATGATAAAATATCGCCATGCCTAGCTTCAATAATCCGTTCAGGCGCAACTGGTACGATTGGGTCAAAGAGGCGTTGGAATTCTTGACCATATACAGACTTTGCACTTGCAATTAGGCGGGTTGGATCAACCATATGCCCAGCACCACGGGGGTGTACGACTAATTTTGCTTTCGGGCAACTTTGAAGAAAAAGACCAGCCCCGCCTGCATGATCTAAATGAATATGTGTAACGATTACATAGTCAATATCATCTAGTGTAATTTGCAATTCATTTAAACTTTCTATTATATAGGGCACGGAAGGACTTGCAGATGTTTCAATCAACGCAATTTTCTCATCTATAAGTAAATAAGCGCTTGTGCGTTCCTTCCGATTCAAATCGTGCGTATCAATGCAAAAAAAGTTTGGTGCTATTTTTTGTACTCTCTCCATTAAAAAATCCCCCTTCTGATTAGAAAAAAGCTAAATTCTCTCTAAAATACCTTTTTTGTCTATAAAAAGTAATGTTTATACTATATAATAATAGAAAAACAAACTGAATGTCCATTCATTTTTTAGGAGGGAACTATAATGGAGGTCAATATTCGCTATGATACACGGAAAGTTCATCGTGTTAATTTAGCCATCATTTCAATTTTAGCTATTCTTATTTGTGGCCCAATGATACTTACAAAAGGAATTATGTTCTTATTTATTGGTCTGGCGGTAATTGCTTTCGCTTTATGTAATTATTTTTTACCTATCCAAACATATATTAAGGGATTTATATTTGGCATGATCCCCTCCAGTATCGTTTTTACATTGTTTTTACTAGATAGTTTTTCATTGAACAAGCATTATATTTTGCTTTGTACAATTGCCATTATTGCGTTGTACTTTAAAAAGGAACTGATTATCTTTTTTGGGATCATACTAAACGTAAGCTTCGTGATTTTATATATAGTGAAATCGGAATCACTCTTGGGACCTTTCAACGATATTATTGTATTCATTACATTATTAGCTATTACCAATGGCGTTATGATTGTTTTCTTTCTACTGGCTAAATGGGGAAATGAGCTAATTACACATGCAGCGGCGCAGCAAAATGAAGTAAAAGCTTCGCTCGCTCAACTACAGATGACCTTCAATCAAATTGAACAAAGTAGCTATAGACTAGATGAGCATATTACACGTTTTCAACAAACTATGCACAGTATTTCGGGGTCAAGTAAGCAAATATTACAAGCAACAGAAGATATCGCGGCTAGTATTCAACAGGAAGCCTCAAGTTTACAAATGATTCACGGAACAATGAAGGAATCCGTACAATTTGTTAATAAAACCTTTTCCATATCACAGGATACGGTAGCGAAATCTAGTAATCTCCAACAGGAAGTATTAGCAGGGTGGGGCAAAATGCAAGAGGCGATGGCTCAAATGAGTGTTATGAACAATGCAATCGGTTCAACTGCTGAGACCGTCCAAGCATTGCAACAAAGTTTGCACACAGTGGATAATTTGTTGAAAGGCATCCAACATATAGCAGAACAGACGAACTTACTTGCATTAAATGCCACGATTGAAGCTGCTAGAGCAGGCGAACAAGGAAAGGGATTTGCTGTTGTTGCTGATGAGGTACGGAAATTGGCAGAAGAAAGTGCGGCCATTACGGTTAGCATTACAAATGTAACTAAAACAATATTCGAAAAATCAACGGAAGCTCAACAACGTTCGAATGATGGAGAACAAGCACTACAATATGGTGAATTGCTGTTGCAGGATGTCAGCCACTTCTTTAACGTTTTAAAAGATACCTTTGCTATAACCAATACGGATTTAACAAGTGGTATGAATGAATTAAGTAGTGCCATTTTGCAATTTGAAAAAATTCAAGAACAAATTGAAAAATTGAATGAGATGACGGAGGAAAATGCTGCTTCTACTAGTGATATTTTACTTTCGGTTGAGGACGAGCATCAAATGCTTGAAATGATGACTAGTACAACCGATCAAATTCAAGAGCTTAGTATGGCGTTAAAGTCTCTGGTCACAAAGGATACTGTATCGAACTGAATGGATTGATTTTCCTTTATTATTTGGTGCTTCGAGGGTTCAATCCCTGTATTTTTATAGTAAACAACTAATTTTATTATTGTTGCAAACTAAATGTGCATATTTTTTTAAAAAATGTTTAAAATAAAACAGGCCGAAATATGTCATTTTCGTCACAAATTCGCTCATTCATGTAAAATAAATAAAAGACATCACTTGTCATAAGAAATACTTATTGAAAAAGATAATATTAATGTAATTTACTTATGAATATAAATACGTTATTATGGGTGGTGGAGAAAAGATGCTTTACATAGGCCTTTTCAAAAAGATATTTAGGGGGATCCGCAAATGGCACAAGGTAATTTACACAACAGCCGCGCATCATTCGAAGTTAATGGTAAAACTTACAATTACTATGACTTAGCTGCGATTGAAAAAGCTGGCGTTGCAAAAGTTTCAAACCTTCCTTACTCAATCAAAGTATTATTAGAATCAGTTTTACGTCAATATGATGCATACGTAATCAAAGAAGAGCACGTAAACGAATTAGCAAAATGGGGTAACGGTGCTGATCCAGAAGCTGAAGTACCATTCAAACCTTCTCGCGTAGTATTACAAGACTTTACTGGTGTACCAGTAGTAGTTGACCTTGCATCTCTTCGTTCAGCAATGAAAGAAATGGGCGGAGATCCAAACAAAATCAACCCTGCTATTCCAGTTGACCTTGTAATTGACCACTCAGTACAAGTTGACAAATACGGTAATGCATCTGCATTACAAGCTAACATGGACCTTGAATTCGAACGTAACGCTGAGCGTTATAACTTCTTAAAATGGGCTCAAACTGCTTACAATAACTTCCGTGCTGTACCTCCAGCAACAGGTATCGTTCACCAAGTAAACTTAGAGTATTTAGCTCCAGTTGTACACGTAAACGAAAATGCTGACGGTACATTCGAAACATTCCCAGACTCAGTAGTAGGTACTGACTCACATACAACAATGATCAACGGTATCGGCGTTCTTGGATGGGGTGTTGGTGGTATCGAAGCTGAAGCTGGTATGCTTGGCCAACCTTCATACTTCCCAATTCCAGAAGTTATCGGTGTTAAATTAGTTGGTGATCTTCCAAACGGAACGACTGCTACTGACTTAGCATTAAAAGTAACACAAGTTTTACGTCAACGTGGCGTAGTTGGTAAATTCGTTGAGTTCTTCGGACCTGGCGTATCTAAATTACCACTAGCTGACCGTGCAACAATCTCTAACATGGCTCCTGAATATGGTGCTACTTGTGGTTACTTCGCTATTGACGAAGAATCATTAAACTACATGCGTTTAACTGGTCGTGACGAAGAGCACATCGCGGTTGTTGAAGCTTACTTAAAAGCGAACCACATGTTCTTTGATCCAGCATTAGAGCCAGTTTATACTGACGTATTAGAAGTAAACTTAGCTGAAATCGAACCAAACCTTTCTGGTCCTAAACGTCCACAAGACTTAATTCCACTATCTCAAATGCGTTCTCGTTACAAAGAAGCAGTAGTGGCTCCACAAGGAACTCAAGGTTTCGGTTTAACTGAAGCTGAATTCGAAAAAACTTCTGTAGCTAAATTTGCTGAAGGTGATGTAGAAATTCCAACAGGTGCTGTAGCAATCGCTGCTATCACTTCTTGTACAAATACATCTAACCCATACGTTTTAATCGCTGCTGGTTTAGTTGCGAAAAAAGCTGTAGAAAAAGGTCTAACTGTACCAAAATGGGTGAAAACTTCTTTAGCACCAGGTTCTAAAGTTGTAACTGGTTACCTTGAAGATTCAGGTTTACAAACATACCTTGACCAAATCGGTTTCAACACTGTAGGTTACGGTTGTACAACATGTATCGGTAACTCAGGTCCATTACTTCCTGAAATCGAAGAAGCTATCAAAGCGAACGATTTATTCGTAACGTCTGTTCTTTCTGGTAACCGTAACTTCGAAGGCCGTGTACACCCACTTGTAAAAGCGAACTACTTAGCTTCACCACCACTTGTTGTAGCTTACGCACTTGCTGGTACTGTGGATATCGACCTACAAAAAGATTCATTCGGTAAAGACAAAGATGGAAACGAAGTATTCTTCGCTGATATCTGGCCTTCAACTGAAGAAGTTAACGCTGTATTAGGTACTGTAGTTAACCGTGAATTATTCCAAAAAGAATACGAAACTGTATTCACAGCAAACGAAAAATGGAATGCAATTGAAACATCAACTGAGTCTCTATACACATTTGATGACAAATCAACTTACATCCAAAACCCACCATTCTTCCAAGGTCTTGCAAAAGAGCCAGAAGCTATCAAAGGCTTAGACGGCTTACGCATTATGGCGAAGTTCGGTGACTCAATTACAACTGACCATATTTCTCCAGCTGGTGCAATCGGTAAAGATACACCTGCAGGTAAATATTTAATCGAAAACGGTGTTGCAATCCGTGACTTCAACTCATACGGTTCTCGTCGTGGTAACCACGAAGTTATGATGCGTGGTACATTTGCAAACATCCGTATCCGTAACCAAGTAGCTCCTGGTACAGAAGGTGGTTTCACTACTTACTGGCCAACAGGCGAAGTAGAGTACATCTATGACGCATGTATGAAATACCAAGAGCAAGGTACTGGCTTAGTAGTACTTGCTGGTAACGACTATGGTATGGGTTCTTCTCGTGACTGGGCTGCGAAAGGTACATTCCTACTTGGCGTGAAAACTGTTATCGCACAATCTTACGAGCGTATCCACCGTTCAAACTTAGTAATGATGGGTGTTCTTCCTTTACAATACTTAAACGGCGAATCTGCTGATTCTCTAGGTTTAACTGGTAAAGAAGAAATCTCTGTAAACATTACTGACGATGTGAAACCACGTGATATCTTAACAGTTACTGCTAAATCTGAAGACGGTACAGTTAAAACTTTCCAAGCTTTAGCTCGTTTCGACTCAGAAGTAGAAGTAGACTACTACCGTCACGGTGGTATCCTACAAATGGTTCTTCGCGCGAAAGCTGCTGAATAATTATTTTAGTAAAACCGATCTCTTAGGAGGTCGGTTTTTTTATTTACATACTAATTAGAATGTCAATTGGATAGATATACGGTTCAGCAGGCTCCTGTATGTTTTTCCATTGTTCGATTCGAATGATAGGGAGTTCAACGCCATTATAGTAACCAATATCAATTGTGCCTTCAGCCTCAATCCAGCTATCTTCTTGTAAGCTCGCAGCTTCGGGCATTTCCGTTAGAAACCCAATAATGCTTGCATCAGCAACACAATGCGTAATTAAAAATCGGGAAATGACGAATTGATTTTCTAGTAAATCAGTTTCTTTTAACACAAAACCACTTAATCGTATTTTTTTACCTTGATATTGTGATAAATTATTATTAATATCCTCGTAATATACAGAGAATATATAATTTGTCATCTCGACAATTGGATTTTGTGCCAGTTGTTGCTTTAAAAGGTCGTATTCTTTTTTTGACATTTCCTGTTTTTCTTCTAATAGTTTTGGATCAATAGGATGATCTTCCAACAAACCATCTTCGTTACGACTTGCCACTTCATCTTTTTTTGTGGCTTGAGATTGATTGGTCATCATTATCGTCGCGCCTTTTTTTTGCGCTATGGATGCATCTAAAAATTTTGTAGGCAATGTAAATCCAGTAAACAATGGAACAACTAAAATGAGATAAGATAATATTCTTTCCCAATTAAACGGTGGGTTAACTAAGCTATGAGCGCAACACCCGCATAACTCGTTATGATTGCGATGATTAGAAAAAGAGAAAATTCTTTTTAATTGGGCTACAAACAGTACTAAAAAAATAATCGCTACGGTTTTACTTAACATCTCATATTTTGGGTTAATTAATTTCGTTATTTCACCAGTTGCATGTAAATTGAAAATCATAACAGAGAAAGCACATAAAATAACGGCCTTTACAGCTTGTTGCAAGTGAAATTTCATTAGTTGCCTCCTTAAAGAAAAGGTGCGATTAGCCATATTATAAAAAAGATAACGAGAAACACGATCGTTAGTACTGATAGGACAAATTTCAATCGAAATACGCCCAACATCATAATCGTGTTTTTAAAATCAATCATAGGTCCAAAAATTAAGAAAGCAAGTATTGATGGCGTTGGAAAAATAGAGCTAAAAGATGCACCTATAAAGGCGTCTGCTTCGGAACATAACGAAAGGATATAGGCTAACAGCATCATGACTAACATAGAAGATGTAAAATGATCGCCTATGTCTACAAGCGTTTTAGTAGATACAAAGGTTTGCACAAAAGCTGCTAAAAAAGCCCCTATGATTAAATATTTGCCCATATCAAAAAACTCATCAATTGAATGATTGACCATGTTTGAACTTTTTTTAAAGAATGATAGTTTTGCTGTACCATGCTGGGCATGATTAGTTCGAATACCCTTTTTAAATTGTGTTCCAGTAAACAGCATACTAATAAGCAGTGCGACGATAATGGCTATGATAAAGCCTAATATCATGCGCAACCCTGCAATTTTTAGATCATTACCGAAAGCCATATATGTAGAAATAATGACAATAGGATTTATAAGAGGTCCCGTTAACATAAAACCCATTGCGGAATGGATAGGTACCCCCTTTGATACAAGTCTTCTTACAATGGGTACTATTCCGCACTCACAGGCGGGGAATAGTGCACCAATTACACAGCTCATGATAATTGCCAGAAATTTATTTTTTGGAATACACTTTTGAATATGTTGCTCCGTAATAAAAATTTGAATAAACCCAGCGATTAGAACCCCAATTAAAACAAATGGTAAAGCTTCTATTAAAATACTCAAAAATATAGTATTGAGATTTAATAGTGGCGTTGCGAAAGAAAAGAGCCATGCACTACTAGGAAAGAAAGTTGGGGTTAGAAACAAAATAATCATGAGCAACAGAAAAAATCGAGCATTTAATAATTGTTTGGAAAGTGGACGATTCACATTTGCCTCCTAATTCTTTGACTTAATCGGGTAGTAACGATTATTCGATAAATGATAATCGTTACGCTTTACAGTAAGTTATGTTTACATAGCTTTTAATATAACTCGTCATATAAAATAAATAGGACCTTCTTATATGGCTTCGCACAGTGAATGGACGAAAGCAATATAAGCTGACCCTATTTCATAAAAATGATTATTTAAATCCCATTAGTTCTTTTACTTTTAATGTATTTGGAGTAGATGTAAGCATTTCGAGTAAGTGAAAGGCGACATCGAACGCAGTGCCTGGATTTGAAGAGGTAATAATGTGTTCTGTGCGAACAATCCGTTCGTTGATAACTTCTGCTCCATAAGATTGTAACTGACCTAATCGTTTACTTGTTGGGTGATTGTAAGTAGTTGCCATCTTATTTTGTAAAATGCCACTATGTCCTAAAGCGAGCGATGCTACACAAATCGTCGCAATGGGCTTTTTATGTTCGTTAAAATGGCGGATAACTTGTTGAAATGCTTCACTAAAAGCATCATCATAAAAACCCGCTTCTTCAAAACCTCCAGGAATCGCGAGTGCATCAAAGTCCTCGAGTGCAATTTCATGCAATAATTTTTCGGGCGTAACTTGAAAATTCCATGTACATTGTAATTTGTTATGTAATCCAACTGTAACAACCTCTGTTGTGCCATCTCCCTACCATTTGTTCCAGCCTAGCACATCTGTAAAGACACTTGCTTCTACCGCTTCAAATCCGTTTGCTAAAAGTAGTAAGATTTTTTTCATATGCTTGATGCCTCCTTTAGTGCTTTAATTGTAATAAATGGAGTAACTGAATAACAGAAGTTATATAATGTAATTAAGTCTATTTTCCTTATAAGGAAAGGAATTAGTTAAAAAACAATTAATAAAAAAAGGTGGATTCTAATGGACAATATCGATACAGAAATTTTACGCCAATTACAATTAAACGCGAAAATCTCAATGAAGGAGCTAGCGACAATCGTTCATTTATCTTCACCAGCTGTCATCGAACGCGTTAAAAAACTAGAAGAACAGGGCAGTATCGAAGGCTATACAACGAAAGTAAATCTTAAGAAAATGGATCGCTCCATTCAAGCGATTGTTTTGTTTAAGTCCATTGACTGTAAAAGCCTGTCAGACTTTTGTAATGCCCATCCAGATGTTTTGGCATGTTACCGAGTAGCTGGTGAAATTAGTTATATTGTTAAACTCGCAACTTACTCTGTCGAAACATTAGAGCAGTTTATTGATGCTGCAATGCCTTATGGTACACCCTCTACAAATATCGTGTTATCTTCAACAGAAAAAACGATGGTTCTTCCTTTTTTTGATGAAAAACAATAATAATTCCCTAAAAAACAAACCTTTCGCTTCTGAGCACCGTTTATAGGGTACAGAAAGGGGCGCGAGACGTTGCAAGTAAAGGAACTAGAAGAAATAATGGAACAGCACACGGAACGACTTATTCGTCTTGCTTTTTATTATGTAAAGGACCTACAAGAAGCAGAGGATATTGTTCAGGATGTGTTTATTAAGTTCTATGACAATCAGCAAAAATATGAAGAACGTGGAGAATTAAAAGCTTATTTATCGAGGCTTGTCATGAACAAAAGTAAAGATTATTTACGTAGTTGGACTTATCGCAAAATTCAAGTGCAACAGAAAATTTTTGCCAAGCAGACAATCTCAAGAAGGGATATGCTCGTTCAGCAAGATGAACAAACGTTAATCGAAAATGCTATATTCTCACTACCATTAAAGCAACGAGAGGTACTAAGTTATTTTTACTTTGAAGACATGCCTGTTGCTGAAATTGCGAAGCTTCTAAGCATCCCTGACAGTACAGTGAAAACAAGGCTGCGCAGAGGACGTAAATTATTAAAGCCAAAGCTAGAGCATATTGAATGGGAGGTGTTGCTACATGAGTAAAATGGATGTACGAGTAATAAGAGATTTAACAGAAAGTAAAAAACGTGTGATGACAAATGTAGTAAAGCAAATTGAACATCGTGCCATCTCAAAGCCATCGAGACGCGGGCAGTATAGTATGTATACTGTAATCCTGACAATATGTATAGGGTTATTTATATACACACAAGTCAACAATGGGGACAAGTTATCAGCAAATGCTGTACCGATATTGGATGAAACAATATATGATATGATTCTTCATGATGCTGGACAGACAGATGAAAGCCAATTTACTAGTCTTAACTTTCAAACATTAATCGAGTTTGATGCCTATTATGCTTATGCAGTAAGTAAAGGTATAAAATTTAGCCAAACCGCAATTACTGAGCGGCAACTTTATGAACGGGAACAATTTATAAATGCTATTAAAAATGATATGAAAATGAAGAAAATGCTTGCAAAGCTAAAGCTATCTCCTAATGAATATTACGAAAAATATATTGGGGTTAATGCAGTCAAAATAGTCGCACATGCAGAATTAATGAAGGAATATTATCGGAAATTTGATAGTAGTTTTCAAATACATGCTCGCTCGGCTGTAAAAAAAGAAGCGATGGATTATTTCACTGCTAAATATGGCCAACAAATTGCTTATTTAGAAAACAAATACAACGTGTCTAAACCTAACATGTCTACACAATACAAATATGGGACAGTTGTTGCTATGGAGGAAGACCGATTTTTAGTTGTGACAGGGGCATTACAAGAGGAAATCGGGCAATTATCGAATGAAGAAATCATTAATAAACACACGAATGGAGTCTGGTTTCCACTTCAGGAAGTACAGGATAAAATTGCAATTGGACAAAGTGTAAATGTCACGTACAATTGGCAAGCACCATTAAATCAATATGATTTTGTTGCTAATTTGGAGGAGATTGAAATTTCAAAGTAGCACCCCTAAAAAAACAGCTTACAAGTATAAGCTGTTTTTCTTATGGACATAAATATTTCCATTTAACAGTAAATTCTATTGAGTAATACAAATTAACTGGAAATTATTTTTAAGATAATATTTTTTCAAACCGTGACAATCCTCAGTATACGGCACTTCATCACAGCATCGCATCATATCTAAATATTGACAAGTGAATGGCGATTTGTTACGATGAGTCACAATAAAAGCTTACAAATTCGTTGATGAGAAAGAGTAGTGTTACATTTTGTTCTACAGAGAGCTGACATGTTGGTGGAAGTCGGTGTGCAAATGTTTCATGAAGATCCTCTCTGAGAAGATTAGCTGAATAAAGTAAGCTAATTCGGGTGTCTACCGTTAAAAAGAACACGTATGATTGTACGTTGCTAAGTGCTATTGAGCGGTTTTCAATAGAATTAGGGTGGTATTCGCGGTTAACCCCGTCCCTTACTTGGGACGGGGTTTTTTGTATGCCTTTTATACACGACTGTATAGGAGGAATTTACATGCAAGGTGACAACATAATTATAAATTAAACAATGTTTAGTACTAAGATATTTTCTTTATTTAAGAAAGCTTATTGTTTTTTTTAATGCCCACAACAGTAGAAAGTGCCCCTATTAGAAAGAAGATTAAACCTTGAGAAAAACCTAAAAATATAAATATTCCACCGATAAATAGATAGCTTGCCACAATAGGATTTTTATAATTAAGTGTTTTCAAGATAGCGCACAGTTCACGGAAAATTCAAAAAATAGACACTTTTCATCTTGAAAAAACATTTTATACTGATAAAAAATAATATTCATTTTCAAAGAGGGTGAGTAGAATGTCTTTGAAATAATTTCCAGATAATTTTGTGCTGTTATTGGTAAAAATGGGGGAGGGAAATCAACTTTGTTTAAAATAATGACTGGATAAATAACAGCAACTAAAGGGCTATTATATAGCTATTCAGAAAAAAGGCTTCCTAATATAGGTGCTTTGATTGAACGTCCTGCTTTTTTTAGAGAAATGAGAACCAATATAGAGTAAATTGCAGAAATACTAAAGTTAGTAGAACTTACTAATATAATAAAATACTTTTCTGAATTTTCTTTAGAAATGAAACAAAGATATTGGGACTAGCATTAGCTTTAATCTTAAACCGGATTTATTAATTTTAGATGAACCTGTAATTGACTTAATCCTGAAGGTAATAGGGATATAGGTGAGACTTCTAAAAAATTGAGAAGGAGAGATTAAAATGAAAAAATGCCATAACGCTATTAAAGTAATGGTGGTGTTAATACTTTTTGTATTTGCATTATCTAGTTCAGCCTTGGAGACAAATGCTCAAACTAATGACTTTGCTAATTTAAGTCAAACTGCACAAATGATAACGATTGTAAAAAACCCTGTTAAAATTCAGGAAATTAAAGATATAACACTTGATGCTATAGCTAATAAAAGCGTCCTCAGTAATGTTCCAAATAATGACTTAAATTATGATGAAATTAAAATTGGTGAAGTTTTTGTTGATAATGATACTTATACAATTTCAACAATCCCCATTACATCCAGTAACTATAATCCTATAAGCAATTTAACCCTAATTATTCAAAATGGGGAAATTTTAACTTATAGTGAGACGTTAATAACAAAGAGTCGGATGAATACAGTTGCAATTTCTGTATTTACTGATGGAATGAAAATATATGAAAAAATAACAGATATAGAATATATAAGCAACAGTGAAGTACCGAAAGTCATAGATAAAGCTCAAAATCTTCCTTTAGGTAAAAATATTATACAAACACGAGGCATAGCAGAAGTGGCACTTTGCCTTTCTAGTGTACTTTTAATTGATTTGGTTGTTGCTAGAATCGTAGCAACAACTTGCATAGGCGCTTGTGCAGGTGGTGTAGTACCACTTTGTGTACCTTGTATTGCCGGAGTTTTTGCGATAGGTGGGGCTAATATTGGCGCAGTAATTGCATGTTTTAAAAAATAACTGATAGATTCAAGATTTAGAAAATAAGCTTTTTTCAAAACAACAAGAAGCGTAAAATAATATGCTTCTTGTTGTTTCGTCTTTGTCAAACAGAAATACTAAAATAATAATTAAAATAGAAAGGGAACCAATAGTACTAAAATTGAACCAATACTAAAAACTAATACTACTTTTATTATGTCTTTTTTCAAGATAACACCACCTTACCCTAAATGTAGTTAACTAAAAAAAGTAAATAAAGGTTATAAAAATAATATCATCTCTTTTCGGAAAATTCTAATTATAGAATATATTAATGAGACGCAAAATCAGAACTAATTCTAGCAATTCACCCAATGGTTCGTGAATTCTTTAAAGAAACGATGAAGGGGCTTATGGTGAATAAAAAGCGACCAATATTGTAAATTTTGATATTTTTATAAAAAGTTAAACACTTTAAGATTAAATTCATAAAGCACAAAACGTAGTTAAAGGATTATGGATGTTCCTGTATCGACAGAATTAATTGTTAAGAGATCTTATATTAATACTTCACATAAAAAAACATCATTGATTCATCCTTTATTATTAGAATATAAGACTGACAGGGTAAAAGCAGCAGGAGAGATTGGAATAATTAAAGATAGTCATAATAAAATAGCAGGTGCTTTAATTAATAATGAATCCGGTCATTTTAAACCTCATAAAAGTACTTTAAAACTAGTTCGAGATTACCTTACAAAACTAAATGTAAAACAAGATCAAATTTACGAGGTGGAAATAGGATGAATGAGGAAGTCCTTATTGAAAAATCTGTATCTGCGTTAAAAAAAGGGGATTTATTAATTTATCCTACAGAAACGGTTTACGGAATTGGAGTGGACTCTCAAAATATTGAAGGAGTAAAAAAACTGTATAAAATCAAAAATAGGTCTGTACATAAGCCTCTTGCTTTAAATGTCTCTAGTATAGATATGGTAAGTAAATTAGCTTATATTTCAGAAGATACTAGGCTTCTAATGGAATATTTTTGGCCAGGTCCAATAACATTTATTTTAAAATCAATAAGTGAGGAAAAGAACATAGGGTTTAGAATGCCTGATAATAGTTTAACTTTGAGAGTTATTGAGAATTTTGGTTCTCCTATATCCGGTACTTCTGCAAATATTTCAGGTTTATTAGCTTCTACCAATATCGAGAAAACAAAGAGTTATTTTTCGCAATCAGACATATTCTTTTTAGATGGAGGAAAACCAAGAATCGGTATCGAATCAACTATTTTAGATATGTCAGCTAGTGAAAACTATAAAATTATCAGGCATGGAATCATAGCTAAAGAAGAAATTGAATTTATCCTAAAGAAAACTGTAAGTGATGAACAATCAGAAATATATTATTCATTGGAAGGGAATATTAAATTTTTACTGACTACTACAAAACAATTAGAAGAATACCATTTCCACTATACAAATGAAGATTACATTTGGTTAGTTAGAGAATCAACAACTAAAAAATCAAAATTATCGAATCTTAAAAATGTGATTATCATAAGTGATGATTCCCAAGAAGCCTTAAAAAATTTATATGATATTATTAATTCTATACAAAGTAATAGAGTTAAGTTAATTGTCGCAGAAATGAGAGAACCAATAAGCTATGCTGATAAATTATTTAATGAAAAAATCAGCATGCTAGCCCATAGGACATATATAAATTTGGAGGACTAATGATTATTAAACAAGTTTATGATTATAATCTAAATCAATCAACATATGAACAATTACAACAATTACTTATAGAATCATTCGAAGTATACCCTGAAAATAGGATTTATTTTAAGCAAATTCCACATTTTAGATTTATTTTATGTAATGGTAATGACAAAGTATTAGCTCAAGTTGGACTTGATTATAGAGCAATATAGAAAAATTACTCTAAATTAAAGATTTTAAAACATTAAGACCACTCCATCTAGGGGGCCTTAATGAAATTTAGAGAAGTATAATAGGCGACTTGGAGCGACCGACATTGTAAATATAAAAGGTAAGCTTATTAAATCTTAATTCATTTAACGCAAAACGTTGTAAAATTAATGAAATCTAAATTATGTACGTGATTAACGTAATCCAGTCAGTAAATAAATAGCAGTTGCCCAAATAAAAATTGCTGAACATTTATTGAAGAAATTCATCAGCTTGCCGGAGCCATCAAGCTTTTTGAAAGAAGCACCGGCCAATGTTAGACCGAAAAACCACAACCACGAAATGAACACACATGCAGCTGTAAAGAGTACTTGTTCTGTGCCATTATATTTTAATGCGCTGGTGCCAATCACACCAATTGTATCTAAAATAGCATGTGGATTTAATAAGGATACGGACAGCGCGAATAAAACTTGTTTTTTAACGGGCAACGTTTCGCTCTTTTGACTAGTTGTCGTATCCGAGTGCCAAATGCTATAGCCCATATATAAAAGGAATACAATTCTGACACCCATTAAGACAAGCCGTAGCCATTCAAATTGCAAGACAATAACGGATAAACCAAAAACAGCAAGCAAAATTAATAAAGTATCACAAAGTGCTGCCGTAATAGCAGCTGGTAGGGCTAATATTAAACGTTGTTGCGTAGCTCCTTGTGAAAAGACAAAAACATTTTGTACACCTAAAGGTAAAATAAGTCCAAATGCTAAAATCATACCATGCAGAAATGCCTCCAATGACAATCCCTCCTTTCCATTCACATTCTACCTGTGCTATAACTAAAAGAAAACGACCAATTGGATGGCATTTTACCCACCCAATTTACGAGGTGAACATATGAACTGGCAACCAACTCGACAAGGAAATCGTACATTACAACAACAAATTGTAACATGGATTACAGAGCGCATTGAACGAGGGGATTGGGTTGCAGGAACGAAATTACCAACGCAAAGGCAACTCGCAATGCAATTAGGTGTTAACCGCAGTACAGTGCAGCAAGCACTAGAGGAATTAAAGGCAGCGGGCATACTTGAAACGACGATAGGCTCAGGTATTTATGTTGCAAATACTTCTTGGCACACATTAATTAAACAAAGACAACCAAATTGGCAAACCTACATAGAAACAAGTCTCCACAAACCAAATTATCATACGATTCAATTAATCAACGAATATGAGCAACGGGATAGTATCATTCGCTTAGGAACAGGGGAATTAGCGCCAAGCTTATTACCTACTAGAGAAATAGAAGCATCCTTAAAGGAAATCTCCTTACTACCGAAAGCGTTAGGTTATTCATCTCCGCAAGGTAACAAACAACTGCGGGAAGCGATTTGCCAATATGTACAAAAAAGAGGCATACAGGCACAACCTGAAAATGTCTGCATTGTTTCGGGGGCACTACAAGCATTACAGCTTGTTGCAGTTGGTTTGCTAGAGCAAGGTTCCATCGTATTTCAGGAACAAACGTCTTATTTAAATTCTGTTCATCCATTCCAATCTGTCGGGATGCAAATGATGGCGATTGACCGAGATGAAGGGCTTGCCCAAACATTAGCGCACAAGAAAAGAAAAAGGCAGGCTGTTTTTTATGCTGTGCCTACGTTAAATAATCCAACTGGTGGCGTTTGGACATCGCTAGAAAAAAAGCAACTCTACGAGGCTTGTAAACAATGCCGCATTCCCATTATTGAAGATGATGTCTATCATGAATTACTTTTCAATGAAGGATCCCCATCTATAAAATCACTGGATGATAGCGGACAAGTTTTATATATCGGCAGTGTTTCCAAAACACTTAGTCCTGGACTGCGCATCGGTTGGTTAATTGGACCAACAACAGTAATCGAACGCTTAGCGGATATTAAAATGCAAACAGATTATGGATCAAGTGCTATCTCGCAAGAAATTGTTTTGCATTGGCTCCAATCAGGAAAGTACGAACGCCATATAGTTGGTTTACGACAAGCGCTTCAGCAGCGGGCAAACTTTGTTGAACAGTTATTACATGAAAAAATAAAAGACATTGCGAGTTGGGAACAATCAAAAGGTGGATTTTATATATGGCTAAAATTTCACGCACCAATCGTAGATAAAGCATTTTTTATAAAGTTATTGCAGTACAATGTTCTGATTAACCCAGGCTATATTTATGATGCGCAAGATACACAGCATATTCGACTTTCATATGCGTATGCAACACCAGAAGAATTGCAATATGGAATAGAGATGCTGGTTCAAGTAGCTAAGTCGCATTCGAAAAACGGGGAGTAATTTACTAAAATTGATAGTTAAAGCAATAAAAAGCGTTTTACATTGATAAAATAACAATGCAAAACACTTTCAATTATATTCAACCACTTTGGATAGGCATCTGCTACTCTAGTAAATTATCAATTACCTGTTAGCCATAAATATCCTAAAATAGATAGAATACCAGATATTATAAAATATAAAGTTACAGGAATAGCTCTTTTTTGAGGAGTATCGTATTTACGACTCAAAAAATATTCAAAAGAAAAGATGTTTAACACCATTAGAATAAAGAGTATTACAGTAGGATAGATAGCTTGTGTAATATTATACATTGTTAGACAGGTAAATATATAGATAGTTGAAAAATTAACAGAAAGTTGGTATGTTCTAAAAAAAGTTTTTAGTTTGGGCATGCCAGTGTACCTAGATAGTAAGCAGTAGCCATACCGGTCCCAACTGCCCAACCTACTGGTCCTGAAATACCTAATAACACACCAGCTCCTGTAACAGCAGCAGTATGGGCAAGTCCTAAACCACCTACCCAATTACTACATGATCTTTTTACGATACGTGGTGCAGACTCGGTTCCATATTGAATAAGATTTCTAGATTTAACGAGTAATTCTGTCGTTTCACCATTTCCGTTTTCGTCAGCTAATTTAGTATTTATGTCTGCTATTGCAAAACTTATTTCATCAGCAGTAATGAAAGAATTAATGTTTTGTAATTTTATCTTCATCTCAGCGATATTAGAAAGTGTAAAAACACCAACACCATCTTTTCTTTCAAAAGATACATGATCTGCTATAATTTGAACTTCTTCAAGCTGTTGTTCAGAAAATATCGCATTGTCAGTAGCTTCAACTATATTTGTATTTTCCACTGCTTTAGCATTACTAGGGTTAAATGGCACAATAACTAAATTTGAAATTAAAGACATTGAAACAATTGTTACAATCGACTTTTTTTTCGAAGTCATACTATTCCTCTTTTCCCTTTCATTAGTATATTTTCATGTGAAATAGTGGTGTTGGCTTTTTGACGGTTTTTAGGTAGAATAGCTGGAGCGATAAGGAAAGTGACGAGAAAATTAATAGCTAGTTACGAGGTAAAAGAATAGATTCCATATAGATTCCTCCCTAAAAAAATAAATTATATATAATTTATTTTAAGAAAAATCAGAGTAATTTCAACTTCTTTTTTTTGAAAATTTCATATGAGGACAAACGCTACTACATACTAGCATTACTGGTATGTTCAGCGTTATAAGTAAGCGAGAAATTCTGTGAGTGTACCAAAAATATGCAATTATTTATTTTCAATAATTGAAATGGTACTTTTATAGGTCAAACAAAATGACGGGTTTATTCTAAAAAAGGTACTGGCGTGCATATAATGTTGATTTTTACGTTTGGAAATGTTAATTTGTAGTTGCTCGGGCATATCTTTATTTTTCTATCGATAGAGAGGAGTGGTTATTTTGATGAAACTAATCATTAAAATACTTATAACGTTGTTAGGTGCAGTGTTAATTTTTACAGACCTTAAAGAAAATAACACATGGTTATTTATCTTTTGGATTGCAGTCGCGTTATATATGACCTTCGAAGGGTTTTTTTACAAAAAGAAAAATCTTCAATAATGCATGAGGTGTAAATATGGAAGATAAAATTGTAGGGTCACTGTTTTTAGTTATTGCAGCTATTTTAATTTCAACTCAGTATATTGTTACGGCTATCAGTGTCTCAAATTTAACGTATGTAGGTCAGGAAACTTTCTATAATTCTTTTTTTGATTCTGGCTATGTATTATTTCTTTTCAGTATCGTTTTCTTTATCTTAGGTATTCTGTTATTGGTTAGAGGGTTTACTTTGCATAAAATCAATGAAAAATAGTTTACATAATAAAACCCCAATGGTAATCAAACCATTGGGGTTATTCTAATTTTAGTACTGGAATCTTTTACGAGTAGCTAGCAATATACCAATAGCCGGCACTGTACAAATCAGCATCGCCGCAAAGGCGAGACCAGGGGATATTTCGTATAAATAGCCGCCTAAAAATGTGAGAATGGCAGTGCTTAAACCCATTGCCAGTGCTGAATATAAGCCTTGTGCATTAGGAATTTGTTCCTTCGGTAAGTTCTTTGTTAAATAGCCGATAAAGGCAAAGTGTGCTAATGCAAATGATAAGGCATGTAATACTTGTGAGCCGATAAATACCCAAACGTTAGGAAAGAGGAAGATGAGTAACCAACGTAACGAAGATCCACTAGCTGCTAATAGTAATAGTGAAGAGGAGCGCCATTTCGTAAACAGTGTATCAGCTTTCATGAAATATAAAATTTCACAAACAACCGCAATGTTAATAATCATCCCCATATAGAATGGATCGACGTGTAAATCTTCTAAATAAATATAGCCATAACTATAGTAGGATGCATGGGCACCTTGTAATAAAATAACGATCAATAATACAATCGGAAACCCTTTAATGCTCCATAATGTTTTCATTGATAGTGATTTTGCACGTTGTTCTTTCGTAGGTACAATAAGTAATTCTTTTGGTGTTGCCATTTGTTGCATGAATAACATCCCGATAATCCCTAAAATCATGCTCCAAAAAATAATATCCTTCCCAAAAACGCCTGTTAACATACTAATTATAAGTACAGCGATAACAAAGCCAAATGATCCGTAAGAGCGACTTTTACCGTAATGGACATTGCCATATTGTACAAGCGTTGCCGCACTACTTTCCACGGCAGGCAATAGAGCAGGGTAAAAAATACTAAATAAAATGGTAACGAAAAGAAGAGCGATAAAACTTGTGCTTGGAATATAAAGTAAAGCTGTCAGCAATGCACCAATTGCTAATATCGTAATCAGTCGTTTATTGTGCACATATTTTGCAAGGATTGGAAAGAAAAATAGATTCGATGTTGCACGTGCTAAAAGACCGCAGCCCATTACAACACTCGCTTGAGATACAGTAAGGTGCTTTGTATCGACTAACCAACCTGTCCAATAAGGTAAGAAAATACCCCATGTAATAAAAAAAGCAAAGAAATTTTGAGAAAGCCATCGTTGATTGTTCATAAAATTTGGTACCTCCATTTAACTATGTTGAATAATAGCACGTTCCTCGCTACAATAATGTGAGATATCTCATATTTTGAACAGGAGTCCTTAAAAAATGCAAAAACTTACAGGTGAAGAACGTTCTTACTATATCGAAAACTTTCAAATTGAAGATTTTTTTTCGTTTAATATTCATCCTTATATAGAAATATGTAAATTTGACAAAGGGGAATGGATTTTTAAAGAAGGATCTTTTCCAGATACGCTGTACTATATGATGGAAGGCAAAGCAAAATTGTATATGACACATAAAAATGGAAAGGTATCACTGATTGAATATATTGAAGCGCCATGTTTTATGGGAGAAATTGAATTGCTGAATGAGGCGAGGTATACAAAGGGGATTCAAACGGTGACAGAGACAATCTGTTTATCCATTGCGACGCAGGGATGCAAAGACATGTTATTAGCAGATGCGCCATTTTTACGTCGATTATGTGTCTTTTTAGGGGAAAAAGCTTCCAAAATGACATCTAAGTATACGCAAAATCAGGCTTATCCACTGGAAAATCGGTTAGCTGCCTTTATCCAGCTATCATCTGACAAAGGCATTTATAAAGAAAAACATACAGAGATATGTGAATATTTGGGGGTCTCTTATCGGCATTTACTATATGTTCTTGCTCAATTTTGCGAAGCTAACATTTTACAAAAGAAAAAGAATGGCTATCATATTATGGATGAGCAACGTCTGATGCAATTAGCGCAAGAAATTCAATAATAATGATGGAGTTTGTGTCTTGCTCTGTTGTACTCACTTTTTTTAACGAGCCAGCGGGCTATTTGCTTTTCACTATGGTAGCAGTTACGGAATGTGTAACCATTTTTTATGATACTGTTAGGAAGGTCATTTATCGGTGCTAAAGGCATATTTACAAAATAAGCTACTTTTAGTGCCGTTTGGTGATTGATGAGGTTTTTTGCTGTAGATTTTTTGTTTGTTGCAATGGGAATTCTCAATTGTCTAACGAATACCGAGTTCGATTGCTGTTTGGCTTGTTTATCGTTTTTTAGAAAAACCTTCGTTGTACTAGGTGAGAAACCATAACCTTTCATTCATCATGCCCCCTTCGTCGTTATTTATATTGTACAAGACCTAGCGAGTAAAAAGTCTTGATTTACATGGCTTTTACGAAAACTTAAAAGTTCTACTTGTTTTTTAGTAATTTGTAACCGTATTCATGCCATATATGTATAGAAATCATAGAAAACTTGTATAATTTCTAGAGAAAAACACGTACTCAAACTATTGTGAATTTTTCTAACTCACAGTATTATTGTAAGTAGAATTAACGTGAAAGTTTTCACATTGTCACGTTAACGTGAGGAGGAATTTTAATGAGTGCAATTCGAGTAGGTATTGTCGGTTATGGAAATTTAGGGCGCGGTGTTGAATTCGCTATTTCACAAAATCCAGATATGGAATTAGTAGCGGTATTCACTCGTCGCGATCCTTCAACAGTGAGCGTTGCAAGTAACGCGAGCGTATATTTAGTAGATGATGCTGAAAAATTTCAAGATGACATTGATGTAATGATTTTATGTGGTGGCTCTGCAACAGATTTACCTGAGCAAGGTCCACACTTTGCGCAATGGTTTAATACAATTGATAGTTTTGATACTCATGCGAAAATTCCAGAGTTTTTCGATGCGGTTGACGCTGCTGCTCAAAAATCTGGTAAAGTATCTGTTATCTCTGTAGGTTGGGATCCAGGTCTATTTTCTTTAAATCGTGTTTTAGGCGAGGCAGTATTACCTGTAGGTACAACGTATACATTCTGGGGTGATGGCTTAAGTCAAGGTCACTCGGATGCAGTTCGTCGTATTGAAGGGGTTAAAAATGCTGTACAGTATACATTACCTATCAAAGATGCTGTAGAACGTGTTCGTAATGGTGAGAATCCAGAGCTTACTACACGTGAAAAGCATGCACGTGAATGCTGGGTAGTGCTTGAAGAAGGTGCAGATGCGGCAAAAGTAGAGCAAGAAATTGTAACAATGCCGAACTATTTCGATGAGTATAACACAACTGTAAACTTTATCTCTGAAGATGAGTTTAATGCCAACCATACAGGCATGCCACATGGTGGCTTCGTTATTCGCAGTGGTGAAAGCGGCGCTAATGATAAACAAATTTTAGAATTCTCGTTAAAACTTGAAAGTAATCCAAACTTCACGTCAAGTGTCCTTGTGGCTTATGCACGTGCAGCACACCGCTTAAGTCAAGCGGGTGAAAAAGGTGCAAAAACAGTATTCGATATTCCGTTCGGTCTGTTATCTCCGAAATCAGCTGAACAATTACGTAAGGAACTATTATAAAAATAAAGCCCCAATCCCGATTATCTCCTATGATAATCGGGATTATTTTATTTCTCTATCTTTTATTTTCTACATAAAATAATAGCTTGTCGCAATATTCATTGGAAATATGTAAAACTACATATAGTATATGGTAAACTGTCAATAATTTAACTATTCAAAAAGAATGGAATGTAGTCTATTCCACAACCCGTCTTACCGTTCTTATGGGGAGGTTAGTGTAAAAATGACAGCAGATATTATTATTCAATCGAAATGTATTCCACCAATTCCATCCAATCATTGTATTCGTCGGGCTGTATTGATGAAAAAACTAAAAAAAGGTCTTGAACACACCTGTACTTTTATTCATAGTGGTGCTGGTTACGGCAAGACCACAATTTTAGCACAGTTTTTACATGCGGAATCGAGCCCGTTTTCTTGGTATAGTGTTTCCGAAGAGGATGATAATATATTACCCTTTCTAAGACATTTACTTTATAGTATTCAACGGGTCATACCGCACTTCGGTGTACAATTTGACAATTGGAATCAGGTATCACGCTTTCCTAAAATTGAAGAATTGAATCGTTGGTATAAGTTATTTGTCAATCGTTTATGTGAGATTGAACACTCCTTTTTACTTGTAATTGACGACTATCATTTAGTCGACCATGAATTTCATATAAACTATGTTATGGAAAAAATTATTGAATTTTCGCCACCTCATATTCATTTTATAATCGCCTCTAGAACACTACCGAAATGGGATATCATTCGAAAATTAAAAATGCAGATGAAAGCTCATTTTATAACAGAAACGGATTTAGCATTTTCTGCTGAAGAAATTGCTGTGTTTTTTGAAGACTATGTAGCCACACACTTGTCACAAGATGAAATACTAATAGTATTGGACATTACAGAAGGCTGGGCAATCTCCATCACATTACTAGCTGAACAATGGAACTATGAAGCGCTAGACCACTGGTTAACAATCCATTCAAACGACTTGTTTACTTACTTATCGGAGGAAGTTTTCTTCAAGATGCCTAAATTTGAGCAAAAGACATTACTTCAATTAGCGATATTTCCTACTTTCTCCGAAGCGTTAATTGCGCAGTTTTATCAGAGTGAAACTGCTGAGACATTCAAACAGTTGTTGCAAAAACATTTATTTATTCAACCAATGGCTGAAAATGGCTTTTACCGTTTTCATGCTTTATTTCGTCGATTTTTAGAATTAAAATGGCAGCAAAATCCGCAACAATTTGTTCAATTGCATAAAAAAGCTGCCTTGTTTTACGTTCAAGAAAACGATGTGCATGCTATTTTACATCATGCATTTAAAACAAATGATTCGAACTTTAGTGGCACACTATTGCAAGATTATGCGGAAAATCTAGTAAAAGCTGGTCAGTTTGAGTGGCTATTAGAGAAAATTCATCGTTTTTCGACGGAGGAAAAAGTGAAGTTTTATCGTCTCTATTTTTTTGAAGGGGAGTGCCATCGATATCGAGCCTATTATGAAAAGGCTAAATATGCGTACGAAATGACTGAAAAGATGGCTAAAAGCAATCATGATGTGCTCTATATGACAAAGGCACAGGCTGGATTAGCGCACATTTATCTTGATACAATCCAACCTGCATTAGCAGAACCCTATTTAATGCGTGCCTTACAATTGGCTCCGGAAGCTGCGTTAAGTGAGGAAGCGCTTTTAGAATTGCAACGTCAGTATGCAGAGAATCTAGTGAATTTAGGAAAGGCAAAAAAGGCACAACAATTTATAGATGAAGTCAAGTTAAATGAAGCTGTGTTGCATAGGGCAAATGTAGATGTGCGGATTTTATTACGCACGGGTCAACTAGTGGAAGCAAAGAATCTTTTGATTGAAAGATTGGAAATGCCTCCGCAATTAGTAGCTACACATCGGGAAAGTGAGCTTTTAGCATCCTTTGTTTTCTCCCTATTAGGTCATGGTAAAGAAGCGTGGTATACCGCTCAGCATGGCATTCGAAGAGGCGTGCGTGAAAAGTCTATTTTTATTGAGGCAGTAGGCTACAATCGAAAAGCGCATGCCTTGCTATTATTAGATTTTCCGAATTATGCTGGGGCTTGTGATGCCTATGAAAAGGCGATTACGTTAATGAATACCATTAATATTTCGCGTGTAAAGGCGGAACCCTATATGGGACTTGCCATTGCCAAACATGCACAAGGGGATTATGTTGCTGCCAGAAAATATTTAGCTTTAGGTTTGCAGGAAACGGAGCAAGTACAAGATGCTTGGATGACAGCCCTTATTTTACTTGCTGAAGTGAAGGTGATGATTTCGTGTCAGGAGTGGCAAGAAGCCAAACAAATACTAGTGAAGGCACATAAGCTATTTCTTGATTGTGGCGATCAATATGGGGAGATGCATGTTTTTTTCTATCAATCTGTTATTGCCTTGCAAGAGAATAACGCACATCTATTTTGTCAATGTTTTCAGCGCTTTGCAAGTACTTGTATTGCTAATGGCTATGATTATTTTTTTCAAAGAAAATCCATTCTCGGCCCCACAAATTTAATGATTTTTTATGAGCTTTTGCAGTATAGTGAACACTGTGGGCTAAACAATACCACAATTCAAACATTACGAAATTATTTTCAAATGGAAGGCAATATCGTGTATCCTGCAGATGACATGCAAGTGAATTTATTTGGTAGTTTAAATTTAATCAGAAATCATAAGAAACTGGGAGATAAAGAATGGCAACGCGAAAAATCGAAGGAGCTCTTTGTTTATTTGTATTGTCATCGCCAACGGTATATGCCCAAAGAGGAAATTGCGCATGCGTTATGGCCAGAACGTTCTGTGGAGACAGTAGATCGCGATTTTAAAGTTGTTTTAAATACTTTGTTAAAAGTGCTAGAACCAAGGAGAAATGCCCGTCAGGATAGCTTTTTTATTCATCGCAAAAACAATATGTATCAGCTACAGCATATTCAGTTTTTGCATATTGATGTCGAACGATTTTATTATTATTATACGTTGGGGATGGAGGAGTTTGACCCTCATTTTTCGGATGAGTGGCTGCAACTGGCTGCGCATAGTTATACAGATGTTTTATATGCAGAAAAAAAGCAAATTGATTGGTTGACGCAAGACCGTGATAAGTTACAGACTTTATATATTGAAGTACTTGAACGATTAGCCCAAAATGCCACGCGCCAACATCAGTTTAAACAAGCCATTTTTTATGCAGAGAAAATAATTCAAGAAGATATACTTTGGGAAGAAGGGTATCGTCTTTTAATGTATAGTTATTACCAATTGAATAACCGCTCACTGGCATTGAAATGGTATGAAAGATGTGTACAACAATTACAAACAGAGCTCAAAACAACGCCGATGGAATCAACAATGGCTGTGTATGATTTAATAATGAGCTAGCACGCATAGGGAAAGCTGTAAATGTTATTTAAATAATTTCGTAATATCTGTCGAATTATTGGAGGAGCTCAAATGCCATTTTGTCAAGTAACGAATGCAACAATCTATTATGAAGAGATAGGTGTAGGACAACCTATTATTATGCTCCACGGATTTACTCCCGATCATCGACTGATGAAGGGATGTATGGAGCCGATTTTTACGCAACGGGAAGGCTGGAAACGCATTTATCTTGATTTACCAGGTATGGGTAAAACAAAAGATTATGAACACATCCATAATACAGATGATATGTTAGAAGCAGTAGTAGAATTTATCCAGACAGTTTTGCCGAGTCAATCTTTTGTTATAGCGGGTGAATCTTATGGTGGGTACTTAACAAGAGGTATCATGCAGAAACTTGAGGATCGTATTTTAGGTGTTGCCTTTGTTTGCCCTATGATTGTTCCCGAAAAGCAAGATCGCATTGTGCCAGCACATACGATTGTTGCAGCTAATCAACCTTTTTTAGCCACATTAACGAAACAACAAGTAGACGATTTCAGCACCCATCAAGTGGTCTTAGATGCATATAACTGGAATCGATATAAGAATGAAGTATTAGTTGGCTGTCAACTGGCGGATGAAAACTTTCTTGAAAAAATTCTGCAAAACTATGGGTTTTCCTTTGCTTTAAAGGACATTCTTTTCCAACAACCGAGTCTGTTTTTATTAGGCAAGCAAGATTCGGTCGTCGGCTATCAAGATGCCCTTGACTTGCTTAAATTTTTCCCAAGAGCAACATTCTCCATCTTAGATAGAGCAGGGCATAATCTACAAATAGAACAATCTCATCTTTTTCATGTGCTTGTTAGCGAATGGTTAGATCGAGTAGAAGAAACGAATAGCTCTTTTTTCTTGTAGCGCAAGTACTCGTATGAAAGAGGGAAATACAAAGAAATCACTTCAATGAGTTTGGCATGAGCCAAACTCATTTTTTATTTCTTCCAATCACGATTCTGAATTTGTAACTGATTTGTAACTGGACTTTTATATAGTAAATGCATGGCGAAGAAAGCGCTTTCTATAGTTCACAATGAAAGGGGTTTTGGGATGAAAAAGTATTGGTTATTGTTACTGTTAGCCGTTTTGACTTTGTTGATAGTAGCTTGTAATGGGGAAGGAGCAAAAGAAAGTTCCACTGATAGTTCTGCTTCAAAGGAAGCGGAAGGAGAACAAGGCGGCACGATTAAAATCGGAGTACTGGCGTCATTGACAGGTGCTTTAGAATCGTACGGAAAGCAAACACAGCGTGGGTTTGACTTAGGTATCGAATATGCAACAAACGGTAGCATGGAGGTAAACGGTAAAAAAATAGAAATTGTGTATGAAGATACAGAAACGAAACCGGAAGTAGCAGTACAAAAGGCTACCAAACTGCTAGAAGATGATAAAGTGGATTTTTTAGTTGGTTCATCTAGCTCTGGTGATACGCTCGCTGTCCTGCCATTAGCAGAGGAATACGAAAAAATTATGGTCGTAGAACCAGCAGTAGCTGATAGTATTACCGGTGCAGAATTTAATGACTATATATTCCGTACAGGGCGAAACTCCTCACAAGATGCATATGCTGCAGCGGCTGCTATCGCTAACAAGGGCGTTAAAATTGCAACATTTGCACCTGATTACTCATTCGGCTGGGATGGAGTAAAAGCATTTAAAACAGCGGCGGAAAAACTAGGTGCAGAAATTGTTTTAGAAGAATATGCCGATCCAGCAGCAACGGATTTTACGTCTAATTTGCAAAAAGTGATTGATGCCAAGCCGGATTATTTATTTGTTGTGTGGGCTGGGGCTAACTCGCCTTGGAATCAAATTGCCGATCTTAAAATTCAAGAGAAAGGCATTAAAATTTCTACAGGCGCACCAGATATTATTGCCCTAAAGTTTATGAATCCGCTAATAGGAATGGAAGGGTTCTCGGTGTACTATCATACGTTGCCACAAAATGATGTGAATCAATGGTTAGTTGAGGAGCACCAAAAACGCTTTGATGAAGTGCCAGATTTATTTACACCTGGTGGGATGTCTGCCGCGATTTCGATTGTAGAAGCGTTGAAAAAATCGCAAGGGGATGCGGACGGAAAGAAACTAATTGGCATTATGGAAGGAATGTCATTTGAAACGCCAAAAGGCACAATGACTTTCCGAAAAGAAGATCATCAAGCCTTACAGTCGATGTATTCGATTCGTTTAGAACAACAAGAGGGTGTTGACTATCCAGTGCCCGTGCTAATTCGTGAGCTTAGTCCTGAGGAAACGGCACCACCGATTTCGAATTAGACGATCCTTCCTTTACTTGGAGAGACAGAAAAACAATGTCATTCTGTCTCTCTTCATCTCTTCTTTGGAAGAGCAGGTGAAGAGCAATAGAAACATTGGAAAGGAGATTAATATGGAACCTATTTTGCGAACAGAAAATTTAACGATTCGATTTGGTGGTCATATTGCGGTCGATCATGTGAATTTTACAATGCCAGAAAAACATTTGAAATCCATTATAGGTCCGAATGGGGCAGGCAAAACGACATTTTTTAATCTAATTAGTGGAGAGTTAAAACCCACTGCTGGTGATGTGTATTTTAAAGGACAGTCGCTTGCGCAAGCATCTTCGGTTGAAAGAACACGTATGGGGCTAGGCCGTTCATTTCAAATTACAAATGTTTTTCCAAATTTAACAGTGTTAGAAAATGTGCGACTAGCCGTGCAATCTAAAGAAAAAATACGTTATCAAATGGTTCGCCATTTTAAAAGTTATCAAGCGATTACAGAAAAAGCGGAAGAGCTATTGACGCTTGTTTTACTCCATAACAAAAGAGATGCGTTGACAACGATGCTGTCGCATGGGGAAAAACGCAAATTAGAAATTGCGATGTTGCTTGCACTGGATACGGAAATTTTACTGCTAGATGAGCCTACTGCCGGTATGTCATTAGAAGAAGTACCAGCTATTTTAGAAGTAATTCGAACAATTAAAAATAAAGGGGATAAAACCATTTTGTTAATTGAACACAAGATGGATATGATTTTGGATTTGTCTGATTCCATTATGGTGTTATTTAATGGTCAGCTTCTTGCCGATGGAACGCCAGATGCCATTATGCAAAATGAAACCGTACAAAATGCTTATTTAGGAGGTCTGTATGATGAACACCTTACTGAAATTACATGATGTTCATACGCATATTGGGCAATACCATATTTTGCAGGGTGTGAATTTTGAGGCGATGGAAGGGCAGGTCAGTGTACTGCTAGGGAGAAATGGCGCGGGGAAAACAACCACGTTAAAAACGATTATGGGTTTGACACCCGCTTCACAAGGCGATGTTCAATTTCAAATGCAATCGATAAAAAAAAGCCCAACCCACAAAGTGGCGAAATTAGGTATTGGCTACGTACCCGAAAATCAAGGAATCTTTTCCGATTTAACGGTAGAAGAAAATATGAAAGTGGCGATGCGCAAAGAGGATACGGCTGCTATGGAGCGACAGCAGTATGTACTAGAGCTTTTTCCGGATTTAAAGAAATTTTGGAAAAAAGCTGGTGGTCATCTTTCTGGTGGTCAAAAGCAAATGCTATCAATGGCAAGAGCATTTATCAATGATAGTCAATTGATTTTGATTGACGAGCCTTCTAAAGGGCTTGCGCCAATTGTTGTGGAGAAAGTGATGGAAGCCATTGTTGAAATGAAGAAGCAAACGTCCATTGTCCTTGTGGAGCAAAACTTTATGATGGCCAGTCGAATTGGCGATACGTACACATTAATTGATGATGGTAAAACAGTACATTCAGGGAACATGAAAGAGCTTATCCAAAATGAAGAGTTGAAGCGTAAATATCTTGGCATCGGATAAAGGAGGTGTGGTTTGTTGGAACTAATCGTAAATTTGGTTATTAACGGGCTGGCTACAGGCATGTTAATCTTTTTGCTTGCAGCAGGGCTGACATTAATTTTTGGGCTAATGGATGTTTTGAATTTTGCACATGGCGGATTATTTGTCTGGGGTGCCTATGCAGGGATATTTACGTATATGTACACAGAAAGTTTCTTAATTGGCATTATTGGAGCGCTTGTTGCAGGTGCCATTTTAGGTTTATTAACGGAAAAGTTTATTATTACACCAGTATATGGTAATCATATTCAACAAATATTAATCACTTTAGGGTTAATGCTTGTATTACAAGAAATGATTAAGGTCGTGTTTGGCCCGAATGGTGTGTCCGTGAAAACACCCAGCTATTTAGCAGGGAGTTGGGAATTTGGCGATGTCATTATAATTAAATATCGATTATTTATTATTGTAGTAGGATTTGTGATTTTTGGGATTTTCCAATACATGCTGAAGCGAACAAAGATTGGGCTAATTGTACGAGCGGGTGTACAGGATAAAGAAATGGCGCAAGCACTTGGTATTCATATTAAGCAAGTATTCTTATATGTCTTTATGGTAGGCGCTACTTTAGCCGCATTGAGCGGTATGTTAATGGCACCATATTCAGGCGTTATTTATGCCGAGATGGGGATGGAATATGCAATATTAGGCTTTATCGTTGTTGTGATAGGTGGCATGGGAAGTTTTTCAGGCTCGCTGCTCGCTGCTATTTTAGTAGGGCTTGCTGGTAGTTTTATGGCTTATTATGTACCGGTGTTATCACTTGCTGTCAATATGATCCTCATGGCAATCGTATTAATCTTCCGACCACAAGGCTTATTTACAATCGGAAAGGAGCGATCGACATGATGAAAAAGCTGACGTGGAAGCATCTTAGTTTTGTTCTTATGCTAGCGATTCTCGTACTTCTGCCATTCGTCAATGATTCAAGGACATTGATTATCTTATTAACGCAAATTTTTATCTTTGGTATTTTAGCAATGAGCTATGATATTTTGCTTGGTTATACAGGGATAGTATCTTTTGGGCACGCCATGTTCTTTGGAATAGGTGCTTATACAACAGCGGTTATGCTGAAGCAAGTCGATACGACACTTTCTATCTTTTTATTGTCCATTGTTGTAGGGATGTTTTTAGCAGGCATTGTTAGTTTTGTTGTTGGATTACTAACTTTGCGTTTAAAAAGTCACTTTTTTGCGATGCTCACACTCGCTTTTTCTGGATTGTTTTTAGTTGTTGCTGAAAAATGGCGTTCCATTACATATGGCAATGACGGATTTACATTTAGAGCACCAGAAATGTTTAAAGATCGTATAACCTTTTATTTCTTTGTACTCGCATGTTTGGTAGTTGTTTTTATTGCGCTCTATCGCTTCGTACAGTCACCAACCGGACGTATTTTAATCGCGGTGCGCGAAAATGAGCAAAGAACAAAATCATTAGGATTTCAAACCTTACATTATAAAGTAATCGCATCAATTATAGCTGGGACGGTAGCTAGCTTAGCGGGTTCACTTTATGCGCTGTCATTACGATTTGTTAATACAAGTGTTATGACGATGGACATCACGCTAGATGCATTATTAATGACGATTATTGGAGGCGTAGGTACATTAGTTGGACCATTGCTTGGTGCTGCCGTGATTGAGTATGCACAACATACACTTTCAGGCATGGCGAGAGATTATCCAATATTTGAACGTTGGATTATTTTCTTTGGCATTCTCTATATTTTAGCCGTCATCTTTTTCCCAAAAGGGATTATAGGCTCCATCCGTTTTATAATTTCGAATTGGAGAAGGAAGCTTAAAGCAAAAAGGAAAACACCACCTGCCCTGTCACATGAAAAGGAGGGGTTTGAATGACTGTAGGTATTGTCAGTACAGGAATCTATATTCCACAAAGGAAAATGACCGCAACAGAAATTGCAGCACGTTCGATGATTCCTGAGCACATTATTCGACACAAATTGGGTATACACGAAAAACCAATTCCTGATGAACAGGATCATACGGTGCAAATGGGCATTTGTGCTGCACAAGAGGCTATACAAAAAGCAGGAATTGAACCTAAAACAATTGATGTCGTGATGTATATAGGGGAAGAGCATAAGGAATATCCACTTTGGACGGCTTCTATCAAAATGCAAGAAGAGCTTGGTGCCGTCAATGCGTGGGCATTCGATGTGCAATTACGCTGTGGGACGACGATCATGGCACTAAAGTTAGCGAAAAGCTTAATGGAATCTGATGACAGCATTCACACCGTGTTACTTGCAGGAGGATATCGAAATGTTGATTTTATCGATTATCGCAATCCGAGAACACGCTTTATGTATAATTTGGGCGCAGGTGGGGGTGCTATTGTTTTACAAAAAAATTACAGCCGCAACCATTTATTAGAAGCGGATATTATGACAGATGGTTCTTTTTCGGAGGATGTCGTTATCCCCGTTGGAGGTACTAAAAAGCCTTTGACACCAGAAGATTTAGCGAATAATTTGTACCAATTAGATGTTTTAGATCCAGTCGGTATGAAAGAACGGCTTGAGCAAAAATCTTTAAATAATTTTTTAAAGGTCATTCGTACATCTTTAGCGAAAAGTGGATTAAGAGAAGAACATATTAGTTATCTCGCTATGCTTCATATGAAGCGCTCTGCGCATGCATATATCCTATCAGAACTTGGTTTGAAAGAGGAACAATCCATTTATCTTCAAGACTATGGTCATATTGGACAAATTGATCAAATATTATCATTACAGCTTGCATTAGAGCAAAAGCGTATTGTGGATGGGGACATTGTCACGCTTGTTAGTGCGGGTATCGGCTATGTATGGGGAGCTATAACAATTCGCTGGGGATAGGGAGGAAGCACGATGTTACAAACGGTTCAACTAAGAAACGGGGAAACAATGGCTTATCGGAAGCGGGATGGAGGTAACCAAACGTTATTGTGTATTCATGGTAATATGACCTCCTCCAAACATTGGGATGTGCTGTTGGAAGCTCTAGATCCAAACTACACGATTTATGCCATTGATTTAAGAGGTTTTGGAGGTTCATCCTATCATCAACCTATTCGCGCTATTCAAGATTTTAGTGATGATGTCAAACTATTTGTGGATGCCATTGACTTAGACCATTTTGACATGATTGGCTGGTCCACAGGCGGAGCCGTATGCATGCAGTTTGTTGCAAATTATCCAGGTTATTGTCAACGGCTGATTTTATTGGCGTCCGCTTCGACGAGGGGGTATCCATTTTATAGTGACTTCGGTACGGGCAATCCAGCCGCATTCAAAAGAGCTGCCACGTATCAAGAAGTACTGATGGATACGTCGAAAACAAAGACGGTACAAGGTTTCTACGATACAAAAAATAGCCAAGGCTTAAAGTCGATTTGGGATACAATCATTTATACCCATCGTCAGCCCGACCCTGAACACTATGATGCCTATGTAGCCGATATGCTCACACAAAGAAATTTAGCCGAAGTTTACCACGCGTTAAATACTTTTAATTTAAGTGCAGTAGATAACGAAGTGGCGAAAGGGACGAATGAAGTACAACAACTAAACATTCCGATTTTAGTGTTAAGAGGAGACCGTGACTTAGTGATTACCGAGCAAATGAATGAGGAAACAATGTGCGATTTAGCAAAGCATGCACAATTTGTTCGTTTAAAAAATTGTGGGCATTCTCCGCTAATCGATGATTTACAACAACTGCTATTTGAAATTGAAACATTTTTACAATTCGGAGGGAAAATCAATGCGCTTAAACAATAAAGTAGCCATTATTACAGGGGCGGCAAACGGGATAGGATTTGCTGCAGCAGAACGATTCATAGAAGAAGGAGCCGTTGTATATCTTGCGGATTTTGATGACAACGCAGGAAAAATGGCAGCCAATCAACTAGGTGAAAAAGCTATATTCGTGCAGGTTAACGTAGCAGATAGAGAGAGTGTGAAAAAGCTTGTGACAACTGTGATCGAGCAAGCTGGTCGCATTGATATTTTAGTAAATAATGCAGGAATAACACGCGATGCCATGTTGTCAAAAATGACAGAGGACCAATTTCAGCAAGTGCTTGATGTCAACTTGTCAGGGGTTTTCCACTGCACGCAAGAGGTTAGTGTTCATATGATAGCTGCTGGATACGGAAAAATTATTAATACCTCCTCGGTCAGTGGTGTTTATGGAAATGTAGGGCAAACAAATTATGCTGCTTCAAAAGCTGCGATTGTAGGTATGACGAAAACATGGGCAAAGGAGTTAGGGCGTAAAGGCATCAATGTGAATGCGGTGGCACCTGGATTTACAGAAACTGAAATGGTCAAAAAGATGCCCGAAACGGTACTGGAAAAAATGCGTGCAATCGTGCCGCTTCAACGATTAGGTACACCTAGGGATATTGCTAATGCTTATTTATTTTTAGCATCTGAAGAGGCTTCCTATGTCCATGGTCATACACTCCATGTGGATGGCGCTATTATGATGTGATAAAGGAGGAGTTCAAGATGTTTGCAGAGCAAGCTTGGATTTTTAATCGTGCATCTTTAACACCGAATCGGCTAGCATTAGTGAACTTAGAAACAAATGAACAATGGACTTATCGGCAATTAACACTTGAAATCGCCAAATGGAGCCATTTTTTTGAAAATCAAGGATTACAGGCAGGTAGCCGAGTAGCGGTTTTTTCTCGAAATAATAGTCACTTATTTGCTATATTATTTGCTTGTGGATTACGGGGGCTGATTTATGTTCCTTTAAACTGGCGCTTAAGTGCAGAGGAGTTAAATGAAATTGTTGCGGATGCTACACCTTCTTTACTTTTATATGATCAAGGAATACCATGCCCTTTACAACTAGCAACGATGTACCCTATTCAACAAGTTCTGCCGTCAGCGACTATTGCGAGCTCAATAGAACTGGATTTAAATGAACCTTGGCTAATGATTTATACAGGTGGCACAACTGGCAAAGCAAAGGGGGTAGTGTTGTCTTTCAATTCTGTAAATTGGAATGCAATTAATACAATTATTAGTTGGGGGTTATGTGAAGACGATTGTACGTTAAACTATATGCCTATGTTTCATACCGGTGGGCTTAACGCACTATCCATTCCATTGTTAATGGCGGGTGGGACCGTTGTTATCGGTGATAAGTTTGAAGCGGAAACAGCACTAAAAGCAATTAATTTCTATAAGACAACGATTTCGCTTTTTGTCCCAACGATGTATCAAGCCATGATAACGACAAATTATTTTCACAAAAGTAGTTTTCCCACTGTAAAGGTGTTTTTATCTGGCGGCGCACCGTGCCCTCTGCCGATATATGATGCGTTTTTTAAAAAGGGACTTTTTTTTAAAGAAGGTTATGGCTTAACAGAGGCTGGACCGAACAATTTTTATATCTCACGTGAAGAAGCCTATGTCAAAAAGGGGGCAGTAGGTAAAAGTATGCAATTTAATGAGGCGAAAATTATCAATCAAGCGGGTGAAAGCTGCGCTGCCCATGAAGTAGGCGAACTGTTCGTTAGAGGGAAGCATATGTTTCGATTTTATTGGAATAATCAGCAGGAAACCGACAATACGATACGAGATGGCTGGTTAAGGACTGGTGATTTAGCGACAATGGATGAAGAAGGTTATTTTTATATCGTCGGTCGTAGGAAAGACATGATTATTAGTGGTGGGGAGAACGTCTATCCGCAAGAAGTGGAGCAATGCATACTTCGTCATCAGCTCGTAAAAGAAGCGGCAGTCATTGGAGCACCAGATAATTATTGGGGCGAAATTGTCACAGCATTTATTGTCTGCCATCATAAGTCAGATACGTTAGTAGACGAAGTAGAAAACCTGTGTCGAAGCTATTTAGGTCACTATAAAATCCCGAAAAAAATTATTATGATTGATGAATTACCAAAAACGATTGTTGGGAAAATTGATAAAAAAGCGCTTCAATTGCAATTAAAAAGCTCTTGAAGATAGGTAAGGTGTGTGAAATCGCCACGAAAGACTCTGAAACCGCCAATAAGAAGGGGGAAATCGCCACAAAAATCACAACAATCGCCCGAAAAGGCAGAAAGCATATTCTGAGGAGCCTTTTTAAGACACCCATTTGATAGGTATTGTTCGCTAACTTTCGCTTTTTTTATCTACTTTTCTCACAATGCTTCCCATTAGACCTACATCACAGTAAAATAGAGTAGGTTAGGGGGATTCTATTTTGAAAGATCAACGCTTTAAAATTGCGCATCGTGAGGCGCTTATTGGCATTGGGCTTGTATTTGTCAACTTTGCAATTTGGTACGGCTTTGCATATGGTCTAGGTTCGGGGGATCCAACAGCATATTCGTATGTATTGGGTTTCCCCGCTTGGTTTTTCTATAGTTGCATCGCTGGAACAGGTTTTATGATTGTATTAATCTGGCTCGTCTTAAAGCTCTTTTTTAAAGAGGTACCATTTGATGACGGGGAGGTGGATGAATAATGCATTGGCAAGTTATTTTTCCGCTTCTTGTTTTTTTAATTATTATTTTTGGGATTGGCATATGGGCGAATAAGCATGTTCGTTCATCGAATTCATTTTTACAGGAATATTTTCTTGGCGGTCGTGAAATGGGCGGCTTTATCCTAGCAATGACGATGATTGCCACGTATGGTAGTGCAAGCAGCTTTATCGGTGGACCGGGTGTTGCTTATAATAAAGGGCTTGGATGGGTCTTGTTAGCGATGGCTCAACTGCCAGCAGGCTATTTTGTACTGATGATACTAGGCAAGAAATTTGCCATTATTGCTCGCCGCTATCAAGCGATTACATTAATTGATTTTTTACGTGAACGCTACAAAAGCCATGTCATCGTTATATTGTCCGCGATTAGTATTATTGTCTTTTTATTTTCTGCGATGATGGCACAATGGGTCGGGGGCGCGCGCTTAATTGAATCATTAACAGGTCTTGACTATACAGCAGCACTCTTTATTTTTGCTGTTTCAGTATTAATTTATGTAATTATCGGAGGATTCCGTGCTGTAGCGTTAACGGATACGGTTCAAGGTTCCATTATGGTGATTGGTACTGTTATTTTACTGATTGGGACAATCGTTGCCGGTGGTGGCATCGATCAAATTATGACGTCCCTTGTTGCAGAAAATCCAAACCTAGTGTCACCATTTGGTGCTGAAGGGGAACTGACACCATTGTACGTCTCAACATTTTGGATTTTAATCGGCATTGGTGTGGTAGGGCTCCCTCAAATAGCAGTCCGCGCCATGAGCTATAAAGATTCCAAAAGCATGCATTTAGCGATTATTATTGGCACAATTGCTATTGGGACAATTATGTTCGGAATGCACTTGATTGGTGTATTAGCCCGTCCAGTAATTCCTGGCATTGAAATTGGTGATAAGGTAATGCCGTTGCTTACGTTAAAAGTGCTGCCGCCGTTTTTAGCGGGCATTGTGTTAGCAGCACCAATGGCAGCGACGATGTCTACCGTGAATGCGTTGCTGATGCTAGTTAGTTCAACAGTGGTAAAGGATATTTATTTGAACTATATCAAGCCCACTGCCAATGATAGAGAAATCAAGCGTGCTAGCTTCGTGGTAACAACGGTGATTGGTTTAGCAGTCGTTGTATTTGCGTTAAATCCGCCAGATTTACTTGTTTGGCTCAATTTATTTGCATTTGGCGGCTTAGAGGCTGTCTTTATTTGGTCAGTTGTCCTAGGGTTGTATTGGAAAAAAGCCAATAAATACGGTGCGATTGCGTCCATGGTTACGGGCATGACGTTATATATTATGATTGATCGCTTTTATCCGACGATTTTTGGTATGCATACGGTGACCATCCCGATAGTAGCTTCATTGATTATCTTTGTTATTGTCAGTTGGCTAACAGCTCATAAATTTAAAGATGAAAAACTATTTATCTAATGATGAAAACCTCGAGTGACAACGCTTGGGGTTTTTCTTTTTGCCACTATAGAATAGAAAAACCGTTAGCATCATGTATGCTAACGGCTTGAATCTTAATAAAATACTTTATCTAGATTATATTTTGCACGGAATGTGTTAATCGCATATGTTTCGTAAATTTCACGTTCCATTGGATCATCAATTTCATACACTTCGATTTTGAAAATTTCATCACGGTATTTTTTCATTGGTGATACATTATCTTCAAAATGCTTTTTAATACGTTGGCGAATTTTACGTGCTTTCCCTACAAATAATAGCTCATTTTTTTCATTATAAAATAAGAAAATGCCACCTTTTTCGCGAGTGATTTTATGGAAATCAATAAAACCGTGGAAAGGCGTAATTTCTACATCCCCTGGTTTTAATACTTGCTCACGTTGACGAATTACTAAGTCTGGTTTTGGGAGTTCAATTTTAATCAAAATATTCACGTTCCTCTCTGTTACTAAAGGTATATGTTAACATAATACCTCTATGATTGCCATTACGATTTATTGGTTCCATTAATTTTCGTGTATGCCTATTAGAATTGGGACTGGCTGTCAAAAATATAACTTGATAGTAGTGTTTAACAATTCATAAGCTTCCATTCGTTTAAATACGAAATATTCTATGTATTATTGAAATTCTTAATTGTTCATGATACAATTCTTTTTAATTGAATAATCTTATCAAGAGAAGCTGAGGGATTTGGCCCTATGACGCTTCAGCAACCTCTAACATTGTTAGAAAGGTGCTAATTCCACCAAAGGATTTTTCCTTTGAGAGATAAGAGTGAACGTGATAATTATCCTTCTCATTCTTGCTCTTATGGAATGAGGGGGATTTTTTAATTTTACATAGAGAGAAAAAAATGAAAGAAAAGGGGACTACAATATGCCAATTAATATTCCGAAAAACTTACCAGCTGGAGAACATTTACGTGAGGAAAAAATATTCGTCATGGAAGAAGATCGTGCCAAAACACAACAAATTCGTCCGTTAAATATTTTAATATTTAATTTAATGCCGGAAAAAGAGAAAACAGAATTACAATTACTTCGATTGCTTGGAAATACGCCATTACAAGTCAATATAACATTTTTAAATACGGCAACACACGAGTCTAAAAATGTTAGTAAATCGCATTTACAACTCTTTTATTCAACATTTAATGAGATACGCCATCGTCGCTTTGACGGGATGATTATTACGGGTGCACCAGTGGAAAAAATGGCATTTGAAGAAGTGAATTATTGGGAAGAAATCTCAGAGATAATGGATTGGTCTGCTAAGAATGTCACATCTGTCTTGCATATCTGTTGGGGTGCACAGGCTGCCTTATATCATCACTATGGCATCGGAAAATTTGAATTACCAGAAAAGTGTTCGGGTGTATATTCACATGTGATTACGGATTTAACGGTCGATTTAGTAAGAGGATTTAGTGATTTATTTACAGCACCACATTCGCGGTATACTTCTGTTTCAATCGAAGAAGTACGCAATCATCCGGAATTACGTTTACTATCATATTCAGAAGATGCAGGCGTTTTTATTGTCCAATCAAAAGATAATAAAAATATTATGATTACTGGGCACTTAGAATACGATGCGACAACACTAGCCGATGAATATAGTCGCGATGTGGCAAAAGGAATCGACATTGCAGTGCCTGTTAACTATTTCCCGAATGATGACCCAGCTAAAGAACCTATTAATACATGGCGAGCACATACCCATTTATTATTCTCCAATTGGCTAAACTACTATGTTTATCAAGAAACGCCGTATGAATGGGATTTTGTTGATGAAATTGAATACCATATCTAATTGGTCGCCTTCCATTTGCTCTTATGAAATTCTAAAAAATCCAATTTCTCAATCGATATACTGAGAAGTTGGATTTTTTATGGTGTTTCACTTGAGTTCAATGTACTTTTTTCAGTCTGTTGATTTGAATGGTCACCGGCTGTTTTGCTTCGAATCTTTCGCACTTTTGCAATGACTAGTAATAATAGGGCTAATAAGACAGTGAATAAGCCTGAATACAGCGGCCAAATTTTTTGATTATAATTATTAGAATGCACAATATTCGGATGAACAATTTGAGACAGCGCAATCATACACATTCCTAATGGCAAAATCAATGGTCGAGGATCTTTAATATTTAGTATTTGTGCTATACCTATTACAGATGCATAAAAATAGAGAAATGTTCGAATATAGATGGAGATAATCCACATGACAGCCATAACAATTTCAACACGTTGAAAAAAATTGCCTATAGAAATCCGTTGAGCCAGTGCATAGCTAGGAAATGTCTCAATGGAAGTATTCGTTGGACCAATCACGAGTGTTGAGAGGGCTATAATGATAATTAATACAATTCCTCCGCAAAGTGTGCCGAAATAAAATCCTTTTTGCGCTGCTTTCGGTATATTGACAGCAGAAGGGAAAATCATAAGTAACATAACGAGCGGGAATGAAAAAATACTCATAAATTTAAGAATACCGGTTATTAATGATGTTGTCTTTGTTTCAAAAATGGGTTGAATATTTTCAATATTAATTTGAGGCGAAATACAAATAAGAAATACAATAAATATAAATGAAAATATAGGAAATAGGATTTCTGCTGACCGTGCAAACACTTCAATGCCTAGAAACGATGCAAAAACAAGAATAATGGTAAATAATACAGCAAAGGACAAAGTAGGTGTCTCGGGCATTACTTCTGTTTGCATAAAGATGCCGATAAAATATAATAATTCACTTGCCGAAAAAAATGCGAGTGTGATAAACCCTAGAGAGGTTAAAGTTCCAAGATATTTACCTAAAATTTTTCCATTTGCTTCGACAAACGTAAGGTGCGGTGTTTGATTTCCAAGACTTGTATACAGTTTTACAATTAAAAAGCTTAATAAGACGCCAATAGTTGCGCCAATCCATGCATCTTGATGAAGCTGCTTCGTAATACTCGCTGGCACAATTAATATGGCCGTCCCAATAGAATGGAGAAGGGTAATGATTGTAAATTGTCTGGCACTAAGTAATTGTTTTTCCATTAGTCACTACCCTTTCTAGTCATTCTTATTAAAAAAATGATAATAACATTTTCCTAATAGGTGTAAAAATAAATGTAATAAAATCTAATGGGCTAGGGATATTTATTTTTAAACCAATGGCGATATTTAAAATGGCGCCTATAAACAATAAAATGGAAAAGGCGAATATTGTTTTTTTTTCGCCTTTTTTCAATAATGGAGGAATCGTAATATAGGCAATAATCAACGAAACAAGTATGACGATCATGCTAATAAACATCGTGAGTTACTCCTTTGAATTGTACAATAATGAGTTTTGAATTGTTCCTAATCCTTGGGTTGTGACCTGTACATCGATCGTAACAGGTACAGTTGGATAAATTGTTGACCATTCTTTATGAATCTTTTCCCACTTTTTCGGATCGCTGCGATGGAGTGCCTCGCTAAAACCTAATAAATCGAGCTTATAATTTTTCTGAATAATAGCTAAAGTTTTTTCTGTATGTTCTTTTATTTTTTCTGCTGTCTTTTGGTCAATCTGTTGAATCGTGTTGTTTTGGGTTAAATTAATGGCACAATTCACTTCACCAATATTTTGTGTAACATCAATTTTTATCGTGATTTGTGGCGTACCATTTTTGAACGTCCCTTTAATTTTGGAGGACGAACTTGTAATTTCTGTTGATAACTCTCCACCTTTAGGGCACGCGAGAACTTCTACGGTACTTTTAACTTTGTTATTCAAGTAATTAAAATAAATACTGTCATCTTCTGATAATAACCCCACTAATTTATCCTCTTTAAAGATAGCGATACCCGCATATTTTAAAATAACAGGTGTTTTAATCCTTTCTACATTGGTTTGGTCAATCCCTAATTGCAAATCTCCGTGTATTTCAACTGCTGATAATACCGCACTTTTTTCTTTGCTACTAAGGGTATTAAGCAATTCATCTGTGTTAACAGATAATGTTGAACCCCATGATTTTTCCGACACCTTAATCGAATTTAATAATTTATTGGCTGGCATTTTTTCAATGGGTGTTAATACGTTCAGCACGTCTTTTGCAGGCGCTTTATGAGATACTACAAGATCAAAGTCGTTTCTAAATTCATGATCTCTTGCAATAAAATCTAGCGGTTCGTTTAAGCCTTCTTCTGCTAATTCTTCACCAATTACGACAATTTGTAGATGAGAAAAATAAGGTTTCCGTGGTGTTATTGTTGTCATTCTTCTAATGGCTTCAAACACACTTTTTCCCTTTGCATGGTAAGTAACAACGGGGGCACGTCCACTAGACGGTTGCCTTGAGGAAATTTCACTCGGAGCAACAACTTGAATGGAAACTTCATACTCCTCGTCTACCTTATCAATGCCAAGTGCAACGACGATCGCTAATTCGTTTAACTCCCGCTTACTCCAGCAACCACTCAATATTAAAGTGAGGATTAAGAATAACAAAATCATCTTTCTGTTTGACATGATGGATTCCTCATTTGCACTTTAATGTTTAGTTCTTTTTTCGTAATATTGTTGTTCTCGGACATTATTTTGTTGACTAACGAGTCGTGGTCTTGTAAATAACTTTCTACGTGGGAATAAGACCATCGCATCTTTTTGATCTTTCACAATTAATGGCCCGAATGGACTCATATAGGGAACACCAAAAGATCTTAAACTACATAAATGAAGAATAATCATCATAATGCCGAACATCACCCCAAATAAACCAAAAATCGCAGCTAATATCATAAGAGGGAAGCGTAGGACACGAATCGTATTTGATAAGCCGTAAGAAGGAAATAGGAAGCTACAAATGGCTGTTAATGCCACGATAATGACCATCACTGCGGATACTACGCCAGCTTCCACGGCAGCTTGACCTATTACTAACGTACCGACAATGGATACCGCTGGACCAATCGTTCTTGGCATCCGTAGACCTGCCTCGCGTAATATTTCAAAGGCAATTTCCATAATTAGCGCTTCTACAACGGCAGGGAAGGGCACGCCTTCTCGCTGTGAAGCGATACTAATAAGCATCGGCGTCGGTAGCATTTCTTGATGAAAGGTCGTAATAGCTACATATAAAGAAGGCATAATTAATGCAAGCGAAATACCAAAAAAACGTAAAAGTCGGATAAGTGAACTAATAATCCAATTTTGGTAATAATCTTCTGCAGCCTGTAAAAAGGATGTAAATACGACAGGGACGGTTAACACAAGAGGTGTTCCATCCACTAATATCGCAATTCGACCTTCTAATAATTCAGCGGCAATAACATCTGGACGTTCTGTGTTGTAAATCATTGGGAATATAGAAAATTTCGAGTCCTGAATAAAATCTTCTATATATCCGGTTTCTAATATGCCATCAATTTTAATTTGATCTAGGCGGTCAAGCACCTCTTGTACAATTTTGTCATTGGCTATGCCATTGATATACATAACAGCTACATCTGTTTGGGTTACCTCTCCTATGACCCGAGATTTTATCCAAAGATTAGGGCTTTTTATTTTGCGACGAATGAGTGCTGTGTTCGTCCGCAATGTTTCAGTAAAAGACTCTCGTGGCCCTCTAATCACAGATTCTGTTTGTGGCTCGGTGACGGCTCGATCTTTTGCGCTTTTAGTATCTGTCGCAATTGCCACGGATTGCCCTTCTAATACAATGACGGTCTCACCATTTAAAATGGACGTAAATAATGCGGTAAAATCAAAAAGATCCTTTACATCACCTACCGCTAAACATTGTTTTTTCATATAGTCGTTTATATTGTCAATTTTATTTTCCGGTTCGTTGTCAATTTCAAGCAGTAGATTTTCAAGTATAAAATCCGTAATAACAGTTTTGTCAGAAATACCATCAATGTTGATAATGGCGATGGATAAACAATCAAGTTTGTCGATAATAATTTCACGAATAATCACATCATTACTATGACCAAGTGCTTCTTTGATTGTAAAAATATTTTCTGAAAGCGAAGTGTGCAGTAAATTCGTTAATGGCTGTTGGGAGGTATTGTTGTTTTCGGAAACGGGCATTTATATTCCTCCTCAGAGTATAGATTGACTAGTATGAGGATGGTCAATTTTGTGGAGAGCTAAACCAAAACGAGTAAACTTAAGATGGTTTAGTTTTGAAATAAAAAAAACAGTATTTCCTTTCAATAGCGAAAGGAAATACTGTGTTATTTTTTATAGTCATACTTTAATTCGTGAAGTTGTTCGTCTACATCAACGTGTAAGTTATAATCGTTAAAAAACCATAAATCTTTTTCGTCAATATAGTATGTGACATCGTCTACTACAGTTTGAACGCCTATCTCAATCGGTTCTTCACGTGTCATCCCTAGGGAAAAACCTTCATGAAAGGGACTTGAGCCGCCATATCTAGCATAAAAGCGAATTGAATCACCTTTTTCGACTTCCATTTCATTTTTAAACCATTGTAAAGCTTGCGCTGTCAGTGCGATATTCATGCGAGAACTCCTTTCATGTTTAAAGCCATTTAACTTTTGGCTCCGTGCCATTTTTAATGCGCGAAATATTTGCTCGGTGTCGATAAATGATAAAGGTAAATAAAAAGGCTACTAAAATCCCTAATGCAAAATCGCCTGTCACAAAAAAATAGATTATCGAATAAATTAATGCTACGAGTGCCGCAATCATTGATGTGAGGCTGACAATTTTCGTGAGCTTTAATGTTACGATAAAAGTGATGAATAGTAAAATGAATAAAGGCCAAGAATAGCCTAGGAGGACGCCAGCTGAAGTGGCAACAGCTTTACCGCCACGGAAACTTGCGAAGATAGGGAACATATGTCCAATGACCGCAACAAGCCCTAGAATAAGTGAGTGAATCGTGACATCAGCAAATACTGGTAGCGTCACTAGTAACACGGCTGCTGTTCCTTTTAAAACATCCATCACCGTCACCACTAAACCTGCTTTTTTCCCTAATATACGGAAAGTATTGGTAGCCCCTAAATTGCCGCTACCATGCTCGCGAATATCTGTTTTGTAAAATATTTTGCCAATCCATAACCCGGAAGGTATAGAGCCGATGAGATAGGCACATAAAATAATAAGTCCGTTTAACATAGGTGGACTCCTTTCATCCAAATAATAACACTTGGTACTAATAGTTTGTAACAAGTATTTTACACTTTTTCTCTTTAATCTACAATGATATGAAGGAGATTTCATCATGAGCCTTGAATTCAATACAAAAGGAAAAAGCACTTCATGATTTCAAAAGTCACAGGCTTATGATAGCTTATGTTAGGTTATTCGGAACTAGTATCGTATTAATACCTAAGCACTTTCTTAAAATATAGGTAAAATGGCAATTTTGTCAATCACACATTCCTTTGGTAGAATAGAAGTCTATCTTTAATTTCTCTTGTGAAGCTATTAAAAATCATCACTCAACAGAAAACGTCTACCGATGATGTTTTTGGTATGCTGTAGTGTTAAGTAATTAGAAGGCGTTCAATGCTGGCTTTAGTGAAGATAGCGCCTCTTACAGTTGTCGTGGATTTTTGTTTGGTCGTACAAGGCAGTAAGCTTAAAATAGGTGCAGTCATTCATGACAGCAGCCTGCCCTGGCCTCTAAATAAAGTTCATAGAAGCAATTACGTTGTAGCGTAATTAAAAAAATATATATCTGTCACTAGCTATTGACAGGAAATGCTATTATTATTAGGATGAGAACGTAATCAGAACATGCGTTTGTTTTTTGGAGGGGAATCTTTTGGCGAATAAACAGTCACCTAGCGTCTATAATGATGACGCAATTCAAGTATTAGAAGGATTAGAAGCGGTACGAAAGCGACCCGGCATGTATATCGGTTCCACAGATGGCAGAGGACTTCATCACCTTGTATATGAAATCGTAGATAATGCGGTGGATGAAGCACTTGCTGGCTTTGGTTCTCATATCATTGTCACAATTCATAAAGATCAAAGTTTAAGCGTTCGAGATTTTGGACGTGGAATGCCAACAGGTATGCATAAAATGGGCAAACCTACCCCTGAAATTATTTTCACAGTCTTACATGCAGGTGGTAAATTTGGACAAGGCGGCTATAAAACGAGTGGCGGCTTACACGGTGTTGGCTCTTCCGTTGTTAATGCCTTATCGACATTTTTAGAAGTGACGATTCATCGCGATGGCAAAAAATATAAACAGCGTTTTGAAAACGGTGGACATCCTGTGACGACTTTAGAAGAAATCGGTCAGACAAAGCAAACAGGCACACTGGTCCATTTCCTGCCAGATGACACGATTTTTTCCGTCACAAAATTTAATTATGATACACTTGCAGAACGTTTACGTGAGTCTGCATTTTTATTAAAAGGATTAAAAATTGAGTTAATTGATCAACGCGAGGAAGGCAAAGGTGATGTTTTCTTTTACGAAAACGGCATTGAAGCTTTCGTTGCGTATTTGAATGAGGAAAAAGATGTTCTTCATCCTGTCAAATATGTAGAGGGTGAGCAAGACGATATCGAAGTTGAATTTGCCTTCCAATTCAACGATGGTTATTCAGAAACGATCTTATCGTTTGTAAACAACGTCCGTACACGTGATGGTGGTACGCATGAGACCGGTGCAAAAGCTGCCTTGACAAGAGTTTTCAATGAATATGCACGGAAAATAGGATTACTAAAAGATAAAGATAAAAATCTTGAAGGGACAGATATTCGCGAAGGTTTAGCGGCAATTATCTCTGTCCGTATTCCTGAACATTTATTACAATTTGAGGGGCAAACGAAAGGAAAGCTTGGTACAAGTGAAGCGCGTTCGGTAGTCGATAGCGTTGTCTCAGAGCAAATCTTCTATGTGCTAGAAGAAAATGCGGAATTGTCTGCATCTCTTGTTCGAAAAGCGATTCGTGCTCAACAAGTACGTGAAGCGGCGCGAAAAGCACGTGAAGATGCTCGTAACGGGAAGAAAAGCAAAAAAGGAAGTACGATTCTTTCAGGGAAGTTAACCCCTGCACAATCTCGCAATGCTGCGAGAAACGAATTATATTTAGTCGAAGGTGATTCTGCTGGCGGTTCAGCGAAACAAGGGCGAGATCGTACGTTTCAGGCGATTTTACCGTTGCGCGGTAAAGTCATTAATACCGAAAAAGCGAAGCTCCAAGATATTATGAAAAACGAGGAGATTTCCACGATTATTCATGCTATTGGTGCAGGAGTTGGAGCGGATTTCTCAGTAGAAGATTCAGCCTACGATAAAGTTGTCATTATGACCGATGCTGATACGGATGGAGCACATATTCAGGTGCTACTATTAACATTCTTCTATCGGTATATGCGCCCATTAATTGAGGCTGGCAAAGTGTTTATTGCGTTACCACCACTTTATAAAGTATCAAAGGGTGTAGGGAAAAAAGAGGTCATTGAATATGCTTGGACCGAAAATGATTTACAAAAAGCCATTAAAAAAGTAGGGAAAGGCTATATCCTACAACGTTATAAAGGACTTGGTGAGATGAATGCTGACCAACTGTGGGATACAACGATGAACCCTGAGACGCGTACGTTAATTCGTGTCACGATTGAGGATGGGGCACGTGCTGAGCGTCGCGTGACAACGTTAATGGGCGATAAGGTAGAGCCGCGCCGTAAATGGATCGAAGCAAATGTTAACTTCGGCATGGAGGATGATTCGAATATTTTAGACAATGAATTCATCCAACAAGAGGAGGACCAAGCATGAGTAGTACGGAAAAGTTTCAAGATTTACCATTAGAAGAAGTAATGGGAGACCGATTTGGTCGTTATAGTAAATATATTATTCAAGACCGCGCGTTGCCAGATGCGCGCGACGGTCTTAAACCTGTACAGCGACGTATTTTATTTGCGATGTATACAGAAGGCAATACGAACGATAAACCGTTCCGTAAGTCTGCCAAAACGGTCGGGAATGTAATCGGTAACTACCATCCACACGGTGATAGTTCGGTATATGAAGCGATGGTGCGAATGAGTCAAGATTGGAAAGCGCGCCATATGCTGATTGAAATGCACGGAAATAATGGTTCTGTTGATGGAGATCCACCTGCTGCGATGCGTTATACAGAAGCAAGATTGTCAGCAATTGCGGCTGAAATGCTACGCGATATCGGTAAAAAGACAGTGGAGTTTGTACCGAATTTTGATGATCAGGATATGGAGCCAACAGTATTGCCTGCTCGCTTCCCGAATTTGCTCGTCAACGGGTCGACGGGGATATCCGCTGGTTATGCCACAGATATTCCCCCACATGCGCTTGATGAGGTGTTAGATGCCGTTTTAATGCGTTTAGATCAACCGAATGCTACTGTCGATGAGCTAATGACGGTGATTAAAGGCCCTGACTTCCCAACAGGAGGGATTATTCAAGGTGTCGATGGTATTAAAAAGGCTTATGAAACAGGACGTGGTAAAGTTATTGTTCGTGCTCAAGCAGCCATTGAACCATTAAAAGGCGGGAAAGAACAAATCGTTATTACAGAGTTGCCATATGATGTAAATAAGGCGAATCTTGTAAAGAAAATTGATGAACAACGCGTCGATAAACGACTGGAAGGCATTGCAGAAATTCGAGATGAATCCGATCGTACTGGTTTACGCGTCGTGATTGAGTTAAAAAAAGACGTGCCAGCACAAGGAATTTTAAATTATTTATTTAAAACTACTGATTTGCAAGTAGCCTATAACTTTAATATGATTGCGATCCATAATCGTCGTCCAACGATGATGACATTGCCACTGCTACTTGATGCGTACATAGCCCATCAAAAAGAAGTGGTGACAAACCGCTCCATTTATGATTTACAAAAGGCAAAAGACCGTTCTCATATAGTTGATGGTTTGATTAAAGCACTGTCGATTTTAGATGAAGTAATTGCAACAATTCGTTCATCGAATGATAAACGCGACGCAAAAACAAATTTACAGGTGAAATTTGACTTTACTGAAGTGCAATCTGAGGCGATTGTGAGCTTACAATTATACCGTTTAACGAATACGGATATTACAGAGCTACGTCGTGAACAAGATGAGTTAAATGCACTGATTGCGAAACTAGAAGGTATTTTGCATAGCGGGGCGAAACTTGTTCGTGTCATTAAACAAGAATTACTCGACATTAAAAAACGTTTTTCTGAACCACGCCGTTCGAAAATCGAACAAGAGATTGAAGAAATTAAAATTACATTAGACGTGCTTGTTCCAAGTGAAGATGTTGTGGTCACAGTGACGAAGGATGGCTATATTAAGCGCACATCCACACGTTCGCATGCAGCATCTAATGGACAAGATTTTGCCATGAAAGACTCCGATTATTTACTGTATGAGGAAACGTTAAATACCCAGCATCATCTATTGTTGTTCACAAATCGTGGGAATTATATTTATCAGCCTGTACATGAATTGCCGGATATTCGTTGGAAAGATCTTGGTCAGCATATCTCAAGTATTGTGCCAACAGGGGAAGATGAAACAATTATTGCAGTCTATGGTTTTGATACCTTTGAACAGCCAAACACCTATATTTTAACCGCTACAAAGGAAGGGCAAATTAAGCGCTCACCACTGCCAGATTATGCAGTGACACGTTATTCGAAGCCGATTAAGACGATGAATGTCAAATCAGGTGATGAAATGATAATGGCGGATATTGTATCAGACGAGGCAGAGCTGTTATTGATTACTGATACAGCCTACGCTATCCGCTTCCCAATTGAAGAACTTCCTGTCACAGGTGTTAAAACGGGTGGCGTGAAAGGTATCACGTTAAAAGATGGGGAAGTACTTGTTGGTGTAACAATATTAAAGCCGTCTGATACAGAGTATGTCGTGATTGTTACCCAACGAGGTGCTGTGAAGAAGATGAATGTCGCTGAAGTCGATATGGCAAGTAGAGCAAAACGTGGTTTAAAAGTGTTAACCGAATTAAAAGCCAATCCACATCGTATAGTTGCGGTAGTAAAAGCAAGTGATGAGGAGCAAGTCATTGTTGAAACAGAAAAAGGCGTGCAAGAAATCATTGATGTCAAAGGGTTAACGCGCGCAGATCGTCATTCGAATGGTTCCTTTAAAATAGATATCGCTACAGATGGTACCATTTCTCATGTAATGAAAATGAAAAAAGAAGAGGAATAATTCATTATGCCCATGTTCTTTTACAGAACTGGGCTTTTTTCATCTAGCAAAATGCTTTGGAAAATGAATTACTAATTAGATAGCAGTTTGCTCGCTTATGAAAGGCACAGACAGCAAGGCTGATTTTAAAGGTTTAAAAATACGAGCTTGTCATTTGAAGATAGATAGGGGTATAATAAACAACGAAAAGTTCATAAGTTAAGAATGTAGGGGGGCTGGAAGTTGCCAGCTGAGATTGCGTCCGTTCAGATGCTGACCCTTTGAACCTGATTTGGCTCGTACCAGCGTAGGGAACATCTATTCAAAAATATTCGTACACTATTTTTTGATACCGTTTGCAAACGCCTGGGATAATCCCTAGGCGTTTTTTGTTTAAGGATGATCATTAACCTTAAGCAGATAGAAAACAATGAGAATCGCCTGCAAACGGATTAAAAACAGCATACGCTTTTCTTCTGGTGAAACATTCAATCATGAACACTTTCAAATTACTTGCTAGGAGGATATAGCATGAAAAAATGGTTATTCATTATGGTTGCTGCACTAATTACATTAGTTGGATGTAGCGCAAAAGAAGACAAAAAAGAGGAACCGAGTTCAGAAAAAAAAGTATCCGTTGTACTGGACTGGACACCTAATACGAATCATACGGGACTTTATGTGGCGCAAAAGCTTGGCTATTTTAAAGAGCAAGGCTTAGACGTAGAGATTATTTTACCAGGTGATGCAGGTGCTGATCAGCTTGTGGCATCTGGGAAAGCAGAGTTTGGCGTAAGTTATCAGGAAGGTATTACGCAAGCACGTGTACAAGATGTACCCCTTGTATCGATTGCGGCAATTATTCAGCATAATACTTCAGGTTTTGCATCACTCGCTTCAAAAGGCATTACATCACCAAAAGATTACGAAGGAAAAACCTATGGTGGCTGGGGTGCTCCAGTTGAACAAGCTGTTTTACAGTCATTGATGAAAGCAGACAATGCCGATATAAACAAATTAGATATCGTCAATGCGGGAGATATCGACTTTTTCACAATGATGCAAAAGGATATTGATTTTGCGTGGATTTATTATGCTTGGACAGGTATTGAGGCAGAACTTCGTGGGGAAAAGTTAAATATGCAGTATTTAACCGACTATAGTGAGCAGCTCGATTATTACACACCTGTATTGGCAACGAATGAAAAGATGATCAAGGATAATCCTGATGTCGTAAAGGCATTTGTCGCGGCTACTACAAAAGGCTATGAATATGCGATAGCGCATCCAAGTGAAGCGGCTGATATTTTACTTGAAGCGGTACCTGATTTGGATAAAGAGCTTGTGCATAAAAGTCAGGAATGGTTAGCGGGCAAATATCAAGACGATGCGGCGCAATGGGGAGAACAAAAGTTAGCAGTTTGGGAAAACTATGCGGACTGGATGACAAAGAATAACGTTTTAGAAGGCGACTTTAATGCACAACAAGCATTTACAAACGATTTCTTACCAAAGAAAGGAGCGAAATAAATGGCGAATTCATTAATTAGTGTACAAATCATACCTAAAACAGAAAAATATGAGGATGTGATCCCATTTGTAGATGCGGCAATTGCTGTAATCGATGCTTCCGGTGTGCACTATGAGGTGCATCCACTGGAAACAACAATGGAGGGTGAATTATCCACTTTGTTACAAATTATTGAAGAGATGAATAAAAAGATGATTGACTTAGGCGCTATCAATGTTATTACACAAGTGAAAATTTTATATCAGCCAGCTGGTATTACAATGGGAACGTTAACGGAGAAATATCGAGGGTGAAACAGGTAATGCTGCAAGGAAGGTCGATTATTTTTATCGCCTTCCTCTTATTCATTTGGGAACTTATTATACGTGTAGCTGATATCCCACATTGGCTATTGCCAGCGCCAAGTGCCATTATGATTGAAGGTATTGAATCGTATTCAACGTTTAGTCCCCATGTTTGGGCCACGATTCAGCTAGCATTAATAGGGCTTGCTATTGGTGTGATGTGTGGCTTAAGCGTTGCGGTATTTTTACATCGCTCATCAACAATTAGAGCGTTTGTTTATCCGATTCTCATTGTGTCTCAAAATGTGCCAGTGCTCGTTTTAGCGCCATTATTAATTATTTGGTTTGGCTTTGGCCTGTTACCCAAGCTGATTATTATTTGTCTCGTTTGCTTCTTTCCAATCGTTATCGCGGCGATGGATGGGTTTCGTCAAACCTCCCCTGAGCTCAAACATTATTTTGCAATGATTGGTGCTACGAAAGGGCAAACATTTTGGAAATTAGAATGGCCTTATGCGTATCCATCCATCTTTTCCGGTATTAAGATTGCGGCGACCTATAGTGTGATGGGCGCTGTCATAGCAGAATGGCTTGGTGCAAAAAAAGGAATTGGTGTTTATATGACGCTCGCACAATCATCGTTTCGAACGGATCGTGTATTTGTTGCGATATTTGCGATTGTCTTATTAAGTTTATTGTTATTTAGTGTGATTCGTTTTGTAGAAAAGCTTGTTGTAAAGGGGAGGGGCGCACATGCTGAACATTCAGGACATTTCTAAATCCTTTGGCTCACTTGAAGTGGTTAAAAATTTATCCTTTACAGTTCAGGAAGGTGAATTTGTGGCAATCATTGGCCCTTCAGGTAGCGGCAAAAGCACACTCTTTCAATTGATAGGAGGAATAACGCCTGTCGATCATGGCACTATTTTGTTAAATGGAGACAATATTCAACGACAAACAGGTATCATTGGCTATATGCCCCAACAACCTTGCTTATTACCGTGGCGGACGATTTTAGAAAATGTCATGATCGTTGAAGAATTGCAGCGTCGGCCGAATAAAGAGCTTGCCAAAGCGTGGCTAGAAAAGGTTGGTCTTGCTTCGTTTGAAAATGCTTATCCGCATGCATTATCAGGAGGCATGCAGCAACGTGTATCATTTTTGCGCGCTATCGTCAGTGGGAAACCGATACTATGCTTAGATGAACCTTTTTCAGCGCTCGATGAGTTTACAAGATTAGAAATGCAGGCATGGCTGTTATCTATTTGGGAGGAACATAAAAAATCTATCCTATTTGTGACACATAGTATTGAAGAAGCGCTATTTTTAGCGGATCGCATTATTGTATTAACAAAACGTCCAGCGACGGTTAAGGAAGAAATTATTGTGCCATTTGCACGACCACGGTTCGAGGAAATTCGCCATTCCACTCAATTTACACAGTTAAAACAACAACTTTTTCAGTATTTAAAGGAAGAAAAGGACGATGCATATGTTGATTGATGCACATATTCATTTAGATCAGTATCAAGAAGAAGAAGTACCTTTGCTACTTGATGAGGCGCAAACGGTTATAGCGGTCAGTACGGACTTACAATCTTGTGAGAAAACGCTGAAGTTATCGAGAGCCTATGCGAAGGTCAAGGCAGCGTATGGTTTTCATCCTGAACAGTCGTTGCCTAATGATAGGGAGAAAGAAGCTTTATTTGATTGGATACGACTGCATGCTAGTGAGATGATTGCTGTTGGAGAGGTTGGTTTACCTTATTATCGAAAACAGACGCATGTATTGGATGAGCGCCCTTATATTGCGTTATTAGAACAATTTATTCTGTTAGCGCAAGAACTTCACAAACCGATAGTGTTACATGCTGTTTATGAGGATGCACTAATCGCTTGCGATTTACTTGAGAAACATGGTGTAAAGAAAGCTCATTTTCATTGGTTCAAGGGAAGTGAAGAGGCAATTGTACGCATGATACATAATGGTTATTATATTTCCATTACGCCTGATTGTGTTTATGAAGCGGAAATACAAGATTTGATTACAAAGTATCCATTGGAACTGATGATGGTGGAAACGGATGGACCTTGGCCATTTGAAGGACCTTTTGATAAGGCTCGAACATCGCCGTCTATGATGGCTAAAAGTATCGAAGTCATTGCAACGCTTAAAGGTATAACAACGCAAGAAGCGGCCAATATTGTGACACGAAACACAAAATTATTTTACGATTTATAAGAAACGACAAAAACAGCCACATTTAGAGCGAGTAATCGTCTCCGTGTGGCTGTTTCCTATGTTTTGTTCTATTGTGTTCTAATGTAGCATGCTTCGTTTTTGTCACGCGCTCATGCGTACTAAAAGGGGCGGTTTGACGTTTTTTCTCAACATCCTTACCTTGCGTCCGTTTTAAATGCATACGTTTCTTTTTAGCTTTAGATAGTGCCATGCTAATCCCTCCATTTCACATTACCAATATATTACCGAAAAGAGGGAGAAAAGTAAAACCCCGTAAGCATAAAATTTACGGGGTTTTAGTGATAGTATTAGTGAGATACGTCTTGAACTGAAATACCAGTGTTTGCTTTTACATCAACTTCACGATATTTCGCTTCATCAGATTCTTTAGAAAGTAACGTTCCGATGAAACCACCTAGGAAACCAAGTGGTACAGAAATTATTGCAGGATTCGTTAACATAATTAACGGATTACCTACGAAGATTGCTTTACCTTCAACTGGATTCCAAACGTTTGGAGATACAGCTACAAGTATTAAAGCAGAAATTAAACCTGTTAACATCGCTGTTACTGCACCAGCCGTATTAAAGCGTTTCCAATAAATTGTGTAAATAATTACTGGTAAGTTTGCCGAACCAGCAATACAGAATGCTAGTGATACTAAGAACGCAACATTTAATGTTTGGGCACCAAGTGCAAGAAGGATTGATACTACAGAGATTGTAATAGAACCGATACGAGCAGCAAGTACTTGCTCTTTTTCTGTAATCTTACCTTTTTTAATAATTTGGCCATAAATATCATGTGATAGGGCAGATGCACCTGAAAGTACAAGACCTGCTACTACCGCTAAAATTGTTGCGAATGCTACTGCACAAACGAATGAGAACAGAATGTCGCCACCAAGTGCTTCTGCAAGAAGTGGAGCTGCCATGTTACCAGCCGCGTTTGCAGCGATAATGTCTTCTTTACCAACGAATGCAGCAGCACCGAAGCCTAAGAAGATTGTTAACACATAGAATAGACCTACAATCCAAGTAGCCCAAATAACTGAAGAACGAGCTGTTTTTGCATCTTTTACTGTGAAGAAACGCATTAAGATATGCGGAAGACCTGCAGTACCTAATACAAGGGCAATTAAAACTGAAATTGTATCAATACCGTTTGTGTACTTAAGTCCAGGATTTAAGTATGCCGCACCGTTGTCAGTAGCAGTAGACATTTCTGTAAACATTGTTGAAATACTGAAGCCAAACTCTTTTAATACTAAGAACGAAATAATGACAGTACCTAACATTAATAGACAAGCTTTAATAATTTGTACCCAAGAAGTTGCAGTCATACCACCGAATAAAACATAAGTAGTCATCATAACACCAACGATTAATACTGCAACCCAATAGTCAATTCCTAAAAGTAATTGAATAAGTGCGCCTGCACCAACTAGTTGTGCAATCATGTAGAATAATACAATTGTAATGGTACTTAGAGCTGCTGTACCACGAACTTTAGAATTATTAAAACGTGCTGTAATCATGTCCGCTAATGTAAATTTACCAAGGTTACGTAATGGCTCAGCTACGATATATAGCACCACTAAGTAAGCTACTAAATAACCGATAGAGAAGAAGAATCCATCAAATCCGAATAATGCAACGGCACCAGCGATCCCTAGGAAAGAAGCTGCTGATAAGTAGTCTCCAGCGATTGCTAGTCCATTTTGCCAGCCTGTTAAACCGCCACCTGCAGTGTAAAAGTCAGTCGCAGAAGAAGTACGTTTAGATGCCCACCATGTAATAATTAATGTAAGACCAACGATTGCTACGAAGAAAAATATTGCTATAGGGCTCATAGGCGGCCACCTCCGTTTTCATATTCAGCTATAATTGCTTTTGCTTCTTTATCAAAGCTATTGGCTTTCGCAACATATAGGTGACATAAGCTCCAAGTCATGATGAATAATCCTGCTGCGTAAATCCATACCCAAGTGACTTCCCCAATAGCCTTTTGGTGTAGGATTGTTGTGTAAGATGTAAGAATAGGTAGCAACATGTAGGCTGCTAAAAAGAATACAGTGATTGACCATAGAAAGGCATTCTTTTTTCTTACAAGTGCTTTAAACGATTCTTGTTTTGCAATTGCATCATAATCAATAACAATGCTTTTGCTTGCTTGATTGTTCGCCATAAACATTCCCCATTTTGTGTTTATTTTTACTGCTTAAATACTATTTTTTGCTACTTTAGTGAATTCACATCTTAATTTTATGAGACAGTTCACAAAATTGCAATACATTTCAGAAAAATTATGTAAAAAAAATTTTCTGAAAAATAGACTTTAAACAGAAAATACATGACAAAGCCTAGAAATTAAAGGGTTTTCGAAAATTCAGATAAATTTACAAGATGATGATATTACTAGCTTCTTGACAAAAAAACAGTTGTAATAACCGAGAAAAAATGCGTTTTTTCTAGAAAAAATAAACACCATTTCTCTAGTGAAAATTGGTTATTTTCTTATTTTTGGAAAAATAATAGTATTGTTCGATAAGTAAAATGTTTAATTTTTTATAATAAAAAAAGAAAAAACCCGACCGAAGTCGAGTCTTTTTTTACTATAAAAAGGGGTCATTAAAATCTTAATCTGATTAATGAGAAATATCTGAAACGGATACCCCTGTATTTGCTTTTACACGGATTTCTTTGTAAATACGATCCGCCTCAGCTTGAGATACTTTGTTAGTAGAAAGAACAGAACCTAAGTAACCAGCAATAAAGCCAAGAGGAATCGTGATAATTGCTGGAACTGCAAGTGGCACAAGTGGATTTCCAACAAAGATTGCTGCACCTTCAACTGGACTCCAAACGTTCGGGCCCATAGCACCTAGAACTAAACATGAAACTAAGCCTGTTACCATGGCAGTTACCGCACCAGTTGAATTGAACTTTTTCCAGTAAATTGTATATAAAATAACAGGTAGGTTGGCAGAAGCCCCGATACAAAATGCAAATGATACTAAGAATGAAACATTTAAACTTTGTGCAAACAATGCAAGGATAATAGATACAATGGCAATAGAAATTGAGCCTGTACGAGCAGCTAAAACTTGTTGCTTTTCAGTTAATTTACCATTTTTAATAATCTCACCATAAATATCATGAGAAATTGCAGATGCACCTGTTAATACTAGTCCAGAAACTACCGCTAAAATTGTTGCGAATGCAACCGCACAAATGAATGACATAAGAACATCGCCGCCAAGGAATTCAGCTAATAGTGGAGCAGCCGTATTTCCAGCTTTACTTTCAGCGATGATTTTATCAAGCCCTACAAAGTGCATAGCGCCAAAACCTAAGAAAATTGTTAATGAGAAGAAAATAGCTGTAATCCAAGTTGTCCAAGAAATAGAAGCACGAGCTGTTTTTGCATCTTTAACAGTAAAGAAGCGCATTAGGATATGTGGTAAACCTGAAGTACCTAATACTAGTGCCATCATCATTGAAACAGAGTCAATTGAACTTGAGTATTTCATACCTGGCACTAAAAACTTATCGCCGTGATCAGACGAAATCGTATCAAACATTTTCACTAAAGAGAAATCGAATTTTATTAATACCAGTGTTGCTAATAAACCTGTCCCAAATAGTAAAAGACCAGCTTTAATAATTTGAACCCATGAAGTAGCCGTCATACCACCAAATAATACATAAGTAGTCATCATAACGCCTACAATTAACACCGCAACCCAATACTCAATACCAAATAATAATTTAATAAGAGCACCAGCACCTACTAATTGAGCAATCATATAAAGAATAACGATAATAATTGTGCCTGTAGCAGCTACTCCACGAATACGTTTTTCATTAAAGCGAGCTGTTAGCATATCGGCTAATGTATAGCGTCCTAAATTACGCATTGGTTCTGCAATGACATATAGTAAAACTAAGTTCGCAACAACATAACCTACTGAGAAGAAGAAACCATCGAAACCAGTTAATGCGATAGCACCTGAAACCCCTAGAAATGCAGCCGCTGATAAGTAGTCACCCGCAATCGCAAAGCCATTTTGCCATCCTTTTAATCCACCACCGGCAGTATAGAAATCACTGGCAGAAGAAGTACGCTTCGCAGCGATATACGTAACGATTAATGTTAAACCTACGATTCCTAAGAAGAATCCTACTGATACTAAATTCATTTATTTTCCACCTTTCGCTTGATACTCTGCAAGAACTGCAGCTGCAGCTTTATCGAATGAAGAAGCTTTTTTTACATATACTGTACAAAGAACAATTGTCATGATGAAAAGTCCTGCTGAGTAAATCCAAACGCCCGTAATACTACCAACAACTTTTTGTTGTAGTACAGGCTGAAAAGCAAGGATTGGTAGTAAAATATAAAGAATTAAAAACCCTGCTGTAATCGAAAAAAGGAAAGTATTTTTCTTTTTTACGAAGTTGTTGAACGATTCCATAGCTTCAATTGCATTATAGTCAACTGATTGTACGTTTTTGTTCTCAGTAATGTTAGCCATTATTATTCCCCCTAAAGTTATATATTGCTGTTTAAAACGACATATTTCTTTTTGTCTCGTCGTTATATTCACTTATTTTATGAGGAAGAATCCTATAATGCAATACTAAAATTTTAGTTTTTCAAATTTTTAGTCAAATTTAGATAGTCGAAATAAAGTAGAAATAATAAGGATTTAATAGAAATTATCTGTATGAAAGAGAACGCGTTTCACTCTTGAAATAGTATTGTTAAAATAGCTTATTGATAATAATTTTGAATGTAAAAGAAAAAATGAACTTAAAAGAGAAATTTAGCGTTTTCCTTATTTTTCTATAAAAAAGAGTCTATAAATGAATAGCAAAAAAACCTTGTTATATAACAATTATATGATGTCTTGGGAAATAAGAAAATTAGTAAAAAAATGCTGAAAAAATTTTTAAAAAAACTTTTAATAAGTTGGCATAAAATGGTTTAAAAGCTACCAAAAACATACAAATGAAGGAGTTTGACATAAAGAAGGAAAAGATTCAAGACCATTATCTTGTATTTGTAATCTATAATTTATACAATAAAAAACGATGATAAGTTGGAGGGAAGTGTACACTTTGTTAAGAAGGAAATGGATCATACTAGTTGGATACCTAGTAATAAGTAGTTTATTAACAGCTTGTGGTAGTTATAAATTTAAACCTGAAATGAGTATTGACGTACAAGATTTTTCTTTTACAAATCAAAACAATGAGCAAGTGAACCTTGATAGCTTTAAAGGAAAGCCTTGGTTAGCCATGTTCATATTTACAAATTGCAATTCGATTTGTCCGCCGATGACATATAATATGACAGATGTGCAAAAGTCATTAGAAGATGAAGGCGTAAAGGACTATCAAATCGTAGCATTTAGCGTAGATCCAGAAGTTGACACACCTGAAGTATTAAAAAATTATTTAAAAACGTACTCGGTTGTTGATGATAGCAAATGGCAGCTGCTGACTGGTTATAAGCAAGTATATATAGAGCAATTTGCGCGAAAATCATTTAATTCATTAGTAAAAAATGATCCGAATTCTGATCAAGTAGTACATATGTCGAGTTTTTATTTAGTAAATGCTGATGGTGTTGTCGTAAAAGATTATGATGGCACGACAGATGTACCGGTTGAAACAATCGTAGCAGATATGAAAGCATTGTCTAAAAACTAAATACAACGCAAAATAAACTCAGTTGATTAAACAATTAGCTGAGTTTATTTTTTCTATTAGAAAAGGACCTAAAGTCTATAATGATGATTTATAAATTGTGTTTAGATATTATTTGGATTTTTATATGAAAGTTAATTTCAAACAAGCTAGTTTTTTAACTCTCCTTGTTTTTTTAATACGGATAGTTTGTTCATAATTATTGATATTTCGCGATATACAACTATACTGAAAAACTCTTGATTTAGTAAAGTCGCAACAATTATAAAAAAGTTACGATTAATAACCCTGAATATTGGCTCGGTGGGCACGTACGGACGTTGCCAGGTACATGCTTTCCCTTGTTGATCGCCGTTTACAAATGGCCTTTATTAGCTCTTCAGGATGAGTTTGGAACGGTCTCTGTAACCTTATTCCCGCAAGTTTTTCATCTTGTTCAAGAGCTGTTACTAGAAGATGAATTGCTTTACATTGAGAGAACGCTTGAAAAGCGCTTTGGTAGACTACAAGTGAAAGTAAACATGCACAAACGACGAAAAGAATATGAAATTGAAGGAATTTTAGAAATTGCATAAATTTTTATGCAGTCTTTTCTTTACTTTTAAATAATTGTTTTGTAAGATAAAGCCAAATCCGAAAGTGGCCAGACCACTTTCGGATTCATTCAGTAAGAGACGCCATCATCTGAAGGTGGTGGAGATTGTTTCTTTATAATTAGGTATCCAAACACCTAAATAGTGTGGTAACAATATATTCGGAGGAAAATAAATTGGATAAACGATTTATATTTAATGAGGATGTAGGGAATTACGATAAATGGCGACCAACATATTGTGATGAATTATTTAAAGATATTTTGAATTATTCTCAAGTAGAGTATGGCAAAAAAGTTATTGAAATTGGAATTGGCACAGGTCAAGCGACAAAACCTTTTCTGGATAAAGGCTGTGAATTAACAGCAGTCGAATTAGGAAAAGACCTTGCAGACTATACTAAGTTAAAGTTTCGAGAATATGAAAATTTCAGGGTACATAATTCAGCATTTGAAGACTTTGTGTGTCAATATGAGAGTATAGACTTAATTTATTCAGCTACTGCATTTCATTGGATTCCAGAAGAAAAAGGTTTCCCTAGAGTCTCCAAATTATTAAAAAAAGATGGGACACTGGCATTATTTTGGAACAGACCGTTTGTATCACGAGAAAACGATGAATTGCATAAGCAAATTCAAGGAATATACCAAAAATATAGACCTTCCAATACTAAAATAATAGAAAATGACACAAAGAAATATAACAACAGGTTTAAGACCATTGAATCTTATGGATTTAAGGATGTAGTGTTTAAGTTATATCATTTAACTCGAATATTTTCTTCGAATGACTACATTGCATTATTAAATACTTATTCTGACCATAGAAGTCTGCCTTATAATACAAAAATAATGTTAGAAAAAGAGATTAGAGAAGCGATTATAGATTTTGGGAATAAATTAAAGATATACGATACGATTGATTTATATTTAGCAAGAAAATGATTTTTTCTTATTAAACTAATGGGGAGCTTTAATTGAATATTCGCATCCCGAAATAATCAAACTTTTCTATAAAAACCAAACTAGATGAGTTAATTTCATAATTCCAATCGCTTTAGTATCAAGGGTTTCGATTAAATAAAAATGAGGCACCTCCCAAAATTCAGTATAATGGTAGCGACTAAACCAACCTTATCCGAACGGAGTGTATGCCTCATTACTATTGTAAACCAAATGAGCCTTTTTGACATCCAGCAATTATTCGAAATGGAAAGTTACCAGAAATGAAAGGAAAACTTGAATACTTAGACAAATCTACTGAAGAACCAATAAAGTTCGAAAATTTTGCTGGATTGACAGAAGAGAACCTAACACAATTGATTAATTTTCTCCTTAAAGAAGGTAAGGACATAATAATAAAAGATGTAACTACATCAGATATTGAGCAATTTGGAGCAAAGGTTACTAAAACAATAATTCCTGGATTGCAACCAATGCATTTATTCGAACCGAAGATGAGTTATTCTGAAAGACTATTGAATTATTGTAATTCCTCTTTGAAAACCCATCAATTAAATAAACACCCTCATCCATTTGGGTAATAATAAAAAAGAAGGTGTATTTTAGCTTGAGTGATGTAATGAATGTTAAAAAAGAAAAAAATTATTTTAACGTCTTTTGGATTTCACAATCAATTTCTATGTTTGGCTCTCAAATAACAGTTGTTGGATTACCGCTGACAGCTATTTATTATTTAAATGCAGATTCATCCCAAATGGGCATTTTTCAAGCTTTAGCTACTTTGCCCTTTTTCCTTTTTAGTTTATTTGCAGGCGTTTGGATTGATAGAAGTAGAAAAAAGTATCTACTTATTCTTTGTATTGGTCTTATTCTAAGTTTAGGAAGCATAGGGGGGATTGTAGGGGCAAAATCTCTGGAAAAACAGGTATTGGACGTTCGATTATTGGATCAACATTAATAGTATGGTTAGGTGGATGTATAATAGCTATTTTTGGAGGGAATTCTCTATTTTCAATATCTTTAATAATAATTGGCCAAATTTTTGTGAATTTTGGTAATACAGTATACTTTATAACTCAAGTAAGTTTACGGCATATAAATATTTTAGGAAGAGTAAATGCAAGTAATAGATTTTTAACGAGGGGAGCTATGCCGCTAGGTGGATTATTTGGAGGGTCTTTTAAAGGCATCTTTAATTATTATCACTTTTGGGTATATTTTTGCTTTTATTTTATTATTATTATTTCCGGTAAAAAAGATTAATATTATTTCTGATGCAGAGGAATTTGTGGGTAAAGATTTGAAATAATTTCAATAGTGAATAGTTACCCCATATTGGATTCGAACACAGAGAAATAAACCTGATTTTAGACTCGATGTTTAACAAACCAATCTAGAATTGCTATGAATGAGAGGATGCTGATGGAAAAGCATCAGATACATTCATAGCAATTGTTTTTTTACCGCAGCACAAAGACGGTTAAGTAAAACAAACATTACATACCAACTGTTTTTTTATTCTTGCTTATACCTGTTGAAGATTTCATTAGAAATATTTAATAACATTTATATATCCTCTTCTATTCTGTCTCACTATCATAAGTATACTTAGATATGAAACTTAACTTCCTATAATTTATATTATGTAAACTAAAATTATTTGGCGTGGAGGAGGGCTTAGATTCGTCAACTACTCATAATATCTGTACTGATGTATATGGACAAGAACTTTTGGACATTGCCACAATCCCACCTTTTTTGAACGAGGATTTCAAAGCATTTTGATTCTTTGGACAAGAACGTACATACACTCTTTTTAATTTATGTGTTGACGATAATAAAATTTTATTAAAAATGTGGCAACTCATACATATATTAAAATCTTTATTAATTTAGCCAAAGAATTTCCAGATTAAAAAATAAAATCTTAGGTGTCTCTTGATATTTTTTTATATATTGTTGTTAGATTGTACTTGGATGATCTTTTTCTATTTTAGTGGCTGTATATCACTTAATTATACTTAACCTTTAATGCTATCGCTTTTTTGCGGCGTTCGTTAAATGCCATAATGCGTGTTTTCAGATTTCAAACGTTCAATTGCTTCATCAAGAATTGCAATTTCATTATCATAATCTTTTATTTTACGATAAGCCATAGCATAAGAACTGTACAAGGCAGGTGCATTATAACCGTTATAGCGAGCCTTATCGAATAACTCAATGGCTCCTAAAATGTTGCCAGACTTGCGCTCTATATCACCTTTTTCGTACAAAGGATAACCTTTATCAAATCCTTTCTCCCAATTATTTTGATTTTTAATCTCTTTTAGAGATACACGATTATGGATAGCATTAATTACTGGTTCCTCTTTCGAAACAGATGCAAATACCCCCAAATTATTCTTTAGATGTTTCCATACATCAATTAAATGATACGTAGGAATTCGACGCCCTAATTCACCTAAGGCTTTCTCTTGATCATTATTGTAATTCGTAACGTTAATCATCACCAATGTATATCCATGCCGTTACTGACTTTGCAAATTTACTTTTCAACACCTTATTACCATTAGCTATTAACGTGTTTGTAACCTCATCTTTATACTTTTCTAAATTACTACCGTTTTATTTTGATTTTCTGCTACAAAACGCAATTTTGCATGGTGTCCTCCATCCCATTTCCTCCTTATTATTTATAAAAGGACTGCTAGCTTTCGCTAACAGTCAAATTTTTTAACAACATGAATTTGATTGATCAGCAAGATTTATACCGCAAACCCCTGTTTCTGGTAACTCCAATTCCACACGTTTCGAAGCTTCTTTATCACCTGATAAGTAAGCAGTTATTGAACGGACTTGTTCATAACCTGTTGCCATTAAAAATGTTGGTGCGCGTCCATAACTTTTAGCTCCGACTATATAGAAATCCTTTTCTGGTTGTCTCAGTATTTCTTCTCCATGCGCTCTTACTGTTCCACAACTATGCTCATTCGGGTCAATTAGAGGCGCCAATGCTTTCACACTTTCTGTTGCTGCATCAATGGAAAGCCGTAGTTCACTGTTAATCGTAAGATCTGGTCGATTCCCTGCGTTGACAATTAGCTCTTCAAATCCTGTTAATACCTTTGTTTCCCCGTTAATAGTACCAACAATTTGGATGCTCTTATCTTTCTTCAACTGTGAGATATAGAAAGGTGTTATTACCTCAACCTTACCTGTATCTACTAATTCGTGTATACGTACACCAAGTGCGCCACGAGCTGCTAATGCATCTTTTTCTTCGCCACCATATGCTTCTTCAACAGATCTTTTACGCATAATCCATACTAACTTTGTTGCAGGATTATCTTCTTGTAATTCCGCAAGTGCCAATAAGGTATTAATAGCTGAATGGCCACCACCAATAACAGCAATCTTCTTATTTGCATATCTCTTAGCATTTGAATTTATATCTGGAATACCATACTCAATATGATTTGCTAATGCTTTTTCATTTTGTAGCCAAACACCTGTAGTATTCGCAGGATTTGGATTTCCCCAGGTACCCGTCGCATCAATAACAGCTCTCGCCTCTATGATACTGATGTCATTCTCTTGTTCAACATAAATATTAAAGGATTGTTCTACTCGATTTTTTGTCTTCATCTTATCATTAAATTGTCGTGAAATCCCAACTACTTTTGTGTTCAATTGAATGTTAGGTTTTATTTGTACTAACTCACTCAAAGGTCTTAAATAGAGATCAATTAATTCATTTCCCGTTGGTAACGTATCTAAATTAGGTTCTACCCAATCGGAGGTATCTAATAAAGCTTTGGCTGCTTTATTGATGTTATAACGCCATGGAGAAAATAACGTCACATGCCCCCAACTACGCATATTATGTGCTATTTCACGCCCTGCCTCTAGTAAGATAAATGCTTGCTTTTGTTCTACTAAATGAGCAGCTGTAGCTAATCCAATTGGACCTGCACCAATTATTACGACGGGTAAATTTTTATTGGCATTGGGAATAATCTGTTGAATTTCAATGCTCTTTGCAGGGGTGCAACAAGATGTATTTTGTTTCATTACATTTAGCGTGTTCATATTAACTTCTCCTCTTTTAGTCATTACATAAGTATTTACTTATATAAAATATATTTTTTACGTCTAGCAGTTAGCTAGACGTAATATAGTTATGCTTTGTAACCATGTAGAGGGTCATAGCGTTTGGTATCTCCTTTAAAGAAGAAATCAAAAGCAAACTTTTGTAGCCTCTATTCATGTCGGCTTCTAATTAACAAGATGTCGGAGAGTATCCTACCAGTACTAACCCGTGTTCACCATTCTCTTCTTCTGCATGGATTGTTACATCTGTTAATTGTGGTGCAATATCAGGATGAATTGCGACTTCAATACCTTCAATTGTTTGAATAGCATCTTCTGCTGCTGGTGCTTCTAAACCTACACCTAAATTAACCCCACAGCAGCCTGCAATACCAAAGAAACGAAGTGTTTTAACCTCTGAATCAGCTATTACCTGTTCTAAATAATGTTTGCCTTCTGGACTCATTTTCATTTGATTTTCTCTCCTTTTAGTTCATGTAAGCCTTTTGTTCCAACCGGTGGTGTTTTTACCCATGGAATGGCGACGAATTGATTATTGCTGATGGATTGTACTTCATTCAGCCATTTTCTTTCAGCTTGTTGTTTTTGAATTAATATTGGACTTGTTGTGTGGATTGAAGAAAAGGTTTGATTGACAACCCACCAATCAACAGATAATCCAGCACGCTGCAAATCTTCCTGTAAGCGTGTCGCTTCATAAACAGGTGTTGCTTCTGGAAGAGTTACAATGGCAACACTCGTATAAGAGGCATCACGCAACCTTGGTAACAGGTTAGAAACAGCTCGAGGAATATCCCCTTGTGAACGGCTTATTTCGCGATGATAAGCTTCCGTTGCATCTAATAACAGCAACGTATGCCCTGTTGGTGCTGTATCAATAACAATGACCTCATCTTGATGATTTTCTACCACATTAGCAAATGCTCGGAATACAGCTATTTCCTCTGTACAAGGAGAAGCCAAATCCTCTTTCACAAATGCTAAACCTTCTTCGTTCATCGTTTCACTTGCCTGTGCAAGCACTTCAGCTTCATAGTTTGCAACTTCTACTTTCGGATCTATTCGACTTATCGTTAAATTTTTGACTTGTTCGTCACCGAATGTCCAATTTAAATGTGCAGCAGGATCTGTTGTAGTTAAATGTACATGAGTACCCTCTTCAGCTAAGCGTAAGGCAATATAAGAAGCAACCGTTGTTTTACCAACCCCGCCTTTACCCATCGTAAAAATCAGTTTCGGTTTACGTTCTAAATAATCAGCAATCAATTCTTCCACTTCAGGAATCTTAGTTTTTTCGCTTGATTCATTTGTATGTGTAATTTCTTGATTGGTCATCCATGCTTGCATACGCTCAATACTTGATAATGAGTACGGTACAAACGGTAAGTAGAAATGTTCAAATCGATTTAGTTCTTCTGGAATTCTGGCTAATGCATCCGATTGACGTGCAATGAAAGCCTCTTCGATATGATCAGTAGAATTGACATTACGCATATATCCATTAATTAATAAAGTCTGATTTTGAATACCAATTTCAAATAACTCGTGAGAAGCACGTGCTGCTTCTTTTAAAGGGTTTTCTTCAGGGCGTGTCACTAACATTAACGTTGTTTGGTTAGCATCTTTTAAACGATTAACAGCCTCTTTATAGACTTCTCGTTGTGGTTCTAGCCCTTTTAAAGGACCTAAACATGAAGTGCCAGTCGTGTTTTCATCTAGAAATGCAGACCATGCTGAAGGTAGTTGTAATAAGCGTAAAGTATGTCCTGTTGGTGCTGTATCAAACACGATAGTGTCAAAATTTCCAATCACAGAAGTATCAGTCAATAGTGTTGCGAATTCATTAAAGGCAGCAATTTCTACTGTACAAGCCCCAGAAAGTTGTTCCTCCATATTTTGAATGACCACATCAGGTAGTTTTCCACGGTACGGACCAACCATTTGCTCTTTGTAATGTTGTGCTGCTTGTTCAGGGTCTAAATTTATCGCAAATAAATTGTCTATGCCTTCAATCTTTGTTGGACTATTAGAAAGCGTTTGACCAAAAATATCTTGTAAGTTAGATGCGGGATCTGTACTAATTAAAAGTACCTTTTTCCCTTCATTTGCAATAGCTATTGATAGACTACAAGCAACAGATGTTTTTCCAACGCCCCCCTTCCCCGTGAAAAACAGGAAAGGAGTGTCAGGGAAATGACTTCTTGTAAAGCGTTCCATTTTAGGCATCTCCTTTTAGTGACAAACGTACTTTCGGCTTTTGTAATAGTTCTTTTTCTGAAAGCCCTGACCACTGTGAAAATTGCTCATTTGTTGGATATTGCCCTTTACAAAGCAATTCTCCATCCACAAACGTTGCAGGTAAGGCATCCATTCCTTCTGCCATTAAAAGTTGATTGATTGTTTCGTTTTCTACAAAAGCATTTGGTTCGTTAGTCAGATTAAATCGTTCAGCTTCAAAGTTGGTTTTCTTTAAATTATTCATTATAAATGACATACGCAATAATTCGGGGTCTATAGAAGGTCCACATAAGCCTGTAGAACAGCACATGGCTGGCTCATAGATATGAATTTTTTTCAATTTACTTCAGCTCCTCGGCTACAAATTTTTCAATACGTTTTCCTATAGCATCACGAACGTTTTGGAAAACTGCCCACTTTTCTTCTTCTGAACCGGACGCTTTCGCTGGATCTTCAAATCCCCAATGCTCACGACGAACATGAGTTGGCGTCATCGGACATTTATCAGCGGCATCTCCGCATAATGTAACGACTAATGTTGCATTGTTTAATGTATCTAAATCAATTAAATCTGATGTATGATTTGAAATATCAACCCCTACCTCCGCCATCGCTTTAATAGCATTTTGATTTACGCCATGTGCCTCAATCCCAGCACTTTTTACAATCCAGTTAGTAGGCAATAATTTTCTAGCCCATCCTTCAGCCATTTGACTACGGCATGAGTTCCCTGTACATAAGAAATAAAGTGTATTTTTCATATTTATTGCTCCTTATAATTTAATGGTTTTAAAGTATTTTTTCTGCCAACGTAAGGCAACCCATACAAGTCCTATGAGTACGGGTACTTCTACAAGTGGACCGATAACAGCGGCGAATGCCACGCCACTATGAAGGCCAAATACGCCAACTGCTACCGCAATCGCTAACTCAAAATTGTTACTTGCAGCTGTAAAAGAAAGAGCTGCTGTGACAGGATAAGACGCGCCAGCTTTACGTGAAGAGAAGAATGAAACAGCAAACATCACAACAAAGTAAATAAATAATGGAATTGCAATTCGTACGACATCGAGTGGGAGTTCCACTAGTTGCTCACCTTTTAAAGCAAACATCATCACAATTGTGAACAGCAGTGCAATTAGAGTCAGTGGTGAAATCTTCGGCAAGAACTTTTCTTCATACCACTGTTTTCCTTTTGTTTTAATACCAATCCATCGAGTCAGAAATCCTGCAGCAAAAGGTATTCCTAAATAAATAAGAACACTCTTTGTAATTTCCCACATAGAAATGGATACATTGAAATTCTCTAAACCAAACCAACCAGGTAATACATTTAAGAAAAAGTAAGCAAAGATTGAATATGTCACGATTTGAAAGATAGAGTTAAAGGCAACTAAGCCAGCTACATATTCACGGTCCCCACGTGCTAGATCATTCCACACGATGACCATGGCAATACAACGAGCTAAGCCAATCATAATGAGACCAGCCATGTACTCAGGATAATCACGCAAGAAGATGATGGCTAAAAAGAACATTAAGAATGGTCCAAGTAACCAGTTTTGAAAAAGTGATAGTAAAAGCACTTTCCAATCCTTAAACACGCGCCACATTTCCTCATATTTCACTTTTGCTAAAGGTGGATACATCATGACAATTAACCCAATAGCAATCGGTATCGATGTTGTGCCAATAGACATGGACTCTAATGCTTCACCAATATTGGGCATTGTCAGACTTAATAAAACCCCTATCCCCATTGCAACAAATATCCAAATGGTAAGGTAACGATCTAGAAAAGAAAGCTGTTTGGTTAAAGACTCATTACTCATTATCATTTCCCCCTACATGGCAACAATTTGTACCACAGTTGCACCCGTTTAAAGGCTGAATTTGTTCTAAAATGCCCTTCATCAGTGGCGTTTGATCCTCTACTAAACGATAATGCTTCCAAGTCCCTACTTTTCGTTCAGTAATAATGCCTGCCTCCTTTAATTTTCGTAGATGCTGACTAACTGCTGGTTGTGATATGCCTAGTACATCTACAAAATCACATACACATACCTCCCCATTTTTCATACATGCAAGTAATTTGATTCGATTCAAGTCAGCTGCTGCCTTTAATTGTTTTTCAATTAGTGTGTTTTCCATTTATCTACACTCCTTATATATAATCATTTACTTATATATTTTTTTAAATAAAATCACCTCTTTAAAGATAGGTGAATTAATCATAATATAGCTATATTCTTATATTATGATTTAATGTTTTAAAATGCAACAGATATTTGCCCAATTTGGAAATTTTACTGATGAGAAAATAAGTACCATTTATATCTCCAGGCCGAATATAAAGCTGCTTTACAATAAGGACAACTAAATGTTCCTTTGCGTTTAACTAATGGAAACAACCTCGTAAGCTATAGTTACGAGGTTGTTTCCATTAAACTTTTCAGTTTGATATGTTCTTATCACCTTTTTAATAAACGTCCCAGGAATACTTTTAAGTTTTTCCTGGGACTTTGGTGTTATTGGGTTTGATGGATTTTTGTGTTTAGGATCAGGTGTTGGCTCTATTGCTACTGGTAAGGAATTCCGTCTTTTAGAACAAAAGCAGTTTTACTTTCCACACCTGTAGCAGATATAGACTTTATACCATATGTGTATACTTTATTCTTATTTGCCTTCGTATCTACATAAATCGTAGTACCTTGTGTGTTATAAACCACGTCCACTATATTTTTAACGTCTTCATATGATCCTTCTTTTGTTCCATCAAATCGATATATTACATATTTCCTTGGTTGAGTACTATTTTCATCTGAAATTGTAAGCTTCATGCCGATAGACTCTTTACTCAATTTAACATCAGTTGGGCATAAAGGTATTGCAGAGTCTTTCCAATAAATCGAAGGTGTTAAAGCTTTATAATTGTATAGTTGCTGATTTAGATAAGAAGCATGTCCAAGAGCGTTATTGTTAATACTTCTTAGAGAAAAATGCATTTGTCCTTGAACATTATTATTTTCTCTGTTGGCGATTACTTGGCTGATAAGCTCCGTCTTATTTTTCCATGTAGCATCAGAATCATTTCCAACTTTATGATTGGCCATGCCAATATATAGATTAACAGGATGGACTTTTGCGTACGTTTGAACTTCTCTTCCCCACCAATCTAATAAAACAGAGTAATTTGCTGCTTTATGATTTCTAGACCAATAGATTTGAGGCGCGATATAATCGATACTTCCATCTTTAATCCACTGTCTTGTATCAGCATAAAGATCATCGTAGTTACTCATTCCATTCGTGTTACTACCAGTAGAATCTTGCTTTTTGTTTCGCCAAATTCCAAACGGAGATATTCCGTATTGAACATGTGGTTTAATTGCCTTAATGCTTGCATAAACCTTTTTGACTAATTGATTAACATTATTTCTGCGCCAGTCTTCAATATTATTGAATGAGCCGCCATACTTTTTAAAAGTTTGTTGATCTTGAAAAGTCTCTCCTTTTATTTTATAAGGATAGAAGTAATCATCCATATGTACAGCGTCGATATCATAGTTGCTTACTAATTCTTCTATGGTTGATAATAAGTAATTTTGAACTTCTGGCAAACCAGGATCTAAATAGTATTGTTTACCGTATTTCACTACCCAATTAGAATTTTTACGGGCTACATTATCGGCAGCAAGATTAGACAAAGTTTGCGATGGCATCGTGACCCTATATGGGTTTACCCAAGCATGAAGTTCTAATCCTCGCTTATGTGCTTCGTCCAGCATTATTTGCAATGGATCAAAACCCGGATTGGTCCCTTGTGTCTTGCCTGTTATATACGATGACCATGGAGCAAGCTTAGATGGGTACAGTGCATCATTTAATGGCTTAACTTGAAAAATAACTGTATTAAAGTTATTAGCTTTTAATTTGTCTAAGGTACTTTGAACCCATTGAGTATATTGGGTTTTACTCATACCTGCCTTCATATCAATATTAGAAACTGTTGCAATCCACGCTGCACGCATTTCATTTTGAGGTAGTGAATTAGCTGTAGCCTTTTGATTTGTAAAAACAGGGATAAGTAAAAGTAAAACAAAAAAAGTTACTAAGCACTTTCCAAAAAATTTTTTAAACATAAATATTGAAATCTCTCCTTTTAATTTTCAGCTATTCAAACCTAGCTGTTACTATAACCTAAGTAAATACCATTTCAGCCTATTCTATAAAAGTAGGAACTGATTTATCCTTCTAAATTTTGTCGGCAGAACCCCCTATTGTGATTTCAATTGTTTGCGAAGCTCGTTGGAAAATTTTATTCTGTTTCTTCGCTTACTATATAATACCACAAATGCCCAATTATTCTCTCTTCACTGGTGATTTCCATTTCCAATCATTTGGTCAATTGTTAAGTTTGTGTGATAAAGTGGACCATAAAAAGATTGATTATTTCGGAAAGCGAATATTCAACTAACGCACCCCGTTAGTTGAATTTTACGGGTTTCTTAACATTTACAGCTCGACGTGATTGTTCTTTTAAATGTGGATTTTCTTCAAGGTCAAACGATACTATGTCACCTTTAGTAAGTGATTTAAAACCATCCATTTTAATACTACTAAAGTGTACCCATACGTCATCCTCACCTTCAATTGAAATCCATCCCCAACCCTCGTCTTCGTGATAAATTTTACAGACCCCTTTAATGTTATGTCTCATTATAAAACCTCCAATTTCATAAGGTGAAGTCATTATATAACTACCCGTTAGTTGAATAAGAAAAGAAACGCTTATTCCACAATCGCACCCTTTAACGGAATAACACATGAGCTTCTATTAGCTAGTTTTTTAAGTAAGAGGCTCTACTACTTGGTAGAAGGTGACTGGCAGCCATACGAGTATGCAAGACATAGAAAACCACTCTTTTCTAGGATAGGCCTACTCATTGAACTGGCGTCAACAGTAAGGAAAGGATGCCCATTTTCATATGCCTTTTTTGCACGAGTAGCTAAAAGTGCTGTATAATAACCTTTTCCTCGGAACAACGGTAGTGTTGAACCTCCCCATAAGCTGGCGAAGGAGGAGTTTTCTTCTAAATACATCCAAGCTGCACTTACAAGCTGCCCATCTTCATAAATTCCATAAAGGTATAGGGATTCAGGATTATTCTGTTTATCTCTCCAAAGTCTTTCTCCCAGCTCAGCATGCGGTACATTCCAGATGGCATCTTCTAGCACAATAATGTCTTGAATGCCTTGTTCATCTGTTATTTCTTTTAAATTGAAGTGTCGGTCATAATTAAGCAAGGGGTGCTGTTCATCTAACTTCATGACCATTAGTGCTTCACGGTCATCTATTGTGAATCCTTCTTGTTCAAGAATATCTTTCAAACTAGCAGGCTTGTCGTAGTTATACACCTTCCACTCAAAATCCTGCTCAAGGTTACTAAAATAGTTTAACTCGTTCTTAATAATTTCTCTTACATCACTTTCGTTTACATTAGATGAGACAATGAACCCTTTTTCACCAAACTGTGAAACGTGACGCACGACATGTTCTGTTTCCTCTCTTATGTAACCTTTTACTTGAGCCTCTTGTCGAAGCTCTTTGTGGAATAGTGTGATTAGTTCATTTTTATCCATGGGCGCCCCCCTATATTTTAAAAATTCTTTTCTAACGAATCTTAATCCTTTAATTAACATATTGATTAGTACCAATTATTTCAAAAGAAGACGTTCGACTCAACCTTTTTTTCGTAAAAAAGACGCTTTTCCTTGTTCCATAATCGCGCCCTTTAATTGAATAACGATTAACCTTCTATTAGCTAGTTTAGCTCAATAAAGAAAAAGGAGCTGTCTATGCACCTCATTTTATTGAACTTTCTTTATCTTTTCTTAATACTTCAACTGATGTAATTTACTAATTTTCAAAATAATATTAGAGCTATGAGACGTATCGAGATTCAGAAACGCGTACCGTTACCCATCTCGATTACTCTCCCAGCGCATAATAAAAGTCTTTATCCTTTGTCAAGATAAGGGTAATTACATGCCATGCATAAAGAGCAATACTTTGTTCAATTCGCATTTTACTATCTTAGGATACGGATATACACTCTCATCTGCTAGTACTACTATTTTTTATTACCAAATTAGCCGTTTCACTCGGATGGTTAAGAGGAAAATGATGTCCATATGGAACAAAATCAACCTTACCAAGATGCGAAGGAGCAGAATAGCCTCTGTCATAATCCCCCCAAATAATGTGAAGATTATATTTTGTTACTTCATTGAAATCACCTTGAACGTTTTTCATTAGTAAACTGTTAAGCTGAACGGTAGTATTTAAAATTCTAGGAGAAGTAAAACTGTTACTTATTTTTTCAATGTAATGTTCAGGGATGCTCTCCGTACTTTCAAATAAACCATTACTTAATAAATAACGCTCTATCAAATTAGTAGTTGCCAATTTCAATGTCCATTTGTTCATAAATTGAGGAACATTTATCGATTTAGCCTTTTTTTTAGCAACAGGTGGCTGAAGTAAAGTAATTGTATACTTCTTATCTATGTATTTTTGTACTAATGCTTCCAAAAGAATATACGCACCAAATGAATGGCCAATTAGATGGGCACCAGTAGTAGCTTTCTCCAATAACTGTTTCAATACATTCAAATAGATATTTAAAAGATTTTTCTCTCGTTTAAAAGGAGAGCGTCCCAAACCTGGAAGGTCCATGATCCATACAGGTCGACCCGTTTTTTCATGAAGCTCTTTTCCTAAAGGAAATAAATCCTCTCCATCACTTAATAAACCATGTAATAAAATAAACGGTTTACCCTCTCCTTGTGATTGGTAAATGGTAGTATTATTACATAATGTTCGTATAAATAAATGACTGTGCTGGCCATTTTGATACATCATGCGATAATCCAGATCAGCTATTACGGCTGGGAAAAATTTCATTACATTTGTCTCCTGAAACCAATCTTTTCCCATAATCTTTTTCACTGAACCATTTGAAAATGTTCGATTTGTAATAAAGTTTAGCCCATCAGCAGGAATTTGGGTTATTTTGCTTACGCCACTATTCATAAGTGCTTTCATAAATGGCAATGGGGCAGAGATTTTAGGTGCAGTCATATTCATACTTTCTGACATAGCGTCTAATAATTGTGAAATATTTTGATCATGTTGTTTATCTTCAACAAGTGTATATGTTTGTATAGTTGGTTGCTCCAATCTGAAAACCTGCACAATAAACTTTGCTAGTTCATCGTTTGCAATAAGTGGTAATCTATATTTCTTGCCTCCTGGAATCACTGGCATGAGCCCTTTTCGCATACTCATCACAAGCAAGCCTAAGCCTCCTGTTTGCTCCGTACTCCCTGTTTTACTACTACCAACTACAGTTGGTGGATTAATTACTGAAAGCGGATAACCTATTGTTGATGCCTGCTGACGGATATAAAGATCTGCTAAAAACTTTGTTTTCTCATATGGATTTTTTATTTTCAAAAAATTGTTTCCTTCTTTAAACACATCTATCGCAATTTTGCCATTTTTATCATCAAAGGGACTCATATAGCCTACAACATGAATAAATTGTTGCAATCCCTTCAGTTGATGGATCTTTTTAGCGAATTCACTAATATGTTTGGCACCATTCAAAAATACGGAAGCTGCCTCTTTGCTTGACGCTTGAATATCCATTGGGCCTCCTGCATGAATAATCACATCCGTTTTCAATACCCACTCCTTATCTTCAGCACTTAGACCTAAGTCTATTTTCGTCAAATCACCTTCAATAAAGTGCATAACTGCCTCATTTAAGATGCCTCTTTCTTGATAAATGCGTGTTGCTTTGCTTTTCGATCTCACTAATAGAAGAATTGTAACCTGCTCTTTGGCTAATTCCTTCACTAATTCCTTTCCAATAAAACCTGTTCCGCCAGTTAAAAATACTGTTCTCATATAAATCCTCCTTTTAGTACTATTTAGTACTAATTTAGTGTAAAAAAAATGCTTCTTTTATCGAAGCAAGTTAAACAAATGATCTGCTGTTTTCATGATTACAGTTGCATCCTTCAGTGTTTCTGAAATAAATAGCGCTCCTTCAAGATTTGTAATAAAAAGAGATGCAACCTCGTCAATATTAATTGTCTTTTTAAATTCACCATTCTCTACCCCTTGTTTAAGTAATAGAGAAACTTTCGTTTGTAATCCTACGAAAAAAAGACCTATTTTTTCTTTTACTTTTGAGGCATTTGTAGGGCTTTGAATATAAAGCGTAATAAATGGACAGCCCCCCTTATATTCTCTCGTCTGTACTCCTTGTGATAATTGCTTTAAAAACAGTTGGATACGATCTTCAACTAATAATTGGTTTTGAGATAGTAAGTCATCAATTGCAGCTTGATACATTTCAATCCAATAATCGACGACCCCATCCAACAATTCTTCCTTATTAGAAAAGTGATAATACACATTAGACTTTGAAACTTTGCTTACACGAACTAATTCATCCATGCTTGTATAAGCAAACCCTTTTTCTAAAAATAATGTTGCAGCTACTTCAATCACACGTTTTTGATTCATTAATTTTCCTTTTGTCATAATTAGTACTATATAGTACTAGAATAGATGTTGCAAGTATTTTTGTTAGTTTAATAAAAAATTGATTAAAAAAGCTATACTTTAATTGTTTTTACTTCACATAGAGATTTTTTGTATAGAATGACAAAAAGATTGGGTGGATACACTAAGCGAACTTGGGCTTCACTTCTGTCTTCTAAAAGATTCTGTAAGATCATAATCAACTCTTTTTTTCAAAATACTTATTATCAAAATTTAGAGTATCAAACTTAAAGATATTACTTGGTGTTTCTTTTAATCCTTCAGTAATCTTTTCTAAGGTCTGAATAATATTCCTATCTCCTCTTTCAACCCCAGCCAAATACGAAGTTTGCAGTCCGCATTTTTCAGCTAATTCTTCTTGAGTGAGTTTTTTAATTTCTGTAGTTCTTTGATGTTGCTACCAACTAATTTGACTAAACTATCCACAAAATCATTTCAGGATAAAAAAATGATAAGGAGAAATACTCCATATCATTTTTTATCCTTTGTTATGTTATAATATCAACCAGCTAAGGTTGTACACTCTTATGAACAATTTTCATAAATCTTGGAGAAATCTACATTAAACGATAATTTGCATTGCTTAATCTTGTTCAAGATAATCCCTCAATAGCTCTATAATATTTATCACTTCGAAATCACTCGTAAATAAACTCCTTTTCTTGCCTTTATAGAAGCCTTTGAATTTTGCTGTTGAACTTTCTTAGAAATTGTTGAAGCCTTAATCAATTGACCGTCCAACCAGATGAAAGGATAATAGTTAATTTAATTCAATCGTAATAGGTTCGAAATCAATTCGTTTATTATCACTTTGACTACTTACATGAGCGAATGGATAAAACATAATTGATGTTGCCTCGGGATCCAGTCCATGAATTGTTGCATTCCATGTGATATCTTCACTCGAATCCCCACCCTTTGTGTCAGATCCACCATTATACGGCACTTCATATTTATTGCCTAAATTATCAATCGCACTCAACTCAGCCTCAACATAGCTCCATCTTTCATGAACAGCAGGATCGATATCTTGTAAGTAATTAATCGTTAAATTAACATCTGTTTTGATTGCATCGATTAGCTCGACCGTTACCCCCTCTTTTTTTACTTGTTCATTAATTACGATCTGTTTTCCTTCTAGCTTGTTTAAAGAAAATTCAAAATGCCAGTCACCTTTTATTACTTTTTCTCCTGAATGAATTGCTTGAGGACTCCACATTATATTCACTTTGTCTTGCGGGTTATCACGCATGGATACCGTCATCATGCCAACATAGCCAACACCGTCCACATACTTCCCATCATAGCCTGCGTTCCTTATATTCATTGGCATATTCTCAAAAGTCGGAAATGAACCTAAATCCTCTTCAGCTCGTAAAACATATGAAAGAGTTACCGTACTCCCATCGTAAAATGCTTGCTCAATAATGATCTCGATCCCATTGCTTTCTTCAACTAAACCAATATCTGTACTGATCTCCTCATATGCTTGATAGTAGTCTTCTTGTGAAATGAAATAGTCGAATGCCTGACCAATAATCGGAATTTGTGTAACAAAGTTAGCAAATGCAGGTGAAACATAAACAGATGAAATTAGACCAATCGATAAAATTCCCACGGCAGCCGTATATTTAACCATTCGTTTAAAAGGGAATTTCCGCTGCTTCTTCTCTTGCTGAAAAGCATCAGCCAAAATAGCGTCTAATTCTTTAGAAGGAACAGGAATTTCATTCATAGCCTCTTTAAATCGGTTTTGTTCGTTCATCTATATACACTCCCTTCAATGTCTTTTTAATTTTCGCTAACCCTCTTTTGCCGTTCGATTTCACTGTACCAAGCGGTTCGCCAAGTACCTTTGCTATTTGTTCGAAAGTCAAATCCTCATAATATTTTAAGAGTAGAACCGTTTTATATTTTTCATCTAATCGATAAATAGCATCAAGTAAGTCCATCTTTTCATCAGATGTTGCGATTTCAGTGGAGAGAGATTGAAATTTTAACTCATCAATTAAAATCACGTTCTTTTGTTTTTGAAGTACACCAAGCGATACATTGATACAAATTTTCATCAGCCATGTCGTGAAATACTTTGGCTCTCGTAGCTGATGAATGGACTCAATCGCCAGTAGCACTGTTTGCTGGAAAACATCTAAAGCATCCTCCTCATTCCGAACATAACTATAAGCAGTCCTATAAAGCTTGTCTTTTTCTTGCTTTAGTAAAAATAGCAGTGCTTCCCGGTCCCCTCTGATTGATTGTTTCACTTTCTTTTCGTTAACCGTCATCCTGTTCACCACCTTATCTATTAGAGAGCCGACCATCAAAAAAAGATGCACTTTTCTAAAATAAAAAAGACATATTCAAATGAATAAGTCCTTATTAAACACTTTTATTCAAATAAAATGCGGCGTTAGTTGAGCAAAGATAAGTCCCTAAAGCGTCGTTTGGTGGACATTTCATAAAAATCTTTTATTCCACAATATGGCCCTTTTATGAAACGAGCGCTAATCCTTATTCCACAATTGCGCCCGATTGTAGAATATTAAGATAGTGATTTATGATTGCTGCCTTTAACATGGTGAACTAACTTACTCTGTTAGTGCAATATTATATCCTTCATTAATAATTAATTTCAATTCCAGCTTGTTTAAAGGGCTCTAACACTTTTGGATAACACATTGAAATATAATCTACTGTTTTTAAATTTTTTAGATTCTGAAAACCTTCAACAGATACTACATCAAATAAATCATCCTCACCATCCCAATCTGGCTTTAGGATATGATAGATTTCATTACCTCCATCAAAGCAAAGGTACTTAACCTTATCCAGGTCACCGGCTTCCAAAGTTAACTCTTCTAAATATTCCCGGATTTCAACAATTGGACCATTTCCAGAATACCATTCAAAACTATTTAAATATTTATTTTTTAAGTCAGTTAATTCCTCTAAAAACAGTGGTTCTTTATCTAATAACGCTTCAATTACTATTAATTTAAAATTAAAATCTTTAAATATCCCACTTTTATCCATTATCCTACCTCCAATTTTATTTCTGTCTTCTACTTTTAACCTAACCAGTTCCAATAGTTAAGTGAAAACCTTTATAATATCCATTTTGCTTTAAAATCATGTATAAACGATAAAAATGAACAATTCGGAACTTCCCAAAATAATTGGCCTTATGTTAACTAGGTTTGTATAGAGTATTCATTGTTGTTTTATCGTTTTATCCATTGCAACACCACCTCGTTAGGTTCAGCTAGGTAACCTTTAATCAGTATCTTTATCGGTTCTATAATTCAAATTAATCGTGGTGGCCTTTAGCTGTTCAATAAACATACGTGTAGCTGCACCCATATATTTATCTTTCCTATAGACGATTCCTACTTCTCGGGAAAGATTAGAATTTAGAATTGGAATGACTCTTATTTTATTATTGCTAAGGCACTCTAAATATGGTTTAGGCAATATAGTCACTCCTACTCCTTTTTCAACCATGTCAATTAACGATTCCATCGTTGTTATTTCAAAAGCCGGCTGAGGGAGAAATCCCAATTCATTACAAGATTTATTGATAAGTTGTCTTAAAAAGTAGTTTTCAGGAAATAAAACGGACGATGTTGTCCGCAAAACATCTAAATGGACCATTTCCTGTTCCTCTAATGGATGCCCATTGGGTACCGCAAGAGCCAGTTCCTCCTTGTACAAAGAAATCGATTCTAATTCTCTATCTTTCATAGGTAAAAAAACAATCCCTATATCCAATTTATTTTCTAACAAGCTTATCCTAATGTCTTCCGTGCGTAGTCCAAACACAGAGATTTTAATAGCAGGGTATAAACGATGAAAATTAAGTAATGTCGGTGGAATTAGGTAGTTTTCAACTGTTAACAATGTTCCGATAGAAATATTTCCTCTTTGGAGTCCGTTTAATTCCTTTATAGCTGTTTGTGCTTGTTCTATTTCATGGAAAATATTCTGAGTATACTTCAAAAGTAGTCTTCCTGATTCTGTAAGTGCCGTCTTTTTACCAATTCGATCAAATAAAGGTGCTCCAATCTCATGCTCCAATAAACGAATTTGTTGGCTTAAAGATGGTTGGGAAATTCCAATCTTTTCTGCGGCTCTTGTGAAGTGAAGTTCCTGGCATACTGAACGAAAATATTCAAGTTGTCTTAATTCCATTCTAGGGTCCCCCTCATAAATCAATTTATGGCAATATGTATTATATCATATTTTTAACCTATTATTACTATATAAATAATTGAATTGAACTATGGTTTGAGGTGCCCTAAACTGTTAATTACAAGCCCAGTTTATAACAGCATTTAATAAAGTGGGTTTACCTTTCCAACGCTGTATTGCTAGGTATCATATTGAAATTTTTAAATTCACTTAGTCCTGAAAGGAGGTGCCTTTAAGATTTGATAGGGGCGATGGAAGCACAGGAAGGTTAAAAAGTTCTCAAAAAATTTAGGAGGTTATTAGAATGAGCGATAAAAGAACTGATATTATTAGTTACAAAGATTTTTTACAAAAAAGTACCAAGCCGACTGTTCGTCCTTGTATTTGGAAAGGAACAGATATAAAGGCACAATTAGATGATTCATTGTCTAGCGATTTTATGGGTGATGGCAGAGGTGCAGTATCACTGGTAAATAAAGATACTGGTGATAAATACGGAGTGACCCCTACTATAAACGCAGTGGTACAAGTATTGGCGCCAGGTGAACATAATAACCCACATAAACACAGTAATTTGGCTATCTTCATTGTATTTGAAGGAGAAGGCTATAGTATCATTAATGGCGAGAAAATTGAGTGGGAAAAAGGCGATGTATTTGTATCTCCTGCTTGGCTTTCACACGAACATTGCAATACGTCTGATCATGAAAATGCTGTTCTTTATACTATCCAGGATGTACCTACTGTCTCCGGTATGGGGACATGGTTTTTGGAAGAACCTGTTGGGTCAGGAGCAAAACATGTTGTTAAAGAAAATATAACTAATAAGAATGATATTTTACCAGAAAAGTAAAATAAAAAGCTCCTGCCAGCAATGAATATTTACTCATACCTCTTACAATAAGTTTGTACGGATTCGTGTGCACGCGTGGAGAGATAATTCTCCCTCTTATCCGTACAAAGTGGTGGTATTACGTTGGTTCTATATTAAAATTATTGGGTAAATAATTGGAGGATATAATTGATGAAAAATCTAAATGTTGCTATTCCAACCCCCTTTCATGATGATGAAAGCTTATATTTAGAAGGTTTCAACCCCATTGTTGAACATTTAAAGAATAACGGAATTGAGTCACTACTTGTATCTGGTTCTACCGGTGAGCAAAATTCAATGAGCATTGATGAACGATTGCAAATCATTGATTACTTTAATAAGCAAGACTTTCAAAATATTGAACTTATGTTTGGTGTTTCGGGTGCGAGAACGAGAGATGCGATAAAACTTATTCAAGCACTTGAGAAATCTGTTTTTGATGCAATTCTTGTCCAGTTTCCACTTTATATTCAACCATCACAAAAACAAGCCATTGCTTATGTTAATGAATTGCTAAGCCATACAACCAAAAAAGTTGTGCTATATAATAATCCTGCCCGAACTGGATTTAACCTAAGTGTTGAATCCCTGAATGAACTTGTTTCTCAACAACACTCGAACCTTATCGGACTTAAAGAAGAGTACAATGTAAAGCGTCATAAAAATACACATTTACCAGATGATTTCATTATGTTTGCTGGAGGAGATGTTGACCTCATAGAAAAAATACTCGGTGGCTGCAATGGACTCTCCAGTATGGTAGGAAATGTTTACCCTAAAGAAATCAAGCAAATTTTAAATGACCTACTAATGAAAAAACCAGTTGACGTTCATAAAATAAATCAACTAATTGACGAAGTGACACATTATCAAGCCATTATCAACATAAAAGAACATTACAATTCCCTTGGTATAAAAGTGGGTCCTTGTCGATCACCCATTAATTAGTAACTAGTTTCCAGCTACTATACACAGTTGATTTAAACAAACGACTTTTTTGAAACAGCCGCATTTTTCAACATGAGAATGCGGCTTCATGCTGTACAAAACAGAAATGGACTGCGAATGCTTAGTCACTCAATAATTCCCCTGAAGTTGGTCAGGGGGGAGTTTCAATTATTCATTAGGACCGATTAGGCGGTTACGAAAATCTAATTTTGCCTCGCCCTGTACTCGTTTGTTTAACGTAAAAAAAGAAGCCGCAGCAACTAAAGGTGTTTCGCTTTGATAATCCAAGGCTTCTATATCTGTAAAGAAGCAATTCATATATTCCCTCGCCAACTTATTGCCTGATTATGTAAAGCCAATCTTATGTAATTGTCTCCCGCATTTATATTTGCCCCCTGTTCCACGAGCCAGCGAACCAATTCATCCGATATTACTATAACCACCATCTGCATCTAGCTCGCATTTTGTAAATACCTCTTGTAATGCCGCAATATCATCTACTTCAATTAGTTCATGAAAATTTTTCGGTAACGTTTTCTCTTCCTTGCCATATGTATTTATGCTCCTTACATTAGATTTATAATATAGTTCATCACGTCATTTACCATTTATATACCAATCTATATTTTACCGCGTTATAATTAAGAAAAGAGGTTATACTTATGCAACCGTTTTGGGAAAATGACTATAAAGTAGATGGGTATTACGCTTTTGGTAATCCAAGATAAAGTAAAAGGTCGTTTAAACATTCGTGTTTTTTCCTCCTCTTGGCGAGAAAGCTTTAGAGTAATTACGCTTCTGACAGTATCCGTGACTCCAATTAGGAATATGATTCATATAACTCTAACGGGCAGTATAACGTGGTATAATTTGTATGTAATAGTGACGAGGTGATCATTTACATGGGAAACACAATAACTTTATGTGACAATTGCGATGAAAAAATTGTTGAGTCACTCTCTATGTCCAATGGCGCCACTAATGTGCTTCTCGATGTACTAGCATTAAGTGGGTCAGACTTAGCAGTAACAGCCAGAGAGAAAGAGTTTATCGTTTGGTTGAATCAAAGAGATCAATCAGTTGTAGGTATTGGAACTGTGGGTTTTAGCATTAGTGAGATGCCTTGGACGAAAAGGGATTTTATCGAGCTAAAGAGATTTTTGTTGTCAGTTATTGATGGTGCAATTAATAAATGCAGATGGGAAGATTTAAATTACACCCCAAATGAGTACATGGTAGTAAGGATTTTAAATCATTTATGTTTATTAATAACTAATTTTCATGAAGAATTTGTAGATGGGAGTTATTACACTTACTGGGTTACAGACGAGTCAGATGAGGAACCTACAATACCAATTGGTTTCCCAAAATGTTCGAACCATAAAGTTCTTCTATCTTGTCATGGTTGCCTATTATGTAATAATGGCATGTAGTCTTTCCTTACCAACAGTGAGCAACACATTAGTATTGGTGGAGTTCTTGTCTCAAATCCTTTACAAAATACTGTTTGGGTGAAAAATACATGGATCATGAAGTCAAAAAAATTATGTGTAATAAACACAGGTTTTTTTTCTATATTTAACAAAAACACGTAGTTACTTGTTCTTGGAGTCCAACGTAGGCGCACTAGTTGTCTCTGAACAGCTACTGATAGATTAAATCCATATAAAAAAGTTCAACCAGAAATTTCTGGCTGAACTATATAATACGAAGCCTCCGTTACTTTAAGTACATTGCTTTACAATCTTTAAGGAATACATAGCTTTTTTGTGTTTCAAAACTACCCATGAAAATATTTTTTACAAATACAAATATTATGCGTATTTCATGTCAAATTCTTGTCTTGTCATTCCATAGCAAATACCATCATAATAGAATCCTTTGGTGAAAATGATACTTCTTAGTTGTCCCTCTTTTAGGAAACCTAACTTCTCATGCAAGTGCATCGATGGAGTATTAAAAGAATAAACAGTTGCATTCACTTTTTGATAAGAAAGCTCTAAAAAGAAGAAACGAAGAACCATAAGAATCATTTCTTTAGCGTACCCATTACCTCTGTATGGTTCAAATACAGCTAAATAATAATCGAAGGTTCCATTTTTTCGATCACAATCAAATGTTTCAATTATACCAACAATATTATTGTCTCTATCAATTGCAATAAAACGGAATTCATCGACCTCTTCCAATTGTCCTTCTACCCATTCTCTCATTCTTTCAGCTGAACGAGGAAAATAAAGTGAGTCCATATTTCGTAGAATCTCGTCATCTAATGATTCAAATATTATGATATCTTCAGGTTGAATAGCTCGTAGTGTAAGTTTTTTTCCTGTCCAATAAGTAACTGCCATTATAACTACCCCCCGTAATTTTCTAGATATGTAAAGGTAGCGAGTTTGACCCCCCTTTTTTAACACATCTTTATATTATTCTGGCTGTCTATTAATAAGTTCTTCTTTAATTCAACTACTTCGTTAAGTTCAATAAAGAAAAAAGAGTTGCCCATGAAAATCAACATTGTTCAATTAACGCACCCTAATAAATTAATAAGTCTTTAGTTTTGTCCCCATCTATTTTCGAAAATAAGATGTTCTAAAGAACGTCTTTTTTCCCAATTAGCCAACTCTAAAATGGGCTTTTCCGGGTAATTTTCAGTATAACCGATTGATATAAGAGCAATGGGATCGATGTGTGGTGGTATTTCTAAAATATCTCTAATATCATTCTTTTTATAAAAACTTACCCACCCCATCGCAAGTCCTTCAGCACAAGCTGCTAACCACATATTTTGAATAGCACAGGCTGTTGATAAAATATCTGTTTCAGGAATTGAATTTCGTCCTAATACATGGGAACCTCCTCTTGTAGGGTCACATGTAACACAAATTGTTATAGGAGCTTCTTTTAAGCCCTCAATTTTCAAATCAAGGAATTTCATTTTTTTCTCCCCATCATAATGAATAGCTAATGCTCGGCTTTCTTTTTCTGCAGCCCAAGCCAATTTTTCTTTAATTTCGTCAGTGGAAATCAAAATAAAGTTCCAAGGTTGCATAAATCCTACTGAAGGTGCATGATGAGCTGCATTTAATATTCTATGTATAATGTTTTCAGGGATAGGGGTTGATAAAAAACTTCGAATATCTCTCCTATTATAAATAACTTTATAAATAGACTCTCTTTCTTCATTAGAAAACATAAATATCTCTCCTTTTTCTTTACAAAAATGTCTATTTTTAATATTAACTGATTTTTCATTATTCTGCCACGTAAGTTGAAGTAAAAATGCACCAAAAGCGTGTCCTTATCGTTGAATATCCGCATAAATCTGACTCCACCCCTTCTTACTTCGGATTAACATTCTTCAAATCGATTACCACATTTTCGACTACAAAATTTGCTCCTGACCACTCGTTAGGAAAATTAGAAATTCTGTAGTCCAAACGGATTGAAAACAATAATGTACAAGTGATCTGCATTTTTTGCACTATTTTTTACTACTAATAAAAGCCGATATTTCCTTATCATTTGGAATACCGGCTTTTTTCATCTGCAAATTTTCTTAACGTATAAAATTCGCGTTTTGTCGGCATGACCCCTACATAGATTAGTTGACATTTTGTATACACAAAAAATTATTAAGGAATTCATAAAGCTGGTTATTTGATGGAGGTAACCCCATAGGAAAATCCCTCCTTTTTATTTAACTATTTGGAAAATGAGGAAAATATGTTAAACTAATCATCAAGTGAATAGCAATTGCAGAATAAAGGTGCTCTTTTAAGAGCTTAATAGGGAATTCGGTGCAAAGCCGAAGCTGTTTCCGCAACTGTAAGTGTAGATGACTACAGAAAATACCACTGTCAAACGGGGAAAAATGCCCCCAGTAGATGGGAAGGTTCTGAATAGGATACACGAGCCAGGAGACCTGCCTTTATTCCATCGTATTAACTCTCTTCGGAAGCTAGGAGAACTTACGGCAAATAGATGGACAGGCATATTATTTTATTGTGCTCCTTTTCTGTTTACCTTGGATGCTTCCCTTTTTATAGAGAAGCATCTTTTTTATTGGAGTTAATTGCAAGAACTTTCACTACAATAAAATTAGGAGGTTTTCAAAATGGCTACTTTTAAAAAATGGTGGCATGTAGCGTTCGCTTTTCTTTTAGTTGTTTCGCTATTATCACCGACAGCAAGTGCAACAGTATTACAACCTACAAATCAAAAGGTACAAACTGCAACATTCGATGTCCAATTATCTGTTGACGGTTTATATGGCTCCATCCTACCAGCAACAACGGAGATTGCCTCAACTGGCACTACTGCATTATCACTAATGGAAAATACATTAACAGCAAACGGTATTCCATATATAGTTACTATTCATCCTATCTATGGTCCTTATCTTGAATCCGTTGATGGGCGAGCTAGTGGCAGCTTAAATGGTTGGGATGGTTGGGTATACACTGTAAATGGTATTAGCCCAACTGTTGGTTTAGATGCTTATAAATTAGAGCCCGATGATAAAGTTCATATTTATTATACGACATGGGCTAAGCTGGGCACTGCTAGCACTGTGGATGTTGGAGAAATAAATCCAAAGGTTACTGTGGATTTAACGGGTGACCTATTTCTAACAAATGCCTCTAATATCGCTAATTGGACAATTAACACAGGTACTACAGCGCTAACAGCTCAATCAATTACTGTCAACACAGATCAACAAGCAGTTATCACATTTTCTGGTCAAGCTGAAGAAGGTAATATCTCGATTACTGCCTCTGCAAATGCACTATTTGGTGATTCAGCAAGTGAACCATTAACAATTGACGTAGCACCAAGTAACTAAGTAATTAAGTACTGAAAAAGTGAATCCATTTTAAATAAAGGCACTTTTTCAGTACTATTGTTTTTTTGATATTACTAGCAACATCCCTAAAGGAAGTGAGTTTTCAAATGGATAATTTTAAAAAGCAAATACATTTAGTCATTATCTTTATTTTAATATTTTCGCTATTATCTCCTGCTGCTACCGGCAAAGCACAGCATCTTGAAGGAGAAACATATGAACAAAATACTCCAGACATAAATAACACAGAATTAGACAATCCAAATGAACAATCAACTATTACGCCATTACTAGAGAATGGGCTGGACACAATTAGTGATATTCAATTAAATACCACAGGACCATTATTTTTAACAATTGGAGCAACATCGCAACTTGCTGTAGCTAGCTCAACAACAGAAGATAGTACCCTAGTTGAATGGTCATCGAGTGCTCCTACAATTACAACGGTTGACAATCAAGGATTAGTTACAGCAATTTCAATTGGGGATGCTCAGATTAACGTAAAAGTTGGTGAAGTATCTAAGATAATTGATGTATATGTTATTACACCTGAAGAACAAAACTTTATAAATTTGGTGAATAACCTTCCAGAAATTATAGTTGCTGATGAGGTAACAGATATACAATTAACAGCAGCTCGTAAAACATATAGTGCATTAACACTAGATCAAAAGAAAAAAGCATTAATAAGTAATTACAATAGAAAACTTGGTGAAAAAGAAGGCCAACTGGTGGAAGCCTTCATTAATTCTATTTCTTCATTTGATACATTAGATGAAACAATTGCTCAACAATTAATAAATGCTCGTACGAAATGGAACGCTTTACTACTAAATGAAAAAAAGAAACTAGTACAAATAGAGGCTACCTTAATAGAAAAGGAACTGAAATACGTCGGACTTTTAATTTCTACTATTTCGACATTAGAAATAAGCAATGAAGAGTTAGGTACACTATTCAAAACTACTCGAAAAATATACAAAGGAATACCAGCACAGCAAAAATTAAATGTAACAAATTACCAATACCTTGTAGATAAAGAAATTGAATATGTTATATATTTAATTGATTCTCTTCCTGAAACAATTCAGATTGCTGATGAGGTAACAAAAAAACAATTAGAAGAAGCTCGGACAACATACAATGCCTTAGATAAAAATCAAAAAACTAAAATAAATAATTATCAAGAGCTTGTAGATAAAGAAAACACTTTCACAACAGCCCCTCGGATTCAAGACGTTATATTCAAAATTAACGTGCTCCCCCCTATAGACTCGGTTACATGGGCGGATCATTTGAAAGTTAGTGAAGCACAACAAGCCTATGATAATTTGTCAGCTCAAGAAAAACAATCAGTATCAAATTATGATAAGCTAGATGCTTTACAAAAGCGATTAGTAGAATTGAAGCCAACAACGATTAAAGCCTACAACTCTGTTGGTCAATATTTAGTATCAACCTCACCGCAGCCTCTCTATCAATCAGAGTGGACTATTTTAACACTAGCACGTGGTGGTTATGTCGATTTATCAAATGGTTATTATAGGAAATATTATAAAAATATAGAGAGCCATGTAAAATCAAATAGTGGAGTTCTAGCCTCCCAAGCAACAGATTACTCTCGGGTAATAATAGCTCTTACAGCTATCGGGAAGGACCCTACAAATGTCGCTGGCTATAATTTAGTTGAAAAATTAACAGATTTTAATTTTGTTACACGTCAAGGCATCAACTCTGCCGTCTTCACTTTAATTGCACTAGATACATGGGACTTTGAATTACCTAAAACAGCTACAACAACACGTGAAAAATTAATTAAATATATTTTACAAAGACAATTAAACGATGGTGGCTTTGCCTATTCTGGTACTGAAGCTGACCCTGATATCACTGCAATGGTAATTCAATCACTCGCTCCATATTATCAAAGTAATGCAGAAGTAAAAACAGCCGTTAATCGTGCAATTGATACATTAGCAGCTATTCAATTACCTAATGGCGGATATAAGTCAGATAACTTCGAAAATGCTGAAAGTGCAGCACAGGTTGTGACTGCTCTAGCAAGCTTAGGGATAAATGCTAACAACGATAATCGTTTTAATAAAGTCATTTCTAATATCATGACATATAGCTCAGAAGATGGTGGCTTTAAACATGTATTAAGCGAAAACAAAGCAAACGGCATGGCAACGGTTCAGGTTGGCTATACATTAGCAGCATACAACCGTTTATTAAATAATCAAACTGCGCTTTACGATATGTCAGATACAAAGTCAGATAATACCGGAAATAATCCAGGAGATATTGACAATGGAAGCGATGGACAAGAACCTTCCAACCCTGAGGATAAAGGAAATCAGCCCTCTAACCCTGATGGACAACCTTCTGATAATGAAGAAATTGGTTATACGACATTCTCAATTCGAATTTCGTCTTCTGAAGTGCCATTAAAATCAACATCAACTAAATTATTTGCTGGTGAAACTGCTTTTGACGTTTTAAAACGAGTAACATCGGAAAACGGTGTTGCCTTAAGCTATCGTCAAACAGAATATGGAACATATATTGACGGAATTGCGGGTGTTTATGAATTTGACCGCGGTCCTTTAAGTGGTTGGATGTATCGTGTAAATGGTCAATACCCTTCTTATTCTGCGGCACTTTACACACTATCCCCTGGTGATTCAGTTGAATGGCTTTATACGACCGATTTAGGTAAAGATGTCGGTGGATATGTAGAAGATGGAAGCGAAAAAAGCGGAACTCCAGCTGAAGAAAACAAAGAAAAATGCAAGGATAAAAATACAGAAAATTGCAAAGAGACAGAAAAGAATTGTACAGGCGTAGAAGCGCAATGCACTGAAGAAATGAACAAAGAAAACAAAGGAAAGGAAGAAAACAAAGGAAATGTAGATAACCCAGTTGCTGAAATTACTATTGAAGATCGAAGTAACAAAGCAATTATTACATCCAAACATATTCAAGAATATCTTGAAAAGAATGTTCAAAAGTTTGTTATTCAAAGCAAAAATAATTTCAAAATAGAAATTCCAACTTCTATATTTACTAGAATTAAGCTTGCAGAAAGTGAGCAAATAATTGCCTCGGTAACGCAAGAAACTAAAAATAAACAATTCACTGTCAATTTCGGTATCGAGACTACTAATGGTAAAACAAAGTCAATTACTATAGATAAAGAATATTTAAAAGTTACGCTACTTGCCAACGATTTAAAACCGAATACGGTCGTTTTACAGCTTGATGGTAGTGAATACAAGCCAGTCCCACATAGAATTGTGAACGGTGAAATTGTTCTATTCACAAAAACTAGTGGTACATTCGTTGTAACAGAAAATACAGTAACATTTAACGATATTGCCCATTTAGCTAATAAAGAAGAAATTGAATTTTTAGCGAGCCGTCTTGTAATCAAAGGAACTACACCAGAGACGTTTGAGCCATATAAACCAATTACTCGTGCGCAATTTTCAGTATTAATCAGCCGTGCACTTGGTTTACAGGCAAAAGGTGAAAATCCATTTAACGATACAGAAGGCAAATGGTATGCAACAGATATTCAAGCTCTGTTCGAGGCAGGTATTACAAAAGGCACAACTTCTTCAACATTTAATCCTGAAGCACCTATTACACGTCAACAAGCAGCGGCATTTATGGCACGCATTTTAGAATATTTAAATGCTGATGTGAAAGCCACTGGACAGGTTAACTTCACCGACGCTAGCAATATTAGCGCTGAATACTTACCTTATATCGAGCTATTAAATAGCCTGGATATTATGACAGGTAAGCCGAATGGTTCATTTGATCCACGAGCTTCACTAACACGTGGACAAACAGCAAAAATTTTAAAACGTACGTTAAATATCGCAGGCATCATGTAATTTTCCTTACTAACCCAAGTGACCACAGCATTTGGGTTAGTATCTTTTATAGAATGGAGGTTGTTTTTCAAATGAAACAAAAATTATCGATGTTTATAATGGTACTTGCTTTGTTGTTAATTGTGGTTCCGGTCTCTGCACAGCAAGTATCAACAGTAGATGCTTATGATACAACAGGTCAGTTTTTAGTAAATAAAGCACCAAACCCTTCTTTTGGTGATGAGTGGATTATTCTGGCACTTACACGTGGCGAATATAATGTTCCGAAAGGCTATTATGATAAATATTATGAAAATGTCACGAAGCATGTACAATCAGTAAAGGGTAATTTACACAATCGTAAGTATACTGAATATTCTCGTTTAATTATTGCACTCACTGCTATCGGTAAAGACCCTACAAATGTAGGCGGCTTTAATTTAGTAGAAAAATTAAGTGACTTTGACAAAGTAGTATGGCAAGGCACAAATGGTGCTTTTTTTGCCTTAATCGCTTTAGATACATGGGGCTTCGAGCTTCCTAAAAAAGCAACAACTACACGCGAAAAACTTATTCAACACATACTATCAAAGCAATTGCCTGACGGAGGATGGAATTTATCAGGAGTAAAAGCTGATCCAGATATGACAGCAATGGCTATTCAAGCTCTTTCAACTTATAAAGATAGAGCGGATGTTAAGGCATCTATTAATAAAGCACTAGATACATTAAATAACTTACAAGGAGCTAATGGTAGTTACCAAAGCTGGGGAACAACAAACTTAGAAAGTGTAGCACAAGTTATTACGGCACTTTCTAGTTTAAATATTGATGCCAACAAAGATCAGCGCTTTCAGAAGTTATTTACGAGCTTTTTCACCTTCTATAATGTAAAAGATGGCGGCTTCAAGCATGTATTAACAGAATCCGTATCGAATGGTATGGCAACAGAGCAGGCGTCTTATACATTAGCAGCGTATAACCGACTTATTGAGAGCAAAACAAAGCTATATGATACGTCTGATAAAAAAACAAATAAACCATCAACACCAGCCCAGCCAAATCACCCTAAAGCTCCCCCTACTAAAGTGAGCTTTAAGGATATTGAATCTCATTGGGCAAAGTCTGATATCGAAGCTGCAGTAGCTAAAGGATTATTGAAAGGCTATGACGATAACACATTTAGGCCAAATAACAATTTATCTCGTATCCAGGCTGTATCAATTTTAGTTCGCGCTCTTAATTTAACAAGTTCCGAAAATGCACCTTTTACAGACATTAGCTCCTATAATGATGAAACAAAACAGGAGATTGCTGCTGCTTACGAGGCAAATTTATTAGTAAGGTCGGAGAAGTTTGCACCTTCCTCCCCTATTTTACGTAAGGAATTAGCGGTTATGCTAGCAAATGCCTATACATATAAAACAGGCAGACCTTATATACCAACAAATGTTGCCCCTTTAAATGATATTGCGGAGCTATCAAAGGAATCTCAGCAGGCAATTACTTTCTTGTATGATTTTGACATAGCACAGGGCGCAAATGGCTCGTTTCATCCTACTAATTTTATTACACGTGCACATGCAGCTAAAATGTATATTAATTTCTTAAAGGTTGTTGAGGAATAATATGAAAAAATTATCACACTTCTTACTAGTATCGTTGTTAGCTCTATTTTTAACAGCATGCAATATTCAAACAGTTGAGCAATTCGAGCAAATGGAAGATCAGGACCGAAGCGCTGACTCCCTCCCTACTTCTGAACAACCTGAAGCGGAAGAACAAACTCCCTCAGTAGAAAATGACACTGCTGAGGAAAAGCAGGAAGTGAAGGAGTCTGAGATAGATGACAAGGCCCCACTGGAGGCAATAGATACAGCACTTCAGCAAAAAGCACAGCAGGAAACGGAAGAAGTTAAGCAACAACCAAAATCTGAAGCGGACAAAAAGCAAGAATACACCAAATCACCAAGTACAAAAACTACTAAACAAGCTGATAATAAACAACAAACCAAAACAATTACTTCATCTACAGAAAAGCAAAAAAATGCAGAACCTAAAAAACGCACTGTAAAAATTTCAATCCGTGTTGATACATTACTAAAGCATTGGGAAAAGTTAGACCCTTCCCTACAAAGTGAGAAATATGTGCCCAAGAATGGCATCATTTTAAAGACAACAACATACGAGCTGCTATCAGAGAAGGATACTGTTTGGGATGTATTACAGCGTGCAACGAAGGAGCATAAAATTCAAATGGAATATCAAGGAGCAAACGAAAATATTTATAACAGTGTCTATGTAGAAGGTATTAATCATTTATATGAATTTAGTGCTGGTGAATTAAGTGGCTGGATGTACAGAGTAAATGGTGTTTATCCAAATTATGGTTGTAATCAATACGTATTAAAAGATGGCGATGTCATTGAATGGAACTACACGGTCGATTTAGGTCGCGACTTAGGACATCATTGGGATGGTAACTAATGAAGGCATTTGAAACATTTCACCCTATCGTACTTTTTTCTTTTTTTGTAGCTACTATCGGCTTATCCATGATTTTTATGCATCCAGTCTATTTAACTATTACAATTTTCTCAGCAATCAGCTTAAATATAGCTTTACGCAGACAACTTTTCTTTAAGGACTGGAAGTTATATGTACCTTTGTTTTTCTTAATGGCGATTATTAATCCAATGATTAGCCATAATGGTCAACTCGTATTGCTTTATGTAAATGGTAACGCCATTACTGTAGAGGCAATTTTGTATGGTATCGCAATCGCCACAATGATTGTAGCGATTATGCTATGGTTTAGCTGCTATAATGTCATGATGACATCAGATAAGTTTATTTATCTGTTTGGAAAAGTATCGCCAGCTTTATCATTAACATTGTCGATTTCATTGCGATTAGTTCCACGCTTTAAACATCAGTTAACGCAAATTGTACAAGCGCAAAAAGTAATTGGCATGGATTTTACAACTGGCTCACTATGGCATCGTATTAAATGTACAGTGCGAATTTTATCAATTTTGATTACATGGGCATTGGATAACGCCATTGATACGGCTGATTCTATGAAAGCTCGTGGTTACGGTGTCAAAAAGCGGACTGCCTTTTCTATTTTTATTTTCGAGCGTCGTGACGGCTTTGTTTTGGCAATGATTATATTGCTTTTTTTTAGCAATTTAGTTGCAAGCTTTATTGGCACAACAACATATTATTTTTATCCAACTTTCGGAGCAGTTAAATGGGATATGACAAGCATTCTGTTTTATATTAGCTATGTCATTCTACTCTCTATTCCATTAGTATTTGAAATCTGGGGGGCATTAAAATGGCGATCGTTAAAATCGACAATGTAAGCTTTACTTATCCTAATGAAGCAATTCCTATTTTAAAAAATATTAATCTAACTATTCAACAAGGCGAGTTTATCGTGTTAATAGGACAATCTGGTTGTGGGAAAAGTACATTGCTACGCCATTTCAAACGAGAATTGCGTCCACATGGCACGGTGACGGGTAATATTTTCTACAAAGATTATGACTTGGAGAAGCTAAATGCTGAAGTAGCTGCTACTGACATTGGCTATGTATTTCAAAATCCTGATAATCAAATTGTTACAGATAAAGTATGGCATGAGCTTGCTTTTGGACTAGAAAGCCTAGGTGTAGATTCACCAATAATTCGCCGCAAGGTAGCCGAAATGGCCAATTTCTTCGGTATTGAAAAATGGTTTCATCAAAAAACAACCGAGCTTTCGGGCGGACAAAAACAGTTATTAAATTTAGCCTCCATTATGGTGATGCAGCCCAAATTGCTACTGTTAGATGAGCCAACATCACAATTAGATCCAATAGCTGCATTGGAGTTTATACAGACATTGCATCGTTTAAATAAAGAATTAGGTATTACGATAATTTTAATTGAGCATCGTCTGGAAGAAGTGTTACCTCTTGCTGATCGCGTACTTATTATGGATGAAGGCAGTATTTTATTTGATGGCCCACCTAAGGAAATTTTAAACTCTTTACCAGCAGATCACGCTATGATTACAGCACTGCCGGCAGCCACAAAGATTTTCCACCTACTAAACGGTATAGGACCTATTCCCCTTACTATTCGTGAGGGACAGCGCTGGCTTAGTAACCAACCATATAACTGTTCTTCCTTACACACACCTCATACAACAACTCAAAATAAATCAGATGTTGTATTAGAGGCAAAAGATATTGCTTTTCGGTATGAAAAGAAAGGCAGGGATATTGTCCATCATTTTAATTTGCAAGTGAAGGGACAGGAATTTTTAACGATAATAGGTGGAAACGGCACTGGAAAATCAACAGTTCTTTCTATTTTATCTGGGCTGCAAAAGCCTTATCATGGAAAAATATTTTTGTTCAGTAAAGCCTTGAAAAGCTACAGTAGTAAACAATTGTACCAACAATATTTAACTATATTACCACAGAATCCGAAATCATTATTTGTACAAAAAACAGTACTTCTAGAGTTAAATGACATGGCTCAATTACATAAAGTAACAGAAGCAAAAATTCAAGAAACTGTTCAATTATTCAATTTAACTCATTTATTAAATCGACATCCTTATGATTTAAGTGGTGGTGAGCAGCAAAAATTAGCGCTTGCAAAACTTTTATTAATAGAACCTAAAATACTGCTACTAGATGAGCCGACAAAAGGTCTTGATGCACATTCAAAGGAAGGGCTCGCTGAAATATTAAAAGATTTACAAACTAAAGGGACAACAATCATTATGGTGACACACGATATAGAATTTTCTGCACAATACAGCGATAGATGCGCTCTGTTTTTCGATGGTAGTATCGTATCAGAGGACGAACCACGAGCATTTTATAGTGGAAATAATTTTTATACAACTGCTGCGCATCGAATATCAAGAGATATATTGAGCAATGCGATTACATGTGAGGATGTCGTTACTCTATGCAAAAAAACATTCGTTTAATTATTTCATTTATTGTCATTCTAGTTTTCATTCCACTTTCTTTATATGCTGGTATTACAATATTTGCTGATCGAAAATATTATTTTGTATCGATTGTCATTATGATTTTAGCGTGTGTGCCCTTTTTCCTTTCATTTGAGCGTAGAAAGCCACAGCCACGCGAAATTTTAGTCATAGCAGTGATGTCTGCTATTTCAGTGGCAGGTCGTGCTTTATTTGTTGTTACACCTGGCTTTAAACCTGTCGCAGCTATTACAGCGATTACTGGCTTTTCACTTGGGGCAGAAGCAGGCTTTTTAACAGGGGCAATTTCTGCATTAGTATCCAATATGTTTTTTGGACAAGGTCCTTGGACACCCTTCCAAATGTTTATGTGGGGAATGATTGGTTTTATTGCTGGCTTGTTAGGTAAAACTCGTTTAATGCATAAAAAAATACCACTTATATTATTTGGCATTTTTGCAGGCATATTTTTTTCGTTTGGTATGGATGTTTGGGGAACAATATCAATGTACGGTGTTTTTAGCTGGAAAGCTTACGCACTTGCATTGACTTCTGCTGTTCCTTTTATGATAATATACTGTATTTCTAATGTGATTTTTTTACTATTGCTAGCTAAACCGATTAGTGAAAAACTAGACCGAATAAAAAATAAATATGGGATTTTACAGTAATGCTTTGTAGAAAAAGTTGCTTATTTTTAATCAACTTAGTTTAAATCCTTAGTAAGACCTAAACGTTTTTATAATGACCTAATAACAAAAGAGCATGGGAACATGCTCTTTTGTTTCATACTTCTCTATATCATCTTGTTAATATCTAATTTTATTTCTTCCCCGAGGATGCGATGGCAAAATTGCATTGTATAGTTCTTGAGAAACGGGATGTTGACATGTTTGCCCTTTCTGTATTTCCTCCATAAGCTGACCGTGTTGCATAACTAGTATTCGATCAGACATAAAATGTGTCGCCTGTAAATCATGGGAAATGAAAATATATGCTAGCTTCCTTTCTTTTTGTAGTGTTTGAAGTAACTGTAATATATGTTTCTGAAGTATCATGTCTAGACTACTAATTGCCTCATCCAATACGATTAACTTAGGATTTAAGGCAAGCGCTCTAGCAATGTTGATACGCTGCTGTTGTCCTCCACTAAGCTGTGCAGGATATTTTTGGGCAATGGTGTTCGCTAATTCCACACAATCTAGTAATTCCATTACTTTATGTTGTCTTTCTATTTTGCTGTAATGTTCGAAATTAAGTAATGGTTCCTCTAATATTTCAAAAATCGTTTGCTTCGGATTAAATGAATCGTAGCTATTTTGAAAGACAGCCTGCAAATCTCTCCGTACCATTTTTTTATCCTTGCTTGTTGCTTCGTAAAGATTGACACCTTGAAATAAAACCTCACCATTTGTTGGTCGCTCAACTCCTAAAATAATACGACCTAATGTACTTTTTCCTGAACCACTTTGCCCGACTATTCCTAAACATTCGCCCTCTCGAAGTGAAAATGACACCTTTTGTATTATAGGTATTTCATGCTTTCGTCTAAATATAAACTGTCTTTGAGAATAGTACTTCTCAATATTTTTCACTTCTAGTAGTGTCATATTTTTCACCTCTAAAAAGTAATTCTTGATTGTAAAAGTTTTTTTGTATAAGGATGCTGAGGGGCATCAAAAAAATCAAAGACATTTGCCTGCTCAATAATTTCTCCCTTATACATTACGGCAACATCGTCAGCCAGTTCAGCAATCACACCTAAATCATGAGTCACAAGAATAATAGCAGCCCCCGTTTCCGAGCAAATACGATCAAATAATGTTAACACTTGTTTTTGATTAACTGTGTCTAGAGCTGTCGTTGGCTCATCTGCAATATATAGGGTGGATTGTATCGCCAATGACAAAGCAATCATCACTCGCTGTAGCATGCCACCACTTAATTGAAATGGATAATAGTGTAATAGCTGCTCTACGTTGGGTAAATTGACCTTATACATCGTATCAATTGCAATCTGTCTCATTTCTTTTTTAGTCATCACAAAGTGAGCTTTTAATGTTTCTAGGAAATGCTTTTCAATTGTTTGAATACTATCGAAAGCAGTGGCTGGATTTTGCATAATCATAGACAAATGCCTTCCGCGATAAGCTCTTAATTTAGAAGCTGACATAGCCATTAAATCTTCTTGTCTATATAGAACTTGACCTTGTGTGATCTGCGCCAAAGATGGGAGTGATTGCATAATGGCATGGCAAAGCATTGTTTTTCCACTACCACTTTCCCCGATAATTCCTAAGACACGCCCTTTATAGGCAGTCATATTAATTGAGGACAATACATTTTTTTCACCGATTTTCACCGTTAAATCTTTCACTTCTAAAACTTTTTCTTTCTCCATAACTTCCCCTTTACTCAAAATTCTTCAGACTACTTGCCAAACGATTAAATAATAGAACAACCAGAACAATGGCAAGTCCAGGATAAAGCATTAATTCAGGATGTTGGCGAATGTACTGCTTCCCTTCGTTCACCATCATTCCCCATTCAGGGATGGGGGCCTGCACGCCAAGTCCGATAAATGAAAAGCCCGCAATTTCCAAAATAACTTTCCCTACATCCAGTGCAACAATTGTTACGATTATAGGTAGCACATTTGGGAAATAATGACGTACAATTAAACCGACTCCTGTAGTTCCACTAATTCTGGCTGCTTGAATAAATTCTTTTTCATTCATCCCTATAAATAAGCTTCTTATCATTCTTGAATAATAAATAAGCTGCGTAAAAATAAGTGCAATTAACACATTTTTCAAACTTGGACCTAATAAACCTAAAAGCCCAAATGCTAGTACAAGTGTAGGAAAAGCTAATAAAATATCACATATCCGAATGAATAGGAAATCTATCATTCCTCTTTTCAGAGCAACAAATGCTCCTAGAAAGATAGCTAGTATAATAGCTATCATTTGAATTAAAAGAGCTGATCCTAAAGAATAGCGAATACCTAAAAGTATACGAGAGAAGACACATCTTCCTAAATGATCAGTCCCTAGTGGATACTCCCAAGAAGGAGCTAAAAATTTCCTTGTAATATCTACTGCAAAAGGGTCATGGGGCATTAATAATGGTGCAAAAATCCCCAACAAACCAATGATTCCAAGTATTGTTAAACTAAACGATTTTTTATAATTTACATGACTTAGTTTCTTTACTTGACTCACTTCAATCTCTCCTGCCCTTCGTCATCAGGTGAGGATCCAATACCCGATGTAATACATCGGCGCATAAATTAGAAAGTACATAGATAACGGCAATAATTAGAACATAGCATTGAACAACTGGGTAATCCCGATTAATAATTGATTCAATTAAATACCTACCGAGTCCTGGCCAACTAAAGACTTGCTCCACAATTACCGCACCACCGAGTAAATTACCAAGTGTCAAACCCAGCATCGTAGTCAACGTTATAGCAGCATTTCTCAAAACATGTCGCATGAGTATGACAGAATTTTTTAATCCTCTTAACTGGGCGTATTGAACATAATGCTTCTGCAATTCTTCAATAATCGTTGAACGAATAAACTGAACAAACAATCCAATTGTCGGTAAGGCTAGTGTTAGCGCAGGTAAAACAAGATGAGCAAGTGTTCCCTTCCCATTAGTCGGGAAAATACCAAATTTCAAGCTAAATAGATACAGTAATAAAAAACCTAACCAAAATGTTGGAATTGATACACTCAAGATAGAAAACAATCTAATTATTTTATCGATTATAGCATTCTTATACAGTGCGCTTAAAATACCTAATGGGATACTTAAAACAAGAATGAGTACAAATGCAGCAACAGCCAATTCGATAGTTGCGGGTAATTTAGCGAATAGTTCATGTGCCACTGGTAATTTACTAACAAAAGAAGTACCAAAATCGAACTGCAAAACTCCTATTAACCATAGCAGATATTGAATAAGTAAAGGCTTGTCTGTTCCAAGTTCCTCACGTAATGCCTGGATTGCCTCTTCCGTTGGGGCAACTTTAGCCAATCTTAAAATAACCTCCGCAGGCTCTACTGGAACGAAGCGAATAAATACAAACGTCAATATAGATACACCTAATAATACAAACGGTAACGTCAAAATTCTTTTTAAACAAAACATCCATGTCGATTCGTACATGCTGTCACTTCCTAGTCAATCCTATGATAAAAAGAGAGATGTCTTAGTAAAGACACACTCTCTTTTACAATTATTGTTCTTTATCCATTTGAGCATATGGAATATCATATTCAGATGCACGTGGAGTAAAATTTTTCATATATTGATGATAGATCATGTTATTTGTTTCATAAGATATCGGATAGAAAAGTGCTTGATCATGGAACATAGTTAAAATGTCCGTATAGAGTTGCACTCGTTCCTCTTCATCTGTTCCAACTAATAATTGGTGAATTTTAGTATCAATTTCTTTGGCGTTTGGTAAACCTAATTTTGCTTCATAAACACCACTAGCATTTGATGTAGCTGATTCATTAGCAAAGCCATGTGGATCTGTTGGTGGTCCGTTTGTACGCCAGAAATTAATATCCACCTGATCATCCATTAATTTTTGAAGACCAACCATTACATCTGCACCTTCTAGATTCAACTGTACCCCTATTTTTGCTAGTTCACCTTGCATCAACTCAGCCATAGGCTTTTGAATGGCATCAGTTGCGATATAGATTAAATCTAATGATAAAGGTTGTCCGTTTTTTGAACGAATTTTTTCGCCCTTCTCTAACGTCCAACCTGCTTCATCTAGTAGCTGCTGCGCTTTTTCTGAATCATATAAGATTGGCGCTAAATCAATATTGGCATAAGGAATTGCATCCCAGAATAGTGTGTTAGCCACTTTTTCTGTACCATGTGTAATACTATCAACCATTTGCTCCTTATTGATAGCATATTGAATGGCTTGACGTACCTTTAATTCTGCTAACGGTCCTGACTGCGTATTGAATAATAACGCTTTTGTAGACAATGGTTCAGAGGTAGCCGTTTTATATTTGTCACTATCTTTTAAATACGAATAGTTATCTAAACTAATGATGCCACGACCATAAATTAAATCTAACTCTTCGTTTTCAAATGCCAACGAAATCGATTCAGAATCAGGGATGATTTTCACTTTAATGTGTTCTATGAGAGGTTTTTCCCCCCAATAGTTTTCGTTGCGACTAAATAAAGCATATTCATCTTTTTTGTAATCTGTTAATACCCATGGACCTGTCCCAACAGGTGCTTTGATGGAATCTTGCGTCGCATCTCCTTCAGGGAATCCGTTATCCCCTAAAAAACGGAACGGACGTACAAAGGCCAGTTCGTTTAATACAGGATAATAAGGTTCATCCAATTGCAAACGAATTGTATAATCATCTTCTTTTACAACCTCAACAATATGGTTGACCATGCCCATCCAAAAATGTATTTCCCGATTTGCTAATATGGCATCGAAGTTACGAATGACATTATCCGCATTAAAAGCAGTTCCGTCTGAATACTTGACGTCTTTTCTTAAATGGAAAATGTAAGAAGTCTTATCCTTTGAAATATCCCAACTTTCTGCTAGCTTAGGCGTAATAGTCCCATCATCGTTATACTCAACCAAAGATTCGTAGACCATTGCTTGTGCAGTCATTTGATTAGGTAAATATGTATGAGGGTTTAATGGACCGACATCTAAAGGCCATCCAATCGTTATCATTTTTCCATCATTTGTTTGTGTTGCTGTTTTTCCCTTTTCTGTATCAGTGCTAGTACAACCTGCAAATATACTGAAAGACAAAAATAGCACAAAAGGAAGTAAATACTTTGTCAATTTCATTTTCTGTCTCCTATCTCCATTCTTGGTTTAAAAGAATCTACTATTAGATAAAAGAAGGCATAAAAAAACCTTATTCAAAAAAGAATAAGGATAGATAAGCTTACAATAAGTAAGTCTCCATCCATCTCCCTATCTTTCGTAGATCATCAATGAATCTTCTTACAAGCAGGCATTCTGGCTCATGAATCATTATTTTGTTTCACCTTCACGAGTAATAACTCCGTGTCAATTGAAACAAAACTCCTCATTTACAGTTGCGGGACAGCATGGGATTTACACCCATTTTCCTTTTAATTGAGTGAAAGATTTTTTCACTCAAACTTGTAATGATTGCTATGGAATTAATATTAAACATAACATGCTCAATTCTTCACGTCAATTCTATTTTCTGAATATAATAAAAATCACAAAAAATGAACTTTTAGGTTTAGGAGAGTAAAAGTAGTTGTTGTTTGGACTTACCCCTGTCAAGTAGACAGCTTTAAAAAGAATAAGCAGCCATCTGATGTCGGTATTCTATTGGTGTCAGAAGGTTGAGTCGTTTTTGAAAGCGTTTGTAGTTATAAAAGTAGATATACTAACAATAGCTCGGATAATTTCCTCTTCAGAACGATCCTGTAAAAGATACAAATATTCGCTTTTAAAGTGCGAGAAGAAGGATTCAATACAGGCGTTATCGTAGCAGTTACCTTTGCGGGAATGGCTGCCAATCATGCCAAGTTGTTCAGCTGTTTGATGATATTTAATGGATGTATATTGAAAGCCTTGATTCGAGTGGATGAGGTTTCAATACACATTTCTTTTTGCCGTTAACTCATCACTAGCTGTAAGTCATTCCGTTTGTCTACTTGCCAAGCCACAATTTCGTTGTTGTACTTCATTAAACTTTCTCACCCATACTTTCACTTGTGACATTACGAATCTTGTATTTTTCCGCAAACTTTTGCATACGTTCTCCTCCGGCTAGATAGGCCTGTACTACTTCTAATTTCAATCCATTTGAATACGTATTATTTTTTCTAGACATAGAAAAAACCCCTTAAGTAAAATAAAATGTTATCTACAGCGTACTGTAGTTTTTCATTGTCTACTTAAAGGGGATAATATCATTTTTCATTTAACCCATCAATCTCTTTGTTTTCTTCACAGTTGGGCTTCTTTTCTCTTCAATAATACGTATCATTATGGATTCACTTTAGATTCAGCGAACTGATTCAAAAATGACAGGACTTTTTGATAAACAGCAATTTCATTTTCTTTTTTAGAGAATCCATGTCCTTCGTCTTCAAGAAGCATGTACTCTACTTCACGACCTTTATCTTTTAAAGCCTGAACGATTTGATCAGATTCCTCTTTTACAACACGCGGGTCATTGGCTCCTTGGATAACTAGCATTGGTTTCACCATGTTTTCTAGATAAGTAATTGGTGAGTATTCAATAAGTTTTTGCTTGTCTCTTTCAGGGTTTCCTACCCACCTGTCCATAATTGGCTTCCAGTCTTCAGGAACCGAGTTGATAAATGAGAACAAATCCGATGGACCAAATATATCCACGACGGCTTTGAAATAATCAGCGTGTCTACCGTGGAGCAATAAGGCCATGTAACCTCCATAACTTCCACCCATCAATAAAATATTGCCTTTTTTCGCGTAATCATTTTCTATGAGCCAGTCGAGACCAGCTACATTATCAAGTCTTGGACCGTGTCCCCAATCTCCTTCTACCATTTTTGTGAAAGCCAATCCATAGCCTGTTGATCCACGGAAATTCGGAGCAAAGATGCTATACCCATTATTTAAAAAGAATTGGAAGGAAGCTCTAAAAAATTTCCGCTCTGCAGCTTGTGGACCACCATGCGGCCAAAAAATGATTTCACCATTATCATTTTCTTTGTTAGCTTTGAAAAATAAGGACTCTATTTCAAGTCCATCAAAGGAAGAATAAGTAATCACATCTGGCTCCACTAATTCGCTTTGATCTACACCTGGAACTGTGTATTCCGTTAAAGCTGTCCATCCATTTTCCTTAAAATAATAGATATTATGTGGCTTCGTCGCACTTCTTCCTAATAAATACAAATCACCAGATTTTGTGACGATCAGTTTTTCGATGATACTGCATGGTGAATCTAATTCTTCCCAATTATTCGTTCGTAAATCATGCACGTATAGATGGTCTTCTACACCTTTTTCACTGATGACATACAGACACTGCTCTTCTTTGCTATATTTCAACGAAGTAAAGCTTTCATTCTCTAAATCTTTCAATTTTACAAACTCATTTGTCTCTAAATTATAAGAAGCCAAATACGTAAAATCAGCATTGTAATTTGTTAATAAATAGATGAGTTTATCGGATACAAACACTGCGTCACTGACCGTATGTTGATGATCTGTTGGCGGTGTCAGGAGAATATGTTCCTCTCCTCGTTTAGCGTATAGTCGTGTATACGTATTAGAGAAATGTTTAAAATAGAGGGCAACCTCTTCATTTGGGCTAAAATCAAGTAAAAAAGTAGGTGCATCTTTTCCCACAAGAACTGTTTCTTCCTCACCTGTCACCAAGTCATAGACATATGCATTTAAATACGTTGGATTTTCTTTCGAAGATGTATAATAAAGCTTGTTGCCATCTTCAGATAAAATGGGCACAGAATTGCGAGTTCCTTCTTCATAAATAATTTTTTTCATTGTTCCACCTTGAAGTGGAATTCCATAAAATTGCGTATTTTCGTCCCCATTCCTGTCAAAACCGGCAATGATAAACCGTCCTTGTTTATCATAGATAAGCCCTTGGCAGCTTTGGTCAATGAAAGTAAGCTGTGTCGGGAACGTATTTGGTAAATTCATCGCCCATAAATTATACTTCCCACTTAAATTTGTACTGAAAACTAGCTGTTTTTCATCTGGACTCACCGCAAAATCACCAATCGAAAATGTTCGTAAAAACTGTTCTACATCTGGTTTAGAAAAAGATATCAAATTCAACACTCCTTACTTATTTTAAATTGAACGAATAATCTATCTATTTATAAAATATTATTATTACACTTTAATGTATAATATATGACAAGAAAACTGTACTATATGCATGCGTTCTTTAAAAGTACTATCTTTTCGAAAAATTCTATTATATGAACCTATATTTATTAACACTATAAAGCATACTATAACAAGAATATTTGATACAAATGATACATACATTGATGTTAATATTTCATTAAAACAGAATTCTATAATTAAATTAAGATGGATTTATAAGATATGCGAATATTATCTATAAAGATAGGATGATGACCATTATTGAAAAATCGGTTCTTGCTATGGTTATTTTACGTGTATTGTCTGGAAGTATTGAAGTAAGTGCTGGATTGTTGATGCTAAAGTTGAATAATTTAGAAAAAGCATTCTATATTAATACAATGCTTGCATTGGTTGGTCCAACAGTTTTAATCGTTACGACAGCAATTGCATTATTTGGACTAGCTGATAAAATTCCTGTGGCGAGAATCATTTGCTTATTTACTGGAATTACACTTATCATTGTTAGTTCGCATATTAAGTAATATGGACATTCCATTCTAAATCTTTGTTATTTATTAGCCATCCTGAACAATATCTTTTGATTATTCTTCCTAAGAAGAATGGTCAATAGTTTGCTGTAGCGTGTGACACGCTACTTTTTTTATGTAAAAGTCACCTCTACCTTGGCAAATTTAGATTGAGTGTATCGAACGCAATTATTCGGTTGTGACGTTGGTTGACCATCACCCCCTTATTCAGGGTAACCTTCACTCAGTGCTCCCTTTTATAACGGCTATTCTCCGATTGTTGAGTAACATTTTGAATGATAAATTAATGAGAACCATCCGATAAACAGAAAGTCGTACCAAGTTCTTTTATTATGTAAACTAAAATCTTTTAGTATAGAAGAGAGCTTGAATACGTTAACCCCCATTGCGTTTGCGAATTTTTACATAAAAATAACGCTGTAACGTATCGAGACTCAACAACATGTACAGTTGCCCATCTTGATAGCTCTCACAGCGCACAAGCATCCTTTCTGATTTTACAGAAAGGATGCTTGCAATGGTCGTTCCCTTATTTGTAAAGCATCCACTTGTGATAGCCAATGCGCTATTATTTTTACGGCTCAAATCCTGCTTGACTTAGATAAACATCACTTTCTGGAAAGATTTTAATCAATCGATTATAGACATTATTTATGACATGTGGTCCGTACCAATCTTCTAAACCAAGTTGGGCATATTTCTCCTCCATACCAAGTTTTCTTGTTCGTTTTCCACCACTGCCATCTCCCAAAAAGTAGTCATCCAAACATATTCTATTGACGAATGGTTTCAATTTCTCAGGAAAATATTCCCCACTTGGTAAAATGGGGGCTATAGCCACTTGAGTCGGGATTCCGTTGGCGGCTAATGTTTCTAATGTCTTAAAACGCGCCTGAATTGGTGGTGCATCTGGCGTAAAATGTTTGCGTATTGTTTCGGAATCTGTCTCAATCGTTATACTTACTCGAACTTTCTCTTTAAATTGCTGTAGCAAATCAATATCACGGCTTACAAGTGGGCTTCTAGTTTGCACTAAAAGGAAGTCTGGGGGATCTGCGACCATCACTTCTAGTAAGGACCTTGTCACTTTTTCTTTATGCTCGATTGGCTGATAAGGATCTGTACTTGATGACATAAAAATGGTCACATTTCCTTTAGCTTTGGCGCGCTGAAGCTCCTTTTTTAATAAATTTGCAGCACCGTTTTTTATATCAACCCAATTGCCCCATTCACCATCTCGAAAAAGTGCCACAGGCATTGCTCGTACATAACAATAGGAGCACCCAAATGAACAGCCTGTATAAGGATTTAGTGAATGCGTATATCCAGCAAGAAAGCCAGTTCCTTTATTCAGAATCGTTTTTGGATTTTTATAGAATAATTCACTTTTCATCACCGTCCCCCTCCATTCATAATTACTCGTAGCTAGTTGAAGTTCCCTTTTCTAACTCTAGGAGCTGTGTCTTCATTTCTAATCCTCCTCGATAGCCTGTTAATGAGCCATTCTTGCCAATTACCCGATGGCACGGTACAGTAATTAATACTGGATTGGCTCCAATCGCTGTGCCAACCGCGCGCACAGCTGCTGGTTTATTAATAGCATTGGCAATGTCTGAATAGGATTTCGTCTGTCCATAAGGAATGTCACAAAGTGCATTCCACACTGCTATCTGAAATGCTGTCCCTACATAATCAAATGGCATAGTAAATGTTTTTCGCTTTCCTTGAAGGTATTGAATCAATTCAACCATATAGGGTTCTAGCTTTTTATTATCTTCAATTAGTGGACTTTCTGGAAAGCGCTTCTTAGACCACTCGATTAACTCATCGAATGAGCTGTTCTGTGAACTTACATATACTAACCCTTTAGAAGTGGAAGCAATATAAAAATGCCAATCTTCAAACGTTAGTAAAGACCAATAAAGCGTTGTTTTATTGTTTGTTACCACTATCGTTTCCTCCAGTTATATGCATTTGTCGAAATTGTGCTGGTGTCAATCCTGTTTTCTTTTTAAATAACGTAATAAAATAAGGCGTATTCATCATTCCTACACAAATGGCAATATCTCCAATGGCTTTATTTGTCTGCATTAATAATTGTTTAGCCTCATGTACGCGAACTTGTTGTATATACTCAACAGGTGTTATACCCTTAATTTTTTTAAATGTGCGATGCATATGATAGGGACTCCCATGACAAATCGTGGCTAACGATTCTAGGGTTAATTTTTCTGTGTAATTTTTATCAATGTAGGCAGTAATTAATTCAACCCATTCGCTATCAGGCAATTTTTCATTCGTTGGCTTACAACGTTTACAAGGCCGAAAATTTGCGCGTAGAGCTTGTTCTGCGTTTTGAAAAATGCAGACATTTTCTTTTTTCGGGACGCGCGATTTACAAGATGGTTTACAGAATATCCCTGTTGATTTTACAGCATAGAAAAATTGATGATTATACGTTGGATCATTATTAATTATAGCTTGCCACTTTTCATCTGTTATCTGTTCCATATCATTTGAAGTTTTATCATGACACTCGTGATTGAACCTATCTAGCATTACGCTCACCTCTCTTTACACTATACTCCTTAGAAATTTCCAATGTACAATTCTTGAAATAGAATAGCAAGATATTGAAGTAGTTTTTATGTCGCATCATGAAAAATGATTCCAAGACCAAAACGTTCCCCGAAAGTAACCGTACTTACTCCGTGACGCACCTTATTTTTGTAATACCCTTTTTGACCAAGAACAACTCTATAGTTCGTAGGGAAAATAAGCGCACTGCCTTGATCTAAAGTAATAACATGTCCTCTACTTTGAGCACGAGGAATTTGTTCCACTAATAGCGATTCTCCACCGCAAAAATCTTTTTCACGTTGATTTAAGACAAAGACTACTTGAAATGGGAAAAATATATCGCCGTATAAATCTTGATGCAAACAATTAAAGCCCCCTGTTTCATACTTTAATAGTAAAGGTGTTGGTCTTGTTTGCTCATTTTCTTCACAGATGGTCAAAAAATCTTGAAGGTTGTTGGGAAACTGTGCTGTTTTTCGTAAATACCCCAACCAACGATTCGCTGTTTTAGACAATTCTACATAGAAGACCTCTCTTAAACTTTGGACAATAGCAGGTAGTGGATAGGAAAAGTATTTGTATTCCCCATTGCCAAAGCGATAGCGTTGCATATTGATTGTTGTTCTGTACGGCTCCTTCTCAAGATACAACGCTTTTAGAAATTCACATTCCGCCTTTGTTAAAATCACGGGAAGCTTTGCAAACCCTTGTGCATCTAATTCATTTTGAATGGTGTCCCAATCTAAGTTTTCTACTCGTGTTTTTATCTCTTGAACCATTGTTAAGCCCTCCTATTCGCATTCTTGATAACTAACACTATAACCGCATCAGTAGAAAAACATAAGGTGTTTAGAATGTAATAGCAAGATAACAAAATTCGTCTCGATTATGATATGGTAAAGTAAATTTTAATCGTGTATGTTCCCTAATAATCAGTTTATAGAGGAGAATGCAAAAGTGATATGGCATGAAAATAATAATGAGATAGTCATTCCATTACCTAACCATTTCGATATGAATGCAAACCTAAACTATCTATTACGAGAAAAAAATGAATGTATGTATGAGGTTGAGAATGATGTTATTACAAAGGTTATTGCGATAGGAGAAATGCGCTCCTTAGTACAGATTAGCGTAAGCCAACATAACCAAATGATTGTTCAATTCCTAAATGATTCTAGACCGAATGATAAGCGGATACGACAACAAATTGTAAAATATATTTATGAATGGTTTGACCTTGAGAACGATTTAACGCCTTTTTATGATATGGCAACTACAGACCCATTACTTGAAATGCCTGCCCGAAAATTTTATGGATTGCGTGTAGTGGGCATTCCTCATTTATTTGAAGCATTATGCTGGGGCGTTATAGGGCAACAAATTAATTTAGCGTTTGCCTATTCCTTAAAGAAGCAATTTGTAGAAAGCCTTGGCGATTATATCGAATGGAAAGGTAAAAAATATTGGGTGTTCCCAACGTACGAGCGCATTGCACAGTTAACACCTACCGACCTAGCAGATATTAAAATGACGGCAAAAAAAAGTGAATATATCATTGGTATTGCCAAATTGATGGAAAATGGTGCTTTATCGAAGGAAAAATTACTAGCAATGAACTTTAAAGATGCTGAAAAAAGCTTAATTCAAATACGAGGAATCGGACCATGGACAGCCAATTACGTGCTGATGCGCTGCCTGAGATTCCAAACAGCTTTTCCAATCGATGATGTCGGTCTGATTAATTCGATAAAAGTATTACGTAATATGACGCAAAAGCCTACAAAAGATGAAATATTAGAACTATCAGTCAACTGGAAAAATTGGGAATCATACGCTACCTTTTATTTATGGCGTGTTTTATACTGATAACGTTCTGATTATAGCTAAATGTCTTTGTCATATGTAAGTAGTAGGCATCGTTGTTATTACTGGTTTCAGACTGAAGTCAAGGTAGATTGTCTTCAATTTTTTTCCGTAATAAATCGCTGGAATCTGTGTGTTCATCCCACTTTATTAGACACCTATGTCGCTAGCTCTAGATGTCTAAGGAGGATATGTTCGAAGCTATAGTTTAGTATAATATTATAAAGAACATGTAGTGATAATGCTTGCGCTGTACTGAGTTGCCTTCCTTAAGCAATTTTAAATGACTTTCCTTTAATTTTACGGATGAAAGATGGGATGACCGATTGAACAATAAGTGGAATAAGATTGTCTACAAAGTGGGCTCTTCCTTCTATGATAGATTTTTTAATACTGGTGTTTTTTTGAAGACGAGAAAAAAGATTTTTCAAGAAGTCTCTTTTCAAAGCAAGCAGAAAATCTTATTTGTTGGGATCGGTACTGGAGCTGATTTAGCATACTTTGACCATATGAATTATGATATTACAGCAATTGATTATTCTCCTGATATGTTAGCTATCGCTAAAAGTAAATTCGAGCACTCTGCTATCCAATTTATAGAAATGGATGCGCAAACAATGACTTTTGAAGATGAATCATTTGACTATATTGTGGCGAGTTTAATTCTTTCTGTCGTGCCTGATGAACATAAATGCTTTGAAGAAATGATTCGCGTTTTAAAGCTGAATGGAAAAATACTAATTTTTGATAAATTTGCTGCTAAACATCAACGAATAACTGTAACCAAAAAGCTGTTAAGGCCCTTTATAAGCCTATTAGGTACTGATATTGGTCGAAGTTTTGAGGAAATGTTTAGCCAACAAAAACAAAGGCTTAAAATCATAAAGGATGACCCTGTTATGTTAAAAGGAATGTATAGATATATTGAAGTTATGAAAATTAAGTAACTATGACAGAAGCAATTCTCTAATTCAATTAACTTAGAAACGCCTTTGTGCATAAAAAATATGAATCTAGATGAAAGTCAGTTGCTTCCTTTCACTAAAAAACACAGGTATTTGTAAAGCTAAAAGAAAGGCACCTCCTTTGTAGCGGAAGTGCCTAGTTTAGTTATTTATAAAATTAATAGATAACAAGCTATTTATTCGTAAAGTCAATTACCATACGTCCTGTTATTTTACCTTGTTCCATCTCTTCCATAATCTCGTTAATTTCTTCGATTTTTCGCAAAGTTACTTTCGGCACTACCTTACCTTCTGCAGCAAATTGGAATGCTTCTTGTAAGTCTTGGCGTGTACCTACTAATGTACCAATCACTTGGATGCCATCCAGTACTAAACGAGGGATATCTAAATCCATTTTATCTACAGGTAAACCAACTGCTACTACTCGTGCGCCTGCTTTTACCACATCAATTGCTTGATTGAAAGGTGTTTTAGCTACAGCTGTAACCACAGTTGCATCTAAGCCTTTCCCATTTGTCAGTTCTTTCGCTTTAGCAATTGGGTCTTCATTTAATAAATTGACAATAGCATCTGCCCCTACTTCTTTAGCAAATGCTAGCTTTTCATCATTGATATCGAACGCCACTACGTTTGCACCATAAACATGTTTGGCGTATTGCACAGCTAAGTTGCCGAGACCACCAATACCAAATATCCCAATCCATTGTCCTGGACGGATATTTGACACTCTCACAGCCTTGTAAGTTGTCACACCTGCACAAGTGACAGAAGAAGCGGCGGCTGGATCTAAATTAGCTGGAACCTTAACTGCATAATCAGCTGATACAATCACTTGCTCGGCCATAGCACCATCTACTGTGTACCCTGCATTTTTAACATCGCGACAAAGTGTTTCACGCCCTGTCGTACAATATTCACAGTGTCCGCAACTCTCATACATCCAAGCAATAGATACTCGGTCACCAACTTTTAGTGACGTAACCCCTTCTGCAACTTCAATCACTTTACCAATACCTTCATGACCTAACACAATCCCTGTAACATCACCGAAATCTGCATTTTTGACATGTAGATCCGTATGACAAACACCACAAAATTCTGTTTGTACTAATGCTTCACCATGTTTTAATGGTCTTAGTTGCTTCTCCTCTACACTTACTTTTTTGTCTTTCGTTACGACTGCTGCTATCATAATTAATATGCCTCCTTAAATGTAAGAAATCATTTTAATTAACAAGCGTGCATGCACTAAAGTGTGAATTCGCTTTCATTTTATAAAGGATTTTAATTAAATTCAATTATTTTTAGTACGATTCATAAAAATTGAGTCTACCCTCATAGAAAAATACTATTATTTTAAATAATTAGAATATTTTAAAATTTAATAAATCTGTAGGATTATTTAAACAAAAATTTCGCTCAAAAGGCTTTTATAGTAATAAAACTCTAAAAAGTGAAAAAAGAAAGAGCTACAATATGCAACTCTTTCAACTTTACAACCCTACACCAAGTTACGTAATGAGGCTTCTTCATCGGCTGATGATTCGTGCTTTTTGGGTGTGTATCTAAACTTTCATTTGGATACGTATATTAGGTTTGTTTTGTATACTTATAAATCCCTGTTGCACTGAATCCTCCATTATTTGAAGAAGAACGTTAAGCTTATTCTGTCATAAGATACAAAGGATATTCCCATTGGTGTGTACATTCTTCCAACATATAAAAACCTTGTTCCTTATTCGGCATAATACGGGAGCATTGTTGTCGAGGGATTGCTCCTTTATCATTTTCATTGATTACTTCGATCCAATATTTTGATTAGCCACATGTCATAGCGTATTGTCAGTAGGTTTCCATTTACTTTAAGTGTTTGTCCATCTTTATAAACTCTTCAATAACTTCTTTGGTATTATCCTGATCAAATGAGGATTGTCCCTTGCCAAGTAAAAAAGAAAATAGCATTTTTTATCTATTTTGAAAATTTTATACTACTCAACTAGGTTATTTTGAAGTGTCTAGACTTTGTTAAAGGATAATAATAAACCATCAAATTTATTCAGATAGTAAATAAATCTTCTCTACAATATTATCAATTAATGAATCAATATCAGCATTGCCATTGTAACGAACAAACATCACGGCATTATTATGAGAAGCAAAGACTTCTTTTAAGGTTTCTTTCTCGTAAACAATCAAATTATCTAATTGGGGATGATTCATTTCAATAAAATCTTCAGAATTTTCTTCATAACCATATCTTTTGATTAAATCATCAATTAGATTTTTAGCTTTAGCTGGTACACTCAACTTATAAACCATAGTATGTATATCTGGCGAATATTCGCCTCCCCATTTGTCCCATCTTTCCCCTGGAACAATTCCATTTTCATTAGTCTCATATTGTATAGGAGCCAAAGGACTCCAATTAAATGTATAGCGATTTCCCCAATCAATATTATCGATTATATATGATTCACCTCTAGTAAAAGCGGGATTATTTTCAATATCTGCTAATCTAACAATTGGTAAATCAACATTTGACTCTGGCAATGTTTGTGTATCGTTTTTTCCAAGCTGAATAAACGGAATTGAAGCACATAATAAAAAGACTACTGTAAAACAAAAAGATATCGTTTTATTTAATGGAAAAGACTTTTTCCATTTGACTTGATGATTAATCGGTTTTCCCTCATTAAGACCTTTACGCAAAGCGCGAATGGCAAAAGCAGCTTGCAGTGAAGTAAAGTTCATATATCCGAAAAAAGTAGTTAAAGCAGTTTGGTAAATAGCCAACCCTTTAACTAAGGCTAGGGTTGGTGTTCCATCAAGAAACCAAACAGCAAACAGTGTACAAATCATAATGAGCATAGTCGCACTAGATATAATAGCATTCGTCGTTAGTTTCTTATCTAGTTCATCTAATGTTTGAGATTGCACAGTAAGATTACTGTAAAGCTCTGGTGCATTGAATTCAACAGGTGATGAAAATACATGGAACAGATAATAGCTTGTGACATAATTCCACCCCTTTTCTTCATATAGCTCAATTTGGTCTTGTGGAATTTTTTTACTTGTGGATACATCTATTCTGTACTTTATTTTTTTCGGTTCCCCTTTGATAAAATGGGCAAAGGCTCCCATCTTGGATAAATGAAGACCCTTCGCTGCCATATCTGCAAACCAAGCTTCATGTTCACCGATTCGCCAATATTGTCTGGGTCGAAGTTTTAGAACTTTTTTAGGCATGTTAACACCTTTCTCTTTATATGTAGTAAGTTTTAAATCGATTATCAACTTTTTTAAAAGATTAAAATCCCTTCAACTCATCTTTCCCCTTTTCCAAAAACGCTACCACATATTATTCGTTTTATCAAAAGATCCCTTTTTAATTAGGGGTATTTAGTAAATGACTGTCCACTGCTCTATTCATGCCATCATACTTCACGTTCAAAGCATCTATCTGTAGTGGCAATGACAAATCTTACTTACCCGTGCATATCCAACTACCACAAAACCCTTATACTTCATATATTTACTATACCCCTTATAGAAATCTTAATTCTTCTGCTTATCGTGAAAAATCCAGTCGTTAGTATTCCTTAATGAAGTAAAGAAAGCCAAACTTCTCACTTATAACACTGGGAATTTTGACTTTTGATTTCTACAATGGCGTCAGATTGTATAATAATAGTTTTTCTTAAAAGTTAATTGAATATTTCAAACTAGCTATAAACTTTTTTGATTCCTCAGCTATTTGCTCATAGTCTATACTATGGACATAATGAGATGAATCTAAATTAACTAATTGACCATTACAAGCCTTACTAATAAAGTCATTTTGAATTCCATTCCACGTTTTATTATCAAAACCTGTTCCCACACCATTGGATGAAAACAAAAGTATAGGAATGTTCGGCATTCCACCTTGTTTGACCTTCTGTGCATTTGCTTTTATATTATTTATTTCATTAATCATATCATTGGTCAATGTTCTTCGATAAAAAATTGCTTTATACAACTTTTTCTCTTTATCAGTTAAATTCCCATATTTTATCGCGTCATTCTCTGATAGATTAGGGACCCATCTGGTTAAACCAGTATTTGCAGCTAAAGCACCTAATCGAACAAGGAACATATTGATATCTAATTCTTCATATGCAGCTGGAACAGCCATATCTAAACCAATAATAGCTTTTATTTCATCAGGGTAGTCTTGCGCCCATTTCAAGGCTTCAATGCCAGACATAGAATGAGGAAATAAAATAAATGGTCCTTTAACTCCTGATTTAAAAAGAGCTTCTTTTGTTTCAGTTAGAATTGTATCAATGTCTCGATTAGTATCTGTTACTTCGCTAAATCCATAACCTGCCTTTTCAACAACTACAATTTTATATTTATCACTTAACAAGGAATAAAGCGATTTAAAGTCCAATACAGGAGAGCTAGTGCCACCACCTGACATAAAAACAAGTGTTTCTTCTCCTTTACCTTCTGTATAGACATGTATTTGATGACCATTAATTTCTAAAAGTTGCCCAGTTGGAACAAATAGTTCTTTTTCTTTTGACAATTGTAATTGATGATTTATAAAACTCACTGAAAGAATTAATACAAATAATGAAATAATAATTGAAAATAATATCAACATAATATACTTAAAACCTCTTTTAGTATTTTTTCACCTAGAATATTCTTCGGATACATAGCTTTTATAAATCATCCTCAACAGAGTTTATAACTAATCGATTTACTTTAACTTTGGATCTCTCAACACGATAAACTCTTATATAATCAATTATGCCTAATGTTAAATATTTATCGATCATGATTTTCATAATAGGCTTCATCTGCATATTGTTTATCTGTTCCTTTAAGATAAGCTAAAATTAATTTCGGCCGTTTAAGTAAAACCCAGTCTCCGTGTTTATCAAACTTTCTGCTGGAAGTAATCATACCATTTTGAATTGTTCCGTATTTTTTTCCTTTCTTTTTTCCCCACACTTTTAAGCGTTTGGCAAAATCAGCATCTTCCGCCATAAGCATTGCTTCATTAAATCCATTAATGGACTTAAAATCCTCTTTGTAGCACCAAAAAATGCCCACGGAAATGGCGCCATATTTAAAAAGTAGGGGCCCTATTAATAACATAGTTGAAACAAATATCCCTATAGACATTCTTTCGAATTTCCCTGTAACTCCTCCGCCAATATACTTTCCCGAGCTCAAGTTTTGCACTACCTTTGCAAGCATATGCTCATTCATCTGTGTATCTGCATCTATCGTTACGATGATTTCGCCCCTAGCTATTTCAACGCCTGTGTTTCTAATCTTAGAAAGGTTTTTATCATCATTGTTTATTGTGATACAATTATACGATTTCGCAATTTCTTCCGTTCTGTCTGTACAGCGATTTAGCACAACAATGATTTCAACTTGATTTTGAAGTAATTTTGACGCTCTTGCAATGGATTCTAAGCATTTTCCAATGTACTTTTCTTCATTATGAGCAGGTATGATAATAGAAATGCTTGCGTCCACTTGATTCGTATTTGTTGAAGTGTCCATCCAATCTCCCTCACCATTATATTTAATATTAGTAATCTAATTAAAAATGTATTCAAATGAAAATGTAAAAATGCCTGCTTGAACTAAAGTGCTACAATCAAAATAAAACTAGCCTGCAATCGTACGAGGCTAGTTTTATTTTAATCTATTTTACAAATATATGATATATTTTCTATTTATTGTATTCGTTTTTTAGGCTTGATTGGACAAAAATTGACCATATTTCTACTTAGTTTTTTTGCCAATTAAAGGTTAGTAGGGCTACTATCAATGCGATGCAGGCAATTGTGCCACCGATTATGGCATTTAATTCAGGAGTATATGCGTCAATGGTTATGCCCCCTATCGTGGAGCCTAATGCCATGCCTATATGGGCACCAGAATTATTTAAACTTTGATGGATATCTGATGTAGTCGATGCAGAAGAAACTATATAGCTTTGAATCGCAGGTTGTAGTGACCAACTTAGTAAACTCCATAATAATATTGCCCCAACGAACAGAACGACGGAAAATTTTAAGAACGGTATTGCAACAATCGTTAATGTAAATAAGGACAATACGGAAATAATAGTTCGTTTTGCACTAATACGATCAGTAAAATATCCACCTAGTAAACTCCCGCATATGGAGGATATACCAATGATTAAATACATTAGGCTAAGAGACTTCTCTGACAAATGTAGCGTGGACTGAAGAAATGGTGTTAAATATGCATATAAAGTCATATGTCCTGTAAAAAACACGATAGAGATTGAGTGAATAAGTAAAATCTTTCGCTCCTTTATCGCCTTTACTTGGGCTTTAAAAGGCAATTTCTTCTTGGGCTCAATTGTTCCTAATACAAATAATACTATTAACATCAGCAATAATGTCAAAATAGCAATAAAGAGAAATGGTGCCCGCCACCCTAATTCGCTGCCTAACCATAAACTAAATGGAACACCAAACACGAGGGAAGCACTAACCCCCATTAATACAAGGCCGATTGCTCTTGCTGTATAAGCCTCATCAGTTATTTGAGAAGCGATGGTGATACATAACGAAACAAGTAGCGACGCACACATGGCTGATAAAATTCTAGCGCTCATAAGAATAACATACATATCACTCAACACAATAATCATATTAGATACAAAGAAAATAAACAAAACAATGAGAAATAATCTTTTGCGCTCCATCATTGAAGTTAAAGATAATAAAATGGGGCCTGATATGGCAAAACTTAACGAAAACATGGAGATTAACATTCCTACTTTGCCATACGAAATATTTAAATCTTCCGCAATCAGTGGAAGCAACCCTCCAATCACTAATTCAACTAGACCTACTATAAAAGCAATCGTTGATAATAGGTAAATTCTTTTATCCATCATTTCACTCCTAGAAAAAAATAAAAAACAGCGCCCCCTAGTTAGGAGGCGCTGCATTAAAACATTTCTTTGTCAATTCGCTAACATGACGTCCAAAGTCATGTCGCCTTATTCGATTTTGCAATTTCAATCATAACTTTAAAAACAGAAAAATTTCAAGTTTAATCGTAAACACAGGCATAGTTTAATTTTAAGCACGAAAATAGGTAAATTTGCAATTGTCATTTCGTTACTAATTAATAGCAATTATATCAAAACATAATTTCCTAATTCTGGAGTTGTACCTAAAAAATAACCGGCGTTAACACACTAAGTACTACGGTTTCTCGATCTAATGGATTTTCCCATTGGTGAGGCTTTTCGGAAGGAAAATGAATTGACTCCCCTTCATGAAGAAGGTATTCTTCCTCATTTACTTTAAATATTAGAGTCCCTTCAATTACATAATGAAATTCTTCCCCACTATGATTAAACATTTCAGTATTATCTTTATAATGAGGAGAAAGAATAACCTTAATTGCCTCTTGTTGCCTTCCAGCAAATTCACCACTTAGTCTTACATACTGTATTGGCGAACTCTCCATCTTGAGAACTTTTTGTTCCTCCGTTTTGACAGCATAGTTGTGCGGGTGCTGATTTTCAAAAAAGAAAGTCATGTTTACTCCAAAGGCATCTGCAATTTTCTTTAATGATGTAATGGCTAAAGAGGAAGCTCCTCTTTCAATTTGTGAAAGAAAACTTACTGACAGCCCTGTCTTCTCACTTAAATCTTTTAATGTTAATCCATGCTTTACACGTAAATCTTTGATTTTTGTACAGACCTCATCCATATAAATATTCCTTTCAAAATGCATTCCACATGTCCTTAAAATTTATTTAATAATATCATAATTGTTTGTAATAGATAAATAACTTTGGAAAATTTATAAAATTTCACTTTACTTGATTAAGCAATAAATGGAGAATAAACATACCACAAATGATAGCTAACTCCAAGGAGTTCTCTTAAATTCACTCCAGTATATTGAACAAAAATAGGTTACTGAGCTCCAAATAAAACTAAGCCCAGTAACCTTTCTGGATTGCAATGGAGAAATCAAACTGTAAACTGATCAGGTGCCAGGTTCTTTTTTATCTTCATGGCGATAACATATATGATAATTGATGCTACAAGCGATTGAACTGCGGGAAGACCCCATGGAGCAACATATTGTGTTAGATAACCAACAATAATTCCAGCCACCATAGCGATAGTCGCTATCCAATTCCAACCTCCGTGATCCACCCATCCCTGCTTACGAATAAAGAAGAAATCTGCCATCATAACGCCAGCGATTGCAGGATACAGTAAAGCAGTCAAGTAAAGAAAATCCATAAAATAATCGAGGATGCCCATTAGTGCAACAATAATAGCCAAAATCGTACCGAGTAATGTTAGGAGAGCCCGACCTTTCCCAGAGTTCACATTAAAAATATTCGCTAATGCCAAGCCCATACTATAGTTGTTGACAAGTTGAGATGTCCATGTTGCAAACCACAGTATGAGGAACCCCCATACTGGGAAACCCATTCCCATCATAACATTTACAATATCTGCATCTCCAACACCTACAGCCATTATTGCACCGACAATGAAAAGTGGTAAACCAACGAGTATAATACCACTTGGAATAATAAGGTTATCTTTCCAAGATGATTTTGCATAGCGTGTATAGTCCGAAGCAATGACCCATTGGGAAACATTCGCTCCAATTACTAAACTTATTGCGGCCCATATCGTCATCGTTGGTTCGGGCTGCCAGGAAGTGATCGTTTCCCAACCAGTATTTCTTAACGCATAGTAAATTCCTCCAGCAATTAAAATAAGACCGGCTGGAACTGCAATGTAATCTGTCCATTTCATCGAGCTGTATCCGATAATGGATGGCAGTGCAAAGAGTAACCCGCAGACGACCGTTACGATTGCCCACCCCATCCAATTATTTTTATAATCAATACCGAACATGGCTGAAATCGCGTTTCCTGCAACGGCTGTCTGTAATGCCCACCATCCGAGTGAAACAATGAAAATGGTGAACCCAACTATCACTTTCGCTTGAACAGCACCAAAACTCGAACGGGCGATGACTGAGGAAGAGCGCCCAGTTTTAGCGCCGATATATCCTTGCAAAGTATTGCCAATCCACTGAAAACCAAATAAAGCAATGATTAGGATGATAAGTATTTTGGATAATCCGAAACTTCCAGTCAATGCCGCCCCAATCATTAGAACAGGAATTGTGAATTCAAGTCCTCCAAAAATCATTGTAGGGGTAATCCAATGTTGGCGTGAGGATTCTGGAATGGAATCTAAAGCTTGATCTTGATTCATGAAACCATTTGAACTAATGTTCTTTTTAATTCCTACAGTATCTGTTTGTACCATTCTTTTCACATCCTTTTTTTATTAAAAAGAGAATAGAATTATAGACAACATACTATACTACGGCTTTTATACTTATTTAGCTTTTCACCAATGCGAATACTAATTCACATGTGCTATCGCCTTTATTCACACACCAATGTTGCTCGCCTGCTGGGATATATGATGCTTCTCCCGCATTAACTTTGAATAACTTGCCACCACTTTCGCCAGTTAAAGCCCCTTTAATGATAAAAGAATATTCATGCTCCTCATGAGAAGTAGTTCCTTCTAGTGGAAGACGTTCCCCTACAGGAACTGAGACAAAGCCGAACCTTACTTCGGCACCTTGAAACTTATCATGAAAAATCGTTTGTACAATTTCTTCAGTGATAATTGATTCTTTGATTTTCATCTATTTACCTCCAAATTAAGATAATCTACCGGGTAATTCCATAAATTCAAATGTTACTGGATTCACTTCAACTAAAAAATGTTCTCTTGCTTCTTCTCCAGTGAAATAGCCGTTCTTTACATCTTTTGCAACTTGAGCTGCTGGCCGTTTTAATGGGTTTCCGTAGCCTCCACCTGTTCCTGTCATTAGGCGTACAACATCATTCTTTTGAAGTTTGTAACGCGCATAAACACCGAATGGTCCATCAACTTCACCGTTTGCTTTATGAACAAAGAACTCATTTGGAGAACCTTCTTTACCATCATTCATGCCCCATGGATAAAATTTATTTCGACCATAGGTAACGGTAACAGCTTGGCCATCTGATAAAGCACGATAAGCCCGGATAACCCCTTTACCTCCTATAAATTCACCAGCACCTGCACCATTGCCATCTTCACGTAGACTATATTCGTCAATTAGAACACCATAGCGAGTTTCGGCTACTTCAACAGGGACGTTATACGTTTCACCATCAGCCATACAGAACTGACCTGAAGCACCGTCTTGTCCGATAGCACCACCCCAGCCTCCAACAGAAGGTTCAACAATTAGAAATGGTTCTTCAGTGTCTTGATGATTACCCGACAATGTCACGGCGCATACTGATAAATGGTGTCCTGCAGTTAATCGATTTGGTAAATGAGATGCTAACGCTTTCCAAACTAAATCTAAGCTGCCTAAAAGTGTTTCAAAATAATTAGAAACAGGAACCGGACGCTCAGCTGACATAATGGATTTTGGATCAACAATTACCTTAAGTGGTCTAAATACCCCATCATTAACGTCTTGTTCAGGGTTTGTAATCGCTAGGAAAATCACTCGTACGGCTGACATGAGTCCTGTATAGGAACAATTCATCGGACCTGGAACTTGCGGATGACTTCCACGAAAATCACAAATAAATTCATCATCCGTAATGGTCACTTTTACTTTAATTTTGAAAGGTCCATTGCCTATTCCGTCTGTATCAATGTAATCTTCTGCTTCAAAAATCCCCTTTGGCAATTTTTTGATTTCTTGACGGGAAATCGTTTCACCATGACCTAATAAGTAATCGATAGCTGCTAAAATCGTTTCTTTACTGTGTTTTGCACAAAGTTCTTTTAACCTACGTTCACCTGTACGCAATGCTGCAACTTGTGCCCACATATCTCCTAATGAAAGATCAGGAAAACGAACATTAGCACGAATAATTTCAACAATACCTTCGTTTAGACGATCTTCTTCAAATAATTTAATACAATTAAATTGAAGACCTTCTTGAAAAATATCAACAGCATCGTTTGTAAATGAACCAGGATCCTTCCCGCCAACTTCTGTCCAGTGTGCTTTGTTAGCAGAAAAAGCAATTAGCTCACCTGCATAGAAAATCGGCATAACAAGCCCTACATCAGAAAGATGAGAACCCCCTCCGTTATAAGGATCATTGATGATAATTACATCCCCAGGTTTTAGCTTATTTCCAGGATATTTTTTAAGCGTTTCTTTTACCATAAAAGTCAGCATCCCAATAAATCCTGTTACACCGTTTCCTTGAGTAAGAAGGTTTCCTTCAGCGTCAGTTAAACCACTTGCATAATCGAGTACTTCATAAATAATAGGACTCATTGATGTGCGAGCTAGTGCGACGAACATTTCGTCCCCTGCTGCTAAAAGAGAATCTTTAACAATTTCTAATGTAAACGGATCTATTTTTAGAGAAGTTGTCATATTACTTTTCCTCCATTTCGATAATAATGTTTCCGAACTCATCCAAATATAATTGTTGCCCTTCATAAATAACCGTCACTGCAGCTTTTTCTTCAATTACTGCGGGTCCGAAAATTACTTCATTTGGCGGAAGCTTGTTACGATCGTAGACCGGGGTATTAATCCATCCTTTGTGCTCGTAGTATATATTTCGGTTTGCTTTTTTCGCTTCTTCTAATGAACTTGAGCGGGGAATTTTCCCAATTATAGGCTTAGGTACTTTGCCAAAAGCTGTTACATGGATATTGACAATTTCAGTAGGTGAATCTTCTAGTTTAAATGTATAGTTTTTTTCGTGTAAATAATGGAATTTATTGATAATAGCTTGTTTATCTTCCTCAGTCCATTTACCGTTTGGAACCGGTACTTTCACTGTATGCTCTTGCCCTAAATAACGCATATCTGCAAAGCGATGGAACTCGACTTTATCAGTCGTCATTCCTTCATCCTTGAAATGAGCAAGTGCATATTTCTCGATTTCTTCCCACTGTGCAGACATTTCATCGAGAGAAAGTTCATTCATCCGTTGAATATATGTTTGAATGTAATCATGACGTAAGTCTGTCATAAGCATTCCCCAAGCTGAAAATACAGGTGATGCAATCGGTACAACCACTTTTTTAACCCCGAGTTCAAGTGCAAGTGCTGGAGCGTGCATCGAGCCTCCTCCACCGAATGCTAATAAAGTAAAGTCTTGCGGATTGTGTCCTTTACGAATTGAGATCAGCTTTAATGCATTTAACATATTGGAGTTTGCGATTCTGATGATACCAAGTGCTGCTTCTTCGGCAGTAATTCCAAAATGGTCACCAACTTTTTTCTGAATTATTTTTTTAACATTATTCATGTCTACATCGTAATCGAAATTTTCAGGAGACAACCGACCTGTCAGTAGATTTGCGTCTGTTGTTGTAGGCTCAATACCACCTAAACCGTAAGCTACTGGCCCAGGCATAGCTCCTGCAGATTTCGGTCCCACCTTCAATGAACCTGCGTTGTCAATCCAAGCGATGGAACCGCCCCCGTTCCCTATTTCAACAATATCGACAACAGGCGCTTTAATTGGATATCCTGCATTGCGGCTATCTCTCTCAATATAGTAATCTGTGGATACTTTCACTTCGCCATTTTCAATAAGTGAACATTTAGCTGTTGTTCCTCCAATATCAAATGCAATAATGTTTTTTTCACCAATTAACTCACCTAAAACAGCTGCACCAAAAATACCAGCAACCGGTCCTGATTCAACCATGTGAATAGGTGCTTCTTTGGCATTTTTAAACCGTGTCGTTCCTCCATTTGATTGCATAATGAAACGATGGTCGGTATTTAATTGCTCACGTAATTCCTTATCTAATTTATCAATGTATGTTGTAGCAATAGGTTGGACATATGCGTTTAGAACAGCTGTATTAGTTCTCTCGTACTCTCGCCATTCTTTTGTAATGTCACTTGATGCCGTTACAAATACTTCTGGCCAAAGTTCTTTAATAATTTTCACTGTTTCTCTTTCATGAGATGAATTGACATATGAGTGCATATAGGACACTGCTATTGCCTCCACGCCCTCTTTTTTAAAATACCTCACACATTCTTCGATATCTTCACGACATAAAGGTGAAAGTACTTCACCTTTATAGTTAAGACGTTCATTTACTTCGAGCCTTAAATGGCGTTCAACAAATGGCTCAGGCTTTTTATACCGCACGTTGAACAGATCTGGTCTGTTTCCCCTTGCAATTTCTAAAACATCTCGGAACCCCTTCGTTGTAATCAGCCCCATTTTGGCTCCTTTTCGTTCAGTCAATGCATTAATAATAACTGTCGTTCCGTGAATAAATATAGATAGCTGTTCATGTTTTAGACCAGCCTTCTCAATAACGTCCATGACTCCCTTTTCAAAAAATGGTGGCGTTGTATTACTCTTAGAAATCCCAACATAACCCTTATCATCAACGTATACAAGATCTGTAAAAGTACCTCCGATATCTGTCGCTACTCTCATTTGACTACACTCCTCTTTTGGATTTTCAAATTGCTAAAGTTGTAACACGAATGTAACTGTTTCTTAAGAAATAGAATTACTCCATTTAAACTATATCAATAGGTAAAGTTAAGTAATGGAGTTATGTCTACTATGAATTATGCAAAGACTTCAATAATTACAGTAACACTGTAATTATTATGAATATAACATAAATTTTTTTTGAATGGAATGAAAATTTAAAATTATTAATTAATTTAGGGGATTTTTTAGTTGATAGTTATAATCAACTGAAAATAAAAAACCTAGCAAATTATGCTAGGTTAGAGTGTTAACAAAGACATCAAACGTCTACTCTTAATGTCATATCTGGTTATAAAAATAAAAAGGACTTTAGATTAACAGGAAATTTCTCCAAGTATGTTTGTAGTATGTGCCAAGCAAATTATGCTAGGCATTTGCCCAATTACTTATCTTCTTCAAGTAATATTACATTTGCCGAATTATTGAAGTACATTCTAATTCTTTTGCTGTAATTTTTTCGATTATAAAAGTATCTTGGCAAGGCGGTTAATGCCTTCTTCAATTGCGCCCTCATCCATTTTAGCAAATCCCAGTACCCATCCTTTTCGATTCGTTTCTAAACAATACTTACTAAGTGGATAAACGCGAATTCCTTGTTCGAGCGCTAGGTTTGTCATGGCTTCTTCATCAAACGATTCTTCAGCTTCAAGAAGCATATGCAAGCCTGTTTCAATGCCACTTAGTTTAAAACGTTCAGCTAGTCCAGTTGCCATGATGGCCTTGGTCATCGCTTCATGTCTGCGTCGATAAACATTTCTTGCTCTCCTCATATGACGCATAAAATGACCGTGCTCAATAAAATGGGTAAGCGTTAGTTGTTCCATTATCGGCAGATGTCGATAGGTTAGGGCTTGTACTTGAGCAAGCTGACGAATGGCATCCTTTGGCCCAATAACTGCCGAAATGCGTATGCCAGGCGCCACCATTTTGGAAAAACTCATCATATACAATGTGTTCTGTGGTTGTTGGCTGAACAAAGTAGGAAGTGGGCCACCACGGTACCTAAATTCGCCATCATAATCATCTTCTACTATCCAAAATTGATCTTGCGCTGACTTTTGGAGCAATTGTTGTCTACGTGGTTCAGACATAATAACACCAACTGCACATTGGTGAGAAGGCGTAACAAAAATAAGCTTGCTTTGTGGATGAATACGATTTACTTGTATTCCATACTCATCAACCGGTACGGAAACGACATTCATTCGCCGATATTGCATGGTCGTCCAGGCAGCGGGGAATCCAGGATCTTCAACAGAAACCGTTTCTCCTTCAGTTAACAGGGCTTGCGCAATAAGATCAATGCTATGTTGTGCACCAGAAGTTAAAATGATTTGGTCAATATCTACATGAACACCTCTTTCAAATGTTAGATAACGTTGAATCTGTTCACGGAGCGGAGTAAAACCATAGGGGTTGCCATAACCCCAAGTGGTCAATTCTGCTTCGGATGAAGCTTGTAAAAAAGATTGTCTCCAATTTTTTTTGAAATGTTCGTCCAAATAAGGCTCATGAGGACAAAAATCGATTTCTACGTTTCGATTTTCTGCGTCTCCAAACCAACTGTTTAATTCATCAACTGCCGCGTTTAATAAAGGTAATGCTGGCGTAGATGGTCCATGAGGAGTAGTTTCTTCTGCCGAGTTGGCTTTCAATCCCCATTCACTTACCCTTGTTCCACCACGCCAATTAGTAACGGTATATCCTCGACTAAATAATTCCTCATAAACAATTTGTATTGTTGAGCGTGAAACGCCGACTAATAAGGCAAGCTCTCGAGATGGAGGAAGTAATTCACCTGGTGGCCATTTTCCTGTTGTTATATGGTGGATAGCCTGATCAAGCAACTGCTGCCAAATAGGAATTTTATCTTCTCGGTTTATTTTTAACATTTTCATTCACTTCCAGTTAAATGATGCGAAAATTAATACAGTTCATCATCATTATAGTTGTTATGACGCACCCATTATTTAAGATGGTTAAAATATTTTCTAAAGAAACGATGACATTCGTTGAAAAGCTACATCTGCAGCATTAATTGTTTCATCAATATCATGTATTGAATGAGCAGTCGATAAAAAGATGCTTTCATATTGCGATGGGGGTAAAAGTATCCCTTGTTTCAGCATTTCGACATAGAAACGTCGAAACATCTCTGAGTCTATTTTGCGTGCATCATCAAAATTTTGTAAAGGATTATCAGTAAAGGACAACCCAATCATTGTCCCAGCTTTAGACGTCATCAGCGTTATATTAGATTTACGGGCTACTGTTGTTAATCCTTGAATTAGTCTGTCTGATAGCTCTTCAATATAGTTGTAACTATCAGAGGTTAATTTATTTATTGTAGTATATCCGGCTACCATCGCGATTGGATTACCCGATAAAGTACCAGCTTGATAAATATTTCCTTCCGGTGCAATTAGATTCATAATCTCTTTTTTGCCACCATATGCGCCAACAGGCATTCCTCCACCGATTATCTTCCCTAAGCATGTTAAGTCAGGTTGAATGTTATAAAGCCCTTGAGCAGAGTGATAATCGATACGAAAACCAGTCATTACCTCATCAAGAATAAATAGCGCCCCATATTTTGTAGTGAACAAACGTATTGTCTGTAGAAATTCGGGGGTAGCAGGTATGCCAGCCATATTACCAGCAAATGGTTCTACAATCACTGCTGCGATTTCTGAACCAAATGTATGAAATACACTATAAAGTGCTTCAATATCGTTATACGGAATGGATAAAGTGTTTTTTGTGATTTCTAACGGTACACCTGGACAATCTGGAAGGCCTAATGTTGCTATGCCTGAACCAGCTTTTACTAATAGATGGTCACTGTGTCCGTGATAGTTTCCTTCAAATTTAACAATTATGTTTTTGCCTGTAAAACCTCTAGCTAGCCGAATGGCACTCATTGTTGCCTCTGTACCAGAGTTAACCATTCTAATCTTCTCTATTGAGGGAATCCGAGTAGTGATTAATTGTGCTAGTTTATTTTCTTGCAAAGTGGGCAATCCAAAACTTGTCCCCTTTTTTATTGCTTCGAGTAATGCACTCGCAACATCTTTATCTGCATGTCCATGAATTAATGGTCCCCAAGAAAGGATATAATCTATAAACCTATTCCCATCAATATCATATATTTCCGATCCGATTCCATGACTAATAAAAATCGGATCGATTCCAACTGATTTAAATGCTCTTACTGGACTGTTTACACCACCAGGCATTAGTTGTTTTGCTATTTCGAATGCTTCTGTCGATTGCTGTGTATTGATTTTAAAAACCACCTTTCTTTTCGATAAAAAATATCAGCTATATTTACATATAAAGGAAAAATAGTGTCTTTTTCAATTTGTCTCTTCCCTTTTTGAACGCTCTTAGCATAACGAATAACGGACTGTAATAAAACATCCAAAAACACAATTTTCACCAGTCCATAAATGTTGATCATTCACTACTTCGTATGATTGTATTTCATGAATAGCACTGCTCGTTTTCGTTAAATCAAAAAGACCACTTACCTATGGGATATAGGAAGTGGCGTTTAAATGGATTATTTAATATAGTGTATGAAACATGTTTTTAACTTTTAAACATTTTCCCTACTTCAATTGGATTTTCTTTCGCGGTCATTTGTTGTGGATCAATCCGATAAACTTGAACTGGACCACCGAAAACGGCTGATCGATATTTGTCTACATGTTGCTCAGATAAAGGACGATTATAATAACCAGGTACATATTTATTTAGCATCTCTTGCAACATATGTGTAGCTTCATCCAAATCTGTGATGGGTTGAGCCTTCCCAAAAACGATAACACTCATATACGCAGTGTCCGTCTTTGCGGGCACTGGATCAGTAATCGTTCCATATTCTTCACATACTGTAAAGCAGACTTCCTGATTTTCATCCATAACTTGATTGCGTCTTCCGCCAGTAGCTCCGTGGAAATACAGCAGCCCATTTGTCCAAACAAAATTAAGTGGAACAACATAAGGCAAATGACCGTCAGCCATTCCCAGATACCCAATTCGAGCTTGCTTCAAAAATATATCAATTTTGTTTTGATCTAATACTTCTCTTACTTTGTAACGTACCTCAACCATTGATATCCCTCCTACTTGTAGTATTATGTAATCTTATCAACGTTTGGATGGAATAAAAACGTCCAAAATTATAGTGATTAAACAATCCAATTTGACGAATGTAGAAGGTCATTGCAACAACTATCCATTGGATAAGGGAATAATAAAAGGCAGAAATCAAAGTGGATTTCTGCCTTTCCATATGTTTTTATAGATTTAGTAAAGAAGACATGCCTCTATCTACATCCTAACAAAAAATGAAATATAAGTCTATTTATTTTAGATAGTGCGTGTGATAATGAGGTTGCGCAAATACTTCATAACGTTGTGATGAATAGAAGGGTAAAATGAACCAGAATATATATGATAACAATACGTTCTTTAGAAAATATCAAGAAATACGAGCACGAGAACATAACTATAATATTTTATTGGAACAACCCAATTTTTTGGCATTACTACCGACACTTAAAAATAAAATCGTATTAGATATCGGATGTGGTGTAGGAGATTTTGCAGCTTATTGTCTTGAGCTCGGTGCAAAATACGTTACAGGTATTGATATTTCTTCCAACATGATTGCACATGCAAAAAAGCATCATGTTCATGACAATCTATTGTTTGAACAGGTTGCATTTGAAGAAATGACAGTGCCTGCAGAAACCATTGATTTTATAGGAAGTTCTTTAGCTTTTCACTATATTGCAGACTTTCAGTTACTTATAAAAAAGATTAGTACCGCATTATGTGAAGGTGGAGTTTTGTTATTTTCAATAGAGCATCCAATTGTAAGTGCTAATATGGGAAAAGACAATTGGATAACAGATGCTGAAGGGAACCTACTCTATTTTGCATTAGATAATTATCAGAATGAAGGCTTACGTACACAACATTGGTTAGTTGACAATGTTGTGAAGTATCACCGTACACTATCAACTATTGTAAATACTCTTATTGAACATGGCTTACAAATCGAAAAAATGGTGGAGCCAATACCAACTAAAGATGCAGTATGTAATTTACCAAATTTAAACAAAGAATTTCGGCGACCTTCGTTTTTAATTATAAGAGCCAAAAAAACATTGAAGAATAATCACCAAAATGTAAGTAACTAAAAAATAAAGGATAGATTATCACCTTCTGTACAAACTAATGTCAGGAGGTGATTTTTAATGAACAATCAAAATAAAACTGATGTTAATCAAGTAAAGCAGCAAATTCAACAAGCAGAAGCGAACAAATTACAAGCATCTGGTTCAGCGAATGCAATGGATGTAGAATTTGGAAATGAAATGGACATAAATCAAATTAAACAACAAATCCAACAAGCAGAAGCAAATAAAAAATTTGCTTCTGGTCGTTTTGCAAACGAAAACAATTCAAAATAATCATCATCTCTTGCCGGCAATCTTTTTTTGCCGGTTTTTCTATTTCCGAACTCTTTTTTGAACGAATAAACGAATTGTTATTACTCGGCTAACACCGCTTCTTGCATTAATTCCAGCCATTTTTACTAACGAAGTCTATAACGAGAAGGTTACAATTTTCTGTCTTTCCTACATACCTAAATGAGTCAATTCTTTTTAATGTTCGTGTTTTAGAGAATCACCCAACTGTCCAGCCGCTGAACAAAGCGCATTTCTCTTTTAAAAAGACGAACATTAATTGATATTTATATAAATATAGTTCGATATTTATTTTTTTTGGAAAGCTCAAAGTTGCTCCTCTGTAAGAAATACATGCACAATAAAAAGAGAGTTCTCCCCATGGAACAAAATAAGTACAATGACTACTTATTTTAAATGGAGGAATCTCTCTTCATTAAAGTTAACCGTAATCAAACACCTTCCATACTTTCTTCTATAGCCATTTCTTCAACAGTTGAGTGCTTTTTCTTTTTCATACTATTTGCTATTAAGATACAAAACATACTTAGTATAAATAAGCCTAAAAATATGAACCATGCCACTTTGTAACTTTGTGTAAGATCATAGATAAGACCGGAAACGATAACACCAAGTGAACTCGTTGCTACGAAGAATATTTGGACAACACCGAAAATGGCTCCAAAATCTTTCTTGCCGAATAAATCATCTGTCATAAATGGAGGGCCAATTGTCGCAATAACAATACTGAAGCCGTAAGCGATAGCAAATACGAACGCAAAACTCTTAGCGTTTGCCAGCAGCAGTGACACCATCGCAATCGTCATACAACTGCCTACAAAAAGAATGCCTCCGGTTGTTCTAAACTTATCAAAAATAGCACCAAGAATAAGCTTGCCAACGGTATTGGATAAAGATAAAAGCCCGAAAATTGTTCCTGCAAATAGCGTTTGCATTTCCTCCAGGTAAAGCTACCTTGTATTCAGGAAACCCATATAATACTTCAATATTGTGAAATAAAGTAATGTTACTATTTTTAAATACATTGTTCACGGTGTATGGCAAATTATTCGCATTCTCCCAACTAACAGCTAACTCAAAAGCAGAGCATCCTTTTTTCCATTGCTTTAGAGGATCTGCAAGGTATTCTTTCCACGACAGTATGCCTTTTGACGGTACAAAAAAATTGCCCATTATCTCACCTCATTATTATTTTTGTAATTCATTTCATATTTCGCAATAGCAAAAAGAGTCTTCATTTTTTGATATGAAGGCTCTTTTTTTAAGTCATTAATTTTGGATAAATCTCCAATAATATAATGTAGCTGTTTCTTTATACAGCTTCGCACCGGACTTTTCTAATACTCTATGGGATGCGATATTGTCTTTTTCCGTATCAGCAATAACGCACTTCACACTGGGCTGATTTAACAACCAATTTTTCATTGTTTCAAGTGCTTCCGTCATATAGCCGTTTCCTTGATATTCAGGTAAAGTGTAATACCCAATTATGACTTCACCATTGTTGTTTGGAAGTCCTTTTAACATAATTCCTCCAACACTACAATTTTGACTATGGGAGACGATGAACCAATTGGTATACCAAATATAATTTTCCCTATCACGTAGTAACTTAGAAAGTCGAATTTCCATAGCTTGTTGAAGTTCCATACTTAGAAAACTACCTGATTCTATTAGAGATAATTGTAGCTCTAACTTCTTTGGATTCTCAATGAGTAATCTTAGATTATTTGCACTTAGTGGTAGTATTCTTAATCTTGCTGTTTTCAATTCAATCATCATGATTCTCCTATTATCATTTTTGACATCTTTATTAGACAAAAATTTAAAAATAGGTATATATTATTGGCAGCTACTCCCATTTCATTATTGTTTAGATTTAATGCAAGCAATCTTAGCTGATAACAGCTTGCTGTTTGCACGCCTATCGTTCTTTTAGCAAGAGCAAAGGCGAATTGATTAAGTGTTTAAGCAATTTCCCTGAATGCAACTTGTTAAAACCAAATTATACCATGAATTTCTTACAGCAACAATTCATACAATAATATTATTATGTAAACTATATTTAAGAAAATAAATCTAGCCCCATTTAGGAGTTAGATTTACTTGTTGGCGATTGATTTAAGATGGTTGTGGTAAAATCTTGCACCGATAGTGGTTTGCTAAAGTAATAGCCTTGTACGAAATCACAGCCATGCTCTCGCAGTACATTTAATTCAGCCTCTTCTTCGACACCTTCTGCTACTACTTGGAGATTTAAAGCATGAGCCAAGGAAATCATTGCGGAAATCATTGCAATCCCTGTTTTCTCTGGTAAAATATCACGAACAAACGCGCGATCGATTTTTAACACATCTACTGGGAATTTTTTTAAATAATTTAAGGATGAATAGCCTGTTCCGAAATCGTCTAACGCAATAGTAATCCCTAATGCTCTTAACTGTTCAATAGTATTAATTAAATCTTCCGTATAGTCTAGCATACTCATCTCTGTAATTTCGATTTCTAATAAATGCGGATCGATTTTTGTAGCTGCAATGGCATCACGTACCATTTCAACAAAACCAGGTGTGCTAATATGAATGGGTGATATATTGACAGCAACGCTTAAATTTGAATGAAATGTTTTGTTCCATGCACATACTTGTGCACAAGCTTTATGTAATACCCAAACACCAATATCATTGATAAGTCCACATTCTTCAGCAAACGGAATAAAACGATCTGGTGGCATTTGTCCTAATTCAGGATCGTACCAACGCAGTAAAGCTTCCATCCCAACAACTCGATCCGTTTTTAAATCGATTTTTGGCTGGTAATGTAGTTCTAGTATATCTTTTTTTAATGCTTGGTGTAGTTTGGTTTCAAGTAGTAACCACTTATCATTTGCCTCATCCATATTATGTCTATAAAGTCGATATTGATTGCCTCGAGTTGATTTTGCCGCATACATCGCTATATCAGCATTTTTTAATAAATCTTCTATTGTATTGGCATGATCCGGAAAAACACTAATACCAATGCTTATACTTGCATAAAATTCGTATGCGTCTACGATGAAGCTATCATCGAAAACCCCAATTATTTCTTTTGCCATTTCTTCAATTCGTGAAACATCATTTAATATCATAACGAATTCATCACTATTGTGGCGATAGAAAGAGTTGGATGTGTAGTCTACATTACGAATACGATTTGCCATTTCCACAAGGAACATATCACCGATGATGTGGCCAAGTCCATCATTTATGTTTTTAAAACGATTCACATCAATGAAAAATAACGCAAACTTCTCACCTGTACGTCGAGATTGATGGAATTCATTTTCTAAACGTTGTTCTAACTTACGACGGTTTGGTAACCCTGTTAATTCATCATGATAAGCAATATGGGTAATTTTCTTAATATCCTTTTGTGCAGTAATATCTACTCGAATGGCAATATATTGATAAGGTTTGTTATTATCATCGAGGAAAGGAATGATTGTTGTTTTCACCCAGTATAAGCTACCATCTTTAGCGCGATTGCACACCTCACCATTCCACATATCTCCTTTACCAATTGTTTTCCACATTTCTCTGAAAAAAGATTTAGGATGGAAACCTGAGTTTAGTAAACGGTGATCTTGTCCAATTAATTCTTCACGCTTATATTTCGAGATTTTACAAAAATGATCATTAACAAATGTTATATTTCCGGTCCGATCTGTAATGGCAACAATGATCGAACTATTCATTGCTGAAAAAATATCTTGTAATTCTTTCAGGCTGTAGTTAACTTGATTAATACTACCAGGCGTGATATTCATCATTTTTCATTCTCCGTTCATTAAAATAAGAGGGTTTAGTACTTTTTCTTTACATAATAGTGAGGTATAAAGTTGTGGTAGCTGGCCCTTTTTTATGTAATTATATTATAGTCTTAGAAAAGCAGTTAATTCAACCCAAATATAAAATCTACAATTATCTAATTTTATAGATTTCAATAAATTAGACAAAAAAGAATGACTTTAAACGCACTTCATTCGACAATTTACCAATCTCAATAATTACATTTGTCCTACTATTAAAACTATCGTTATACTATTTACCTTTAAAACAATAAAATCGATACTTTTAAAAAATTAAAAATGCCTTACTGTCGCAGCTGGCAGCAAGGCATTTTTACATGTTAAGAGACTTCATATTCAATTTGACCTCCCACGATTTTTGCTTGTTCATTGTAAGCATCCAGTTGTTCTTGTGATAAGTTTAATATATAGTAGTGAAAGTTTATTGGCTCTAATCCATGTTGATCACATATTTGTCTGTAAAATTCATATCCTTGTCGATAGTCCGTCATGCCAATAACTTCCTTTCGTGTGCTGCTTCATTGTAGAACTCTAATTGCTCCTGAGATAACTTATTCATAAAATAATAAAAATTAATAGGCTCTAAATTAAACTGCTCGCATTTTTTACAATATAACTCATAACCTTCTCTATAATGTGCCATCCATTTTCCTCTTCTCTTTGTACTATAACAGTTGTTTATTTGTATAAATAATATATAACAGTTATCGACTCAAGTCAATAATATTTCTGAAATTTCTTTCATATTAATCAAAGCCCAGTCCATGTATTTAGTATGGCTGGGCTTTTCATAAACTATTCAATTTGGCGTCCGTTATAACCACATCCTTTGTAGCGATTATTTTAAATTCCAAGTTGTTTCGCTTGCATATTATAAGCTGAAAGTTGTTCCTGTGATAATTGAATAATATAATAACGGAATGAAATTGGCTCTAGCCCATAACGTTCACACATTTCACAATAAAACTCATAACCATCTCGATACTTTGACATATCCGATTCCTCCTGACACAAACTGTTTTATAACAGTTGTTTTTATTTTTATTTAATATATAACAGATTATGTTGTTCGTCAAGTAAATATTCATAACGAATTGTAAATTAAAAAAGCCCGACTTCTGCGTAATCAACGTCAGAACTCGGGTTTCGATACAATTTTATAGTATATTTTTTAGTAAACGAAAAATTTGTCTCGGAATCCATAGAATGATATTCCAAATTATTTCTGTTAACACACAATTTCTTAGTTCTTTCAAATTGTTTTTCATAATCTGCTTTAGTTTTCTTTTCTTCATCGTAACTCCTAGTCCAAGTTAAATGACAATACCTTTCATTTCATGTATTTGTTCAATGTGTCGTTGTTCATGCAAATACACTTGCTCAATCCATTGATTGAGTGGCAATGGTCCGAAGGCTGGGTGATTCACAGCTTTTTTAGCAAGTAAGGATGGCTCTTCTAGTTGAAGCAAAAATGTCTTTAGTTTCGCTCTTGTTTCATATAATAATGTCACCATTTGCTGGACAGCAAATGCTTCCTCTGTCGGTTCCACAATTTTGGGTGCTGCGAGCTTCTTTGTTCTATCTCTCATTAGCTCGACATTGATCCGTTCAGGATTGGTATTTTCTTGAGAGGCTACCCCCCATGAAATGGCCTTCATTGTTGAAGTTTCTACTAGCACTAAATGATGACATATTTGAGCAATGCTCCATCTGTTTGCATCAGGTTTTTGATTAAATTGTGCATCGTTCAATACTTCTATTGACTTTAATAGTTGTTCTCTCGTAGTACTTAATTGTTCAAGATATGTTGAAATCATATATTTTCCCCTTTTTATGTTCAGAATTATTTAGCTCTTGGATAGAACTATTATTCAAATAATCTGTGTGCTCTTTTTCTCTTTCCTTAAATAGTCAAATATCGTCCTTGTATGGATGATTTATTGAGTTGATACAGTTCGGATACTCGAATATCTAGATTTTAAAATATCATCATAACATTCTATTCTCTTTAATCGAGTCTTTACTTCTAAATTCTTCTTTTTTATTTATTAAGTATAATAATCCTTCTGAGTTTTTTTTATATATTGAGGAATAGTTTTTATTATTTCTTTTAACTCATGATAGGTATTATAACTAACTATACTTGCTTTAGCATATTCTGAAATCCGATATAATGTTAATAAACTTTCTTTAAATTCTGTCCCCGCATACTGATAATGTTCAACTAAATATCTGTAAGACTCCTCATTTGAAATCTCATTTATTAATGGTTTTTGTGAATTTTCTTCTGGTTTTAAATAAAAAATATGGCTGACTATTGCTCCTGAGTTTGCAATTTTACAAAATGCTTCAGTTGCCGGTAACTCTCTTTTTACAATATTACCATTATTATCATATCGAGGTAGTACTAATCTAGGAAATGGCTCTACATATATACTTCTTTTTCTGCAAAACATGGTCTCATCAGTCAATAATTCAAAATCATGATTAGAGTTAACTAATTCTAATGTACTGGTTGTTTTTCCACTTGCTCTACTACCAACGAATAATAAGGCTTGATTATTATAATGTTTAACGGCTCCTGCATGTAAAGCGACAAATGAATTTAAAAATGGTTTTTTAACAAATGGTGGTAACACGGGTTGATACGAATCCCATGGAATTACTTCTTTACTCCCAAATTCTTGATAATATACCCCATTAAGAATTGAATTTTGATTTATAGGTCTTGTTCTAAATAAATATCTATCGACTTTTTCCCAATCGAAGTTAAATTTCCCATATGCAAAATAACTCTTTTTATATTATCAATATTTCATTTGTCAAAATTATGGTTTTTTAGGAAAGCAAGAAAATTAATGTAAATTTGCTATTATACTGTTACAATATAGGTGAAAAATATCGAATGAAAGAAGAAAATCAATTCTTAATATTGGACTAAGTAATCAGATGAAAATCAGTTAATTGTTCTCGGTAAATTTTAGCATAGGCGGTTAAGTCAAATTAATTTCCCTACTTACACAAATATTGCTAAAAGGAGGATGACTGAAATGAAAAATATACCACCTATAATATACCTATGGCTAGGACAAGGGATTTCTAGTATTGGTGGAACAGTTTATCATATTGCATTAGTATGGTATGTTATTGAGCAGACTAAATCTCCATTTATATTAGGAACTATACTTTTTGTAGGAATGCTTCCTAAGATTATATTTTCTATAGCTGCTGGGGTAATTGGTGATCGGGTATCGAAAAAAAAATTATTGATATGGCTGGACTTTATTCGCTTTTTCATTACATTTGTTTGGGGGCTTTCGCTAGCAAATCGTCCGTTCAATTTAACTGAAATATATATACTAACGCTTTTAATCTCTATATTGGATGCGGTATTTAGACCAATATATGGAGGAATGATTCCCGCTTTAATGCAAGGAAAAGATTTGACGAAAGCTGCATCTATGAATGAAACGATATTTAGAATTGTTTCTATCATGGCTCCTTCATTGGCTGGCTATTGTATTATCTATTTTAATTTTAGTGAATTTATTATATTTAACAGTATTACATTTTTACTTGCTACAATTTTAACCATTTTTATTCCAGAAACCAAAAAAACTGATTCGATAGTACAACATGAACCATTTATTAGCCAAGTTAAAAATGGAATAATTTATTTTTATACCAATAAAATTATTTTTTGGTCCACTTCTTTAATTACTTTAGCAAATCTAGCAGTAGTAAGTTATAATGTTAACCTTGCTAATTTAATTCAGAATGAGTTAAATCTTTCATCAAGTATATATGGAACAGTTCTAACTGTATTTTCTATCGGCTCCCTTACAGCTACTTTTCTACTTAGCCTGTTCAAAATTACCAAAAGTCGTGGGATTTTATATATAAACAGCTTACTTTTTGGAGGAATTCTTTTTACATTGCTTTACCTTGATCAAAATCAATGGACCCTTTATACTATTTTCTATTTTATTGGTTTTTTCTTTGCTATAACTAGTACTATTTCAACTACTGTGTTATTTGAAGTACCTGAAGATTACCGTAGTCGTATACTAGGAATTGCTAGCATTTCATCACTATTATCACCTGTAGGAGTACTTTTTTGGGGAATGTTAGGTAGCTATGTAAATTCAACTACAGCACTTACGCTAGCAGGTTTTGTTATTATACTTGTGGCTCTAATTGGTTACCGTACGTCAATAATTAAATATAAATAGGGGAGATATACTTTCCATTGCGTTCCGGTAGTTTAAAATCTTATTTGCAATATCACCTCACCTCTTAATTACATAGATACATTCCACAATAAAAACTCATATCCAAAATGATATTTTTTGCCTTAAACATTTCTCCATTGCAGTCTGTTTATAAAATGCGTTTTTATTTAATATACTAAGATATTTACTTCATTAAGAGTTATTTATACTGGATGAACATAATAAAGCCCGATTACTCTTTGTATTCAAGCAGGAGAAATCGGGCTCCTCGTTGTGGACTTTAGTAAAATGTAATCCCTTTCTAATTTAGACCCTACTCTGTATATATGCATCTTACTTGTTCGTATGCTTTTACGCTAGTTATTAATCAACAATATTAAAAGGATTATTCTCCAAAACATGTTGCAATTGCTCATCTTCAATATGGGTATAGATTTGGGTTGTAGCGACACTGGAGTGTCCTAGTATATGCTGTAAGCTACGAATGTCTGCCCCAGCTTTATACATCATTGTCGCCGATGTATGACGCAATTTATGTGGTGTAAGTCTGTCCTTTTGTAGACCCGATTGTTTATTGATTTGCTTAACAATTTTAGCGACGGTTTGTCGTGTAAAACGTGTTCCTTTTTGCGAAACAAAAAGAGGCTCTTCACCTTCCCCTTTGTATGGTGTTTTCCCACTCTGTTCATAATTATTTAGCGCTTGCATGCAACTATCATTTAAGTAAACCGTACGCTCTTTATTTCCTTTTCCGATTACGGTCAAATAACGACCTTGTAAGGATGAAGTATTCAGTTGGCACAGTTCAGATACGCGAATACCAAGATTTAAGAAAAACATCATCATGCAATAATTCCGTGGTGATGCGCGATGCAGTTGAATACCCTCAATAAACTGGGTCGCCTCATCCATATTCATGTATATCGGTTTTCTGCGTCCAATCTTTGGTGTTTCCAACTCCTCCGCTGGATTTTCTTCTATAAGGCGTCGTTTTCCTTTAATGTATTTGAAAAATGATTTTAAGGTAGCGACTTTACGGGCTCTTGCGGAAGCAGAATTTTTACGTTGTACTTCACAATACTCCATAAATAAATAGAGATCTTCCAAAGTGATGTCACGGATTTCTTCTATTGTAATAGTAGCAATATCGACTTCGTTTAATTGCGCGATATCTATATCATTTTGCATAGCTAAATGAAAACGAAAGAATAAAGTGAGATCGTATTCATATTCTTTTCGAGTGCGTTGGGACTTTCCTTTGATTGTTGTTAAGTACACTAAGAAGTCTTTCAATATTTTAGGTTGTGGATTCTTTTGCATAAAATCACCTCTATTTTCTCTATTTTACCATAAAAAACGTTCCCAAATATAAATTTGGGAACATTATTGATAAAAAAATGCCCTTTTCCCCTTTATTGAACATATGTTCTTATTTTGGTAATTAAAAAAGATGATTTTCTACGTATTAAAAAATCATCTTTTTTTGAAATTTTTTTGCAAGGTCTATTTATTTATGCATAAACGCCTCGCAAAATGAATATTAAACTCTAGTATACTACTATGCGCTGAGACGAATCGAAAAATGATTCAATGGGTAATGGTACAAGTCAATTCGCCTCACAACGCATGTGGAATTATTTGGTTATTTGTAGTTAAATAGCGAAAATTCTATATGTGCCATCCATTTGTTGTGTAATTTTCCAGTTCGTCGATAACATGGTAAGAAGCTTCGAGATTATGGCTTTGTCGCACACCAAATCCTGAATACCTGCTTCTGCCAATCGAAAGTCCTTCGTTTCTTCTAATTGAAAGCGAAGATGTAGTAAACGTTGAATGCCAGGTAATGTTACATATTTTATTCGATAATTACCATGCAGCGCGTCTAAAAATTGTTGCTCCCCTTCTTGATAAAGAGCCAGCGTTTCTTTAAATTCATAGTTCGGTTCCTTTGTACACCATGACGATACTTCCCCAGTTCTCAATGTCTGTAAGATTTCCTTGTCAGATATACCAAGTTTCGATAGCTTGTCTAACTCATAAGCTTGCATTAAGTTAATGTTTATCATTTTTTACTAGCTCCTTTTATGTATTCTTTATAGTGTAACATGTTTTGACTATTCCTTAAATTTGGAGGCGGTTCACAGGATGAAATTATATGATTCGGGTTCTTTTTTTGATGAAATGTTAGATGGTGACCAGCCGAAACCGCATTATCGCTCCTTCCATCGTAAGCTAAGTGCTTTTTCACAAGAACAGCTAGAAGAAAAATACCAGCAAGCCCAATCGAGCTTCCTTAGTACCGATTATTATCCCGCATGCACAATGGAAGATGATTGAGACAGGTATGAAACGACGTATTAAAGCGTTGAATTGTTTTTTACATGATATTTATAATGAACAGTTAATTGTAACAGCCGGAATTATTCCCAAAAATCTTATCGAACAAAATCCATATTATTGTCGAGAAATGTTGGGTGTTCAAGTACCAATAAATAATCATATTTTTTTAGCTGGCATTGATGTAATTCGTGATAATAATGGTGTTTATCGCGTATTGGAAGATAATTTACGTAATCCTTCCCGCATTTCATACGTATTCCAAAATCGTTATGTTATGAAGGAAGTGTATCCTGAATTTTTTTCCAAACATACGATTCAATCCCTTGAAAAACAAATGGCCCATATGAAAAAAGCGCTACTTTCACATCGACCACGAAATTTAAGGGCTCATGTTGAACCGAAAGCCGTCCTTTTAACTGCCGGTATGTATAATTCAGCCTATTACGACCATGTCTTTTTAGCGCAACAACTAAATATTCAGCTAGTAGAAGGACGCGATTTAATTGTGCAAAATTTAAAAGTCTATAAAAAAACAATTTACGGATTAGAGCAAATCGATATTATCTATCGCCGCATTGATGATGACTTTTTAGATCCTACTGCCTTTCGAGAAGATTCTTTACTTGGCGTGCCCTATTTAATAGAGGCTTATAAGGCAGGAAATATTGCAATACTAAATGCAGTGGGCAACGGTGTCGCAGATGATAAAGCGATGTATGCCTATGTCCCAGATATGATTCGTTTTTATTTAAATGAAGATCCTATATTAGAAAATGTCACAACCTACCATCTTGATGATGAAAATCAGCGGGCATGGGTACTAAAACATTTACACGAGCTTGTTATAAAAAATGTAAGTGCCTCAGGTGGCTACGATATGCTGATTGGTCCACATGCCAGTGCTGAAGAAATCGCTAGCTTCCGACAAAAAATAGTAAACCAACCAAATCAATATATAGCACAACCGACCATTCAGTTATCACGTGCACCTGCCTATCAGAATGGTAAATTCTATCCTTGTCATGTCGATTTGCGTGTATATGTCATTACAGGTGATGAGGTATTTGTCCTTCCAGGTGGGTTATCTCGTGTTGCGCTAAAAGAAGGATCGTTAGTCGTAAATTCCTCACAAGGAGGCGGAGCAAAAGATACGTGGATATTAAAGGAGGAATTGCCGCATGCTAAGTCGAGTAGCAGACGCACTATATTGGATGGCAAGATATAGTGAACGCACAGAAACAAATGCACATATATTACAAGTACAGCTGTTGAATATGCTGGAGCAATCTGGTAAAGAACATGATTATCTCGACCATTGGGAAGCTATTTTAGATATTTGTGCTTCCAAAGAAGAATTTTTACCATGTTATGAAGTCATTCGAGTGAATCCTCTTATTGAGTACTTATTGTTCTCTGAGAATAATAGCAACGCTTTGCATGCAACTTTGCGCGCCATTCGAGAAAATGCACGAATAACACGGGATAGTATCCCTATTGAGCTTTGGGAATTACACAATGCCTTTTATTTATATATGCAGCAAGAAGTAACGGTGCAGAAGCGGCCATTTCCGTTAATATCCCTAAATTATTTTTTACACAGTGTACGTAAGACATGACTTTCTGCACATCTACAATTATCGAATTTTTCAAAATCCAAACATCCTTCTTAATCTAATATCATCAGCTGCTTTAGAAGATCAAAAAAAGATAAAAGCAAACAAATGAGGAGCATGTGTTAAAAAAAGATTTAAAAACATGCCCTTATTGATTGGAAATTTATTTTCCACTTATTTCAACTAAAGCATTTACTCTATCAAGAAGAAAATAAGCCAGATCCATTAATGATCTCCTCACTAGAAATTAACGTTGTTTCATATATCGTTTTATTATTCTTTTTCATGAAAGATTGAACAACCTCATATCCTACTGCATAACCAGCACAAAAAGAAAGACCTACAGGTTGATATCCTTCTTGTTTGGCAATCTCATCACCAAACATATAGCTACTTACCTCAGCAAACCCTTTTATATCTAAAGCTTCTCCGATAACATAGATCGAATACTCTAAATCGTCTTTGTCCATACTAGTCACCCAAGGTCCCAGATGTTCTGTTCCGTAAAGTTCTTTTGCAAATGAATCTGCTAAGCCTTCTATGACAAGATAATCTCCCACTGTTACATTTCCATGATCCCAATCAAAATAAGAAAAACGAATATTATGATGGAACTCATGAGCAATAACAGCAGGAATTTTAGGCAAATTATAATCATTTGGATAAATATTCACAGTAATAAACCCAGGAATACCACCAAATCCTGTATATCCCTTTTGAAGTTTTAATTTATCTGGATCTGCGACATACAATCCAAATTTTATTTCTTCGGCGTTCACTTTCAAACCTGTCTTATTAGCGTTTTCTATACAGGTTTTGATAGTATTCTCTGCTACTACAAACGCGTTATTATCTTTTAAGATGGATAGACCCTGTTGAATTTGTTTATCGTTAGAAATATCTGCATAACCTAACATTTTGGTAGCCATTAATACGTCATAGCCATTTTCTTGTTTTGCTTTAATAGGAACATTTATTAAATTCCACATGTCCATAAATGGCGCCATCATCGTATAACGAAAATAGTCTTTTCTCTCTTCTAAATCCGTAATTGCAAGTAATTTCTCGTATTGTTCGTATGTGTTAATTAATTTATAGGTCATGCTCATTTCAATCATCTCTTTCGCAAATATTTAGTATTGTAGTTTTGAAGTAACTTTATATTTTTCATAAGATTTTCTTCGGAATCAGCTAAGTCCAAATGAAATAATATATTTTCTAGGTCTGCAATCAATTGAGTCATGTCTTTTTTAATAAAGGTTAATGAAGGTTGTCGGTCTGTTAAATCTTTAAGTTTATAACCTATTATTTTTGCAGCGAGGATTTGCACAATTTTTTCTAAGTCTGACTTGCATAAAACCAACTGACCATTGTCATTCTTCTTTGCGTTCAATAAATCTAAATTAGAATAGTATCGTATAGAACGTTCAGTAAGTCCCGTCCTTTTATAAACTTCCCCCGTTTTAAACAGCGTAATTCACCTCCATATTCCAAGGTTAAAGTATTACGCAACGTTAATGTCAAATTAAAAAAGCTTAGCTTGTACAAAAAGAAAACCGAATTTCCTTAGCGTAGGAAAACTCGGCTTTTTTAATGTCGGAATTTGCTTAGCGTATGTTTTGCGCTTTTTGTTGGTAGGACCCCATATTGAAAAAGACCATCTAACAGCTCGATTTGTAGCACTTAATACACCGTTAAAAGCTTTGTTAAGTGCCATTAGTGAGCTTGATTTATCAACATCTTCCTTAGAGGAAGCTATATTTTCAATGGAGGAAAGATTGTGTCAATGTATTGATTTTGGTCATACATTTTCAGCAATTTATCATTTATATGAACCCAGCCTACAAGTTTGAAAGGAACCACTTACAGCTCCCTTTCAACACGCAAGTCAGTAATCAAAAGGAAGCGGACACGATGAAATTTGAAATTCAACATACAAATATTTTTCAATATGAATCTGAAGTCGATCAAAGCTTGAATACTATCCGCTTGAAGCCTCGGGGTGATGAGCGTCAATGCTTGCTGTCTTACCGTATCGCGATTTCACCATCTTCACTAACGCGTGAGCATGCAGATATTTGAGGGAATACAGTCGGTACATTTTATATCCCTGAGCAACATCAAGTACTAGAAATAGAAAAAACATCCATCGTTAGTATACACCGTGCACCATTTATTCATCGCATTCAATATTCACCCGAAATGCAGACGATTTTTCATTCACAGCTCTTTTATGAACATTATTTGCCCTATTTAAAATCAACTAGCTTTACGTATATGACAGATGCTCAGATAGAAGAAGTGTTTCATGCGATTGGTCACGCAGAAAATCCAGTGCTATTTTCGCTTAATTTAATGCAATATTTATACTCAACATTTGAGTATGATCCAACAGCAACGAATGTCACGACAACTGCAAGCCAAGCCTTTGACTTAAAACGAGGAGTTTGTCAAGATTTCACCCAAGTTATGCTCGCTATGTAAGCGGTTATTTATATGTCGATGAAAATTCAGGTTTAATCGGAGATATAGCAACACATGCCTGGGTTGAAGTGATGATTCCTGGTATTGGTTGGATTGGGTTAGATCCAACCAATAATGTGGAAGTACTAGAAAATCACATTATTTTATGTATCGGACGTGACTATACCGATATTAGCCCTGTCCAAGGCGTCTATACAGGTGGTAAACATGATTTAACGGTAAAAGTTCAAGTAAAAGCGTTAACGCATTTTTAATAAGAAGTGCAGCAATTTGTGCTTGAGGGACAATTGCTGCACACTTACTTAAAACGTTGTCCTCGTTCTGTTAATACCCATTTTCGAACATAACCCATTTTTTGTTGTATGTTTTCAACCGTTTCCTCACTTTGTAACGCCCTCTGTAGCACCGTGTAACGAACATCTGTCGCTCGTACAATTGTGCCAATATCTTTTGATAGTGTTTGAAAAATCCGTTCAATTGTTTTTGTCGTGATCGATTTAGTAAGACTTGTTTCACTGACCCAAAGCCATTCCCCTACATTCCCTTGATGTATATCCTCCGTCGCATTTTTATAATGCTGTAACATTTCCATCAAAATAGGTGAAAGTCTCATCTCTCTTCTGCCATTCTGATTTGAAATCGAAATATGTGATGATGGAATCTCAAGATGTCCCCATTTCATACGGACAAGTTCAGCAGGCTTGCAACCAGTTTCGATAAACATTTGTACAATACAACCATTCCGTCTTGCAAGCCACGCATGCTCAGGTGTTTTTGCATATTGAAAATAGGTCGGCCATACTTCTAAAATGTTTAACAATTGCTCTTTTGTCAGCACTTTTAAGGAATCCTTGCCCCTCTTTTTTGGCTGTAAAATGCTTTCATAATCAAACGGTTCAACCCATTCTCGCAAAAATACAAAGTCTACAAAACTACGGAGTGACGCTATTTTCCGATTAAAAGTATTAACATTTTCATAGTTTTCTTTTAGATAATTACTATATTTAAATAATAATTCTTTAAATTGTTTATCCACCATTTGTACATTTTGTTCACTTGCAAAAGCTAAAAATTGCTGTCCATCAAGGTTGTATTGTTTCTTTGTAGCAGTACTTTTCTTTAAAGAATTTAATAGTAATAAATAACTTTGCCATGCTTCCTTTAATGGTACCATCATGCGCCCTCCTTGTTTACTGTGCGTGTGATAGTTTTATTTTATAATATTTATGGTGCGTAAAGCATAATTTATATTAATTAAAGTAGTGTCGGATAATCTGTAATTGTCAATTAGACTTATCTTTAGGAACAAAACGCTCCTTACTAAATAAAGAAACGAATGTTCCTATAGTAGTTTCTCATATCTTTTGCTTTATTACAATAGCAATCATCTGTTGTAGTACAATCTCTATAAAATGCCATTAATCTTGTGTAACAGGTTGAAAAAACATGAAAATTCGTATTATTTAGTGTTTATTGCTCTTTGTGTTATATAATATAAGTATCAACTTAAATGTAGGGGGCTTTTCAATTATGCAAGTAAGAACAACTCGTCTTGAGGCTGAGGATGCGAAAATTATTTATCAAGAAACGGCTGGACTCGCAATTATTACGATCCATCGACCACAGGCGAAAAATGCGCTTACCGCAAATATGTGGGATGAATTAGCTAAAATTGCACTAAAAGTGTTAGATAATGCTAAAAATAAAGTGCTCATTTTACGAGGATCTGGTGAGAATTTTACAGCAGGCTCTGATATTAAGGAATTCAACGCTATTTCTTTGGAAAAGGCAGAAGAAGCTTTTCTACATATGGAAAAAACAATATCAACGATTGAACGTTTGCCGATTCCAACAATTGGGGTTATTAACGGTCCTGCAATGGGAGCAGGGTTAGAACTTGCTTTAGCATGTGATATTCGCATCGGCTCTGAAAAAGCAAAACTAGGCATTCCTGTAGGCAAATTGGGCATCACATTAAACAATAAATTTGCCCAGCGTCTTGTCCAACTTGTTGGCCCTTCTACAACGAAGGATTTGGTATTTACAGGTCGTATGTTTAAAGCCGATGAAGCCTTTAAACTGGGTATGCTGAACTATTTAGTCGCTGAGAAAGATTTAAATAAATTTATGATTCGAATGGGCAAGCTGGTAGCTGGTATGTCACCAGAATCTTTACTCGCTGTAAAACAATCAGTACAAGAATGTGTCGATAGTGTGCCAACATTATGGCAAGGTTCTACCCCATTTGTAGGTAGTGATTTTACAGAAGGCTGCCGCGCCTTTGTTGAAAAGCGTCAACCTCAATTTACACGCGCATCAAAATAGAAAAACAGGTACTCACTCGCCCTACTGCGACTGGAGTACCTGTTTTTTATTTTCGTTTTTGTACAACAGAGTGCACTTGAACATTGATAACATCTAGTTCGTAGCCAAAATGCTGGTAAAAAGAATGTTGTACGTCTTCTTGTAACTGATATAAGCGATGAGGCAATGAATAATCGATCGGCATCTTTAATTGCAAAGAAATGATGACCTTTGCCCGCTCTCCAAGGCTAAACTGTATTTGTTCTACTTTTTGCACAATATCTTGCTGTTTACAAGTATAGGTTAGTAATTGCACATAGACTTGCTTCTCTATTTCAATATATTCTTGTTGGAAGTCAGGACGCACAATGGTTGTTTCACCGATTTTTTCGCGTTTAGGTGTGAAAATTTCCTTCCCTTTTTGCACCAGTCGTTTAAAGAAATTTTGCTCGACTTGACGGTACGGTATTGGCATGACATGCTTTCCTTGCGTTTGGCGAATAAATCGCGCCTTTTGGATTTCCTTTTGGGAGCGAATGTCCTCAACATAATAATACGTTTCAATCGGCCCCAGTCCCAAACGCTTGGCAATATTGTTCGTCATTTTATCCGACGTACCAATCAGTAATATAGATTGAACATGATATGTATCAAGAGCTTTGACGACTTCTTCACGATGCGCTTCTTCTGAAAAAATCGCACGTCGAACAGCAGTTATCGTATTTTTTTCAAACTTCGCAGAAATCCCTGCTACTTTCACGCCATTGACAATGAGTAAACCGTCATCGATAAT
>NZ_PYWM01000095.1 GCF_003049665.1 Lysinibacillus mangiferihumi | reverse complement strand
TGATACTATGTCAAGAAAATGGACAGGGAAAATTGAGATTTTGCTTTAAATCTAAGCGCGCTATCGCTTGCTCGCCTCACAAATAATTTAAGGGGCGTAACCCTTAAATTTTTTGTGAGGTTAAAAGGGTTTAATTATATGACCTTAGTTTTCTGTGAAGCTTTGAAATATTGCTTTTCGTATGCAATGGGCGACATATAATTTGTGAATGAATGGATACGCTTGTAGTTATAAAAACTAACGATGTATTCAATGATACTTTTCTTGGCTTGATCTCTCGTTTTATACTTTTCATGAAAAACTAACTCTCTTTTGATGACGCTATGAAATGACTCGATACATGCATTATCGTAACAGTTTCCTTTTCTGCTCATACTTGTAACCATTCCGTTAGTTCGTAATACTTGTTGGTATTCCTTCGACGCATACTGGCTCCCACGATCTGAATGATGAATGAGTCCAGGAGTTTGAGTCTGAGTTCTGATTGCTCGTTTTAAGGCGAGGATCACTAATTCCTTTGTCATTCTCTCATCCATTGCCCAACCGATGATTCGTCTTGAATACAACTCCATAATCGTTGCTAGATAGAGCCAACCTTCACTGGTCCATATATACGTAATGTCAGCTACCCACGCTTGTCCAGGGCGTTCTACTTTGAATTGTTGGTCTAATAGATTTGGATATACTGGTAGATTATGTTTTGAATTCGTCGTCGCTTTGTATTTTTTCACTGTTTTTGAGCGAATGCCTTCTTCTTTCATAATTCTTGATACGGTTTTTTGCGATACAGAGACTCCTTCTGAATTCAATTGTTTTGTGATCTTTGGACTACCATAATTTCTTCTTGAGTCCAAATACACTCGTTTTATTTGGCTCGTTAACTTTTCTTTCCGTTCTTTTTGATTACTCTTTGGTCGATTTAGCCACTCGTAGTAACCACTTCTTGAAACACCTAATACTTCGCACATCTTTGCCACACGGAAATCGTGTCGGTGCTGTTGAATAAAGTTGTAAATTACTTCTGGTCTTTCGCAAAGATGCTCATAGCCTTTTTTAAGATGGCGTTTTCCTCTTCTAGGTCACGTATTCTTTTTTGTAAATCTTTATTTTCCTTGTCTTCGGGTTTTAAGTTCCCACTACCGACAAATGCAGCTTCCCCATCTTTACTAAATTTCTTTACCCAATTGTGTAATGTTTGTTCTGCAAGATCCAGCTCACGTGCAACCTCCGCAACCCTCTTGCCACTTTCAACTAATTGTACGGCCTCTAATTTAAATTCTTTGTCATAACTTTTTCGTTTTGTCATCTTAGACACTCCTAGTAAATTGTTAAGATTATTATACTTTATAAACTCCCAATTCACTGTGTCCATAATTTAGACTAACATCA
>NZ_PYWM01000094.1 GCF_003049665.1 Lysinibacillus mangiferihumi | reverse complement strand
ATTTACCTTTAACGGTACTTCGTCAAAAAGGAAAACGCCAGAAACCTCGTGAAACAAGAGGACGTTTCAACATCGGCACGCCTATTTCAAAACGTCCAAAAGAAGTCCGTAAACGGGACACCTTTGGACATTGGGAGGTAGATACAGTAATTTCTGTATAGCATTGTAAGTACCACTGGTGTTTCGGTGATAATTTAGATGCACGTTTATAAAATACATGACGCATACGTTTACACTTTGTGCGATTGTATTTGTCCCATTCTTTTTGTACTTGTCGGCGCACTTCATCCATTGCCCAATAGATATAACGGGTATAATGAAAACGGCCTGCCACGATAACAGGTCGACCTAGCGCTTGGTGAACAGCTGCTTTAAAACTTGGATTCATATCCATGACCACTATCTCAACATCGGCTCCATACTGACTTAAGTAATTTTTTATTGTTTCTTTTTTACGATTCGGTAAAATATCAATTGGTTCGCGCGTCTCCGCATTCGCAATTATTAGCTGATATGTACCTGCATCTGTATCGCCTTTATACTCATCAATCGCTTTTGGTAAACGTACACCCTCTACCAGTTGTTTATTCGCTACCTTTTTAAAACTACGAATGACCGTCGTGGTTGATGTGCCTAGTACTTCTGCAGCTTCTTTAAACTTTTTGGCTTTAATAGCACGTATACTCACTACTTGATTCCATTCCTTTGAATAACGTTGATATTTATCTACGAATGGGGATTTTTCAGAGAAACGTTTTCCACAATCACAAACATAACGACGACGTTTATAGAAAAGAATTGTTAAACGTTCAAACCATTTTAAATGATTGATCTTATGTATACGATAATCGTGAACCTTTGATGTTTCTTTTTTACAAACTGGACATTGATGCGTACATTTAGGCAATTGCACATACAATGCGATTCGATCGCCTACTTCTTCTACTTTCGTAATCTCTACATCTTTTAATCTTGGGATATTCATGTTAAAATTCATTTGCACAGTTCACCTTTCTATTACTTGCTTCTCGACAATTCAAGTATATATAAATCGGTGAATCTGTGCTTTTTTTATGCGTGGAATTGTGTGAATACCCCAACAAATATTATAGAACCAATAAAAAAAGACTGAAGATTTCTCTTCGGTCTTTTTAAGTTGCCTAGCGACGTCCTACTCTCACAGGGGGAAGCCCCCAACTACCATCGGCGCTAAAGAGCTTAACTTCCGTGTTCGGTATGGGAACGGGTGTGACCTCTTTGCCATCATCACTAGACAGTATTTAATTGAAAGATTGTTCTTTCAAAACTGGATAAACGGTTCATTGAATGTTTCAAACTTTTTGGTTAAGTCCTCGATCGATTAGTATTCGTCAGCTCCATGTGTCACCACACTTCCACCTCGAACCTATCTACCTCATC
>NZ_PYWM01000093.1 GCF_003049665.1 Lysinibacillus mangiferihumi | reverse complement strand
TAAAGTGTACCCTTTGTAAAGGACATTTTGAAAAAGCCTAGGCAACTTGTTGAAGCTGCTGTCTGTATTTTACAGGCGGCAGCTTTTTTAAATTCCACTGACCTCGATAATGATTGTAATACGTCATATAACGCTTAATCTCTCGTTTTACTTCTTCTAATGTTTCGCACTCCTTTAGATTGGTTTCATCTTTAAAATGCCCAAAGAATGATTCTTGGGGCGCATTATCCCAACAGTTTCCTTTGCGCGACATGGACTGTCCTAAGCCCATTTTCTTCACAAGCTTTTGGAATTGGGGGCTCGTATAATGAACACCTTGATCGGAATGGATAAAGGCATCTTCTGTTAAATGGTGATGTTTCTTTAATTTATAAAGCGTACGGAGCACAATTTCCATATTTAAGGAAGAAGATACTTCATACGCTAAAATTTCATTTGTTTCAGCGTCTTTAACTGTTGATAGATAAGCCCGTTTACCGCCTTTGTAAGTTAAATACGTGATATCGGTTAACAGCACTTTTCCTACGATGCCTTGTTTGAAATGACGATTTAATTTATTTTCGCAAGCTCTATGTTCTTTCGTTGCTTTCGCCATGCGACGTGCAGGATTCGCTTTTCGAATGGGACAGATAATTTTAAATTTCTTCATTATACGGCGTATGCGTTTCAAGTTGTATGTCATGCCATACTGATTTTGAAGCGTCATTTTAATTTGACGCGCTCCTTTTTTGCGTCCTCGGAAATGATAGGCCTTTAAAATGATTTTCATTATGACTTGATCTGCTTGTTCCTGTGTAGCGCGCTTTTGCGCAGATTTTTCCGTAAAGTAATTGTAATAACCTGAACGAGAGACTGCCATTACTTCGCAAAGATAGCTCACCATACGCTTCAATTTATACTTTTTAATCGTTTGGTGGATCAGTTCAAATTTTAATTCTGGTGCGATTTTTATTTCTTCTTCAACATCTGCCTTTCGAGTAGATCGAGCTTTTTTAGCAGTTCATTCTCCGCCTCAAGTAAACGGTTTTTGGCTTCTAATCGTGCTATCTTTTCCTCCAATGTGAACTCACGCTCTGATGGTCTACCTGAGTTCGTTTTACGTGTATCTTGTAAACCTTCCACACCAGCTTTACGGAAAGCGGCCCGCCAACGTTTTCCGGCAGCTTTCGCACGTTCCACACCCATTAATTCAATATCAAGGCCCGCCTCTTCAAATATTTCGCGTGGCAGTTTCCCTTTCTCATTTTCCGAAATAAAGTGACGTTTAAATTCATCGGTATATGTGATCGCCTTTTCACTCACTGCTTGCACATAAGGATTACATGTTAGCTGTTCTTGTTCTTTTTTTGTGAATAATCTTTTTGTCATTAGTTCCGCTCCAACATCTTTTTTTCTCATTATAAACAAAAAGCCCCTATCAGTAGGACTTTTTTCAAAGTGTCTATCTGATAGGGTACATTTTAT
>NZ_PYWM01000092.1 GCF_003049665.1 Lysinibacillus mangiferihumi | reverse complement strand
TTTTAGCACGTTCAGATTAGTAAGATGAGTATAGCTCATAACGATTCCTCCTCAAAATGTTGGTGTGGTAACTACATTTTATACGAGGTCGTTATGGGTTTCTTTTATTTTGTCTTAAAGGTGTTGCGCTTAATCTTACAATTCATCATGTATTTTTAATAATTACGTAAACAATCTAATAAGCCCGTTAGTTCGACAGAATTCATTTTTTAAAGTTCTAATCTCTTTGATAATTTTCTATAATATAACGATTACTTAAAAAAGGAGAGGGAATTTTGTGGATTGATGGGGTTTTTTCTGGTGGAGGATTGAAAGGCTTTGCTTTGGTTGGAGCGTATCAAGTATTAGAAGCTGAAAATTTTCATTTTAAACGAGTTGCAGGAACAAGTGCTGGAGCAATTTTAGCTGCTTTTATTGCTGCTGGTTATAGTGGAAAGGAAATTGAATGTATACTTGAAGAGTTAGATGTACCTTCATTATTAGATCCTCGAAAAACATTTCTACCATTCCCGTTTATGAAATGGATAAATGTTTATAACCATTTAGGTTTGTATAAAGGGAAAGCATTAGAAAAATGGTTTTTTCAAAAATTAGCGGATAAGGGGGTTTATACTTTTTCGGATTTACCTAAAGGTTCATTAAAATTAGTAGCATCCGATTTATCAAATGGAAGAATTATTGTTTTACCAGATGATTTACACAAATATCAAATTGATGCCAATAATTTTTCTGTTGCTTGTGCATTACGTATGAGTTGTGGCATTCCATTCTTTTTTGAACCAGTCACATTGAAAACAGGAAGGGGGGAATCAGTCATTGTTGATGGAGGCGTACTAAGTAATTTCCCTTTATGGATATTTGATGACAAAGAAGGGCGTAAAAAGCGACCTGTACTTGGTCTTAAACTAAGTAGAAGTAGTGAAGAACAATGCCCACAAGAGATAAAGAATGGCTTGAATTTATTTGAAGCGTTATTTGCTACTATGAAAGGGGCTCATGATGAAAGATATATTTCAAGAAGACACGAAAGGGATATTGTTTTTATTCCAGTAGATGATTATAGTGCTACCCAATTTGATTTAAATGAAGAGACAAAGGAAACGTTGTTAGAGATAGGTAGAAATCGTACTATTCAATTTTTAAAAACTTGGCCGAGGTTTAGAATATAGGTTTTTTAAAAAAATAATAAAACTAGTTGACGTTTCAAAAACTAGATGTTATTATATAAAAGTTGCTGTTACAACATGTAACTAAGAAAAAATAAAAACAAAAAAGTGTTTGACATTATTTCAGAAACATGTTATTATATAAAAGTTAACTCTTTTAAAAACAGTTAGCGCAAATGAACCTTGAAAACTGAACAAGCAAAACGTAATCAATATAGTTTTTAATAGCTAACTTCGTTAGTGAACGAAACAAAATTTTGGACATCAAAATTGATGCCAGCAAAACAATTTGAGCTAATCAAATTTCTTTTATGGAGAGTTTGATCCTGGCTCAGGACGAACGCTGGCGGCG
>NZ_PYWM01000091.1 GCF_003049665.1 Lysinibacillus mangiferihumi | reverse complement strand
TGAATCAATTTCATAAATCGATTTTTTCAAGAGCTTAGACTGCTCCCGTGGTCGGTTTTTGGTTTTTTGAAAAATTATGCTGCTTTGTTTTGTAACTGTAAAAGTAAGTTGATACGATCGACTGCTAATTTACAGGCATTATAAATAAACGTCACGAGATTGAAGTGGAGTTTGGCTTTTTTACCGGTTCTGTGACGGACATTGTTTAATTGAAAGAATTGCTTTAAATAGGCATTTACTCGTTCGACAGCTGTACGTTCTTTATAGAGTTTTTTCCATAATTCTGAGCCACGTGCTGGATACGTATATTTACGGATATCCGTTTTACACTTGATTTTAAACACCTTTTGACAGAGTGAATCTGCACGTAATGGACACGTTGCGCATTCTTTTGGACGCGTGAACTTAAGCGTTTGATACTTTTCATCAAAGCTATCGTAACAGTAGCTATTTTCACGCACACACGTTGGACGGAAATGTTCATCAAAACCGACCATTTCGCCTTCACGCCTTTTCACATACGGAATGACAGCTTTCATTTTTTGACTCAAAATTTGGTGGTAAATCGCCTCATAATCATATCCTGCGTCGAAAATCGTTGTTGTGAAATGATTGGGTATTAAATGGTTCACCTTTTTTAGTAATGGAATCGCCACTTTACTATCACTCAGATTCCCTGAAGACATCAGACGAGCCACAATATATTGGCTTTTGGTCGAGACGGCTAAATGACCTTTAAAGCCATACCAGAATGTGTTTTTACCATCGCTATTTTTCTTAATGCCCCATTTCGGTTCAATGGGGATTTCTTGCCAAAGGGTCGTCAATGGAATGGTTAACTGTGCTTTCAACTTCTTTTCGTAAGTCGTTTGATTCGCTTCCATTTCTACTTGTTCAGCGAGCCAGGCAGCGTGTTCTTCCTTTGTTTTACGTCCACGCTTTTTCGGTTGTGTTTCTTTTTTCTCAGAAGGTTTTGAGGCATCTCGCGCTTCGAAATGTGTCGCGTCAAAGCCAAGATGTTCATCCTCAAGAAACCCTTCTGTAAAAGCTGTTTGAATCAGTTCGTCCTGCATTTTATCAAGAATATCTGATTGACTCATTACATCGACCATACGTGAATACGAGGCTTCAGATGGCACAGTATCCGAAACTAAAAAGCCACAATCTAAACGAAATACGAAATCAACTGTTAAACGATTGACCAAATCTTTAACAGTAGGAATACGCTCGACAATCCGAATAAGCAGAGATTGAATCATCGCACCGTAGTTTAATTCTCTTGGCGCACCACGCATTGTCTTTTTTCGAAATAGCTGAAAGATCGGCTGCACATCAAAAGTGGCTAAAATTGCATCAAAACGACGAGAACTTTCCATTTTAAATAATTCATGGATGTCAAATAGACTCATTTGTTTTACAATAGTCATAGGGCATTCACCTCGTGGATAATTTTGGTTTGGTCACTTAAATTATACCATTTTGGGAGGTGCCCATTTTTTATTGTTTGAAAACCCTTGGGAGACAAGGGGTTAGAATTGTGAAATTAACTC
>NZ_PYWM01000090.1 GCF_003049665.1 Lysinibacillus mangiferihumi | reverse complement strand
ACCATAGCCGTGTACTTTAGAAAAAATAATGAAGTTCTAATTGATAATTTTTCAATAGCTTAATGTTGTATAGGATTGTTTTTGGAAGTTATAATTATGGTGTTTAGATATGGGCATAACAAAATAAACCCAAAATAAAAATACCTTATTTTGGATTTATTTGTGTCCTATCAAACAAATAAAGTGTGCTGTTGTAGCTTTGTGCTTTTTAAGTTGTATTTTTCTGTGGTGGGAATAAGACGCTTAAGGAACAAACTCCAACTCCGCACACTTTTTTTAGCTTCGAAAATAAGGTGGTTTATCCTAGTCGAAAACATACGGATAGATAAATCTTCACTGATGAATCTATTGCATGTTTTCCAAACAATTTTTCGAAGATAACCTGTGGTCATCATACTTAGTAACATAACGATACATTGGCTATAGATATGGCATAACCAACGTTCCACTTTCATGTCTTTTATTTGATGAAGTTTTAAATGGGACTTCCATGTTTTGAAACGAAGTTCAATCTGCCAGCGAATACGGTATAACTGCGTTATTTTTTCGGCAGAAATTGTCCGCGGCAAATTCGTTATGTAAATCGTTAATCCCGAAAGTGAAGCAACATGTTCTTTGGGAATAGAGCGAGATTTTTTTTGATAACTTCTCAATCGCTTTTTAACATTTTTTTCTTCTTGTTTCTCATCATGACGATAAATAATACAGCGTGTGCACATTTTTTTATGTCTGCCTACATAAATCTTATCCCATTCTCGATACTGTCCCCTAGGTAATGTTTTCAATTCTTCTTCCATGTATAGACGCTGGTAGCGATGTTTTTCAATGAAAGAACCATCTGGATGACGAGGAGGATTATCGACTTCGAGAAAGAATTGCGAATCCATTCTAGCTCTTGATAGATAAAAGGCTTCTGATTGGTGAATTTGTTCAAAAACATCCAAATGATAATACCCTAAATCCTGCAAGAATAAATCTCCTTTTTCTAAAGAAGCTAGTCTTTCAAGTCCAGTAGTAGTATCTGCAGACCTCCCATCTTCTAAACGAAACCAAAGTAATTTCTCACTTACATAATCAAATTCAAACTGGATTTTAGCACCGGCATCTCTCGTTCCTTTAAAATGTTTTTCATATGCTTTCGGCAGTTTAAAGCTTGTACTATCCAAAATTCGGACACGTTTAAATGGAAATGTTTTTCTGATCTTCATTTCTGCCAATGGCGCCTGTAATTGATATTGAAATAGCCGCTCAAATAGTGATTTAAAAAAATCGACGGCTTCGGTCGTAAATCGTTTATTTAAACCTGATTTAGTAATGCGTATCTGATGGTTCTCTAAATCATGGCATAGACGATTTAGTGAAGGCTGTACAAGATTCGCGTTTTGTCGAAAGACAAGAGAGACAAAGTCAGATGCAGAAATTTGACGTTCTCGTTTAATAAATCCCGTCTCTCTGGCTAGCTCTTCAAGATGATGCGGTTGAAAAAGTCGAAAACATTCTTTCAAATACAAATTGTGTTGATTGTACATAAAAAAACCTCCTCTAAGTTTTCATTTTTATACTAACTTAGAAGAGGTATTTATTAAAAATAATTTAATTTAGCTTAAGTACACGGCTATG
>NZ_PYWM01000089.1 GCF_003049665.1 Lysinibacillus mangiferihumi | reverse complement strand
CCTGAATTATTCACCAAAATCTAATACTTTAGGAATTTCATGAGATTTATAATGCTCAAGTACATTTGTACCGAGAAAATAGTCTAGTTATTGAAGATTGAAAATGAATCTTGAGGGAAAACCAATTTTTGGACAGATTTCTCCCTTGATGCGGGTTCGATTTTTTTAAAAGGGCTATTTAGTGGAATGTTAGCTGTTGCACCCTGGTCAGGACGTCCCAAAAGAAGCGCTCATAGACAAAACTTGAGGACATTTTAAAATACAGTGAACGTCCAGACTTCACTAATTTACTTGCGACTTTTATCAAACGTGTGCGAATGGTTTGGATTTGAATCCCCTTATATTTTTTCGGGAAACTGAGTGTACGTAGCCAGTTCGTAAAGTTATAGGCAAGTAAACTTAACATCATCCGTGCTTCATTGACAAGGAAGTCATGGCTTTTCATCTGATCAAAACCAAAGCCATCTTTCGCTTCTTTGATGAAATTTTCCATTGTACCTCGCTGTTTGTATGATACGACAATCGCTTGTGGTGAAAAGGTTTCACTAAGACTTGTCACAAAAAAGGCATGAGAAAAGAACAGTTCACCGGCTGGACGAGTGAACTGAATGATAATACGACGAGGCTTCGACCAAGAAGAGGCTTGATAAATGGACTCCTCGACATAGCTTTCTGTTACGGACACATCGCGGATTTCGTGTGTAGGATGTAATTCTTCCGCAAGAGTTTTTAACTTGGGGTTCGCTTTTAAACGAATAATATAGTACACGGATTCCTTCTCGCATAATTCATATAGATCAGGCACCGCGAAGCCACTATCACCACGGACAAGGTACGATTTTTCAGGAAAAACTTCGTTATAATGTTCGATGAGTGGACGCATAAAATCCACGACACCATTCGAAGTATAAACGTTTCCTGGGCGTAATTGTGCTTTCAAAAAATCACCTGTTAGCCCATCAAATACGACCAGTGGATGAAAGCCCAATATACGATAATGTGCATTGTAGGATGAATGTTCTTGGTTTCCGTATGTATCGGAATGGGTGGAATCTAAATCAAAAATCAGTGCTTTTGATTGTCGGGCATGATGAACTCTATCAAGTAACCCCTGATTCGCCACTTGAAGTTGATGCAGTGCTTGCGTATCAAAGCGCTTGAAGAATCTTGATAACGACGGTTGAGAAGCAAGTGCAGGTGTACCAAGCACTTGTGTGAAAATCGGATCATGTGTTAAACGGTCCGCTGCATCATCCTCATGATAACCTGCGATGAGCTGATAAATTTTTTGACGAAGTAGCTGTTCATTTTCATGAATGCAATACGTGCGATCATCTTTTAATTGGAGATGCTTAGCGATTGTTTGAGAAAAGCCGATTTTTTCATCAAATTCACGGAAAATCAATTCCCCAGTGTCAGAAGAAAGCATACCTCCATTATTAGATAATTTAATAGAACGGTTGAAATGTAGGGTATTTTGCGTTAAAGTAGTCATCATAAGAATCCTTTCTTTTGGTTGATGTTTAGTCGCAATAACCTTAACAGAAATGGATTCTTTTTTCATCTTTTAAGTGAAAAAGAGAATCCCACAGAAAAGCTGACAAATAAGCTTTTCCGTGGGATTTTGTATATGTTGATGAATAATCTAGG
>NZ_PYWM01000088.1 GCF_003049665.1 Lysinibacillus mangiferihumi | reverse complement strand
CCAGGAGGATTAGCTCAGCTGGGAGAGCATCTGCCTTACAAGCAGAGGGTCGGCGGTTCGAGCCCGTCATCCTCCACCATATTGCCGGTTTAGCTCAGCAGGTAGAGCAACTGACTTGTAATCAGTAGGTCGTGGGTTCGATTCCTATAGCCGGCACCATTTTTTTGAGCCATTAGCTCAGTTGGTAGAGCATCTGACTTTTAATCAGAGGGTCGAAGGTTCGAGTCCTTCATGGCTCACCATTTTTAATTACCAACAATAAGATGCGGGTGTGGCGGAATTGGCAGACGCACTAGACTTAGGATCTAGCGCCGCGAGGCGTGGGGGTTCGACTCCCTTCACCCGCACCATTTTATTTGAATTTGATAATTGCCAGGATAAATAATCTTATGCACATGCGGAAGTAGTTCAGTGGTAGAACACCACCTTGCCAAGGTGGGGGTCGCGAGTTCGAACCTCGTCTTCCGCTCCAATGTGCCGGGGTGGCGGAACTGGCAGACGCACAGGACTTAAAATCCTGCGGTAGGTGACTACCGTGCCGGTTCGATTCCGGCCCTCGGCACCATTTTTATCAAGCGCCCGTAGCTCAATTGGATAGAGCGTCTGACTACGGATCAGAAGGTTGTGGGTTCGACTCCTGCCGGGCGCGCCAATAAATGAACGGGAAGTAGCTCAGCTTGGTAGAGCACTTGGTTTGGGACCAAGGGGTCGCAGGTTCGAATCCTGTCTTCCCGACCATTTCCAAAAAACTTGTAATTTATGGGGCCTTAGCTCAGCTGGGAGAGCGCCTGCCTTGCACGCAGGAGGTCAGCGGTTCGATCCCGCTAGGCTCCACCATAATTTATAACCAGTATAAAGATCCTGGCGGCGTAGCTCAGCTGGCTAGAGCGTACGGTTCATACCCGTAAGGTCGGGGGTTCGATCCCCTCTGCCGCCATCTTAAAGGACCTTTAGCTCAGTTGGTTAGAGCAGACGGCTCATAACCGTCCGGTCGCAGGTTCGAGTCCTGCAAGGTCCACCATTTATATAATAGTAACGGAGGTATACCCAAGTCTGGCTGAAGGGATCGGTCTTGAAAACCGACAGGCGGGTAACACCGCGCGGGGGTTCGAATCCCTCTACCTCCTCCAGTTTTAATTTTAGTAAATGGTGTACAAAAAACTCGAAGTGAATAAACATATTATCGCGGGGTGGAGCAGTGGTAGCTCGTCGGGCTCATAACCCGAAGGTCGTTGGTTCAAATCCAGCCCCCGCAACCAAATGGTCCCGTGGTGTAGCGGTTAACATGCCTGCCTGTCACGCAGGAGATCGCCGGTTCGATCCCGGTCGGGACCGCCATTTTAAAATAGGTTCAGTAAAAGTATATGGGTCAGTAGCTCAGTTGGTAGAGCATTAGATTGAAGCTCTAAGTGTCGGCGGTTCGATTCCGTCCTGACCCACCATATACGCGGGTGTAGTTTAATGGTAAAACCTCAGCCTTCCAAGCTGATGTCGTGGGTTCGATTCCCATCACCCGCTCCAATGGGCCTATAGCTCAGCTGGTTAGAGCGCACGCCTGATAAGCGTGAGGTCGATGGTTCGAGTCCATTTAGGCCCACCATTATTCCGAAGTAGCTCAGTTGGTAGTAGCACCTGACTGTTAATCAGGTTGTCGCAGGTTCGAGTCCTGCCTTCGGAGCCATTTTTTTAT
>NZ_PYWM01000008.1 GCF_003049665.1 Lysinibacillus mangiferihumi | reverse complement strand
AGGTTACGGTATACGTTGGCGTATTAGGTTTCGTCCACTGTGCATATAGAATTACATCCGCTGTACCCATTGGAAAAGTTTCATTTGCATTATACGCCGTGCCTTGTCCATCTGCTTGTGTATTCCAGCCTGCAAATATATAGCCATTCTTTACTAGATTGCCACTATTTCCTTGGACTGTTACTGTTTTATTTTCTTCGTACTTTATACTATCCTGTGGTACAGTGCCACTTGTTGCGCCGTTTGCATGATAGGTTACGGTATACGTTGGCGTATTAGGTTTCGTCCACTGTGCATATAGAATTACATCCGCTGTACCCATTGGAAAAGTTTCATTTGCATTATACGCCGTGCCTTGTCCATCTGCTTGTGTATTCCAACCTGCAAATATATAGCCATCCTTTACTAGATTGCCATTATTTCCTTGGACTGTTACTGTTTTATTTTCTTCGTACTTTATACTATCCTGTGGTACAGTACCACTTGTTGCGCCGTTTGCACTATAGGTTACTGTATAGTACGGTGTCGCTTCGTATACACCTATATCAATGGCAGCGCCTTGAATTCGTCTTTTCCCTTCTAAATCTGTTGCAATACTATTTGCATCTGAATTCCCTGCATCAATTGCTGGTCCGCCAACTTTTAAATGCAAATTTCCGCTAGTTGGGGAGACGAATACATCATCAGGCACATACATTGCAGGACCGGTAGGATTTGAAGTTGCATCAAACAATTGACCTTTGTATCCTCTTTCTACCGGCACATCGAGCAAACTATTTGTTGTCTGCCCCTTATAATCAGTCAGTGCTGCTGTATTACCATTTCCAATAATAATACTATTAATAATTTTGCTATTTGCAGCACCTCCGTAAATAACTGCTGGACTATTTGAATAGATGGTCGCATTTATCAAGCTAAAATCCGCAAAAATATTATAAAGAGCACTACCCTTATTCGCATTATTTGAAATAAATAGGGCATTAATTAATGATGGATTGCCAGACTCATTAAGTAATCCACCACCTAACTCGCTTTTATTTCCATTAAAAATTACATTTGTGATAAGTGGATTACTTTGCAATCGATTGTATATTCCACCACCCCTACTTATTGCTATATTCCCATGAAATTCGACATTATTTAATTCCGGAGCACTTCTGTTAGCGTTAAACATACCTCCTCCACTATCCGACTCATTGTTCCTAAATATTACATCTGTTAATATTGGGCTACTCTCTCTATCATTAACTATTCCCCCTCCAAAATACGCTGCTTTATTTTGCTCAAATATGACATTTGTTAAAATTGACTTATTAGCAGGTCCATTATTGTATATCCCTCCTCCTTGTTGCGATGCTATATTTTGGCTAAATATCACATCTGTTAAGGTTGAGGCACTATTACCGTAATTTGCTATACCTCCTCCGTGAGCCGCTTCATTGTTCATAAATTTTGCGTGCTCTATTATAATGTCACATGAATTATTTTGAATGCCCCCACCGCTACGTGTTGCTTTATTTTTATTAAAGACCACATTTGTTATTTTAGGAGCACTCTTATTCCAATTGAATATACCTCCTCCTGAGGACGCTTCATTGTCAGTAAACTCAGCATTCATTAAGGTTGGGGAGCTTTCCAAATTGTACATTCCCCCTCCATGTTGGTTTGCCTTATTGCCATAAAAAATAACATTTCTCAAAGTCGGGTTATTTCCTGAATTGTACATACCTCCCCCATGCTTATGAGAAGTGAGATAACCATTCGCATGTCCTGCTGTGATTGTGACGCCATCAAGGATTGCAGTTGCATTTAATTTCAAATCATAATTATTTGGATGATAAAAAACATGATATGCCGCTTCTCCACTTGGAAGTGCACCACTTAATATCGTTTTATTATGCGTGAAATCTCGATTCTCGACTGTCTCCTCGTCACTATCTCCTTTAAAGCCACCGTAAATAGCTACACCGTTTTTCATTTTGAAATGGGCAGTACGAGCGTCCCTCACATCATCTAGTCGTGTCGGTGTATATGTTCCTTGTGCAATCCAAATTTGGTCACCAGTCTTTGCCTTTGATAATGCGCTCTGTAAATCTAGAAAAGCATTCTCCCAACTCGTACCATCTCTGTTACCATCAGCAACATTTGCATTCACATAAATAATGTTGCTTTCTGCTAATAATGAGCTTTGCTGGGTTGTCTTATTCATTGCTGCAAGCACAGGTATACTACCGATGAAGGTATATACGATTAAAAAACATATAGAAAGAATTGGTATTACCTGTGGCCTAGTCTTTCTCATACCATCCCTCTTTTCGTTTAGTCTTTTTAGAAATTGTTACTATAGCCCACATATATTACTTAAAAGTAATATATGGATATATCGTGATGATTTCAGTAGTGCAACCGCACACCTTCTGTCTGTTGACTCTACTAACCTCCTTTCTATTTATTTTATCCTCACTATATGTAAAAACCGGAATTATATTAACGGAGGGGAGTTGCTTATAAAGCCTCGAGCATACATCCTGATACGACATAGCTATAGCCAATTTCATTTCCAATTTTATATTACTGAAAAGTAATATTCAACTATAAAAAGAAAAATATAAATTTTCCTTTTTAACTCAATTTGAGAACACTATTTTTCTCTATTTAGCATTCCCTCTATAAGTAAATCGACAATATCCGTCGCTATTTCTTGTGGTTGTTTTTTCTGTGGCAGTAATTGAATGAATGTTAATCGTTCAATTATGCCTATTAAGCACTCTGCCACTGTTTGCGTATCTAGATTTTTCCGAAAGTAACCTGCATCAACTTCAAAATCCAGATTCTCTTTTATTTGCTTGACCATTTGCGCCTTTATTTCATCAGCCTTTGTTGATAAATAAAATCCAATGCGTGTTAAATTAGGGTTTTTAGAAAAAAACACCAATAATTCTTTGACATTATATATAATACGTTCTTTTACTGTTGCTTGCTCCAATGCAGGCTGTAAGCGGCTTTTTTTGGCAAAATCAATCATGCGTAAGCGAAATAAATTTTCTAATTCTTCGAAAATAGCATCCTTATTTTTGAAATACAAATAAAAAGTTGGTTGACTTAATGAAGCAGCTTTAACAATCGAACTCACCTTTGTATCATGATACCCATTTTGTGCGAATTCTTTTGCTGCTATTTCAAGAAGGAGTGCTCGACTTTCTTCACCACTAGCACCTTTAGGTCTTCCTCTTTCTCCCATTAAAAACACTCCTACATATTAATTACTACTATATTCAATACATACATTTCAGTATAAGTAGTTTCAAATTCTAAACGAACAATCTAAAAATTTACTGACTAATATACATGAAAGTTATCACTTTGGCAAATACTTTTCAATTATTTCATAAATGCTTCTTTTGGTATCCCTTTTCACTTATCATACATTGTGACAAGCTATTCGCAAAAACACCCCGTAAAAGTTAGAGGACAAAATCTGCCTTTACGAGGTTATTTTTAAGCAAAACTTAAAGTGCCTAATGAATCTATTAATAGGAGGCCACCTATATGGTCTATATCCTACCGCTTAATTTTTAACATGCTGCACAGTCCCTTTCTGCCAGAGTAACTTCTTCAATGTTTCGTAATTGACTAGAACCGTTCCAACAATAATCGTCAAAGTACCTATGCCAGTTAACCAAGATAGATATTCTTGATAAAAAATAACACCTAATACTACAGCGATTAAGGGAGAAATATACAGCCATGTAGAAGGAAATATTGGATTTGTCCGTGAAACAAGCCAATAATAAATGCTATGCCCAATCATTGAGCCTACAATAATTAAATAAAGAAGGGAGCCCATTGAAGCGAGATTTAACAGATTGTCAAACTGAATGTTCTCGGTAAAAAACGATAAAATAATTAATAGAATCCCGCCGTACATCATTTGCACTGCATTTAAGGCAATTGGTGATGTCGTTTCAAACTTTTGGATAACATGTTTCGTATAAATCGTTCCAATTGCATAAAATAGCTCACCTACTATGATGGCGAAACAACCAACCATCCAGAAGGTACTTATTTCAATCGAAAAACTAGGTATAATCAACAGTGTGACACCAATAACCCCGACAACACAACCTATCAATGATTGACGATTTCCTTGTTGTTTCAATATCAATGTTTGAATAATGATAATCATCATCGGACCCGTAGCAGATAAGACAGCGGCAATTCCTGATGTCACATACTGTTCTGCCCAGTATAATGCGGCAAACGTTCCAAAAGTTAAACATACCCCTGTAAAAAACAGCTCTTTCCGCCATAATAACCGTATTGTCGTTTTTTCTCTCCAAACCATAAAACTAAATAGCAGCAAACCAGCAATGAAAAAACGAAGCCCAGCTGATAAAAATGGAGGTACCCCTGCATCAACACCCATTTTAATTGCTAAAAAAGTCGTACCAAAAATCAAACACATAAAAATATAATGAATCATCACCATATCAATCTCCTCCTTTTTTCTATCATAAAAGAAGGAGCGTAGAACAGATTGAGAAAGATAGAACAGATTAACATCGTTCGTGGTACAATCTTTTTGAATAGGAGGAATCGACGTGGACAAAACGATTGAACATAAAGATTATCTTTTTAAGAAAGTATATGATTATGTACTACACCGTATAGAACGCAACGAATGGAAAGAACATGAAAAGATTCCCTCCGTCCGCCAATTAGCTTTTGAAATGAATGTTCATCGATTAACGGTATTAAAGGCTTATCAATTATTAAAAAAGCATGACAAAGTTTATGTAAAAGATAAAGCAGGCTATTTTGTCCAATCAATCGAAACAAAACATCTTGAAAATCTAAATCAGAGCAATCCGATTGTTTCTGCATACTTACAAAAAAATCATTTATCTGAAATCCATCAGCCAGCTGTTTCCTACCAATTCTCGCAGGCGTTAATTGATTCCAATCTTTTACCTAATCATTATTTTTCAGATTACGTAAAGAAAGTGTTTGATCTTTATCCAAAAGTACTTGCAACTTACTCAACTGTGCAAGGTGATTTAGAACTACGTGAAACACTCACACAGTATTTTATCAACCAATATAAAACACATATTAGTGCAGATGAGTTACTCATTACTTCTGGCTCACAGCAAGCGATTCACCTTATAGCCCAAACTTTTATTAAGCCTCGAGACGTCGTTTTATTTGAACGTCCAAGCTATAGTGCTGCGATTGATATTTTTAAAGCACAGGGAGCCCAGATTGTTACGGTGGATATTCATCCAGAAGGGTACGATTTACAACAGCTTGAATTATATATTAAGCAATATAAACCACGATTATTTTATCTCAATCCGACATTTCATAATCCGACTGGTTATACTGTTCCTATTGAGCAGCGCAAAAAATTAGTAGAATTAGCAGAACACTATCGACTGTTATTAATTGAAGACGATGCTTATCACGACATATATTTTGATGAACCCCCTCCACCACCCATTTACACCTATGATAGTGCTGGGACAGTCATTTATATCCGTAGCTTTTGCAAATATATTTCACCTGGTTTAAGAATTGCGACTGTTATTTGTCAATCATCATTAATGAACGCATTACTAACAGCAAAATCATTAGCGGATAATGGCTCACCACTTCTCAATCAAAAAATTTTTCTCCATTACTTTTCATCACTAAGATTGCAACAACACTTGGAGAAAATTCGAATTGCGCTTCAAATTCGAAAGGAAATCATGGAGGAAGAGCTAGCCATAACAGGTTGGCGATGGACTAGTCCAAAAGGCGGTTTGAATTTATGGGTACAGCTCCCAAATAATTTTCCAACTGAATTATTATTAAGCAAAAGTTTCGAACAAAATATTTCCTTTGTGCCTGGACAAGTTTGTGATCCATTAAAACAATTATCATCTTGGATTCGTTTAAGCTATTCTTACGCAAATGAAAAACAATTAAAAGAAGGACTAAAAAGGTTTGTAGCAGTGGCACAATCACTTTCTAAGTGAGCTGTCATACAACAACAGAGAAAAAGTGTTAGATTGACCGCAATCAATCTAACACTTTTTTGCTATGTCGTTGATGTTCGCTAAAGGCTCCGTTACCATCAACTAGTTTTTCATTACTACTGATTATATTTTTTGCAAAAGTAAAATTTACGAACACTATTTCTTTGTTTCTTATTACTTATTCGTTTTGTCCCAGCCTCGATACTATAGACAAAAGGAAGTGCAAGTTATTTCTCGTGTTTCCTTTGTCTTTTTCTTCTCATAGACCATACAGATTATTTATTATTTTTCTACTATTACTTGTATGACACGGCGAGTACTTGTTTGAATCGACGTATCATATTGTTCCACTTCCCCCGTAAAGTAATGTTTTAATTTATAACGACGAGCCCATCTTAAGATATTCTCCGCATTATATAAATGAGACATATCTTTTGGTCCTCCCGTATTGTATAAAAGCTGTGCGTATTCATATACCTCAAACATAAATACACCGTTTAGTTTTAAAGAGTTCATAATTTTATCAAGCACTACTAATTGGAAGCTATGTGGAAAATGCCCAAAAACCATTATTGCGCCATCATAGTTTTCTTTAGGTAGTTTGTATTCTATTAATTCTACCCTTTTTGTGTCGATTGTTACGCCATTCATATTTGCCAGTAACTGAACTTTAGCTAGTCCTTGTGAAGTAGAATTATAAACCGTTACCTTATATCCTAGTTTTGCTAAAAATACTGCATTCGCTCCCTCATTTTCTTCATACGCAGCAATTTTGGCATGCTTAGGGAAATAATGTACAGAAGACTTAATAAATCGATTCGCTTCAGTTCCATAAACATATAGTGGTGGACTCTCTTGTTCACGCCCCATGCTCATACCCTTCCCCCCCATTTATACGTAAAACGATTCCAGTATTTTAAACTGATGCTTTTATCACCATCATTATAAAAAACAATTGAGAAATTCTAATGAATTTTAGTAACAAAAAAGTAAATTTCATTTAAAGTCCATATTTTGCCCTCAAAAATTAGCATCTATTGCGTGAAATCAAGAGAAATCGGACAAACCATTTCTACGTTATACATACTATTTTGACAAACTAATGAAGTTTAGTTGCTTTTGATTTCACATATTACTCATCTGCGTTTCAAATCTATTTAGTATGATATGCGTTGAATGTCATTAAAAACAGAAAGGAAGAGTAACTATGAATTTTCCATCGGTCGATTATACTTGGTTTGGGAACGGCACTGTCATTGCTCTTATTGCCATTATTCATGTAATTATTAGCCATGGCGTGGCAATTGGAACCTCTGTTTTAGTTGTATCTACTGAGTATAGAGCCATGAAAAGAAAGAACGAAGCATTAGATCAAGTAGCAAAAACAATGTTGAAATGGGTATTAATCATTACTACAACTATGGGAGCTATGACTGGAGTAGGGATTTGGTTTTCAACAACCGTCATACAACCGGACTCAATTTCTTCTTTACTACGCATTTTCTTTTGGGCATGGGTTGTGGAATGGGGAGCATTTATTTCTGAAGTGATTATTCTTATTGTCTATTACTATACATGGGATAAATGGAAAGAGGGAGAACGTAAACGAAAGCATATTATGTTGGGTGTCGCACTTAGTATTGCTTCATGGGTAACGATGGTAATCATTACAGGTGTCTTAGCCGCAAAATTAACGCCGGGACGTTGGATTGACACATTTTCATTTTGGAATGCATTTCTCAACCCAACTTACTTCCCTTCACTCGGATTCCGTATGTTTTTAGCAATTATGCTAGCTATCTCGTTAGTATCATTTTTCATCCGTTGGCGCATTAAAGATAAAGCGTTACGAACAGAAGTCTTTCGAGTGTTTGCATTCTGGGGTGCTATCGCCTTACCACTAACTTTTATAACAGGATTATGGTATTTATGGGCCATCCCAACTGAAGCCTATAACATGATTGTTTGGTCGACAGGCATGTCTGAGGTCATTTTCAAAAGTCTCAATATTTTAGGTTTTAGTATCCTTCTTATTTTCTTAGTATGGCTCGTTAAAAGTCCAAAAAACGTTCCGTGGATGCTATCAATTGCAGTCATGTTTTCTTCAATCGGTTTTATTGGGGAATTTGAAGTTGTAAGAGAAAGCGTTAGAAAGCCATACATTATTTATAATTATATGTACGCAAACGGAATGTTAGCAAAAGATGAAGAAGAACTGAAAAAAGAAGGATATCTAGCTAATGCAACATGGGCAAAAGAAAAAGAAGTTACTGACAACAATATGGTTGAAGCTGGTCGAGACGTTTTCGTTGGTCAATGTATTACTTGTCATACGATTGATGGATGGCGAGATACACGAGCATTAGCTACTAGAATGAAAGGCTGGGATAAGGAAGCCATTATGTCCTTTATTCCTAATATGCATTATGCACAAGTAGCCATGCCACCATTTATGGGGACAGAAGAAGAGATTGAAGCATTAGCTACTTATATTGTAACAGAATTGGAAAATGATAAAGAGGTGACCCAAAAATGAACCATCTAGTTTTGGCATTAATTTCTTCTGATAACCCTTTACCGATTCCTGCACCCATTGGTTTACTAGAAATTTTGATTGTCTTAACATTTATTCTTCATATTATTTTTGTGAATTTTACTATTTCATTGACTGCAGGTGCTGTTGGGCTAGAAATTACGGGGATGATGAAAAAAAATAGTTTATTTGATAAAATGGCACAAATTTGTTCTTTTCATGCTTCAATACATAAAAGTATTGCAGTTGTTTTAGGTGTTGGTCCATTATTAATTGTAAGTGTCTTATATACACAATATTTTTATTCTTCCACAATCTTAATAGGGAAGGCTTGGATGAGTTTATTAATCCTACTTATTGCTGCATTCCTTTTGTTATACATTTATAAGTTCACTTGGGTTAAATTCCAAACAAAAAAATTATTGCATTTAAGTATTGGCCTATTAGCCATGTTAATTCTGTTTTTTGTCCCTCTTATTTTTATTGTCAATGTCACTTCCATGTTATATCCAGATCGTTGGGGAGAAGCAAATGGTTTTTTTGAAAGCTTATTTTACTATCCTCAAATTTGGCAACGTTACCTCCATTTTATGCTAGCGAGTTTAGCAACAGGTGGATTTTATATGTTTGTCTATTTTGCTTATTTGAAACGAAAGCAGAAGAAATTAGAGCAACATGAACAAGCATTAAAACTTTTTGGTGCCAAAGTAGGCTTTTGGATTACAATTACACAGTTAGTAACTGGTTTTTTATTATTATTTTCTTTTAATACGAATATTCGTATGCTTTATTTAGGCGAAGATTTATTGTTAACTTCTTTACTTATTATTTCTATTGTCTTAACTGTCATCCTTTGTATGCTACTCTATGCAGCAGGCTATAAGGATTCTGCTAATTCTTTTCTAGCCTCTATTTTGGTCTTCATGTTTGTTATTGGCATTATGGGCTGGATGCGTCATGAATTGAGAGAAGCCTATTTATCACCTTATCTCGATGAACATCCACGAACAGAGGAGCGATTAGAGTCTACGTTGGAATAGAACTATAGACCGCAAGGAACACCGTAGACAAAGTCGATTTATTCGACTTTGTCTATTCAATATATAGTGATTATGGAGTACAACATGGGAAAAGTTAAATTAATTGAAAATTCAGTGAAATATATTTATTCCATAATTAAAAAAGATTTACACTAAAAGCATTGTGTATTTTGTAAGTAACCTTAACTGGACTGTTGTTAACTTTAAATAACTTGTTACTTTATTATTTTACAACATGTAACCAGTCCACAGTTATCTAGATAATAAAACTTGATTCTCTCGTCCTTTTTTAAACGAACTTTTAAATCAAAAAAATTTTACCAATTTAACTACCCTCTTTTCTCTTAATTTTATAAAGAATAATTTTTTACTAGAATTTTCTTTTTAGGTATTTTTATTATTCGGATAAATGTAATAACTTTTTAGAATACTAAAATATAAAGTTATAAGAATGACTAAGAAATAATTATGAAAGAGTGACCCCAAATCAGTTACATTTGAGGTCACTCTTTTTAGCAGTTATGTCGAAATTTAATCATCATAGTCACTTTGAAGCTTTAGAATAGTACCTGTTATTGCATCTATCTCGATATCGTACTCTATACGACCATTTTGTATTTCTATCTCATAAATAGCAATTCCATCATCATAGTCCAACTCAATCTTTGTAACATTACCTGAAACCTTTTCCTTTGCTATTGCAATTGCCTTGTCTTGAGATATGAATTGAGCTGATGAAGGTTTTGAAGGTATAGTATAGTTTATATCTGACATTGTATCACTCGTTGTATTGAGTGTATAAACATTTAAAGCAACAGATGAAACATTAGTAATATTAGCGTAATTTAATCTATAAAAAAACGTTACCAATTGCTTTCTAGTCAACACATTTTCTGCACCAAAATATTTTTGTATATTGATATTTTGATATTCATTATTTTGCCCTGTCGTTATTTTATTTTGTAATAAATATTGGATAGATTCATTCAAATTATTACTTCCATTGGCTAAATAAGCAATTGCTTGTGCAACAACACCTCTGTTCACAGCCATATCTTTCAACTTAGTATCGTTATATCCGTTTAATGGAACCCCATACTTAGCTAATATATTATAATTTATTTCCGTTTCTAACATGTTGCCATTGCTCTTATTATCTAGCTTAAAATAATTCACCAGTATTTTTGCGAACTGTCTTTCTGTCACAATATTATTCGGTCTAAAAGTCCCGTCTTTATAACCATTTATTAAACCCATTTTTCTAGCCCAATAAATAGGCAAATTATTAGGATCATTGACGTCTACATCTATAAAGTAATTATTAACCTCACGTTCTGTAACCCGTATCTCACCTGTATTAGCATCAACATCCATTTCAACTTTTTCTGTATTCGTTAGAACCGTGATTTCGAAATGGGATTCATCATCATCAAAACTCGCTTCAATTACCTGCCCCCCAAATTTCTTAATAGCAATTTCTTTTGCTGTTTCTAGTGTAATGTTCGACGTAGAAGCAGAAGCCTTCTCTTTTACAATACCAATTAGACAAAACAAAGTAAAAAATACAACAAGTACTGTTTGAATATTTTTCAAAATAAAGTCCTCCAAATTTCATTTCTATACTATTTTTCATTGTAACTATGAATTAAAATTTCCAACTTACTGTTGTCATTTCTGGAACTTGATATTAGGTACAAACCATAAAAATTGCGTCAGTTAGCTTAATCATTATGGTAATCTAGAAATATTTTAATATCCCCTATCTATTTCAATTTATCAATTAGTCTTGATTTTGCATCAATCTCCATCTCATATTGCAAATAAGTTTTGATTGATATAAAGTAACAACCCCTTTAAGAGATGCCCCCTGCACCTATCCACCGGGTCCAAAACTTGGATAATAAGAATAAATAAACCTATTATACTAAGTATAATTCAGAACAGAAGTGAATTGAAGAATTAAATCATTACAATTTTTCAACAGGTACTCCCAAACTAACGTAAAGGCTGTTGCTGACACAAAACACTACTGCTTATAAATCTGACGGAATCTATATATTGAATTGAAACGTTTATTTTAACAATCATGGAAATCTACATATGTGGTGTAAGCTTTGTGAAAATCATCTCTATTTTATTTAAAATTATCTGGGCATAATATACTAGCGAATTCTAATATATGAAAAAATATTTCTTTTACTTTACTTAGTTTTATTAAATTTAAGTATCTTCAACAGCTTTAATAAGAGCTTAGTATTTATTATTTTTCTACATTTAGAGGATGCTATCCCCCTCTTTTCATGTAATTATCTAGTTTTAAAATATTAGAATTTTTACAATAATCTGATTTATTATTATAAACTTAAATTATTATAAGAGGGAGGGATATAGAAATGAGCAACTTACAACCCATTTCTTCAGAAGAATTAGTAAAGTTTGAAGAAGTTCGTAACGGTGACAAAATTACTGTTATTCGATGCTAGTTTTAAAACACAAAGAACGAATATTATTCGCTCTTTGTGTTTTACTTTACGTTTAAGTTTTGATTAGGAAAAGTAAATTACAAACGATTTTCTTTGAAGGTTGAGGAAAATGATATTATTTTATCTATTTTTATTCTTTATAGTTTTTAATTTATATACGTATTTAAGTCTATATGTTCATGAATTTGGACATTTTATTGCTGCAAAACTTCTTGGAGCAACGCAAACAAGAATTATACTAAATATTAAAAATGTTAACCCTTGTACTACTTTCAGTTTTGGAAGGAAAATAAGCAATTTTGAAAATTGCATTATAACGCTCTCTGGGGTCATATTGCAACTAACGCTTTCCATACTGATTTTGTTACAAAACTATAGCTTATTCATAAAAATAGTTGTAGTTATTCATATACCAGCAATTTTAATTAATATTTTGCCTTTAAAACCGTTAGACGGATATTATTTATTGCCACTATTGAAAAATATAAAAGGTTCTATTATTTTCTTTTATTTGATATTTATTTTATCTATCCTTATATCAATCTACCTCACATGGCAATATTTATTTGTACTATTCGATAGTTCATTCAATAATACATTAATTATTATGATATTACCCGCACTAATACTATATAAAATTTTCAGAAAAATAAGTAAATATAGGAGTATTGAATATGGAAACAACTCATAAAAAATATAAAGTAAGATATGGTAATTCCAAAATTCTTTTAACAAACGAGAACAACTCCTTATTTTGGGAATCTGAAATTTGTCATACAGAAAATACAGATAAAGAAGAAAGGAATTTCTTTACCGCCGCGGATAAAGCCTTCTTTTCCTACCCATTAAAAAAATCAGGGAATATTCATTTATTTGGAATCCCTTTTAATAAAGGTTCTAATAAAAGTAATTCAAAAGTGAAAAATTTTGCTGCTGCTTTAAGGGAATCGAGCCTACGACTTCCAATATATTTAGATGAATATAATGAACAAACTTCAGGTATTTATGATTATTTAAGAGATAAATATTTGATGAAAAATTGTTTGTTAGTCGATCATGGTGATTTATCAATAGTTAACGATAGTTTAGAAGAAACTAATCACCTAATATTCCAAGTATTGAACTACATAGAACCTCAAAAAATAAAATTTTGTGTAGTAGGTGGAGATCATTCAATCACATATACTCTTGTAAAAAATCTAACAAAGATATTATTGAAAAGAATGCTTATTATTCAATTTGATGCTCATCATGACTGCGGATCGGATATATTAAAAATGGATAAAGAGATTTGTCATAGCAATTTTGTTCGTTTTTTATTACAAGAGGAAATGATTGCCGGAATCATTCAAATAGGTGTTAGAGGGCTTAGATCATTAGGGCAATATTATAATCATCCTAAACTTTTTCAACTCAATTTTACTGATTTAGATAAGCTTCATTCAATTGTATCTGAATTATTAAATACTGGAGATGAAATAATTGGGTATGTTTCATTCGATGTTGATGTATTAGAACCTAGAGATTTCCCTTTAGTAGATTTTCCAAAAATTGAAGGACCAAAATTACAAGAAGTTATCAATATGATACAGGAAATTTTTAAAATTGTACCTTCCATAAAAGCAGTAGATATAGTCGAAGGACAATCAGGAGGTGAGCCTGAACAATATGATTCGGTTCTTCATATTTTATTATATTTACTGGAAGGATTAACTAAAAAGGGAGATGAAAAGTAGTCATGCTAAAAAGTGAAAATCAAATTCAATATGATTGTATGCTGAAATTAAGTGAGGAATCGAAGTATGGTTCTGATTTTGATAATTTTATAGCATTAGTAAATTTATCAAAAGAACTACAACCTTTATTACAATATGATAAATTAAAAATAATACAAGTATGGGAAAAGTATCGCTTTAATAATGAAGTACAAAACTACTTAAGACAGGAGCCATTTGCTTTTTCGGGATTCAAGGAAAAAATAGGTATGGAGAATATTATTTCTTGCTTTGAAAAAGGCGGTATTTTTGCTACTTTTCATTTTGGCCATTACCGTCATGTGCCTCTTGAGTTAACAAAATCTTTGAATAAAGGTAACAATTTTTCATTGGATATTGTAGTAGACAGAGAATCTTATGATAGTGAATTAGAATTAACAAAGTGGAATGAAATTAAGCAAGAGAATAATATAAGTTACATAATAGCAGAGGAAAATATAAGTGGCTTAAAGTTGCTTCGCTTACTTAAACAAGGAGGCTCATTTCTATTATATTTGGATGGAAATACAGGAGCTGGTGAAGATTCAAAACCAATTGAAGTTCAACACATTACATCATTAATAAGGTTAAGAAGCGGTATTTTCCGATTGCTGCTGTTAACTAAAAAGCCACTGTGTCTTGTAATGGCAGATTTAAATTCGGATGGAGAACCTCGTTTGAAAGCTGAGAATCTAAGATACTTTAGGAAAGAGAACTTTGAGCAATCTGTAAATGAAATTTACACCATTTTTAGAAACACACTAATCAATCATCCTGAATTATGGAGATTTTGGTATAGGCATCATCTTTTTGTGAATAGCTGGATAAAAATAAACAATTCAATGACAAATAGTCCATCGATTGATTGGCGAAGTAATAATGGCTTAGGATTAGATTTAACTACAGGAAATGTATACAAATTAGATTATTAAACAGCAGATTATCTTAACTTAATTCAGCTAGTCAAATCTGTTCAGCATGTGGATACAAAGACAGCAAGAAACCGTTCGAAATTCAAGAATGGACTTGTCCTATTTGTCAGGCTTATCATGACTGCGATCTAAAAGCAAGTATCAATATTCTGACTGAGGTCTAAGAATAAAAGCATTCGCTTAGCTAGAAATAGGAACCATAGGAACTACGGGAATAGCTTAGGAAATAAGAGACACCACTGCAAGTAAAGACATACACTTGCAAGTATGCTCTATCCCCAAGAAGCGCCCACTTCAAGCGTTAAGAATTGTTTGGTTTAGCTAAGTGGTGAGTAGTTTACAAAGTAAAGATGACAAGCCAGTAATCATTCGCCTAGGGGGGCTATTATGTTTAAAAATCATAACTTTGTTTTACTGTTTTTCTCTCGTTTTTTTAGTGTATTTGCGGATGCTATGTTATTTATAATTCTATTATCTATATTGGGTAATTTCGGTATTAACGCTATCGGACTTTCAATTTTCTTTATATTTTCTACACTCCCAGCAATACTATTTTCTTTGCCAGCAGGGGCAATTATTGAAAGAAAATACCTTCAAAAGGTCATGAGTTTTACTGATATAATACGATTTGTTTCAGTTGGATGTCTAGCAATAATTAACACGATTCATTTAACACCTACTATAATTTATTTATTTATCTTTGCCATTGTACTGTGTAATGTATTTTACATCCCGGCCAATTCGTCTCTATTGCCCAAAATTGTTAAGCAGGAATATTTAGCGAATGCAAATAGTTATATCCAAATCACAATGCTCTTTGCAAAAATAGGTTCTTATAGCGTGGGGGCCTGGTTGATTAAAAGTGGATTGAGTTATTCTAGTTTGCTACTTATCATGGGCTCATTTTACATAATTTCGATGATAATGATTTTAGCAGTAAAGCCATATCACAAAAATTTATCAAACAACGAACCGAAAACAATCATACAAGACGTAAAAGCTGGATTAGCTTATATTAAAGTAAATAAATTATATAGTAAGCTTTTTCAAATATTTGGTGCTGCATGGTTAGTTGGTTCATCAGTGGATCTTTATTTAATATCGTATTTAGTAGAAATATTGGAACGACCACATGAAGATTTATATATAATTACCACATATAGTTTGATTGGAATTGGTTTAGGATCTTTCATATCGCCTTACTTATACAAACGAATTAATCCTAAAATAGGGCTTTATGCTTCAAGTCTATTCTTTGGTATTATTATCGCTTTATTTTCGTTGAAATTACCACTAGCGGTATTGTTAATAGGATTACTTATCGGTGGATTTGCACAAGGTTTATTTTTAATTTTTATAAATACATATTTACAAAGCAATGTAGAAGAGAAATATCTTTCACGAGTATACAGCTTATACCATTTCGTTTACACTGGAGTAAGCTTGCCAGGATATCTACTTTTCGGATACTTTATTGATCGTATCGGCATAATTAATACAGGTTTTATTATTGCAGCCTATTTAATATTCATTGCTTTAGTAACGATTTTCTACTTACCATCTTTACGAGACAAAAAGGAAGTCTTAGAAGAAAGGCATTCTTAAAAAATCCAGCTATCTGTTTTTTTATTGATAGCTGGCTATTATATTTTTATTCGTTTTTAAGCTTTTTTATATATGATTGTAAGTATTCTTCATAATTTAGAGCATGATTCAAGGATTCAACCTTATGTAATATATATATTGATTCTTGAGCAAGTTCAAGACCTTGTTTATATTTTGTATGCATTTTGAATATACCGAAGTAAAAATTTAGAATTGTTTTTTCTAAAATAAAGGTTTCAGGTATATTTTGATTTTTTAATTCATATAAGTATGCTTCGGTTTCTTTCAACTTATTATGCTCAAGACATGTTCTAATAGTATTAAAATAGATATCAAATAAATTACGCTTGTAACTTAACATGTTTTTGAAATAAATACTCTTTTTAATGACTTCTGATGATAGCATAATTACAGTATCTATATCCAATAAATGTAACGTATTTCCATAAAGAATTATTTCATATTCTCCCCAGACTTCTACTTGCCATAAATAATCAACGAGTATTTTTAAATTTTCTTGTTTAACTTTGTTGTCAGTAAGGTCCGAAATAATTGCTTCGATCATGATACTGTTTAATTTATATGACAATACATTAGTTAGTTCAAATTTACAAATTTCATCATTTCTTAACTTATTTAAAAACTTTAAATCTCCACGTAAATAAGCTTCCTTCATGTTTATAATTAATTCTTCAAAATGCCCTACTTTAAATTCATTATGGATATAGAAAAATTCTTCAAAACTTACATTAATTCGATTAAGTAACAATAATAACTTAGAAACAGTAATGCCAGTTTCATCTCTTTCAAATTTAGATAAATGAGAAACAGACATTATATCTTTTGCTGTATTATGAAGACTGTAACCTTTGTGTAACCGTAACTTGCGAAAAGTATTACCTAAGTTATCCATAAAAAATCACCTTTATCATGTTTTAAAGTAATTTCTCAATATCTAAAAATTTCTAGAATCAATAAAAGACAGGTACTCAACTGTGTTAGATCAGTCAGTACCTGTCTTTTTCTTTCTTAACTAATCCATCACTTAGCTTCAAGATTACTGTTTTTATTTTCTTGTTTTATATACAATCATCTACTCACTCAATAAATGTAGATATTAACCCTATTACTAAAAATATATTACTTTAACAACATTATAGTGTGGCTTCAGAAAAAAAGTCTACTTTTTTATAACTGCAAATAGCGAATATTGATATAAATTAGAAATTTCACACGACATTGGGTAACTTGAAACCCTACGATTTTTTCTTTAATACTTACTTTCAAATGGTAAAACATTCTCAAAAATAGCCTGCTTCAAAGTAGTGATTATATTAAACCCTTCATATCATCAATTTACAAAACAACTCAATGAAACCATATTTTAATAATTGATAACGTTTACTAAAGTAATAGATAATAAAGTGGATAAAATCTATTACAAAGGAAGAAAGTAATGAAGAATCCATTAAAAAAATATTTGATAATACCAGCTATGCTCACTACTTTATTAGCTACTCCGTTTAGTGCTAACGCCTCAGCGAGTGATATACATATGTCCTATTTATATAGCGGAAATACAAGCTCTTTCATAAAAAATATAGATATGACCCAAGGTGCGTTAAATACGGCAACACCTAACTTTTTTAATTTAAATGCAGATGGTAATTTGAGTGCTACGATTGATAAAAGTTTAGTCGATGCAATGCATAATAGAGGATTAAAAGTTGTGCCATTCATTTCTAATCATTGGGACCGTAAATTGGCACAAATCGCAATGACAAATCGAGAAATATTGTCTACTCAAATCGTCAATTCTGTTGTGAAAAATAATTTAGATGGCGTCGATATTGATATAGAAAATTTAAACGATACAAATAAAGAAGAGTTTACAGATTTCATCCGATTATTACGTAAAAAAATGCCTAATAATAAAACAATATCTATAGCAGTCGCTGCAAATCCATATGGGTGGACAACTGGGTGGCATGGTTCTTATGATTACAAGAAACTAAGTGAGTATAGCGATTATTTAATGGTGATGGCGTATGATGAAAGCTATAATGGTGGTTCAGTTGGTCCTGTCGCAAGTTTATCATTTGTTGAAAATTCGATTAAATATTTATTAGATAAAGGGATTCATCCAAATAAAATAGTATTAGGGCTTCCTTTTTATGGACGAATTTGGAAAGATGATGTGGAAATTGGAGGCGACGGCATTGCTAATAATGCCGTCAAATCTATTGTGAATAGCCATAATGGAAAATTTCATTTTGATAATACTTCAAAATCAGCATTTGCCAAATTTACAGTAAAAAGCAGTGACTCTCCTACTTATATCGGTGGCAAAAAGCTAGTACCAGGAAATTACACGATATGGTACGAAAATGATTTATCTTTAAAATATAAGTTAAGACTTGTAGAGAAATATCATTTAAGAGGAACAGGTAGCTGGGAGTTAACTCAAGCGGATAATGGTATTTGGAAATTTTATTCTTCTTGGGCGAATGGGGAACATAACTTTATAGATACGGAAAATCATTGGGCAGAACAGGATATTATGGCCCTTTACCGAAAAGGCTGGATTAGCGGCAAAAACGAATACAATTATGATCCAAATGGTAATTTAACAAGAGCTCAGGCTACGGCTATCCTTATTAATGCCATCGGTTTAGACACAACAAACGAAACTGTACCTAATTATTTCAAGGATGTGCCAGCAAATCATTGGGCAAAACGTGCTATTGAAATTGCCTATAAGTATCATATTGTGAATGGAACAAATGAAAACATTTTCGATCCAAATGCCAATATCACAAGAGCACAATTAGCAGGTATATTATCGAGAGTATTAAATTATCCATTACCTACGGATGAGTCCAGTTTTTATGATGTTCCAAAAGATTTCTGGGCATATGCGGATATTTTAAAATTAAGTAGTAAAGGGATTATTAAGGGAAAAGAAGATGGAGGATTTTATCCATTTGATCATGTTACGAGAGGTCAAATGGCAGCGATGGTAAACCGGGCAAGTGCAGATTTAGAAAAGTATGCAGTAAAAAAATAAATCCTTTCACAATAGTTGATAATAACTCAACTAGTTTAAATAAAACAGCTATTCAACAAAAATGAGGCAGTTATAAAACGAATTGTACATCGATGGTTTCTTACATCATAGCTTGTTTATAATGTCGCACATCTAATAAAAATGTACATTACTAAATTCAATTTTAATAGTGTACATTTTTTTATTTTGCTAATATTTATATCAATGTTCACTAAAATGTGTAACATTTACAGTTAGCAAAGTTACCAAGATATTGATGATGCGTACTATAGAATAATTGGTGTTCACATATCACAACGTCCACAGCAGATTGGAACATGAATTACAAAAAAAGGAGTGCCCCCAAAGCTTTTCTACTCTCCAGGACCACATTTACTTATGATATGGTTCACCGTATCACATATTTCCCTCTCCCAAATGCCACCGGACATTGGAGTCATATTTGTCAGCATAATTGTATCAGTAGCATATTATGCAGAATTTTCAAGTTCAACTAATTTAGTTCGTTTTTTTCTAACAATGATTAATGAATTGTTTTAAAGCAAGACGTTCTATTACAATCCAATGACTAATGGCATTATTATAAATTTAATAGAAAAAGTTGTTTAAATTTTCTATTTTAACCACAATTATTATGACATGAACCTGCTGTGTATTTTTATCACATCGACTCCCTCCTTTTATTTCCTAAACTAATCACCATCTAAAATTCGTCTCATATTCTATAATTAGACCTATTTTGAGGGGGAAACTATATGGGGATTGAACTTACTTCTCTCCATTGGATTTATGTTGTTTTTATTGTTTTAATTATTGGCTTTATGGTGAAACGTTGGGATACTACCCTCATTTGTATTCTTGGCATTTTCCTTCTTGCGATTATCGCTACGGGTGATCTCACCTCGTCTATAAGCGGGGTTTTTAACAGCTTTATTTACGCGATTACGGAGCTGTTATCGACCATTTTGATTATCTCCATTATTGTTGCAATGAGTCGTGTGTTAATAACTTCTGGTATTAATGAGGTCATGGTTGCACCATTTACAAAAATTATTAAAACACCGACACTTGCCTATTGGACAATTGGTATTTTAATGATGATTATTTCTTGGTTTTTCTGGCCCTCTCCTGCTGTAGCATTATTGGGAGCAGTGCTACTACCTGTAGCCATTCGAGCGGGTTTACCAGCGTTGGGCGTTGCCATGGCAATGAACTTATTTGGTCACGGAATTGCTTTATCTGGTGATATTGTGATTCAAGGCGCTCCAAAGTTGACTGCAGATGCTGCGGGTATTCCAGTAGGGGATGTCGTTTCAGCCAGTATTCCGCTTGTTATGACGATGGGCCTTGTGACGACGATAGCTGCTTTTATCTTATTAAAACGTGATATGAAGCGAGGCACTTTTCAGTTAACAACTTCATCTGAATCGAATGATGGTATAGAACAGCTGAAAGATGAACATTTGCTTACCCGCGGACAAAAACGATTTTTTGCGATACTTATTCCATTTACCTTTTTGCTCGATGTTATTGCCATGTCGGTATTAAAACTGCAAGGCGGTGACGCTACTGCTCTAATTGGTGGAACGGCTGTCTTTATATTGTTAGTGCTCTGTCTTGTTGCACATAAAAAACAAGGATTTGAGAAATCAACAGATTATTTAATTCAAGGATTCCAATTTGGATTTAAAGTATTTGGACCCGTTATCCCCATTGCAGCTTTCTTCTATCTTGGTGACTCCGGATTCACCAAAATTATCGGTGACTACCTCCCTTCCGCTTCGCATGGCATTGTCAATGATCTTGGTGTCGGCTTAGCTGCCGTTGTACCATTAACGAAAGAAATTGCGGTCGTGACTCTTGCAATCGTAGGTGCCATTACAGGTTTAGACGGCTCGGGATTCTCTGGCATTTCGCTAGCTGGTTCAATAGGTAGCTTATTTGGCAATGCGATTGGAGGAGGTACAGCCACCCTAACCGCACTCGGACAAATCACTGGCATTTGGGTTGGTGGCGGTACACTGTCACCAATGGAAGACATATGATAAAGGGGCTTCTAATACAAGGTATCAATTTAAAGCAAAACGGAAAGAATTCGAAAAAAATAAAAAAACGGCTTGAAATGATCAAGCCGAAAATAAAAAGAGAGAGTTAAATTATTCGTAAATTTATTATGCTAATTTATTGATTATATTAATTTGTCTTTTAAAGCATCCGTTAAAGTTTGGGAAAAGTTTATACCTTGTTTCATACCTAAATCATTTAAATAGCTAGGAATAGTTAACGTTTTTTTAACTGGTGTTAAATCTAAAGCTTTCTTATGTGCCTCTATATCAACATCTACAAGTGTTACAATATCATTTTCTTTTGGTGTAAAAGAAACAGTATTCGGTTTATTTATTGGTTCATCAGCAAAAGCTATAACATTACCTATATAATTCCTTGCATACTCAATAACTTCAGCAATAGTTTCCCCTTGGGTAATCCCGTCAATATCAGGAATTGTCACTAAGTGAAAACCGTCTGCTGATAGGGGTGAAATAACCACAGGATAAACTACAACATTTTTCATTTTCTACCTTCTTTCGTTTCTATTTTTATTGGGCTTGAAAGCCAACCCTTTTACAGGTTGTGCTTTCTAATGAGCCCTTTTGCTAAACCTTCATCAACTTCTCTATGCCTAGGGATTTGTTCTTTCTTGCCTGTTGGTGACACCCATATATCATGTTTACCTCCATGTGTCAAAAATTCCCGTCCTTTAGCCGAGAAGCGTTTCTCTAACTCTCTCTTTTTCATTTTTTAACCCCTTTTCCGCTATACGTGTATTATACGTATCAAAAAGAAAGGGGTTCAAATATTTTTGTGTTTATATTAATTACACAATTTAATGAACAATACCCTTTTATTATTCAAACAATCTGTATCATGCTATTTAAAAATAAGTATCGATTAAAGTATTCTCTATTGAATTCCAAACAAATTTTTTTGTTACAATTTTGTATATTATATTTTCAGTTTTATGTTTTTTATTTAAAATATAAGAATAATCAGAATATTAAAGGAGGCGTTATACAAATGAGGAAATTATTTTTTATGCTGACTTGTTTGGTTCTCTTGTTCTTTTTCACGGCAAATATTGGCTTACCTGCAGCCACTGTTTCTGCAGCTGAACAGAAAAACGATTTTGCCATTACCATTTTAAATGAAAGTACCATGCGTTTAGATTTGTTAAATGAAGACGCAAAAATTGAAAATGATGAAGTTGGAAATATAATGATTACAAAAGGTGATTATACAGAAATACTGCCAACTCAAGCGATAGATAGTCATGGTAATGAGGTGCATTTAATTTATAAATCAGTTGCTAATGGACTGATTATAGAATTACATAACCATGAACAACCGATTCATACGACTAGATTGGCTCGTTCTAAATGGAAATGTACACTAGGTGTTCTTGGCGGGTATTATCTTGGTGCATTAAGTGGCTTAGGGGTAGGAGCTGGTGTCGGATCCGTTCTTCCTATTATCGGAAATGCGGTAGGTGCTGCTGGAGGAGCTATTATAGGTGCAGCAGGCGGAGCAATGTCAGGTGCAGCGTCCTCTTGTTTTGATTAGTATATAGGAGGAATTAATTGTATGCTGGATTTAGATAAAGTTTTTTGTTTGCCCATGATATTGGCCTATTATGTCTGCTTGATTTTGTGGATTTTATTGCTTTTAGCATTAGAATCAAGTTTACTTTGGGCTTTATTAAATCCGTTAAATTTTTGTTTAATTTTTAACATAGTGTTTGGCATTACTTATCAAATTAAAACGAAAAAAAAAGAATAAGATAACAATAAAGCCCAGGCTCAAAATTCTTCGAGCACCTGGGCTTTAAAACGATACAAATATGCATTTTCTCACTATGTCAGCACGTTAATAAATTGGTTTTAATATTCCAATAGGAAGCCACGTACATTGTTCATCTTTTGCTTCCAAGTCTTCTTTTACACATAGGTAAGCATTAATGGAATCACTTACTGAATAAACTATGCTTCCTTTTGGCATCGCTTTTTCCGTTTTGGAACCTTCTAATGGATAGGTTTTCGCTTCTGAGTCTTCCGTTACTTCATAACGAACACCGGCTTTTTTAAATTTTGTATCAAGAACTTTCATATCTGAACCAGGATAATGCTTTTCGCACTTTAAACCATTTCCAGTGTCCTCACAATATCGTAACATTTGATCACCATTCATATCTGATATGGAAGTATCACGCCATTCCGTAAAGAGTTTACCATATTCGCCACTGTTACGATTGATATTGATATACGTTACATTTGCATAGAAAGATGCGCGAATTTTCATCGGTATTTCTCTAAAAACTACTAGATTGGTTGCTTGTACTCGATATGGCCCCATTTGATAAAAGGTTTTGCCATCATATTTTTCAATTTCATATGTTCTAAAATAATTATTGCGTTTCACCACTAGCGAATCAAATGTACCATCTTCATTTTTCTTATAAATCTTAATGTCTTTGGTAAATGTCATTTTCCCCGTTTGGTCTTTATATACTTCTGCACCATCATATCTAATAGCCTCTGATTTTGTTGGATTCACCATCGCAAATACCACCGCTGCTAATAACACAAAAAATAATTTTTTCATTATGCTCCTCCTACTCTATTTTATAATACTTACTTTATCTACTAATATCGTAATATTTTATCAATAGAAATAGAGGATGTCAAAAATATAACAAAAGCAGTATTTTTTATTATAATTTCAAGTATGTTACTCCAACTTTAAAATAAATTTTTACCACAACATCTATAGTAATTTACATGTTTTAGATACTAATTATTATGTTCTAAGTATCGGGATTACAGTTTTAATACACCATACAAGGCATCAAGAAAAAGGGATACGAAAGTAAGCTAAAGAATAGAGAAAAAATTTCTTAGGAAGAGTTTTCGTTTCATACGTTTTAATAGCTTCCGTTACACGTGTATCAGCAAATGACTGTAGCCATTTCTTCCCCTCATCATTGTCGTTTAGAAATGATTGAACCGATTCAAGTGTCAATGTAGCCCCTTGTCCGTTTCCGCCATCTCCTTGTGGTGGATGATCCTTTGAAGAATTTCCTTCCCCACCATCGGCAAACATTTGAATAGCTAAAGGTAAAAAAGTTTTTAAATAAAATAGATTGTTCTTCATGATGTCCTCCTTGCCCAATTTAGTTATTCGATGGAATCCCTAAACTGTTCGATAGTAGTTTTTCCCGTTCTTTATAACGTCTGCGAGAGGAAAGACAAAATAAAAAGCCACTCAAAATGAATGGCTTGATTACAAAATTTACATTAATTTCTAATACTAGAGATTTATCTTAAAATCGGATTAGATTAATGTTATTAACCTCGATAAAGAACAAATAAAAAAGTGATTGTATAGAAAATAACGATTTTCCAAATCACGCGCTTATAAAACTCCGAAGATAGCATTTCATTAAGAACTAGAGACATATTTGTCAAAGTAATATTCAAATATCCTATAAGTGACTTGTGCTTCACTGATATGTCTCTTAAGACGATTTCCAACATCTATTACTTGAATTTTTTCTAATTTTTTACTATATTTAGAATTTTCGTAAGCATTTAGTAGGTCATAAAAATATTCACAATGGATAGAACAATGGGAACCGTCACAATACCATCCAGAACTAGAAAGAAAAATTGCCCAAGATATTTGACGTTGTTTATATTTTAAAAATAAGCAAGCCAAGTAAAAATCATTTATTTCAGGATGATTTTCAAATGGTTCCGAATTTGCAAATTCTTTTACGATTCTAACTGCTTGCTTTTGAAATTTTATTAATGAAAGTTCTATAATCCAATAAGGAGGACTTTCAGATTTATCGATAATTTCATCACAAAATAATATATAATGCTTATAATTTATTAGGCCAGATTCAATCATCTCTCCCATTTTCCAAGCAAAAGATTTGTTTAAATTAATTTCCAACATTAATCCTCCTGTTTTATTGTAAATTTTATACTCACGTTATTTTTATAAGAAAGCACTACTATTGCAAAATAACATCGTTAGTTTAAGTGTATTTCTTTATCAAATGGAGTTTTTTCTACTAATAACCAATACGGGCCCTCTCAATCTTCTAAATATGAAATAGGATATGGAGAATAAACTTCTGTATCTCCATCTTCATCTCGCTTTAAAATTATGATAAAATCTGCCTCATTACTATCTTCCCCTCTAGGTATTGGAGTAATCATGGGAGGGCATCTTAATTCATTACCGTATTCTTCCAACGTCTCATTAAAGTTATTTAGAGCAAACGTGACACGTTTATCTATAAAAGCAAATAATTTATCCACCCCACCTGTTTGCATATCAAAATAATCAGGGTTGCTCTTTCTTTTCTCAATTAAATTCTCTTTGTATTCAGAAACTGTTAAAAAACAAGACTCTCAATCAAGAGGAGAAAGACCTCCACCTAACCAATAAATATTCATCATCTATATCTCCTCATCAATAATTTAAGCACACTTCACAATCTTCAAAATCAATTTTAACATAAATATCCAAAAAAGAAACGATTATCGCGTAAGAAGTAAAAGGTGATACATAGTATTTTTGACTAATATGTATCACCTTTTATATTTTTTACTTTTACAAATGAGGTCTTAATTTGTGATTAAGTGTTAACTTAAGTTACGTAAAATTCTATTTTGGATTTTCTTCTTTGGAGTTCATAAAACATTATTGAAACTAACTTTTAAGAACCAAGCCCTCTTTTTAATGCACCATTAACAGCCAAATAAAATAGTTAGATTTCTCTTTCAGCCATTTCATTCACCACACTTTTGCACCAATCGTTAAAACCATTCGATAGTGGTGGTGTAAGATTATAAAACTCTGAAAAATGGATCAGCTGCTCTTTGCATAAAAAGCTGAATAAATAATGTTCGAAAGAAAAGTCACAAACGTTGATTTAACAACATTCGTGATTTTTTGGTGTATGTCCAAACTTTCATTTGGAACGTTTATTGAATTTATAATGTATATAGTATTTATTATTCAAGAATAGACATTACAGTAATACTTCAGATAATTAAAACAAAAGTACTTGTTTTTAGCACATTTGAAGCCAACAGTTATCCGAAGTGATTATGAAAACACCAAACAACAAGAAACATACTCACTATCCCCCAAGCAGTGGTACTCCATATCCACCAAATTACAGATTTAGCTTTTGATGAATTTTTCTCGTCTTCCATATTTGCTTTTATAAAAGCGACCTTACTTTCCATATCTTTTTTCATAGAAGTGAGAATAATAAATCCAATTATTATGAAACCAATAGTTATCCAAAGTAATAGGTCCACCTTTACACTCCCTTTATATAATTGATTTTTACCGCTATTTATTAAAGTAATTAGATTCTACAAAGATAACAATAATCATTGTGTTAATTCAAGTGAGTTTTAGTATATTCACATATTAAAATGCTGAATTGGTGCAGTACCGAACTCGTTTTATCCAAGCTGCCTAATGAAATAACCGTGTCTAACTTTTAGGGGTCACTTCACTTGTTAAATGTGACTCAATACATTAATCCACGAAAATATATACTTCTACAGTATTAGAATTTTCTAAGTAAACAAAATCGCGTCGTTCCACTTTGTAAAATACATCGCCTAACCCTACTCTATCTCCTACATCAGGTACAACTGGTATTGTGTTTGTAAATTCTCTCATTACAAGCCCTTCACCATTTGCCTCGCAATATATTATTGATAATCCCTTCATATGGTAACCACTCTCCTTCTGCAATAATGATATTGTATATGGAGCAAAATTCCAATAATACAAATCTGATACATAGAAAAGAGACTACCAAATTAGTAGCCTCTTCGTAGTGTTGACGACTCCGCAATCGTCTTATTAAGTTGTTTTGACATTAAAGTCTATGAACCATCTAAGGTTTAAAAGGACGGTCATTTATATGATATACCATCTGTCTTTACCTACAACTCGTTAGGAAAGCGTAAATAACTAATACTTAAATGCTTGTTTTTAGCAACATACAAGTGATCGTGGTTTATTATTGTAAGCAATATTTTTTCAAAGCATTTCAGTGCGCTTTTGAAAAATTATCACAATATCAATTTACTACACTTTTTGCGAACTTTCCTGGTGTTAAGAAGTTCACTTTGTATATTTATTTTATAAATTAAATATTGTAGATAAAAAATCCACACTCTATTAAATATGACTTACTAAAAAAATGATTCTTCAAAAAAATCTGTTAAAAAAAATGGTTCAATTCCAACTTCTCTAAATAAATATTTTATTGGATGTCCACCCTGAGCCAAATTGCTGTTAGGATTTAATATTTTCTCCCGAAGTTCTTTAAATATATCTGAATTGATTTCAGGAAACCATTCTTCGTAGCTTAAACTTTTATCTTTTTCAATCAAAATTAAGTACGTTACAATATATTCAAACATATAAGGAAAGTCTTTTTCAATATATTGATAACAATCTAATAGTGAAGATAAATAACTCTCGAAATTGAAATAATCAGTATTTATTCCATCATCATATTTTAAACGTTCTTTCTGTGGTTTAAAAGCAAAAGCCGATTTACTATACCAATTTCCTAACATAGATGTAAAAAGTAATATCGCATATTTTCGAGTCTCTTTATCATCAACGTTAAAATATTTATAATATTCATCAAAACTATAACTTTTTGCGGTGTCAAAATATCCAATAGCTATTCCGGAAAGTGCTTCTTTAACTTTTCGAACAATTATTTTTTCTGTCATATTTCAGTCTCCTTCTTTTGAATATTAAATTTTAATATATCATAAAAGTAATTAAGAAAATGATAGACAAGCAAACATACTTATTATTGTAAGGAATTTTATTTGAGCATGTTTGTTGTAAATGTAGATGGAACTATAATTCATTTCTTCTGCTATCTTTTTGTATTCTTGATTAATCCTTTCGGTTAGTTTTGATGGAATCCCAACAAGCTATTATTACAGAGCCTGTCCCAATAATCTAGAGACTACGCTACTTCGCGCAATCATTTTTATAAACTGTAATCCCCCCCACTGTTAAGTCCTTTAGAGTTACCTTCCTGCCATATTCCCGCGACAGAATACTTTCAATAATCGGCAATAATTTTCGTACCTTTTCTTCTGTCATTTTGACTGCCGTCATTTCCCACACTCCTTTTTATCAGAATATGTCGAATGGGCTTGTCACTTGCAATAAGACAATTTTATAGTCTGTTCACTACTTACTAAATCTAAAATAATATCCCCATTCCTTGACCTTTCTGTTAAAATGATTGTAGAAAGGAAGGTGACTGAAAATTAAAACAACAGAAAAAGAGCAAATGTCTGTTGGTTTAACACAGTTTATCGATTTCACCGTTAGGCAAACCATGCTGGCAAAGATCAACAAAATTAATGATATTAAAAATCAAGGCGAGTATCATCCAGTAAAAGATCATTGGAAGCAGTTACGAGAACGTATTAAATTGTGCTATGAGCAAAATCAATCTCTCAATCAATTAGATTCATTACTAACTGAAGTCCATGAACGAAAAATCAATTCCTATACCGAAGCCATAAAGGCATTTAAAAAATTTACACGTAACAAGAAAATCGAATGGTTTGATCCACCTAAATCCATGTGGACATCAACTAATGGCTTAGTAGTCCGTTCATCTCCCGAACTGGGTTTAGTGATTGACGGCGTACCCCACTTAATAAAATTATTTTTTAAAGGGAATACGGAAAAAATTAATGAACGCAACATTCAACCAATCCTAACGTTAATGTTAGAAGCACAATCTAAAGACCCTTATCCACCAAACATTGTATTTGCTGTGTTAAACGTGAAAACAGCTAAATTACATGTAGCCACGCAAGCAAACCCTAAAATCCTTCAAGCACTTCAACTAGAGGCACAAACATTCGAAAATATTTGGAGAAACTAATTAATTTTAATTCATTTCTTCAATCATTCATCTGTTATTTACATTGACCCAAATCCCACTTCCATTATGACAGCCTTCCATTAAAATTAATCAATCTTTTTATCTTCGCATCATTTACTTACTGCCCCACAAGGTTACAGAATAATTCCGATATTAAACGATAAAGTTTAGTCTAAAACGTATGATGCTAGTAATAAATTATGGTATATCTTTTAATCCCTCTTTCGTTAAAGGCATTTAAGTATCTGTGTAAAAGTCAGCTATAAAATTGTTATTCGTTCTTAGAAATAGTTAACTCTAAGAGTAGGAGTGACATACTAATGAAATGCGTTATCTACGTTCGCGTTAGTACCGACGAACAGGCGAAGCATGGGTTTTCGATTGCTGCACAAATTGAAAAATTAGAGGCTTATTGTGTGTCACAAGGTTGGGAAATTGTTGAGGCGCCTTACATCGATGATGGCTATTCTGCTAAAGATTTAAATCGACCCCATTTTCAAGCAATGTTGCAGCGCATTCAGCAAGGGGGCATTGATGTTTTACTTGTCTATAAGCTAGATCGTCTAACTCGCTCTGTGCCTGATTTGCATACGATTTTGGCTGAATTGGACCAATATGAATGTAAATTTAAATCGGCTACGGAAGTGTACGACACGACCAATGCAATGGGACGTTTGTTTATTACGTTGGTAGCGGCGATTGCGCAATGGGAGCGGGAAAATACCGCTGAACGGGTGCGTTTAGGCATGGAAAAGAAAGTGAAGTTGGGCTACTGGAAAGGTGGCACCCCTCCCTATGGCTATCAAGTAGTAAATGGTGCATTAATGATGGATGAAGAAGAGGCTCAAATTGTCAGGGATATATTTACATTAGCAAAGACATTGGGGTTTTACACAATTGCCAAGCAATTAACAAGCAAAGGCGTCCCTACTCGAAAAGGCGGACAATGGCATGTCGATAGTGTGCGGGATATTGCCAATAATCCAACATACGCAGGTTATTTAATGTTTAGCTTAAATCCAAAAGACATAAAAAAACCACCGCGTGAACGGGTGCTATTTGAAGGTAATCATGAACGCATTATCGATCGAGATGAATTTTGGGCACTACAAGATTTGTTAGATAAGCGTAGAACATTAGGTGGAAAGCGTGAAACGAGCAATTACTATTTTTCCTCGCTTTTAAAATGTGCACGCTGTGGGCATTCGATGGCTGGTCATAAAGCGGGCAAGAAAAAAACATATCGATGTTCTGGTAAGAAAGCTGGTAAAGCTTGTACTAGTCATATGATTTTAGAAAGTAATTTAGTGCAAGCCATTTTTGCACAATGGGATGACTTGGTCGGTGGCCATTTTACAAGTAATGAGGGGGATGCTAGCTTTCCAGTGGCACAATTGACTGCATTACAACAGGAATTAGCTGTTGTGCAAAAGCTTTTACACAAGAAAAAAACGATGTTTGAACATGATATTATTGGTATTGATGAGTTAATTCGAGACAGCGAAAAATTGCGTAACAAAGAAAAAGAAATTCAAGCAAGTTTAAAAAAGATACAGTTGCTGGACGATCGTCATCATGAGGAAATTCGGGCCATTATTCGCAATATTGACACCCTATGGATCAATGCCGATGATACCGAACGCAAACAATTAATGACCACCATCTTCGAACAAATAGTCGTTGATACAAAGGATGATTATAGGAGCAGTAAACAAGCTAGAGAAATAACCATTGTTACAGCTAAATAATATGTCTTTTATTGGTGGCGGTACACTTATTCCATGGGCGCTCATTCCAGCAGCTGCGATTTGCAATGTAAGTCCATTTGAGCTTGCAAGGCGCAATTTATTGCCTGTAGCGATAGGTCTTATTGTAACGACCATTGTGGCAATGTTTTTACTATAAATCTTATAGAAAATTTAAAGGCCATCTGCTATTATCGATTGTCGATTACTAGCAGATGGCTGAATTATTTTTTATGGTTAAGATTATTCTGATTGTGGAAGATAATCTTGGTTGTTTATTGTTAGTTTAGAAGCGAAGAATAGAATTTCTTTATTTAAAGCAAAATAAGGTTCTAGAATGTTGTAAAACGCTTCCCATTTTTCGTCAGCCTGTTCATTATCAAGTTTCATGGCTTCTTCATACAGCTTTTTTAATTGCTCTTTATCTTCTTTACTAACTTCGAAGTCATAATCAGACATGTATTCTTCAAATGTTAACGGCTCGATGAATTGACTAAGAAGATCATGGAATTGATTCCATACCGTTTCAGACAACTCCATATTGTCGTCATTTTCAGCTTTTTGAGCATCTTCATATAACGTTTTTAACTTCGCCATCGTTTCAGCAGGAATGTCTAATTCCATTCCTTCCATGTATTCTTCAAACGTTTGTGGTGGGTATAATTCATCAAGATATGGTTGAAGGATTGTATACAACTCTTCATATTTTAAATTAGCTTTTTCTTCATCACCACTTTTTTCAAGCTTTACCCACTCTTCATAAATAGCTTGAAGCTGTTTTTTATCATTTTCTTTAATAGCTATATTTCCCTCACTAAACCCAAAGCCTTCTAAGTATTGTTCAAAAGTCTCCGGTTGCCAATTAGCTAATATATAAGGTTTTGTAATTTTATACATTTCCTCATAAATTTTTTCGAATTCTTCATATTTCTTTTCAAATTCTTCTTCTGTTACTTCTTTTTCAACCTCAACTGACGCTTCTTTTTCTAACTTCTTTATTTCGTTAAACAACTTTTCTAATTTTCCTAAATCTTCCTTAGTTACCTCTTTAGGAAGGTCTTTTTTATACACTTCAAATGTATAAAAGTCCGAATAATCGTCTACTACTTTACCTTCTATAGAAATTTCTTGTCCTACTACTAAGTTCATTTTTTCAATTTGTTCAGTAGAAAATTTACTAAAACTAATAAAGTAATTTTTACCATCTATTCCTTTCAAGTTCATGCCATCGCCGAAGACTTCTTTAATAGTTCCAGATATTTTTTGTTCTAATTGAACATTAATATTACTATCCTTTGTTTCTAATGTTGTAGCTCCCGCTTGAAGTGGCGTCAGGATAGCCATCCCTAGTGTAAATGCTGATGCAATCATCCAAGTTTTTTTAAATGGTTTTTTCATACTTTATTTCTCCTTAATTTAACAGATTGGTGTTACTAATACTTATACGTATTTTCTATAGAAAATGTTTCATTAATTATCAAAAAAAGTTTATTAAATTAGATACTTGTAAATTAGCTAGAATTAATTATCCTTTATTATAATATACTTTTATGGTTATTATTACTATTTAAATATAGCGAAAATTCACAAATGTATTATTCAATGAAAGCTTTTTATGCTGATGCAATAGGATTTGGAAAATTATGAGCGTGAAAACGCACTAGCTAAAGAATCAACCTCGATTTATTTGCTATGCGTCTCCATACGCTTTATTTAGTAAAGGGAGAGATCATCAATGTTATGAACAACCTAAATTATTTTTTACTGACCTTCAAAATCCTGTTTCATTATAATTTGCATTGTTAAAAGTGCACTAACAAAAGCAGTAATTAGCAGTAATATTCCATCAACATGAATAAAATTAAAACCATAAACGATGCTCCCACAAATCACACAACTTACTGTATTTATAGCGAATAAAACGCCCCACACCACTTCTTTGAAGCGTTTATAAGCTCTACTGCCTGCTAAAAACTTGATGTAAAAGAAACAAATTAAACCCATACCCAACACTACTATCAATGAGTTAACAAAAGATGCTGTAAAGTTAATGGGTTCCTCCCAAGCCATATCTATAGCAATAACATTTGTGAAATTCACCATATTGAAAGCAACAATGCAGAGAAAAACATAAAAGAACAAAATCCATTCAGCTACATATACCATTGGAATAACCAACTTTTTCAATACAGTCGCACTAACCAACTAGTATCCCTCCTCAAATTTATTAATTTTAATATTAGACGGAAAAATTATACAAAAGTTACAGTGGCACTAACCACTAAGTTAAAAATATTACTATAGCCTAACTTCCTTTTTAATTGTAAAAGAAATAGTAGACCTCTGAAATGAAGGAGAACTGATTTGGTAGTGTCTTCTTTTTTGCACTAATTTTTCTGACCATTATGTCATGTCAAATATGAGTTACATTTGCCCAAGCTTACATAATGCATTAAAAATTCCGGTAGCATTTTACTGTACATTTGGATAAAAATATAATATATTTTTTGATAATGTTCTCAAAATGATAACATTTGTTTTTTCTTTCTACATATCATTTCTTCAATTAGGAGGCTCGTTGATGCGTAATAAAGCAGAGGTTTTAATGCATCCTGTGAGAATGAAAATTTTACAAGCGCTGATGCATAATACAGACGAAGGCTTAAGTACATTAGAGATGATTTCTGTTATTAAAGATGTACCGCAAGCTACTTTATATCGCCACATTCAAATATTAATGGATGAAAGCATCATTAAAATTGTGAAGGAGCGAAAAGTACGTTCTGTAACGGAAAAATTTTATGCATTAAATGAAGATGCTGCAAAAATAAGTAAGGAGGATTGGTCAATACTAACGAAAAAGCAAAAACTTAACTATATTTCGTACTATCAATTAGCTCTACTGTCTCAGTATCAAAATTATTTAAACTTATGTGAAGAAGATGAACATATCGTAGATTCTGCAACTTTTTCATTACTTGACTTATCCTTAACGAAAGAACAGTTTAACCACTTTCAAAATGATTTGAACGATTTATTAACGAGATACTATAATATGTCCGATTCAAGCCATACAACGGAAACAAAAACAATCGCAGTAAATATTATTCCAAAATCGTAAGTAACAAAACAGGATTTAATTTGTAAGGAAATGGAGAAGATTTATGAAAAAAAGCAAGTCACTTGAAAATATACGAAAATTTATCATGATTATTATAGGGGCAATCATTGCAGCATACGGACTTGAAGCTGTATTAATACCAAACAATGTGATTGATGGTGGTGTTACAGGTCTTAGTATTATGGGTGCCCATTTATTTGAAATTCCATTAGGCGTGCTACTCTTTGTATTAAATATTCCGTTTATCTATATTGGCTACAAACAAGTAGGAAAAACATTTGCATTAATGAGCTGTGCTGGGATTGCTGCGTTATCGATTTCCACAGTTCTATTACATGACGTTAAAACAATTTTAGGACCGAATGATCCTTTATTAATTGTTTTATCTGGTGGTATGTTACTTGGAATTGGTATAGGAATTGTTTTACGTAATGGTGGTGCTTTAGATGGCTCTGAAGTATTAGCCGTACTACTATCACGTAAAATACCGTTTTCAGTCGGAGATATTATATTATTTATCAATGCCTTTATTTTCTTAGGGGCAAGCTTTATTTTCGGTTTAGAGAGTGCTTTATATTCCGCTTTAACGTACTATATTGCGAAAAACGTTATTGATATTATTCAAGTTGGTTTAGAAAAATCCAAAGACGTCCGTGTTGTCAGTGCAAAATCTGAGGAAATTGGGGATGCCATTCAAGCTCGTTTAGGGCGTGGCGTTACTTATACACAAGGGCGTGGAGGGTTTTCAAACGAACCAACTGAAATATTAAACTGTGTCATTAACCGTATGGAAGAAAATAAGTTGGTATCCATTATTAAAGACATAGATAGCAGTGCGTTTGTCGTCATTTCTGATGTTTCAGAAGTGCGCGGTGGCAATTTCAAAAAACGCGATATTCACTGATACAAAAAGTAAGCAAGTGCATCTCTTGCTTACTTTTTATTTGTTGTTTTCCGTGTAATCCAGATCCTGGGTGCAACTACAGAAAAGAATGACATCTGGCGTTGGTCTAAAGGCTCTTTCAAGACAATTTCAACTAAAAAAGCTATAATTATAATATTTCTTATACATGTGACTTTACATTTTGAAGGAGAACTTAATGGACTTATTTATAGCTAGTGATCGCCAATTGCCAATTCGTTATTATGTAAATGAAGCTATTTGGATTCGCCGTGGTTGTTTATCACCACCCCAATTAACTTTGCCTTTTTTTGTGGAGGTAGAAATTAAAAATAACGACAATTTGCCAATTATTACACAGTATATCCGAGAATTTCAATGTCAGTATAAGTATACAGAGATGCAAATTCTAATAAAGGACAACGTTATATTTACTGAAATGCAAGATATGCTCATTGAACAGCTATTAAGCAATCATCTGATTTCTATCCACCCACTGTTATTAAAGTAGGCATTTTCGTACTGCTTTCAAATATTATAAAGATTACATAAATAATGGACATAGGCTTCAATCTGAATTTTATAAGCTCATGGTCATTAAAGAAAAGATATACTTTCGAAAAAGGCTAGTAAAAGGCTATTTTTGTTTTGATCAACTCGATTTTCTTTATGGCTGACTTCAATTGACTCTTCTATATTCGCTCTAGCATTACGTGTTTAGTTAAAACCTTTGTTTACCACCATTCTTGATTTAGTTTGTTGGAAGCACACCATTAATGAAGAAGTTTTCTCACTCCTCCATTTAACAAACTACCATCTCACTAGAAAGCTTAAAAACATCAAATAATCCTACCCTAAATAGGCATACATTTGCACTTAAAAGAATAGAAACCTAGTAGAGAGTTTAGTTCAAGAAAAATAAAGTGAGGTGTAGAAGCAATGCTAGAAATAAGTGATGCAAAAGAGTTGGTACTCGGAGTTGTGCAACATGATCCATTGTTTATCGTACTACAACATACACCATTAGTAGAAACACTTTATGGTGATGCCTATTTAACACATATCCATGAAAAAAAATATTATAGCATTTCAGAAGTTGCAGGTTGGTTTGAAATAACAGATGCCATGTTGCGTTATTATATCAAACCTTTCGATCAGTATATTTTTGATAGCGCCTCTTATCATCAAACCACTAATATTCGCTTAGACCTCCCTGCTATTTTACGACTTCGCATGATTCTACTTTTGAAGGATGAATACCGTGTTAAAGGTCTAAAACTACTGCTAGGTATTGATGACAGTAATCAACAGATTAAACATCAAATTACTGCCACTACTCTTGATTTTACGGATAATTTAGCCCACAAAGTCGATGTATTAGGTAGTGTCCTTCAACAAATGATACAAACTGGTTTATTTCATATGGAACCAGATGAAAAGCAAGGGACATTAAACATTACGATTAATCAAGATTTTTTAGCGCAAAATCTACAAGAGCTCTCTTCCGAATCAAGCCGCCAAATAGAGGAAATTCAAAATGAAACAGCCGAATTGAAACATTTAAATGAAAATCTCCAAAAGCAAATGGTAGAATTACAAGAAGGTAGTGTCAAAGATATCGTCAAAAAAATCCGTGAGCGTCATATTGAAAACGAAATCGTATCCACTCTACGCACGGAGGCACTACAGCAATATTCTATGGAGAATAAGTCAGGGTTTTTCGCAAAAATTTTTAAATCCTCGCAAATTGAAATGGAAAAAGAGCAATTTGTTGTTGGCTATATTTCACAACATTTAGAAGAACGCTTGGAAACAGCACTAAATAAATATTACAGTACCTGATTCTTTTACGTGCCTGTCACTCAAACAATTCTGAAAATTTCGAGTGACTGGCACTAATCACTAATAAAAAAGGTGTGTACGAATGAATACGTTAATGGAAGTACAAAATATTTCTAAACAATATAAAACAAAGAAAGTTTTAGATAACATTTCATTTTCCATTTATGGAGAGGAAATTGTCGCACTTGTAGGGAAGAATGGTTCTGGTAAAAGTACGCTACTAAAAATTATTGGAGGTATAATCGATTCAGATAGTGGCGCAGTTACTAGACATGTACAATCTTTAAAAATTGGGTACGTCCCCGAAATTACTCCTTCACATGTACTCTTTACGCCAGAAGAGTATCTTTTTCATATGGGTAAAATAAGTGGAATACCTCGGAAGCCATTACAAGAAAAAATAGATCAATTACTTGAGATATTCAATATGCTTGAGGCTCGTTCGACACGAATTACTCATTTTTCAAAAGGCATGAAGCAAAAGATTATGATTATGCAGGCAATGCTTGAAGAAACACATCTTCTAATTTTGGATGAACCTTTATCCGGACTTGATCCTCGTGCCCAAAATGAACTAGAAAAAACCCTTTTGTCTTTAAAAGAGAAAGGATATAGTATTTTATTAACCTGTCACGAAACCAAATTATTGGAAAACCTGGTGGATCGGATTTTATTAATTGAAGGTAGCCAAGTGAAACAACTGGAATCATTTTCAGAAGCTTCTAACCAAAACAATCAAATAGTGTTTGAGTTTCCCAGCCATAAATCACTTGATTCAGTACTTTCCTTTATCCAAATCAATCAAATGCGCACATTAAATAATGGCAATCAAGAGCTTACAGTAACTGTAAAAAGCAGGGATACGGACAAAGCCCTTTTGGCTTTACTTCAACACGAAGCTTCCATTAAAGAGCTCATGCCTCTAAATTCAAAGAAAGAACAATTTCATACCCATTTCTAGGAGGTTTATTAGATACATGATGAGTTTATTACACTATCAATTCAGTAACTATATAAGGACTTACAAATATCTTCCGCCTTTTTTCATTTTCATTTTATGTACGGTAGTCAATTATGCATTTGTACCAAACCCAATATTGGATAGTTACTCATTTACTTCGACTCTTCTCTTTTTACTGATGGGATGGTTTACAGTAACAATATTTCATGCGGAGGACGAAGGACAAAAAGTCATTACTATACTACATGCTAAAGGGCAAAATGTGTATTTTGTTACGCTTTATTTGATTTGTATCGTAATTGGCTTTTGTCTAAGCTGTGTGTCAGTGTTGTACCCTATAATAATCGGTGCATTTGGTGAACGACCAAGTTTATGGCATATCATATTGGGCTTCCTAGCTCATTTTAGCCTTTCTATTCTAGCTATTGCACTCTCTGCCATTTTCACAAGAGAACTAGTAAAAAATAGACAAAATTCTTGGTGGGGTGTACTTAGTATCTTAATTATTTCTTTAGCTATTGCCTCGTTAAAAAGCGTTATTTTACAAGTAAAGGGTCTTTTATGGCTCTTACCCCCTGTACATCTTTCTTTAGAAATGATGAGTTCAGATGATAGCATCAACGTAATACCAGCCGGTTTTTATTGGCAATTTATTTGGATTTTTATTTATAGCATACTAGTAATATGGTTATACTTTTTTATTTTGAATCGAAAAAAGAAAATGTAAGAAGTGCCTGGCACCCATACAATTGTGAAAATTTCGAGTGCCCGGCACCTAAAGGTTTAATCAAGCAATTCTTTTAACTGGTCAATTTCAGTAATTGTTAACTCTGTTAGTTCTGCGATTGTTTCAATATTGGTTTCTCTCTTCAATAACTTTAACGCAATTTCCTTCTGCACCTTTTTTTCTCCTTGTTCTATTCCTTGTTCTATTCCTTGTTCTATTCCTTTTAATAACCCTTCTTGCTCAGCTATATATTTTGTATCTTCTATCTTCGCCGCCTCATCAAGGATATATTTCAAACGAGATTGATATGCATAATAATCTTCAGGGGATTGACTTAAATCTTGCCAAACATTCATAGCATTGAATAACTCCTCATCTTTCATGGCAAGCTCCTCCAATTCTAAATAAATTTCTTTATAGACTTTCTCTTTACGTCCATCAACCATTCCCAATAGCATTAACCATCTATCCAAGACATTTTTAAAAGAATCCAATTGTTTTGCATACCATTGCTGTATAAACCTATTAATATCGATAAAATGTATTTCAAGTACATCATCCATTTTCAAATTATCTTGATCATCAAAGAGTTGAAAAATAGAATGATAATTTTTAGTGTGTTCAAATAATGTAAAATTACAAATATTTATAGTAATTGTCGGTCGTAATTTATGATACCCCATCCCTTTACGAAGTTGCGAAGTATAAATTCTTGACCAATAGTACAGTGTTCGTTTCATCATATCGTATTGATTGGTTAATTGAATTTCAACATTAATAAATAAATCATCTTGTGTTTTAACTAAAATATCCAAGCGAGATTGCTTATCATCTACATGTTCACTACCAAATTCTTGACTTATAAAAGTAACTTCTTTAATAGCGTTTCTCCCTGTACGATTTAATAAAGCATTCAGGAATACTATAGTAATAGCCTTATTCTTATCCGTACCAAATAATTGTTTAAAAGCATAATCTACTTTTAAATCTATAAATTTTTCAAGTGGGATTTTACGAAAAGTCTTTACACTCATGCGCATCACTCCAATTGATTTACCACAATTATAACATTTTTTTGATTTAGAAAAAAACGAAAAAGGTGCCTGACACTCGAACAATTCTGAATATTCTGAGTGACTGGCACCTTTACTTATATTCTTTTAAAATGACGGTAGTAGCACCTATTTCAAGTGCTTTCTGCAAAGTCGCATATGCTCCTTTGGTGTCAGGTACATAAACAATTCAGAATATTCTGGGTGTCAGGCACCCTTAACTAATGGTTGGATTGCATGTTTAAATTGGCTATCTTCTCTTGTTGTTTTAATACGATCCATTTACCGCATAACATTACAATTAGTCCTAGCAATACAATGCTACCTGCAAAAATGAGTGCTGCCTTGTAGCTATTAAAAATGACCACAAGTTGTCCAGCTATAATTGGCCCGATAATTTGTCCAAACGCATAGAACGTTGTCAACAATGACACGACTGGACCACTCTGTGTTGGAAATAGCTGTCTAGCATAGGCAGTTGTTAGCGTAACAATACCGACGAATGTTAAACCAAATAAAAATGAAGACAATAGCACACTCCATACTGTTTGTGAAAATACTGGCAACAAAATCCCTAGCACTTGTAGTATGTAAGCCACAAATAAAATTTTTATTGCAGAAAACTTCTCTAATAGTACTGTCCAAACTGGAGCAGATGGAATGGCCGCTACGCCTACAATCACCCAACTATAAGAGGAATATGCTTGGAGCGATGGAATGTTGTGAATAATGTCCACTAAAAATGTACCTGTTATAATATAACCAAGCCCCTCAAACCCATATGCCGCAATTAGCCAAGGCATAAAACCCCGCGACATTTTTGCATCTGCCGTTTTCGTTACTTTCACGCTATCGTGTACTTGTAAATTTCTCCATAATAGAAATGTAATCACTAAAAATAGTGCGGATAAAATGCCTAAGCCAATCCAAGTACCTTGCCAAGCAAAACGTGCTTCAATAAAAGGTACGAATAAACCTGAAATGGCAATACCAAGCCCTATACCACTAAATAAATAGCCTGACCACTTTGTGAGCGTTTGTTTGGCCAAATAATCCATAATAATACTAGAAGTTAAAACAAAAATAAGTCCCCCTGTAATCCCTGCAATTAATCGTAGAACAAGCCAAACACTATAGAGCTCAATTAGCCCCATAAGCACAACAGAAATGACATTTAATACCACACTCAACAGTAAAAAATGTTTCCGCTGTCGGTAAATAAATCCCGCCCATAATGCCCCAATAAAATAACCAATATAATTACTAGATGCTAAAAAGCCTGCAACCTCAAATGAAAAGCCAACATCTTCCCGCATAAACGGCAAAATCGGCGTAAATGCAAAACGGCTAATTCCCATCGCTACAACTAGTAAAAGTACTCCCCCAAATAAAATACCAATGTGTTGACGATTCATCGCATCCTCTCCCCCTTTGTTAATAAAAGGATACTGAATGCTCCTTAATAAAGCAATTAAATTTATAAATTTTACCAATATTCAAAAAAATAATTTTACAAACTACAATAACACTGATTGCATTTCACACAAAAAAGACTCAAGCATTTACACTTGAGTCGTGATTATTTATTTAGCTTTTAAACTAATAATAATGAATAAAATGATCAAAAAAACAACCAAACATACTCCCACAATTATGCTTAATTTCCTACCAAGCATATCCATTCACATTCCCTCTATAGTCAGAATTTAATTGAATGTTAAAAGTTCTTGGACGCACCCCAATAACATTATCTCCTATTTTTGCACCTACAAAGGCTGTAAATGCAGCACTCGCATAAAATTTACCATCACTAACATACGCATCTAACGAAGTTCTTTCAAAACCACTTAAAGGAACAAAATTCTGAACAATGTAAGCATTTTTATACTGTACAGAGGTTACTCTTTGATTACTATATTCAAATCTACCTTCTAATCTAATTTTCACAAAAGTTATCCCGAATAATCTAAAATCTGCATCAAATGATACAGGTCTAGTTTGTACGGTTGCTCTAGTATATCTATGTTTTTCATTGCTTTGCATACTGCTTTCAGTAAGTTCTACGTCAAAATTACCACCATTTTGCAGAACATCTAAAATTACTTCCTGCTTTTCTTTCGATAATTCACTATATTGCTGAATGAATTCATCATACGTATCACCAAATGACTTCAGATAGGAAACATATTTTTCTGGCGCTTCAAATGGATTATCTTGTCCATTCTCACTTGCTGCCACAGCAAAATTAGGGATTACTAATCCTATAACTACTACAAATAAAATGAATACACTACTTATTTTTTTCATAGTATGCTCCTTTCTCTGTTTAGTAAGTATAGTGATTCTAGCAGTGAAAGTTAGAATAATCTAATCACCATTTTTATACCTTGCTGAATTCAAATAAACCATACTGCCACCTCCCTTTTTGTGATAGATTTTTAATTGATAGTAATTCTCAATTATATTTTATTTAAAAATTTTTAAGTTGCCAACCCCTATTTTGATTTTTTTATTCCTAAAACTATATATATTTCCATGTCATTAAATTGCTGTAAAACTCTATTTACTACCCTTATATCACAATGCAATTTATTCGTTTTTTCATAGACTTCGCAGTGTTTTTATCCTATAATATTCCCTGCTGATATCAAAATACGAACATTGAGGTGTAAACTATGTTTAAATATACGCAAATTTTCAAAGGAACTGCATTTTCAAGTAAGTCTTCCAAAGAAGTACAAATTTTACAAGACTACCTGTTTTGCATTAACGCAGACGGAATAATTGAAAAAACGATTGCGCCAGAGCATCCTGACTATCAAACAGTACTACATACATATAAAGGGAAAGAAAATTTCTACCAATTAACTGATGGCCAATATTTCTTCCCTGGCTTTGTCGATTTGCATGTCCATGCACCACAATGGGCTCAAGCCGGTACTGCTCTAGACATCCCCCTATATGACTGGCTCAACACCTATACCTTCCCTATCGAATCGAAGTTCTCGGACTTAGCATTTGCGAAAGAGGTCTATGAAGATTTAGTAAGTACCCTTCTTGCCAATGGCACAACAACATCGTTGTACTTTGCAACAGTTCATAAGGAAGCAAGCCTATTATTAGCTGAAATCTGTGCTACAAAAGGACAACGTGGTCTTGTTGGGAAAGTTGTCATGGATGACCCTGAACAAAACCCTGCATTTTATCGAGATGCAAATACGGCAACAGCATTAGCGGATACAGAAGAGTTTATTTTAGCTGTTAAAGAATTAGCGAAATCTACCAAGCAAGGCGTATATCCTGTTGTAACACCTCGCTTTATTCCAAGTTGTACAGATAGTGCTTTAAAAGGTTTAGGTGAATTGGCAGCTAAGTATGATACACATATTCAATCTCATTGTAGTGAAAGTGACTGGGAGCATAGGTACGTGCAAGACCGCTTCAACAAAAATGATGCCTACGCTTTACATGATTTTGGTCTATTAGGTGATAAGTCTGTTATGGCACATTGTAATTTCTTAAACGATGAAGATGCCACACTATTTGCTGAAACTGGTACTGCTATCGGCCATTGTCCAATTTCAAATGCTTATTTTGCTAACAGCGTTATTCCCATTGCCCGCTTCCATGCAAAAGGTGTAGATATTGGTTTAGGCTCAGACATTTCAGGTGGCTTCTCACCTAGTCTTTTTGATAATGCAAGACAGGCGGTAATGTCGTCTAGAATGTTGGAAGATGGTGTGAATACAGCACTTCCTGCAGACAAACGTGGCGTGCCAAATTCGCGCATTACTATCAACGAAGCATTCTATTTAGCAACAGCTGGCGGTGGTGAAAGTTTAAGTCTTCCAATAGGTCGCTTACAAGAAAACTATACGTGGGATGTTCAAGTAATCGATACAAAAGTAGCATCTGCTAAACTACCAATCTTTGATAACAAAGAAGAACTGATTGATATCTTCCAAAAAATCATGTATCTAGTACGTCCTGAAAATATTCGAGAAGTATGGGTGCAAGGCATTAAAGTGCACGAAAGAACAGAATAATCTAACGCAAACAGTGGTCTCCCCTTCTCTGTAGCAACAGATGGAGGTCACTCAGTCGTTTTATTTATAAACTTAACATTTGAGGTGGGCATCTTAGTGGAAACGCAAAAAAACAATTTAGCAAACAGTAATACCGCACATTTAACCGTTTTACCCGATGACAAAGTACCATTCGGTCAATCCGCTCTTCTAGGTTTACAACATGTAATGGCCATGGACGTCTATGTCGTACCTTTCCTAATTGCGATGTTAATAGGCATGCAATCAGGACAAGCAAGTGCTTTAATACAATCAACATTTATCGCAGCAGGGATTGCGACGATTGTCCAAAGCCATTTCTGCATGAAGCTTCCAATCGCACAAGGACCCTCGTATGTACCATTAGGAGCGATAGTTGGTATCTATGCCGCAAGTGGCAGTGGCGAACTTGGTTGGAGCGCTGTACTGGGTGCAAGCCTGATTGGGGCCATTTTTGTCATCATTTTAGGTTATACAGATATTTTCAACAAAATCGTTAAAACATTTATTCCCCCAATTGTAGGCGGTACAATTATTTTCGTCGTTGGCTTATCCCTTATGCCCGTTGGTTTAAGTAGTAATATTTTTGAAGGCGCTGGTGCTACGATTAGCCAAAACATATACTTGGCGCTTATTTCAGCTACCGTATTAATTGGCTGCGTAATGCTAGGCTCTATATTCCGTCAAAAAGGTCGAGTATTTCGTATTGCCTCCGTTATTATCGCGTTGCTTATCGGTTGTGTCGCTGCAAATATTATGGGTATTTTAGATTTGTCGGCTGTTGGAAAAGCAAATTGGTTTAGCTTACCGCAATTGCCTTTTGTAGATTACGGCTTTACATTTAACTTTTCAGCTATTTTAACAATGGTGATTATCTATATTGTCTTAATGGCTGAAACGACGGGTACATGGTTTGCTGTAAGTAATGTAATTGATAAACCATTGACAGATAGACAAATTAATCGTGGGGTTATTGGTGAGGGTATTGGCTGTTTCATCGCCTCATTACTCGGTTCTACACCGGTAACTGGCTATTCAACAAATGCAGGGGTTATTTCCATCACAGGTATTGCAAGCCGTCGTATCTTTATTGTTGCAGGTTTTTGGTTTATTTTGTTCGGTTTTTCCGGTAAATTGGCTGCCTTAATCTCTGCCATTCCTTCAGCAGTGATCGGTGGCGTCTTTGTCATCGTCTGTGGCATTATCGCCATTAGCGGGTTACAGGTAATGAAAAATGAACATATTGGCGAAAAAGAAATGTACGTCATTGCTGTTCCTGTTATCTTAACATTGGCGTTAACACTATTACCAAAAGATTTCTTATATGCTTTACCTACAACGGTACAATATTTATTCGGCTCTCCAATAGCAACAGCTGCGCTCGTTGCCATTATGTTAAATAAAGTATTACCGAATGTTAAATAGGTAAGATTTTGAGACTGTAGATACACTCAAAAGGAGTTTATCTACAGTCTTTTTTCTTGTTACTAGTAAGATAGTGGTGCCACACATGGACAGGGCTTTACTTATTATAAAAAGGAATTTATAGTAAAATTATGTATTCCCCTATTGGAGGAATTTAAGTAAATCCTAAAAGACAAAGGCAAAAAAGTTCAAGCTTTATATAGAAAGATTAAACAGCAACAGAAAGAAGAGGAAGATGTCAGGGAAAATGACAAAAGTTATTATAAATAATTACATTGTATTAGCTATTTTAGTACTCATAATAAATGCACTAATTGAAGATTTCTAGTTGATTCTATCAGTCAATTGACAAATAAAAAGACAAAATACCTCAAAAGTTGCACACTTGAGGTATTTTGTCTTTTTATGTTGACTCTTTTGTCATTTTCTCAAATTCACATAAATCAATCCATTTTTGAATAGACGCTATGACTTCCTGAAATGCCAAGCCATTTGGTGTTAATGCATATTCTACCTTTTTTATCGATGAATCAATGTATTTTTTTTCAATTAGTCCTGCATTCACAAGCTCATTTAAGCGTTCTGTTAGTAAACGATCAGAAATGCCGGGAATTGTGGCATGAATTTCATGATACCTTTTTGGACCAGGCAACAAAGTATAAATAATCATTCCCATCCAACGTTTCCCTATAAACTCTATTGCCTGATGATAACTACTACATATATGTGAACAGTTTGATTGTGTCATCTCATAACCTCCTGTCTGTAATTCCTTATTCTATTGTAGCACACAAAATATTTTTTATTTGACGAATAAACTTACTAATGGTAAGATTCTAATCATCAACTTACCATTAGTAAGTTTTAAGGAGGACATTATGTCGACAACTAAAACACAATCCAATCTATATACAATTATGGAAGAGCGTAAATCCGTTCGTGTCTATGATTCAGCTTTTAAAATTCCACAAGTAGAGCTTGAAGCGATTATTCAAGAAGCTACTAGCGCTCCATCATCTAGCAACTTGCAACCTTGGAGATTCCTAGTTATTCAAGACGAAGCTGTAAAAACAGAACTACGTGCCATTGCCAATAACCAAGAACAAGTTGAAACATCTTCAGCTATTATTGCAGTGTTAGGCAATGCTGAAATGTATCAACAAGTTGAGCAAATTTACACACAAAATGTCGCAGAAGGGCATATGGGTGAAGCACAGAAAGATTTAATGATTACAAATACTCTACGTACTTACCCAGCTGCACCACTTGAAGTCAGAAAAAATATTGCTACATTTGATGCAGGTCTTATCTCAATGCAACTAATGCTTATTGCGAAAGAAAAAGGGTATGATACGGTGACAATGGGCGGATTTGATAAAGAGAAATTTGCACAGCGTTTTGAATTGCCGGAGCATATTTTCCCTGTTGTTCTTATTGCTATCGGGAAAGCGGCAGCACCTGCTTATGGTTCATCGCGTTTACCATTAAAAGACATTGCTCGTTTTATTTAATTTAGTAATAATCTGTTGGCTAACAGGTTAGAGAAAAAGTGTTAGATTGACTGCCATCAATCTAACACTTTTTTGCTGCGCCGTTGTTGTCTTTTTCAGCTTAATCGCTTTGCCTAAATCATAACAACCAAGAGAAATATTTCGTTCTCTTGGTTGCTTTATTGTTGTATAACATTACATCCAATAGGCTAACGAACGTTTTTTCATGGACGTACGATATTGTTTTGTGGAGATTGGTAACACTTGATTTGTTTTGTAATCCATAATAACACCATAGCGACGTACAACGTCCATTTGATTGATTTCACCTGTATTGTACAGACGCTCCACTTCAAAGGGGTCTGTTTCGAGCCATTGTTGACGATTTTCTCGAATATACGCTCGCTCTTTCACAGTAGCTGCTATATCAATTTCAAATGCGTCAATATCACGATCAATTTCACGGATAACAACACCATAATCAAGTTTCGCACGTTCAAGCGAAACATACTCATCGATGACATCCTCTAAAACTGCGTTGACATCCCGCTCAAGAGGGTCACCTAATCCTCCCCCGCCAGCAGATGGACGTGTAAAGGAGTCACCCTTTTTCAATGCGACATTAGAAAAAATGGTACCCAAAAATTCCTCACCAGCTTGATTTGGATTTAAAATAGCCCCTTGTGCAATAGACGGTAAGCCCCCCATAATGCCCCACGTAATGGAACGAGAACGGTCACAACAATATGACATCACTGTGTTGTTTATATCTGTTAATAACCCACCTTTTTCAACACCACAACCACCGCGATATTTCCCCGGACCTGCTGAATCTGTAATAATCTCATGTTTTGTCGTTAGTACAGGAGACAAGCGTTCTTGCCCTTCACACGGTTGCACGCTCAAGCCGACGCCAAATACAGGTGATGTCGTATTTGCGCCATCGCGATCCACACGCCCACCATGTCCTCCTGCCATCCAGTCATACCACATAAAATACCCATTATTATTTTGTCGTTGATCGTAGCCACCAATTAACAAATACTCTAGGTTAAATGAACAAGCAATTGCACGTTCAGGCATGATGTTTGACCATAACTCAAAACATGCATTCATTATCTTTTCAAAAGAACCTGAGCAATAGCCAGATACCGCAATAGGACTCGGAGCATTGACAACAGTATTTTCGGGCAAATGTATTTTGACAACTCGATAGAAACCTGAATTTAACGGAATTTCCGGAAAGAATGTTTTCGTTCCTGCATAAATACCAGAAAGTGCAGAACCGAATCCAGCATTTAAAAAGCAACTTATAGCAGGGTGTGACCCACTTAAATCATAGAAAATTTCATCTTCACGAATTGTCATTTTCACATGCACTGGTATTAAGCCATCCCCTAGCTCTGGGTCCATATCAATGTAATCGACTGTTTCCCATTGTCCTTTCGGTAAGGCTTTAATCTTTGCGCTAGTTAAACGTTCTACATAATTTTGTACCTCTTCAAATGCTAATAAAACCGTATCGATACCATATTTGTTAATCATCTCATTCAATTGTTTTTCGCCAACTTTAGCCGCTTCTACTTGTGAACGTAAATCGCCAATTCGTTCCTCGGGAATACGCATATTCATCACGATAATATTTACAACATCTGCTAAATACTGACCTTTACTATAAATGCGTACAGGGGGTATTCGTAATCCTTCTCCATAATGTTCCTTTGCTGTAATATCAAAAGAACCTGGATTAGAACCACCTACATCTGCCCAATGACCGTTTGTTTGCATCAAGGCAATCAGCTTATCGTCATGGAAAACAGGTAGTATAACCCGAACATCGCTAAAATGCGTGCCCCCCCGATATGGATCGTTTACTAAAAATACGTCACCAGGGTGAATGTCATTTGCAAAATCCTCTAAAACCGCTTTTGCTGTTAGATGTAAAGTACCGACATGTACCGAAATATCTTGTGTTCCCTGCATAACTGTGTTTCCTTGTGCGTCACATAATGCACAACTAAAATCCCGATTATAAATAACAAAAGAATAACAAGTACGCAGCATTTGTTCAGCCATTTGATCGACTAAGTTTACAAAGCCATTTTTCAACACTTCAAATGTTACTGGATCTAGATTTTTAATTTGATTATTTAGGAACAATCCTGTAGTACTCATAGATTACTTCCCCCTTATCATGTATTAGTTCACTGTAATAATGATATTTTTATAAGCATCTACTTCAGCCGTAAATCCTGGTGGAATGACCGTCGTCGTATCTAATTGATCCACAATTGCAGGACCTTGTAATTGTGCATGCACTGGAATTTTATCGCGATAATAAACGTTTGTTTCAACATATGCCCCATCAAAATAAACAGGTCGTGTCTCTTTATAAGCATCTTGTAAGGAGCCAGTTGGTTCAAATTGTGGGAAATTAGGTTTTGGCACTGTACCTATTGCAGTCACACGTAAACCGTAAATCTCAACAATCTGGTCCTTATCTGAAAATGCAAATTCTCGCTCATGTTCTTGGTGGAATGCTGCTAATACTTCCTCCAAGGAAGTAAAGTAATCTGGTACCACAACCGCTAAGGAGCGCCATTGTCCCTTATAGCGAAGATCCATATAATTCATCAAAGTCGATGTTTCTTCAGAAATCCCCTCTTCTTCTAATAATGCTTTCGCCTCTTTTCTTAGTGCTTGATATTGAATATTTAGCTCTTCGACTGATACTTCATTTGCTTTTTTTACGAACGTTTTTGAAATATCATGGCGTACATCTACAAGTAAGCATCCCATTGCTGCTGCTACGCCCGGATGTGTAGGGATAATGACTTTCGGGATATTTAAATCTTTCGCTAAATGTGCGGCATGGAGTGGCCCTGCACCACCAAAGGCTACAAGGGCAAAATCACGTGGGTCATAGCCCCGGCGTACAGAAATTAAACGAACGGCATCACTCATATTGGCGTTGGCAACTTCAATAATGGCACTCGCAGCTTCTTCAATTGTCTGATTGAAAGCTTGCGCAATTTTTTTGACAGCCTGCTGTGCCTTGCCTTTATCTAATTTCATCATCCCATCTAACAATGTCACACCAAGACGTCCTAAAACGACATTAGCGTCTGAGTTGGTTGGCTCTGTACCACCTTGACCATAGCAGGCTGGACCTGGTATAGCACCAGCACTTTGCGGCCCATTTCGTAATGATCCACCTTCATCTTGCCAAGCTAAACTACCACCGCCAGCACCTATCGTTAATATTTCAATACTTGGAAATCCTATTGGATAACCATATTCAATAGACCAATCCTTGGTAATTCGAATTTGTCCTTTGTACATCAGTGAAATATCTGTACTCGTTCCTCCCATATCCAAGCCTATCGCATTTTCAAAACCGCATAACTTTGCTATATGTTTGCTAGCAATTGCTCCCGCAGCAATTCCTGAGCTCGCTAATCTAGCGGCATAGCGAGGCACTGTACTAGACGTCATGACACCTCCGCCAGAATGTAAAACTAAAATTTCCTCCTCATAGCCTCTTTTTTGCATTTCATTACTTAATTTACTAATATAATTGCTCATGATTGGTCCTAGAACAGCATTAATAATCGTTGTACTCATCCGCTCATGCTCAAATATTTCAGGTAGTACTTCACTTGAAGTACATATATAAACATCTGGCAGTTCCTCAAGTAAAATCTTTTTCACTTTTGCTTCGTTTTCTCCATTCACATAAGAATTGATAAAACATATAGCAATGGATTCTGTCCCGCGACGTTTCAATTTCTTTGCTAATACCCGAATTTCTTCCTCATCGATAGCTTGCAATACTGTTCCTTCATAATCTATTCGCTCGGTGACTTCAAAACGATTGCGGCGTTGAATATAGGGCTTTGCCGTATCTTTGTACGTATCCCAAATATCCTCCTTTGTGCCGCGACGAATTTCTGTGACATCGCGAAATCCTTTTGTCGTAATTAGAGCGGTTTTCGGTAGCTTTCGCTCAATTAATGCATTCGTACCAACCGTCGTGCCATGAGAAAAAATTTTAATATCCTGCCCTTTCAACTCTGCCTTCTCAACGCCATTTAAAATTCCCTGTTCAGGGTTTGATGGGGTGGATGAAGTTTTTGTTACAAATATTTCTCCTGTATCTTCATTAAAAACAAACACATCTGTAAACGTTCCACCAACATCTATTGCTAAGCGAGTTTGTGCCATAGAGATACCTTCTTTCGTTTAATAGTGTGAAAATATGCATAACAATCTACTAACCTATAAGAAAAAACAGTCTCCCATATGTAACGGGCTTTAAAGCCCATTACATTCCCTGTGTGCGGATTGTCACCGTTTTAAATGTTGTAAAAAATTCTTTTGCTGCTTGCCCTTGTTCACGTGCGCCAGTACTTGAATTTTTCATGCCGCCAAATGGCGCTTGTGGTTCAGCACCACCTGTCTCGTCGTTCACTTGAACAAGCCCTACTTCGCTACGCTGAATAAAATCAAAAGCTTTTTGAATGTTGTTCGTATAAATAGAAGCACTTAATCCAAATTCAGAGTCGTTGGATAATCGAATTGCTTCTTCGTAATCCTTTACCTTAATCACAGCTAGAACTGGTCCAAAAATTTCATCACGCGCAATACCCATAGCATGTGTTACATTTGTAAAAATCGTCGGGTCAATATAATAACCTTCTGATTTACCTTGCGTCGGTCCACCACCATAGACAAGTTTGGCACCTTCTAATTTTGCTTTTTCAATGGCAGCTAAAATACTCTCATATTGACCTTTAGAGGAAACCGGACCCATTGACGTGCCGACTTTGATTTCCCTCGCTTCCTCAATTAAACGTGCCAACACCTCATCATAAACTGATTCCTCAATATAAACTCGACTAGTTGCTGTACAACGTTGTCCGGTTTGCTTCATTGCTCCTTCCATTGTTAACTTTGCAGCGAGATGGATGTCCGCATCGGCTAATATAATGGCAGCGTTTTTTCCGCCAAGTTCAAGCTGAATTTTTTTCTTAGTTGATCCTGCACTATCTAAAATACTTTGCCCCACACCATTAGAACCGGTAAATGTTATTGCTTTTACTTCTGGTGCTTCAAGCAAAACTTGCCCAACTTTCGAACCGCGTCCTTGTACGACGGTTAACACATTCTTTGGTATACCTGCTTGTTCAAAGAGCTCGCCGATAAGTTTCCCCGTTAAAGCGCTTTCAATAGAAGGTTTCCAAACAACCGTATTGCCGTATACTAATGCGGGCGCAATTTTCCACAAAGGAATAGCTACTGGGAAATTCCATGGTGTAATAGCTGCAACTACACCAAGAGGGACACGCATGGTGTACAACATTTTGCCTTCATTGGCAGACGGCAATACTTCACCTGTCGCCCGCATTCCTTCTTGTGCAAAATAGCGCAAAATAGAAGCGCCACGTTTCACCTCCCCAATCATTTCATTTTTGGTTTTACCCATTTCGTTGGAAGCCGTTTCAGCTACTTTATCAATATTTTGTTCGAGCAAGTCTGCAGTGACACGCAATAGTTCCCCCCGCACTACTGACGATGTATTTTTCCAATCTTCAAATGCTTTATTTGCCGCTGTAACGACTTCCTTTGTCTCATCCACTGTCAAAAGCTCTACTTGACCAATACATTGCGATGGTTTTGCAGGATTAAATTGCTCTCGAATTTCCCTAATGATAGTTGTCATAAAACCCCTCCTTGATTAAGTAACTGATTTATTATTAGCTCTCATCAACACCAGACATATTAATCTTTTACAATAATCGTTTTACGCACAAATTCAAAAGTCTCATCTAAAATACGTAACATTTCGTTTAATTCTGCTTTCGATAAAATAAGTGGTGGTGCAAAAACAACTGTATCTTGCTCATACGTGACTGTTCGTAAAATTAAGCCTCGTTTCATTGTTTCTTGAACAAATATCGGGCTAATGGCAGTCTCGAAAAGCTCGCCAGTTTCACGATTTTTAACTAGCTCAATAGCACCAAGCAAACCAATTGTTCGAACATTTCCGATAAAGCTATATTTTTCTTGAAGCGCTTTAAAACCTGTCAACATCGCTTCTCCCATAGATGCTGCGTTTTCTATCAACATTTCTCGCTCTAGAATGTCAATGTTTTTTAAGCCTACTTGGCAAGCCAATGCATGACCACTATACGTATAACCGTGCATTAAAGTCCCTTTGGAAAGCTGGCAATATGTTTCATGAATTTTTTCGGAAATCACCACACCTCCAAGCTGTGCGTAGCCACTCGATACCCCTTTAGCAAATGACATCATATCTGGTACAACGCCATAATGCTCCATGCCAAACCATTTTCCCGTACGACCGAAACCGGTAATCACTTCATCCGCTATAAATAAAATGCCGTACTCATCGCAAAGTTTACGTACTTCTTTAAAATAATCTTCTGGTGGAATATTGACTCCTCCCGCTCCTTGAATCGGCTCGGAAATAAACGCTGCTACTGTTTCTGGACCTAGTGCTTCAATCATTTCTCGAAGATCGCGAACAGATTGATTGTAAACATAATGGAAATCAGGTGCAGGTGAGTTGGTAAAGTTACGAAATGCCTGTATACCCGTCGCATTTGTCGCTCCCATCGCCACCCCATGATAGGATTGTGTACGTGAAATAATTTTTTGACGCTCTGGCTGACCCTTTAATAACCAGTAATGGCGAGCTAGTTTAATCGCCGTATCATTGGATTCCGATCCTCCGGAAGTAAAAAATACTGTATTTAAATCTCCTGGTGTTAAAGAGGCTATTTTCGTTGCTAAACGAATAGCTGGTTCATTACTAAATGAAGCAAAACAAGAGCTAAATGCTAATGTAGCCATTTGTTCTTTTGCAACTTCTGCAATTTCCTCACGACCGTGTCCAACGTTTACGTTCCATAAAGAAGACATGCCATCAATATAACTTTTCCCCTCTAAATCTTTTAAATAGATGCCTTTCCCCTCTGTAAAAATAGCAGCAGGCCCTTGCGTTTGCTGTTGCTCAATCGACGTCGTTGGATGTAGAAAATGCTTTTGATCTAAAGTTTTCAACTCTTCTTTTAGTTGAATTGTCATCAATACCAGCCTCTTTTCATTAAAAGTTTTATACACTTTATTACAAGCAATTTTCATGCCAACCCCATAAAAAAAGAGACATTATTAAAAAAATGCCTCTCTAATTTATTAAATTCGTCCATCATTATTTACTATCGAGCACCTCGAACGACTTGGTAGTTTTCAGAATGTCGATATTTTTTTCGGTTCAACAAATATCTTGCTAGAAATACATACGCCCTTTCTCAACATCACAAGCACTTCACGCTTTTTTGCACTATTTATGCAAATATACAAGCAGTGATGCATAAACGCATCATTATTCTTGATATGAGATATGCCGTGTCAATTGGAATTTTTGTATTTTCCTTACTAACGTAGATTGATCGCAACCGAGCGCTTTGGCTGCTTGTCTTATACTCGGATGTTCGGACAATGCTTGCTTAATCAATTGCTTTTCAAACATTGCTACTTGCTCTTTTAATGTACCTGCTAAAAGTGGAGCAGCAGGCTGTTGTTGTTCATTTGGCTGTTGCACTGTATTGTCGACTTGTCGAATAACTAGTGGGTTGCTATCAAGCTCTTGTTGAACTGTACTTGCCGTAATTTCAGGTTGGGTAGCCAATAAGCAAAGGCGTTCCACCATATTTTTTAATTGCCTGACATTTCCCGGCCATGCATACGCTTCTAAAACTTTCATAGCATTTGACTCAATTGTTCGATGAATTCCATATTTATCACCTATCAACGCTAAAAAATGATTAACTAATGGAATAATATCTTGCCGACGGTGTCTTAATGGTGGAATTTCTATAGGGATAATGTTTAACCGATAATATAAATCCTCTCGGAAGCTACCTTGCCTAACCATTTCCGCTAAGTTTCGATTGCTTGCTGCGATAATTCGTACATCGATCGCAATCGGTTTGCCGCTTCCTATGCGCTGTACCTCCGATTCTTGTAGCACCCGTAATAATTTAGCTTGTAGCTGCAAAGGCATTTCTCCAATTTCATCTAAAAACACCGTGCCTCCTGATGCAATTTCAAAGAGTCCAGCTTTCCCACCTTTATTAGCTCCCGTAAATGCCCCTGATTCATAGCCAAAAAGTTCAGATTCAAGTAATGTCTCTGGTATTGCACTACAATTGATTGTTAAGATTTGCTTATGACTTCGTCTGCTATAGGCATGGATAAGTTTTGTAATCTCCTCTTTACCGACTCCCGATTCACCACCAATTAGCACGGTAGAATCTACTTCCGCTACACGCATCACCCTTTTGACTACTTGCATCATGGCGGAAGATACGGCAATTAAACTACTTTTTCTCGATTCTTGATTATGTAAGGCTTGTAGTTTGCATTTAAAATCTTCATTTTGATCTTCTAATTTTTGTACTTCTTGTTCAAGCAATTTGAGTTGTGTCATATTCCGTGTGATGGCAACAACATATTGCAATTTGCCATCTTCGTCAAAAATCGGCTGACCTGTGACTAAAAAACATCTGCCGTTAATGAAGGTTTGCAATATCGTTACCTTTTCTTGCGATTCAATTACTTTCATCGAAATGGAATCACTCATTAATCCTTCCGCAATAACATCTTTTGCATATCTCCCCCGTAAATCGATACCAACAATTTCAATATCAATGTCATTTTGAAATAAAATTTTGCCGTGGCAATCACAAATCGTCACCCCATCAGAAATTGAGTTCAGCAACTTATGTGACAGGGGGTTCATAAAATCGATATCGTTAAACTGCTTCAATGATCTTGCTGTAAACAGCGTACCTTGAGATGTTTCTACTACATGGACGAAATATTCTTGCACCTCAAATGTTTCTTGTCCTTTACAGTATTTCTCACTTATTTGTTCAAGAAGCTCTTGTTGGATATCACTTTTGACAATCACTTCACCATTTTTCACAATAAAAAAATGCTCTTCCTTATGAAGTTCTGTTACTGACATCTGAACCGCTTCCTTTCCAAATCCATTTTATTATTTTTAGAAGTAATGCAAAAAATCCGCTCCCTATCCACGGAATCTCTAGCAAACAACTACTTGCGTATTTGTTTGCTAGGCTTGCATTCCCGTAAGCGTGTCGCGAATTTAATCTCATCGTATAGTTCCCTCACACTCGTCATAACCTCGTAGTAATATTCTACTCTGAAGCTAACTTATCCTCTAATTGCTCTGCTGGTTTCGTTGAAAGTTTTCGCATGATGACAAATAGCACAATTGACACAATCAATACTAATGTACTTAAGTAAAACTGCGTACGCAACGATTCAATTAACACTTGGCATAAATAGACAATCGTTAAAACACCAATCGTAACATACGATAAGTAGGGAAATAACCACATTTTAATCGCTAATGGCTCACCCGAAACTTGATCATAATACCGTCGAAATCGTATTTGCGAAATAGCGATAAAAATATAAACAGCGATCATTAATCCTCCAACACAGTTTCCTAAAAAATAAAAAATGACTTCCGGAGAAATAAAATAGAGCATGGCACAAATATATGCAACTAAGGTACTCCCAATAATAGCTGGTACTGGTGCACCGCGACGATTTCGTATTTGTGAGAAGATTTTTGGCGCATCTCCTTGACGTGACATTTCAAGCAACATGCGTGAACTCGTATATAGTGCTGAATTGAGCACCGAAATTAATGAAATAAATATAACGATTTGAATAATTTGAGCTGCAATTGGAAGTCCAGCCATCGTTAAAATATTGGCATAGGGTGCTGCTAAGAACGTTGAATCATTCCACGGGATAATCATTACCATAATAGCTACTGAACCGACAAAAAATAATCCGAGACGGAATACGACATTGCGAATAGCACGCACAATATTTTTTGCTGGATTTTCAGACTCTGCCGCAGCAATCGCTGCGACTTCAGCACCGCAAATAGAAAATATAACAAACACAATTGCGGTAAATATTGGAACAACCCCATTTGGTGCAAAGCCACCAAATGCTGTTAAAATCCCCAATCCTTTAGGCTCATAATTAGGCCATATACCGAAAATCATTGCTGTTCCCACTACTAAAAAGATAATGATTGCCGTAACTTTAATAAATGATAGCCAATATTCAAATTCACCGAATGATTTCACCGAATAAATATTAATAATGGTCATTAACAATGTAATGCCTACACTTCCAACCCAAATCGGTATAAATGGAAACCAGTTATGCAGCATACCCCCGATTAATGCAGCTTCTAGTCCAACAATGAATACCCAGCTAGCCCAATAAAGCCAGCCAACTGTAAAACCTGCCCATGGCCCAATATACTTTCCTGCATAAGATGCAAATGAGCCTAACTCCCGCGATTGACCAGACTTCTCTCCTAATGCGATTTCCCCAGCCGCCATTTCACCAACCATTTGCATAATTAAGACAATGAGCAAACACGCAATGGCATAGGATATGACTGCTGCTGGACCAGTACTTAAAATGTTTTTTCCAGTTCCGACAAAAAGCCCAGTACCAATTACCCCACCAATGGAAATCATTGTAATATGTCGTGTTTTCAGTGATTTTTGCAAAGCTCCCATTAAACCACCCCTTAGTGTTTTGATATAGACATTTACTAGCCCCATTCTCTAATGCATGTCTTCTGTTTAATGAGCAAGTTCAATGCCAAACACTACAAAAAACTTAAAATTTATAAAATTCTGTTAAATTAAGTTATATTTTACTAGCTTCTTATCTCGCTTCATCCTTTTATGGTGGGCACAGCTTATCAAGATGACGCGTAACGAATCGCTTTTGCACAATGCACAATTAAAATTTTGATGCACATTTGCATCATCGGTTTATTTTTTACATCACATTACCCATACGCTCGATTATATGAACTTAAAATATTTAATTCCTCTCGATACTTTGCAACAGTTCTTCTTGAAATTTGAATTCCTTCTTCACATAAAATATTTGTCAATTGCTGGTCTGCTAAAGGATTTCGTTTATCCTCGGTTTCAATCAACTTTTGTAAGCGCTTTTTAATATACATAATAGAATCCATTTTTCCTGAAGAATTCAGCAAGCCCTTTGTAAACAAAGATTGTAATGCATAAATGCCTTTTGGCGTTTGAATATACTTCCCACGAATAGCACGACTAATCGTCGATTCATGTACAGCTAACAAGTCAGCAAGATCTTTTAAACGCATAGGTTTTATCGCTTCTAACCCCTTCGTAAAGAAATTTTCCTGCTGTTGCAATAATAATCTAGTTAACTCATAAAGCGTCTTATCTCGCTGTTCAATCCCTTGCAATAGAGCTAATGCATCTTTCATTGAATCTCGGTAGTACGTTTGATAATTTGGATCATTTTTTAATAGCGCAACATAACTTTCATCAATCGATACGATAGGTAAGTGGTGACGAGTTAACTGAATCACCCATTCCCCAGCAATTGCTTTCACTTCGATATCTGGCATCACATAGGGAATCGATTCTAATTTATCCCCCATCAGAATCGGTTTCATTTTTTTTATATAGTGAACCGTTTCGATGACATCTTGTAAAGGCATCTTATATTTTTTACTCAACTGTTTAATCGCCTGCGTTGCAACTAACTCTAAATCTGAACGAATAAAGGTCGAAGCCATTTTCGGCGCAAACTGATCATTATCCAATTGGATAAGTAAAAATTCTTGGTAACTTCGTGCACCTACGCCAATCGGCTCAAAAGTTTGTAATAAATCTAAAATTGCCTCTACATGCGAATAACTAGTTTGAAACTTGTCTGCTACAATCTCTAACTCTACGTCCAAAAATAAGCGATCATCCAACGATTGGATTAAAAATTTTAAAATTCGTAAATCAATAGAAGATAAATTTTGGTGCATTGGCAATTGCTCTAAAAGGAATTGCTCATAATTTTCTTTTTCAGCAAGCTTCATCTCAATCATATTAAATTGGTTACTGCTAGACCTATCATAGGATGATGAAAAATGATGAACAGAACAATTTGCTAATTGCATAATCTCCTCATATTGCGTTTTTTCTTTTGCGTCGTTGACCACTAATAGTGGATTTTCTGTTGCTCTTTCATAAATGTATTGCTCTAGCTCAGTCGCCGAATATTGCAATATTTCCAAATTATGGACTAACTGTGCTGATAATATTTGTGTGACCTTTTGAGAAGTTTTAATCGTCATTTGCATCTTCTCACACCCCCAAAACGTAATTTTTCTACATAATAACATGTTTTTTCTGTTTTTTAACACTTTTTCATAAATTAAATACTTTTTACTATTTGTAAGGCTTATCGCTAAAAGCTATCTACTAATTTATATATGCTGTAGCCCGTTTTCACTTACGGAATTTTCTAATTATTCTAAAAAACATTTGACTTATTTACATAACGAATCATAAAATACACATATAATGTAATTGTTATCACAATGCGGTAAAAAGGAGGAGTTATTATATGTTTCAATTACCAACAGTGCAATTTACAGAAGCGCAAGAACAATTCCGTTTAGAAGTTCGAGCATTTCTACACGAAGAACTAGCAAAAGGAACCTTCGTGCCGAAATGTGATTCTTGGTTAAGTGGAGATAACCCTGAATTTTCTAAATTGATAGGGCAAAAAGGCTGGATTGGCATCACCTGGCCCAAAAAATATGGCGGTCAAGAGCGCAGTACTATTGATCGTTATATTTTAACGGAGGAATTTTTAGCTATAGGTGCGCCGGTTGCAGCACATTGGTTTGCTGATCGACAAACAGGACCACTACTTTTACGTTATGGCACAGAACAACAGCGTGCATTTTTCCTACCGCAAATTGTGAAAGGTGAATGCTACTTCGGCATTGGGTTAAGTGAACCAAATAGTGGTTCAGATTTGGCTTCTGTCAGTACACGTGCTGAAAAAGTAGAAGGCGGCTGGATCGTAAACGGTCAAAAAATATGGACGAGTAATGCGCATCTCTGTCACTACATGGTGACTTTAGTTCGAACGAGCCCATATGATGGCAAACATAAACATGCGGGATTAAGCCAACTAATTGTCGATTTACAAGCGGATGGGATTACAGTAGTCCCAATCAAATTTTTAACAGGTGAACATCATTACAATGAAGTATTCTTTGATAATGTCTTTGTTCCTGACAATATGGTTGTCGGTGAAATTGGCAATGGTTGGGTTCAAGGTTTAGCAGAGCTAGCATTTGAACGCAGCGGCCCAGAGCGTATTTTAAGCACGTTCCCTTTAATCGATGAACTCATTCAAGAATTAAAACGACAAAATAACATTGAGGGGTTAAAACAAGCATCTAAAGTTGTCGCACGCCTCTGGAGCTTACGCAATTTATCAATTGGTGTAGCCCAGCTTTTAGCAACTGGAAACGGCGATGAAGTCTCTATTCCCGCTGCTCTTGTAAAAGCGCTTGGCACCAAATTTGAACAAAGCATACCAGAAATTACTCGTTTATTAGTGCAAACCTACCCTACCCTCGATGCGCAACGTAAAATCGACCGTTTAATGGCAGAGTCTATTTTACATGCACCAGGTTTTACAATTCGAGGAGGCACTTCAGAAGTACTTTATGGCATAGTAGCGAAAGGAGTTGTCGCACAATGAGTGAAATGAAAGAAATGATTCTTGAAGTAGTAGAACGAATGCTAAAAGAAAATGTTAGTAAAGATTTAGTTGATATTGTCGAGCAAGGCAAGTGGGCATCTGATATATGGAATTTGTTCGTGGAAAACGGTATGACGGCTGTCGCCATTTGTGAAGAAAATGGCGGTGCGGGTGGCGATTTAGAAGATTTATTAAATATTGTTCGTTTAACAGGCAAGTATGCGGCTCCGATCCCATTTACAGAAACAACATTAGCAAACTACTTATTAGCATATACTAACCTACAAGTAATAGATGATTTGGCAACATATATGTTAGCTGAAACTCCGAGCTTTACACTTGAAAACGACAAACTAACGGGCACAGCACATCATATACCTTGGGCGCGCCATACAAAGCAATTAGTAACACTTGCACATAGCACAAAGGGTATCCATTTAGTAGCAATTGACTTAAGCCAAGCGGCTATTTCACCGGATAAAAACTTAGCTGGTGAGCCACGTGATACGGTAACATTCCAAAACGCCAATGTTTACCAACAATCTACTGTCTTAACTTCAGAACAAATTCAGACTATGACAGCCATTACAACAGCCTTTCAACTAGCAATGATGACGGGCGCTATTGAAAAAATAAATGACTTAACCGTGCACTATACAAAGGAGCGTGAGCAATTTGGTCGTCCTCTACATCGCTTCCAGCTTGTTCAGCAACATATTGTGAACTTAGCAGGTGAAACAGCGTTAGCTTTAGCAGCATTTAATAATGTGACCGTTGCCCTCGTTGCACAAAGCCCTCTGAGTGAAGTGGCCTATGCACGAATTCGTTTTGAAGAAATGATTCAAACGGTAGCGACCATTTCCCACCAAGTGCATGCTGCAATTGGTACGACACACGAACATAGCTTACAACAGTATACACGTAGGCTTTGGTCATGGCGTGATGAAGGAGCAAGCACTTTTTATTGGACTGATTTGGTGGCAACTCAATTACTAGAACATAGCGGTGACAGCTTATGGGCTTATATGACGTCATGCACTAACAATTCACTACTGCTCAAAGCTCAGAGCTAAAAACTATTGTTAGTTGAAGTAAGCAGTGCAATTCTTCAGCACAAGCCAGACAAAATACCAATTATGTAAAGGGAGAGATGAACATGGCAGATTTATTATTTGATGTAAAAGACCATATTGCCACAATTACGTTAAATCGACCGGAGGCGTATAATGCGTTTAGCGAGGAAATGATTGCAGAATGGATTACAGCGCTTGAAACCGTACGCGATTCAGATGATATTCGTGTGGTTATCGTGAAAGGAAATGGTAAATCATTCTGTGCTGGTGGCGATATTAAGGCGATGCAAGCTGGAGAAGGTTTTTTCAAAAGTGAGGATGATATCTCTTCGACTGGCTTAGCACGAAAAAATTCGCTATGGAAAAAGATTCAACGTATTCCATTGCTGCTTGAAGAAATTGATAAGCCAGTGATTGCACAAGTGCACGGTTTCGCAATGGGTGCCGGTCTTGATATGGCTTTAATGTGTGATATTCGGATAACGGCAAAATCAACAAAAATCTCAGAGAGCTACATAAACGTAGCAATCGTTCCTGGTGATGGTGGCGCCTACTATTTACCAAAGCTTATCGGCATCGATCAGGCACTGGACATGTTTTGGACTGCGCGTGTTTTAACAGCTGAAGAAGCTAAAGCGAAAGGCATCGTTACCTTTGTCGTAGAAGATGAGGCACTCGAAGAATACACATTACAGTATGCACAAGAACTAGCAAGTCGCCCAACAACAACAGTACAATTCATTAAACGTGCGGTCTATCAAAGCCAACGCATGGATTTACGCACAGCACTCGATTACATTTCTTCTCAAATGGCGATTGTAACTGAACTAGAAGATTTTAAAGAAGGTGTAACAGCCGTCGTAGAAAAACGTAAAGCAGTATACAAATAACGTTTGTGGGAGGAAACCATATGCAACCTCTTAATAATATTCGGGTGTTAGATTTATCACGTGTCTATGCCGCTCCTGCTGGCTCCATGTTGCTAGCTGATTTAGGTGCTGAAGTTATACGTGTAGAGCATCCCGATGGCTCTGATAGTATGCGTGACTGGGGTCCATTTTTAAATGAACAAAGCACCTATTATTTATGTGCCAATCGCAATAAAAAATCGATAACATTAGATTTAAAAACAGATGAGGACAAAGAAAAATTTAAAGAGCTAGTAAAGGATGCAGATATTATTCTAGAAAACTTTAAAACTGGTGATATGGAGCGGATGGGGCTAAGCTATGAGGAATTGAAAAAAATAAATCCACAGCTCATTTATTGCGCGGTGACCGGCTTCGGTCAAACAGGTCCCCTCGCCTACGAACCAGGGTTTGATCCGGTCATACAGGCGATGAGTGGATTAATGCATGTAACAGGTGCAACGGATGGTGAGGCGACAAGAGTCGGTGTCCCAATTGCAGATATTTTAACTTCCCATTATGTCGTCATCAGTATTTTATCTGCATTGCGAATGCGAGATGTAACGAATAACGGGCAGTTTATTGATTTAGCATTATTGGATGTTCAAATGAGTAGCTTAGCAAATGTAGCGAGTGCCTATTTAAATACAGGCTTTGCTTCTGAACGTTTAGGCAATCGGCATAATAACGTAGCGCCCTATCAAGTATTTAACTGCGCAGACGGTCCTTTAATGATATGTGTTGGTACTGATGGGCAGTTTCAAAAATTTTGCACAATGCTTGAACGTCAAGAGTGGGCAACCGACGCACGTTTTATAACAAACACGATGCGAAAGCAACATGAAGCAGAACTGGTACAACTCATTTCGGACATTACAATAACTAAAACGCGTGATGAATGGATTGCGTTATTACAACAATATAAAATACCCGGAGGTCGTGTAAATTCCATTGCGGAAGCACTTGAACAACCACAAGTTATGGCACGTGACATGATTGGAGAAATCGAACACAAAAAATATGGCAAAATAAAATTCGTCAAAAACCCGTTGCAGTTTTCAAATTTAAATATTCAATATAAATTAGCTCCACCTATACTTGGGGAACATACAAATGAATTCCAAAAATCGTCTCTACCGAAATAAATTTACGCTATAATAGTAATAATTTTATCATCATACAACCCTCATGAAGATAAAGGTTATAGCCGATAAGCGAAAGTAAATTTATGTAAGTAGGTGACGAGATGAACCAAGAAACTTTCGAAAAAAACTATACAATGTCATCGTTGCACAAAGCGATTAAAGTATTAAAAGCATTTACAAAAGAAGAACCTAATCTCTCTTTAACGGAGTTGAGTAAAAAAACAGGTATTAGCATCTCCAGTTTACAACGTTTTGTTTCTACCTTTGTGTATGAAGGATTTCTTCATAAAGATGAGGGAACAAAACGCTACCAATTAGGTCATTCACTGCTCTATTTAGGGAACCTAGTCAAACAAGAGTCCAGTCTAATTATTGTGGCAGAGCCTATTTTAAAAAAGCTCAATGAAGATATGGGTGAAAGTGTCTCGATGAATATTATCGACGGCTTAGAAAGGCGCTGTATAGTAAACTATGATTCTACCTACCCTCTATCAACGAAAATGTATGTAGGTGACACCTCCCCACTTTATGCAGGTGCATCTTCTAAAACATTACTCGCATTTATGCCAAATGTTGAAGATTATGTAGAACATATCACACTTGAACCAATTACAGATAAGACGATTTGTTCCAAAGAACAGCTATTAAACGAATTACAGCAAATTCGCGCGCAACGTTTTGCCATAAGTAATAGTGAGCGGGTGCGCGGCGCCTGTTCTGTATCAGCCCCAATATTAAATGCTTCGCATCAAATTATCGCTTCCGTCACACTCGTTATACCGGAAGTCCGTTACAATGATTACGATGAAAATCATTTAATTGCCACGATTCAAAAAGTCGCTGCAAATATCGAAAAGCAATTATAGTATGGAAAAAGAAGTTCGCTGAGATAAAATAGAAAAAGTGTTAGGTTGACTGCAATTAATCTAACACTTTTTTGCTTTGCCATTGATGCCCACTAAGCGCGAACCTTTCCGCTCAGCACAATGCCACAACCCTCTTTTAGACGTTCTATTAGGTTCTCCAACATCTCTGAAACAATTGAATAAACTAGTCTAAGTCCAATTGTAATATGTAATAAAATGTTTTGGACTATTTTACTAATCGAACTATTATTAGATTTATAGAAAATCGACGTTACCCATACGATTTAAAAAAGCTTTTATGAAGCAGGAATTTTCAGTATTAGAGTAAAAAGATAATTTTTTCTCACTAATACCTTTAGAAAATTTCTCTTTAAAGATACTTGGAGTAGATATACGTGTAATTGTTAAAGCTCAATTGAAAAATAGATTTGAAAGTTATTTCTTTTTTAAAACTACTGCAAAGGAATCGCTGTCAGCAATGTAATCTCCACCATTAACATCTGCATATACCTTTTCAAGTGTAAATCCGGCCTCATTCACTTCTTTTTCTAAACTATCAATGCTGAAATGCTGATTCCAATAATTATAATTCACAATCTCACCACTCTCAAAAACGAGAACATTTTTCGCCAAGGACACGTGGTTAGGATATTTTATTAAAGCATATAAAGCTAAATGTTCCTTATCTGACATTGGATTATCTTCTTGTGATACAGACCACATTAAATTTTCTTCCAAGTTATCATAATTGTTCTCTGATAACACATCAAATAGAACTAATCCTCCTGGTTTTAATCCACGATGGACATTACAAAGTATTTTTTTTCTATTCTCTGGACTAAAGACACAATATATTTGATAGATGAGTAGTGCTAAATCAAACTCATTTTCAATTTCAATAGTCGTAATATCTCCAATTCTATAGTCAATGGATAAATTATGTTTGACGGATTCATTGATGGCATAATCAATTGAGGTTTTATTGAAATCTACACCAACAACATCATATCCTTTCATCGCCAATTTAGAGGAATAAAGACCAGGACCACAGCCTAAATCAATCACTTTTTTAAACTTTTCCATTGGTGCAAGGTGTGTAATAAAATCAACAGTTTCATCAATAAATGTACTCTCCCTACTCCCCCCAGGTATAGTCTCGTCAAAATGAGCTTTTAATACATAATCTGCTACATCTTCATCAAGCCAAACTTCTTGTGTTCCAGATTCAAAGGGCTCAGGATGCCTTGCTATTGATATTAATTTCTTCATTTCTTTCCCCTCCATTGATAGTTTGTTGAATTATAATAATTATAATTACAACACCTGTTTGCATAGTTGCGCTTTAACTATGCAAACAGGTGTTAATCGTTAATTAAGCTTGGTTAAAATATTACTAATAAATTTAGGTTGTTTAATTCAAATTACTCCACTATACTTAGGACAGTACCTATTTACATCGAAAAATACTTAGTGACGAATTACCAACAGTTGTTGTGACTGTAGTGACTGTTGTAACGGTTGCATTTCGTACTTGCTCTTTCCCTTCTGTGTCTGGCACTAACTTCTGTAATTCTAATACGGCATTCATCTTTATCCTCTCCTTTACTTTTTGGGAGAAATTATTTACAGTGAATACTAAATGTCGATAGCCTTGTGACTGTAGTGACTGTTGTAACAGTTGCATTTCGTACTTGCTCTTTGCCTTCTATGTCTGGCACTAACTTTTGTAATGCTAATACGGCATTCATCTTTATCCTCTCCTTTACTTTTAAAATATTTTTCACATAACATACTAAATACACATAAAAATGCTAAATGATGATTTGCCGACACTTGTTGTAAATGTTGACACTATTTCATTTTGTGCTTGCCCCTTGCTTTCTGTGTCTGGCACTAATTTTTGCATTTCTAATACAGTATTCATTTTTATCACCTCCTTTCATTTACTTAAATGAAGTACCCATTAGTATTAGCGACTCGCTTTTGTTTTTGCTAAAAATTCATCTGAATTAATGAGCGGCAACCAATAAAGTGGGTTTTCTCTTACAACGCTCATCAATGCTAAAACAATTCCTGAGCTACCTGTATAAACATCATCGGCTAATCTATAGGAAAATTGTCCTGGATATATATAATAATCATTTTTCCCTATTAAAAAGAGATTGAGTAAACTCAATACATCTTTTAAGACTTCTTGACGATATTCCCCGTCTTTTACCATAGAGGGGATTAACAGAAAACTTCCTGCACCATCAAACAAACTCCCACTAATTGTGCAATGTACCTTTGATGTTTTTAAAATTGCATCCATTTCTTGTCGGTAAAGATCTTGTCCACTTACATGGTTGAAAAACCAAATTGATATTGCAACTCCGATAGATCCTCCTGAAAGATAAGGCAATAGCCGATTTCTATTATCCAATGTCTGTAATATACCGGATACATCGTCTATTTTTGTTGATTTCAAATCCTCTATCAGTAATGACTCAGCTTTTTCTAAATACTTTCTATTTTGTGTAGCTGAAAAAAGGGCCGAATAAAACAAAGATACACCTGACAATCCGTCAATTACACCTTTATCAACTGCCATCCAGTCTGTAACTTTTAATGGCTCTGCTTTTAATCTAGTTAATTCAATGTACTTTTCCAATTCCTTTGCTAGATTCAAATATTCTATATTTTCTGTCTCGAGATATAGGCTAATTACAAATAATCCTATTCCCGAAAGGCCGGAGCGTAACGAAATATCTGTTTTCTTAATAGTATCTTTTAACATTTTCACCTCATTCAACACGATATCTTTATACCCTTGCTCATACAGCAAAGCCAAAATCCCTGTTTTCCCGGTAAATAACCCATTGTCTTCAACTAGGTGTAAATCATCTAATAAAAAACTTTTAATCCATTTATTTATTTCCGCCGTACTGGATTGATTTTTCATAAGTGTAAACGCAGCTCCACTTCCTCCAGTTAGAAAATTAAATTTTCCTCCACTCATTTCATATTGGCGAATATCGCCATTAATGAACCTTTCATCTTCTGTTAGTCCATTTTCAATACCAATTACTAATTTCTTTATAATAGAGGCTATATTAAAGTTACTTACCTGATGACTAAGATCTATTTTTTTAGGTAAATACTCTTGGTAATCATTTATTCTTTCATCACATCTTCCTTGTAAATCAAGAAGAAAATGGTAAAATCCATCTCCGTAATTATCTTTTATCCAATTAAGATGATTACATTGTAAATAATCTTCTAAATCTTCTGAAACTAAAATTGGGAGTGCTAAATATCTTATTAACTTCTTTAATCCAAACCAATCTCTTGCAGCACTAACCGTTATGTCCTGTGAAACAAACCCAGGTGTAGCTAGATTAGGCTTTTCTTTGGAGTTTACAGACATTGCCGTTTCAAAATCTATAATCCTAACAGTTAAGTCTTCGGTTATCATAATATTGGCAGGTTGTATATCGCCCATAGCAACCCCAACATTATGCATATCTTCAATTAGCGTAAATAATTGTGATAAAATCTTCTTGGTATTTTTAACGTGACTAGACATATTACTCCCTTTATAAATAGGGAAATTTTTAGCAATCCATTTCTGTAAGTCTTGTCCTTCGATAAATTCTTCTACGAGAAAATAATGTTCCCACTCTTGAAAATACTCAGTCAAATTCACAACACCCGGTACATCTTTAAGTTTTTGCAAAGCATCATATTCAATTTTTTGCCTCGCTAAGGCATCTTGATATTTACCATCTAAACCTGCATTAGGTCTAGCTTCTTTTATAATTACTTTCAAATTATCTCGCTTTCGAGTCGCCAAATATACCCCACCAGCATTACTAAAGCTAAGTGCCTTTTCAATATTATATTGCTCTAAACGATTGTTCCCTTTCGTTTCTACATCGCTATCAATATTAATTGTATTAAGATAATCATCGAAGTCTTTTACAAAATCAGGCACTTGATAAAAGGGATTTCGTTGATCCTCAATTAAATTCCCTTCATTATCTTTAATGCAATATTCGCCGTTTTCATTAATAATACTTTTAAATCCACCATATCTGTAGAACACATTGCTATTTTTCCACCTTTTATCACTAAGAATATACGGACCTTTTTTAAAGTCTTGAAGTGTGGTAGAAATCATTTCTAACAAATCAACAAAGATTTCATTATTCATGGGATAGATAGTAATAAACTTTCCGGAGGAGGCACGATTCGCATTTTTTGAATTCGACGCTATCACGCTATTCCTATCTTTAAGATGCTTGAACTCTATTTTCTTATTTATACATAATTGTGCTACCTTCTCTAATACACTTTTTGAATCTTCTAAAGATGAAGTCACATGAATTTTCCAACCTTGTTCTGGAAGTACCAAGCCTTTCACATGATAGTGCTTCCATACCGAATCACTCTCTGAGATAACAGTATATATGTCTGGAATATCATTCAATTCGTATTCATTTTCATTATCTCGCATCTCGATTTCACCAAAGTGTTCAGAATTTGGTTTCAAATACTTGAGATAGAGCATAACTCCTTCCATTCAAATCCCCTCCACCTAGTTTAAAAGCTACATTCAAACATAATCACTTTTAGATTTTTCATAAAAGAAGCTTTTGAAACTAAAATTCCTCCAACTAGTCAATTCCGCCTAACTTTTGTGTAACTTAAAATTCTTTCTTACGATAGATAACTTGAGAAATAATATAGGATAAGATACAGAATAAGATAGCTATCAGTAGATAAATCATTACAGCTATTGTATACACCGTTGAATTATATATATCCAGATTCATTAAATCCTCCACTACAAATCTTAGTAGCTGTCCAACGACACTTCCACAAATATATGCAATAATAAACGTTATAAAAAGAAAAAGTTTTGACCGTTCTGTTCCAAAAATATAGCTACATGGGAAAAATATCGAACCAGCTATTATAAATACGGTAAACATAGAAAGAAATAACTCGAAGTCAGAAGCTTGCATTGATACCCATGAAAGTAACCTAGGTACAACAAAAACACCAAAAGTTGCGAAAGTCGATATGATAGAAGCGAAAAAAAGGAAAATGTAGTGACTTTTCACAATATTCTTTCTACGAATTGGTAAAGTAAGGCCATACTTATTATACCCAGACTTTTCTTCAAATTTTAACACTTCAAATGCAGGAAAAAGTGTCACCAAGTTAATATAAATAATAAACATAGGCACTAAAAACTGAAAATCATCTATTAAAAAAAATGGAATGGCTAATCCCTTAATTATGAAAAGATACATATAAAATAGGACAATCATACCTACTACATGTAACCACATACTTCGATAAACCATATAAAAATTAGTCGTTACCAATCCAATCATTTTCTTCATTTCCTCACTCCCAATAAAATCAACAAAACTCTTTCTTACTATAGATAAATAATGCAATTAACATGGATAGAAGAAAGACTAAAATACCTCCTAAAAGCAATAAATATGGAAAATATGTTGATAAATCCAAATTAAAACTTGACAATGGCGACCGTTCTAGTAAATTACGAATCTCTCCTACTTTACTTAAAGAAAAGAATGGTACTAATACTCCCACAATTATAATACCTTCTGACTTTTCTAATCCGAAGTGATAAAGAAGTGGGAATATTATTGCTCCCGCTACAAGCAAAGTAACAGCATCGACAGCGATCCATTCAGCAACATGATTACTATTAAAGGAAAGCTGGAACAATAGCGTGTATATATATATGCTGCCATAGGATAATAGGACTCCTATAATGATGGATAAAAAATAGAAAAGATAGTAACTTTGCACAATAGTTCTTCTATAAATCGGTAAAGTAAGGACATACTTATCATAACCAGACTTAGCTTCTATTTTTGATAATTCCAATGTTGGGAACATCATAAGTAGCATAATAAACCTAATAGCTAACCCCTGACCACCCCCACTTACCACAAAAGGCACTGAATAATTTAAGACATCTGAAACCCAAATAGATAGACCAGCTATTGTTATACTTAACGCTGCGTACATCAAAAGACTTCGATAAATCATATAATAATTTGTCATTACTAACCCAATTGTATGCACCACTTCCCCACTCCCTATAAAAATTAACTTAAAGCTCCTTTTTCCGATAAATAAATATAGCAATAAAAATTGAGATTATATAGATTAAAATGCCTACCAGAGCAAATATCACTGAATAAACTAGAAACGCAGTTGTATTCCCAGGCATCTCTATCCCATGCACAGGCATCTCTATATTCATTAAACCGACTATATACTTTCCTATCCTCCCCATCAGATTTGCAAAACCTATTGAAGCAAAGAAAACTGCCAATACATAAATATCTACTCTTTCTGATCCAAAAAGATAAATAAGTGGGAAAACCAACGATCCTGTTAGGATAAGTATAGTAAATACAGACACTAAACTCTCATATTCACCAAGACTGAAGGACATCCATGAAAATTGACTAAAGACAAGAAGAATACCCATAGTTACTAACATACCTAAGATTGCAGCAAAAACGAAAAAAAGATACTGACTTTTCACAATAGTCTCTCTACGAATAGGTAAGGTAGGGATATACTTGTCGTAACCAGATTTATGGGCAATTTTTAATACATCAAATGCAGGGAGCACCGATAGCAAAAGTAGCAAAGAAGGAACTGTATACTCAACATCTACCCCTACAACTGGTACTTTCCAATCCTTAACATATACGAGGGCAATAGCACAGAGGGCAACCCCACCGGCTATATAAAGTATCATATTTCGATAAACCATATAAAAATTCATCATTATGAGACCAATCAGCTTCATTATTAATCACCTCTATTCTATTATAAAAATATATTAAAATTCTTTTTTACGATAGATAGCTAGAGAAGTAACATACGATAGTAGAAAGATTAAAATACTTATTAGAATATATATAAACGGAACATGGATTAATAAATCGAGATTAAACTTTAACAGTGGTGGTTGCTCTATAAAATGCTCAACCCCTACTCGAACTAAATTTACTATTAAGGCCATAAATCCAAGGCTTAGAAATAGAATAAAATCAGACTTCTCTTCCCCCAGCATAAAAATCAATGGAAATATGATGCCTCCCATCGTTAACATTGCTAGAATTGCCAAAGTGATAGACCGATATAGGCTAAAATCGATTGATATCATCGAAAAGAGCCCATGGACATAAAGGACACTAACAAAAAGTATTATGCCTATCATCACAATTAAAAAAAAGAAAACATAGTAACTTTGTATAACAGTCCTCCTAGTAACTGGCAAAGTAAGCACATACTTATTATAACCAGATAGTGCCTCAACTTTTATAGCTTCCCATACAGGTGTTATAATCACTATACATACCATCACCATAGACAAAGATAGCGCTTCACTGCCTATAACGTTAAGCATCACCACAGCTATTCCTATTCCTATTAACATATACACCAAAATGACTTTACGAATTAAACTAAAGTTTGTATAGATTAAACCTTTCATTCATTACTCACTTCCTGTCAAAAAAACACTAATTTCTTCCATTGTAATTGTTTGAGCTACTATTCCACTTGGCAATTTTTCTTTATCTGATACAAGTACAGTAAATAATGCACCATGTTTTCTTTGGGCAATAATGATATCTTGATTCAGTAGTGTGAGCTGGTCATTATCCAGATCTACAAAAGCATATTTTTCAAACACTTTGTCTTTTTCTTCATTTAATGTAATTTTACCCTCATTTATAATGACCAAATGGGTCGCTATCCTCTCGATATCACTCATAATGTGAGATGAAAGCACTATCCCACAACCATCTTTTTTTACAAAATTTCCCAATTCATCTAATACCATTTCTCTTGAAGAAGGATCTAGACCGCCTGTTGCTTCATCTAGGATTAACAATTGTGCATTATGTGATAATGCAACAGCTATAGATATTTTCATCGACATCCCACGTGAGAATGAACCGACTTTTTTATTTCTAGGTAAAGCAAAAATATCTACTAAGCGCTCAAATTCATTTTGATCCCAAGAATCAAACACTTTGACAAACACTTTTCCTAATTGCTTTATTGTAAGGTTAGATGGCAGATTGATAGCATCAAATACTACGCCTATTTTTTCTTTAAGTTTGACTTCTTTATTTAGATTTTCTTTACCAAATAGTTTCACTGTACCGCTCTCTTTATGAATCAATTCCAATACTGCTTTAAATGTTGTCGATTTACCTGCCCCGTTATTACCGATAAACCCAACAATTGCTCCTGATGGTACATTAAATGAAACATCCTGTAAGACCACTTTGTCACCATACGATTTTCTAAGATTTTTAATTTCTAAAAGATTTGACATTATTTCATCCTCCTCTATCAATATTAAAATTAATATATCAACGGTTTTGGCCGTTTCTAACTTGTTAGAACATTTGATTATAATATTGTTTAAGTTTTCAAAAAAATCGTCATTTAATACGCTATATTACCCTATCAAATAGAAATTAAGATTAAGTATTGTACTGTTACCTCTAAACATCGTTAACATCATTGTTACTTGAATCGTATAAAATTTTTTCAGTGAATTTTTATTGCATGATTGGCGTTTGTTTTCGGAAGGAGTTGACGGTGCGAATAGTATTATTGTATTTGCTAAAAAGGGGTCAGCTTATGTAAGAGGAAATTGAAGTATCATTTCATGGAATAAATGACCTTGATGTTTCCTCCTGTTTGGAAAATATTTTGCCCTTTATTCTGCCTAGAAGTGTTTTGCAAAAATGCCATGGGTGTCGAATCTCATTCGATTTGTTTCATTGCGTGGATGTTTATATTATGTAGGAGAATCGACTTCTGAATGTAACGGAATAATCGTTTTGTACCCGATTTCTAGAACAGAATCACCGTATTCAAGTCCGTCATTTTAGTTCGATAATTTATTCCTAAGCGCTCAAGTTTAATTTTTCACAGCTAAAGAAATATAGCTATTCTACGCGTATCACTCTACTAGAAAACTTGCTATAGACCGCTTACTATTAAATGTAATTATAAGTTTATCATTGCCATAACCATCATATCAACCGACAATTTTTTGACGGTAACCGTCAATTTTTCTGTCGGTTGATATGAAATTTTTGCTCTCCTTAGCTGAATAATTAGTTAGAATTAACATCTCTAAATTGGAAATGACAAATGATTGAACGTCAAAAACATCCTATATGGAGTAAAATGATATCTTTAATGTAAGTAAGATAAAACCATCTAACTATTTTGGCTAGTTTATCTTTATCACCTATATAAGACAATAAACAATAAATCTTTCTTCCAATTCAAAAATCTCTACAATAAAATGATACCCACAAAGAGCTTACAAGGATTTCTTGTATTGGTTAACTTCACTTAATTTAACTAAAACAAAAAGGAATGGTACAACGAAACCCGTTATACCATTCCTTTTAATCATTCATTTTGCTTAAAAACTCATGCCAATGATGCATTCGAGGTAAATTCACATACTGGTTGTAAGATTGGTTTTTTAATATCACTTTTGTGTGGATGTCTTGTAGTGTTTCTAATACAGCCGGTTTATCATCTACATAAACATCTAATACAAGTTTTTTAATAATGTTTACTTTCTCCGCGTCTTGCATACCACAATAGAAATGCCCCTCTTTCACAGGAAAACCTTGAGCCTTCATCCATTGTTGCGTTTGCTGACAATATTGCTTCGGACGTGACGTAATATAATAAATTTCATGCCCCTCTTGATGTAATGTTTGTAGCGTTTCAAGAGCCATTTCAAAAATTGGACAATCCGTAAAGTATATTTCCTCTAAAGAACTATTCCACATTGCGGCGCCTTCTGCATCTGTTAAGCCAAAGGGCTCATGAATCTCTACTCTTTCTAAAGCATGAAAGGCTTCCAGTGTGATATCTTTACCTAGTTTTTTATTATAAAGTGAGAAGGCATGTGCCCGTAAATTGATCAATGTGTCATCTATATCAAAACCGAATTTCATCTATGTTTTCTTCCCCTCAAGATGCCCTATCGATGAAGTGAAAGGCAAAAGTCTGTTCTTTTTCAATTTGCTGCGCTAATACTTCTTCAATCGCCTGTGCTCGCATTTGTTGAAAATCTTGCACATTAAATTGACTAATTGTCTCTTTGTTTAGTAAGGATGCAAGACAATCTGCATCTTTTAGCGCGCTATTTAAGCCGAATGCGCCAGTAGGTGTCATGGTATGAACAGCATCACCTAACAGCACAAGTCCTGCTGTACCCCAACAATCGCAATGACTACTAAATACATCGAGTAACACAAAGTCCTGCCATGATTGAATATGGTGTGTAACAATATCATCTAGCTGTGGAAAGGCCTCAATTAGCTTGTGAACAAACGGTGTAAATGGCTGCTTTCTCAGCTGCGCAAAATTTCCTTGTTCAATATTCCAACCAATTTGAATAAAGCCCCCAGTCTGGGAGAATAGCGACAATTGTTTTTCATCAATTAATGCCATTTTAATAGCTGGCTCCCAATCTTGAGGTGCTGGAATTTTCGCCCACAGTAAATCAAAACCATGTTTCTGTTTCTGGCTGGCAATATGTGCTCGCTTTCGAATAGTCGAGTATCGACCATCCGCTCCTATAATAAGCTGACTTTTGATTTCAATTGTTTCATCGTCTTTCCTAGCCACAACACCGATATATCGCCCTGAAGTATCCATCAAAAGTGTTGTAACTTTAGTATGCAAGAAACACTTAAAGTTTTGAAAGTGTACTGTTTGTTGAAGTATTCCCTTCAGCAAATGAGCTTGAGGCACATGAATACCTAAATGCCCTATAATGGCATCTGGAACAATCGTTTTAATGACTTCGCCCTTCGCATAATATTCTAATTTTTCCATTCGTAATAAACCAAGTGCTTCAACCGCTTCAAAAAGAAAATGCTTTTTGAGAACCGCCTCACCTTCTTCGTTTAAATGCTCACCACGAAATGCCTGCCCGAGTGTTGCGTTTTGTTCCAATAGTATGACGGATAGACCCTTTTTAACTAGCAAATGCGCAAGCAGTGCACCAGCTGGTCCAGCTCCGACAATACAAACATCCGCATGATAATTCACTTTCCTTCACCTTTTTTCGGATAAGCAATAATGCGTAAATCTTGCCCTAACTTTTTAAATGAATCAAATTCAACATCCCATGCTTCATCCATCGTTGCTGCATTGTAACCAGCGATTGGTGTTAATGATAGACGACCACCTAAAACTTTAGGCGCTACATAGATGACATATTTATCGATGGCAGCACTTTGTAAAAATGAGGCATTAATTACGCTACCACCCTCCACTAAAATATCTGTAATACCAAGTACATAAAGTTTCTCTAACATATCATCAATATGCAATCCTTCACTATCTCTTCGGACAGGGAGGACCGTGACACCTTTTGCCTCAAAAGCGCTAATTTGCTCTTGTTTGACTTCCTCACTGCAGACAATAATCGTTTGCGCTTCTTCTACATTTAATACATTTGCATGTGCTGGTGTACGAAGCGAGCTATCCATAATAATACGTATAGGATTTTTGCCCTGTCGATTGTTTAATCTCGTCGTTAAAGATGGATTATCAGCAATCACTGTTCCAACGCCGACTAATATTGCATCTACTTCATGACGAATATGGTGCACATCTTCCCGAGCTTCTGCACCTGTTACCCATTTGGAATGCCCCGTATGCGCTGCAATTTTGCCATCTAACGTCATAGCATATTTTGAAATAACGAATGGACGTTTAGTAAGCATATTGTGTATAAAACGTTCGTTTAAACGTTGAGATTGTTCTTCTAGTACACCTACCTCCACCTCAATGCCTGCATCACGTAGCAATTGTATACCTTTGCCCGCTACAGCTGGATTCGGATCCTGCATCGCTACTACAACTCGACTCACTTCTGATTCTTTAACTAAATTAGCACAAGGTGGCGTTTTACCAAAATGCGAGCATGGCTCAAGCGTTACATAAAGAGTAGCTCCTTTAGCGTGCTCTCCCGCCATACGAAAGGCATGCACTTCCGCATGAGGCTCCCCTGCTTTACGATGCAAACCAGTTCCTACAATAACACCATCTTTTACAATAACAGCACCTACAAGAGGATTTGGGTTCGTATTCCCTCTTGCACTCGCCGCCAAATCTAATGCCAATTGCATATATTTTTCATCTGTCGTCATCTTTACACCCTCCACTTACTTCATGTCACGGATATGACCAGATTTTTCTATTTTTGTATCTAAATAAAAGCGGTTTGTCTCTGTTACCCCACCCCATAACGGGATATGTCCATCTGCTGTTAAACCGTGCATCTGTAAAGCGGCTAGCTTTTTCGGATTGTTCGTAATTAGGGTTACAGGTTTTGAACGAAGAGCCGTTAAAACCGTTATCGCCTCTTCATAAGAGCGCGTATCATCTTGGAAGCCAAGTGCATGATTCGCTTCTACTGTATCTAAACCTTCTTCTTGTAGTAAATAAGCAAGCGATTTAGAAAATAATCCGATGCCACGCCCTTCATGGTCTGCTAAATAGAAAATCGCACCGCAACCATGCTCTACAATCATTTTCATCGATTCATGTAATTGGTAGCCACAGTCACAGCGTTGGCTTCCAAAGATATCACCTGTATGACATATGCTGTGCATACGAATTAAAACATCTTCCTCATTTGCAAAATCCCCATAAACAAGTACGGATGATTGCTGAGAAAATGCCAAATTTGCTGTTGCTAGCCCATCAATTATTTCTTCTTTTGATAGATTACTATCAATTTTTAACCAGTTATACCATTGGAATGTCGCTGAAAATTCACCTTGCTTAACAGGTAATTTCACGGGACCTACAAGACAAATATTTTCAGTTTCTGAATGCTTTACAATTGTCATTTTGTCCTTCACTATATCCACTACTTTAGTAGTAATTGTCATATTTATCGCCAACTTTCTATGTTAAACATTTAGGTTATATTTACTAACTGAACATTTCATTATACTCAACTTACTTAACGTAACTTAGTTTATAATAATAACTTAAAACTGTCAAACAACAGCTCTTTTCTACTAAAATATCATATTTGAATAGAAAGCTGTTAAATGATGCTTAGAACCTATACTAATAGCTTATGGAGGTGCTATTTTTTCTGTGCAGGCTAGTCTATAATAAGCGAAGGTAGGTTTGTTATGACGAAAGGAAGTTTAAGCATGAACTTAGAAAAAAATGTTCAAGTAAAGCAACCAAAATACCAGCAAATAGCGGTAGACCTTGCTTCAAAAATTGTAGAAAAAAAATATCAAATTGGCGATAAAATTTACGCAAGATCTTCATTGGCTAGCCAATACAATGTATCGGCTGAAACGGCAAGAAGAGCGATAGCCGTGTTGCAAGATTTAGAAATTGTCGAAGCATCCAAAGGTAGCGGTGTCATCATTAAATCGTATGAAATGGCGGCACGCTTTGTCCGACAGTTCCAAGATGTTCAATCTGTTCATGAACTACAAAATGAGCTGTTGATCAGTATTCAAAAACAACAACAGGAATTGTTGCATTTACAAGAAAAAACAAAACAACTAATTAGTCGCACTGAACATTTCCGTTCCGTTAATCCTTTTATTCCATATCAAATTGAAATGACAGCTGATAGCCCATGTATCCATCAAACATTGCAAGAATTAAATTTTTGGCAAAATACATCTAGCACGATTGTTGGTATCCGTCGTGGCAATGAATTATTACTTTCACCGGGACCATACGCTTCAATTGAAGAAGGAGATATTATTTACTTTATCGGCAATGATGAAAGTCTAGGCCGTGTGCAGAGCTTTTTATATCCAAATTAAAATCCGCATAAGCGCTGATATAACAGCGTTTATGCGGATTTTTTCTCATTTATCGATTTGACAAAAGTAACAACTCTTTGTTAACGTTAAGTTGTTACTTGTTCATTTTTGGTTTTCATTATCCTCAAATAGTTTAAAATAAAACAATTCGGCCACGGATTTGTTTTTAAAGTAACTACATTCTCCCTCTACTAATTGAGGTTGTATCTCACTGTATATTTGTAAGTGGGATTAGTTTTTGAAAGGAGTGGTTCTATGGAAAAAATAAAAGTAGAACATGTTTCTAAAGTTTTTGGTAAGCATATTACTCAAGCTTTAGAACTCGTCAAACAACAAAAAAGCAAGACAGATATTTTAAAAGAAACGGGTGCAACGGTTGGTGTTTATGATGCTAGTTTTACCGTCAATGAAGGAGAAATTTTCGTCATTATGGGCTTGTCTGGTAGCGGGAAATCAACACTTATTCGACTATTGAATCGTCTTATCGAACCAACGAGTGGCAATATTTATATTGATGGCGAAAATATTTCTAAAATGGGAAAAGAAAGCTTACGAACCGCTAGAAGAAGCAAAATGAGTATGGTTTTTCAAAACTTCGGTTTATTCCCTCACCGTACACTTCTACAAAATACCGAGTATGGTCTTGAAATACGAGGTATCTCTAAAGAAGAGCGCAAAGCTAAAGCAGAACAAGCTTTAGCAAACGCAGGCTTACTTGCCTATAAAGACCAGTATCCAAACCAACTATCAGGCGGGATGCAACAACGTGTTGGCTTAGCACGCGCACTCGCAAACGATCCAGAAATTTTATTAATGGATGAAGCATTTTCTGCTCTCGATCCTTTGATTCGGAAAGAAATGCAGGATGAATTACTAGATTTACAACGAACATTGAAAAAAACAATTTTATTTATTACTCATGATTTAAATGAGGCACTACGCATTGGTGATCGTATAGCCATAATGAAGGACGGTTCTATTATTCAAATTGGGACTGGTGAAGAAATTTTAACGAATCCAGCAAATGAATATGTAAAAACATTTGTTGAAGATGTCGATCGCTCTAAAGTATTAACAGCTGAAAACGTAATGGTTCGACCAGTATATGTCAACGTTGACCTTGATGGACCTACAGTTGCACTGAAAAGAATGCGTCAAGAAGCTGTTAGTTTACTAATTGCTGTTGATAAAAACAGACATTTGAAAGGATTTATTACTGCTGATGATGCACTAGCGGCTGCTAAAAAACAGGAACAAACAGTACATTCGATTGTTCAATCCGAAATGTTAACCGTTCCTCCAGATATGCTTTTACAGGATATTTTAGGCATGATTCATAACTCCCCTACTCCTATTGCAGTTGTGAAAGACGAACGTTTACTTGGTGTTCTTATCCGTGGCGTGGTTATCGAAGCACTTTCAACATGCACTGAGGAGGACGTAACACATGAATAATTTTTTAGACAATATTCCAACCTTACCACTTGCCCCATGGGTAGAATCAGCCATGGACTGGTTGACGAGTAATTTTTCAGCATTCTTCGATGTGATACAAAAATACGGAAAACTACTCATGAACCAGGTCACGGATTTATTAATTAGCATTCCCGCTATTATTCTTATTTTACTTGTCGTTATTTTAGCATTTTTCGCTGTAGGCAAAAAATTGGGGCTTGCAAGCTTTACACTAATAGGTCTGTTATTTATTTACAATCAAGGTTTATGGGATCACTTGATGGAAACGACAACGCTCGTATTATTCTCTAGTATCATTTCTATCATCATCGGTATCCCTCTTGGTATTTTAATGTCCAAGTCAAGCGTTGCTGAAAATATTATTAAACCAATTCTTGACTTTATGCAAACGATGCCTGGCTTCGTATATTTAATCCCCGCAGTTGCCTTTTTCGGCATTGGCATTGTACCTGGTGTATTTGCATCCGTTATTTTTGCATTGCCCCCTACTGTACGTATGACAAATTTAGGAATTAGACAAGTACCAAAAGAATTAGTAGAAGCCGCTGATTCATACGGCAGTACCGCAGCACAAAAATTATTTAAAGTAGAAATCCCACTTGCCAAATCAACTATTATGGCCGGTATTAACCAAACGGTTATGTTATCTCTATCAATGGTTGTTATCGCGTCGATGATTGGGGCACCAGGACTTGGTCGTGAAGTATTAACAGCATTGCAACGTACACAAGTCGGTAATGGATTTGTTGCTGGTTTAGGGCTCGTGATTTTCGCGATTATTATCGATCGCTTAACTCAAAGCTTTAATCGAAAAAAAGAGCTGTAATAGAGCATTTTAGCATTACATCAGCAAGTTACAATCGCATTATGTCACTAAAATGCTAAATACGTAGAGAAGAAAGGAAGATTTGAATGAAACTAAAAACATTATCAAAATTAGGGATGGCTCTAGGGCTAAGCTTTTTACTAGCCGCTTGTAACGAAGGTGATTCCACTAAAAAAGAAGATGCAAAAGATGTTAATTTAGCCTACGTTGAATGGGATACTGAAATCGCTTCGACAAACGTTGTCGGTCAAGTTTTAGAAGACCTAGGGTATGATGTTACTTTAACTCCGCTTGATAACGCTATTATGTGGGAAGCTGTTTCTAAAGGGGAAGCAGATGGCATGGTCGCTGCATGGTTACCACATACACATGGATCACAATATGAAAAATATAAAAGTGACTTAGATGAACTTGGCGAAAACTTAGCAGGTGCGAAAATTGGTTTAGTCGTACCAAGTTACATGGATGCTAATTCTATTGAAGATTTAACAAATGAAGCAGACCATACAATTACAGGCATCGAGCCAGGTGCTGGAATTACAGCAGCAACTGAAAAAGCGTTAGAAGAATATGATAATCTTTCTGATTGGAACTTCTTAACTTCATCTTCAGGAGCGATGACAACAGCACTGTCGAAAGCAATTAAAAATAAAGAAGAAATTATCGTTACAGGTTGGTCACCTCACTGGAAATTTGCCAAATATGATCTGAAGTATTTAGAAGATCCAAAAGGTGTTTATGGCGGAGAAGAAACGATTAATACATTTGTTCGCAAAGGTTTAAAAGAAGACCGCCCCGATGTTTATACTGTTTTAGATAACTTCCACTGGACATCAGAAGATTTAGAATCTGTTATGCTAAATATTTTAAATGGCGATGACCCAAAAGATGCAGCAAAACAATGGATTAAAGATAACCCAGAAAAAGTTGCTGAATGGACGAAAGATATAAAAAAATAACGAAAAAGAACGCTGCATACAGTCCTTTAAGGGCTAAAAAATCCACCTTACTCTCTGCTGGCACATTCCAGCAAGAGTCTAGGTGGATTTTTACTTTACAATGAAATTGTTTAAAATTGTTTGGGTGACTGGCACTACTTAAGATAACAATTTTAAACAAATCGCAGCTCCTAAAACGAGCACAATACAGACGATTCTTCGCCAATCTTTCGATTCATTAAAAAACAACATGCCTAGTATAGCTCCCCCTGCTGCCCCAATTCCCGTCCAAATGGCATAGGCTGTTCCCATCGGCAAGGTTTCCATGGCATAGGCAAGCCCTAAAAAACTAACCGTAAATACGGCAATTAATAAGACTAGGTTTTTTATATTTTTCACTTCATTGTACTTACTAATCATAAAAACACCCATCATTTCACAAAGTCCAGCGATGACTAATGCTACCCACGCCATTATCCCTTCACCTCTTTCTCTTTTGGCTCACCCGTCACAAGCTTCAAGCCTACAACACCTGCGAGTAAAACGACAATACACAAAATTTTTGCTAGTTTCCACGGCTCTCCAAACAGCAGACTATCGGCACATACCGTACCTGCCGTCCCCAAACCTACAAACACTGCATAAACCGTGCCAACAGGTAAACGCTCTCCAGCCTTAATTAATAAATAGAAACTAATAAAAATAGCAATTGCTGTTCCTAGCCATTCTAGTGTACTATTAGCATGCTTTAAGCCAATAACCCAGCCAACTTCAAAAAAAGCCGCTACAAAGACACTAAGCCATTGTTTGTTCATTTTAAATCCCTCCATTTCGACAAATAAAAAAAGCCTACAGAAACACTGTTTTTCAACAGTATCTCCCAGGCTTTTATCCTTCCGTGTCACAAAATATATTTTGTGGTTTTCTCTCGGACCAGACTAGCTAGCGCTACGGAACCCTAGAAAACTATCATATCGAATTGTTACCATCATTATAGCCAATAAGCTAATCATTTTCAACTGGCACATAACCAACCTTTTCAACTAATGCCTGTCCTTCAGGCGACACAATCCAATCAATAAACTTTTTAACATTTGGGTTATCCATCCCAGCAGTTACTGCGTAAAATTCGGATATTAGTGGATATGTACCATTGCGAATATTTTCCTTTGTCGGCTCAATACCATCAATGGACAGTAATTGTATTTCATTATTCCCAACCATTTCTGTCGAGTAATATCTAAACGTATAACCAATTGCATTTTTATAATTGCGATATTGAGAAACTTCATGGATTATGCCACCCATGCCAGTTGCTACATTTTCTGCAGGTGCTTCCATTATAGGTGTATCGCCCATAATTTTTTCTAACGTCGTCTGACTACCACTATCAGCTGGTCGTTGGAATGCGCGAATGGAGTCATTATCGCCACCAACTTCGTGCCAATTTGTAATTTGACCTGCATAAATTTGCTTCAGCTGTTCAAGTGAAAGATTTTCAACGCGATTTTTATGATGCACAAAAAAAACAAAAGCCTCACGCCCAATCGGGGTCATAGCAAATGTCAGCCCATTTATTTCCGCGACTTTTAGTTGTGAATCTGATGGGGCTGCTGCAAAAATCACATCTACATCACCAGCAATTAAATTTTGATAAGCTTCAGGCGTTCGACTTACTTTCACCTCGCTATCATAGTATGGATAGCTTTTGTTCGGATAGGTCGCCTCTACAAAGGCAGCATATAACGGGTACATCGCCGTTGCTCCATCTATACGTGGAAGTGGCTCTTCCAAGTGTAAGGACGCGTTTATTCTTAAAAGTGTAAATTTATACCACTGCTATTTACCTTATAAGATTTCCTTTTAAAATGCAACCATTAGTTATGAAAATATTGGTAAATATAACATTAACATAGACCATAAAAAATTGAAGCATATAAAAAAGGATGGAACATAACAAAAAAAATTTAAGGAACAGAGCAAAGGTGTTCATAAATTTTTGCTATATGGAGAACTAGCACACTTAGCTATTCTTGCTTTTGCAATAAAGAAAAAATTAGAAGGGTTCACTAGTTGTTGGTAGCGGAGACGGTGACTCCTGCTCAGAACGCACACATCGTAAGACGCGGGCAATAACGGCGTAACAAAAAAGTGTTAGATTGACTGCCATCAATCTAACACTTTTTCTCTTTTGTCCCAGCCTCTAATCGTTACTATATCAACTGCACAGCCTATCCAATATAAACACCATCACATGTGTCAGGTGCTGGTTCATAAAAACAATGTTTTTTAAACTGTCCAGCAAATGGTTGGCCGTACCATGTTGGTGGACACGGCGCGTACGGATTAAAGTACCAGAGGGCGTATTTCCCTGGATGCACTCGCCAATAATCCAAATTTTGTTTAGCTAATCTTTTCTCCGTTTCTCTTGCTCTTTGATAAAACATGTTTCCTTTTTGAACTGCTTCAAATGAATAATTTCCGCCTTGGACTTGATAAATAACATCTTCAATTGATCTTAAATCTTTAAAGTCTAAACAATTGGAAACTAGCCGATTGACAATCACATTGCCAACATACAACATCCCTTGTTTCCCTTCACCTTCAGCTTCTGCTCTCATCATCCTCGCCATTAAGTCAATGTCTGCATCACGATATTTTACTCTTGGCAATTCATTCACCCCAAAGTTAGTGTATGACTACAATACGATAAATGTGTCATATGCAGACGAAGAAAAATACTTTTAAGACTGACCATTAGCATCGTGTCTAATTTTAAAGTAAACGCTATATGGCCGCGGATTTATAAAACCCAATTTAGTCCCTAAATTAATTGAAGCTTGATTATCAATATCACAGTCCCAACGAGGTTGAATATGAGCGGCTAGGCAATCATCGATAAATTGTTCCGCAACGATACTTGCTAATCCTTTTCCTCTATAATGGGAATCTGTCACAATATCTATTTCAGCAAATTTTGTAGATTTAAAAATTGATACGCTTGCGCTAATTACTTGCTCATTATCCTTGACACAAAAACCTATTCCATTTTGGATAAAATTATCCGTTGAATCCCAATATGTATCGTAATAGCTGTTGTCAAACTCCAAACAATGTTGGATCTCCAACTGCCCAATTTTGGCTACGTCATACTCACTTTTATTACTGCTTTTTCTTTTTTTATACGTCTGGAGGTCAAATGAAAAAGCATAACGCTGGATTTTGCCTACTTGCTGCTTCAGATATTTTTCAATGACACGATCCCACGCTGCACTAGGAGAAAATAATGTAAATCGTTTTCCTTGCTCTACAGATGCATCAAAAATTTTTACGAGGTGCTGAAGGAATCGTTCATCTGATACCTGACCGGCAACATAATATAATCCTGAATCCGTTGCGATTAGCAATGTTTTGTAATCAACAGCATCTGCATAAACCGTTCCTTTAATCATCGAATCCAATATGCTAAATACAAACGTCGGTGCTTCACTAAGTTTCGTTTTAATCAACTGAAAATGGTCTTTTGATACTATAATCATATGGCTATACCTCTTTATTTTATCTTCATTTCAAGTCCTAAAGTGAATAGGACATATTTGTTCCGTAATTTTACGTGACTACCCATTATTTTAGCAATTTTTCCAAAATAACTAAATTCCGTTCCAAAAACACAGCATTTTTCTCAAGTCCACGGCGTTTACACCATCCGATACTATTGAAAGCATCTGTAAATCGATAAAAAGGCAATACCACGTCTAAATCGATTAATGGTCTAATACTGTTGTATCCTTCTTGATAGGCTTGAAATAATGTAATATCCCGACTTAAAAAATCTCGATATAGCTTTGTAAAATCTATTTCGGTGGAACCAAATCGTACAGATTCAAAATCGATTGTACCTAATACTTTATTAGCATCCACAATAATATTTGCTGGCCGAAAATCCATATGGATCAAACTTGGTCCATCAGGCGATGGGAGCTGTTGTTTCATTTTTTCAAAATGAGCCATGGCTTGATTGTATAAACAAACATCTACCACATCTTTAACATCTTCTGCAAAACTATAAAACTGGCGTTCCACAAAATTAGACCAACTAGCAAACTCATTATCAATGCCGATTAATTTGTGCAAAACAGGAGGTTGGACGGAATGGATGGATGCGTGCAAGATCCCTACTTGATAAGCTACTGTTGGTGGAGCTTCAAATGTTAACGGTTTACCTTTTAATTCGGATAATAAAAATGCTCCTGTACAGGCTTCATCACCAGCCCAACAATCCAGCATGTCTGGTATAGCTACCCTTCCTTTTAATAGCTCATACGCTTCTAACTCACGTTGATATTTTAATTTTGAAAAAGGTATCTTCACAAAAACATTTTCCTTATTACGTAGTGCACATTTAACAACTGTTGAACTATTGGAATCTTCCACCTCACTGACTGATACAGTATCCAATCCAAAATGTTTAAGAACACGATCTACCATCTATATGGACCTCCATTTTATAAATTTCATTGTTGAATCGTTCACCACTTGCACCAATGGAAACTTTTTACCATTTTCTATTATCTAGAATATTTGATGATTATGCAAATGCCGTAAAGATGAGAACATAAACTGCAATATTCCTACACAAAAAACATTGCGTAGAATAGTTTTAAGTTAAAGGAATTTCTTTATTTTCATATTGCATTTCAACTAAAAATGTCTTGATTATTTTTAACGTACGTAAACAAACAATTGTATGCTCCTACAGTACAAAGAGCCTAACGTTATATCTATTGTTATAATAAAAAAATTTATTTAGGAAGTTGTTGTTTTCTTAATCATCTTATTGACGAATTAATAACTATTCTATAAAATTAATTTAGTGGCAAAAATTACCTAATAAAAGACCTAACTCAGCCATTAGTATTACATTCTTAAAAAGATTTTTTTATCAAGAAAAGAGGAAACCTTAGTGAAAAGCATCAAACATAAATTATTAGGCGTATTTTTAATTATCGTCCTATTAATTACAGCTTTATGCGTATATAACTTCAAGTCTGTCGTGAAATTCAATCACGATACCAACGCTATAATAAAAGAAGATTTACCATTGTTAATCGCTGATGAAGAATTAGCCTTTAATATTGCCGAACGAATCGCGTTAGCACGTGGATACATATTGTATAATGACCCTTCCTATAAAGAGGCATTTCTTCAATATACGGAGGAAAGTAAAGAATTACAAGATCAAGTTCTTCAAGAAACAAATTCTGAAGAAGCAAAGCAACTTATTGATAAAAGTATAGAATGGCGTAAAACAATTACTGAAGAAGTGTTTGTAGAGTTTGATAAAGGGAATAAGGAACAAGCCCTTGCCATTATGGCCAACAAAGTGCAGCCCCTAGGTAGGGACTTGATGACTGGTTTTAAAGAGATCGCTGATAAAAGAAAAAACATCATTCTTAACGAAGGTAATGATGTAATGGAAACAGGAACAAGCATTAAAAATGCCAGTTTAATGATGTCTATTATTATTATTATAGTTGCCATTATTTTAGCAATAGTAACAGCGAGAGTTATTTCAACGCCAATTAAAAAGGTTGTTGACCGTATGTTACAAATTGCGGACGGAAACTTACAATCTACCAATCTTGTCACGAAGGCAAAAGACGAAACAGCCCAATTAATTGAAGCTACGAATACAATGAATAGTAATTTGAAAAATGTTATTACGAACATTATTAACGCAAGTGACAATGTAAAAGAGCAAAGTAAAGGTCTTTCCGCTTCTGCCAATGAAGTGAAGGAAGGTAGCTTACAAATTGCGATCACTATGGAGGCATTAGCTTCAGGTTCTCAAGAACAAGCGCAAAACTGTGCCAATCTCAGTGAAACACTTTCCGACTTTATAGAAAAAATTAAATTATCAAATGAAGAAGGGATACAAGTAAGAACCCTTACTGAAAAAGTAAAAACAGCTACGATCAGTGGCAATAAACTGATGTCAATATCTGAGAGTAATATGCATAATATAGAAGATTTAGTGGAAGAATCCGTTACTAAGGTGAAAGAATTAGATCAAAAAACAGCCAAAATTAATGATATCATCTCTGTTATTACGAGTATTTCAGAACAAACCAATTTATTAGCGCTAAATGCCGCAATCGAAGCTGCAAGAGCAGGTGAACATGGAAAAGGCTTTGCTGTAGTTGCAGACGAAGTAAGAAAGCTAGCTGAAGAAGTAAAATTTAGTGTTAATGACATTACAAGTATTGTTAACGATGTGCAGCTAGAATCTGCCGAAGTTGCATCATCATTAGAATTCGGCTATAAAACGATCCTAAACGGAACATCCCAAATAAAAGAAACCGCAAAAACGTTCAATTTAATTGCTGAGCTGATTGAAAACATGTCAACAAAAGTTGGTTTTATTTCGAATGAACTTGAAAGTTTTGTAGATAAAGGGCAAATATTAAACATGTCCGTTGCTTCAATCGCAAGTGTGTCAGAAGAATCTGCTGCGGGTGTAGAAGAAACAACTGCTTCGACTGAAGAAATAGCCACTCTAATGGAACAAATATTAGCAAGCGCTCAAATGCTAGCTGACCAATCTGAACAATTAAACAACATCACCAAAAAATTTACAGTCTAATGGGGATAAGATGTGTACTGAAGTCATTACAGTACACATCTTTTTTAGTTTAGTATGAACCTATGGCGATTCTCACGATTTTTGTGGCGTTTTCTTGGGACTTAGTGGCGATTCCCACGGTTTTTGTGGCGTTTTCTTGGGACTTAGTGGCGATTCCCCCCATTTTAGTGGCGATTCCCAGTTTCATTATTGACCCCACGGCTGCTCTCATAAAAGTTCTTCGATAAAGACAACTCGCGATTATCTATGAGTAAATAGTGTTAACCATTTCTTTCAATAATGCTTTGCTCATCAAGTTTATAGGTGCTTTCGATTTGTATATCATTAATAGTGTAAAAACCCACTGCAATCAGTCCACCAAAGATGACTGAGAAAAAGATGGCGAAGATTTTACTTTTACTCCACACCTTAGTTACCTCTCATCTTATCGTAATCGCTAATGTTCCCCATTTTATTTCTTGTTCTGGCGTGTAAATTTCATATGTACTGTCTAACATTTCTTTCATTGTCCAACCTTCACAATCAAACTCTTTAAAAGGTATATCATTATACAGCTCTTCAAAAGTAACGTATTTTCTCAACTTTGTTACTTGCACTCTAAATGTTTCATTTTTTTCTGGAATCCTAATAAATTCAATAGTGTCTCCGACTTTGATTTTCCTTCTCTTTTCATCATTTAATCGAACCTCTATTGTCTTTTTCCCTTCTTTTATTGATGTCAAATATTCATCATATATGCCCATGTGATGTAACACTTGAACTGCACCTCCCTCTGCGAGTTTAATAAGAGACTTCCTTCTTTTTTCTTTTGATTAGAAAGATAGCCCACCAAACAACTAAATAAAAGAATCCCGTAACTGCATAAATTGACCAAGGTGATCCTTGTTGTAAGTGGGCAATTAAATGTTCAAATTCATCCACGCCTTTCTCTCTCCCAATACTATTTATAATACTAATAAGCGGAATAGTGATTGTCAGTACTGCTGAAATAATCGATAAAACAATGTTCTTCTTTCGGATAATACTTAATATTGAAGCACCCAATGTTGCTAATATAAATGTGTAATAAATAATCCACACCCAATTTGGAAAGGTTTCCCAATATATTTACTCACCTACTATTCAAATAATGACACTTTCAAATCTATGCCATAACTATGTACATAGCATAGCATGTAATTTCCCCCAATGATGATAAATATGAGCTACAATTTCTAACAACCATTCATACCGTGACTATGTGACTTCCCAATAAGAATCATTTCCTCTAAAGTTCTCTTTCTGCATATTTCATTAATAAGTCCCCCTTTTGTCACCAAAAAAATTCACTTCACTTTTCGTAGATTCCTAATGGTATAATAAGTAAAATATAATTTTTTTATGAAACAGGAGGAACTTCTCATGTCATTATCCGATATAAATATTTGCGTTTGGAAGCCACTTTCAACATCACCGCCACCACCGTATACTCCGAATAAGCTTATATACAAAACAGATTAAGAATCTGCGAGATATAAGCTGTTTCGCAGATTCGAAGGAGTATACAATGAAATCAAACATTCAGTTTATTTTATCCATGGTCATTTTCGGTACAATTGGTTTAGTAGTACGAAATATTGACCTATCTTCGAGCGAAAGAGCTTTGCTAAGCAGTTTTATTGGATGCTTGTTTTTAACAATCGTCTTTTTTATTTTGAAGAAAACAATAGCATGGCAGTTGGTAAAAGCGAATGCTGTCATTTTGGTGTTTTCTAGTATTGCCTTGGGGGGAAATTGGATTTTCCTTTACCAATCCTACGACTATACGACAATCGCCAATGCAACACTTGGCTATTATTTTGCGCCTGTGTTTGTCATGCTTCTTTCTCCATACGTACTGAAAGAACCATTGTCTTGTAAAAAAATTGTATGCGTTCTGGTTGCGATTACCGGTTTAGTGTGTATTGTCGGTGAAGGTCTAAGTGCATCAAAAACTGATGATCTTCTTGGACTTTTTTATGGATTAATTGCCGCCGCTTTTTACGCTATATTATTGTTATTAAATAAATTCATTCAGGATATAGAAAAACTGGAACTGACTATTATTCAGCTTGGAACTACCGCTGTACTTCTCTTGCCTTACGTTTTGTTAACGTCCGGTTTTGATATCGTAAAAGTATCTGGTTCATCCATTCCTTTTATTTTAATTTTAGGGATTTTTAATACGGGGATTGGATTTTGGCTATTCTTCTCGGGTATGGAGAAATTAAAGGGGCAAAGTATTGCCATGCTCAGCTATGTTGATCCCTTTGTAGCCATCTTGATTTCCGCTTTTATTCTACAAGAGCACATGACAATGCTTCAAATACTTGGGGGTATATTACTACTAGCCTCAACTTTTGTTAGTGAAATAAAAACGAAATCACTGAAATTTATAAAACACTAAATGAAGGAAGACACAGTGGGAAGTATTGATTTCCCACTGTTTTGATGGAATTAACTTGATTGAAACTACCACGTTAAATCATGTAAAAAAGCAAGTATATCCTGGTTTAAGTCATGCCTATCTAATCCTAATGTCATCAAATGTTTAGAGTTTGGATACCCTTTTATTATTTTATGCTGCGACACAACGTTGTGAAAAATAACTTCGGCACTTTCTTTATACAACGGATCATCCAATGCACCATACATTATTCGAATGGGCGTTGTAATCAATGCCAACTTATCCATTGTTACATCAATTAACTGTTGAAATTCCACCAATGTATGGTTAGGCAAATTTTGTAGAAGGGCCATTTCTATATTTATTTGGTCCTCGTTTTTTCCTTCGAGTCGTTTGTATTCCTTTGCATAATAAAAGGCGCGCTTTTGAAGAAATAAAGCTTCCCTATGTCTTGGTACGGACATTGTCACAACACCATTTACCTCTAATTCTTGAGCTACTTTTAAGGCAAACACTCCACCAAGAGAAAGGCCGATTACCGCTATTTTTTCATACCCTTCATCCTTCAACAACTGGTAAGCTTGTCGTACATCCTCCCACCAATCAGTCGGTCCAAATGTCAGCAATTCTTCTGCTGGTAAACCATGTCCTTTGTACAAAGGTGCATAACAAGTATAATTGTGCTGTTGCAAATACTTTCCTAGTTTTTTCATATCCATCGTATTGCTTGTAAAAGAATGTAATAATAAAACCGCTTGCTTTCCACCTTTATAGAAAAAAGGCTTAGGTGGTACAATGTTCATCATAATAATTGAATCCCTCGCTAAAATATACTTTGACGTTCTCTCACATAAAGTATCCAATAAATAGTCGCAAATTACCACGAACTCAGCTACTTAGAACAGCGGAAAAATTATCAAATGCATGTAATACATCATCACCTAATGGATGACCAAATTCTTGTTCTTTTAAAGGTAATATCCCTTCCTTTTCAAGTTGCTGTAGATAGCTTAAAAATGCGCAAGAAATAGCTTCCATATAAGCCTTTAGCTTAAATTGATATGTATCTGTACGTTGTGGATAATGGCCTACATGTTCAATAAAAAGGTTTTGACCATCACTTGAAAATAAATAATAATCAGCATTCCCGTGACAATCTAGCTGTGCCTCGCTGATTTCTTCTTTATAAAGTGCCGATAACGTTATAAAAAAATGCGGAATTGCTACAAAGCCTATACCTGATTTAAAACGAAATAGCTGCGTATCATCGGAAACGTCGAATTGTATATCTCCACCGCTCAGTCGAATATCGATACAACATTTATAATTACCATCCATAAATCCTACCTCCATAAAAGAAAAGGACCAAAGAATGGTCCTATTCCTTATTCAACTACTCTATCAAACCTGTTACTCTAATATCTTTAATTTACAACAGTCATACCAGTTTTCTGCATTTAATTCGACAATTTGGACATTTTGTTCCATCTTAATTTTCCCCTTTCATTTTTCGGGGAAACGCTAAATAACTTTGTTAGTAAGGCGTTATCCCCTTGTAACCAATCACATTCAATCTCGTATTTTTCATACTGAACGCCTCCTTTAACAATTGCTGTTCTTCACACTTTTTAATTGCACTTTTTTCCACCAAAACCTTTTATATCAAATTTTCATTCCTAGTCAGCACGCACATTAGTAAACATCAATTTCAATGGAATCCCACAATTCCTTGATTAATTGACCATCCAGTTTAATCTTTCGAAGTAAATCTTCAGCGTTTTGGCCAATTATTTCACTCGCTGAATCATAGAATTTCCAAAACATAAACTGACCAGCTCCACGACCTATATAGTAATTTTCTTTTTTATAAATGAAATGAATTTCTCTCCCCATCGTTAGATCATGCAGCAAATCTGTATAATTGTAATCTTTCATAAATCTTCATTCTTTAAATGTTTGGCATTTATAAAAAAGGCTGTGCCAATTAAAAATAATCCTAGACAAATGAACATAGCTATCCCCGAATATTGATCTTGCAATATAGTTGTGCTTATTAACATAACGACCATCATTAGTACAAGTGCTCCATATAAGCCTTTAATATACTTCATTAGTGATTCCTCCTTATCCAACATATGGATTGCTAAAGTTTCTTGCGAGTTTGAGAATAGATAAAGAATACGACAAATAAAAACGCTAAAATCCCCAAACCTTTAAAGATATAGTGTATATAGCTTTTTTTGTAAGTATAGGGTCCTTCTCGAAAGGCTTTGATATACTGATTGTCTCCAACTTGGACGGCAATTGTATCATCCGTATTAATACCAACAATTGAATAATATTTCGTCCCTTTTGGGTATACATTTGAAAAGTTACCTTCATATTTTTCCATATCGGAATACTTCGTGACTTCTCCAATTTCTTTATCAATATTTTTTACATTTTCATCGCTCATCACATAAATATAATTGTCCCAAACAACGAAAGGATATGCCCAACTTGTTGCGTTTGCTTTGCATGGAAAAATGGCTATAACTAGCATACTTACAATAACCACACAAGAAATAATTCTTCTATAACTCAAGTGCTTCACTTCCTTACTCAAACGTTTGCCTAATTGGACGTTGCCAACAGAAAGAAAGTTACAAAATATTCCACATCAAAACTTGTTGTGCATCCAACGTAATAACTTTAAATTCTGAAAATTATGTTAAAATAGATAAAGAACACAGCAAGGAGGGTTTTAAATGGCAATTGAAAAAGTACGCGACCATTTTGCACAGTGGAATTTACAACACAAAATACAGGAACTAAGTGAAAGCTCAGCAACCGTTGAAATGGCTGCAAAAGCACTTGGCTGTGAACCCGAGCGTATCGCTAAAACACTATCATTTCTTGTAAATGATGGGGCGATTTTAATTGTAGCAGCGGGTGATGCCAAAATTGACAATGCTAAATATAAAGCGATTTTTGGCACGAAGGCTAAAATGCTTGCCAAGGAAGAAGTCAATGAACGTATTGGACATGATATCGGGGGTGTTTGCCCATTCGGTATTCATGATGGAGTTGCCGTTTACTTAGATGAATCGCTTAAACGTTTTGCAACGGTATTTCCTGCCTGTGGCAGCAGCAATTCCGCTATTGAACTTAGCATTCACGAGCTAGAAGCATATACACCTTATCAACAATGGATTGATGTCTGTAAAGGTTGGAAAGATTAATAAACTAAAATGGAAAGTAAAATCCACTGAGCCTCCTGCATAGACGGAAAGCAAAGTGGGTTTTACCTTATTTATAGCCTATAGCTAACCAATGGGAATCCCATTCAGTAATTTGATTGCCTACGCGACAAGACAAACCACACGCGCGATTATCAGCGATAAAAGAGCCGATGAGCCATTTCTTAGAATGGAAGCCATCCGTCTGTTGAATATTGATGGCAGGCATTTCAACGTACTGCTGGTAAATAAACAAATTATCATCATAATGTGTGTAGGCAGATGCATTTGTTTTCGAGCCGTCTCCGGCATAAATTTCTACTGTATTGCCTTCACGAGAATAGACAGGTTTTTTCACAAAGGGCACTCCATCTGCTACAAATGGCTCTGCGGACAAATAGGTTGGTAACATGTACTTATTAATTGCAGACCGCTCCTCCGCATTAAATAATAGTGGATCATTTTTCCGCTCCCAAATTAGCCATAATAAAATTTTGGACTGAAGAACATAGGCCGCTGGCGCATTAATAATGGCAAGCTTACGATCTTTTACAAGTTCTAGTAATTGCAGACCAATTCTTTCACCATCAGATGCTATATCGTCAATTAAAAACTCCACTGGATGTGCAGGGCGATATAAAATATCGATTTTTTCCATTGAAGGTGTATAAAGCCCTCTCATTACGCTAGGCGTATCTTTAGAAAAAATAATTAGCTTTTGGATAGGTACATATTCAACATCAAACGGGACACAAGTTTTCAAAAAATTCACCTGGCAATATTCCTCAAAATCCTCTTCAGCCGTTTTTCCTGTTATAACTATTTTAGGTTTTTTAACATCATGTAAATAATGCATTGCAGCAAAAAGTGCACCAGAAAGCGTTTTTTGCAATGCTGATACATCATTAGGATTTTCTAGTTGGAAATGCTGACAGAGCTGTTCATTCATTTCAAACGTTTCTTGGACAAGAAATGGTGTTTCTCCATTCAGTTCTAGACATTTTATATCGCCTTCCTCCGTACAAATAAAATCAAAACGAGCAAGGATGGACTGTTGCTGTAAATAATCCAATTCGATATAAGGCATCATTTCTGACCGAATGCCAAGAGCAAAAAGCTGTTCGTCTGTTAAATGCTTAAATTGTTTTCCAACTTTTAAAAAGATTTGCCATAGCATCTTTGTGGCGTAATAAATCTCGTCTATCTTCTCTTTTTGCAGTTCCATCACATCGTATAAAGCATATTCTAGATCTTCAAAATCAAAAAAGAAATTAGGAAATTGCGAATAGAATTTTAGCCGTTGCTTACTATATGTAGCGTGTTCCATCGTGCTTCCTCCTTTTCCAGTCGGTTAGGACGAAGACGAGCCTCCTCTAGAAGCCCCTCCAGAGCCGAAACCGGATTTCCCAGCGTTTGATGAAGAGCTATTATACGAACTACCACTTGAAGAGGAACTAGAACCATTGGAATATGAACGCTGACCGCTCGAATAAGAATTCGTGTTAGTCGAATTTGTGTTTGAACCACTAGATGTTGAAGCATTCGAATTCGTATTATTTGATGTAGAACTATTTACATTTGAGCTTGAACCACTTGTTGAGGTGCCAGATGACGTCGAAGAAGAACCTCCCGTTGTGATGCCATTTTTCGAGTTTGTAGCATTCGACTTATTCGTAGTCGTCGTCGATCCTGCCGCGCCGCCACTGTGATTGTCACGCTCCGTGCCATTTTTTAAATTGCGACTTTTGTAAATGGCACTGCCAATCATTGCACCCGCAGTAGCATACATTAACCCATTAAAGAAATGCTGTGCGTAATACGGAGAATTTTCGTCTAAACATTCATAGGAACCATCATCACTTTCTTGCCACTCATCACAAGCATCAGCCATCTCACTGTTATGTACATTTAGCAATTCATCTTCATTCGTCGTTTGGGCATTATTTTCAACCGTATCGGTCGTATTAACGGGGTCAGACTCCTTCACTACCTCCGTTTCAGCATTACCGCATGCTGCTAGTTGCATAACCATAAACGACGCTGTAGTCACTGCCATATATTTTTTTAATTGTTTCGTCATATTTATACTCCCCTTATTCTTGTTATCTATTTTACGGATAAATTGTCATTTAGTTTCATTGATTTTACAAATTTATACTTTCAATAGTAACAGTATATGATTGTTATTTCAAAAAACGCCAGTGCAATAATGCCCTGACGTTAATTTTTCGCTATTTATGCTTTTACCGATACTTTTCTTCCATAAGTCATCCATCTCCACACTTTTTCTAACGGACCCATTTTAAAGAATTTAAACCATATAACACTAAATATGATTTGAATGACAAAAATCATAATGGCAATTATGACTATACGGGAAGTCGACATGACTTCAAATCCCATTAACTTTATAATAGCTAGCCCTATAAAGCTCTGCGCTAAGTAGTTTGTAAAAGCCATTTGTCCGACACGCCCAATAGGCTTTAATATTTTTACAATCGGCTCATGTTCTAAAATAAGCAATAAGCAAGCTACATAAAAATAGGTCGTCGGGATTACACCTAAGCCAAGTAGTAAATGAAGATGAGCATCTTGATTTTGAGAGGCAAACCCAATCCAACTAGATAAGCCTACAAACAATGGACATGTGACATAAATCACCCATTGAATTTGCTTGGTATGTTGTCTTACGTTGCCTATCCAATTAGCTTTTGCAACGAGAAAACCAGTTAAAAACATAATAAAAATCGTCATGATATCATTGCCTAAGAAATCAAAAATTGTTGATAAAAAACTTATATTTGGCATAAACATTTGGCCCAATATGCTCACAATATAAACCGCAATCAAGCTAAATAGCCATTTGCTAATTGTAGAAACTTTTGCATGATAAAATGGCAACAAAAAAAGACCGATTACTGCATAAGCAAATAAGATGGAGCCCCAGAAAAAAATCAAATGGACAATCCCTATAAGAAATAATGCTAGTAATCTTCTTGCAAAGCGCCATCTCGGCTTATCCCCCCGAGCTTCAGCACGTGAAGTAAAAATATAATAACCTACACCGAAGAGTACTGAAAAAATCGAATAAAATTTCTTCTCGATAAATATATCAATTACCGTATCTAGTATGCTATTGAATTTGCTATAAACAGGCAATGGTTGTCCTTCAACTACCAACTGATAAGCCCCCACATTTATAAACAATATGCCAAATAACGCTAAACCACGAATAATATCTAAGGAAACGATCCTTTCCTTTTGTGTAACGGTTGGATTCATTCTCCATAACTCCTTTCATCAATACTGTATTTTTTGCTCCTTCGCAAGTATAACTACGCAACCTTACAGCAGTTTTTTAATTAGCTTACAAAAACCTTAACTGTTCTCCACCTTCTACTAATTAATATAAACAAATTCTAATATGATAGAGTATGTAAAAAATAAATCACTTGAAGGAGTTCATATGACCATTCGCCTCCAACATATTCGACACGCAACGTCGATTTTATTTATCAACGAAAAACGCATACTAATTGATCCAATGTTAAGTGATGTCAGTAAACTTGCACCCGTGCCATTTACCCGAAATTATCGTAGAAATCCATTAACTCCATTACCTGTTCCACTAAACATTTTTGAAGATATGGATGCCATCTTATTAACGCATCGTCACTTTGACCACTGGGATAAAAGAGCGATGGCTATTCTGAACAAACAGATTCCTGTCTTTTGTCAGCCACAAGATGCCACAGCAATACGGTCTGCGGGTTTTAAAAGGGTAATAGCTATCGATGATTGTTATGAATGGGAAGGAATTCACTTGAAACGACTAGCAGGACGACATGCACCTGGTATTACTGGCAAATTACTAGGACCTGTTTCTAGTTTTTTCTTAAATACGACGGAAGATGGTTCCATTTATATCGTCAGTGATTGTATTTTGACACCAGCTATAGACAAAGCTTTCCGAGAGTTGCAGCCGGATATCGCCATTTTAAATGCATCAGAGGCACAGATGATATGGGGAACTGTAATAACAATGATGCGTGAAGATGTTGCACGTATCGCTCGCTTATCCCCAAACACAAAGCTTGTGGTTGTACATCTTGAAACCATCAATCATTGCAAATTAAGCCGAGCGCAGCTAACTAATTTTCTAGACGAGAAACGACTAGCACATGCAGTATCAGTGCCGAATGATGGTGATATTTTGTCTCTTTAAATTACTTCATCCATTCTTTTTGAGTTATCACTAGTTTTTCATCCCTTTTCAAATGTGAACGCTACATAATTTATAGTATGAAAACTTTTTTGAAAAGAGGTTATCACTGTGAATAGGAATAGAAAAATAGGATTTTGTTATCCAGGCTATAGATATTGTGGACCAGGATGTTCAGGCCCAGGCGCACCAACAAATGCAGTTGATTCCTGCTGTAAGAAGCATGACGAATGTTATGCCAAATATGGTAGAACAAAATACTGTGATGATAGGTTTCAAAAATGTTTATTGCCACAAATGAACACCAACAGCAAAATGAGCAGGGACGCTAAATTGTTCTATAAAGTATTTCATTTGCGCCATAACTTCTTTTAGAACACAATTCGTTTCGGTGAATCTGCTCGACAAGCAAGTCAAAAAGCCAAGAATAAATTACATTCTTGGCTTTACTACTTTTATGATGTTACAAATTGTTTGAGAATTGTTTGCGTGCCTGACACCGCCTTACTACTTAATCGGTATCCAAATTTCCGAATATAAATTTTCACTTGTAGGGTCTTCATCCGTATAAACCTCTAATTCAGCTGTTCCAGCAGGTTCATATGGATTGGATGGGAACCATTCCGAGAAAATTTTCTTCCAAGCATTTTGCATCGCATCTGGCATCGGGCCTCGCACTTCAAATACAACCCATTTGGATGCCGGTACTTCCATTGCTAACATATTTTCAGGTACTTCTCCTACGTGATTTGTTGCAATCCAATAGTCTATTAAACTGTTATCCTTATAGTTTTCATCTGGTACACATACACCAAGTACCCCTTTGATTTGCCCGTTGTTTAATGTAAATAATTGCTCGTCCATACCTTGCCCATTTAGTTCATTCCAAAATTGAGGTATGCCTTGTAAATTCTCACCTGTTTGGCAATTATACGTTCTTTTGACACCCACGACTTGAAACTTCTCTTTCTCTACAATGTTATATTTCATTGGTTCTGCTCCCTTCAAAGTCACCTGGATTATCAGGCGATTGTATGATTGTAATGGTCCTTGCTGTTTACGTACTTCACTTGGCGTTACGTTATGCTGCTTTCGAAATGCTTTGGTAAAAGCTTCAGGAGAGTCGTAGCCATATTTGTAGGCGATGTCGATTACTTTACTATCTGTATTGATTAACTCTTGGGCAGCCAACGTTAATCTTCTTCGTCTAATATAATCTGCGATAGACATATCTGTTAAAATAGAAAATGTCCGTTGAAAATGAAAAACAGAGGCATTTACTTCTTGTGCTATTTGTTCCATCGTAATGCTTTCATGTAAATGCTCTTCTATATAATTTATTGCCTTTTGAATCGACTCAATCCAACTCAAATGCCCTCACTCCTTACTTCAAGATTATCGTATTCAATTAATTTCATCCTGTCTTTTTATGCTATCTTTGGACAGGTACCCCCCACTTTAATTTCCAAACCTTTACTTCAATCATAATCGTTTCGACGTGCTAATTACATACATAGTTAGCATTTGAAAGTTGAAGACTCTAATTATGCCTATCTTGGACGTAACAACTAAAGCACATGGTGCTCACCTTATGAAAAAACATTTCTTTATCTATGTAATGTTGGAATTTGTTGAATTAAATAAATATTTCAGTAATTTTATTAATTATTAGTAGATTCTTAGTATTTCATTAATTTAAAATAAACAGTATTATTAAGTATTATAGATAAATCACCTAATGACATAAGACGCGGAGGATATGACGATGTTAGAAATTAAAAAAGAATTAACAACACAACCAAAAGAAAAACCTGCAGTAGACCAATTAGGGTTCGGACAATTTTTTACAGATCACATGTTTATAGTCGATTATACAGAAGGAATGGGATGGCATGATCCACGCATTATCCCGTATCAGCCACTTTCTATCGATCCATCAGCAATGGTCTTCCATTATGGACAAGCTGTATTTGAAGGCTTAAAAGCTTATGCAACAGTAGATAACGGCGTGCTATTATTCCGTCCAGACCGTAATTTCAACCGTTTAAATCATTCAAATGAGCGTATCGTCATTCCAGCAATTGATGAAGAACTTGCGTTAGAGGCGTTAAAGCAATTAGTAACATTGGATCGTGAATGGGTTCCAACCGCACCAGGAACATCTCTTTATATCCGTCCATTTATTATTGCAACCGAGCCTCACTTGGGCGTACACCCTTCGAATAGTTATCAATTTATTATTATTATGTCACCGTCGGGTTCTTACTACAAAGAAGGCATTAATCCAGTCAAAATTATGGTGGAACAGCACTTTGTACGAGCTGTTGTGGGGGGAACTGGCGAAGCAAAAACCGCTGGTAACTATGCAAGTGCCCTGAAAGGACAAGAAATTGCGCACAAGGAAGGCTACTCTCAAACATTATGGCTTGACGGCAAGGAACACCGTTATATTGAAGAAGTAGGGAGCATGAATATTTTCTTCAAAATAAATGGTACTGTCATTACGCCAGCATTAAACGGAAGCATCTTACCAGGTATTACGCGTGATTCGATGCTGCACGTATTAAAAGCAAAAAACATCCCAGTCGAAGAACGTCGCATTTCAATTAATGAAGTGGTTGAAGCCTATCATAACGGCACATTGGAAGAAGCATTTGGTACGGGCACGGCAGCAGTTATTTCACCTGTCGGAGAGTTGAAATGGCGCGACGAAAAAATTCTAATTAATAACGGTGAAATTGGTGAAATTTCACAAATGCTTTACGATACATTAACAGGCATCCAAAATGGCACGCTTGAAGATTCATTCGGTTGGACAATTAAATTATAGAAACAAATAAAAAATAGCTAGAAAATGCAAAAGTGTTAGATTGACTACAATCAATCTAACACTTTTTTTGCTGTTATCCACTTTGGAAGAAGCTTTTCTCCTCCGCTACTAAAATATTTTTACTAATAGCCACTGTCGCTAATGTTGATTGACAATTGCATCGGCTACATGCATGCCACCTAATGTCACAAGAGGTGATCCCCCTCCTGGATGCGTACTGCCACCTACAAAGTATAAGTTTGATGCAATCGAACTCTTATTGGGATGACGAAAAAAAGCACTGCGAAAACTATTGGATGCATACCCATATAAAGCACCCTTATAGCTATTGAAATCTTGTTCAATCGTTTGTGGCGTAATAATTTGCTTTTGTACAATGGCGTCTTTTATATAAATGCTATATCGCTCAAGTTGTTTCATTATTTTTTCATCATATTGGTCAGGTGGTGTTTGCCCAGCGGGTGCATTCACTAAAATAAGCAAATTATCGCCTTTAGGAGAACGAGTCACATCTGTTTTAGATGAATTGCAAATGTAAATTGTCGGCTCATCTGCATAAACCTTTTGCTCAAATAGTTGCTCAAACTCGTTAAAATAGTTTGGTGAGAAAAAGACATTATGATGTTCCAAAGATGCTATCTTTTTATTTAAGCCTGCTAGAATAACGAAAACCGAGGACGATGGCGTAATCTGCCTCTTTTTTGCGAGAAAGCTACTGTCTAACGTTGGCATTGCCTGTAAAACATCTGCATTGACTACCAATAAGTCACTAAAAATTTTCTCACCCTGTTTGAGTTCAATACTTTTTGCTACACCATTGTCTATATCAATATTTGTTACTTCACTGTTCGTATAAATTTTCACCCCAAGCTCTCTTGCACGCCTTTCAAAACCTTTGGCAATTGAAGCTGTCCCACCAGGTACATAATAAACGCCTTCCACAAGTTCTAAATAAGCAATCATTGCAAATGTGGCAGGTGTCTTATACGGAGACGACCCAATATACGTTGCATACCGCATAAAACATTGCAAAACAAAAGGATTCGTAAAATAACGTTGCAAAAACTTTTCCAATGTTTCAAAGGGTCGAACTGCTAAAAGCGCGTTGGCTAGTTTCGGTGATATAAAATCCTTTTTTGATAGAAAAGCTTTATTTAAAAAATGCTGTCTTGCTAAAAAGTATAGTCGAGATATTTCTGTAATAAAGGCTGGATAATTTTTTGCCCCATGTGGATCTAAATGCTGTAACTGACGAATCATAAACGCTCGATCATTTGACAAATAAAATGTTTCGCCATTTACTCCTACATTTTTCATATGTGGTTGTACCTCCACAAAGCGAAAATAAGGGGCTGCATCAACACCTGTTTGTTCAATTACTTGATTAAAGACATAAGGCATCGTTATCGTATTCGGTCCAAAATCAAAATAGTAGTCACCTAACGTAACTGGACGCATTTTACCGCCCAGCGTACTATTTTTCTCAAATAAATGCACATCGTATCCTTTATGTGCAAGTGAAGTGGCACAGGCAAGCCCGCCTAACCCACCACCAATAATACTAACCTTCATTTATAAGACCTGCCTTTCCAAGTATAAGATGCCCCTGTTTTCGATAACACAACTGAACGCCATAAAATACATAACAACGCCACAACAGACCCCGAAATACCCAAACTATAAACGATTGGTGTTTTACTTGCGATATCACAAATCATTCTGTGTATAACTGTGATAATAAAAGGAAGTATGAAAAGTGGTTGCCATGTCGTCACACCATACACACCAAAGATAAATGGCACGATATACAATAGCGAATAAAATAATGTTAAGCCAAGCGCCATTGGGATTGATCGACCAATTCCTACAAAAATATTTTTAGAAAAACCTTCCCATGTCTCTTTACTCGTTTCATACATATGACAATGCACACAATCCGTAACATTGGTCAGTAATACACGATGGCCATTCCGCTTCAGTATTTGTGCAATATGTATATCTTCTACTAAAGAGCTTTTTACTGCCTCATGTCCGCCTACTTGGTCATAACTTGTCGTTTCAAAAAACATAAATGCGCCATTTGCAGCCGTGGTAGCAGGAATTTTCGTAAAGTTTGCAAGCGCTATTGGTAAATGGAAATAGACAATAAAATGCATCATTGGAATAAGCATTTTATCAAGCCAATTTGTATAATGGAATTTAGGAAACCCTGTAACTAGTGACGCATTGTATTGTTTAGCTCTTGCTATTGCATAAGTAAGCGTATGTTGATGTAGTGTCACATCTGCATCGATAAAAGCTAAGAAACGACCATGTGCATGTTGACGGAGCTGATAACAGGCGTGTACTTTTCCAATCCAGCCTTCCTTTAATGGTTCGCCACGAATAACTTGAAATCTAGTATCATCCCCAATTTCTTGAAGTAATAATGAATAGGTGCTATCAGTCGATTGATCTTCATAAATTATTATTTCTATATTTTCATAGCGAATATTTTTCAGCATTGCAATGCAATTTTGCACATTTCTTGCTTCATTTCTCATCGGCACTAATACTGAAATCAAGGGATACTCATGCAAGGTGAAGTGGCTTTTTAAGTTAGGTAAGAAAGTGAGATTTAAAATCGTCCATATGCAAAAACCTAGTAAGATGCTCATTAAAATAATCAAATTCACACCTCATAATATATTGATATATTTTTCATAATGATTTGTAACTACATCTTGCTTCAACGAATTCAATTGGGCTGTCATGATTTCCTCAAAATGCTGTGTAAGAATTTCATTGTTTCTTCCTTCTGTCTCGATGGGACCTCCAATAGAAATCCATACTTCCCCTTTTATCATATGGCGAAAAGAATAGTATATCGTAACTGGAATAACAGGAATTCGAGGAGATTTTCCCGCTAAAAAAGCGGCCCCCTTTTGAAATTGTAATGGTCGTGCTTCTAAATGAACCTCTGCCCCTTGTGGAAACAAGGCAACACTTTTTTCTTCATATAATAACTTTTGTGCATAACGGAGCGATTGCACCACATGCTTTGTACTTTGAGAATTGACAGAAAAAGCACCGATCCATTTAAAAATCGGTACTTGTTTTATGCCATCTTCATGCGTCATCATATAAATTGGTGGTACTTTCTGTCGCTTTTCCAGTTGAAAAAATATAAGTCCATCCCACCAGCTACTATGATTGGCAATAAAAAGGGCATTTTTTGGCAAGGGCTCCTCTATAGCAAGCCAAATTTTATGAAAATAGCGATTTAATAACCTTTGTTGCACGAGGTGAAACATCCAAGCAGCAACTTTACTTTTTTTTGCTTCAAACATAATGTTCATCTCGCTTCATAGTTACAAGTAGGATGGCTAAAACGATTACTGGAATGATTGCTGCTAAATAGAGTTTGTTTAACAGGGCGATAAATGCAAACATACAAATCATTAAGCTATATAAAAGAACCATACGTCGTTGCCACTGCTTATCTGGGTTTAACAAGTTGCCATAGAGCCCTATGACGATATGTAAAACCAAAGCAGTTAAAAACCAGCCAAGAAAATTCGTCAATGGAATGTCATAATAATACCCGCTCTGTTCCCATACCCAATATTCTTTGACTTTAAAGGAAACAGGATCAAGCACTAAATCAAACACCACTGCTAATAGACTCGCAATGATAGATCGAATCCACCTATTTGGTAGACGAACAATATGCACTATCGCATGGGAAGTGGCAATCACCATAATCCAAGCGAAACCAATTGCAATAGGCACGCCAAAAAGATTAGGTGCGAAATATTGCGTATAATGATAAGAACCAAAAAGTATGGCATGAGTAGATCCTAAATATTCGACAATAAATGTTGTGATAAAAATGAGTGTACTAATACTCACACCATAAATTGCGCCAAATCCCCTAACAAAATAAATAACCCCAAGCACACCCGCTGTGATAATAAACACACTGTTTGCCCATTCAAGCCATGTTGGCAATAGATTAAACCCTACTAATATCACACCGAAGCTATACCAAATAAGAAAAAAATAAAAAATATAATGTTGCCATCTCATAAAGTTGTGCTACCCACCTTTTTGTATTTTTAAAAAGATTCATACTAACCTTATGAACTTAATCCTTAGACATTGCTCCGGTGCGATGAAAGGAAAACGCTAGATTACTAGATTTATCATTAAATTTGTACCGCATCAATGCCGTTACCATGCCCTTTTGGCATTTTAGGGTCAAAGAGTTCTACTTTTGGTAATGGCTTGACAGCAAATTCAGTCATCTTCTCTTTTCTTAAAATACCATTTGCCGTAATACGTGCCGACTCTAAAATAATAGGTAATCCACTTCCTGGATGCGTACCTCCTCCTACTAGCCAGCAATGATCTAACTCTTCAAATTTATTATGAGGACGGAATGTTAGCATTTGTGTTAACTGATGTCCTAGATTAAAGGTCGCCCCTTTATAAACATCCATTTCCTCTTCCCAACCTCTTGGTGAAATCATTTTTTCTTCTTCAATATATTGCGCAAGATTGTCAACCCCAAGTTTCTGTTCAAGCATTCCTATTAACATATCACGATAGTCTTTTTCACATTTCTCCCATTCGATATTACTAAAGTTATTCGGTACAGGTGCAAGAATATAGAGCGTTGATTTCCCTTGTGGTGCAACTGTTGGATCAGTCACAACAGCATTTTGGATATAAATGGAAGGGTCATCTGATAATATTTTGGCATTTGTAATATCTTCCACATTTTGACGATAGTCCTCAGCAAACCAAATTGTATGGTGTGGCAAATCAAATGTTTTATTGACACCTAGATATAACATAAATGTTGAACAAGAGTATTTTTTCTTGTCTAACTTTTCCTTCGAATATTTTTTTAGTACACCTGGTTCTACTAGATTCGTCATGGCATGAGCAAAGTCTCCGTTAATAATGACATCATCAGCCGCAACTTTTTCACCATTTTCTAAAATAACACCTCTTACTTTACGTCCATCTAACCATAACTTTGATACACCAGTGCCTGTAAAAATTTCTCCATTATTTTCACGTACAACTTTAGCCATCGCTTGTGTTAACTTGTTCAAGCCACCTTTAACATGATAAACGCCATAGGCATGCTCAATATAAGAGAGGATCGAAAAGGCACCTGGACTTTCCCAAGGAGACATACCAAGATATTTCGCTTGGAAAGTAAACGCAAGCTGTAATTCTTCTTGTTTATAATAACGCGATAATGTATCAATTAAAGATTTACCGACTTCTAGCTCTCCTAATGCTTTTAAAACCTTTGGTTGAAGTAAATCTGTAAAGCGATTCATACTCGTTTGTAAAACAGGGGCTAACTTTTCTAATTTGCGATTTGTTTCCTTCATATATCGCTCATAGCTTCCTTCATTTCCCGGGAAAAGCTCATTCATTTGGCGAATCATTTCGTTTCTGTCACGTGTCATTTTAATTTTTTTATCACTAAAAATAAGCTCATACATAGGATTCAAGTCAATTAGCTCTATGTAATCATGAATATTTCTTCCAGTAAGTTCAAAAATCTCTTCTACAATATATAGCATATTTAAAAATGTAGGACCCATATCAAACTTGTATTCGCCTAGCTGTATTTCGCTCGTTCTCCCACCAATATAATTCTTTTTCTCAAATACTTTTACATTGAAACCCTTTGCAGTTAGCAACATCGCTGATGCTAACCCACCCGGGCCAGCTCCGACAATAATGATTTCTTTGTTCTTTTTCATCATAAAACCTCCCTATATCCTTAAGTTAGCTAGTATTTGCAAAGTTGTTTTAAATAGTCATGTTCTTGTATAAGTAATCCAGTTTTATATTATACAAGAATTCTACAACAAGTATACAACTGCTGTACAAAAATTTGCAAATAATAAAGAAGCTAAAAAATGCAAAAAAAATATCCTGAACAAAAGCTTGTACAACACAAGCTTCATTCAAGATATTATTGTTTATGATTTTACAGTTTCCGTTGAGGATGCATGCTCGGTTTTCCAAAGAGGTAACCTTGAAAAAGTTGATAGCCATTTTCCTTTAACCATTCAAAATCCGCTCTGCTCTCAATACCTTCTGCTAACGAAATCGCATTCACTTCAAAGGCCTTCGCTAAAAACTGCTTGGCTACTGCTTGCTTTTCACTATTTCCGCTAACACCTTGAACATATTTGATGTCCAATTTCATATATTGAGGCTTTAAGTCTGCAAGCATTTCCAGCGTGTTGTACCCTTCACCAACATCATCCAAGGCATATTGAAAGCCCTTTTGCTTATAGTAATTGAGAATTGATTTTAAATGCTCAATGTCATCGACTTTGTCTGATTCGACTACTTCAAAAACAAATTGATTCGGATCAATGCCTAATTGATTTGCTAATTGTACCGTTGTTTGTAAACAAAACTCTGGGGAATAAATAGACGTGGGAATAAAGTTTATAAACGTCTTTTTCTTCAATACTGCTGAATAGCTCACTGCCGCCATTCTACATATGCGATCTAGAGCATATAACCGTCCTCGACTTCTCGCTGCAGTAAAAATTTCATTAGGATAGATGAGAGAACCATCCTCTCTCGGAAACCTAGATAATATTTCATAAGCATAAATTTCTTCATTTGCATCGACAATCGGTTGAGAGTAGCTAATAACAGATTTCTTCCTGATTACTTCATCAATCCACTTCATCTCTAAAATCGGCTCGACTTCTGTAATAGGTTGCCACGTACTATTGTCAAAACGAAAATAAACTTGCGCTAAATCCATATAATCATGGCAAAAATCAACAAATTCCCTAACGCCTGACTCTTGAATTATGAAGTAATCATCCTTCACTGAAAGCAAAAAGCCTCTTCTTTTAAAATGATGAACTACCTTTTCCATTAGTGATAGATTTCGATGTCCCTTTAACTGTATGTCAAACTGTAACTCTAAAACTAAGCAGCTTTTACAAGGCATATTTATTCCCCCAGTATAGTAACGAAATGACGAATTTTTATTCTTCCCTGTCGAACTCGATTAGTCTAATGAATGAACGAACAAAATAACGACTCTCCTCTTATTTTCGTTAAATTATACAATTATGGATTTTCATTATCAATTAATCACTACGCATTATTACTAGTTCTTGCGGTTTTCTACGCCATACACTTAGCTTAGAAGGATTTAAGATGGCTACAATAAATTGTTTGGCAGCCTTTTAACAGAAACTCCTTATTTAACTATTGGAAAATTCACCTTATTTACCCAATCGTGAATAAATCGTGCTTGATGGGTGTTTAAATGAGGAAGATTATGTCGGGAAAAGAATCGATGTTCATGACTTTCTTCAGTACGCTGAAGTAATTGGCCTGTGAAACAACTTGAATGGAAAATAATTTGGACGCTAAACACTTTGTCTCCATTCGAATATGTTGCAAAACCTTCTTGTCCAGAATAAATACCAAACAGCTCTAATTGTTCGGCTTTTAGTCCTGTCTCCTCATAAGTTTCACGCACTGCGGTTTCAAGAAATGTCTCTCCAGGTTCCATTACACCACCTGGTATACCCCAAACATTTTGATCTGTTCGATGCTGTAGTAATATTTGATTGTCTTTCTCAAGAATAATGCCACAACCGATAGTCATTAGCATTTCATTTCCAATTAGTTTGCGAATTGATTGTATGTAGCTCATTTTGTCCTCCTCAATGCCCTTTTTCGTAAAGCTCACTTTAAAAAACAGCTTCTTTCTTTAGCAGTTTTCTGTTTCTAAAGCTTTGAATAATATTTCTCCTGGTAAACCATCTATTTCACATAGCTTTTGCGATTCAAAACCTAAATTTATTAATATTTTTCGTGATGGAATATTGCTTGGGTCAATAATAGCTGTTAATCTTTTTAGTTTTGATAACCTTGCTTGCTGTACCATCGCTTTCGCTATAGATCCTCCGTATTCTTTTCCCCAATATTGTGGTAACAACATATAGCCGATTTCAGCTTCGGCATGATTTTTTCATTCAATATAATATTTCCTGAACTTAAAAATTCTTTTGTTTTCATATCAATTACTTTGTATGTGCCAAAATGTTGAAAAGTTTTATTCCGGTTGACTAGTTTTTTAAAGTTAACTGCTGCTTCTTCAAATGAAATGGCACGTTCAGTAATCATCGCCATTACCTGTTTATTTGACACGAGGCTAAAATAATCATCAACATCGACACTATCAAATTTCACTAGATTTAATTGATGCATTAGAGACTCCTTTAAATTGATTTAAGATTTTCGCTTACCTTTTAACACCAAAAATATTTTAACATATATATCCATACACAATCGAATCTCGGTAATCTTTTTATAAAGCAACGATGTATGAAGTAAAAAAATAGGGCAAGAATAAAAGTATAAATTTCATTATGAGGTGAATGGATGAAAAAATTATTTATCGGTACATTTACAGTAATTCTTGCAACAGGGCTATTATTTGGATGTAGTACGTCAAAAGATAAAACAGAGCCCAATGATACGGAAGCACCTTCTACACACAAAGAACATATGGAAGATGACAATAAAACAGAAGACACATCAAAAGAATAATATCTTTTACACATTAAAACATAAAAAAACCAGCTCAAATCATCAATGGGAGCTGGTTTTTTATTATTTAGGAAAAGATTATGTTATTTATTCAAGTGAATATATAATTGTATATGTATACAAAAAAACTATATTTTAGGAGGATTTTAATGTTCCAAACTGTAGACCATTTTATACAATCTTGGGCATTTGAAGCGAGTGCCACACAAAATTACCTCAATACGTTGACAGATCAATCACTTACGCAAGCCATCACATCAGAAAATTGGACTTTAGGACGCATTGCTTGGCATACTGTAACTGCTATTCATATTATTACATCCAATACAAACTTAACGTTCGAAGCTCCAACAGTAGATGTTCCTGTCCCTACCTCGGCTCAATATATAGCAGACCATTATCACCAAGCTAGCAGTGCATTTGTCCAGGCATTAAAAACGCAATGGAATGACAAGACCATGACGGAATATATACAATTTCTAGGCCAAGAAATACCGAATGGGTCACTATTATTGTTTTTAATGCAACATCAGAGCCACCACCGTGGGCAAATGAGCGTTCTTATGCGACAGGCAGGATTAACCGTTCCAGGTATCTATGGCCCTTCAAAAGAGGAATGGGCAAACTTTGGTATGGATGCCCCACACATGTAGCGCAATTTAAAAATAATGAAAAAGTGTTAGGTTGACTGCCGGCAATTCTAACACTTTTTTTCTACGACAGGGACTTATCGAAAGTACATGCTAATTTGCAAACTTCTACTAGGATTTTTGCTTTTAACAAAATGAAGGATTTGTCCAGCCCAAGGAGTTTTTTAGTAGTGTTGTCTAGTATAATTCGCCTTTTGTCAAGATTATGGCATTTCCCCCCACCATCACTCTTGGATCATTGTTATGTATTAATTTAGTGATAATGGTAGAAGGTCTGCCCATGCTATAGCCTTGCAAAAGATGTCCTTACCGTTCTTTTTTAATTAGGTAACAATCGCTTCAATATTTTCAACAGCAAATGCAATATGTCGGATACCCAGCGTATTAGCACAGGGTTGCTGAAAATCCGCTTCCGCTAACGGCGAATAAAATTTAATTAGTTCTATCCAAGTCTGACCTTCCGGCATGCCCAATCCTACACACGCTACTTTTACGTCAGAAAGCCCAGCTGCATATCCCATCAACTCCCCTGCCATTTCCCATTCTCCTTTCACCTCAAGTCCAAAATCGAGAAAAAACGCTTTAGCGGCAGAGAGGTCATTGACAATTATCCCTATATGATCCATTCTTTTAATCTTCAATTTATACACCTCCTATATTCCCTTGTTTTTCTAGTATCTACAATACAACTGCTAATAATATCCTACCAGCATTGCCAGTAAAAATTTTATTTTATGTGCATCTATAAAAAACAAAGAAGTGTCGGAGCCTTACAGCCCCAACACTTCTTTGTTAGTACATCGTCAAATATTCATCGCGTTCCCAGTCGTGGACACATTAGGGGTATTTGTCCGTATTTGTCCCTATTAAATATGGAAAATTCCCAAATTTTCAGTGTTTTTCCATACTTTGATTTTAAACGTTATTTTATCTGGCTATGTATGCTAAAAATTTAATTTCTTCAAAATCACAGGAAGTTTAAAATAATCATCAATTATTGCATCTGCTTCTACATCAGTCCATTGATTATCTCTTTTCCAAATCCCCTTCATTCCTACGTTTTGAGCAGCTTTCACATCATTTTCTGGATGGTCACCAATAAATACACTTTCTGAAGGTTCTACGTTTAATTTTTCTAATGCATTTATAAAGATTTGAGGATTAGGTTTCTTCATTCCTTCCCATTCAGATACTAATATTACGTCAAAATATTGATCAATGTTCAAAGCTTTAATGTTCTCCATTTGGAACTGACCGAACCCATTTGTAATCATGCCTAAAGCGATTTTATTATTTTTCAGCTCCTCCAACATTTCATGAATATGAGGAAATCCTACACAATGATTTTTGAATTCTTTTAAATAATCTTGTAGAAGTTCTTCGCATGTTACTGAAGATATATTAAATTCATCAATCAGTTGTTGGTATACTTTATCCTTCCAAACATATCCACGATTGTCTAATTCAATAAATCGTGAAATATATTGCTCTTTTGAAATATGAGAAAGTAACTCAAATAATCTTTCATATTGCTGGTTTATAAAAAGCTCAATCGATTTCTCACGATTCAATAAAGTTCCATCTAAATCAAATAATACAGCTTTAAACATTTTAGAATTCCTCCACAGGACAATATTTACTCAACATTAATTTTACCAAAATAATCCACTTTATAATATAAACATTTCCCAAAGCAGGATTAGAGGATACTTTTCTCTCAACATTATAAATTTCAAATGAACAACAATAAGTAATTATTTTTAAATCTAAAAGGATTGCTACTATTATTAAGTAAAATGGAAACAATTTTTAGAAACCATAACAGCAAAACAAACCCATGTGGGCAAAAAAATAAAGAAGTGTCGGCGCCCTACAGCCCCAACACTTCTTTGTTAGTACATCGTCAAATATTCATCTCGTTCCCAGTCGTGGACGCGTGTGCGGTATTTGTTCCATTCAATTTCTTTCGCTGCTGTGAACTTTTCAAAAATATGAATGCCTAGTGCGTCACGAACGGTATGGTCCATTTCTAGTTCTATCAGTGCATATTCTAATGAAGATGGTAAACTATCAATGCCATTCATTTCACGCTCTACACGATTCATTTTATAAATATTTCGGTCCACAGCGTCTGGTGGTGTTAAGCCTTTGCGAATACCATCGAGCCCAGAGGCTAAAATAACTGCCATTGCTAAGTATGGGTTGGCTGCTGGATCGACAGAACGCAACTCAATACGTGTTGAAAGTCCTCGTGCCGCAGGGATACGAATAAGCGGTGAGCGATTTTGTGCTGACCAAGCTACGTAACATGGTGCCTCATAGCCAGGCACTAAACGTTTGTAGGAATTGACTAATGGATTCGTTACTGCTGTAAAGCCGTGCACATGCTTCATAACCCCTGCCATAAAACTGCGTGCCGTTTGGCTTAATTGCAGTTCTGCATGTTCATCATAGAAGGCATTATTTTCTCCTTCAAATAATGACAGATTAAAGTGCATCCCTGAACCATTTACTCCAAATAAAGGTTTCGGCATAAAAGTTGCATGCAAGCCGTGTTGTGCTGCTACCGTTTTAACAACCAGTTTAAACGTTTGAATGTTATCACATGCTTCAATGGCACTGGCATATTTAAAGTCAATTTCATGCTGACCCGGTGCCACTTCATGATGTGACGCTTCAATTTCAAAACCCATGCCCTCTAGCTCCAGCACAATTTCCCGTCGACAGTTCTCACCTAAATCCGTCGGCGCTAAATCGAAATACCCACCACTATCATTTAATTCCAGTGTTGGATGGCCTTTTTCATCTAGTTTAAATAAGAAAAATTCCGGTTCTGGTCCAAGGTTAAACGAAGTAAAGCCCAATTCTTCCATTTCTTTTAAGACACGCTTCAAGTTAGAGCGTGGATCGCCCTCAAATGCTGTTCCATCTGGTCGTGCAATATCACAAATAAAGCGTGCGACCTTGCCTCTTTCAGCCGTCCACGGGAAGACAACGAATGTATCAAGATCCGGGTGTAAATACATATCGGATTCCTCAATACGGACAAATCCTTCAATCGATGAGCCATCAAACATCACTTTATTGTCTAATGCCTTCGCTAACTGACTAACTGGTATTTCCACATTCTTGATTGAGCCCAATATATCAGTAAATTGTAGGCGAATAAATTTCACATTTTCCTCTTTCACCATGCGGATAATATCATCTCTAGTATGATGTTTCATTCTTCACCACTCCAATTTGTCATTTTTCTTAACATACGTTTTTTAGAACTGCTTTTAAATTACACTAAAACAACTAATAAACGCAATGGGCATGTAAGGTTTTATTACATAGAATTTTTAGAATATTCTTATCTTCTTTTTAGATGTATAGAAGCCTAATGGTTTACCTTTCATTGCACACAACTAAAAAACTAAACAACAAAAGATACTATATAGTCTATAAGTAATATTAAATATACCAAAAATAAAACTTATAGATTAAATAAAACCAATATTAAGTAGAACATTAGTCTTGCATTTTTTATATTTTACTGGTACATTAAAAGCAAATTTATTTTTATAGAGTTTTACAGGATACTTTGAACTATTCAATAAATGGATATTTACCATTGCCTATTAAAGTAATTGTATAATTCGAAAGTACCTTTTATAATTATGACGTTGGTGGATAAAGACCTTTAATTCCATCTAGTTCTATACTCCTTTCAAACGGTCTTAAACTACCAAGTTAAAGCCAAACTTCGCAAGCTCCAGGTAAAAGATTAGTCATCGCCAAAATTTCCTTAACAACGCATGGTCACCAAAAAAATAAACAGTATTTAAAATACATAGACTTCCTAGTATTTTTTCACTGCTCTAGGTGTGACATGTACTACGAGGGTGATAACAGCAATATTTAAAACAATACGTTGCTAGTAAACTCGTTCTCTACTTGTGAATACACACTACCGTAAAATAACGAACTTTTTTCAAGCATTACGGATTGTGAAATTAAATCGTTAGCTACATAATCTAGCGTTTAGAAGGTTACAAAGAGCCTAACAAGGTATATTGACGACGATAATGACAGCTTTTGGATGAAAAGAAGCATTCTTTATGCGCTAAAAGCCTATCCCTTAATGGATTCAGGCAATTCCATTTATTAATTTCTCCCTATAATGGCGATGACCTATTTTATTTGCTTACATTTTTTACTGCAATGCTAGCGAAAATGTAACTGTTATTTCAAGTACAAGATAGGTGATTGGTATTGGAATTTACACTGCGAGTTCAAGCTAATATGCAAGCAGTTCATTTTATAGATAAGACGATGGAAAATTATACAACGCTTTATAATATACCTTTTAGTAGAGAATTACGATTTGTCTTACACGAATTAGTTATTAATGCAGTTGAAGCAACGGAAAAATCATTACATCCCCTCTCTCACAACACAATTCAAGTGCAAGTAACACATAACGACGAGGAAATTAAGTTAACCGTTATCGATGAAGCACAAGGAATTACTGAAAACAATTTGGAAAAGGCTTTGCAATTTGATCTTAACGAACATAATTATACAGATCGAGGTCGCGGGTTATTTTTTGTCAAACAAATGGTGGATTCTATTTGGTTCAAACATATTTCGAAAACAAAATTTTTAGTCGGTGTTTCTAAGAAAATTCATGGATAGGTACATCTAAGATTAGGAGGGACTTTTTATGAAATGGACAATCCGCAAAAAAATTAACCTACTACTCATTACTTGCATTTTACTTATGATTACACTGCTCACGATTGTTGACTATAATGACTCTAAAAAAAATCTTTTAGAAACTGTTAATACGAAACTTCAATCAGATATCCAATTAGGTTATGAGTATTTAGATGCTAAAATCCCGGGAGATTGGAACATCCAAAATAATGAATTGTATAAAGGGGATGTTAAAATTGTTGGTAACTTTGAGATTGTCGACAAACTGAGAGATCTAACCGACGGCAATGCTGTCACAATTTTTCAATTCGATACTCGAGTTAGCACAAATATTGTGGAGAATGGCAACAGGCCAATTAATACCAAAGCTTCTAAGGAGATAACCGCTGCCGTGTTAGAGCAAAAAGAGCGCTATATCGGTTCAGCCAATGTGTTAGGAATTATGTATGAAGTCGCCACCGACCCTATTTTAAACAAGCAAGGGGACGTTATTGGTATGTGGGCAACAGGCATACCAATAGATACCTATACCAACACTGCTATGGAAAGCGTTATTAAAAATATTGTCGTTTTATTAATTGTTTCCACTTTAATGTTTGTCATCATCAGTTGGTTTTTACAACGGCTAATTATTGCGCCCATCAATCAATTAAGCGCCAATGCCAAAGAACTAGCAGATTTAAATTTAAATGTGAAAATATTAAATCCTAAAGGACAAGATGAAATTGCTAATTTAGCACAAGCTTTCAATGCGATGAAGACTCGTATAACCGAAACAATCAACGTCGTCTCCAATAGCGCCAATCAAATCGCAAGTTCTTCGCTAGTTTTAGCAGAATCTTCTCGCCAAACTAGCGAAGCCTCAAACCAAGTGGCATTAACAATGAATGATATTGCAAGCGGCACTAGCACGCAATCCGATCAGGTGGAGCATATTGTGAAAATGATGCAAAAAACGAATGATGAAGTAGCCAATAGCTTACAAAAGGCTGAAGCCACTTTAGAGAGAGCCATTCAATCAACCCACATCGCACGAAAAGGCGAGGATGCGATTAACGAAGCCATAAAACATTTAAACTCTGTCACGCAAACAGTATCCTACGCTACCGATTCTATTCAAAAACTAGGCAAACGTTCCGAAGAAATCGGCGGTATTATAACTGTTATTACAGGGATTGCGGAACAAACAAATTTATTGGCATTAAACGCCGCTATCGAAGCAGCTCGAGCGGGTGAGCAAGGAAAAGGCTTCGCCGTAGTAGCTTCCGAAGTACGCCAGCTAGCCGAACAATCAAGTTTAGCTTCTGGGCAAATTACGAGTTTAATTAAAGATATACAAGCTGAAACCGCTGTAACCGTTCGGACAATGGAAAGTAATTTACTCGCTGTCGAAGAGCAGGTACACATCATTAGTAAAGGAGGCAATGCTTTACAAGAGATCGTCGAACAAGTTGTGGAAACAGAGCAAGGTGTGAAGGAAATGAAATCAGCATTCACCCATGTCAATGACAATTCATTAGATGTACAACAAGCTATACATGATATCTCACGTATCATTGAAGATTCTGCAGCAGCGACCGAAGAAATTGCAGCAACTTCCGAAGAACAGCACGCAACCGTTGCGGAAATCTCACAAAACTCAGAGGAATTAGCCGAAATTTCGACTACCCTACAGAACGAAGTAAATAAATTTACATTCTAACTTTAAACATATAAGGAGGCGTACGATATGAATCAGAAAAATATGATTGATATTGATACTAAGGCTGATTATATTTTAATCGCCTTTTCTGGCACATTAGAATATGGATTGATTGGTGATTTAAAAGAGGATCTTCACGCGATTAGTTTCGACACAATACACGGCTATATTATCGATATGCAAAAGGTTACGAATATTGATAGTACTGGTTTTGGTATGATTATCAATTTTGCAAAGAAAGTCACAACGCTAGATAAGAAAATAGCGATTATTGTGACAGATGATTTTATCCGTAAGCTGTTTGCCATCTCACAATGCGATAAAGTTTTCCCTATTGCCAAAAATGAACTCCAAGCGAAGCAGTTCATTAAAGAAGAAAAATGGTTAGGCGAACTCGCACTAAGTGAATATTAAATGGTGACAGGCACACAAACAATTCTGACAATTGTTTTACCAGCGGAGCAACATAGATGATTAGAAGGGCAGACAAATATTTGTCTGCTCTTTTTTGTCTAAGGTTATAGAGAAATGAGTTAAATGCACACACAGGCAAAAAAGGATAAATTAAATAAACTATTAGAAAAATGTATTAGGAGGTACAGTCTTTGAATCGTTGTCAAAAAAATTGTTCATGCGAACGTTGCCAATCTAGTTTGCCTGTTATTAAAGCAATCGATATTTGTCATATCACTCCAAACGCACAAACTCCAGCAGTATCACCTTCCACATACGGGAACTTTTTTCAAACAAATTTTATCACGCTTGCTACCAATCAAGCTATGCCTTGGAACGGTATGGGAGAAACAGCCGGTATCACTTTAGACCCCGATACAGTGACTATCAGGGTGTCCCAAGGAGGAGCGTACTATATTGATTATCATGTGAATGGAAACTTCTCCCCATTCGGGACAGGTAACGTTACAATCGTTACAGCTCTTTTTGTTAATAATGCCGAAGTGAATCCAATTCAAACGAGATACGGAGCATTAAATACAGAAGTCGATAGATATGAATGCGTACCAATTACTGGAGGAACAATAGTATTTATCCCAGATAATGGAACAGTTCAATTAAGAAATATCGGTCCAGACTTCCGTACTTGCGATGGCGGAATTGTACTCGCCGCTTCAATAAATTTGATAAAAGTTAGCTCATCTTAATGTCTTGAAGTGCCAAAAACATAGTACCTGTAGTTAAAACACTTGCAAAGAGTGCTTTAATGGCAGGTATTTTTTTCACTACCACTTGGTGCTTAATCGAAAAAAAGATGGTTCCTGCACAATACAAGAACCATCTCTAAGCTGCTATACAATTATTTTTGTAGAAGCATATTTAATAAAACAACGATAATTACAATTGGGACGACCACTAACATAAGTAGCCGATACGTGTTATAAAACCCTTGCCCCACTTGACTTCCCATAAGCAATTCTTTTTTCACAAAATCTTTATCTACTATATAGGCAATAAAAATGGCGATTAATAAATTGCCCAATGGTAGCATTAAATTAGACACTAAATAATCAGTAGCATCAAAGATTGACTTGCCAAATATTGAAACATCCGCTAATAAACTTGACGATAATGCCGATGGAATTGCTGCAACAAAAACAATGACTCCAAGTAATAACGTTAAAACTGAACGCGACATATGCCATTTTTCAATAAATGCTGCCACGATGATTTCATATAAACTAAACGACGAAGTTAATGTCGCAAATAAAAATAGTAATAAAAACAGGGCTAAAAACACTTCCCCAAAAGGCATTTGACTAAATGCTGTCGGCAGCACCATAAATAATAAGCCAGGCCCAGCTTGTGGCTCCAAATCAAAAGCAAATACAACTGGGAAAATAGCTAGTCCTGCTAAAAACGACACAAGTACCGTCAAGATAACAACGGAACCTGCTGAGTTTGGTAAACTAACATCTTTTTTCAAATACGAACTATATGTAACCAAACAAGAGAACCCTACTGCCAAACCAAAGAATGACTGCCCTAGCGCCTCTAGTAACGCTTTACCTGTTATATTAGAAAAATCAGGCCATAAGAAGAATTTCACACCTTCCATTGCCCCATCTAAAGTTAATGCACGAACAACAAGAATGATAAACATCACAAATAACAATGGCATCATCCACTTATTTGCTTTTTCAATACCATTCTGTACACCTAGCGAAATAACAAGTACATTGGTTAGTGTAAATAACGCTAAACCTAGTAATGTAATCCACGGTGTGCTAATAATCTTTCCAAATAAATCGCCTGGATTAACGGAAGAATCAATAACTGCACCTGATACACCAAGGCCGCTATAAATAAAAATCCATCCTCCTACAACACTGTAAAAGGTTAATAACAGAAAACACCCCAGTACACCCATACGTCCAACCCAAGCCCAAGCTGATTTCGTTGGCACAATTTTTTTATAGGCAGTGACAGCTTCAGATTGCGTACCCCGCCCTAAAATATACTCGGATAATAACATCGGTAGGCCGATTAATAATGTAAAAAGCACAAAAATTAGGAAAAATGCGCCTCCACCACTTTGCCCTGTGACATAGGGTAACTTCCAAATAGCCCCTAACCCAATTGCCGCACCCGCTGATGCTAAAATAAATCCTAATTTACTAGACCATTGTCCTTTATTCTCACTCATCTCTTCAATCTCCTCAAAACTAACTAATCTCTTATTAATTGTACATTAAAATAGTAAATTAGACTAGACAGTTCCTAAATTTCCCAGTATGCTATTGGCTCTATATAAAAAACCTCGAACATAAATATGTTCGAGGTGAAATGGTTTATTTCGATAAATACATTGTGCGTTGTTGGTTGATCCATTTGCGCATCGTTGTGAATAACAATGCCATAATCGCCGTTAATAACACACCTTTCACGATATTAAATGGTAAAATGCAACAATCATTGTGTATAATGAATCGCCAACGACTGGCTCCATACCTAAGAAATAAGCTATATGAGGGAATTAGCGTGAAATGTATAAGTATCAATAGTTTATAAGTAATGAACACTGATATATTCAATGATAATATCGATTGTAATGGAGTTATTACTGCATTACAAGTATGTTCTTAACTGCAAGATAATCTCACTACCAAAAAGTTAGGAGTGAAAGTTAGGAACTTGAAACCCTATTGCTACACTTTGCACTCAACCTGCTTAGGAAGCATCCACAGATACCATCAAAGAATGAATCAACTTTCACACTCACAGGAGGTTCACAGACGTTCTTACAACTCCATAGATAACTTTTTACTTTACATGATACAATTTAATACTGTTATAAATCTTATGCCGAGAATAATCTCAAATTAAAAAACGAGATAAACACTTAATTATCTCGCTTCTTTGCTTCATTTGGCTTCATAGGAACGCTATCAAGCCATTCATTAACCTTGAAATACCCTTGAGACATGCCCATTTTGAACACTCTGTTTTGTAGAAGAAAATTTCCTAATAACTAGTCCTATTCGCCATTAAAGAATCTTTCAAGTTCTGCTCTCTTTTCTTCCTCCGTCATATCTTCTATTGGCTTGTATTCTCCATCTACATTATAATCAGCAGGATTGTCGCTAGGACCATTTTCAGGGACATATTCACCGTTTGAATTGTAATCATTCGGATTCGTAGACGGAGCTAAAGGGTCATTTATTAGTTCATCTTCCGTATAAGGTGAACTCGTGTTACCTGTGTCATTTGTATCTTCATATGAATCAATATCACTTGAATCAATATCACTTGAATCAACATCGCTTGAATCACTGCAAGCCGATAAAACTAGTAATGCAAGCATGAAAAATAAGAGTACCAACCTTTTTCTTTTCAAAATTCACCAATCCTCCAATTTTGTAAATCATAGGGATTATATCATAAATGGTTCTTGTTATCTTTACTATCTTTCAAGTATTTTCAGGACAACTGTACTTTCCATAAATTAAAAATATAATGGTTTATTAAAGGTGAGGAATCACATTTTATCAAAAGCAGACAAGTTTCTTAACATAGCATATCCCCCTTGAGTAGTAAGCTCTTTGGTTGACAGTGAAAAGTCTACATCAAATAATCCTGTCTTATTGGTCATAAAAAAATCCTCCATACAATTGAATTGGAAGATAATTTCGGTACAATATTTACGTAATTTTCAAGGTAATAAAAAAGGGATTCTGAATCAGTGACCGAAGCCCCGACCGAAGCCCTAGTTTCTCACAAATCCAATTGTATCAATGGTTTGCTACTGTTTTTTTAGACGTCCCCAGGAGGGGCAGCCTCTGTTTAGCCAACTTTTTTGGGCTGTAATTATCTGGTCTGTGCTACCTCGTCAATCGAGTGGCAGATAGGGCTTAAAGATGCACCGGCATTTCCTGTAAATTATACTGAATAAAAACAGGATGAATTTATTTAATTAACACGTGTGATATTTTTAGTGTAACGAAATGAAACCAAACATTTATGTCCATTACTCATGGTAAGCATTCTTTCTTTAGGAGAAAACTCTATCATGTAATCTATATTTATTAAATAACTATTATGACAACGTCGGAATCTGCTATCTAATTTTTCATAGTCTTTGAGTTTCCCATAAAATTCGTATGTTCCATCTTTGGTATGTAATCTCAGCTTATGAGCCACTGTTGCTGTTTCTAAGTAATAAATATTTGCGTATTTAATATTTTTAATGTTTTCTCCAACCTTTATCTGTAACATATTAACTCTATCACTTTGTTGACCAATAGAAACATATCGTTGGTATGCAGTATTTAAAGCAAGTGTTAGGTTTTCTTGAAAAATTTCTTTATCAGGATCTTTTACAATATAATCCATCGCAGCAATTTTATATTTAAAAGTTAACCTTAGCTTATCAGCAAACGTTGTAACAAAAATAATATTTGCTAATGAATCCTTTTCTCTAATTAAGCTTGCCAATTCTAATCCACACATAATGCCTTCTAAATCAATATCTAAAAAGTAACAATCGGCTGGATATTGATTTATATAACTTAATACTTCGGCACCACTTGAAGCACATAAAACAACCTCAGTGCCGGGTAAATGAAAGTTAGCATATTGAACAATCTCATTTAAAATAAATTGCCGTTGTGAAATGTCGTCTTCACATATAATAACTCTCAAAATATCACTTCCTATAGTTTAATTCTAATTCTTGAATAAATATTTGATTCTCAATTCGAGTATTTAATAGAACATTTGGATATTTTTTAATAATTTCAGTAACATTTGCAAGACCATTTCCACGATTATTTCCTTTTTTCGTTGAATAGTTTTTATTGAAAATTTGATTAATGTCTAGAGTATCTTGAAATGAGTTTTCGATTACAAAGAGTATTGATCCATTCGCTGTTTTTAATATAGCAAGATTTATTACACCGTTCTCAGATTCTTCATTTGCTTCAATTGCGTTATCGATTAATATCCCTAAAATTCTCGAAAAATCAATTATATCGATAGGAATACTACTGATTTTTTGCGGGAGTTCAATATGAAATTTTATATTTTTTTCTAGTATTAATAATAATTTTGTTAAAAGAAGACCCTTTAATTCAATAATAGCTAAGTTACTAATATTCTTCATAAATTGATTTTTTAATAAAGTATCGCTCTCTACTTTTAGTATTTTTTTGTTAAAGTAGGATTTCAAACCTTCTATATCCCCTTGTGAAATATATCCATCCATAGTGAATAAAATATTCATATAATCATGCTGGAATTTTTGTATATCTTGATTAACAGCTTCTAAAGAAATTAAATATTGATTGTATTGAGACTGTTGCAGTTGCTTATATTTAAGAGCATTCTCTTTTTTTATAATTTTTATTAGAAACATAATTAATGTAGAGATTAGAACTAAATATACAAGCTGTATGGTTAAATTAATTTTAGTCAGCTGCATTTCTTCATATGTTGAAGGAATAAAAATATTTAAGTATAGTACAATGACAGTTACACTGAAAAGCAATACAAAGATTATTTTGGTTATTAAAGGAAAATCAATGATGCTAATATCTTTCTTCAATTTGTGTATAATGAGATTTAATAGGCTGAACAAAGATACATAAATTAAACTAAATAAAATGAGCTGAGAATTAGTCGATTTACTAGATCCTAACATAATTTGTGATAATGACTCAGACAGAATTCCAATAAAAATGATAGTAGTTAAATCGATACATATTTTTAAAAAATTGGATTTAAAGCTTAAAAAAATAAATATAGTTATAAAAAGAAAAGAGATCACTATCCAAGACTCAACGTATAAAAATGCTGTTGCTGCTAATATCCAAATTAGTACAGTTGAACTTATAGTGACCAAATTAAATTTTAAATTCTGTAAGTAATATATAGAACCCGTTATAATAAAAAATTCAATAATTACCAATATTAAGAAATTACTTTCTATTTGAGTATCCTCCAACACTTAATTAAAATTTACTTTCTTTTTTTAAACTTTCTGGTATTTTTACTTCGTGAAAAACTAAGTTACATGCATATGTAGTCGCAGAAGTTGCGAATAAAATAACCAAGTTAGATACCTTATTTAATAATTGTTTTCTAATTTTCATAATTACTTCCTCCAAATATTTTTTGAATTAATACTGATATTGCTAATAAATTTATTGCATACAAAATAAATAATCGATAATCGCCTTTTAAAACGAAAATAATAGTCCATAAAATGGATAATCTAATGAACAATTGTTTTCTTAGATAGTTTCGGTGATTTTGATTAAAAACGGGTCTTTTTATAGTTCCAACAGGAGCTATTAATAGTAAAAAAAGAGTCGATAATATACCAAATAAAAATATAAAATGGTCAGCATTTATATGGTTGCTATTGATTATGTATAAACCGATTGGCAAAGAAACTATACTTGCAACTAAGCAAATAATGCTACTTTGAAAATGAAAACCAAAAGATACTTGTCGTAATACAATAAATGTAATATGTGTTATTAGTGTGGCCATAAAGCAATTCAAAATGAATGCCACTATATAAATAAACAGTATTTTCCAAATATCATTTACAATTAGTTGTATACCGAATCTAATTTTTTCCTTTTCTATCTCATTGTGGTTTTCCTGAATCAGAGCCTTCGTAATGATATTTTCAAGCTTTAATAAAGCCTCCATATACTCCCCCCTCTTTTTATAATACTAAATTATCTAATAATTTAGTATTGTAAATCTTAAGTGTTACAAAAAGCTTCTTAAATGTATTAAATTGGGTATTAATCGCTGTAATTTTTCTTTTTTGTATATAAAAAAATTAATATTGTTAAATTATCCCACTTACCCTATATTAATTCTTAAATTTTCTTAATAGATTAGCTATAGAATCACTCCATTCATCAGATATTAAAGGTGAAAATAACATATGTAATTATTCGTAAATATATTTGAGTATCTAAATTTCCAGTCATATAAGTGGTTATTCGTTTTTACACTTAGGTGTATACCCGAAATTTGTGAAGGTTATTCTACCTAAGGTGACTTCCTAAAATGTCACATTCGCTAACTGTTAAACAGATTTGTGACATGATTGCCTGAAATTCGATAGGAAAGAGGGAATATGGACTTCGATTATTGTGATCAATTGAATCGCTTAGAACGTCAATTTAGATCTTTCACCAGCAAAACGTTGAAAAGTTCGTCAAAAATATTCGAAGCCCATTGTGGAGAAATTCTTGAAATGGGTAAAGGACTTATCTTTTTTTGGAAAAACGTGCTCGCAAAAGCAGCAGATACAAATTAAATCGTGTACAAGGGTTAAAGGGCTTTTCTATTTGACGATCAGATTGAAATCGATAATCGTCCAGCCGAAAATGCAATTCGCCCAATCGTAATCGGTCGAAGAAAATTGGCTTTCTCTGTAAGTGAAGTTGGTGCGAAAGCCAATGCAATCTGTTTAAGCTTACCAGAGACGGTCAAAGCAAATGGCATCAACTCGTCTTTGTCAAAAAACATCCCAGACACATGCACAAAATAGCCAGCTAGCCGAAAAAATTTCGGATAGCTGGCCATTCGTTGTGCTTGCCGTAAAGGTGCGCTATTTTATATTTCTGGCTTACTCTAGATAAATAAGTAAATTTAATTTAGAATAATAGCTAAATTATTTTTATCAATTTTTCCATTTATATTTATTGGTAATTTATCTAATACAACATAATAGGATGGTACCATAAAGTCTGGTAAAAATTTATATAAATATTCTTTCAAATCTGTAGCAGAAATAGTTTCATTTATTACTATATAAGCAGTTAAATATTTATTTTTATCTTTGTTTTCTCTAGCTATAACACACGCTTCTGTAACATTTGGATGCTCTAGAAGTTTTTCTTCCACTTCACCTGGTTCAGTTCTTCGTCCACAAATTTTTATTTGATTATCAATCCTACCTAAAAACTCAATATTCCCATCTGGTGACCACCTTGCTAAATCTCCAGAAATATACATTTTCTCATTCGGTATGAATGGATTTTTTACAAAGCGCTCACTTGTTAAATCAGGGCGATTCAAATATCCACGGGAAACACCAACACCTGAAATACACACTTCTCCTGGAACTCCAATAGGAACTGGTTTTCGATTTTTATCTAAAATATATACTTTATAGTTAGCGATAGGTTTACCGGTTGGAATGCCACTTTGTATTCTCTCACTTGTTACTTCATAATACGAGATACAAACAGTTGTCTCTGACGGACCATAAGTATTATATATCTTAACTTTATCAATTAAATTGTTTATATATTCTTTTCTTAGTACGTCTCCACCACTAATCATTGTGTGAACCGATTCTACAGGAGGATATTTGTTTAATTCATTCAATAATAAAGGGAATCCGCTAATCATGGTAACTTTATTATTTCTCATTACGATTAAAAGCTTTTCTATAGAGGCTACTTCATCTTTACATGCTATAACCAAAGTTCCGCCAGTTAGTAAAATAGGAAAAATTTCTTCTACAGAAATATCAAATGATACTGTTGATTGCTGCAACATAATATCATTTTCAGTTAATTTAAATTCATCTATAAAACTATGATAGTATCCTACAACATTTCTATGCTCAACAGTAACTCCTTTTGGTTGCCCTGTTGAACAAGAAGTATATAACGTATAGATTAGATTTTCTGCATTATGTAATCTATCTAAATTGTCAGTTGGATATTGATTTAAAGGATAATTATCTAGATATATTTTTTCACAAGGAAATGACAAATCTATATTTAAATGACTATGTGTTAATAGTAAATCAATTTCCGCTTGTTCATACATATAATTAATACGTTGTAATGGGTAAGCTGGATCGACAGGAAGATAAGCTCCGCCAGCTTTAAGAATCGCCAATATACCAATAATTAAATCTTCGGATCGATCTACTACTAATCCTACTAATTTTTCTGGTTTAACGCCTTTTTGACGTAGTAAAAAAGCTAATTGATTGGATTTCTTATTAAGTTCATCGTATGTAAAACTTTTATCCTTACAAATTAAAGCTACTTTATTGGGATTTTTTTTAACCTGCATTTCAAAAAAGTCATCGACAGTTTTAGTAATATCATAATTAATCGATTTATTATTAAATTCATACAATACTTGATTTTTTTCTTTTTTTGAAAGAATAGCAATATCCTCTAATTTAGTATGTGAATTTAAGGTAAGTTCAGATACTAAATTAAAAAAATGTTCTTTCAATTTCGATATTGCGTAATTATCAAATAAATTATCGTTGTAGGAAATACTACATTTTAACGAAAAATCTATTTCAAAACACATCTCAATCTCATTTTCTTCTAAATATTCTGACAAAACTGCTTTTGATTCACCACTCGAAAATATTGAACCAAATAAACCACTTTTTAAACCCAGTTGATTATAAGAAAAAATTTCTTCTTCTGTTACATTTTTGTATAATTTTATCAATTCTAATTCATTCTCAATTTGTCTAATATATTTTATAGATGTAATATCAAAATCAGTTTTAACACAAAACGGTAGAACTTTACCTTCTGTTGTACTTGTACCAAATACAACATAATCTGTATCATTATAGTTGTGAAGTAATAATCCCCAGGCTGAATATAAAATAGAATTTACATTGACATTATAAGTATCAGCAAATTGTGAAAGTGATTGCATAATTTTTTTATCTAAAAAAAATGTATCGTTGACCAATTTAAATCCATTATTTTTAAAAGTACCTAAAGTTACTTTTGATTTAAGTTCAAATTCTTTTAAAGCAGCACTCCAATAACTTTCCTTTGTATCTAACTCTAATGTGTTCATTTATATCTCTCCTTTTAATCATGGGTTTTGTATCATCATCACTAAAAGATGATGGAGTTGCAGTCGCTTTTGATTTATATATGTTCGTTTTGAATTAGGGTCCGATTTATTGCTGGTTTTTTTATGCTCTTATTTTGAGAATAAACTAAAACGACTAAACTAATTAAAACGAACATTCCTCCAGTAAGTTGTGAAAATTGTAATCGTTCATTTAAAAAAACAAGAGCAAATAAAGTAGTAAATACAGGTTCTACCATGCTAATCATCGAAACGTTAGAAGAACTCAACAATTCCAGCGACTTAAAAAATGTAATTTCAGCAAAAATAGTTGAAAAAATCACAATACTAATAATGTGTATCCATGCTTGGTTATTAAAATTTAAAGAGATATCTTGCTTCACTACACCAATTATGAAAACGCCAAAAGTTGCAAATAGTGCTGTATAGGCACTTATTATTACTGGTGAATTATTAATAGTTACTCTTTTCCCCACAATCATATATATGGCAAAGATCAAAGCTGCAAGAAGGGATAAGACTATTCCATAGACATTCATTTTATCTAATGAAACTCCAAGTAAATAAATCATGCTAATGAAAGTTGCTACTAAAGCTAGTATTGATCCTATACTTAATTTTTCTTTATATAAAAAATAAGAGATGATACAAACTAGTAAAGGAAAACAATATAAGAGCAAGACTGCCATAGATGATGATATATATTTTAATGATTCAAAATGGAAAATAGATAAAAGTGTGAATAGTATACCACCTAGTATAAAAAGATTTTTCACCTCATGTTTACCGATTCTTATATTTGTACCTTTCACAAGGAAGAAAAGGAAAAAGATGATAGAACTTAATCCGAATCTTAAAAAAAGTAAAGTATACACTGTCACACCATATTCATAGGCTTTAACTGTAAAAATTGGCATAATCCCATATCCTATGCTCGAAAAAACTGCATAAATAGCTCCCTTGATAAAATTATTCATAAATCTCCTCCTTTCACTTCACTTACAATAAAATTTAATGACATTTTTACTATATAGTTATTCCATTTTAAAACAATTACTACCTCAATTCATTTAGAATTTATTATATCTAAATTTTGAAAACGAGTTCTTTAAATTTCGTAACAAAAATCGCATCTTAATTATTCTATTCAAAAATGTAAAAATTTGTATGAAATATCAGTACTGATAAAAAGATTATAGTATAAAAGTAAATTTAAGTAGATACATTTCCTAACATATAACGTTTTAGTCTTTAGCGTCGAATTTAAGCGAACATTAAAATTAAACAGAAGAAATGTAACACAAAGTTATGACATTAACTTCATACACAAGTGTTGATTTACTATGATGTCTAGAATCTTATGGCATCACACCTTCATACGCTCATTAACAGATTTCTAGGAGTGTTTTTTTGTTTTATTCTTAAATGAAGATTTACCCTTGAAAACTATTGTCCAGATGGAGTTTTTCGTATAAACTTAACCATAATTTCGGTCCTTTATTAGTGGATTTGGACGGGTTACCACCTGATTTTATCCATTATAAAGGACTTTTTTTATACATAATAAAATGATTGAATATTTTTTTTCTTTAAAGTATAGTTAATTTAATGTAACGCTAGTAATATCTTTTAATTTATTTGAGATATAACAAGAAAATTATTGGACGTGAATAAAATATGGAACTAAACATTCAATCACATAATAACGATTGTGAAAATAATTTAATGAATTATTCTCTTTATATACCACGTTATAGTCAAAAGTTTTGTATGAATGACTGGCCAAAGGGATTACTTATTGAAGAAAGAAGTCATGACTATTGGAGCGATAGATGTTGTGGGTTGGCGTGTTTACGAATGGTTATATCTCATTATAAAATACCTATACCAACCCAATTAGAATTACTTAAAGAAGGTTTAAAAAGAAAGTATTATATTTCGAAGGGATGGTTACACCAAGGTTTAGCCGATTTAGGAGAAATGTATGGGGTGAAGGGTAACCCTATAGTTATTAAAAGCGGTAAACAACTTGAAAACTTGCTTGTAACAAAGGGACCAGTAATATGTTCTATAGCTCCAAAGTTCCCTAAAAACGGAAGCAAAGGGGGACATTTGGTAGTAGTATGTGGTCGAATTCATACCTCTAAAGGAAGACTAATTTGTTTTAGAGATCCATCTCTTTGGGGAGAAACAAATAGTATAGTATTTGAAGACAGGTTCTTTAGCAGTTTTAGTGGTAGAGCAATTGTTTTTTCTTTGGATTAATAGAAGATATGATATTTTTATTAGAACTGTACGCCTGTAATCGAATAAAGTAGTATTCTTATTTAAAAGAAAATCTCCCACAAAAATCAAAGGTATTGTCGAAATTTGCGGGAGATTGAGCAAATTTATTATCTAAACTTGACTAATTAAAGTAGCAATTCGCTTCAAGTTATTGCGTTGACAATTATTCCAATAACAGCTTCAATACCTAAACCAATGGTAAATATCATACATTTTTTTCATTCCCCTCGTAATTTTTTGTTATTTTAACCTAATGACCTCGGATAATAACTTTTACTTCCCTCATACTAAATTCACCTGTAAAAAGTCAATATGGTTTGCTGGTACTTTCTTTCGATATTCTTCCATGTGAGTCTCCTCCTTGAAATATTTTTAGATATACAAAAAGCCCGAATGACTATTAGTAAATCATTTGAGCTTATTCAAAGATCTAATATATATTAGAGTTTAGTTACAACACATCCATAAATAAAAATAACCAACCTACTACAATTTCCCGAAAATAATTGGTCACTCAGACATCAATAAAAGTATTTCTGACAGAAAAAAAATTAAGAATAGTGTTTTATTAAAGCAAGTACCATTTGAACTTAGATGGTTAGTTTACAATGAATGCAATAATGATAGTGAAGTGGAAAATGTATTTTGCAAATTAAGGGGCGATTAGATGTATCATCCGTTGATTAGAGGTAGGCAATATGTATACGGCATATTAGTAGTTGGTGGTTGGGACGGTATGGGACTAGGATTCGTTGCAATTAGCGTTCTATTAGGAACATGGATAGGTACTATAATTGGCATTTCTAGTAAAAAAGTAATTGCGTAATTTATACCATAATCAGATGCTTCACTTCATTAAGAACAGGACTTGTGTTTATGATTGATTTTCATATATGCAAGTCCTTTTGTTATGCTCTCACACACCTTAGAAGCTTCTTTTGAAATAAAGCCACCTACCTGTTGATTGGTGTAGCTTCTAAACAAGACATTCACTTTTTCTTCCATATCATCAATTAGTCTTTTTCTTTCAAGGCATTTGATAAAAGTATATGTATCGAGCATATCAATAGTTATATGTTGAAACATCTGAATCCTTAATGTTCACTCCAACATCCAATGCAGAAGTAGCAATTAAGAAAAGCGAATCAGATCTTTCCTCATCTATAATGGAATTAACATTTACCTCATTTACAAATTTTAGATAATCACTGTGTTTTCAACAAACAAACGTAGAGTGCTGCGCATATTTCTTACACACTTGATATGCCTTTTTATCACTTTGAATAAAGATTATTGCCTTATGTTTATTTTCTAGTAATCAACGGCTTGGTGCAAATATGACTGCCTACATTTCAGAAACTAACTTAATAGAATGTATAACATAGTCAGCCATTGCAACATGAATCCGTCATTTGAGGTATCCGTATATGTTTGCCCTTGTTAAAGTGAGATTACTCACGTTGCACTACTAATCTACTTCTGCCCCCAATAGCTTCTGTAATAGGAAATCATCTGCCGAATATGCGAATCTGTAAATACTTCTATACGATGGTCAGTTTCTTGACGTTTTACCTTTTTGCATGGATTAGATTTAATATACTCGTTATCAAGTAACTGATTAAAAAAGGTATTGAGATTTTTTTAGCTTAACATTAATTGTAGTTGGGTTATTTCCTCGTTCATTCTTGCAATGCAATAAGTAGCTTTTAATATGTGCCTGTGTAACTTCAGAAGCATCTGTTAATTCCTGTTCCATAGTCCATCTTTTAAACTCTCGAAAAAATTTTGCATAACCTTTTAATGTATTTCCACTTAAATTTTGTAGTTCTTTTTCGGAAAGAAAATCTGAAATTGCATATTTAAGCAACAAAAAAAACACCTCCTAGACATAACAGTCTAATAAGGTGTCATTACTTGAACACTATCCTAAATCATACTTTTTTACGCTTATTTCGATAAATACATTGTGCGTTGTTGGTTGATCCATTTGCGCATCGTCGTGAATAACAATGCCATAATCGCCGTTAATAACACACCTTTCACGATATTAAATGGTAAAATGCCTGCAACAATCATTGTGTATAATGAATCGCCAACGACTGGCTCCATACCTAAGAAGTAAGTGTACATCGGTAAAAATACTGCGATATTTAACAAGCTCATTCCAACCGCCATCACAATCGTTCCTGTTGCTAATCCTCCAACAAGACCTCCAATCGTTTTAAAACGGTTAAAAATAAATGATACTGGTAAAATAAATAATATGCCTGTTACAAAGTTTGCAATATGACCAACTGGCACTCCTGTTGGTGTACCAGAGAAAATCCAATCTAAAACATTTTTAAATAGCTCTACTAAAATACCTGCTACTGGGCCCATCGTGATGGCTGCAAGTAAGGCAGGCATATCACTGAAATCCACTTCCAAAAAGGCTGGGAACGGTGGAATCGGGAAATTAAATAACATTAATAAAAACGAAATACTACTCAGCATACCAATCGTAATAAACGATTGCAGTTTGACATTTTTCTTCATTGAAAACTCTCTCCTCTTTGCTGATTCAATCTTGCAAGAAGAAAGGTTACGACGTAATCGATTGTTTTTCACGAAAAAACCCTTATGCAAATCAGCATAAGGGAGAAAAGGCATGAGTAAATAACGCCATTACTAGCTATTTTTTGTGCATAGCGTGCATTTAAAGACACACTAAAAAAACGTTCGCACATAGCTTAATTCGTAACAACGAATGACGATCGTACCTTCATCTTCTCCCATCCAGACTATACTGTCGGCCTTGGAATTACACCAAGTCAGCCATGCAAAAAAATCTTTGCACAGGTCGCGGGCTGAAGAGCCATCTAGTAAATCATGCGAGCTACTGTAGCTTACTACTACACTAGCGATTTACAACTCTATTACCGCCGGTCGGGATTTTCACCCTGCCCCGAAGATGAATCAATATTATTTTATAAACTAACTATAATGTTTTATCACATAAAAGTAAATACTTCTGCTTAAAATAATCCGATTAAATTTGTATGTTTTAATAAATCAAGCACTTTGCGAGAAATAATGGAGTAGCTTACCCGCGGAACAAAGTCACTTACCCGCGGTATTTTATCATTTACCCGCGAATCAAGGTGCTTTACCCGCGGTATTTCCATTATAAAAAACAGCTATCTACTATCTGATAGCTGTTTTCTATATTATGGCATCATTTGTTTATTGGCACCTACAGGCATGGGTAAAAAATTTGTTAAATCAAAGCCTTCCCAACTTTCCTGTACAATGTTATCTAAACGTATCTTTTTATCAAAGCTTGACGCAGTCAACATCATCGCCTCTATCAATTGTGTTGCCCGTACGGCATCCATTGTCGTTAAATCAAGTGGTGCGTCAAATGTGACCACAACCCCATCTTCTTCTTCTTTTACAGTGTATGTGACATTTTCCGGAACAACTGGCACATAAACATCATCCTTTTTGTCTCGCATCGCCAGTAGAGCCTCTGTCACAGTAGGATACGTTTGATGGAGATCAGGCGATAAATATTCAGTCCCGTTTCCCTCTGTATATAAATAATAATTGTAATGATTATCTTTTGTTAGCGCTATAGGCTCACTCGGCTCTTCTGCTTGCGAAAACTCGTAATCAGAACCATCTGCCTGTTTAATGGCAATGGCTTTATATTCGGACTCAGAAAAAGTATCTTTTAACGAGTTTAAATATTTCGTGACGGATGCCGAAGCTACATCATAATCATTTTCTTCTGGTAATACGTGCACAAGCGTTTTACCTTCTTCTTTTAACTCACCTTTGTACGGATGATAGTCTGTTAAACCCATTGCTTCTTCATCAATTTGAGGTGCGTATTTTTCATACATTTGTAAAGTTGTTGGCTTCTTCTTCCCAAAATCAGCAGTTATTTTTTTGTTCGGAATAATATAGGTCATTGGTATGCTATCAGCCTTACCACCAGGTAATCCAATTCTGAAAACGACTGCATCGACTAAATCATCTTCGTAAACAGATGTCCGCAACGATAGGATACGAGCATGCTCAGCACCAATATTCGCTTTCATTACACTATCTGCATCTGCATTTTCACTTTCTGTGACCGACCGATCCTCCTGCACAGAAGAATAATTTTCGATTGGGGCGTTTGCTTCATCCTTCACGGAAGAATTGTTCGATACATAGATGTACCCTGCTATTGATAGTACAAAAATTGCAGCAACACTACTTAAAATAGGCCACCTACTCTTGCGTCGTTTTATAGGTTCAGTATTTTCTTGAGCAGGCAATGATTGCGCTTGTTGTTCTTTTGCCTCATCTACTGGTTGTATAGCCTCTTGAAGATGTATATTGTCTTGTAAACGTGCATCAGCAAGCAATCTTTTTAACACTTCGTCTTTCGAGCGGTGGTCAGTAAGCTTCGGGGCATTGTTCAACATTTGTTCAAGTTGTTCATCGTCAAATTGTTTATGTGTCATTGCCTTTTCGCCTCCTGTTCCCTAACCTGTTGTAGATGTTGCCTTAAAAACTTAATGGCTCGATGTTGCGTCGTTTTAACCTTTGCCTCTGTCCAATCAAGTATTTGCGCAGTTTCAGTAATCGATAAATCTTGGAAATAGCGCATAATAATAACCATTTTTTGATCCCCTGTACAATTTTCAAGTGCAGACTCTATCTGCTTTAATTCATCACTGGCCTGTAGCACATCTTCCGGTGATGGTGTGGTTGAATGTAATTGTTCCGTTTCCCAGTCAAAAAAATCGAGTGAATGTTTTTGGCGCACAGCCTGCTTTCGAAAATGATCAATTGCGACATTTTTAGCAATAGCAAAAAGCCAAGTTTTTTCACTGCTATTCCCTGCAAATTGTTCATAAGATCGCAGCACACGGACATAAACCTCATGTGCAAGGTCCTCAGCAAGTGTGCGATTTTTTACTAGATAAATAAGAAACTGGAACACGTCTTGATGGTATGCATCGTATAGTCGATGGAACACGGAGTCATTCAAAGCACTCCACCCCCGTTCTCATAGTATTTGTCGTCTAACACTCGCACAAGTTACATTTAAATAATATTTTGGTCTTAATTTTGCTATGTGTCTAAACCCGAGCACAAGCCGACGTATAGCCCCTAACAGGTATTGGTATTGTTGCCAACTAGTTCAGCTAGTTCTAACTATACCAATGACCCGTGTAAGCATGAAAGAGCATTGTCAGATGGCATCAGCTACAAGGACTTCTTCATGAATTTATTCGAATGGTAAATAGAAAGTAAAGGTTGTGCCCTCTTTTAACACACTATCGACCATAATATTGCCAGAGTGGGCCTTGACAATATTCCGAGCAATTGCAAGCCCTAAACCCGTTCCGCCTTTAGAACGTGTCCGTGCTTTATCCGCTTTATAAAAACGCTCAAAGACATATGGTAAATCTTCCTGTGGAATCCCATGTCCTGTATCCTGAACAGATATTTTGGCAAAGGTTGGCTCTTGCTCTATCTTGACAATGACAGAACCTTCGTCTGTATGACGCAGTGCATTATCCACTAAATTTGTTAACACTTGTTCGATACGATCCTCATCCATACTGATGCGGGCATCATTATCAAACTCACTATTAAATAAAAGCTGCACGTGTTTTTCTTTTGCCACTTGAGCGAATTTTTGCGTAATACGTTCAAATGTCGAATTAATCGGTACTTCATCTTTGTACAGTGTCATATGTCCTGATTCCATTCGCGCTAAATCCAATAAATCGGTTACTAAACGTCCCATACGCTTCGATTCATCATAAATAATTTTCGTGATTTCATTACGTTCTTCTTGATCTTGAATAAAATCATCATCCATTAATGCCTCTGAATAGCCTTGCAGCATGGAAATCGGTGTACGTAGTTCATGTGATACATTGGCAATAAAATCAGAACGTAGCTTTTCTAAACGATGCTGCTCTGTCATATCACGGATTACAGCAACTGCTCCACGAATTAATTCCCCACTATAGAGCGGGCTAATCGTAAATGTATAATAATTTCCATCCATTTCTATTTCTTCTTCTAACTTATCTTCAAACATTAGTACATGATCGAGCATATGATAGAGTTCAGGTGGAATAGGCTTTGCGCTTTGCGAGCCTTTATTAACAAACCATTTTTGCATTAAACGTTCCGCTGGCGGGTTGCTCAGTAAAATTGTTCGATCACGGTTAAACGTTATAACGGCATCTGTCATGGATGTTAAAATATTGGACAATTGCTCATTTTCTTGATTGATTACTTCTAAGTTATGCTTTAGCTGACGCCCCATTTGATTGAACGCAACAGCTAGCTGGCCGATTTCATCATTTTGCGTTGTCGGCATTTTTGCCTCGAAATTCCCTTTTGCAATTTCAAAAGCTAGCTCACGCATTTTACGTAATGGTGATGTAATACGGGATGATAAGAAAAATGCAAAAAATGTCGTTAACACAAACGCAATAAATGCCGCTAAAAAGACAATTTTGGTCGTCTCTTTCGATGTTTTATGTAACGCATCTGGACTTTGATAAATAAATACAGCGCCATGCACTTCATTTTCCACATTTAGTGGAAACCCTAGCACGACATAGGATTCCATTTTTCCTTTATCAGTTGAAGATGGCATCATCATTTCCTTTATAATTGGTTCATCTGATTGGAAAATTTCATGGAAGGATTTATTCGCTAATATTTCATCTTGAATTTCTTTCTTGTTGACGCCTTCTTGCAGCGCAAATGAGACTTCCAAATGATTTATGGCGATAAGTGCATTTGTACCCTCAGGTAAAATATCTGTCAGGAGTTGCGAAGTCGATTCTGCCGTCTCATTGTCATCCACTATACTCGCTATTGTTGCAGCCGTTTGACGCAGCGAAATCTCTGCTTGCTGCATATGATAGTTTTGAAGAAATTCGAGCATTAAAACCGTGAAAACAAATAATACAAATGAAACGAGAAGCAATATGGTTACCCATAGCTTCCCGACAACACTGTTCCATATTCTATTCATTGACAACCTCAAATTTGTAGCCAACGCCCCAAACAGTGACAATCATTTTCGCTGCGTTCTCTGATACACGATTCAGCTTCTCACGTAGACGCTTCACATGGGTATCGACTGTTCGTAGGTCTCCAAAGAAATCATAATGCCAAACCTCTTTTAGTAATTGTTCACGGTCAAATACTTTGTCTGGAGATTTTGCAAGGAAGTACAATAATTCATACTCTTTTGGTGTTAAATTTACTTCGATACCTTCCGCTGTTACACGGTGCGCATCATGGTCAATCATCAAATGTTGGAATACAACTAAATCTTTTGATGACGATGCATTTGTCGTAGGTGAAAATGCTTGTGAACGACGTAAAATCGCTTTTACGCGTAGAACCACCTCACGAGGACTAAATGGCTTTACAATATAATCATCTGCTCCAAGCTCGAAGCCTTGTACACGGTTTGCTTCCTCGCCTTTTGCAGTTAATAAAATAATTGGCGTTGCAGCTCTTTCGCGAATTTCTGCACATACCTCAAGCCCATCTTTTTCAGGCATCATAATATCTAGTAAAATACAGTGGTACTCTTTTTCTAAAGATTTTTCGATCGCTTCTTCACCATTCTCTGCTTCGTCAACTTGATACCCTTCGCGCTCCAAATACATTTTTAATAAGCGTCGAATACGATCCTCGTCGTCTACTACTAATACTGAAATATTTTCTGACACTTTCACGATCCCTCTCTTCCGATCTTTCTCTACCCTTCTATTGTACATGGTACGTTACGACTTGAAAAGAAAAGAAAGCCCTTTCGCAGCAGCGAAAAGGCTTTTTGTTCCCCTGTTACGCGTAGGAGTGTAAACCTGCAAGAATTAAGTTAACGGCAATAAGGTTAAATAATATAATACCAAAGCCAATTAATGCTAACCAAGCAGATTTTTCACCTTCCCAGCCCTTAGATAAACGTAGATGTAGGAATGCTGCATAGAATAACCATGTAATAAGGGCCCATACTTCTTTCGGGTCCCAACCCCAGAAACGACTCCACGCAAGTTGTGCCCAAATCATCGCAAAAATGAGTGCACCTAATGTAAATACTGGGAAACCAATAATAACAGAACGATAACCGACTTCATCCAGTAATTGTAGATTTACACGTTTAACAAGCGGTTGGAATATCGCGCTTATGCGACGACGTGCAATAAGGCGAATGAATAAGTATAGTAATGAGCCTATTAATAATGACCAAACGACCGTTGTTAATTTTTTAGCATTAATCAGTGCAGGCATTTCTACTAATGGAGACATGCCATGTTCCTCTACTACCTCATACTCATTCATCCCAAAAATCGGTGGCAAATTATAAGTAATTTGGCGAGACATACCTTCTTTATCGATATACGTATATTTCGATTCATAATCCATCGCACTAAATGTAGATGACACAATAACAAAGCCAAGCACAACAACTAAGCAGTACATAACTGCTTCAAGCCAGAAACGTTGCTTTGAAGGTTTGTTTAAATCTACAACTTTTAATAAATAAATTAAACCTGCAACTGCACTAATCGCTAAAATCGATTGCCCCATTGCAGCCGTAATAACGTGAATTGTTAACCAATGACTTTGCAGTGACGGTACTAATGGACTTACTTCTGTCGGGAACATCGATGCATAGGCAATGATTAATAACGCTACAGGTAACGCCACTAAACCAAGCGCTGTTAGGCGATAAATAAAGTAAATTAAAATAAATGCGCCAACAATAAACATCCCGAAAGCAGTCGTAAATTCAAACATATTACTAACAGGTGCGTGACCTGTGTAAACCCAACGTGTAATAAAATAACCAATTTGTGAAAGGAAACCTATAATTGTTACGACAATTGCCAGTTTACCCCATTTGTCTGTGTTTTTGCCAGAAGCATTGGATTGTTTAATGGCGCCGCCAAATAGTAAAGTAGCTACTAGATAGGCTAAGAATGCAACAAATAATAGATTTCCACTTAAGTCAATCAAACTCATAAGGTGTTGTCACCTTCCTTTTTAGTATTGCCACGATTTGTGGACTCTTCGCCTTCTTCAGACGGCTCTAACTGATCCTTATATTGCGGTAGGCCAGCAAATGCAGTCACGGCATCTAAATCTTTTTTCATGCTGAACATATTTTTATTGACATGAGCAGCCATCAGCACATGGCCATCAGGCTCTACTTGTAACCAAAGTCGACGGTGGTTCCAATATGAACCGATTGCAACGCCGATCATGAAAATAATACCACCAACAAATAAAATTGGGATTGTGCGGTCTTTACGTATTGTAAAACCAGACATATCGCGTGTTTCCACGCTTTCAAACTTCATTTTGTATTGGTTTTCACCTAGTGGTTCTAATGTTTGTTTAATCGCAACGAAGCTAGTTTCACCCTTTGGTGTTTCTGGTGTCGTCATTTTAAATAGAAATGCTGGATTATTAGGAACTGACGTCGCTGTTTGCGGTACACCATTTTCAAACCCAGAGAAGTCTGGTGTGTAAACAAGTAATTTAACAGATACACCATTTCCTAAATCGTATTCTTTTTTAGGGTTTGTTAAATCAATTCCTACTTTACCAAGTGATTGCTCCGTTGATTTATTTACTAGTTGGAAATTCATTTGCTTCAATTCATTTAAGCGATAATCCATTTGATATAGTGCATAGCCTTCTTCTTTTAAAGGATGATTCACTCGAATTGAATAATCTCTCACCTTTTCTAGATTTTCCGTATCACCAGCAATAGCGTCTTTAGGTTGCTTATATAACGTAATATCCGTTTGGAAGTTTTTCGCAACGACGTTAACACCTTGCTTTAGCTGTTCACCTTGTGGTGCATTATCATGTGTTTCTAAAATAAAGTCTCGATTTTCAATAAAATAACCGTCCATGCCAGTAATTGCACGTGTTTCACCTTCACGTACCCATATCGATTCATCGACATAGAAACCAGGAACTAAACGCAACATTACCCCAGTTAAAAAGATAATGAGGCCTACATGATTTATGTACGGACCGTAACGAGAGAAGCGGCCTTTTTCTGCTAACAAAGCACTGCCGTCTCGACGAACAATGTATTTCATCTCAGTCATTTTCTTTTCAACTTTACTAAGCGTCTCTTCAGGACTTGCTGTTATTTGTCCTTCTGCCACAATACGTTGGCGCTTTAAAAAACTTTCATGGCGCTTAACACGTTGATTTTTCAATGATTTATAAAGTGGTATACCACGGTCAAGACTGGCAACAATAATGGATACCGCAAGCATTCCAACTAAAATTTGGAACCACCAAGAGCTATATAAATCAGACAGCCCTAATGTATAATAGATTTTCCCCACAAAACCATAAACATCCTCGTAATAGGCTCCCTTTTCCATGTCAGAAGCTTTTACGTAAAACTCTTGCGGTAGTAACGTTCCGATTGAAGCTGCTATTAATGTAATAATAATTAATGCTATCCCTACTTTAACACTTGAGAAAAAATTCCAAATTTTGTCGACAATTGATTTGTTGTACGTTTTTGAGCGAATAGCCGTACCATCATACCGCATGTCGACAACTTTATTTTGCTTTTCTTCTTCGGTTAAAGGACGACCGCATTTCTCACAGAGCTTCGTGCCAAACGGATTACTATGTCCACAAGCACAAATAATATTCTCCATCGTCTATTACCCCTCATTTTGGCTTTATTAATTCCATGTAAGAAGCGATTGTCGCCTCTGTCATTTCTCCAGTAGTAATCTTCACTACCTTACCGTCCGGATCAATTAAAACTGTTGCAGGTAAATTGTCAACATTGTAAGCAGTCATAACACTTTTTGTTTTGTCAATTACAACAGGAAATGTAAGGTCGTACTTATCAACAAAATTTTGTACTTCTAAATCAGTTTGTGCAATGTTGACAGCCAATGTCTGTACACCCAGATCCTTAAAAACTTGGTATTGGCTATTCATTGCTGGCATTTCCTTCTCACATGGTTTACACCAAGTTCCCCAGAAATTCAAAAATACCCCCTGTCCTCTATAATCAGACAGTTTGTGTTTCTCGCCATTTAAATCTACTAACGTGAAGTTCGGTGCTTCAGAGCCAACAGCTACTAACTCTACCTTTTCCTTTGTCGCTGTCCCGTATACGGTATACCCAATCGCGATCGCTAAGATGGCTAAAATAATAGTGCGGGTTACGAGACGTTTTTTCTTTTTCTCCAAGTTAATAAACCCCCTACTCAAATACGCCTCGAGGGTATTTGTCGATATTTCACTTCCACTTAAGAAATATCTGTTCTATCTCCCCCGAGACTTACTTTGTTTACGCGCTTGCTGGATAAAATTAAAACAGGTGTACTATTCTCACCTATTATAGCAAAATGATACAAATTCGCTTAGTTATTAATTATGAATGATTTATGAACGTTTTCACACGAGGAAAGTGAAAAACCCACCATACGTATAGCGGTATATACATTTTCCATTTTGTTATTCGTTTAGCCGATTTGTCCAGTTTCAGCTAACACACGCAGTTGCTTGACTTCATGTTTCGACAATTCACGATATTCTCCTGGTGTTAGACCATATAAATCTAAAAATGCAAAACGTTCACGCTTTAGTTTGACAACCGGTGTACCGATTGCCTCAAACATACGACGCACTTGACGATTTCGCCCTTCGTGAATTGTAATTTCACAAATCGCCTTGCCCGCTTGCTCATCAAAGGAAGTCATACTTACTTTTGCTGGTGCTGTTTTGCCATCTTCTAATTGAATACCACGTTGTAGCTTTTTTAAGCCCTCAATTGTTGGTACACCTTTAACACGTGCAATGTATGTTTTGTCAATTTTAAATTTTGGATGCGTTAACATATAGGAAAACTCTCCATCATTTGTCAGTAATAATAATCCAGATGTATCATAATCTAGACGACCAACAGGGAAAATACGTTGCGGAATATGTTTAAATAAATCTGTGACAGTTTTGCGTCCTTTATCATCCGTTACTGCCGAAATTGTTCCACGTGGTTTATATAGTAAGTAGTAAACTTTATCTTCTTTCTCAAGTTTTACACCTTCTACTTCAATTGTATCCGAGTTGGATACCTTCGTTCCAAGTTCACGTACAACAACGCCGTTTACCTTTACTTTACCTTCTACAATCAATTGCTCAGCTTTACGCCTTGAAGCGACACCTGCATATGCAATCACTTTTTGTAATCTTTCCATTGTTTCACCTCTAGTTAAAAATGTAACCTTTTGAAGGTTATTTTTCCCGTCAATCTGTGAAAATTATGTCATACTTTTGTGCAATATAAAAGAGAAACTCATTCCGCACTAGTAATACGATTATTCTAAATAGTGTATTATTTGCTAGTTTCTCATTTAATTGTCTTAGCACTACATAAAATAACCTAGCTATTATTCGATTTATTTCTAATATAGACCAAACCACAAAATTTTAAAAAAAGGTGCCTGACACCCAAAATATTCTGAATATTCATATTTGTTTCGGTGTCTGGCACCCTAAAAAAAGCTACCCTTTTAGGTAGCTTTTTTTATTGATATACATTTTCTATGGTAACGCCATTTTTACTTAATTCAAGATTGATAAATGGTTTTGCCTTTGCTAACTTAGCTGTTAAAGATTGTTCAATTGTCGAGCCGTCATGCAACGTAAAAATCAACTTATCTGGTTTCGTCACACCATCTTTTTGCACGTTTGTTTGTTCTGCTTTAATGATTTCTTCCCAGCTTGTCAAATCTTCTTGCAAACTAAAAAATGCATTCGTATGGAGCCCTTTTTCATCCATTATTTGATAATGATTAATACATAAAAATAAAAATAACAGGACGAGCAACCAAGATGTACCGACAATCGCCCGTTGTATATTTCTACCCTTTTTTGTTTTTGGGACAATGATTATATTTACCAAAAGAACGATCGCCATGCCAATTAAAGCAATCATTAATATAATATACGCTTTAAAAGTAGTCTCAAAAAGGTAATAGTCATTCGGTCGATAAAGCAGCTCTTGAATAGGGAATAGCAAAATAAACGGAGCGATAAAACTTGATAAAAATAAAACAATAATGACTGCTATTTGATTGTGCTTTCGATTCACTTTAGTAGTAGCCATAATTGTCCCCCTCCTTGCCACCATGCTTTTACAATTTAACTAACATAATTTTACACTAATTACGATAAATATAAAATTCTTTTATATATATAGAATATATAGCATAAATAAAAATCAGCGCATCGCTTTTAACGATCCGCTGATTCTACTTTAACGGGTATAGCATAAATTCGCTCTTCCCCTAGAAAAATCGACAATACTGCTTCCTTTCTTTTTCTAGAAATTTGCAGTACTTGCCTTGCAATCTTTTTTTCTTCTTTATTTAATTGCAATTGAATTGGTTGCTCTAATCGGATAGCCAATTTATCATTGACATTATATTTTCCCTTTTTCACAACCGTCTCCATATTATAGTTTTGCCATACTTCATTCGCTAAGCCTCTGTGAACATTCCAATCATCCGATTCATTTAACGTCACAACTATACATGTTTGCCCGTCTTTTTGAAAAGCGGTTGCCAACGTTCGTCCTGCTACCTTTGTAAAACCAGTCTTTCCTGCAAAAGCTGTTCCCGTTGCCGATTTTAATGAGCTTACAGGTTGCTCCGTCTCATCATCTACTTCAACTGCGACACCAGATCCTTCCCGCAATAGACGATGCTTATTTTCCCAAAGTATACCGTTTACTGTATTGGCACGATAAAGAACGGTAGATGCAATTTTCTCAAAGGTTTTGTTTTGAAGTGCGATTCTTAGCATTTCAGCTGTATCTCTTGCTGAAGACAAATGCTCGTCGTGATGCAAACCTGAAGGGTTCATAAAAACGGTATTGGTAAGTCCCGCAATCACTGCTCTTTCATTCATTAATTTGACAAAGCCTTCTACCGAACCGCCTGCATGCTCTGCTAATGCTGTCGCAGCATCATTACCTGACCGTAACATTAAACCATATAATAACGTTTCAACCGTCACCGTCTCGCCCGCTTGCAAATAAATGGAGGAGCCTTCAGCCATTGCAGCTTTAGGAGAAATAATGACTTCATCTTGAAGATCACTATTTTCAATCGCGACGAGAGCTGTCCAAATTTTTGTTAAGCTCGCAATGGGGAGCCTCGCATCGCTATTAGAACCTGATAATACTCGACCTGTCTCACCGTCAAGCACGACATACCCACTTCCGCCTCTTGCTAAACCATTTTGTGGGATAGTTAAGATTCCCACAGCTATCATGAATACCATTAATCGTCGTAACCGTAGCAACAAGCCACTCCTTATTTTAAGTGATAGATAAGTAGAACTATGAAAATTAAAAGGAAAGCGTATTAGCACTTTTCTTTTGATTACTTAACGCCACTAAACGTTTCTTGGAATTTAGTCATAAATAAATCTGTTTCTTGTTCTACTTCACCATTGTCCTCCTCAGGTAATGGAGGCATTTCTTCAATACTATTTAATCCGAAGTAGTTTAAGAACTCCTTCGTTGTGCCATATAAAATCGCACGACCTGTCCCCTCAGAACGTCCTACTTCTTTCACTAGCCCTCTTGAAGCGAGCGTTTGCAGTGGTCGTTCACATTTGACACCACGTAAATCTTCGATGGCTACCCGTGTAATGGGCTGTTTATACGCCACAATGGCCAACACTTCTAAAGAAGCCTGAGACAAGGATTGCGCTGTTGGATTTTCTACTAATTTTTGAATCGTATCTGCTAATTGCGGTTTTGTAATTAACTGGTAAACACCTGCGATTTCCTTTATTGTAATTCCTCTAGTATCATCTTCGTCAAATGCTACACGCAGTGCCTCCATAGCGGGCGCAACTACTTCTTCTGCTTCACCAAGTAGCTGTGCTAATTGCTTAATTGTTAAGCCATCATCTCCTACAACAAATAATAAAGCTTCAATTCTACTCTGTAGGATTATTGTCTTCGTCATCATCCCATTCCTCCTTCTGTAATGTGACCGTTAGTTCTTCAAAATTACCATCTTGCTCTACAATGACAATTTGACGTTTCATCAGTTCAAGCAGTGACAGAAACGTTAAAATAAGTGTTGGTTTATCTTCATAAGGAAAAAGCTCGAAAAATGATGCACGTCCACCTGTTAAACGTAAAGAATTCACAACAGAACGCATTTGCTCCTTTACTGAGCGCTCCTGCCTCGTGACAGTTGTTTTCAATGGCTTCTTTAATTTTTTTCGGCGCATCAGCTTCTGGAAGGCGCCAAGCATATCATAAATATTGACGTTCATATCGAATAACGCCATCTGTTCATCAGGTGCTAATTCCGATAAATCTGAAGGTGGTCTTGTAAATACCTGTGCTCTATCTGTTTCAAGCTCTTGTAGATTACTTGCCGCTTCTTTATATTTTTTATACTCTATTAAACGTTGTACCAGTTCTTCACGAGGGTCAGGGCCATCGATTTCGATTTCCGCATCTTCTAGCTCTCCTTCATGTATCGGTAATAGCATTCGGCTCTTAATAGCCAAAAGTGTTGCCGCCATCACTAAATACTCACTCGCCTCATTTAATTCAAGCACCTGCATCGCATGGATATGATCAATATATTGTTGCGTAATTTCAGCCATTGGAATATCATAGATATCAATTTCCAATCTGTGAATTAAATGCAATAATAGATCCAGAGGACCTGAAAAGGCTTCTAACTTTACTTCATAAGACATTATTTTACCACCCTGATATTCAATGTTCTTTTAGTATAGTGGAAAGGAGTTCAAAATGCATCCACAGCACCATACTTTATTTATTGATTACTGTGCCTATTTCAACGGCAATGGGGATTTTTTTGAATGCCATGAAGTGCTTGAGGAATATTGGAAAGACATTGCGCCTGGCAATAAAAAGCATCCTCTTGTTGGCTATGTTCAACTAGCGACAGGATTATATCATTGGCGTCGTGGCAACGCAACGGGTGCTTTCAAAATCTTACATAAAGCACTCACTAATTTTCAAGTCAATAAAGGCAATGTGTTTTTTAACGAAATCGACTACACAAAACTTCTATTACAATTAACCGAAACACTTAGCCATATTCAAATGGGCAAGTCCTTTCAAGCTTTTCAATTACCGCTGACACCTACTTTACAAAATTTAGTAACAGCTCGCATACAGCTTTTACCGGAAAGCAACCCTAACTATCTTCTTCATAAACATATGCTACGTGATCGCTCACATATTCTTGCTGAACGACAAGAAAGCAAACAAAGAAAAAGCAGACGTTAACTTTCGTCTGCTTTTTCTTCATTACATTGTATACATTTGCGAACAAATTCACGCGTTTCATCCGTTGCACGCAATTGTTCGTATTGGTCAAGTTCTGCCACTTCTTGTAGCATTTCCTTTGCTACGCCTTCTCCTCTGTAAGAAGGAACTACAGAAACGTGCTGAATTGTTGCTGTGTGATTGTCTGTTACAAGCCCGACGATACCAACGTATTCATCGTTCTTTTTCCATAAGTATAATACCCAATTATCATCATTTTCATAGGATTGGATTGTCTCTGTGAGCTTTTTTATGTCTTTTTCGTTAGGCATAAACGAGAGTAGCCCCATTGCTATTTTCTCGAAAGCTTTTTTATATCGAATTAACATATTTGTCTATTCCCTCTTTTTCTAGCTGTACATAATCTTTGACTATCCTACACGATTTGTACTATTACCGCAAGCCAATTTTCTGTCTTACGAACCAGGGCCGAGAATACCTTGCGACGCTAACACCCAATAGACAACGCCCCACAACAAAATAAATGTCGTCATAGATGCCAATAATACCCATTTGTTTTTTCTCAAATTTATTCACCCTTTTTTAACGTTAGCGGGAGATCATTTTGTACAATATCTTCGTAACTTTCACGTTTAATAGCTAATTGATGCTGTCCATTTTCTACAAATACCACTGCCGGACGTGGTACACGGTTGTAGTTGCTTGCCATCGAGTAGCCATATGCCCCTGTACAGAAGATTGCTAGTACATCACCAGAAGCTGCCTCTTGTAATTTTGCATCGATAATCAATTTATCGCCCGATTCACAAAGTTTTCCAGCTACAGTGTACGTTGCTTCTTTCGGTGCATTGGCTTTATTAGCGATGACTGCCTCGTATTTTGCATCATATAATGCAGGACGAATATTATCACTCATTCCGCCATCAACTGCAATGTAGTTACGTACATCTGGTACTGTTTTTTGAGAACCGATAGTATAAAGTGATGTTCCTGCATCACCGACAAGTGAACGGCCTGGTTCAATCCAAATTTCTGGCATTGTTAGTCCAAGTACAGTTGCTTTATTTTTCACAACAGTAATCATGTCCTCTACATACACTTGTGGCTCAAGCGGTGCATCTTCTTCTGTATAGCGAATACCGAAGCCCCCACCTAAGTTTAACACAGTACACGTAAAAGCGTGAGTCTTGTTCCAATCAGAAATCTTGTCGATTAGTTTTTCACCTGCTAAGCCAAAGCCAGCTGTATCAAAAATTTGAGAGCCAATATGGCAATGTAAGCCTAAAAGCTGTAAGTATTCGTGTTTAAAAGTTTGCTCAAATGCTTGATCGGCTTGACCGTTGTTTAAGTCAAAGCCAAACTTAGAATCCGCTTGCCCTGTCGTAATAAAATCATGCGTATGTGCCTCAACACCTGGTGTGACACGTAATAAAATACGCATTTTTTGTTGACGGCGCTCAGCAATTTCTTTTAAAAGCTGAATTTCATAGAAGTTATCTACAACAATACAGCCAATTTTTGAGTCAAAGGCTAGCTCCAATTCTGCAATGCTTTTATTATTACCATGGAAGTGAATACGCTCTGCTGGGAATCCCGCTTTTAATGCTGTAAATAGCTCCCCTCCAGAGACAACATCCAAGGATAGGTTTTCTTCTGCTGCTAATTGATACACCGCTACACATGCAAATGCTTTGGAAGCATACGCTACTTCAGCCTTTACCCCTAGCTTTTTAAATGTATCGATAAAGCCGCGTGCTCGCTTACGAATAAGCGCTGTATCGTACACAAATAATGGCGTACCATATTCTTTTGCAAGCTCTAATGTATCTACTTGTCCTATTGTTAAATGTCCGTCTTCAGAAATCGCTTGTGTTCCATATAAATGCATTTGCATCTCTCCCTTTTCACGTCTCCATTTTGTGACATTTGCGAACCTCGTGGTATGTCAGTCCTCACTCAAACATTCCCATCGAGACATTGTCTAATCTTAGCAGGTATTGGCATGTCACAAGATAAAAACACATAACCATTCACTAGCAAAGATAATTTTTGCAAAAATCACAAAATACTATATGTGAACTTTATCACATGAAAAAAGTGAGTGCAACGGCTCCTATGATCTTTTTCTCTGTTTGGAAGCGACTACATATGGTCTTAGTGCATCCGACGTCATAGGGAAGCGGATAATGACGCGAAGCATCGCAGTTGGGAAAAATGGAACGAGCGGCCATAAATAGGGTGCTTGTAATGGACGTAATGAACATAAATAGGTAAATAATAAAAACAATCCAATAAATAATCCGTCTTCTCCCCAAATACCTGTCATAATGAGCAAAACAAATCGGAAGAGCTTAATCGAAATACCTAGCTCGTAAGATGGAATAATGAACGTAAAGATTGCTCCTACTGCTGTATACAACACAACTTCGGATGAGAACACACCAACATCAATGGCAATCTGCCCAATGATTACCCCGGCTACTAAACCCATCGCAGTAGACAATGGTGTCGGGGTATGGATGGCGGCCATCCTTAGAAATTCAATCCCAATATCGGCGATTAGAATTTGCAGTAATATCGGAATATGTGATTTATCCTGACTACCTAAAAAAGATAGCGAATCAGGTAATAATGATTCATTCGTTACAAATAAATACCATAAGGGCAATAAAAGTAAACCCATAACTGTTCCAATATAGCGCATAAACCGCACAAAGGTCCCGACAGTAGGCGCTTGTCTGTATTCTTCAGCATGCTGCAATAAATGGAACATCGTAACTGGTACTAAAATAACAGAAGGTGAAGTATCCACCATAATAGCTACATGCCCCTCTAATAAATGAGCAGCGACAATATCAGGACGTTCTGTATAGCGTACAAATGGAACTGGGTGAAACTTTTGCTTAAACAGCCATTCCTCTAGCGATTTATCGGCCATTGTTAAACCATCATGATTAATTTGACCAAGACGCTGTCGCAATTTATCGAGCATTTCCTCATTTGCAATATCCTTCATAAACGCAATTGCGACATCGGTTTGGCCGATCTTGGATATTTTATGTAGCTCGAAGCGTAAATTACTGTTGCGAATGCGTCGACGAACTAAAGCTGTATTTTGTGAAATCCCCTCTGTAAAGCCATCCCTAGAACCGCGAATTACTTTTTCATTATCTGGCTCTTCTGGTGAGCGCCCTGGATAATTTCGAAGCTCCGCAATATAACAGTAACCACTTTTCGTAATAAATGTTACTTGCCCACTTAAAATAGCGAGCAAATAGGCTTTACGTTCAGTTTCTTCAGAACGACCATGAAAGTTGAAATGTGCTTCAAAATATTCTCGCTCATCATCAATATCAATGTCTTCTTCAGGTAACATATTGGATAGTAATTGCGTCAGGGCTTCCCCATCTACTAGTCCGCTAATATATGCACAAAGAACCGGCAAATCTTTGACAAATAAATGCTTAATACCTACGTCAAATGATTCGCCGTCTCCAAATTGCTCTTTAAGAAAATCTTCGGCTTCTTCTAAGCTGTTAAATAGTTTATTTGTCATGCTGTCACCATTTTCTTAGATGTCTTTTTCTACTCCGTGTTCTACCGTGGCACTCGTCGCCATCCAACTTTTCAACTGCGCTAAAATCTTTTTCTCTAAACGAGATACTTGTACTTGCGAAATGCCAAGACGAGTTGCGATTTCAGTTTGTGTACAATCTGAAAAATAGCGTAAATAAATAATGGATTGTTCCCTAGGATCAAGTCTTGTCAGCACTTCTTTTAACGGAATATAGTCAAACGGTTGCTCTGATTTTTCATCCTTCATTTGGTCCATTAATGTAATGGAATCCCCTTCACTTTCATACAATTGCTCATGCAAGGAAGCTGGATCCCTTAAAGCATCCGACGCTGTCACAATTTCCTCAGTCGTGACGCCAAGAACCTGCGCTAATTCTTGAATGGTCGGGGGATGCTCGTTATTTTTAATAAATTCATCCGTCGCATGGCGGATTTTAAAGTTGAGCTCGCGAATTGAACGACTCACCTTTACCATGCCGTCATCCCTTAAAAAGCGCTGGATTTCACCGATAATCATCGGGACAGCATATGTGGAAAATTTCACATCGTACGCTAAATCAAACTTATCTACCGATTTCATAAGGCCAATGCAGCCTATTTGAAATAAATCTTCGAGCTCCACGCCCCTTGTTGTAAAGCGTTGGACGATAGACCACACAAGCCTCGTATTCCCCTCAATCATTCGTTTACGAGCTTCATGATCGCCCTGTTGTGAACGCGCAATTAAATCACGCATTTCCTCCTGTGACAAAAGCTTATCGGACGACTGTTCTATCGGCTTCACGATAGCAACCTCACATTACCGCCGTGCGAACCGAATAAAATTTTTTCGTAAACGTTACAGTTGTACCTTCCTGCCACTTGGACATGACGGTCAACTGATCTGAAAAGCTGTCCATAATGGTAAAGCCCATACCAGAACGTTCCATTGCACTTTTCGTCGTAAACAAAGGCTCCATTGCTTGACTTACATCCGCGATGCCTACACCTTTATCCATCACAGACACCGTTACAATATCATCCTCACGCTTTGCATGAACTGTAACGACCCCTTTGCCATCTTCTTCATAACCGTGAATAATGGCATTGGAAACAGCCTCTGAGACAATTGTTTTAAATTCTGATAGCTCATCAATTGTTGGATCTAATTGTGCGATAAAGCCTGTGATCGCCACACGTGCTAAGGCTTCGTTTTCGCTAATTGCTAAAAAAGTTAATGTCATTTCGTTATCCATTTACAATCCCCCTAACTCGATCAATCGCTTCTTCCTCTGTTGCATCCATCACCCACGGAGCTAAGCCTGAAAATTGAAATACTTTTCGCATTGTCGGCGATGGATTTAATAAAATCGTTCGTCCAGCAACTGCTTCTAACTCACGCATTCGACCAAGCACTAGGCCTACACCTGAACTATCCATAAACGATAGTCGCTCAAAATTCCAAATGATGGTCGTTACAGCCCCCTGAAAAATTGCTGTAGAAATTTTAGCCCGAATTTGCTCTACTGCATGATGATCGAGCTCCCCAAATAAACGTATAACGACTGTCTCTCTTGTTACCATTTCTAATTGAAAATGCATGAACATCGCCTCCTCCTCGTGCAATTCCACATTCCATATAACAAATCCTTGCTGTTGACAGAACTAGTGCAAAGTCTCTTGAAATAGTGTCAAATCGACATTCTTATTGCTTTTAGGTTAAGTGCAGTATGGGATAAATCAAAAGGTTTTAAACGTCGTCTACATTTTTTGTCAGTGTGTCATTGTAGAAAGCTAATTTATAGGTATTCAATACGAGTAGAACGAAAAAAAGTGTTAGATTGACTGCCATCAATCTAACACTTTTTTGCTGCGCCGTTGTTGTCCGCTTCGGCGGTGCTTTCCGCTCAGCACAGTAAGCCGCAACCGTCTCTGTCGCGTCTTACATTTTGTGCGTTCTGAGCAGAATCACCGCCTTTGCTACCATAAACTAGCGTTTTCTGCTATTTATACTTATGCCATTGAATAGGCTTGCTGTACTTTAGTGATTGTTTCGTCGTTAATTTCACTGTTTGAATAAAGATAGGCAATTGTTTCATCCGCACTGACACGGTCACCTTTTTTCGCGACTAGCTGGATGCCTGCATCATAATCAAGCGAAGATTCCTTCGTTAAACGACCAGCGCCAAGACTAACACTTGCTTCACCAATCATCAATGCATTAATCGACGCTACAACACCCTCTGACGCTGCTTTTACAGCCACCTTATGTGCTGTGTCATTTTGCACAATATCCGCTAAATCGCCGCCCTGTGCTACGATAAATTCCTCAAACTTCGCAGCTGCTAAGCCATCTTCCAACACTTTTTTGACAGCTGCTACCGCTGTTGTTTTATCTACTCCAGCCGCAATCTGATACATTAGAGAAGAAATAATAATGCACTCTTCTAATAAGTCTGCGTGCGTTTCTTCTAAGCGACCTTTTAGCAAGGCATACGCCTCTACTACCTCAAGTTTATTACCGATCATTTTTCCTAAAGGATTATCCATATCGCTAATATGAGCGACAACTTTACGGCCTAATTTTTCACCAATTGCTGTCATCGCTTCAGCTAATTTCTTCGCTTCTTCTTCCGTTTTCATAAAGGCACCAGAGCCACATTTGACATCTAGCACAATGCCATCTGCACCACTTGCGATTTTTTTACTCATAATCGACGCAGCAATTAACGGAATAGAGTCGACAGTACCTGTCACATCTCGCAATGCATATAGTTTTTTGTCGGCAGGTACAAGATTGCCTGTCTGACCAGCAACCGCAATTTTATGTTTATTGACATTATCAATGAATTCTTGTGACGATAATTCTGTTTTAAAGCCACGGATTGATTCTAATTTATCGATTGTGCCACCTGTAATACCTAAGCCTTTACCACTAAACTTCGCCACTGGAATTCCTAGAGAAGCAATAATTGGTGTGACGATTAACGTGACTTTATCACCGACACCACCTGTAGAATGTTTATCAATTTTAAAACCTTCGATTGAAGTTAAGTCAATTACATCACCTGATTCAATCATTGCCTTCGTTAAATAAAACGTTTCTTCATCAGTCATACCAAGTAAGCGAATAGCCATTAGCAATGAGCTCGCCTGATAATCCGGAATAGCACCTGTTGTATAGCCTTCAACAAAGTATTGGATTTCAGCTTGTGTCAGTTCTTTGCCTTGTTTTTTCTTTTCAAAAAGCTGCACCATATTCATAGACAATTCCTCCTTATTTTAAATCATTTAAGAAACTCTTACCGAATGGTGGTGCTTCTACTTTGAAGTTTTCAGCGACAGTTGCTGCAATATCTGCAAAAGTCTCGCGAAGAGCAAGCTCGCTTCCACCTTTAAAACGTGGTGAATAGACAATTAGTGGTACGTATTCACGTGTATGGTCTGTACCAGGGAATGTCGGATCATTACCGTGGTCAGCCGTAATCATAAGTAAATCATCCTCTGTCATTGCCTGTAAAATTTCAGGAAGACGCGCATCAAACTCTTGTAATGCGTTACCGTAGCCAAGCGGATCACGACGATGCCCAAAATTGGCATCAAAATCTACTAAATTTAAGAAGCTAATACCGTGGAAATTTTGTCTTGCGACGTTAGCGAATTGATCCATACCGTCCATATTATTTTTTGTACGAACTGCTTCAGTAACCCCTTCACCATTGAAAATATCAGAAATCTTACCAATAGCAATTACATCGAGACCAGCATCTTTCAAAGCATTCATCGTTGTACGTCCAAAAGGCTTTAACGCATAGTCATGACGATTTGGCGTACGTGTAAAGTTACCTGGCGTACCGATAAATGGACGTGCAATCACGCGTCCTACTAAATATTCGGGCTGTAATGTCAATTCACGTGCAATCTCACAAATTTTATAAAGTTCGTCCAGTGGAATGATTTCTTCATGCGCAGCAATTTGTAACACAGGGTCAGCCGATGTATAGACAATAATAGCCCCTGTCTCCATATGTTCCTGTCCAAAGTCTTCAATCACCTGTGTACCACTTGCAGGCTTATTACACAGTACTTTGCGTCCTGTACGTTGTTCAAGCTCGGCAATCAGTTCGGCAGGGAAACCTTCAGGATACACTTTAAATGGTTTATCAATATTAAGACCCATTATTTCCCAATGTCCTGTCATTGTGTCTTTCCCAACAGATGCCTCTTGCATCTTACCGTAGTATGCTTGCGGTGTATTTGTTGCTTGCAGTCCTTGCAGTGGTTCGATATTCGCTAAGCCAAACGACTCCATCACGGGCATTGTAAGCCCATTCATTTTTTCAGCGATGTGACCTAAAGTATGTGCGCCTGCATCGCCGAATTTAGCTGCGTCTGGTGCTTCACCAATCCCAACTGAATCCATGACAACGACATGGATTTTTTTAAATGCTTTATTCATAATTATTGCCTCCTAATCTCACGATTCCATTTTACCAAAAACAAGCGAAAGGATAAAGGTCAGACATCCGACTAAGTAATATATTTTCCTTAAACAAGAAAAAAGCTCTATCTGTCACTTATTTTTTATTAGGCACGTTAGGCACGCGGATGGTACTGCTTGTAGACTTCTGAAAGTCTCGTTTTACTAATATGCGTATAAATTTGAGTCGTGGAAATATCTGCATGCCCTAGCATCTCCTGCACTGCACGTAAGTCAGCTCCATTTTCCACTAAATGGGTAGCGAAGGAATGACGTAACGTATGTGGTGTAAGCTCATGTTGGATGCCCGCCTTTAATGCGTGCTCCTTCATTAATTTCCAACAACCTTGCCTTGTTAAACGTTTCCCTCGTTGATTAATAAAAAAGGCATCTGTTTTTGGGTATTTCCCCTGTAATGTACCTCGTGCACCATCTAAATAAACACCCAATGCAGAAAGAGCACTTTTACCAAGCGGAATAATGCGCTCCTTGCCTCCTTTTCCAAATACACGTACAAAGCCCATCGTTAGATGGATATCAGCCAAATCGAGTGCAATCAGCTCACTTATACGCATGCCAGAACCATATAAAAGCTCAAGCATTGCTACATCTCGAACACCTTGTGGTTTGCTGCGATTCGGTACTGCCAGCAATGCTTCGATTTCTTCAATCGATAGAATATTTGGAAGTTTTTGTTCAATCGTTGGCATTTCTAAATGCACCGTAGGATCTGTTTCTGTGCGCTTTTCTCGAAGTAAAAATTGGTGGAAGCTACGAATGGATGAGATATGGCGTGCAACAGTACGGCTCGTCTTTCCTTGCATGCGCAGTTGCTCTAAATGGCGCAAAATTGTTGTGCGTTCAATAGTGCGAAAATCAGCCATTCCCTCAGCTTCTTGCAAAAAATGGACATAGTTTTCTAAGTCTCGGCGATAGGATGCTAATGTATTAACGGATAATTGCCGCTCTACCTGGATAAAATGGATATAATCCTCTATTGCATATTGAAATTCATTCATCACAACGCCCCCTCACTGTCAATTATTCTCTATTTTAGCACGCCTATAAAAAAAGTGCGAAAAGCCTACACTATAGCTTAAACGTAATTTGCTTAGAGGCTTATCATTCCTTTACTAGAATAATAGAGCATCACATTATGCATAAAAAAACAAAAAACTGCCTGATGCAATCTATACGTAAGATTTCATCAGACAGTTTCTCGTTATTGTTCTTCATTCGTTTCGTCGTTTTTATCATGACAACGCCAGCAAATACCGTGGAAAGTTAGTCGGTGATCTTTTATAATAAAGTTCCAACGTTTCTCAACAACGGCTTCCACATCTTCAAGTAAGTCTTCTTGAATTTCATCTACAGCACCGCACTCGATACAAACGAGATGATGATGGAAATGCGCAGCTCCCTCTTGGCGTAAATCGTAGCGTGATACGCCATCACCAAAGTTGATTTTGTCGACGATTTTAAGCTCTGTTAGTAATTCTAACGTTCTATAAACAGTAGCCAGACCTATTTCTGGTGCCTTATCTTTTACTAAAAGATAGACATCCTCCGCACTTAAGTGGTCCTCTTCATGCTCTAGCAAAACAGCAACTGTTGCTTCTCGCTGCGGCGTCAGCTTATAACTAGCACTATGCAACTGTTTTTTTATACGATCAATTCGGCTTTCCATGTGACGCCCCCCTAAACTTATTTCATTATACCAAAGGAGTAAATCCTATTACAAGATAGTGAATAGATTTCAAATAAGCTTTTAATGTTTTTAGCTGTTGCTTCATATGAACGTATTTTATGCATCATTTGAGTACATACGTTATAACGATAAACTCAGCAACTATTATGATGAAAAAAGCGATAAAATTCAACAAAATTGTCCGTCCATTCGTCTTTTTCCCGATTTTTCGCTTCGACCAAGCAGGTACTAGTAAATTACATAGGACTAGCAACAATATACAATAGATAAGCTGAAATGGAAACCACCAAATCGTATATAGCCAAAATGCTTCAAGTTTTTGTAGTAAAAATACAGAGCTAAAGCCAAAAAACGTTGCGCGTATTGCTACTGTAACACGTACTAACACTTTTAAGACACTATGTGTTGCAAGTAACAGTACAATACCGATTGAAGCGGCTACAGGTAACACTAAACGAACAATAGATTGCCTGTCCACATCTGCTAAACGAGGTTCTATAAACAAAATAAAAGGCTCTGCATTCGCCCCTCCAATAATATGAAAGCAGATGACGCCACAAACGAAGCTCACTGCAACAATTGATGCGTGATAAAATATAGAAACCGTACGAGACATAAGCATGCTCCTTTTCTATCAAGGTTTGTACAGCTTATGCTCGTCCGCTTCTATTATGCTAAACTTTATTTTTCTTGTTGCAATGCCAACCACAGCACAGCAAACGCTGTTTTCGCATCATAGATACGCCCATCAGCAACCATTGCTTGTGCCTCTTCCAACGAAACTTCTAGTAATTCGACAAATTCATCTTCGTCTAGTTCTGCACTATGTTCAATGTGATACAAATCTGTCGCCACAAATAGATGAATGATTTCATCCGCAAAACCTGGTGAAGTGGCAAAGGCTTGTAAATACTTGAATTGATGTGCACCATAGCCTGTCTCTTCTTCCAATTCACGACGTGCAGTATGAATCGGCTCCTCACCGATTTCAAGTTTACCTGCAGGAATTTCTACAAGAGATCGTTCGAGCGCTTTACGATATTGCTCCACCATTACGAGCTTGCCTTCGTTGGTAATGGCAATGATTGCTACCGCTCCAGGGTGTTTAATAATTTCACGCTTAGCAGACTTCCCGTTTGGTAATGTGACATCATCAACCTGTAAGTTCACGATTTTGCCCTTATAGATAGGTGTCGTCTGTGTCGTTATTTCTTCAAACTTTTTCATTGCCCATAACCTCGCTTGTTCTTCAGATATGTTCATTGTACCATTACAAGTAGAGAAATCGAAGGAGGTATGATGCTGTTGAAATAAATCTATACAAATGTATAAAAATATAGTTATTTTTTATAGGGATTATAAGAGATAACTTTTGAAGTATGACGCAATAGGGAAATTTGCAAAAAAATTCGGCAAAACAGTTCAAAAGGGAGTTACTTGAGGATGATACTAGCAAAGAAAGTTAGATTATACCCAAGCAAATCACAAGAACAAAAATTATGGCAATCAGTAGGAACAGCAAGATTTGTTTACAATTGGACACTTGCAAAACAAGAAGAAAATTATAAAAATGGTGGGCAGTTTATATCTGATGGTGTTCTTAGAAAAGAATTAACTCAATTAAAGAAAAAAGAATTGTCTTGGTTAAAAGAAGTATCTAACAATGTAGCAAAGCAGGCAGTAAAAGATGACTGTAATGCGTACAGGAGATTTTTCAAAGGCCTAGCCAACAAACCAACATTCAAAAGCAAAAGAAAAAGCAAGAAGTCATTCTACAACGACAATGTAAAGTTAAAAGTCAAAGATGGAAAGATGGTGCTTATTGAAAAAGTTGGTTGGATAAAAACAAATGAGCCATTACCTATTGGTGTTAAATACAATAATCCAAGAGTCAGTTATGACAATAAGTATTGGTATCTATCAATAGGAATCGAACAAGAAACCAGTCAAGAAGAATTAACAGATGTTTCTTTAGGGATAGATATTGGTATAAAAGCATTAGCGGTCTGTTCAAATGGTGCAGTATATAAAAATATCAATAAAACTAATGTCGTTAAAAAGACTGAGAAATGCCTTCGTAGGTTGCAACGACAAGTTTCTCGTAAATATGAAATGAATAAGGAGGGAAACCGTTTTGTCAAAACAAGCAACGTTATAAAAATCGAAAAGAGGATACAACTCCTGCATAGAAGATTATCAAATATCAGAAAGAACCATCTTCATCAAAGTACAAATGATATGGTGAAAACCAAGCCATATCGAATTGTAATGGAGACGTTGAACATCAAAGGGATGATGAAGAACAGACATTTATCGAAAGCTATGGCGAAGCAATGTTTGTATGAGTTCAAAAGCAAGCTGATAAATGGTATCCATCTTCAAAAATGTGTTCAAGTTGTGGAAACATAAAAAAGGACCTGAAGTTGTCTGACCGAACATACGAATGTGTATGCGGTCATAAAATGGATAGGGATTTAAACGCAGCTATCAATCTAGCACATTTTCAATTAGCAAAATAACACGTAAACGTTATGGCTAATATGTAGGAATCGTTGCATCCGAATTAACGCTTGTGGAGTGTTACATCAAACGAAAGTAGCTTTTTGCAAAATCGGACACGTAGAAGCAAGAATAAAACAAGATTTATAGATTTTTATAAATTTTTGGCAACGGGCATTCGTATGAAAAAAAGACAACTTGGCTCAAGTAATTTATTTATCTCAGAGATTAGTTTAGGAGGTATGTCTCTTTCGACAGATAAACATACTGCAGCGTCCATTATCGATATGGCGCTAGATGCGGGCATTAACTACATTGATACGGCTGATTTATATGATTTAGGTGCCAATGAAGAAATTATCGGGACAGTTTTGGGTAAACGTCGACAAGACCTGATTATCGCAACGAAAGTAGGGAATCGTTGGACAGAAGGGGTGGACGGCTGGCAGTGGGATGCCTCCCCTACATATATTAAAGAGGCTGTTCATAAAAGCCTAAAAAGACTCGGTACAGATTACATTGATGTCTATCAACTACATGGTGGCACAATAGAGGATGACTGGGACGGTATTATCGACACGTTTGACAACTTAAAAAAAGACGGTGTCATTCGAGAATACGGTATATCCTCAATTCGACCAAATGTACTGAAACGTTTTTTACCTGCTAGCTCGGCAAAAAGTGTCATGATGCAATATAGTGCGTTAGATCGTCGCCCAGAAGAATGGCTAGATTTTATAGCTAGTGAGGGGGCTTCGGTCGTAACACGCGGCACCATCGCAAAAGGATTATTAACAAATAATTGGAAAGAACGTTTACAACGGGTCAATGGCTATCAAACTTACACTGTAGATGAATTAACAACAACATTAACAGGCTTAGCCAAACACTATGAAGATTTACATGCATTAGGGCTAGCCTTTAATTTGAAGGAACCCACTATAGCTTCAACGGTGATTGGTGCTAGTTCGCAGGAGCAACTCGCCCAAACACTAACTGCCTATGAAAAAATAAATGCAATCACTAATTTTGATAAAGCGAACGCTCTGACTAAAGCAGACCAATACGTTGACCACCGATGAAAAAATGGTTCGTTTTACTTTTATTTTTAATCATTCTCGCAATTTCCTCTAGCATGACTTATGAACAACAATCTATTATTCCTGAACTAGAGGAACTATTAGCGCACAAGCCTTTTGAAAAACAACTGTCCGTCTTAAAAATTCCCTATTGGGATACAGTCGTATCTATAGAAGAGCGAGGCTACTTTAAATTTGTAGAATTTCTAATTCGAAAATTCACACATTTTGTAGGATTTGGTTGCATTGCACTGGGGATTTATTTTGCGTTGAGTAAACGACGATTCGCTGCGCGTGTAGCCATTGCCATTACGGCTGTCATTGCCATGCTAGATGAATTTCGTCAAAGCTTTACACCTGGACGTACCATGAGCGGGCAAGATGTCCTAGTAGATACAGCAGGCGCTATTGTATTTATTAGCATTGCCGTAGTCGTAAAGAAACTACGGTCGCTTAGAAAATAAAATTTTGACGATTTCCTAAGGGTTTGTGGCGATTTAGCGTATTTTTGTGGCGATTCTCCCGAGGTTTGTGGCGATTCAAAGCATTTTTGTGGCGATTCTCTCGAGGTTTGTGGCGATTCAAAGCATTCCAAATCAAAATCAACGAAAAAACAGTGAATCTCATTCCAAGAGATTCACTGTTTCTATCAAACTTACATTAAAACTTCGAGCCATTGTCACCGTATTCGTTCAATAATTCTTCGAACGTTTTGTTTTTCTCACGTTGCTTACGCTCAAAAGCTAACTGTGCTTGACGCTCTTCCTCTGCCGCTTGCTCTTTCGCTGACAAATCTTGTTTCGCTGCTTTTAACTTCGCTAACACATCGCCAGCAAGCTGATCTGCTAATGTAACAGCCTCTTGCTTTGGTAAACTAGCAGTAATACCATCGTCAACACGTTGCTGTTGTTTTCGTTTTTTTCCCATACTTTCACCTTCTTACTAACTTTAAGGGCGTTGAACAACTGTTGCTACGCCTTGTCCCCCACCGATGCATAATGTAGCAAGGCCTGTTTTTGCGTCACGTTTTTCCATCTCATGTAACAGTGTCACTAAAATTCGTGCCCCACTTGCCCCAATTGGATGACCAAGGGCAATTGCTCCCCCATTTACATTTAGTTTATCATGATTAAAGCCTAGTTCGCGATCGACAGCAATCGATTGTGCTGCAAATGCTTCATTTGCTTCAATTAAATCTATATCTACTAGCGAAACATCCGCCTTCGCTAATGCTTTCTTCACCGCTGTGACCGGCCCAGTTCCCATAATCGATGGATCTACACCTGCGCTCGCATTAGCTGAAATAAGCGCCATTGGCTTAATACCTAACTCGACAGCCTTCGCTTTTGACATTACGACAACCGCTGCTGCACCATCGTTAATGCCTGAAGCGTTCGCTGCAGTCACAGAGCCGTCTTTTTTAAATGCTGGACGCAGCTTTGCTAATGATTCCGCCGTAACCCCTGCACGTGGAAATTCATCTTGGTCAAAAATAATCGACTCGCCTTTACGTTGTGGTATTTCCACAGCTACAATTTCACTATTAAATTTCCCCGCTGCAATCGCCGCTTCTGCACGTTGCTGTGAACGCGCAGCAAAAGTATCTTGCTCCTCACGAGAAATTTCATACGCATCACATAAATTTTCGGCAGTAATCCCCATATGATAGTCATTAAATGCACACCATAAGCCATCATGAATCATCGTATCCACAACTTTTTGATCGCCCATGCGGAAGCCTTCACGTGCATTTTTTAATACATACGGCGCTTGGCTCATATTTTCGAAACCGCCTGCCACGATGATATCTGCATCGCCAGCAATAATTGCTTGTGTTGCTAAATGCACTGCTTTTAAACCTGAGCCACATACTTTATTAATTGTTAAAGCTGGCACTGTGTTTGGAAGTCCCGCAGCAATCGATGCTTGTCGAGCAGGATTTTGTCCAAGACCTGCCGATAAAACATTCCCCATAATGACTTCATCTACTTGCTCACCTGCTACACCAGCACGTGCTAATGCTTCTTTAATAACGATACTTCCAAGAGTTGTTGCTGGTACATCTTTTAATGTTCCTTGGAATGAACCGATTGCCGTACGCACGGCACTAACAATCACTACCTCGTTTGTCATAACCATTCTCCCCTTTTCCCCGTTCAAAAATCAACACTGCATGCATATGCTACTAGCAGATATGTATATTTTAACAAATGTTTAGACGATTTTCGATAACAGAAATAATCGCAGTTTTTCAAAAGTTGTTGTAAAATGTTGTCGTGTTTTAAACAAACGTAGTTGGGAACATTACAAATAAGAAATGTGCATTGGCTTACGATCAGTTAAGTACAATGCCTAGACATCAAAAGAAATAGGGCGTGGAGGTGTAGAAGATGAAAAAGAAAGTGCTTTTATTTTCAGGTATTACAACGACGCTTGCTGCAGCAGCAACGGGGCTGTTTGGCTTTGCGCTTTCCAATAAATTAATGTACATTCAAAAAAAAGATCCCGAATTTATTCGTGAACGTGAGACAACTGCCAAACGCTTTGACGAAGCTTGGTACAATAAAAATTTTAAATGTGAATTAAATATTGACTCTCCCAATGGTTATTCCATTCACGGCATTATGTTTCAACCATTACAAACAAACAATACAATGATTATTTGTCACGGTGTTACAGAAAATAAAATTAACTCGGTCAAATATGCTCGTCTTTTTGAACGGTTAGGATACAATTCTGTTATTTTTGACCATCGAAGACATGGCGATTCCGGTGGCAAAACGACTAGCTATGGCTATTATGAAAAAAATGATTTAGATGCTGTTGTAAAAACAGTGAAAGCGATGATTGGTGAAAATGCCTTGCTCGGCATCCATGGGGAGTCAATGGGTGCTGCAACCATGCTGTTGTACGCAGGAACGGTTGAAGATGGCGCTGATTTTTATATTGCAGATTGTGCCTTTTCGGATTTCTCAATGCTGCTTAAGCAAATCGCCAAGACCGAATTTAAATATGGCTCCATTATTCCGATTCGTTTCGCAGATTTCTTTATCCGGTTACGCGATGGCTATTCATTTAAAAGTGTAACGCCCTCAGAAGCTGTGACCCATATTGAAAAACCGATTCTCTTTATTCACAGTATTCCTGATACATTTATACCTGCTTCGATGTCACTCGATTTATACAATAAAAAAAATGGACCTAAGAAATTGAAGCTTTTTGAAAAAGGTGCGCATGCTCAATCCTTTAATGAAAATATGGCTGAATACGAAGATCTCATACATGACTTTTTAGAAAGTTTTATTTATGAAAAAATCAATCATGATGCTTCATCATCCAATGTGATTCCTTTTCACTTTCGATAAGTGAAAACACCTTGCAAGCTTTGACAACTCGAACTGCGACCCAATTGTTAGACACCATCTAACAATTGGAGGTACAGTTTTTCTATGACCAAATATACTGTAGAAGATAAATGACAAGCAGTTGAGCGCTACTTAAGCGGAAATGGAAGTTCTTATGATATAGCTAAATCTTTGGGAACTCGCCATATCAAATGAAATTGCAACTATTTGACCTTATCAATCTATGAATGTGAAAACACGAAAAAGCACTTGACACCAGTTATAGACAATCAAGTGCTTAATAATATTTGCAAGTTTTATAAGTTATTTTAGTATTGACAGTATGACTTCTTTTTTACTACATGGCAAGTGTAACGTTTAAACCTTTAGCTTGTTTAATCTCGTGTGTTTGTTGCTTATGCCACCCATATAGTGGTCCTTGTAAGTAAAATGTCATCTCGCCTATTCTCGCTCTTATTACATTAGTATTAAAAAGCATTTCTTGATGGCTTTCCTTTATGAGTTATTAATTCAAATACAAAGGTATTTTTAACTATCTACCAACTCTTTAGTAAACAAGTTTAACATGGATAGAATAATGGATCATCTATTAAAAATGTTCACACTATATTATGAATACCACTCATCGTCGGAAAATTTCTCGTCATCTTCACCAGGCTTTATATTGTATATGTCTATGAATCTTTTTATTTCTGACCTCAACAACACCAAATCCTTACTCTCAATCACAAAGCCCCTATGGTTATTCCAACTCATATCAACCTCTAAATTTATATCCAACTCCCGACACCATTCAATAAAATCATGCATGATCATTGTAAAACAAACGTTAAATTTATGAACCGAAACCCAAATACCTATTCTTCCATCTCCAAGATCTTGTTGTCGTAATTTTAAATCTCCATCTAAGAACCACTTAGTATGTTGTTGTTGCTTCTCTTCAAACATTAATTCGTATCCTCCTATTCTTTGTATAAACCTGTAAGCACATCCATTGCTGGACTTGTTCTGACGCTACCATAAATAACTTCTTCCTACGAACCATACTTTTCAAAAAGTTGTTCTGGTGTAGGCCCAATCCTTTTTAGGAGAATAACCTTAGACCGCATCTGAATTTGATTCAATCTCTTTTTTCGGTTGGTTCTTCTTTGAGGACTCTTCCTTGTTGGAGGATTTTTTTAGAGTTCTTACCCTTCTTCGACCCTCCGCTCTTTCCTTTTTTCTTGCCACCTAAGGAGCCTACTTTTGGAATCGTTCCAATAGTAATCCTTTTATTCCTAAAAAACACATTAAATATCACCTGCAAATACGCTTTTATGTACGTACAAAAACGCTCGTTTAAACATGTACATTTTTAATTCCCAATGTATATTACAACTTTACTTGGGGGAGCGAGCGTGGTAGCCTTGTTTGGTCAGCCAGCTCTTATTATAGCTGGGTTTTGGCTGCCGAATCATGCGAGTAGAGGTCTCCGTTTTAAGTTGTAATTATTCACTCATATGAATAGAGGAAAGCATTTTGAGCAGGAATGTAAATGCTTAGGTGTGCAAAAATGTACATCTCGATGCGGACATTTATAAATATTACACCCCTTACTTTTTATATCGTTTTTTCTCTAGTAATGTCATAAACTGTACAAAGCCAATTTCTTATAAAAGTATACGCATACCAACTTACTTCTACGCTAAAACGCAAAAAAGCACTCGTTGCCCTAAACGACAATCAAGTGCGTTACGTTTATCTATTTTCTATGTTTTAATGGTTGGTTCTAAATTAGTGTATTTTATTACGTCGTTAAAACTGTATGACGCCTTTTGTGTCTCGTAACCAAATAATACCTTTGAAACGTACGAGCTTGTATGCATTCGTTAGTTTACTATACATTCCATGTCTTTTACCCGACATACATTAAAATGTCATCCCGCCTAAGCTCGTGTGTCTTAGTTTATCGTATCGAGAGGGTGTACAAACAGTAGCTCATGATGGTTAATTTTTCAAAATGACCTTCTTCTTTTTTCTACACTTCACATATGCTTTCCTTTTCAGGTATCTGTACATGTTTTAAGTTAATTGCTATAACTTTTGCTGCTCTCACGTTAAGATAAAATCCACTCATCAATACCTATCATTATATTAAATCAATCTATGAATATAGCTTTACTCTTCACTATCTTCATATAAATTATTCAAAAATTCATCAATATCATTTGCTAAAAAATACATATTTTCTAAATCATCATTCTCTTCATCATGAGACCAGTGAAAAATTTGCCCATGATACTCTTCACTTACTCCTAAACATATCTGGTTCCCACTTGGGTCATCTGCAATCGGTATAAAGCCTACATCTAAAATCTCATCAAAAATATCAAACTTTTTCTCCAAATTGTCATACATGCCGCCAATCCCATAAAAAATATTTAATACACTTTCTCCTACATCATCAGATATTTTATAGATACTTGGATTTGGATAACCACCGTTGTATTTCAATAAAAAACTTCTGTATTTTTCAGGAAAAACAATATGATGACTTTGTTCAAATGCCTCTAAATCTTCCATACTTAACTTTTTATGAATCATCTCAATGTTCATTATACTCTATCCTTTCATTCTTTATTTTTTTTACCGTTAACCTTCGATTGCCCACCTATATGCTTAAATTCATCATGAATATCTTTTTGGACGAGAACCATTGTTTTACCGTCCTGGTGATGATGCCATGTATATCCTAAAGATGGTCTGTTATCAAAAATCGGTGAATCAGTCTTTAGTAAGCCCAGCTTCTTTATTTGCCCTTTCAAAATCTTTTGGATTATTCTTAGGTGAATGCACTTCAATTGTAACTGGTTCAACCTTTGGATGCATGTATGGACTAAAGTCAGGATAACCATTAGGGAACTTACTGATATTCCAGACTTGTTAGTATAAGTCCAAGTACCAATATCATCAATTGAAATATACCCGCCCTTTTTATACCACTTTTCAGGTACTCGTGAGTTCATTGGTTTAGTCTTTAGTATTTCTTTAGTAAAGTCCTCTACTTCTAATCTTCCACTCTTACCCGCACCCTTAGTTCCCTCAACAGGTTTACTATCTTTTGCTGGTGGTTTGGAACTATTCGATGGTTTTGGATTCGGCGTTGGCTTATTTTTCCCGACTGTTCCCGTATCCGTTATTCGGCCCATATTCACACCTGCAAACTCTAACTGCGGTGTTCCCAACTGACGCAATTGGTCCTTTACTTCGGCTACTTTGGTTTGGAACTTATCTTGAGGCGATATTTGGATTCGCTTCAATTTGTCTGCGTTGGTGCTCGTTAAAAATTATTTTACTCATGATGTGCTCCCGTTCATAAATGGTATGGTTAGTATAACGGGGGTTTCAAACGTTGAAAATAGAAAAACCCCGAATAGGTCCACTTTTTTAAAGTGTCCACTATTCGGGGTTCAGTTCATATATAGACAATCAAGTGCTTTAAGTTTATACATATTCTAAGTTTAATAATATCCCTAAGTTTTCATAAGTTTCATATTTTTATATTGATGACATATCTTTATCTCTTGACAAGTGTCACGTTTAAACTCGCGAGCTTATTTAATCTCGTTAATCTTTTACTTACGATACTTATGAATGGTCCTGTCCTGTCTAGAAAAATGTCATCTCGCCATATTTTTAAACAAGTTAAAAATAAGTGTTTCATACTATATGCTTGTTTATCGCCACAAGCTTTGTCATTCTCGTGTGTAAATATAAATCGAGTAAATTAATATAGTCGTCTTCTATACCGTTCATTACAACCAATCTCGTATGTCTACTTACTATCATGAGCTTTGAATGCAAATACAAGAGTTTTTCGTTCTTATACTTGTGCCTTTTTTAATAAATTCTTATTGTGTACCTATTAAACTAGGATTTATTTGCTCAAATCTTGCCCAATCAAATAAACAATTAATAGACATACTATTACTACACTGAATTTTTATAGATCCCTCTTCCCCAATATCTTCAATTTCGAATTGCTCAATCTCATTTATAGTTCCAAATGAATTGATTTCTAATTCTCTCACACCCAAAAATGACATTTCAACATATACTATGTCCCATTCACTCCATCGTTTAGGCTTATTTTTGACAATCTCTTTAGTAGATAATTGAATAAATAATGTTGGACCATCTCTTTTTATTTGAACATTCAATAATTCAGAATCGTTAAACATTGGCATACTTCCAAAAATGCCTGTAATTGCTTGAGGATTCATTATCCTACTTGAGTTAATCATGTATACACTCCTCTATTTCTATTAATACGTTATCTCCTACACACAATACATATTTACACAAAAATATAAAAGCTTATAAAGTTACTATAACCCTTGGTGTTTACTTAGCATCATGAGTCATTTTACCTAACATTAATTTAGTCTCTATCTAACAGTTAAAATATTCTTTTAAAAACTCATAAAATGTTGGCCAAGTTTCCTCTAACTCTCCTCTTAAAAGCAGCTCATCTCCACCTTCAAAATTTACCGAATAAACTTTATCAGTTACACTATCAAGTACTAGTATAGCATTTGCTGACATTTCACTTAAAACTAAATACTTTTTAGGAAACCCATGCTCATTTCGAGCAATAATCGTATATGATTCAATATTATTTTCTTCATCTACAACGTCTAGCAACTCATAAGGAACGTGTTCTTCCCAAAATGGCCCAACATATAGATAATAAAATTCTCTGAATGTATCAGATACTTCAACACCTAAGTTAATCAATGTCTCTTTCACTTCATTTTTATCCTCACGTTTATAAATGTCTTCTTCAAGAATTTGTTCTAAATTATCAGGTAAAACATTCATTTCAATTCCCTCCTAAAGCTTCATTCCCTCTAGTTTTCCAATAATTTATAGAATCTACTTTTTGAAATGCTTTTCTTGTTGGTTCATCCATAGGATAAAATGGGTTTGATTTCCTTTTATACGGATGTAATGGCGCAAGAGCCACGTGCTGGATAGGTGAATTTTCGTAGACCCGTGTCACATTTTATTTTAAAAGCCTTCTGACATTCACCTGGGGCACCACGCAATGTCCTATTCAAAAACAACTGAAAAATAAGTTGTACGTCGAAAGCGGCAAAAATCGCATCAAAACGACGGGAACTCTCCATTTCCAATAATTCTTGGATGTCAAATAGAATCATTTGTTTTACAATAGTTAAAGGGCATTCACCTCATTCGTCGCTACCATTATACCGAATTTGGGGAGGTGCCCGTTTTTTATTGTTTAGAACCTTTGATACTAAAGGGATTAGAATTATGTAATTAACTCATTTAGTACACTAATTAAATAATCGTTATCTTTTCAATTTATGTATATAAACATGCAAAAAGCACTTGTCGCCTGTTATAGACAATCAAGTGCTTTAAGTTAATATATTTTCTAGGTTTGTTAATGTTTGTTAGTTTTATAAGTTATTTTAGTATTGACAGTATGACATCTTTTTTACCACATGGCAAGTGTAACGTTTAAACCCTTTAGCTTGTTTAATCTCGTGTGTTTGTTGCTTATGCCATCCATAAAAGTGGTCCTTGTAAATAAATTGTCATCTCGCCTATTCTCGCTCTAATTGCCGTAATATTAAAAAATGCTAATACTCCTTGATGGTATAACCTTCATGAGTTTTTAATTCAAATTTAAGGATATCCTTTTCTGTATAAAAGTTAATCATAGGTTTCATATCATAACCATATGTTTATCGCCACGAGCTGGTACAATCTCGTTACTTTACTGTCAATGCCCTGTCATAAGTCCCGCCGCCATATAAAATGTCATCCCGCCTAAGCCCTTACTTCTTTTTCAAGTCTATTATTGCCCGGGATGATACAATCATCGTGAAGTACGTATTTTCAATCACACTATCATTTTCCTATTCACTTCACATATACTTTATTTTTCATATGTTATAGTAAAGCTTATATCCGTAAAAATATTTTGTCCTTTTTCCCAGTTTTCACTTGAAAGTCCTTCTATATAGTCAATAAAATCTATAATATATTAGCGATAGGTCCATTATCCATTGTAAGGTAAAGAGTTATATTTGGTACTGCACTCAAACAGCAGATAATCTGCTAACCATAAAGGGATCTACGTTCTTTTCTTCTAATAAGTCTTCAAACTTCTCCGTTCCATTTTTCACAAAATATTCGTACTCCGACTGTGAAATAAAAAACGCTAATAATATTCTTCCATCTTTCTCTTTAGTCTCAGTACGAACCTTGCTATATTTCTCTGGGAAAGCGAATGGTTCTGTAAAGTAAATTGCACTTTTATCGTAATTTTGAACAAATGTCTTATCAATACTTTCAATACCACATATCGCTATTCCTCTTCCTATTTCCATTTGGTTACCGATACAATAAAATAACGCATTTGCAAGAATTTTTCCTGTACTATTAAATGCTCCATCAACTACCATCGAAACCTCAACATTATCACCTACTATTTCCTCATACTTACTAAATCCAAGTGTATTATAAACTAAACATTCTTCAAATACATTTTCATACTTTAAAATTTGTATACTTGGCATTTCTTCATTATTTTTAAACACTTCTTGGTCAACTGGTTCCCCTAAAAACCTATTGTAATGGTCATAGTAAAGTTCTCCATAGTTAATCATCTTTTTTTACTCCTTTATAAGTTCCTTCTACTCCTTCATATGCATGGCTAATATTACGATGGATGACATTGAACCCCTTAATCGTTTATTATATTCATCCTATCTTTTACTCTCTTAAATATCATCTTAGTATCTTTTCTAACAGTATGCATTTTCATGTGTCATAGCTGATCATCATTAATTATCAATTCAAACTAAAAATACATCCCATCCGTTTATAATAAAAAAAACTTGAAGGCATATAGCCAGTCAAGGTTTCAAAGGTATTCCTTCCATTGTCCCATTATTATAGATTTCCATATACTAGAAACTAGGGGACTGTGTACAAACTCTTTTACACCTACAAACACTTCTCCAAATTCATCATTTATAATTTCTTAAAATAGTTACGTTAAATATTTTACCGTTTAATTTCATAAATCCATTGAGTTATCTATCTAAATACTATTACAATTGCTCATACATAGTAATAGAAAGCCCTAATTCCCCCATAATTTCATCCCCTATTTCAATAATAATATTTTTATTCGGAAACAATTCTTTTACCCTTTTATCCCAAAAATATACTAATGCCTTAGCAAATTCATCGATTATTTTATCATTCTCCAATGATTGAGTATAACTACCAATAAAAAAATCACCCAAACTTCTACTATTTATCCATTGCTCTATTTTAATTTTATCACCATTAAACTGTTCTTCAAGTCTTCTAATTCTCTCAAGTGCATTTTCTCCTTCTGCATCAAATAAATCTGAAATAAAAATATACCCATTTATTTCAATTATATCTGGGCAGAGTGTGTACGCTATTGCTAAAAAATCATCAATACTACAGCAATTTGCTGAATGATTAAATAGGCTTTCTCCCTTTTGCTCTTCGAATTCCTCAAATATTTGATTATCAACAATACTTTTATTTAATTTATAATTTAACATTTTATCACCATCCAAACTCATTTTTAATAAAATCGGGTACAGCTCCATCTAACTTATAATCCTTAAAAAACTCTTTTCCTGCAGGGCTAACATTAATTTTAAATGCTTTAACTCTTTGCCTACTTAAATCATATATTAACTTTCCATCCCCATCATAAACGAAAACGTGTTCTCCGTTAGCAGTTTTATAGACACTATTTGGTGTACTATTTAGGGGTCTATCGCTACCTGATTTATTAACTTTTATAACTCCATTATCCTTCAAATTCTCAAACGATTTTGAATCTAATTCACTAGTATGATTTAAATTTCTTGTGAAAGTATTACCCGTACCCTATGTTGTAATCTTAAAAACTCACAATAAAAAAACAAACCATGTAAAACCTTATTAAACTACTTCTTTCTCTTGTACTACCGGCAATTCATATGCCGTTTTATGTTTCATCATCCCATATATAATATTTACAAGCCTTCTCATAATACATACCAACGCTTGTCCTTTTGTTTTTCCTTCTTTTAGTTTCTTTTAATAATAAGCGTGAAACACTGGATTTCGTGGCATCTTACTTCCTTTTGCTACTTGTACTTGCTGTACAGCTAAATTATAAAATAAAGCGTGTAGCGCCCTGTTTCCTTGTTTGCTTTTATGTGTCTTACCTTTCCCTCCAGAACCAAAGTAAACAGGCGCAATCCCCGCAAATCGTGCTAATTTATTGGCATTTGGAAATCGCCTTACATCCCCAATTTCTGCAATTAATGCTGATGCCGTCACAAGTTCTATTCCCGGCATGGTCTCTAATTGTTAATCTAGTAGATTTACTAGCTGTTTTAATTCTCTTTCGATGTATTTCATTTCTTTCTTTTTAAACTCAATCTCCCGTACAATACTTCTTACTAAAAAGTTTCGGATTTCTTGATACTCTTTCATTGTTTGCCCATCTTCTTTCACAAGCCTTAATATTTCACTTGCTTTCTTTACTGAACATGTATTGTTACTAACATCTAATAAAAAAGCTGTTAATCGCTTTATATTCGCCCCCTCTAAACAAGAGGGTGACGGATATTGCTCCCAAAATGCTAATGCTGTTTTTCCATCTAACTCTGAGAAAAACTTTTTATAACTTGGATAATGGTGGTTTAATTGAATATGTACTTGGTTCTTTAATGCACTTTGTGCTTTTACTAATGCATTCCTTCTTGAAACCAGATGTTGTATTGACCATAATAAATCGTTTGGCTTTGCATCTGGTAATTGATTAAATTTGTTTATCAATATGCGTGCTACACATTCCGCATCCCAACTATCATTTTTGTGTATCATCACTTGGCTTTTTCGTTCTAAAAATGAAAAAGCTGGATTTACTTCTTTCACTACTTGTTCATGATCTACTAAATATTTCGCTAATGCTCTTCCATAACCACCAACATCTTCTAAACCAAACACAACTGATAAACCATCACTCACATATGTCTCTACTTCTAATAAAAACTTCGAAAATGCCGATGGTTTATTATCAAATTGTATTTCTCCTAGTTTCTCTTGCCAGCAATTAATAATAACAGCCGTATGCTGCTCTTTATGTAAATCTACTCCTACATACAAATAGTTCTGCCTATGATGCATAACTCATCCCTCTATTCAATTATTTAGTCATATAAAAATGTCGGCAACCTTAGTTCGAGCGTTCATCTTCCGATGCACATAGGTACGCAAGCCTATCCATTTTTCATCACTCTAGTAGTATGTATAGTAAAATGAGCTAATTTTTTAAGTTTATTTATAAAATAATTGCTGCATGTTGTCCTTTTATTTGTATTTTCCCGTATTTATACATGCCACGATAAAAATTCTCTCTATCTAACATGCGTTTCACTTGTACTTTCGTAAATTGTTTACCTTTCGCTGTGCAGTAGCCTTCCACATTCAATTGTTCTGCCAATTGCGTAAGTGACCAATGTTTAAAAAAGTGTCGTAATTCAAATAGTCTACGTACAACTACTGCTTTCTCACCATCTACTTCTAACACCTTTTGTCCTTTTGTTGCCTTGTAGCCAAACAATACACCACCACCTGCATATCCACCTTGTTCAGCCTTCTTCTTTCTACCTCTACTTAGCTTCAATGCAATTTCAAGTCGTTGGTATTGGTCTAATAGCTCTAACATGCCATTCACCCAAAAGTCATTTGGCTCATGTATGTAAATACTATAGCTTGATTGTTCAATTGCCTTCACATCTACTTCATGTTTCTTTAATTCTCGTTGTATCAATACTTTCGCCATATCAGAGCGCCACAATCGTGATGTATTCAACACAACAACATAGCTTACTTGTTTATACGCCATATCAGACAATAGCTCTTGTAGTCCATCACGTTCAACTGTTAATCCATCTTCATCAACAGTCGCTCCGTTTAATCCTCTATCTTCATACACACGAAGTTGTTCTAACTTATTTTCGTTACAGTAACGCTCAATCTCTTCTACTTGATACGCTAAACTATACCCATCACGTACTTGTCCTTCCGTTGAAACTCGTACGTAACCAACTACTTTCTCTCCCATCATAAATCCCCTCCCGTTACAGTGATTTGAGTCCCTGTAACGTTTATCCGTTTTTTTTGCGGATAACGTGTTCGTAACGTAAATCCGTTAAAACGTACTTTACGATGACTTCAAAACATAATACAACGCTTTATTTTTACAATAGTTTTTTCTCTAGTAGTGTCGTACACTGTACAAAGCCACTACAGTTTATAAAATTTAACACTTAATACATTTATAAAATTATACGTTTACCAACTTATTTCTACGCTAAAATGCAAAAAAGCACTTGTTGCCATAATTGACAATCAAGCGCTTTAAGTTCATCTGTTTTTAAGTAGCTTTAATTTATAAGTTTTATAATAGTATGACACCTTATATATATCGTGACAAATATTAATTTAAAACTAACGAGCTTGTACGAGTTGGTTAATTTTATGTCTCTTCCATGCGTTTATATTCATCTTTCGGTAAAATGTCATCTCGCCTAAGCTCGCACCTCGTTTTCTGTTCTATCATTGTACGTAATACTCCATGATGGTACAACCATCATGGGTCTCTACTTTTAAACCACTTATTGTTTTTCTTTCCACTACAAATATACTTTATTTTTTATCTGGTGAATATACAATTATTCTCCCTTCTGGATATTCACCTTCCCATCCACAAGGCCATCCCCCAAGCTTATAAACCTCAAAGATTCTTTCATAAAAATTATCAACTTTTCCATTTACTAAACGATTTAGTGCACACATATGTAAATCTCCAATTATTTCTTCAAAAATATCAATATATTGTAATACAAAATCACCTGGATAGTTCTCAGATGATTGAATAATCTCCCTTATAGGACGCTCCATAGAGTTTAAATCATGCTCATATAATTGTCCTATTATTTCCCCACCTTCTGAGGATTTAATATCTTCCCAAACGTTTTCAACCTCATCCAAATCTTGAGACCATGCCAATTCTTGTGCTCTTTCATACTCATTAACCATAACAACATCACGATTTAGAAGGTTTTCATTATGAAAAAGTTGTAAATTTGTAATAAAATTAATAACCTCTTCGACTAATTGAGTGTTTTTTCCGTACTTCATTTATTTATCCACCTTTCCCAAAGTTCTTCAGTAGCACCGCCACCTCTTTGCCAAATCTTTATTTCTTCATTTAATTTTGTTTTGTAAAACTTCTCAATACCAATTTCTAATACCTTTGATTTGTATAATGGCAAGCCACTTTCTGTACCTTTTTTTAATTTTTGTTGCAATTCAAATACTTGTTGTTCCAACTCCTTAATACTTTGATTGATATTTAATTTATCTAACTGATCTTTAACCACTTATTATATACACTATGAAATCCTCTATGCCTAGACAAAGCACTTGGATCTTTTGCTGGTATCGGTAAAAATATCCCGTTATCAGCATGATCCATATCCATTCCAATTTTCTTTAATACCGGATGATTTCTTAAGTTTTTAGGTATTATATGTTGCGCCTGATATCCTTTCCGTGATGCAGAACGTGGAAGCCCCATGGATTCCAATAAATTTTGCCCTAATTTTGTAGAACTACCTCCTGTAACCTTTCCAGGGGTACCTGGAATAAGTCTAGTAGCTTCACCCGCACCCTTAGTTCCCTCAGCAGGTTTACTATCTTTTGCTGGCGGTTTGGAACTATTCGATGGCTTGTTTTTCCCAAATGTTCCCGTATCTTCTATTCGCCCACGTTCACACCTGCAAACTCTAACTGCGGTGTTCCCAACTGACGGAATTGGTCCTTTACTTCGGCTACTTTGGTTTGGAACTTATCTTTTACGGTGTCTAGCTGTTTAGTGGCTTTTTCTGTTAGTTGGCCTATTGGACCTTTATTCGTGACAGTTTTAATACCATCAACTACACCATTAAATGCTTTCGCACCCTTATTTATAAATTTCGCACCTGCGGATGCCATCCCTGCAAATGGTATCATCGCTCCTAAGGAGAGGGCTGCATTTACCTTGTCTCCTCTTGCATAATAAATCACTGCATTCAAGCCATCTGCTATTTCTCCATACACCGGTATTAGCCTTACGAGATCTAATCCTACTTGGAACGTGTTTAACATATTTTTAGGTGTTACAGTACTTACTACGACTTTGCCTAATGCTCTGGCCTTGTCTCAATCCTTAGAGGTATGTAAATGTCATTCTGTTTCCCTAAAGTTTTTAAAATATAGATGAATGTATACATCGTCACTTTTCCGCATGTGCAGTTTATAGCTATATGTTCCACTATAAATCTTCATTTTCACTTTATATTTCTGCACTCCCACCATAAAAACACGTAAAAATGCTGAATGTGGTACATCCCTAAATTCTATAACAAATTTATCTATCGAAACCTCTATGTTCTTCCCACTTATAAAAAATTTAACACTTAGTACACTAATTAAATAAGCGCAATCTTTACAATTTACGTATTTAAACATGAAAAAGCACTTGTCGCCTGTTATAGACAATCAAGTGCTTTAAGTTTATAAATTTTCTAAGTTTATTAATATATTTGAAAGTTTTATAAGTTATTTTTATATCGACAGTATGACATTGGATGGTCTACACTTAACTAAACAACTTTCATAAGGGGTATACTAAAAATATTAGAACCCTTAGGAGCGTGTACCTTATGAGAAGAGAACGTCGAACTTATACCCCTGAATTCAAGTTACAATTG
>NZ_PYWM01000087.1 GCF_003049665.1 Lysinibacillus mangiferihumi | reverse complement strand
CCGATACGAAAAATATATCTAAACCAATTAAAATTTGTATTTAAACAATTTTTACTATGGTACGACTTATATCTTACGAATTTCGTCTTGTACCTTCCTGTTTCACCGAGCCTCGTTTTGCCGAAGCTACTCCGATTTGATATGACTCTCCACAGGCTTCAATTCCGCAGTATCGTTGCGTACATATCTAGGTTTTCTTTTATGTGAAATACACTAGATTTGGTAATTTGCTAAATTGTGAGCAGCGTTCAAATCCCTGTCCATTTCATGACCACATGGACATTTGAACACTCTGTCAGATAGTTTCAAGTCTTTTTTAATACTTCCACAACAAGAACACATTTTCGAAGAAGGATACCATTTATCAGCTTCAACAAATTCAATTCCATACTTTTCGCATTTATATTGAATCTGTCTTTTGAAATCATGTAAGCACTGTTTCGCTATTGCTTTCGATACATGCTTATTCTTCATCATTCCTTTGATATTCAAAGTTTCCATAACAATACGAGATGGCTTGGTTTTCACAATCTCATTTGAAGATTGATGAAGGTGATTCCTTCTGATATTAGTTAGTCTTTTATAAATCATTCGAATCTTATCGTTTTGTTTTTGAATGTTTTTCATGTTTTTTAAAGGTGTTTGATAGATAGGTTTTCGATTTTTCGTATGTGCAACAATATTAGCTTGAATTTTACGAGACAACTTCTTTTGTTCTCGTTTCAATTTTCGTTCTAATCGTCTAACTTCTTTCGTTTTGTTAATGTTCTTTTTGAATGAACCATCAGAACAAACAGCCAATTCCTTGATGCCAACATCAATTCCTAAGCTCTCATCTGTTAATTCTATTTTTTCATATTCAATTTCATACCCAACAGATAAAAACCAATTTCGCCCATCATATGAGATTCTAGGGTTTGAATAGTTCTCACCTTTAGGTAGTTTAGGTAGAGGTTGGTATGTTTTGACAACCCCTATTTTTTCACCTCGAAAACCTTCTTTTGTGCGCTTCAGACTTTCATAATTTACATAAAAACTAACTTTACTTTTTCGTTTACTTTTGAATTTCGGCTTGCCTGACACACCGTCAAACCAACGTTTTCTAGCTTTATCAGCGTCCTTTACTGCTTGTTTCATTACATTGCTTCCAACTTCTTTTAACCATTGATGGGTAGTCTTTTTCAATACATTGTTTATATATTTTCTAACGTCACTTTCTTTAATGGTTTTCTTTTCGTGTTTACCGTTAAGATATTCAGCATAATGACGTTCACTTTCAGCAAGAAAGAAGTTGTAAGTCCACCTAGCAGTTCCAGCAGATTTCCAAAATAAACATTCTTGTTCTTTAGTGGGATTAAGTTTGATCCTTGTCGCTATATACATTGTTTTTCACCTCGTCAATCAAACGCTTTGTCTTTTTAGAACGTGCGCCATACAGACGATTTGCGAATACCGTAATGATTTGAATGAAATCCTCGGTTAGTTCTTCTTCCTTCGTTTTTTCTGTATGGTCAATCACTTCGATTTCTACACCATTTATTTCACATAAATATTCAATCATTTCAAAGCCAAACCGCACTAAACGGTCTTTGTACAGTACAACGACTTTTGAAATATCACGATTATTAATCTTGTCAATTAATTGTTTCAAACCTTTTTTCTTATAGTTGATTCCGCTGCCAATATCTTGAATAAT
>NZ_PYWM01000086.1 GCF_003049665.1 Lysinibacillus mangiferihumi | reverse complement strand
CCTATGCGCAAATAATCAAACGTTCAGACGGAAAATCCGGTCAATCGAACGCCTATAATTGGGTGTTCCGAAGCGTGCCAAGTCAAGGACCGATCATCGTTCTTTTTCAAAGTGCATTATCGAGAAGTCGTTCTGTACTAGAAGAATTTACAGAGGGCTTTAAAGGAACCGTGATTTGTGATGGTTATTCGGCCTATGGCAATCTGCCTGATGTTTCATTCGCTAACTGTTGGGCACATGTACGACGTTATTGGCTGAAAGCCGATAGCAAAAACGGGCAAATTGGCGTGGATTACTGTGATCAACTGTATCGCCTTGAACGTCAATTCAAGCATCTTTCACCAGGTAAACGCCGAAAAGCTAGGCAAAAACATTCAAAGCCGATTATAGAGAAGTTTCTAAAATGGGTTGACGAATCGCCTTTCTTCGGGAGAAATGCGCTGGCAAAAGCTGCCGAATACACATTAAATCGTATACACGGATTAAAGGCTTTTCTATTCGATGGTCGAATTGAAATCGATAATAATCCAGCTGAAAATGCGATTCGACCCAATGTGATTGGTCGTAAGAACTGGCTTTTCTCTGTGAGTGAAGCAGGCGCGAAAGCAAATGCGATCTGTTTAAGTTTGGCTGAAACGGCAAAAGCAAACAGCATCGATTTCTATCAATACCTAGTGACGTTAATGACAGAATTGCCAAATTTACCGATTCACCAACAACCAGAGATTTTAAATAATTACATGCCTTGGTCGAAAAAAATCCAAGCCACATGTGCAAACTAGCCATCTATCCGAAAAAAATTAGGAGAGATGGCCATTCATCGTGTGTACCGAAAAGGTGCGCTTTTTTTATATTTCGGGCTTACAATGTATTAAATTAGAGGGGGTGCTTCTTTATGTCAACTACCAAACTAACAATTGTCCCTGTGACACTAGATCCGATCACTGACAACTCTTCATCAACAACTTCACCACAAAACTCTCCTGAGCCGAGCTGCATTATTAAAACAACTAGTGCTGAAATTTCCTTCTATAATGGCGTAGATGAGCGCATCATCCAAACGATTCTGAAGGAGTTGAATAATCAATGAAGCAAGATTTTACGAGTGTGCAGAACATCTACATTATTTGCGGTAAGACCGATATGCGTAAAGGTATTGACGGTCTCGCCACACTCATTCAGGATTCTTTTAAACTTGATCCATATAGTGATTCCATCTTCTTATTTTCTGGAACGAGTAAAGACCGTTATAAATGTTTGTATTTTGATGGAGATGGCTTCGCCATACTTTATAAACGATTAGACAACGGTAAACTGCAATGGCCAAAAGATGAAAAGGAAGTGCGTAATCTTTCACAACAGGAGCTTCGTTGGTTGTTGGAAGGCTTATCACTTCAGCAACCAAAAGCGATTACGAAATCTGCAAAAGGCATCTTTTAAACCCAGCTATTAAGATGGTATAATAATCCACAACTATACTGAACGGAAATGTGGTGAATGATTTGGGAAACGTTTCTACAAACGATAAAGTAATCGAATTATTTGAAGAGCAATTAACTTATTTGAAAAAGCAAAACGAAGAACTTTCAATTAAATTAGATCAATCATTATCCCAAAACAAGGCACTCGCAGAACAAATTCGCCAATTAACCCAGGCTTTGTACGGTTCAAAATCAGAAAAATCAAAGTATCAAGCACCAGACGGACAAGGCTCGATGACGATCCGTTTTTTAACGAATCTGAGCACACAGAAGAACAAAGCACAGCGACGATTACTTACACTGTTAC
>NZ_PYWM01000085.1 GCF_003049665.1 Lysinibacillus mangiferihumi | reverse complement strand
GTATGAACTATAGGGTGCAAGTCCCGAACCCCGAAGACAGAAGTAGAGGTTAGCCAAGAGCAAGGGTGTCCGTGGCGATGCGGAATCTGAAGGAAGCTGGAGGCAAAACACCGGTCCGAGGAACACGAATCTCATAGAAGGCTAGGTATGATTGGACGAGTTTGCGCAACAAAACAAAGTCCTTTCTGTCGAAGGTCATATCGAGTAAATGAGGCGGATAGATGGTGTGAAAGTGCATACGCTTACCCGGGGAGATCTGATGGAAACGTGAAGTACCCTTCATAACCTACTTGGTGACAAGTAGCTGAACCACCAGAAGTCAGCAGAGGTCATAGTACGATTGGGTCTAGAACTAATCGGAAGGGCTGAACAACTAAGAGAGAATAGCCCTTGGCATTCCACCTTGAATGAATAAACACAGAAAACAGAGAAACCTCACGCTTAGAAAGTAATGGTGAAGTCCATGAGGGTATTTGCGGAGGGTGTAGTTCAGGTGGGCATAAGAAGACAAGCTATTCACGGAAAGGAACGAAATGGTGATGTTGAATCAAATTCTAGCACGTCCGAATATGATACAAGCATTAAAGCGAGTGGAAGCGAATAAAGGAAGCCATGGAGTAGACATGATGCCCGTACAAACCTTACGTCAGCACATCCTCGAAAATTGGGCATCCATTAAAGCGCAAATTCTAGCGGGAACCTATGAACCGCAACCGGTACGTCGTGTCGAAATCCCGAAACCAGACGGCGGTGTGCGTCTATTAGGAATCCCAACCGTGACAGACCGTTTGATTCAACAAGCCATATCGCAGATATTATCGAAGGAATATGACGGCACTTTTTCGGACAATAGTTATGGATTCCGACCAAATCGGGGTGCTCATGACGCAGTCCGAAAAGCAAAGGGTTTTATGAAGGAAGGATATCGCTGGGTTGTGGATATGGATTTAGAGAAATTCTTTGATAAGGTCAACCATGACCGACTAATGGCAACATTAGCGAAAAGAATTCAAGACAAATCGTTACTAAAGCTTATCCGCAAATATCTCCAAGCAGGTGTCATGATAAATGGCGTAGTTTCAAGTACAGAAGAAGGAACACCACAAGGTGGGCCTTTAAGTCCATTACTTTCAAATATCGTTTTAGATGAACTTGATAAAGAATTAGAGAAACGTGGACACAAATTCGTTCGATACGCAGATGACTGTAATATTTATGTAAAAAGTAAACGTGCAGGGGAGCGTACAATGGCAAGTGTACAGCGATTTATTGAAGGGAAACTTCGTTTAAAAGTAAATGAAACGAAGTCAGCAGTAGACCGTCCGTGGAATCGGAAGTTTTTAGGGTTTAGTTTTACCCGTTATAAAGAACCAAAGGTTCGTATTGCGAAAACAAGCCTACATCGAATGAAGAAGAAAATACGAGAAATTACCTCAAGAAAGATGCCCTATCCAATGGAATACCGCATTGAAAAACTCAACCAATATCTAATTGGTTGGTGTGGATACTTTGCGCTCGCAGATACCGCGTCCATATTTAAACTACTAGATAGTTGGATTAAGAGAAGATTGCGAATGTGTCTTTGGAAGAATTGGAAGAAACCCCGAACAAGAGTCAGAAATCTCAGTCGTTTAAAAGTTCCATACGGAAAAGCATACGAGTGGGGAAATACCCGAAAAGGGTACTGGCGCATCTCAAAAAGCCCCATATTACACAGAACCCTCGGCAATTCCTATTGGGAAAGCCAAGGGCTGAAAAGTCTGCAAGTTCGTTACGAAACTTTGCGTTACTCATCTTAATTGAACCGCCGTATACGGAACCGTACGTACGGTGGTGTGAGAGGTCGGGAGTTAATCACTCCCTCCTACTCGATT
>NZ_PYWM01000084.1 GCF_003049665.1 Lysinibacillus mangiferihumi | reverse complement strand
AAGAAAACATATCAAACACATGGTAAGGAAGGCTTTTACGAGGAACGTCGTGGAAAAGAGAGTACTGGTCGTCCACGCCTTGAAAACTTATCCGCAGAAAAAAACTTGAGAAAGCGGAAGCGCGTATTCAACTATTAGAGGCAGAACTTAATCTGCTAAAAAAGCTCGACGAAATGGAACAGGCGAAGAAGAATCGTTTTTAACACCAAAAGAGAAATACCAAGCCATCAATGAAACGATTCGTTTATATCAATTAAAAAATAGGACGCGTCATCTTTGTCAGGTAGCGAATGTTAGTCCAAGCGGCTATTATAAGCGGCTTCAAAATAGGGAGAAACACGCTTTACATGAAGAAGCTGATTATTAAGATTACATCTTATTAAAATCAATTTATGATCAAGCGAAAGGGAAAATTGGTTATCGTGGATTTTATATGGCACTGGTAGATGTGCTGGACACACCCATGAACCATAAAAAGATTCTTCGTCTGATGCGTAAGTTCAATTTATATGCAAAAGTACGTCGTGCGAATCCGTATCGTCTGTTAGAAAAAGCAACAGAGGCGCATCGCCGTATACCGAACCATTTAAAACGTGCATTTAAGCAAGAAGAGCCAGGAAAAGTATTCTTAACAGATATTACGTATCTGCAATATAGAGGTGGTCAAAGGGCGTATTTATCATGCGTGAAAGATGTCGCAACACGAGAAATTGTAGCATATGAATTATCTACTACGTTAAAGATGTCCCTTGTTTATAAGACGCTTGAAAAGTTAAAAACACATCTAGACGGCAATCTCCATCCGGAAGCGATGATTCACTCGGACCAAGGTATTCATTTTACACACCCAGAATATCAGCAGCGTGTAAAAGAGATGGGACTTCTCCAGTCAATGTCCCGCAGAGGAAATTGTCTTGATAATGCGCCAATAGAATCGTTCTTCGGTCATTTCAAAGATGAAGTAGATTATAAACAAGCAGAAAGTTTGGCAGAATTACACACAATAGTGATGGACTATATGGACCATTATAATCACACACGAAAGCAATGGACATTAAAAAAGATGGCTCCGGCAACTTACCGAAGCCATCTCATTGCGGCTTAACTTAAAACTACATCCCTTTTTATTAAACTGTCTACAAAATAGGGTTCAGTTCAAGTCAAGGTCCTTCAATTTTGCAATTTACCTGTATAATTTAATACTTTCTAAATATTAATGTTAGGTTTTTTTTAATTTTATCTAAAACATTATTTACTTTTAGACGTTCCTCATAGCTATCTCTCCAGATAAAATAATCTGACAGACCAACTCTTGGCTGATTAATTTTTAAAAATATTTCCTCCAATTTACTAAACAGCTGTTTTAAATCTTCATTTTCATAGGTGCCATTTAAACATTCATCAATTAAAAGTAAACCTAATTTCAATTGATTAATGATATACAACGTTTCGTTATCATTTTCTTTTTCTAAAATTCTTTTTAATTCTTGAAATAGAATTCTTAATTGTTCTATATCTATTAGCATAGTTACCCCCCTCTTTATTTAATAGGTGTTGACGAAATCACTTCTACTCCATTAATCTTCCAAGGCTCTGGAACGAATATTTGATTCCCTCCACCTAAGTAAATACCTCCTTGATATCCTGCTGGCCCTTCATAAATTGTAGTACCTTGAGGTATTTTAATTTCATAAACCGTTTCTAACGGTGAGGAACCCGTTAATACACCAGTTTTAGGATCAATCCATTGTGCTTTAACTGCAGAGTCAATACGTCCATCATTTTTTGTACCTGGCTCCCTTGTAAAATATTGACCTAGAGCATTCTTACCTCCACCAGCTTTTCCTGAACGATAGAGAATTGTATCACTCTCGAGCTTTGTGACATTATACATTCCACTTCTAAACGTAGAAGCTGCACCTTGATTAATTTCAGCTAATGGTCCAGGGTTTTCAACCATGTTATAAGTATATTTAGAATTACCCGTACCCTTAGTCTCTTCAGGCTTCTTAGGATCTTTAGGCTTTGGCTTTGAAGAAGATATATTACCCTTTAGTTTCCCTACCTTAGTTACGGAGCCAACGCCTTTTGTTCCAACAATAGCTGTCGCTGTGGTTAGCTTTACATTCGTCATCCACTTAGATCTTGTATAGGCATTGCCATTGAGTAC
>NZ_PYWM01000083.1 GCF_003049665.1 Lysinibacillus mangiferihumi | reverse complement strand
TTCTTTTTTTGTGAATAATCTTTTTGTCATTAGTTCCGCTCCAACATCTTTTTTTCTCATTATAAACAAAAAGCCCCTATCAGTAGGACTTTTTTCAAAGTGTCTATCTGATAGGGTACATTTTATTTTTCAAACATGAGCTTTTTTAGTTTGCTCTCCTTTATCAATCACATTTTCTCGGATTGCAGCTTGTGTAAAAACTTGTGTAAAATGAACCTGCCTGTGTGTAAAAAGATTTCGATTCTTATCGTTTCCTATCGTAACCCAATAAATGTAAAAAGCCCACAAACCCTGTTCTATCAAGGTTTGTGAGCTTTCTAATCTTACTAAACGTAACGTATATGTACGTGATGATACCGGTGGTCGGGGTCGAACCGACACTCCAAAGGAACACGATTTTGAGTCGTGCGCGTCTGCCAATTCCGCCACACCGGCATAATACTTTAGAGATAAAAAAAATCGGAGTATCCGATTAAGAAAAAAATATGGAGGCGGCAACCGGATTTGAACCGGTGATAAAGGTGTTGCAGACCTGTGCCTTACCACTTGGCTATGCCGCCATATTATTGGAGCGGAAGACGAGGTTCGAACTCGCGACCCCCACCTTGGCAAGGTGGTGTTCTACCACTGAACTACTTCCGCATAAATGGCTGGGGTACTAGGATTCGAACCTAGGCCTGACGGAATCAAAATCCGTTGCCTTACCGCTTGGCTATACCCCAACAATGGGGCGACTGATGGGAATCGAACCCACGAAATGCCGGAACCACAATCCGGTGCGTTAACCACTTCGCCACAATCGCCATTGCTTTATAGTTTTATTTTAATTTTATAGTAAATGGGGCGACTGATGGGAATCGAACCCACGAATGCCGGAACCACAATCCGGTGCGTTAACCACTTCGCCACAATCGCCATAAAATTAATTGGCAGGGGCAGTAGGAATCGAACCCACACCAAAGGTTTTGGAGACCTCTATTCTACCGTTGAACTATGCCCCTATAAAAAACTGGTGGAGGGGGACGGATTCGAACCGCCGAACCCTAAGGAGCGGATTTACAGTCCGCCGCGTTTAGCCACTTCGCTACCCCTCCAGGAAAACATGGTGCCGGCTATAGGAATCGAACCCACGACCTACTGATTACAAGTCAGTTGCTCTACCTGCTGAGCTAAACCGGCAAAAAAACATGATGGGTCAGGACGGAATCGAACCGCCGACACTTAGAGCTTCAATCTAATGCTCTACCAACTGAGCTACTGACCCATATTTATTATTTTAAAAATGGCGGTCCCGACCGGGATCGAACCGGCGATCTCCTGCGTGACAGGCAGGCATGTTAACCGCTACACCACGGGACCATTTTGGTTGCGGAGACAGGATTTGAACCTGTGACCTTCGGGTTATGAGCCCGACGAGCTACCACTGCTCCACCCCGCGATAATACTATTTTTTTATTTTTAAAAATGGTGGAGGATGACGGGCTCGAACCGCCGACCCTCTGCTTGTAAGGCAGATGCTCTCCCAGCTGAGCTAATCCTCCATCTGGGTATTCGTTATAAATGGTGACCCCTACGGGATTCGAACCCGTGTTACCGCCGTGAAAGGGCGGTGTCTTAACCGCTTGACCAAGGGGCCTTTATGATTGGAATCCTAAAGTGCTGGCGGAGAGTAAGGGATTTGAACCCTTGAGACAGTGTTAACCGCCTACACGATTTCCAATCGTGCTCCTTCGGCCACTCGGACAACTCTCCAAGAATGGCTCCGAAGGCAGGACTCGAACCTGCGACAACCTGATTAACAGTCAGGTGCTACTACCAACTGAGCTACTTCGGAATAATTTTAGTATGTATAGCCTAGCGACGTCCTACTCTCACAGGGGGAAGCCCCCAACTACCATCGGCGCTAAAGAGCTTAACTTCCGTGTTCGGTATGGGAACGGGTGTGACCTCTTTGCCATCATCACTAGACTATTTGAAAGACATTATCTATTATAACATATATTATTATAATTACAAGTATTTAAGAAATACTTTTTTATTCTTTCAAAACTGGATAAACGGTTCATTGAATGTTTCAAACTTTTGGTTAAGTCCTCGATCGATTAGTATTCGTCAGCTCCATGTGTCACCACACTTCCACCTCGAACCTATCTACCTCATCGTCTTTGAGGGATCTTACTTACTTGCGTAATGGGAAATCTCATCTT
>NZ_PYWM01000082.1 GCF_003049665.1 Lysinibacillus mangiferihumi | reverse complement strand
TTTTACCACATGGCAAGTGTAACGTTTAAACACTTTAGCTTGTTTTATCTCGTGTGTTTCGTCCCTATGACATCCATAAGTGGTCCCTTATAAGTAAAATGTCATATCGCTTATTCTCGCTCTTATTGCATTATTGTTAAAATAGCACTTCTTGATGGTCTAGCCTACATGAGGCCTTGATTCTCAAATTAAACCTTCTTTATGTTCAATTCAATAATCCTATTTCCTTTTTTTCGCAGCCTATCACGTACTTCGACATCATTCTCACGGTCAAATATATCTAATGTTAACACGTAAAGTTTAGCTATTCGAATATAACACCGAAACTAACATTTTCAAAATTCAAATATGCGTTACAAATTTCAGAAATATAGTAAGGTTCAAGTTCTTGGATAAATCTCTTAGTAATAAACAATCCAAATCCAGATACATTATTACAATCATTTTCAAATAATTGGATTTCCGCATCAGTATCATCATTAGCAACAATTATTTCTACATTTTGATCAATTAACAGAATAGCTTTTTCATGAATTTTAATCAACTTATCAATTTCTTTATAAATATTATCCTTTTGAAATTCTATCTCAATTAAATCAAAATCAGTTTCATAATATTTACGATCATCATATTTATAGCTATTTACTTCAATTTCTTCAGTATATTGTTTCATAAATAAATTACAAATTACTTCAATCTCTTGTTTCTTTAATTCTTGTTCTGAGAGATAGGTATTAACTAACCTCACTATTTAACAACTCCTGTCTCAATTAAATATTTGTACTGTGAATCACTTAATTTGAAAGCTGTATTTATGGTTCCATCTGCGTTAATAAAAGTCCACTGTTTAGTATTTTCATTGTAAATATGAGTTCCTTCAACATTTCTATATTTCCCTTGTTTTTGAACTCCAGTATTAATAAGCTCTGAAACATCCTTTTTGAATAGTTCTACACTAGATTTACTACCATCAGGATAACTTCCAAAATCATTTCTATGCTTACTGAATGCCTTATCTATTGAACTTTGTTTGAAAACAACATCATCAGCATTGTTAACAAATTTAACCGTACCCTATGTTGTAATCTTAAAATCCGCTAATAAAAAAAACAATCTATCTTAAACCTTATTAAACTACCTCTTCCTCCTTTATTATCGGTAATTCATAAGCTGTTTTGTGCTTCAACATACCAAATATAATGTTTACAAGCCGTCTCATTATACAAACCAATGCCTGTCCCTTTGTTTTGCCTTCTTTTAGTTTCCGTTGATAGTATGCATGGAATACTGGATTCCTTGGCAGCTTACTTCCTTTTGCCACTTGTACTTGCTGTACGGCTAAGTTGTAAAATAAAGTGTGTAGCGCCCGATTTCCCTGTTTGCTTTTTTGTTCCCTTCCTTTCCCACCAGAGCCAAAGTAAACAGGCGCAATGCCCGCAAATCGTGCTAATTTGTTGGCATTCGGAAAACGGCGTACATCGCCTATTTCTGCAATTAAAGCTGAAGCTGTAACGAGATCTATGCCTGGCATCGTGTCTAATTGAAAGTCTAGTAAACTCATTAACCCTTTTAATTCTCGTTCCACATAGCGCATTTCCTGCTTCTTAAATGAAATGTCTCGCACGATGCTCTTTACTAGAAAGTCTCGTATTTCTTGGTGTTCTCTTATTGTGGTTCCATCCTCTTTCACCAACTTTAAAATTTCACTCGCTTTTTTCACCGAACATGTATTGCTACTGGCTTCTAATAAAAATATGGTCAATTGCTTAACACTTACCCCTTCTAAACACGGTGGAGACGGGTATCGTTTCCAAAATGCCAATGCTGTTTTTCCATCTACCTCTGAAAAAAACTTTTTATAGCTTGGATAGTGGTGACTTAATTGAATATGCAGTTGGTTCTTTAAAGCCCCTTGTGCCTTGACTAATGCATTTCTTCTAGTGACTAGCTGTTGTATCGACCAATATAAATCATGTGGTTTAGCATCTGGTAACTGGTCTAATTTGTTCACCAAAATTCTGGCTACACATTCTGCATCCCAGCTGTCACTTTTTTGTGTGGTCATGTGACTTTTGCGTTCAGCGTATGAAAGAGCTGGATTAACTTCTTTTACAACTTGTCCGTGCTCATCCAAAAACTGCGCTAATGCTCTTCCGTAGCCCCCAACATCTTCTAAACCAAAAATAGGTGTCAAACCATCGTCCATATGTTTATAAATATCCAGTAAAAACGTTGAAAAAGCAGACGGTTTATTTTCAAACTTTATTTCGCCTAACTTCTTATGCCAACAATCAATAATCACCGCTACATGGTGATGCTTATGTAAATCGACTCCAATATATAAGTGTTTCTGTTTTTCGTGCATTAACTTATCCTCCTATTCAATGGAATGAAAATGCCGGCAACCTTAGTTCGAGCGTTCACCAACTGGTGCGCATTGGTACGAAAGCCTATCCATTTTCACCGTTATATGAAGATATATAAGTAAATGAGCACCTTTTTTAAGTAGCCCTT
>NZ_PYWM01000081.1 GCF_003049665.1 Lysinibacillus mangiferihumi | reverse complement strand
ATTCCTTAAGGTATCTGCTATTCTTTTAATTAATGAAATACCTTTAACGTATACTGCGCTGATTCCCTGTTATTTTTCTCCTATTAACGTTTTCTCCTCTATTATACATTAACAAAATAACCATTTATATGTAAACATTGCCATTTATAAACCAAGAAAAGAGTAGAAAAACCGTTTAGGTCATTCACCTTGTATAGAACCTCATCCAACTCTCGTTGCAAATTTATATTTGGAGAACCAATTCCATTAGTTACATCAAAAACTTTGTTAGAGTCTAACTTATCAGTATCAATAGTCTGAATGTACGTGCCAGTGCTGGGGACAAGTGATGATTAATTTCGAGAGATAAAATAAGCAATATATTTGAAATATCAGGAAATAGAGAAGGAATGTATTACTACTAACAATAAAAACACATGCACATGGGATAATACCATATACATGTGTTTTATTTCTCTGCTACATATTGTAGATTTCTGTACTGTTAATATTTTTAGTAGCTAATAAAATCATACGATATAGCATCTGCTAACCATATCGTTTCATGCGCAAAATAAAATTTCACACCATTTTTATATGCATCTTCTGAATTGATTTTTAAAACTATAGGGGCAGTGTCTCTCCTTTTACCTACTAAGATAGCAGTATGAATGTCTTCAGATAAATGAACATATTGCCTTGTTTTTGGAACCAAGCCATTCTTTATTATTGACTCAAGAAAACGACGACTAGTTCCATGATAAAGCGTGCTAGGTGGCTTCATTTCCTTTTTTTGGATTTTCATAGGAGTCGAATGTCCATAAAACGCTCTTATTTTATCATCTAAAATTTCGTAACGCTTCTTTTCTGACTTCTCAATCATTTTTTTCAAATCATCAAGCTCAATGTGCGACCATTTATCAGATTTTCTTAATGACTTTAACAATTGATCAACTAAAACCCACCCATTAGCATCTAACTCTAATTCATACTTTCCAGGAGAATGGCGTAGAGCATATGCCACCTCTTTACTAAGTTCATCATAATTCATTTATCTTACAGCTCCTTGAATCCTTAAATCCAACCTCTTTTCCATTTCTTTTGTCCATCTGGCAATATTTTTTAGAGTAGATTTTTTACTCATAGATCTTACCCACATACAACATATTCGCCAAAAAGTTCCAATCAATATTTTTAGGTGTATCTAGACCAGAATTTTCATAAAATCCTTCCATGTCTTCCATCCAACCCTCAATGGCTTGAAGGAATAAATCTATAGATTTATTCTCCCATTCATCTCTATTCTTTTTATAATCAGCTGATAATAAATTTACAAATTCTAAGAACTGTTGCTTATTTGAAACGCTTTCAATTTTGTCAAACCAATCCATACAATTCTCCCCTTTCAATTTTTTATCGATTTTATGTTTTCTTCAAAAGCACGCTCGGAGCGAGAGCAGTCCTTTGTAAGGCATTGGCCATGTCATTAAGAGCTATGTAATAGTGCTCAAAAATTAAATTATATATATTTGATTACATCTAAAAATACAGGGTCTGTATCGAGCTCTATTAACTCCTCCATTACAGGAAACAAGTCTTTAATAAGTGGGTGTTCTAGATTCTTCACATCTACACCCATTCTTTTTCTTAGCACAAGGGGCGCAAGTATCTCTGAGGGTAAAAGCATTTTATCTTCTCGATCAAATTCTTGGTACATCTTTGTTCTGCTCAAATGAAATTCACAAGCTTGATTCACAGAAGCATTTATATCTTTTTTTGTTTCATCTGTTAAATTATGTAATAAATTAGAATAGATATCATTAAGTGGTGTAGGGTATTCATAAGGAATTTCTTTATCGTTATAAAATGTTGAAAACATTTTGTTTATAAATTGACAAACTGATTCGGGAGGTTCTACATTAAAATCTATTTTCTCAGGAGAACTATACTGTAACAATTTATGCGCTTTTTCCGTTTCTTGTAAAATCAAGAGATTACAAGCAGACAAACAGACATCAACAAACCAAATTGGTTGAATATCCCCCTGTTTTCCTGCTGCATATAATAGAGGATCTATTGTTCCCCATAACATGCATTGTTTAAGTGAATAACAATAATCATTCTTATTGTTCAAATAGCGTTCTAGAAAATCAGCACAGTACCAGCTGGAAAGGACATTACATGTAGTACCTAAAGTAATATAATCTTTTTTATCTTTAGAACCTGCCAAAAACATTTCTATAATCCTATAACTTTCTTCATACATATAAGAGCGCTCTTTTTCTGCAAAACCTTTGCTCCATTTCTTCACTTTACTCTGAATTTTTTTATAAAGATTGCTTTGCAAATCTATTTTACTCCTTAACGGCATTTTTCAAGAACAATTAATTTATATGAAAAGAAGAGATTACGATATATTCTTTACTTATGTTGCTAATAAGCATCCAATGACCTACAATTTGATTTCATCTGATTCTTTTGGCCATCGTGGTAAAAAAAATAAACTTCCCTTTTATAAAACTCCTCCAACGAATTTCATTTGCATTACTATCCATAATTTCATCTCTAGCGCTCTATTGACAAAAAGTATTGTGGTATATCACCAATTTCAATAAAACGGAGCCCTTTAATATCATT
>NZ_PYWM01000080.1 GCF_003049665.1 Lysinibacillus mangiferihumi | reverse complement strand
GCCTCTAATTTAAATTCTTTGTCATAACTTTTTCGTTTTGTCATCTTAGACACTCCTAGTAAATTGTTAAGATTATTATACTTTATAAACTCCCAATTCACTGTGTCCATAATTTAGACTAACATCATTTCATCCAAATTATTTAGATCCTCAATAAAATTTTCGTAATCCAGATTTAAACGATCTAAAATTAATTTATACGTTTCTGCACTCGGAATTACATGACAATTTTCAATCCTACTTAAATAGGATGGAGTACATATACCCTCACTTATTTCCTCTTGTGTAAATCCTAATCTCCGTCTAGTAATTTTAATTAAAGGACCAAAATCATAATCCCTTTTTTTCATATAATTCTCCCCTTTTTTATGTAATTTTTATTAAAAAACACTCTTTAATGCCCATCTACTTTATTAATTGTTAAATGGTTTTTTGATTTGCTAATTAATATAATAATTAAAAAGATAGGAGGTGTTATTATGAACAAAGTATTAGAGCTACTACGTTTACCGGCTGAGAAGACAGAAAAAAATGTGCGAATGGCTAAATCTACAAAATGCATAGAAAGAACAACTAAAACAACATTATAATTACTGTAAAACCAGAAAATCCTAAAAAGTTGAATTTTCTACAAACTAAAATATCAGTATGATTAATGTATAAACAATCATACTGATATTTTTTAATTTATTCCAGAATCTTAAATAAATTTAGTGACAGAAGGAGTATTTGACGATGGATAAATTACAAGTAAAAGATTTTCTATACGGCAGTAAGAAGCACCAGCTAAAATTAACAGAAAATATAATCCCTTCATTAAACATTAAAAATGTTGCAAATTTTGAAGAAAGTTTCTTTTCTATATATCATTTATATATTTACAAAAAAGCAATCTTACCAAGACAAGGTTGGAAAATTCATATTTCTTGTACAAAATTTAATTATCAAAAAGTTTTAGATATTGTTTACAAATTTTGTATAGAAAATAACATAAGCTTCAAATTTATTTATAATAAATCCGAATTCTCTTACTGTATATCTGGTGAAAATTCCCCATTACAGATAGGTAAATTTATTACAATCTATCCTAGTGATAAAAGTCATTTCAAATATATTATTCATTCATTATACAAGCTATTAGAAAACTTCAAAGGACCCTATGTCTTATCTGATAAGCGCTATAAAAATTCGAACATTTATTATAGATATGGAGTAATTGAATCGGATAGTGATTACTTAATTGCGCCTAATGGAGATAAAATTTTAGATAATCGTCGTTTTTATTCTGTTCCTTCTTTTGAAGAAGAACCGTTTACAAATGAAAACTCTTTCGAACTAGTAAATAATTACATTGATAAAATTATTTTTCCAAAAAGAATTATTCATCAATCGGCATCAGGGAATGTATATTTTTCAATATATAACGGAAAAAATGCAATTCTAAAAGAAGCTAGGTCGTATGTTACAGGTATATGGGGTACAGCCATTGATGACTTGAAAAATGAAATTAAAATACTGAATAAACTAAAAGGAATTCCAGGTATTCCAAAAATATATAGTGAATTTATTGAGTGGGAAAACTTTTTTGTTATACAAGAATACATCGATGGGGTTACTTTCACTGAAATAAGAGCAGATGTGACACTTTATAAAGATATAACCCTTCATAAAATTATTAAGGAATCTATCGTATTATTAGAAAAAATACACCAAAAGAATATTATATTAAACGATATAAGCCCAAATAATTTTATGTTATCTAGAAAAAACAAACCTTATGTTTGGGTTTGTGATTTTGGTTCTTCTTATATTTATAATGAATATTCTCTATCCCATTTTAAATTGGGATCTACAGAAGGTTATTATGATAATACTCTTGCTAATTTAACTGCATTCGAATCTGATTATCATAAATTAGGTTATTTACTAATGAATTTTATATTTCCTTCTAATAGATTAAACTATATTGATTCAAGTGGAGCATCCTCATTAAAACAATTTAATTTATACTGTATTGATAATGAAGTTCCAATATCTGTTTGTAAAATAATAAATCTTTTAATTAACCAAAATGAAGGTTGGAAAGAAGAACTGTCTACAATATTAAAAAATATTGATTCTAGGGTAAGTTTAAATAAAGAACCTATTCCTAAAAGAAAAGTTTTACTAGAAAGAATAAAAAGATCATACTTAAAGAATCTAAACACTATTGAATCTGTTTATTATAAATATTTCAATGAATATTACCTATCACCACCCAATACCTCTTTTTTTAATATTTTATCTGGTTTCTACTTACCAACATTGATAGCTGGAATTAATAAACCTGATTTATTATTACCGAAAGATATAACTTTAGGAGGAATAAATAATAGTAACCTAGGATTTTTATTAAATCCTCATTTAAAAAAAGAGTTCTTTTTAAAGAAAACACTAGATTTAGACATAATAAATTGGTTGAAAAATTCTACTGATTTAAGTATTTCAAATGGAATAACAGGTTTTGGGATAATATTAATGCTAAGTGATTCTAATAAGAAAATCTTTGAAGTAGATGTTTATTTAAGCATTATAGATAATAAAATAAATATTAGAAAATTTGGATGGTCTACACTTAACTAAACAACTTTCATAAGGGGTATACTAAAAATATTAGAACCCTTAGGAGCGTGTACCTTATGAGAAGAGAACGTCGAACTTATACCCCTGAATTCAAGTTACAATT
>NZ_PYWM01000079.1 GCF_003049665.1 Lysinibacillus mangiferihumi | reverse complement strand
ATTAGGTATTTCATTGTAAAAAGAAATGTCATCAAAGCCATCGACGATAATTTCAGACCCATCTGAAATACAAATTTTTAAAACCATATCCATATGTATCACCTACCTTTCTATCCAAATTGTAACAAAAGGTAGGCGAAAGGAGGAAATATATTGGAAATTATTAATTTAAACGGTCAGTTAGTAACTGATAGTAGAGATATTGCAAAAATGGTTGGACGCAGACACGACCAAGTATTACGCGATATTAAAACGGTTATCGAACACTTAGGAGATGACCACAAAAGTGTGGGCAACTATTTTATCGAAAGTACCTATAAAGATAACCTAAATCGTGAGAAGTTTTGTTACTTGTTAACTAAAAAAGGTTGTGAACTATACGCGACCCGCATGACAGGTGAAAAAGGTACGTTGTTCGCAATGACTTATATTGATCGATTCAACGAAATGGAACAACAAATACAAAACCCTATTAACAGTTTAGAACTAGCATTACAAGCTGCACTGAAACATGAACAAGAACTAAAGGTCATTAAGTTAGATGTAGATTTTCTTAAAGGCAGTATGCGAATTGATTCACTACAACAACAAGAAATACAACAGGCAGCTAAACAATCAATTGTACAAGCTTTAGGCGGTAAAGATTCGGTTGCCTATAAAGAGATTAGTAAAAAGGTATTTTCGGCATTTTGGAATGAGTTTAAGCAATATTTCAAAATTCCACGTTATGGAGATATACCAAAGGTTAAACATGAGGAAGCATTAAGATTTATTAGCTTATGGCGTCCTTCCACATCATTACAGATGGAAATTGACAGTTGTAATAGTCAAATAGCATGGGGTGATGAACAATGAGTCTACCCAAAGTTCCGATTGATGTACAACGTAAAATGCATGCTTTCTTTGTAAAGACATCTGCTCCTCGTATAGTTGCGAGAGAGATGGAGAAAAAAAGGTTAGAGGTAGGTGAACCGAATGAACACAACCAACAAACAATGGTTAGCGATGTCGGATGAGGAAAAGCAAGTAGCGTTAAATAAACGTTCAAAAGGAGATGTTTAAGTGAGACAAATTAAACCAGTACCAGTTGCATTAGTCAGCCAAGCTATTAATAAAGCAATATCAGCACGTCAAAAATAAAACTATCAATCTATTGGAGGTTACTAGAATGAAAGCAGTATTAAATGTTAAAGGTACGAAGTTATCAGTGGTTGGTCTAAATATCCATGAGGATAAATTCACAAGCGTACAAGTTTTAGATGCAGCAGGTAAAGTAACAACGCATTACGACAGCAAGCATGCACCGTATGTTCCAGAAGGCGCGAGTGTAATTAATCTCAAAGAAGCACTCGAATTTCCTGATGCTAATAAGGAGATTGTGGAGGAATTAAATCAGTTACTTGTAGATTCCCGAGATCATCTAAAGGACTTAGGAGAACAAATTATCCAAGAAGTATTAGTCCATGATGGATTACCTTTCGGAGACAGTGCACTTCCTAATCTAGTAAAAGAATACAAGGAACATAGAGATTACATTGACGGTGTTGAATCAGCGTTGGAGGTTGTCAAACGTGACAACTATGCTTAAGCAATTACAGCGTAATGCAGTCATTGAACAGTTGAAGAAGAATGGCATCCACAGTATTGATGGACAACCGTTAAGCGAAGTGTTGTATACAACGTTGCTTAAAACATTGGCGCTGAAACGTGCAGCGCAGGATTGAAGGAAGGTGATTAGTAATGGACATAAATCGAATTAAACAAATCGATAGAAAAATCGATGAGATGCATCAAACGCTAGGTGATTCACCTAATGCAATGGTTAATTTTCAAGCTGTGTACAACGATATGAAATATCTAATCATGATGGCTTTAGATGGTCAAAAAGAAGCGAATAAGCTACGTACAAAAATCGGTCGGATGAAAATTACTATCAAGAAAAAAGACCATGTTATTCGTACAATCGACCATCATAACAATCGTTTAGGTAATGATAATCGGGCGAAAACAACAGTACTAGAAAAATTTCGCGAAGAAAACAAACGTTTACGTGAAGCACTTGAAAGTGCACAAAGCCAATTAATTTCAATCAGAGGATTAGATAAAGTACACGATAGCGAAATTACAGGAATTTGTGCTGAAATACGAAAAACATTGGAAGGAGGAGAAATCAAATGAAATCAACAGGTATCGTACGCAAGGTAGATGAGTTAGGACGTTTAGTAATTCCGAAGGAGCTACGTCGCACGTTAAATATTGAAGAAAAAGATGCTGTAGAAATCTTTGTGGATGGCGATCAAATCATTCTAAAAAAATACATGGCTAATATGACATGCGCCGTGACTGGTGAAGTATCAGACAATAATTTCAGTTTACTAGGTGGAAAGTTAGTTTTAAGTCCAGAAGTTGCTAAAAAGTTAGTTGCTGAAATCGAGCAATCCAAGTAGGTGATTCCATGCGTATAGGCTACACACACGCTGATGTATATGACCGAGAATCAGACTACTGGCAAGACATCGAGGATGCAGAGAATGCCCAAATAGAGGCACAAAAAAACTTGTCAAAGGGTGCAACCAATGACAAGCAGATACAAAAAATAAATCAAAATCAAATCACGGGTATTTTACCACAGGAGGATGCGAAATGACAAAGTTTATCGAGCAACGTGTAGAAGTTTTAGAAAACGAAGTAGCTGAATTAAAGCTAATCGTTCATGAATTACGTGGTAAGAAATCAATTGAGCC
>NZ_PYWM01000078.1 GCF_003049665.1 Lysinibacillus mangiferihumi | reverse complement strand
GAAACGCTCAGTAAATTTAATACTTTTGGGATAAGGGACAATTAATAATTGTTATCTTATATAGAGAAAAAGTATAAAAGCAACATAACTTAATTTGATTTTTAATGCTAATAGTATTTCATTCTCAGCCGATTTTTACACTGTGGTGTAAATCAGCAAGAAAATGTTACATGATTTAAACACCACAATATGGTTTGTACAAATTAAAACTTTGGTGGCTATAGTTAAAAAATAAACTTATATCTAAAGAGTGGCATAAATCCTGACGGGGCATATAGCTACTCTTTTTTAGAGGTGCTTTCAAGGATACAAGTCCTTCAAAACATTTTTGGCACCATAAGGCAGGCTTCATCCAAACCAAGAGGTTGGATTTAAAAAACTGACAAGAGGGTGTAATACATGATGAAAGAAAAAATGAATTTAATTAGTGTTAGGGATGTGTTATCGCATCCAGAAAAGAATCCAGAGACTTGGTTCTATCTTCCTCCAAATTTAAAAGAATGGAGTTTAAATACAGAGGGGATATTTTCATTAGATAGCTTTGATTTTCCACCTGATTCAGATGACTTTTTACCGGAACAAGTGAAACAAAATGGGTGGATAGAAACGTTGGATGGTGCAAGTATTGAGGATGTAATTGACAATGTAAATAATCAGTTAGAAAATCCATCACTAGATCAGTTGCTGCAAGCGTTTATTTATTATTTTGAAAATGATGCGTTTATTGTTTTTTAAGTGGTTAGATAATGATAAAGGGAAAAGATTTCTTCTTAAGTGGCATGTTGGCCGGTTAATTAGTTGTGGCCATACTGTTCAAATTCGAAGTAAGTATAGCTAATAACTCCTTTTAAATTTCAGTAGAGCATTGAAAAGCATGAAAGAATGAATTCCGTAATATGGTAATTCGTTCTTTTTATTATTATAATAAACCTTGGAATCTTTCGACCACATCGGAATCAAAGATGCTTTGGGAGCAAAGTACGCATCAATCGTTCACAGATAATGAGAGCTTTCAATTATGACGCGTGAGGGTAGGCGGATAGAGAAGTGTTCGGAAGGGAGAGCTACTCATTTTGTATGGGATGACAATACGATTCTGCATGAGAATTTGTCACAAGATAATTCTAATACATTGAAAAATTCAGTGGAGAATGCTTCCTAGACAGATATCGATATCGCAGATAATTTAGTGACATGGGTATTGTATGATGGCTTTGTCCCTTCAGCAAAAATTACAAATGAAGGCAACTTCAGCATTATTAGTGATTATCTAAGAACACCTGTCGAAGCTTATGATGAGCAAGGTCATAAGGTTTGGTCTGCTGAGCTTGATGTATATGGACGAGTAAAAGAGTTTACGGGTGACAAAGATTTCATTCCGTTTAGGTATCAAGGGCAATATGAAGATGTAGAAATGGGCTTGTATTATAACCGATTCCAATACTACGACCCAGAGCAAGGGAAGTATACGCACGTTGACCCGATTGGGCTGGCTGGTGGGAACCTACGTTGTATGGTATGTAAATGATCCTAACATTTTAGCGAGAGCACCTAGCCCAATTCTTGCTGGAAACCGAAAAAAGCTGGAGATAAAATATCAGGATATCAAGCTCACCGTGTTAGTACAACTAATACATGGGAAACACATCAATCCTTCTTTGACTCTATTGGTATGGGGGATTAAGAGATGAAGCATTTATTGGTATTATGATGCCTGGCAACCCCAACACATTAAAAGGAAGCTCTTTTAGTATGATTCATAATACTCAACACCCTATGTATAGTGATTATGTCTTGAGTAGGGTGACGGATATTGCCGATTAATACTCTCTGGGATTAATAAATGAAAAAGAGGATAGGACAGATATTCAAAAATTGCAAGTAGAATTGAAAAACAAAATACAGAAGGGGCACTTTGGTACTGTGCAATCTAGGAAATATCTTAAGTTTCAAAGATTAGGGTGATAGTATGAGTTATTATATGATTGTTAAGGATATTGTAAAGTCGCCTATTTTTTTGAAGGGCGTTATTCACGAATCATTTGATGAAACAAAATATAGTGAGGCAATGGGATACGAATGGAATAAAATCTTTTTTCAAAAACAAGAAATGCCAAAAGATTTATGGTTAATTACTAATAATAAAATTGAATTTGACTATTTTGAGGGTTTTAATGGTCATATTATGAGTAGTGATTTTTTTACTTTGATGAATCAAGTAAATACTTTACAAAAGTATGTTACATCAAATCTACAAGTTGTTAGTTCAAAGGGAAAATCTAAAGTAAAGAAACCCTATTATTTTATTAAGTATTATAATAGAGAAGATTTCGTTGATTACGAGAAGTCAGAGTTTACAAAAAGAAGTGTTCCAGAAAATAAGGTTTTTGACATAAATTATATGGTTGAAAAATATCAAAAAATTGTTCTACAAGAAAATGATAGAGACGTGTTTTGCTTGAATGACTTAAAATTAGCAAGATATCTATTTTGTTCAGAAAGGTTTAAGCAACTTTGTGAAGAAAAACAAATGAAAGGAATTCAATTTATAGAATTAGAAGATGTTCCTCAATATTTTTCTTCATATGATCGGTAATAAATTTTTGTAAGTGAGTTAATTTCATAAATGCATTTTTGATTAAAAAATACGAACAATGTGTTCTAAAAATACTAATACCTAGATTATTCATCAACATATACAAAATCCCACGGAAAAGCTTATTTGTCAGCTTTTCTGTGGGATTCTCTTTTTCACTTAAAAGATGAAAAAAGAATCCATTTCTGTTAAGGTTATTGCGAC
>NZ_PYWM01000007.1 GCF_003049665.1 Lysinibacillus mangiferihumi | reverse complement strand
CGTGAGGTCGATGGTTCGAGTCCATTTAGGCCCACCATTATTCCGAAGTAGCTCAGTTGGTAGTAGCACCTGACTGTTAATCAGGTTGTCGCAGGTTCGAGTCCTGCCTTCGGAGCCATTTTTTTATGGGGAAGTACTCAAGAGGCTGAAGAGGCGCCCCTGCTAAGGGTGTAGGTCGGGTAACCGGCGCGAGGGTTCAAATCCCTCCTTCTCCGCCATTGGCCCCTTGGTCAAGTGGTTAAGACACCGCCCTTTCACGGCGGTAACACGGGTTCGAATCCCGTAGGGGTCATACTAAAACGCAGTAAATGTGATTTCACATTTACTGCGTTTTTTTTGCTAGATTGAAAATTTGAGAGTGCATCTTTTCCCACTGTCTATTTATGAATACAATGATGATTCTCTCTAATAGCAATATTAGGTAATATAGGTATAAGCAATTATAAAGGGGGATCATACGAATGAGCGAAAACTTAAGATGGGTGTATAATCGGCAATATCTTTTGCAAGAGAACTTAAAACAATGTAAAGATTTACTACAAAAATTTACAGTAGAACAGGTTAATTGTGTGGAAAGATTCCATCATACATATGAAAATTTTGAAAAAACACCTATACATGATTTAGATGCTTTAGCAATGCATCTTGGGGTCAGTAAGATTTTTGTTAAAGATGAATCCTATCGCTTTGGCTTAAATGCGTTTAAGGTGTTAGGTGGTATTTATGCGATTGGCAAATATGTTGCGAAATTGCTAGATCAAAATATTGATGAATTGTCTTTTGAACAATTAAAACTACCTGAAGTGAAAGAAAAATTAGGCGACTGTACTTTTATTTCAACGACAGATGGCAATCATGGGCGCGGGGTTGCTTGGGCAGCAAGGGAACTTGGCTGTAAGGCGCGAATTTATATGCCTGCTGGTAGTGCGGAAGTGCGCTTGCAAAATATTAAAAATGAGGGCGCATATGCAGAAATCACTTCAATGAATTATGATGAAACGGTAAGGTATACCTCACAGCTTGCAGAGGATAATGGCTGGATAGTGATACAGGATACAATGTGGGAAGGGTACGAAGAGATTCCATTATGGATTATGCAAGGCTATACAACATTGGCAAAAGAGATTGTTGACCATCTGCAAGAAGCACCGACCCATGTATTTTTACAGGCAGGTGTAGGTTCATTTGCAGGAGCTATAGTCGCCTTTTTACAACAATATTATGGACAACAACTAACATTTGTTTTAATTGAACCAGATGCAGCTAATTGCTTTTATGAGAGTTTTAACCGAGGTACTGGACAGTTTGTTACTGTCGGTGGAGAAATGCAAACCATTATGGCTGGCTTAGCATGTGGGGAGCCTAACCCTATCGCTTGGGATATTTTAAAAACATATACAAAGGTAAGTATTAGTTGTAGTGAGAGAGCAGCTGCAACAGGTATGCGCGTCTTGGGAAATCCACTTGGAGCGGATAATCGTATTGTTGCAGGAGAATCAGGAGCAGCGCCATTTGGATGTTTTTATGAATTAATGACAAATGAGGATTACTATGATTTAAAGGTAGCTTTACAGCTCAATCCAAAGTCAAAGATAGTATTTGTTAGTACAGAGGGAGACACAGACGTAGAAAACTACAGAAATATAGTGTGGCATGGGAAGTATGCTAAATAGGAAAGGTGAGCATCTTGGAATTTTCTGAGATGTTCTTTTTTATGTTTTAGAGTTTTGATTATGGTGCTGATAATTCAGCGATTGTTTATTTTATATTGTTTTTAACCCTTGACCTTAACGCTGCGGAAAGGTTTACAGTATAAATATGGAGGTGAAAGCAATGGAGTATACCATTTTACAGCTTGCTAAATTGTCAGGAGTAAGTACGAGAACGTTGCGTTATTATGATGAAATTGATTTACTAAAGCCGGCAAGAACAAATGAAGCAGGGTATCGCTTTTATGGGCAACAAGAAGTCGATATTCTTCAGCAAATTTTGTTTTATAAAGCGATAGATATGAAGCTTGAAACCATTCACAACATTATTCATGCACCTGATTTTCAACATAAAGCGGCATTAAAAACACATCGTGATGCTTTATTACAACGAAAAAAACAGCTAGATCAATTATTAAAAACAGTGGAACAAACCATTCAATCGATTGAGGAGGAACAACCAATGACGAACGAAGAGAAATTTGAAGGCTTTAAAGAAATGCTGATTGAGGAAAATGAAAAACAATACGGTAAAGAAATTCGTGCAAACTACGGCCATGAAAAGGTCGATGCATCGAATGCGAAGTTTAAGAATTTAACAGAGGAACAATATAAGGCAATGCAGCAACTCGAACAGCAACTATTTGAACGATTAAAAGAGGCAATGGCTATAGGCGACGTGAAAAATGATGTCGCCATGGAAGTGGCAGAACTGCATAAGCGTTGGCTGAGCTTTTCGTGGCCACAATATACAAAGGAAGCACATGCTGGTTTAGCACAAATGTATATAGCAGATGAACGTTTTACTGCTTATTACGATCAACATGTGTCAGAAGGTGCTACTCAATTTCTCCATGATGTAATTAGAGAATACACACAAAACTAATGGAATCCTTCTCATACAGATGTTTTAGAAATAGATATTTAGGAAAAAATGAAAGTATGAGGAGGAGATTTTTTTGAAACAACAAATGATCGAAAAGTTTAAAAACCAATTACAGCAGGAATTACAAGAACTAGAGAAGCAGCTAGAAGAATCAGAGCGACCGCAGGCAACAGAGCTCTCAAATTATGATAACCATCCAGCCGATAATGCGAGTGATTTAACAGACCAACTTACAGAGATGGCCATTGATGAACATCGCAGTGACCATGCTGAAGAAATCGAGCATGCGCTTCAAGCAATAGAAGATGGCACATATGGTAAGTGCGCTATATGTGGCGAAGAAATTCCGTTAGGCCGTTTAGAGGCTATGCCACATGCATTGACATGTGTAGAGCATGCTGAACAAAGAGACGATTTACTGCGACCAGTAGAAGAAGATGTGTTATCCTCTTTACCAAAATCTGATGATTTCGAAGAGCTTGAGGAATTTGGTTCGTCTGATACACCATCAGATAAAATGTAAAAAATAAGAGCATTTCTTCCCTTAAACAGTATAATAACTGTATGAGGTGATTGACATGGAAATAATTGATTTACATTGTGATGTTTTATTAAAGTTAACGACATTGGAAGAACCAAAATTTAGTAATGATAGCCGATTACATGCTAATAAAGAAAGACTGCAATTAGGGCAAGTCAAAGCACAAGTATTTGCCATTTTTATCGACCCTGAAATACCCCAAAGTATGCAATTTTTAGAGGTTATGCGCCAAATTGAAGCCTTTCATACACAAGTATTACAAACAGAGGGCATGGTGCATATTACGGAATGGTCACAACTCGATACGTTAGCACCTCATGAAATTGGTGCTATTTTAAGTTTAGAAGGCTGTAGTGCAATTGGCGAGGATTTGACAAAACTTTCCGCCATTTTGGATGCAGGTGTTATGTTAGTAGGTCTTACATGGAATGATGAGAATGCTGTAGCCTATGGTGCTGAGCAAGATGCTAGCCTCGGTTTAAAGCCATTTGGTAAGGAAGTTGTTAATATGCTAAATGAGCGGGATATTATCATTGATGTTGCCCATTTAAATGAGCAAGGATTTTGGGATGTACTGCCGCTAGCAAAGCATATTATTGCTAGCCATAGCAATGCACGTGCTATTTGTGACCACCCGCGTAATTTAACAGATCAACAGGCTAAGGCACTTGTTGAGCATGGGGGGCATATTCATCTAGTTTACTACCCGCATTTTATTGGCGACAATGCCACAATGGATGATTTAATTGAGCATATAAAGCATCTGGCAAGTGTCGTTGGCATGGAGCATCTTGGGGTAGGTTCTGATTTTGACGGAATAGATGTGACAATCAAAGGTCTTGCACATGCAGGTGAGGCGCAAAATTTATTAGAGATGTTACGTGAGCATTTTTCAGATGAAGAAGTTCGCGGAATTGCGCATAATAATTTCAAACAATATTTAAAACAAGCAGCAACTAAATAAAGTTGCTGCTTTAGCGTGTCAACAGAGTAAAAATCGCTACGAAGTTATTTCTGCTATTGGCAAACGCACACCGATAGTCGCAATTTTTCTACTTGCATGTGAGGCGCCACGTTTAACGTTTTATGTTGTTCTCGTTGAAGTCGCTGCCTTCGTTGCAATTAACTAACCCTATTAATAAAAGAAATGATTTACTAATAAACCAATTGCTAATAGGAAACCGAAGAATGTATTTGTTTGCGCTGTAAATTTCATCGCGGGCATTACTTCTTTGGCTTCTTTTTTATCGCGGAAAATTTGGATTGCTCGGAGTGGCTTCGGTACACTTAGGAAAATGATAAGCGCCCAAAAAGTAATCCCATCAATGGCTACTAATGCGATAACCCAAAGGTACGAAACGATGAAAAAGCCAGATAACACAGAAATAGCACGGTCGCGGCCTACTAAAATGGCCAGTGTTTTACGTCCACCTTCTGTATCGCCAACGATGTCACGAATATTATTAGAAAGCATAATGGCGCCAACTAAAATCATACTCGGAACAGAAAGTAATACCGCATCTAATGTAACTGTAAGTGTTTGAATGTAAAAGGCAATTAAGACAATACCCATACCCATGACTGCGCCTGAAACAAGCTCTCCAAAAGGTGAATATGCGATAGGGTACGGCCCTCCTGTATATAGAAAACCTATAAGCATACATACTAGTCCAACTACAGCAAGCCACCAAGAAGTGGAGGCACAAATATAAATGCCAAGTAGCATGGCTAGTGCATAAAAGCTTAGGGCAATCAGCATAATCGTTTTCGGTTGAACACCGTGGCGCACAATCGTGCCACCAATGCCGACAGAATGTTCATTATCTAATCCTAACTTGTAATCATAATATTCGTTGAACATATTTGTTGCTGCTTGAATCAGCATACTTGCAATTAACATTGCAAAAAATAGTCCAAAATGAATGGTTTCTTTTTCAATTGCTAGCGCAATCGCTGTTCCTAAAAATACTGGAACAAATGAAGCGGTTAAAGTATGTGGACGTGTTAAATGCCACCAAACTTTAAAACCCCTATCAGCTTCAATGACTTTGGTCATAAGGTCTTTCTCTCCTTCAACTATTGTAGACTCTTCTTATTTTATACGAAGAAAGAGAAATTGGATAGGTTCACAGCTTATTACATACTGTTATGTTTAAAAAAATGATACAATAGTACATGCATTTGAGAGATGGGAATATAAATTAAGCAGTAGAAAGAACAGAGCCGTCAAACGTATAGGACGGCTATTTTAGCGGAACAAGTAATGCTAAAGACGGATGTCACAGAGGGATTTGTGTGTGACATCAAAGCGACAGACGTAGGATGTTATGTATGTGCAGGACAACGTAACACGTACCATAACGCGAAAACATCATTGATATGTACATTGCAATAACGGAGGTAATTTTCATGCAACAGAAGTGGTACCAAGCCACAGAACTAGAAGTGGACTCTTTGGGCCAAAACCTTCATTTTTATATGGAAACAATCGAAGTAAGTCGCTTATCGGCTCTTGCATTTTTTGCAGCGGGCGAGGAGCGTTATAAAGGTGAACGATTTTATTGGCAAAATAGAGAAAAAACAATGACATTGGTTGGGCTAGGACACGCTCACACAATTCAAAATAACGAAAAAAATAACCGCTTTGATGCTGTAGAAGCAGAGTGGAAGCGCTTAACGAAAAATTGCGTAAAAGGTCAGGCTGAACTACAACCAATTTTGTTTGGTGGTTTTACATTCGATCCACAAAATAATGTAGATGGGGAGTGGACTGACTTTCCAGAGGCTTATTTTGCCTTAGCAACGTATCAGCTTGTTTTACGTGATGATAAAGCCTATGTAAGCATTCACCTTATCGCAAGTGCTGCTGAGGCAGATGGACAATTAGAGGCGTTGCGTAAAGAGCGAAATCATTTAATCCATGCTGCTCAAGTAAAAGAAGTGAAAATGTATGCGAAGCCTGAAATCACAAATTATTTCGAGCCTTATAAGGATCCTTATTTAGCATCAATTGATCAGGTCACAGCATTAATTAAAGCAAAAAAAGCGGATAAGGTTGTCATTGCACGTTCCCTTGCGCTGCAATTTAAGGAGCAAGTAACTTCACCTCAAGTATTAGCTCAAATTATTCACGAACAGCCTGAAAGTTATTTGTTTGGGTTGGAGTGGCAAGATTTATTATTTTTCGGCGCATCTCCTGAGCGTCTTGTAAAGGTTGAAAATGGTCGTGCCTACTCATCATGTGTTGCAGGATCTATTCAACGAGGTAAAACGGCGGAGGAAGATGAAGCTTATGGACAAAGCTTATTAAATGATCCGAAAAATGGTGGTGAACATCAATATGTAGTCGATATGATTGCGGAAACGTTCCGAAAAAATTGTGTTGAAATGAAAATACCTGATGGACCACGCTTACTAAAAATTAGAGACATCCAACATTTATTTACACCTGTTGAAGGTCAGCTAAATAATGAAGCAACCATTTTGCAATTGACGAAGCATTTGCATCCAACACCCGCTTTGGGCGGTGTGCCAAGAAAAGAGGCAATGATCGCTATACGTAAATACGAGCCAATGAACCGTGGTCTTTACGCTGCACCTATTGGCTGGTTAGATGCGGAGGGTAACGGAGAATTCGCAGTTGCAATTCGTTCAGCAGCTCTACTAAAAGATAAAGCTTATTTATATGCAGGTGGCGGTATTGTAGCTGATTCAGAGCCACAATCTGAATATGAGGAAACATTAGTGAAATTCCGTCCAATGCTTCGAGCGTTAGGAGGACAAGTACATGAGTGAACGGAAAATATTGACTGATTATGTTTATAAAATGGTTGCATCATTAGTACAGGCAGGTGTCCAACATGTTGTTGTAAGCCCAGGGTCACGGTCGACGCCATTAGCTTATGCTTTTGCCTCAACAAAGCAATTGACGATGTACCGTCAAGTAGATGAGCGAGCTGCTGCATTTTTTGCGCTAGGCATTGCTAAGGCGACTACTAAGCCTGTCGTTTTGTTATGTACATCTGGTACTGCGGCGGCAAACTATTATCCTGCGATTGTGGAGGCAAGCTATGCAAGAGTACCACTAATTGTTATCACAGCCGATCGTCCACATGAATTACGTGAAGTAGGTGCACCACAAGCAATTAATCAGATGAATTTATACGGAGCACATGTAAAGTGGAGTGTGGATTTTCCGCTAGCGGATGGTGCTGCACCGACATTGCCATTTATTGAACGTCATATTGCACGTGCAGTAGCTATTGCAACAAGTGCACCATTTGGACCAGTACATCTTAACGTACCGTTCCGTGAACCGTTACTCATTGATTTTCGAGAGGAGCTTCCAACTGTTACGTTTAAGCAAAGCCATATTGGACAGTTAACGCCACCGAAAGATGCACAAGTAGAACTGGCTTCTATTTTACGAGACACTAAAAAAGGATTTGTTGTTGTTGGGGAGCTTCCGCTCGGGACAGATTTAACTATTATGTGGGAGTTTGTGCGCCAATTAAAATGGCCAATCATTGTGGAGAGTCTATCAAATATGCGAACTTCTGTGCCAAAGGATTGTTTGCCATATGTTATGACAACCTATGATGCCATTATGAAAAACGATGATTTTAAAGCCCTAGTAGAACCTGAAACAGTTCTGCGCTTAGGAGCACAGCCTATATCGAAATTTATTATGCAATTTATTACAAAGTCACAGCCTCAAGCTTATATTGTTGTCGATGAAGATCCGATGTTCCGTGATTCAACAGGGGTGTCCACTCATTTTCTGCATGCAAGCATTGGCGAATGGCTCGTACAATTAGACCTTGCTGAAACTGCGCTTGAGGCGGCATATTTAGCGGAATGGCAAGATGCGAATGATATTGCACTTGAGTATATTGAGCATTATACAGAAGGCGCAATTGACGAAGGTGCTATGGTAAGCCGTTTACTTGAAATCATTCCAAATGGCAGTGATATTTTTGTTAGCAGTAGCATGCCGATTCGTGATATCGATACGTTTTTAATGGCAACGTCAAAAGATATTCGAATTTTTGCGAATCGTGGAGCGAATGGCATTGATGGTGTCGTATCAACGGCAATGGGCTTAAGCCAAGGAAATAACCGTGAAACCTATTTGCTTATCGGAGACCTAGCTTTTTTACATGATGTCAATGGCCTAATTGCGTCACGCTATCAAGCATGTAATATGACCATTATTGTCATGAATAACGATGGTGGTGGTATTTTCTCTTATTTACCGCAATCTACGGTAGAGGCTCATTATGAAGATTTATTTGGTACACCAACTGCACTTGAATTCCAAGACATTGCTCATATGTACAATATGGACTACATTTGTGTTGAGGATATTGCACAGTTAGTGCCGAAATTTAACACGTTGAGAAAAAATCCGTTACGATTAATTGAGATTTTTACAAACCGTGAAGAAAATGTCTATGCACACCGCGCGCTTTGGAATCGTATTAATGCAGGGTTAAAAGCATGGCAAAGCTAATGATTCGTGGGCTTGAGACACATGTGGATATATGGAATGAAGAAGCGGGGCAAACACTAGTTGCCCTGCATGGCTTTACAGGTAGTACTGCTACATGGCGAAATTTAGCAAAGGATCTTCCTCATGTGCGAGTTGTGGCGATTGATTTAATTGGTCATGGTCAAACAGCCGTACCGGAGCAAGTAAGTCGCTTCACGATGGCTGAACAATTGCGTGATTTAGAGGAAATATTTTGTCAGTTACAATTAGAAACTTTTGCATTGCTCGGTTATTCAATGGGTGGACGTATTGCACTATCTTATACGATTGCTTACCCTCAACGTGTCAGCAAGTTGCTGTTAGAAAGTGCTTCTCCTGGTTTGCGAACTGCAAAAGAGCGTATGGAGCGATGCGAGCGTGATAATGCGTTAGCGGAGAAAATAACAACGAATGGTTTACAGTCCTTTGTTAATTCGTGGGAAAATATTGCGCTATTTGAATCGCAGAAGCGTTTAGCTAAAAATGTAAAACAAGCAGTTCGAGCAGAACGATTGGCCCAAAGTGAAAAGGGCTTGGCAGGCAGTTTACGAGGAATTGGAACAGGCATGCAACTATCAAACTGGGATAATTTAACTCAATTAGAATTACCTGTACTATTAATAACGGGTTCATTAGATGTTAAATTTTGTAATATTGCATTGGAAATGAAAGCGTTATTAAAAAATGGAAAGCATATGTCAGTAAATGACGCTGGACATGCAATTCATGTGGAAAATCCAGCTGAATTTGCTACAATAGTAAAGGAGTATTTAACGTAATGTTTTTTACGTTAGCGCCTCTTAGTAGTAATGAGGCGAATTTTATAATTAGGAGGTATTTCAATGTCACGTCAATGGACTACATTACATACTTACGAAGATATTAAGTATGAGTTTTATAACGGTATCGCTAAAGTGACGATTAACCGTCCAGAAGTGCGCAATGCATTTCGACCAAAAACAGTTATGGAAATGATTGATGCATTTTCTCGTGCCCGCGATGACAAAAATGTCGGTGTTATTATTTTAACAGGTGAAGGCGAAAAAGCCTTTTGCTCAGGTGGAGACCAAAAGGTACGCGGCCATGGTGGCTATGTAGGGGAAGATGAAATCCCACGTCTAAACGTTCTTGATTTACAACGTTTAATCCGTGTTATTCCAAAACCAGTTGTAGCGATGGTTGCTGGTTATGCTATCGGTGGAGGACACGTATTACATGTTGTATGTGACCTTACAATTGCAGCAGACAATGCTCGTTTCGGACAAACTGGTCCTAAAGTTGGTTCATTTGATGCTGGTTATGGTTCAGGCTATCTTGCACGTATTATCGGTCATAAAAAGGCGCGTGAAATTTGGTACCTTTGCCGTCAATACGATGCTCAGCAAGCGCTTGATATGGGCTTAGTCAATACAGTTGTTCCTTATGAACAATTAGAAGACGAAACAGTGCAATGGTGTGAAGAAATGCTACAAATGTCTCCAACAGCTCTACGCTTCTTAAAAGCAGCTATGAATGCTGATACAGACGGCTTAGCTGGTCTTCAACAAATGGCAGGCGATGCTACACTTCTTTACTACACTACTGATGAAGCAAAAGAAGGTCGTGACGCATTTAAAGAAAAACGTCAACCAGACTTTGGTCAATTCCCAAGATTCCCTTGATTCGGAATGGTGGAAGGCTCGTATCTCTTAGTAGATACGAGCTTTTTCTGTCTATAACAGGCTAAAAGCAGTACCATATCAGTGTAATGATTGGAGGAAGCAAACAATGTATCCAAACTGGATTTTGCAGCGTGCGTCTATCACACCATTACGTAGCGCTCTCACATATGAAGGACAAACTTGGACCTTTCAACAAGTAAATGAGCTATCCTTAAAACGAGCTCGACAATTAACAGCACTTGGGGTGCAGCGAGGGCATCGTATCGCTATTATGGGTCCGAGTACGCCTGCACTGGTCGTTATGATGTATGCTTGTATGCATTTGCAATGTGAAATGGTGATGCTTAATCGCAGGCTGACTCAAGCTGAAATCGCATATCAATTAGAAGATTCACAAGCAACGATTGTGCTAGTTGCAGATGAGGATGTAGAAAAATTACCGTCATCCGTACCCTATCATGAATTTACGGCAATAGAAAATGGTAAAGAGCAGTATGTTGATATTGCAAAAGAATGGTCACTCAATCAAACAACATCCATTATGTATACGTCTGGTACGACAGGCTTCCCAAAGGGGGTTCGTCAAACAGTTGGCAATCATCAGGCAAGTGCTACAGCCTCTGTTCTGAACATAGGTTTACAAGCCGATGATGTTTGGTTGTGTGCAGTGCCATTATTCCATATAAGTGGTTTTTCCATTTTAGTTCGTTCATTGTTATACGGCAATAAAGTACAACTATATGAGCATTTTAACGTAGAGGCGATCACGCAAAATATTATGGATGGTGATGTCACCCATATGTCAGTGGTCGCTGTAACATTAGAACGCATTTTAAATACACTTGAGTTAAATAAGGCGCAGGCGTCACCACGTTTTAAATTGATGCTAGCCGGTGGTGGTCCTGTACCAGTGGATTATCTAGAGCGAGCAAGTGCATTGCATTTAGCAGTAGCTCAAACATATGGTATGACAGAAACCTCGTCACAAACGGCTACATTGGCAAGTGAAGATGCCATGAAAAAGATTGGCTCAGCAGGTAAGCCATTGTTTTTTAACCAAATAAAAATTTCAGCACCCAATGCACAAGGTGAAGGGGAAATATGTATTCGAGGTCCCCACGTAACGCCTGGTTACATAGGTCGTTTTGCCGAGAAAAGCGCAACTGAGGAGGGCTGGCTTCACACGGGAGACATTGGCTATATGGATGAGGAAGGTTACTTGTTTGTAGTGGATCGTCGGGCAGATTTAATTATTTCTGGTGGTGAAAATATTTATCCAGCAGAGATTGAAAATGTGCTATTGGCACATCCAGCTATTCAAGAAGCGGGTGTATGTGGCATTGAAGATGAAACATGGGGACAAGTTCCTATAGCATTTGTTGTTTTAAAGGAAGCGGTCACGATGGAAAACTTAAAGCAATACTGTGAAAAGAAACTGGCTAAATATAAAGTTCCCAAACAAATTAAGATAATCGATACACTTCCACGTAATGGAGCAAATAAGCTACTAAGAAGAAAATTAGCAGCTTTACTTGCCAGTGAATAACTTTCAATAATGGATTTTAGCCTTTACAAATAGCATGCTAGAAGTCACTTCTAGCATGCTATTTTTTTGACTTTAAGTGCCAGTCACTCAAACAATTCTCAAACAATTGTATAAAGTATATGTGCCAGTCACTCAAACAATTTTTAGGCTTCTGTTATTGAAATTATATTTTTTTGATTAAATTAATTATTCTTTAACATAATAAATAATGGGGGGCATAAACTATTTAGTAAAGGAGTATGACTCATATGAGAAAAACTATATATAATGTTGTCATTATATTATTTGTTTTACAAATGAGTCATGTGCAAGTATTCGCAAATTACGAATCACAGGATATAGCAACAGCTAATTCAATCGAAACATTACAACGGCAAATTCAGAAAGAAGTGATGCAATTGTCTACTGAATTTGATATTCGTTACACTGGTAAAACTTCTGAAATAAAAAACGAACTTACAGAGCTTATTAAACATGCCATTTTAGATCCATATATTTTCGCCAATATTTCCAGCTTCCAATGGAAGTATGATGGCTATGCCAATAATATTGTCATCCAATTTCAATTTACTTATCATATTTCACAGGAAGAGGAGGCATTTACAGAGCAAACATTGACAACTATTGTTGCGTCTATGCATGGATTAAGCGAATTAGAAAAAATACAGGCTGCACATGATTATATCGTCTTAACAACAGAGTATTCAAAAGATAGTGTAGGAAGCCAATATTCGCCTTACACATTGCTTAGCGAAGGCAAAGGTGTCTGTCAGGCCTATGCTTTAGTGCTTTATCGAATGTTAGATATGCTAGGTTTTGAGGTGCAATATGTGCCAGGGAAAGTAGGCGAACAATTGCATGCATGGGTGTTAGTGAAATTAGATAATGAATGGTACCATATTGATGTGACATGGGATGATCCATTGCCAGATCGGAAGGGCGAGGTACGTTATAACTATTTCCTCGTATCCGATAAGCAATTAGCGCAAGATCATACATGGGATTTTGCAAGTTTTCCTTCAGCAACAAGTGAAAAATACGCAGATTGGCAAGGGAAAAGTAGGATTGAAGTTCTTACGCAACCATTAGCTAATCTTTTTACCCCTAATCGTGAGCTAGCCAATATAGAAAATAATGCGCTGCAAATGAAGCAATTAATAGAACACTCTGCTCAATTACCAAATGACTTTCAACTTAGCGACAAGCTTAATCAAATCGTTTTATATGAACAACAGGATAAAGTTGTCCTACAGAGCGCTCTTACAGTTCGTCCCGTTATTGTCAAGACAAAGATAAACGGGGATGTCAGGATAAAGAGGCTCATTCGCTTTGACAAAAATGAAAAGCGTATGCCGCAAGAAAAGTACGTCATAATAAAGGAGGTGTCCCTTATGCATTACGGGGCACCTCCTTCTTCATCTTAAACAGGTAATTCGTATCGTTGTTTTACTTGTGTTCATTTAGAGCTGTTTCTAAAGTTTGCATATTTTTTTTCATGAGAGTAAAATACGTTTCATTATTTTTTACATCATCACTTGTTAACACGCTTAAATTATGTAGGACAAGTGATTGAGCGCCAACTTCTTTTTGAATGACTTCGGCTAATTTAGATGAAACATTTTGCTCGAATAAAATATAATGAATATTTAAGTCTTTTGCTTTATCTACAATCGCTGTTAATTCCTTTTGAGACGGTTCATTTTGTGAGTTTAACCCTGCAATTGGAACTTGTGTTAAGCCATATTGACCCGCGATGTAGCCAAATGCAGCATGCGATACAAAGAATGTTTTGTTTTGCGTTGTGTCAGCCATCGCTTTATATGCAGTGTCTAAATCTTGTAGCTCTTTTACGAGCGCTTCATAATTTGCTGTAAATGTCGCTTCTTGAGCTGGCATTTTTTCAACTAATGCATTTTTAATGGATAATGCTAAATCTTGACTAATAACAGGCGACAGCCATACATGGGGATCGACACTACCGTGAAGATGATCTCCATGATCAGCCTCCTCTTCATGCGCGTGATTATCTTCCGTAGTCGCATCTTCGTGCTCGTCATGTGCGTGGTCATCTTCCGTAGCGGCAGCTTCATGCGCATGATCAGCTTCATCTTCTTCGTCATGCGAATGACCAGTGCTAACGGCTAATTTTTCATCAGGTATTTGAGATGCCGTAGCAACCATAGTGACATCTTCGTTGGCTAATGTCTTTTTCGTATTTTCTACAAAACCTTCAAGTCCTAAGCCAATATAGAAAAATAGATGCGCGTCAGCTAATTTCATCATATCCTTTTGCGTTGGCTCAAAGGTATGCTCGTTAGCACCAGGAGGATATATAGAAGATACTTCTACATAATCGCCACCAATCCGCTCCGTAAAGTAGCTTAAAGGATAGACGGTTGTGTACACAGTTAATTTATCTGTTTTCTCCGTCTGTTTCGACGATGATGATTGATCACCACAGGCAGCTGTAAATACGGCTAGTACAGCAACTAAGAAAAATAGAAATATTTTTTTCATATCATGGATACCTCTTTCAAATAGTAATGATTACGATTTGTTTTTTAACAGTATCTATAATAACGCACATCGAATAAAAGTACAAGAAAAAATGACCTTCGAAAATTATTTCTTTTTCGAAGGCCATTTTTCAGGCACAGGATCAAAGCCACCAGGATGAAGTGGTTGGCATTTTAAAATACGTGTGACGGTCAAAATTAGACCTTTAATAGCGCCATGCTTTTGAAAAGCTTCTAGACCGTAAGAAGAGCATGTTGGATAGAAGCGACACGATGGTGGCGTCATTGGTGAGATAAATTTTCTGTATAACTGAATGAGCCATATAAAGGGATATTTCATGCTTGTCCATCCTTGTGATGTGAATTATTTTGTTTTGGCTTAGCATCGATTGTTTGTGTAAAAAAATCGCCTTTTTTCTTGAGAATAACGATTACGGAAACACCAAACATTAGCATCATCATTGCAATCATAATGATGATTGGTAATGGAACACCCATTGTTTTCACTCCAAATTCTATTTGATATTGTTATTATAAGTGATATTGCTATAAAAGGGTTAAATTTGAACTACTCGTCATGCTGCTGAAAATTTTGCTTCGGTTTTTCATCGACCGTATGTTTAAAAGCATAGGCGCGATTTACACTTAGAATGGTTGCGACTGTTACTAATATCACGATAATGATTGCAACCGTGATTAGCGAGGTTAAACTCATTGTATTCACTCCGTTCTTGTTCGTTATATCTATTATAAATTAGAAGCTCTAACTTAGTTGTGAAGGAAGTTTGACATTCCAGCGAATAAAATAAGCATTTAACCACCATACTATGGAAAAAGGAGTGTTATCTATGGATCGTCAACGTGTTTATTTTTCACTTGCCCATAAAACGTATTATACAAATCCTTACGAAGGGCAATGGAATTTCGAACTTAATGTAGACCGGCAAGCATTAGATGTTTTTGAAAAAATATTTCAGCAAATGCAACTATTAGAAATTGCGAACGGTTGGCGCGCGCAATTGCCTTATTTGCAATATCATTTGGATAGAGAAAATGACGAGTTAGATTTACGTTTGAAGAAAATATATGCACTTATACATGAGTATGGGGATGATGATACAAAGCAATTTGTAGAACAACTTCCCTATTTCAATAAACGTGTCTAGCTATTGGCTAGACATTTTTTATATTTGCACAACCTGTATAACATTATGCTAGTGGAAGCGTGATAGAAAAATAATTTCTAGAAAAATAATAGCAAGTGAACTTAGTCCAACTAGCGCCATTTTTCTTTGAATAGTATTTTCAAGTGAATGTATTTTACAAACTGAACAACTTAATGCCACCCTAGATGGATTGACCATTGTCATGAACGAAGAACTAACGTTTTGAATGCAAGCAAGTATAGTAGGTGACAGACCTATGTGCGTAGCAGTTTCTGTTTGTAGTCGAATAAACATAGTATTGGACGCAGTATTACTGCCAGTTAAAAAACCACCTGTTGCGCCAATTAAAGGTGTTATGAATACAAAGTATGAACCAAATGTGTTTGCAGCAGTTACGGATAGTAGCTGAATCATCTTGGCCTCTGCCATCATGTCGGAAACCACAATATATAAAAAAGTTGTTAGCAATACAGGATAACATTTATTGATTGTTAATTTGATACTATCGAAAATTGACGCCTTATTTAAACGGAAGAGCGTACAAGTAAAGAGGCAAACAATAAAGAGAAAAAATCCAGGCGAATAAAGAAACGATAATTGGAATTGATAGGACTCAATCGTTACGGTAAGCAGGCTCGTTAAAAAATCTTTAATCGGATTAATAGTTCTTGATGCGATTAATAGAGCGATTAACAACAAATAAGGAGAAATATTTTTTAAAAAGTTATTAGAATAACATTGTTTGTTTCTATTTTGCAAAGAAATCATAATAAAAATAGCCGCCATCACCGTTAAAGAGCCCACTACTCCGGCAAGTTCTACACTGATGAAACGATTACAAAACCACACGCTTAAACCTAAAACTAATCCCATCGATAGTATCCGCCATTTTTTCTTTTGCATTGCTTCTTTTCCGACGCCTATGTATGTAACTAAGAAGGCAAAGTAGATATAAATAGGAATGCACATTAGAGCGCTTCCAACACCTAAATCCTCTAAAGGAATGTTTCCTAATGATGCACCAATAATTGTCCCCATTGCTAACGTGCCCCAAGGTATGATACATAAACTAATTAATGCTATGAAGGAAGATTGTAAGGAATTAAAACCTAGAGCCATTAAAATAGGTGCAATAACAATGACCGCTAGACCAAAGCCGCTAACGGATTCAATTAAAGGAGAGAGCCCCAAGGCCAATAATAATACTTGGTCAATCCGATTATCAGTAGAGTTGGCAATAGAAGAAGCTATTTTTTGGATGGACCCTGATTTTTCCATTAGATGATATAATAATATTCCAAAAAATAAAACATAGGTAACTGGCAATGTTATAAGAAAACTGTTAATAAAAGGTTTAGGCAGTAATGCGATGTTTAGGTGAAAAACAGGAGAAGTAGCAATCAATGTTGTAAGTAGGCAAGCAAAAATGCCAGTGAAAATAGAAGATTTCTTTAAAATAAAAATCATAAATAAAATACTAACGAGAGGGAATAGTGCTAATACGACTTTTAACATAAAACAACACTCCTATACTTCTTTAATTCACTATAGTATATTTTATTTTCACTAAAGTGTAAATATCTTATCTTGCATGAAATGATTCAAACATCTTCTAGGTTGATTGTGATTGATAATGTACAATATCATAGTAGAAGGGCTAACGAAGATAAGTTTTTAATTTAATTTAATTTCACTATAGTAAAAATAATAGTAGGCGAACAAAGTAGTGAAAGGAGCTTTATTCATGGGATTTGGAAAGCAAGTAAATGTAATGAGGAAGAAAAACAAAATGACATTACAGGAGCTTTCAGCCGCAAGTAATGTGAGTGCCTCGATGCTATCTCAAATTGAAAGAGAGGAAAAAAATCCAACGATACAAGTAGCTTGTCAAATTGCAGAAGCTTTAAATACAACACTTTCAGCTTTATTAGATCAGCAGGAAAAAAGGGAGGTTGTCGTCATAAGAAAAGATGAACGACCTATTTATGTTGATGAAAAATCTGGTTTTCAACGACATTTATTATCACCTTCCGTTCCATCACGAGGTATTGAGTTTGTGTTAAATATTATTCCACCAAACAAAGAATCAGGCATATTTCCCGCGCATAAAGCAGGCGTAAAAGAGTATATTTTTGTTAAAAGCGGAAAGTTACGAGTTGAATTGGGGCATGGTACTTTTTTTGAAGAGTTAGAAGCTGGCGATTCCTTTTTTTTTGAAGCAGATACAGCGCATAGATTTATCAATATAACGAATGACGAATGCCACTATTTTCTTGTGATTGATTCCTCACAGTACATGAAATAATAAGACGAATAACATAATGAATACATTCGTGACAATATAATACGAGGAGTTGAATGGCATGTTTTCATTTCAAGATTTGAATGGATTTCAAGTGGATTTAAGCTTTACAAGAGGTGAGTTTCAAGTTGAACCAAAGCATGTCCTTGTCTTTTTAAAACATGAACAGAAATGGCTATGTACGATTCATAAGCGTCGTGGCGTGGAAGTTCCAGGAGGGAAGGTAGAATCAGGCGAAACATTAGAGCAAGCTGCCGTTCGAGAAGTATTTGAAGAGACGGGTGTGCATGTGAAAAATCTTCAATGGTTTGCAGAATATGCTGTCCACGGCGAACTATTGTTTTGTAAAACAGTCTTCACTGCGGAATTTGTCAGTCAGGAAAAGATAGATTTTGATTTGGAAACTTCGGGTATGGTCTGGTTAACCGATGAAGAGTTTGCAAACCATCCAAATTTAAGCTTCCATATGAAAGATGAAGGCATGCAAAAAATGCTAGAGGAGCTGAAGCGCTTTGACAATCAATGGTGAAATAGTTGAAAAACGTCCATATCCTTCACCGAATCCAGCTATCCGATTAACAGAAATTACGTATCTATCCCTTGGTTTGCGTGTCAAAGGCTTGCTAGCAGAGCCTAAAGCAGAAGGTACATATGACGGTTTTTTATATTTGCGTGGAGGTATGCAAAGTATCGGCATGGTAAGACCAGCACGTGTTGCACAATTTGCAGCCCAAGGTTTTATCGTTTTTGCTCCTTATTATCGAGGGAATAGAGGGGGAGAAGGTCGTGATGAGTTTGCAGGTCAAGATCGTTTTGATGCAGTGCATGGGGTAGATGTGCTAAAACAATTTTGCAATGATCATATTCATGTGTTTGGTTTTTCACGTGGTGGTATTATGGCGCTCTGGACAGCAATTTTACGGAAGGATATTACATCCGTTGTGACTTGGGCAGGCGTTTCTGATGCAACAGCTACATACTGGGAGCGAACCGATATGCGACGTATGATGAAACGGGTCATTGGCGGGACACCTAATCGTGTACCAGAAGCCTATGATGCACGCACACCTTTATTTCAAGTCGACCAGATTACAGCCCCAGTGCTAATAATCCACGGCTATCGGGATGAAAATGTAGATATTGAGCATGCAAGGCAGTTAGCATTTTACTTAGAAGATGCCAATAAAGTGTATGAAACTTGGTACGATCAACGTTTTGCCCACCAATATCCACCTGCCCAAAATCGTGAAACGGTTCGTGCATTATGCGAATGGATGAAGAAGCAGTGAAAATTGTTTGAGTGCCTGACACTAAAAAAAGACACTAAAAAAAGGGAACGAATACATCGTTCCCTTTTTGTATGCATTATTTTAATGGACCACCAAGATTAGTGATTGCTTCAGAAACATTTGAGAATTTCTTGAAGTTGTCGTTGAATAGACCAGCAAGTTCAGCAGCTTTCACATCGTAAGCAGCTTTGTCTGACCAAGCATCACGTGGGTTCAGCACTTCTGATGGTACACCTTCAACTGCTGTAGGGATGTGTAAACCGAATACAGCATCTTGAATTGTTTCAACATTGTTTAGTTTTCCGTCGATTGCAGCACGTACCATTGAACGAGTATAAGAAAGCTTCATACGGCTACCTGTACCGTATTCGCCACCAGTCCAACCAGTGTTTACAAGGAATACTTGTGCGCCATGCTCATCGATTTTTTGACCTAACATTTCTGCATAAACAGTTGCTGGAAGTGGAAGGAATGGAGAACCGAAACATGTAGAGAATACTGGTTCTGGCTCTGTTACACCACGTTCAGTACCTGCAAGTTTAGATGTGAAACCACTTAGGAAGTGATACATTGCTTGCTCTTTTGTTAATTTACTGATTGGAGGTAAAACACCAAATGCATCAGCAGTTAAGAAGATGATTGTTTTTGGGTGACCTGCAACAGATGGATCAACGATATTTTCGATATATTGGATTGGATAAGCAACACGTGTATTTTCTGTTAATGAACCATCATCGTAGTCGCAAACACGAGTTTCAGGGTCTACAGCTACGTTCTCTAGTACAGAACCGAAGCGGATTGCGTTGTAGATTTCAGGTTCTTTTTCAGCAGAAAGGTTAATTGTTTTTGCGTAGCAACCACCTTCAATGTTAAATACGCCGTTGTCAGACCAACCATGCTCATCGTCACCGATTAATTTGCGGTCAGGATCAGCAGATAAAGTTGTTTTACCAGTACCAGATAAACCGAAGAATAATGCTACGTCACCAGCTTCCCCAACGTTTGCTGAACAGTGCATTGATAGGATGCCTTGTTGTGGTAATAGGTAGTTCATAATACCGAAAATTGATTTTTTAATTTCACCAGCATATTCAGTACCACCGATTAGGATGATTTTCTTTTCAAGTGATACAATGATGAATGTTTCAGAAGCTGTACCATCAACAGCTGGATCTGCTTTAAAGTTAGGAGCTGAAATAATTGTGAAATCAGCAACGTGAGAAGCTAATTCTTCTTCAGTTGGACGGATAAATAATTGATGGGCGAAAAGATTGTGCCAAGCATATTCATTGATTACTTGAATACTTAATTGTGAATCTTTGTCAGCACCAGCAAAACCTTTAAATACAAATAATTCGTCACGTTCTTTTAAGTATTTAACTACTTTTACATATAAGTTATCGAACACTTCAGAAGAAATTGGTTGGTTTACTTTACCCCAGTCAATTTTATCTTTTGTGCTTTCTTCTTCTACCGTATATTTATCTTTAGGTGAACGACCAGTGTATTTGCCAGTTTCTGCACGAACTGCGCCATCTACTGTTAACATTGCCTCACCACGAGATGTAGCTTTTTCAGCTAATTGTGGTACTGAAAGTTGAACGTTAATGTTCCCGCCGTTTAATAATTCCTTCAGTTCGTTTGCAATTTCTACTGAATTCATCGATTAAATACCATCCTTTTTTATAGTATTCCCTTGAGTTTGAGGGAGTTTTTCTTAATTTCAAAAATAGTATAACACAATTGCTTTAATAATCTATACTAATTCAAAAATTATTTTCGAGTTTTAAATACTTTTCAACAAAACGACATAAAATAATTGACATTGTTCTACCTTTTACGTAAGATGAGGAATTGAACGGATACTCTTATCCCGAGCTGGTGGAGGGTCAGGCCCTGTGAAACCCGGCAACCTGCATGAACTATTTCACGACATGCGTTGGTGCCAACCTGATGCAAGGGGATACCCCTTGAACGATAAGAGTGAAAGGTTACGAAGTCATTATTCCTTTCCTCATGTTAAGTACACGTGAGAAAAGGATTTTTTTTATTTTTAAAATGAATGTAAAGGTAAGTATGTGCAATTCTTTCCTTATTATAATGACGGATCTTTCGAAATCCTCATGTTAAAAGCAACAACGGCTTGAGAGTTCAATCCTTTAGGAGCGGACTTGACATGGGTAATGAGTACCGTATTAATTTCGCAAATACTATTTGTAAGAGTAATAGGAGGAAAACCAAATGACAAACCGTCGATTGTTTACATCAGAGAGTGTAACAGAAGGACATCCCGATAAAATTTGTGATCAAATCTCGGATGCTATTTTAGATGCCATTTTAACAGAAGATCCTAATGCCCGTGTAGCATGTGAAACAACGGTCACAACAGGCTTAGTATTAGTAGCTGGAGAAATTACTACTTCTACTTATGTAGATATTAAAGGCATTGTGCGTGATACAGTAGCAGAAATCGGCTATACACGAGGCAAGTATGGCTTTGATGCTGAAAACTTAGCTGTACTAGTCGCAATCGGAGAGCAATCACCTGATATTGCCCAAGGTGTAGACCAAGCATTAGAAGCGCGTGAAGGTTCAATGACAGATGCTGATATTGAAGCGATTGGTGCAGGTGACCAAGGATTAATGTTCGGTTATGCATGTAATGAAACACCTGAATTAATGCCTCTACCAATTAGTTTAGCGCATAAATTGGCTCGTCGTTTAACAGAAGTACGTAAATCAGGTGAATTAGCTTATTTACGTCCAGATGGTAAAACGCAAGTAACAATTGAGTATGATGAAAACAATGTCCCTGTTCGTGTTGATACGATTGTTATTTCAACTCAGCATGATGAAGAAGCGACACTTGAACAAATTCAAGCAGATTTAAAAGCATTAGTAATTGCTCCAGTAGTTCCTAGTGAGTTATTAGATGCACAGACTAAATACTTCATCAACCCAACTGGTCGTTTTGTTATTGGTGGTCCAAAAGGAGATGCTGGACTTACTGGTCGTAAAATCATCGTTGATACATACGGTGGTTATGCACGTCATGGTGGTGGTGCATTCTCTGGTAAGGATGCTACGAAAGTGGATCGTTCAGCAGCCTATGCAGCACGTTATGTAGCGAAAAATATTGTTGCAGCTGGTTTAGCAGAACGTGCGGAAGTACAGCTCGCTTATGCTATCGGTGTAGCTCAGCCGGTATCGATTGCCGTTGATACGTTTGGTACAGGACGAGTAAGTGAAAGTGTAATTGTAAAATGGGTTCGCGAACTATTCGATTTACGTCCAGCAGGCATCATTAAAATGCTTGATTTACGTCGTCCAATTTATAAACAAACGGCTGCATATGGTCACTTTGGCCGTACAGATTTAAATGTACCTTGGGAAAATACGGACAAGGCAGATGCACTAAGAGAAAAAGCGAGTTTATAATCTGTTTTGTCAAGAACATTCGATTTGGTAATGAACAAACGTAAATGTTTTTTTGAAAGGGGCTAGCTAGTGGCCCCTTTTTATCTTGCCTTTCGCATTTCTTCTTACTGCTATTAACTCTGAGAGTAATGCACCTTCTATTTAAATCGTGAAGGCACTAGGGCTCTTTAATCGAGTGAAAGACTTAAGCGGACTTTACGTAAGTGATTGAAAAAATTCGCTTTCTTCCCGTACGTCTAGCATACAAGATGTACTGTAGGCGGTTAGTGGAAGGAAATTTCGAATTTTTTTATAAAGAGTTGTTACGTATGCAAACACCTACAACTATAGGGACAATTCGCCCGTTTTGTTTTGTAAGCATCCATTATTTTTGAAGAGATTTGTAATATTGTCCTTTTTCCGCGTATTCTCTAACGATACGTTCCATATCTTCCTTATCTTCAGCATTTAATTCCCGTACAACTTTCGCTGGACGTCCTAATGCTAAACAATTGGGAGGTATGACTTTACCTGGAGGGACAAGACTACCCGCACCGATAAATGCACCTTCTCCTATCTCTGCCCCATCTAACACAATTGATCCCATACCAATTAAGGCATTTTTTCGAATTGTACAGCTATGTAAGGTTACTTGGTGTCCAACTGTTACTTCATCTTCGATTATTAATGGATATTTTGGACTTTGATGTAGACAACAAAGATCTTGGATGCTTACTCGTTTACCAATAATTGTAGGAGATACATCGCCTCGAATCACTGTATTAAACCATATTGTTGTCTCTGCTCCAATCGTTACGTCTCCCGTAACGGTTGCATAGTCAGCAATAAAAACCGATGGATCGATCGTAGGTGTTTTGTCTTTAAAAGGATAAATCATGCTAATCGCCTCTTTTCTTTCTTTGATGTAGTATTATCGTATCAAATACGCAATTTTATGCAAATATAATTTTATAATGGTACGAATATTTCGTTATAATTATTGTGTAACTAATTATTTAGGAGGACTATGTGAATGTGGAAATGGGAAGCTGATGGACAAGCGAAGGCTGTGATTGCTATTGTTCACGGTGCATATGAAAACCACCGTTGGTACGCATGGCTGATTGAAAAACTTAGAATGGAAGGCTTCCACGTAGTCATGGGCGATTTACCGAATCATGGGGCAAATGCGAAACTATCACGTGTCCATGATGAGGACTTTAAAGAATACAACAAGTATACTAGGCATTTAATTGAAAATGCCTTTTCATATAATTTGCCAGTATTTTTAATAGGGCATGGACTAGGAGCAACGTTAATACTGCATACCATGCATAAGAGAAAATATGAATGTGCAGGAATTGTCTTGACCTCACCCTGGTTGCAATTGAACTTACAGCCTGGAAAATTATCGAATGCATTAACGAGCTTAAGTGCTTTGACGGCCAGTGTTAAGATGACACATGATATTACTTTCGACAAGTTATCACGTAGTGTCGAAGGTCGCGATGAAATGAAGGACGAGTTTCCTTTTATGTCTGTCATCTCAGTAAAATGGTATCGTGAGTTACAACAGATGATGCGCAATTTAGTGATTATGCCGAAAGCGGAGTTTCCAAATACCCCTATGCTTATTATGACTGGAGAAAGAGATAGCATTACAGAAACTAGACAAACACGTAATTGGTTGCATCAGCAGGAGTTTGCTGAATTCCAATTTAAAGAATGGGCAAAATGCTACCATAATCTGTACCATGAAATAGAGAGAGATGAGATTTTTTTCTATATCCGTGATTTTATTAATAATGCTTTGCGTAGAATTGGCTATATAATTCGATAGAAGGTTTCCCCTCCGAAAAATATTGTTGAATAAGATGTATAGTAACTTAAAAATAATGTTGTAATTTTCAGAAAAATGTAATACTATAATATCTTAAAGAACGAATATTCATATTATGGGAGGGGTAAGATGGAAAATATTGTTAGTTTTCTGAACAGTATTTTATGGGGACCGTGGTTTATTTATGGTATTTTATTGATCGGTTTATTCTTTTCAATTATTACACGTTTCCTACAAATAAGACATATTAAGGACATGTTTATCTTAATGTTTAAAGGGGAAAAATCAGAAAAAGGAATTTCTTCTTTCCAAGCAATGTCGATTGCATTATCTGGTCGCGTTGGTACAGGTAATATTGCTGGTACAGCTACTGCCATTGCAATGGGGGGACCTGGTGCTATTTTTTGGATGTGGGCAATTGCCTTCATCGGTGCAGCGACAGCTTATGTGGAGTCAACATTAGCGCAAATATATAAAGAAGAGAAAGAAACAGAATATCGTGGTGGTCCAGCCTTTTATATTGAAAAAGGGATGGGGCAGAAGTGGTTTGCAATCATTTTTGCGGTTGCGGCGCTAATAGCGATGTTGATACTAATGCCTGGCGTTCAATCAAATGCAATAGCAGGTGCCGTTGAAAACGCTTTTGGAATGGAATCTTGGATTACAGGTATTATTATTGTTGTATTATTAGGTGCGATTATTATCGGTGGGGTTAAATCCATTGCAAATGTTGCACAAGTAGTTGTCCCATTTATGGCTTTAGCTTATATTCTAATGGCAATCGTCATTATTTTTATGAATATTTCAGAAGTACCTGCTGTATTTTCGCTAATTTTTTCGAGTGCTTTTGGTGCACAAGAAGTATTTGGGGGAATTATTGGTTCAGCAATCGCTTGGGGGGTTAAGCGTGGTATTTATTCTAACGAAGCTGGTCAAGGAACTGGACCGCATCCAGCGGCGGCAGCTGAAGTTTCACACCCTGCTAAACAAGGTATTGTGCAAGCGGCATCTGTGTACATTGATACATTATTAGTTTGTTCGGCTACAGCATTTATGATCTTATTTACAGGTATGTATAATGTTCAGAATGAGAAAGCTGCGGAAGGTACAGATCCGTTTATTTACGTTGGTGAATTCAATGAAAATGGCCTTACAGGTGAGGAGCAAATTACCTTTGCGAAAAGTATTAAAGAAGGTGCTGCGTATACACAATGGGCAGTGGAATCTTCATTGCCAGGCATTGGTTCAAGCTTCGTAGCAATCGCTTTATTCTTCTTCGCATTTACGACAATTATGGCGTACTACTATATAGCAGAGACGAATGTGGCCTATTTATTCTCAGGGAAAACCGAAAAGATTTTCATTTGGATAGCTAAAATCGCCTTTTTAATTGCAACATTTTTTGGAACGATTCGTACATCTGACCTTGCATGGGCAATGGGTGACGTTGGCTTAGGATTAATGGTATGGATTAACGTTATTGCCATTTTAATTATTATGAAACCTGCGATTCTCGCATTAAAAGATTACGAGAAACAGAAAAAAGAAGGCAAAGACCCTGTGTTTGATCCTCGTAAACTAGGAATTAAAGGTGCAGATTTCTGGGTTGATTATAATGATAAACGCAAAAATAAATAATGTATGAAGAAGAGGCTGGGACATAAGAGAAAAAGTGTTAGATTGAACCCAATCAATCTAACACTTTTTTGCTATGCCGTTGTTGTCCGCTACGGCGGTGCTTTCCGCTCAGCACCGTAAGCCGCAACCCTCGCTACGCGCGGTCTGTTACGTCTTACATTATGTGCTGTTCCCGCCGGAGTCACCACCTCCACTACCAACAACTAGTGAACACGTCTAATTTTTTAAATTGCAAAAGCAAGAATAGCTAAGGTCTCCATATAGCAAAAAATTATGAACACCTTTCGTCTGTTTCTTAAATTTTTTTAGTTATGTCCCAGCCCCTTTTCTTACGATTAGTCAATCTTATTTAAAGAATAATTTATATTTTTTATGAGTGTGAAGTGGTGAGGGACATCCCTCACCACTTCACACTCATTTTTAGATACGCCAAAAAGACCTGACGATTTTTATTTTTTTCGAAAGGTCATTATGCTATAGTTTTATATAGGTGATTACGATTTCTGAGCTGGTAGTGCGGACTCATAATCGTAAAGAATGCCACGCGTCAGTAACTGAAATGTCACTTTCAGAAACTTATTGATGCAGGCGATAATCGCAACCTTATGAGGCTTCCTCTGAGGTTGCTTTTTTAATTTGTAGTAGTAGTCCACAAAATGATTCGGTTTTCCTTTTGCCATAAGCATGGCGCACACCATAAAATATAAAATCTTCCGTAAATGTTTGTTTCCTCGTTTATTAATCCTGTCTCGATAGTGCGTATTCCCAGACTGGTACCGCATAATATCAATGCCTGCGTAAGCGTTCAGTTGTTTCGCATTTTGAAAGCGGCGAATGTCACCAATTTCTCCAATTAATCGGCACGCTGTTGAATCGCCAATCCCAGGAATCGAACGATATACAACATATTCTTTTCGACCTTCTGATAATTTTGCCATTTGTTTCACGAGCGAATTCTTCTTCTCGAGTAAATCCCCAATACGCGCTGCGTAATCACGTACTTGATCGCATCGAATATCATTCACTTTAACGGCTGGATAGCTATTTTGTGCTACTTCCAATAAAATAGTTGCTTTCGCTTCAGCTCGTACCAATGAGAGATTTTTACGTGTGTTGGCTTTTAAGCGATTTTTAATGATTGTTTTTGAATGGGCCAATAAAAGTGCAGGGTGCGGATAGAGCTGCACAATATTTAAAAATAGAGCCGAGCTCGGTGTAATGACCTTTTCTAATTCCGGAAAACTAAGGTGTAAAATCGCATGCATCCTACTTTTTAATAAAATGATTTCTTCCTCTATCTCATCGTAATAACGCGTCATGGCGCGCATCTGTTCATAATAATCATCTTGGATGTATGTATTTTCACGTTCCATTTTGAAATGGGTTTTCGCAAGTTCATGTGCATCACTAAGATCCGTTTTATTTCGACGCATTTTCGCCATTTGTAAATTCGCTTCAAGTGGATTCATACGGCAGTATGCATAACCGTAATCTTTGAAAAACGCTTCAACAGGCTTTGAATAGACGCCTGTGGCTTCAAATACGATATCTGGTGCTTGTCCATCAAGTAATTTGATGTCTTCCATTCTTTTGTGTAATCGTTCGAAATCAACCCGTGTATGGTTTAACTCGCCTTCAAATTCACATTGGCGATAGCCATCATAAATCGCAACGATACTTTTTCCTTTACTCACATCTAACGCAACAACATGTTTCATTTTAAACTTCTCCTTTTGACCAATCATAGAAGCCTTCACAGTACCTTATCGATTCCACTTTCTTATACACGATCTCTTTGGACCCAACATACTAAACTGATTCATATAAGGGCGTGAAGTTAGCCGGTTTTATATACGGACTCACAAAGGGTCCCAGAGGCTGGTCGGCTTTTCTTCACTTCTACTATAAAAAAATAGTAGCACAAACCATGGCCTTGGTTTGTACTACTAATGTTAGTATGTTTTTATTTTAATGTGCCGTCGCAAGCGGCTGCTTGTGCGTTCAGAATTGTTTGCGCGACTGGCACCGGGAAGTCTTTCATTTTTTCTAATGCAATAACAAATGGTGGGTCGTTTTGTTGGTTTAGAAATTCGTATTTTAACACATGGACATATTTTTGTGGTAACTGACTAACAAAGTCGATAACAGCGTCACGTTCTTCTTTACCGCCTGGATGGCCATGGTAAATAACAAGGACAATTAATCCGCCGATTTTTAGCAGTTGCAATAAATCTTGAATTGCAAGAATCGTTGTATTTGGTTTTGTTACGATATCATGGTCACTGCCAGGCAAATAGCCAAGATTGAATATAGCAGCCGCAACTGGTTTTTGAACATGCTTGGCTATATTTTCGTGCCCCGTATGTAACACAAGGGCACGGTGTTCTAATGCATTATCTAGCAGACGGTGCAAAGTAGCATCGACTGCATTTTTTTGCACGTCAAAGGCATAAACTTGTCCGTTATCACCAACAAGTTGAGCTAAAAATAATGTATCATGGCCGTTTCCAGCCGTAGCATCGACAACAGTATCGCCTTCTTGTATCGAGTCTATTAATAATTGCTGTGCATATTGTAAGACGCGTTGAAGCTTCATTTTGTGACCTCGGCATTATAAAATTTACCTTGCCAACTGCCCCGACGTTCTAACTCTGCATCAATACCGTTCAATACTTCCCACTTATTAACACTCCACATTGGTCCAATCATTAAATCAATTGGTCCATCACCTGTTATACGATGGATAACCATTTGCGGTGGTAAAATTTCTAACTGATCTGCAACTAGTTTTGTATAAACGTCTTGATCTAAAAATTCTAGCATGCCTTTTTCATATTGCTTAACCATAGGCGTCCCTTTTAATAAATGCAGTAAATGGATTTTAATGCCTTGGACATCCAGTTTAGCTACTGCACGTGCCGTTTCCATCATCATGTCATAATCTTCAAGTGGAAGGCCGTTGATAATATGTGAGCACACACGAATCCCATGCTTACGCAGCTTTTCAACACCTTCTACATAGGTTGCATAATCATGTGCGCGATTAATCAGGTTTGCCGTTTTTTCATGGACGGTTTGTAGTCCCAGTTCAATCCATAAATAGGTGCGTTTATTTAGTTCTGCTAAATATTCTACAACATCATCTGGTAAGCAATCTGGGCGTGTTGCAATGGACAGTCCGACTACACCTTCTTGTGCTAACGCAGCCTCAAATTTTTCCTTTAAAACTGGCAGTGGCGCATGGGTATTTGTATATGCTTGGAAGTAAGCCATATACTTGCCATCTTTCCATTTTTGATGCATTTTGTCTCGAATTTCCGCAAATTGCACATCAATAGGATCGACTTTATTTCCGGCAAAGTCACCTGACCCTGCAGCACTACAAAATGTACAACCTCCGAATGCCACTGTACCATCTCGGTTCGGGCAATCAAAACCTGCATCGAGCGCTACTTTAAATACTTTATGACCGAAGTGATCACGTAAATAGCGATTCCATGTATAGTATCTTTTCCCCTCTGTGGGAAAAGGAAAGTTTGTTTCTGTCATGTATTTCACTCCTCTAACATTATATTTTATCATGTGTGTAAGGTTCCGTCATGGAGTAAGAATTTAAATAGACAGAGACAAATATTAGGCTGCTTTGTTTACTTAAATAAACAATTTATTTTTGTGGTAAAGGAACAGAACTGTTGGCTACTATAACGCATGCATAAAGCACGAAAAAACGGCTTATTTAAGAATTTTTTTGTGAAGAAAGGGTAAATTTATTTTCCTTGTACTTTTTTATTTTTCATCATAAACTAGCTATTTAGAGAAACGAAATAATGGGGGTCAAGGATATGCCAAAAAGTGTTTGGTTTTTAATTATCGGTATGCTTGTGAACACGACGGGCAACTCTTTTTTATGGCCTTTAAATGCCATTTATATGCACGATTATTTAGGGAAATCACTTGCAATGGCTGGCTTTGTTTTAATGTTGAATTCGGCTGCGGGTGTATTAGGCAATCTATTAGGTGGTTTTTTATTTGATAGAATTGGCGGCTATAAATCGATTATGCTGGGCATTTTATTGACCGTTGCTTCGTTAATAGGATTAACAATATGGCATGGCTGGCCACATTATGTTTGGTTTTTAACCATTCTTGGATTTAGTGGAGGAATTGTATTTCCAGGGATGTTTGCGTTAGCAGGAGCGGCTTGGCCTGAGGGTGGTCGTAAGGCATTTAATGCGATTTATTTAGCGCAAAATTTAGGTGTTGCCGTAGGGCCGGCATTAGCTGGGATTGTGGCGGATTATCAATTTGATTATGTGTTTGTTGTTAATTTAGCGATGTATATTTTATTTTTCTTTATCGCATTGATTACATTTAGAGGAATAGATGCCGAAAGTATTGCATTGAAAAATGTAGTAAGTGAAAGTAAACGTATTACAAATAAGGCACCATTTTATGCCTTATTAATTTTAAGTTCATCCTCCGTGTTATGCTGGCTTGCCTATTCGCAATGGAGTGCAACTATTTCATCCTATACGCAAGATTTGGGCTTAGGGTTAAAACAATATAGTTTACTTTGGACGATTAATGGGCTCCTTATTGTTGTTGGGCAACCACTAATCGCACCGCTTGTGCGCCGTTGGGAACATCAACTTAAACGTCAACTAGTATTTGGCATTACGCTTATAGCAGCGTCTTTTGGCATTGTAGCATTTGCCGGAGATTTTAAAATGTTTGCTGCTGCAATGGTTGTATTAACTTTTGGCGAAATGTTTTATACACCAGCTTTACCGACCATTGCAAATCAGCTTGCACCAAAGGGACGCGAAGGTTTTTACCAAGGTATTATTAATAGTGCGGCTACAGCAGGTCGGATGATCGGTCCATTGTTCGGCGGCATTATGGTGGATCAATTTGGTATGATTGCCCTTGTTTCAATTTTAGTAGTTATTGTATTACTAGGCATTTTCCCATGTCTGATCTATGACCGTCCATTATTGGGTGACAGGCACGCAAACAATTCTGAAAATTAAAGGCGATTTACTTAAAAGCGAATGCTATAGCATTCGCTTTTTTATTTTTTTGGATTGAAATAGTTGACGCAAAAGGATACAATCATACATATTCAAATATTTGAATATGTGAAAATGAATGATATGGGGGGATTAACGTGGAAGAAGGCTTACAACAGTTTAAAGCCGATTTTTTTAAAGCCTTAGCACACCCGTTACGGATAAGAATTCTTGAGTTATTAGTCGATGGCAAGAAAAGTGTGAATGAGATTCAAAGTTGCCTAGAAAAAGAAGGCTCGGCAGTTTCCCAGCAGTTAAGTGTTTTACGGGCAAAAAATATTGTTTATGGGACAAAAGAAGGCAAAAAAGTTTACTATTCTTTAAGTGATCCAATGATTGTTGAATTGTTGCGTGTTGCAAAAGATATCTTTGACAACCATTTAATTCATACAATTTCAAGATTAGAAGAAATGACCGTCAGTGAAAATGACGAAGAGTTAATGTAGGGGATGTAATATATTTACCACCCCTTATTGAGCTGGATTCGAAAAACTTAATTATTTCGAAGGGAAGATTATTGTATGAAATCACTGTTTACAGGTCGGTATGAAGGGTATTCAGTTGATCATTTTAAAAAGGACTTATTATCTGGAATAATTGTTGGGATTGTTGCAATTCCACTAGCGATGTCTTTTGCCATTGCTTCCGGTGTAAAACCAGAATATGGGATCTATACAGCGTGTATTGCGGGCATACTTATTTCACTATTTGGAGGTTCAAAATTCCAAATCGGTGGACCAACAGGTGCTTTTGTGCCAATTCTTTTAGGCATTGTCTTATCATATGGCTATGAAAATTTATTAATTGCGGGGTTAATGGCGGGAGTGCTGCTATGTTTAATGGGCCTTTTCAAGCTAGGTACTCTTATAAAATTTATTCCACGCCCTGTAACGATAGGCTTTACTGCGGGTATTGCGGTTATCATTTTTACTGGACAAATAGCTAATTTTTTAGGTTTAACAAATATTACACGTCATGAATATTTTATAGCAAATATGAAAGAGTTGTTCGTGCATTTAGGAACAATTAATTATTATAGTATTTTCATAGCGATTATTTGTCTTGTAATTATTCTTTTAACACCTAAATTTTTCCCAAAAGTACCTGGCGCATTAGTAGGCATTGTTGTTTCTACACTTGTTGCTACCTTCTTTTTTTCAGGACAAGTTGCAACAATTGCTACGGCTTACGGTCAAATTCCTAATACGTTACCGAAGTTTTCAATACCAGAAATCACCTTGGAACGATTGCAATTATTGATTGGACCTGCCTTTGTGATTGCCATTTTGGGCGGGATTGAGTCGCTCTTATCAGCAGTTGTTGCTGACGGTATGACCAATACGAAACATAATAGTAATCGTGAGCTTGTAGGACAGGGCATAGCGAATATTATTACACCATTATTTGGAGGGATTCCTGCTACAGGGGCGATTGCACGTACGGCAACCAATATTAAAACGGGTGCTGCAACACCAATGTCAGGTATTATTCATGGTGTGTTTGTATTAGTCACGTTATTGTTATTAGCGCCCTTTGCTTCGCATATTCCGTTAGCAAGTATGGCACCAGTACTAATGGTCGTTGCGTGGAATATGAGTGAACAAAAACATTTTGCTCATATTGTAAAAGCGAAATCTGGAGATTCACTTGTATTAATTATTACATTTTTGCTTACCGTTTTCGCTAGCCTAACGATTGCTGTTGAAGTAGGTCTTGGCTTAGCCGTTGTGTTGTTTGCCAAACGAATGAGTGAGAAGTTGGTTATAGATAAGGTATTACCAGACCATACAAAAAAGAATGGAAAGGTACAACCTTATGTTGTTAATCAAAAGCATGACTGCCCACAAATTAGTATTTATACGATTGAGGGTCCACTGTTTTTTGGTGCAGCACAAACGTTTGAAGAGACATTACTGCATTCTATGCAAGAACAACCGAGCGTCCTGATTTTACGTATGGGAAAAGTGCCATTTATGGACTCCACAGGTGAGTCCTATTTTAGCAATATTGTGGAGAACTTTACAAAGCGTGGTGGCAAGGTCTTCGTCACGGGTATACAAGAGGACTTAAAACTAGCGCTTATGCGTAATGGATTATATGCTCAAATTGGACAAGATCATTTTTTTGAACATACAGGAGAAGCTATAAATAGAGCATTGACACATTTAGATATGAATAAATGCCTTGGTTGTAAACATTTTGCCTTCCATGAATGTGCTGACTTTTCGAGTGACAGGCACGGAAAAGATTCTGACAATTGATGACGATTGAACAGAAAAGCTCCACACGATGGATTGTCGTGTGGAGCTTTTCTATTGGGGTGCTACATTACATGATTTGCTTTCATGTTCCTCACAATATTGGCAGTAAGATAGTGAGTGGCGTTGTGATGTTTGAAGAAAATAGCTGTTGAGAATACTTGTATCAAAGAAGGGGAAGTTTGAAGATATAGGATGCTTGTAGAGATAATACGAGCTATAAGGATAGTCCTCCATCTTGTCAACCATCGGGGGAGACGTTGAGATAGGATTGCGGTGAATATAGCGACTAACACTAAGCATGTCGAGTTGTGAGGGAACAAGGTCTGCAAAATATCGACTTTCATATAGATGACCGCAATAGTTGTACTTCTTTTTAAAGTAATTGCTGTAACGCCAATTAACATTGGCCATCACTTTGCCTAGTGGCACTTTGGATGAACGAATCAGCAGGTGATAGTGGTTAGTCATAACGCAATAGGCAACAATCGTAAACGAATATTTGTGATAAGCATATTGTAATACACGAAAGAAAGCTTCATAATCTGCTACATTGTGAAAAATAGTTTGACGATTGTTACCGCGTACTACTACATGATGATAATGATCTGGGGACCAAAGCCGTTTTTTTCTTGGCACACGCTATTGCCTCCTTTACTTTTTTCTTTAGCATAAAAAAGCATGTAAAGAACGTCAATTAGACGGGAGTTACGAAAGTAATGACTATTTTTATTTTTCATGTGCATAGAAGGTTGAAATGAAAAATTGTTGGTGAAAATAATCATAGAAAAAATTTTTTTGATAATTGTGTGGAAATTGTGTGCGTGCCAGGCACCATAAAAAGATGCTTGTGCTTTTCAGGACTTTCCATTAGAATAAATGCAATACATGTAAAGACATTGATGAGGAATAGTAAATTTGTGGTTCTTTTTAGAGAGCTAGCGGTTGGTGGAAGCTAGTAAGGATGCAAATTGAACTCGCCTGCTGAGTCTGCATACGTAATATGAAATTGTTACGTTTGCCGTTATTTCCGCGTTAAGGAAGCTTGAGCCGAGTGTAATCACTAATTTGGGTGGTACCGCGGGAGTTAAGAATACTCTCGTCCCTTTCTGACAAAGAAAGGGGCGAGTTTTTTTATTTTTTAAATATTTTGTCAATTCTTACGATAAGTGGTACTGCACATACTATAAGGAGGAAAAATAATGAGCTTTAATCATCAACAAATTGAAAAAAAGTGGCAACAGTATTGGGATGTCAACAAAACATTCAAAACAGAAAATGAAATGGATAAACCGAAATTTTATGCGCTTGATATGTTCCCTTACCCATCAGGAGCGGGACTTCACGTAGGACATCCAGAAGGTTATACAGCGACAGATATCCTTTCACGTTTCAAACGTATGCAAGGCTTTAATGTTCTGCATCCGATGGGATGGGATGCTTTTGGATTACCTGCCGAGCAATATGCACTTGATACTGGGAATGACCCAGCAGAATTTACAGCAAAAAATATTGCGACATTTAAACGTCAAATTCAAGAGTTAGGCTTTAGTTATGACTGGGATCGTGAAATTAACACTACAGATCCAGAATACTACAAATGGACACAATGGATTTTCATTCAATTATATAAAAAGGGCTTAGCTTATGTAGATGAAGTGGCGGTAAACTGGTGCCCAGCTTTAGGTACAGTGCTAGCGAATGAAGAAGTTATCGATGGGAAGTCTGAACGTGGCGGACATCCAGTAGAACGTCGTCCAATGAAACAATGGATGCTTAGAATTACAGCTTATGCGGATCGTTTAATCGACGATTTAGAAGAAGTAGATTGGCCAGAATCCATTAAAGACATGCAACGTAACTGGATTGGCCGTTCAGAGGGTGCAGAAGTAACATTTAGCATCGATGGGTCGGACAAAAACTTTACGGTATTTACAACACGCCCTGATACGCTATTCGGTGCAACATATACAGTGCTTGCGCCAGAGCATAAACTAGTGGCTGAAATTACAACAGCTGAACAACAAGCTGCTGTCAATGCATATCTTGAAAAAGTAAAAATGAAATCAGACTTAGAGCGTACAGATTTAGCCAAAGAAAAAACAGGTGTATTTACAGGCGCTTATGCAGTAAATCCGATTAACGGCAAAAAAGTACCGATTTGGATTGCTGATTATGTGCTAGCTACGTACGGAACTGGTGCGATTATGGCTGTTCCTGCGCATGACGAACGTGATTATGAATTTGCTAAAGAGTTTGGTTTAGACATCGTTGCTGTACTTGAAGGTGGAGATATCGACAAAGAAGCATTTACAGGTGACGGTCAGCACATTAACTCTGATTTCCTTGATGGTTTAAATAAAGCAGATGGTATTGCTAAGGCGATTGAATGGTTAGAGGAAAAAGGTGTAGGGGAGAAAAAGATATCTTATCGTCTTCGTGACTGGCTATTCTCTCGTCAACGTTATTGGGGTGAGCCAATCCCAATGATCCATTGGGAAGATGGTACAACAACTCCAGTGCCAGAAGCAGAGTTACCATTAATGCTTCCAAAAACAGATAATATTCGTCCATCTGGAACAGGGGAATCACCATTAGCGAATATTACGGATTGGGTAAATGTTGTAAATCATGAAACAGGCAAAAAAGGTCGTCGTGAAACCAATACAATGCCACAATGGGCAGGTTCTAGCTGGTACTTCCTACGATATATTGACCCTAACAACAAAGAAGCAATTGCTGATCCAGAGTTACTAAAACGTTGGTTACCAGTTGATATTTATATTGGTGGAGCAGAGCATGCCGTATTGCATTTACTATACGCGCGCTTCTGGCACAAAGTACTATACGATTTAGGGGTAGTGCACACGAAAGAGCCATTCCAAAAATTATTTAACCAAGGTATGATTCTTGGTGAAGGTAATGAAAAAATGTCTAAATCAAAAGGTAATGTCGTGAACCCTGATGAAATCATAGAGTCACACGGTGCAGATACACTACGACTTTATGAAATGTTTATGGGTCCATTAGAGGCTTCAGTTGCATGGTCTACTAATGGTTTAGACGGTGCTCGTCGTTTCTTAGACCGCATCTGGCGTTTGTTTGTCAACGAAGAAGAAGGTACGCTATCAGCGAAAGTGCAAACTTCAGACGATAAGTTTTTAGAAAAGTCATATCACCAAACAGTGAAAAAAGTGACAGAAGACTACGAAGGGATTCGCTTCAATACTGCTATTTCACAAATGATGGTCTTTATTAATGACTGCTACAAAGCAGAAGTACTTCCAACAGCCTATGCTGAAGGATTTGTGAAAATACTAGCACCAATCGCTCCGCATATTGCTGAAGAGCTATGGCAACTATTAGGTCATGAAAATACATTATCTTATGAAGAATGGCCAGCGTATGATGAGTCTAAGCTTGTGGACGATGAAGTGGAAGTTGCTGTTCAAGTGGCAGGTAAAGTACGTGCGAAAATTATCGTAGCAAAAGATGCTTCAAAAGAAGAAATTGAAAAAGTAGCATTAGCCGATGAAAAAGTACAAGAATATATGGCGGGCAAAGACTTGGTGAAAATTATTGTTATCCCAGGAAAGCTTGTTAATATTGTTGTTAAATAATTAAACAAAGAGCCGTGAAATACGTTGTAATAAGCGTACTTCACGGCTTTTTTTATAAATGTCGTTGGGAATAGGAACATTACATGCATTGGATGAACGATGGATGGATAGAGGGATTGGGCGGAAAGGAAGCGAACAGCAACCTGCTAACAATATAATGGGAAGAAAAGATGGCAGGGGTTCAACCTATGATAGATGCTACATCGAATGTAGCCCAATTATGAAGTACAAGCATCAGCGCCAACAGATTAATCATATAGAGCGGAAAATATGGCACAAGCATGCAACCCAAAATAGCAATGTTTATAAGTTAACGTCAGTTATGGGCGAAATAGAAAACAGCTCTAAGCAAATTAAAATATAAGAAATAGGGACGATTCTAAAGTTTTAAAACGATGCTACGAAAAAAGTGTCCAAAACAGGGGCACTTTTTTTGTTAAAGTGAAACCAACTTTAAAAATTTTACGACTATAGGATGAATGAATAAAGGAGGGGCTCTAGTGAGTGAGCATTTAACAGCCATTATGGAAGAGCACGGCGAGTATTGCCTTCGTGTGGCCTATTTATATGTACGAGACTGGTCGATTGCAGAAGAAATCGTACAGGATGTATTTCTCGCCTACTATTTGCAACAGCATCGCTTTGAACAAAGAGCTTCGCTTAAAACTTATTTAGTAAAAATTACAGTACATAAAAGTCATGATTATTTAAGAAGCTGGAAAAATAAACGCCATCAATTATTTAGCAAATTTCATTTTGGTATTAGTAAAAGAACGCCAGAAAGTGATGTTATTAAAGCAGCGGAACGAGTTACATTGCAAGCAGCATTATTTGAGTTACCTATTACTTATCGAGAAGTATTGATTCTTTATTATTATCAGGAATTAAAAGTACGTGAAATTGCAGAGGTACTAGGTAATACAGAAAATACTGTGAAAACTAGGTTACGTAGAGCGAGACAACTGTTACAAAACAAACTCGAACGAAGCGATTGGGAGGTGCTAGGCGATGACATCTTTTAAAAAAAAGCTGAATGAGGAAATAGGCGAAACACCGCGTTTTACGAAAGGATTAAAGGAGCGCATTGTGCACCAAGCCGCACAACAACAGTACAAACAAAATAGCAAATGGCAATATCCTGCAATAATTGTAGGGATAATGGTGACGCTACTTTTTTTGATTGCGAGTGGGCCATGGCAGCAAACGGAATATGTACAGCATGCCTCAATTGTTGAACTAGCGCAAGATGAAGAAATACAGCAGTTGTCAATTGCACAAAATTGGTATGAAGATTCATTTAAAGCGGGGAGAACAGGTTGGGTAATAGGGCAACAAGAGTACGCAAAAGGGACTGAGACAAAGCTGTTTGAGAACATGCTTCAAAAGGCAGTGGTAAGACAAAAATCAGAGGAGTATTACTTGATTAATAATTTATGGATAGAATTTAGTAATGGGCAAGTGGTAAAGCTCCAGATGTTTAAAAGTGATGACAAATTTGCCTTTCTCGATATAAAAACCAATAAATTTTATGAGGTCAATGATGGGGAGGCTATATCCGCATTTACAGACTTTAATTTTAAGAAATTGGACTTTAACTTTTTGGTCTTTCTCGTATGGATTGGTTTCATTTGGCTAGGGGCTTGGGTAGCGGAGAGAGCCGTTCGCTGGAAATTCCATATTCCAAAAGAGCCGAAGTATGTAAGTGACAATCATAAGAAAGTCGTATATCTTAATAAGTTTATCAATGTAATTGTGCTATGTATATTTAACTTAAAATCATGGATTATATTTATTGCTGCTGACTTTGTGCTCATTTTAGTTATATTGTTACCTAATTTAGCAATCGAATATTATTTTGGCAGACATGAAAAAAGACATTACGTAGCATTAACAACTACAACTTACACAACTATTATATTTATCGTTTTCCTTATTTGGATTTTTTAAGTGTCAGGCACCTAAACGAATTCGAAAATTCAGAATAGTTTCGGTGCCTGGCACGTTATTTCATTTGTTCTGGTAGCCAAAGTGATATTTGTGGAAGAATGATAACGAGTGCTAAGAACACAATCATTAATATAATAAATGGAATAACTCCTTTGACTACTTCTCCGAGTTTTTCCTTCGCAATACCACTTACTACAAAGAGATTTAGACCGACAGGAGGTGTAATCATACCAAGCTCCATATTGATTGTCATAATAATCGCAAAGTGAATAAGGTTGATATCAAAATGAACAAGGATTGGTAGCAAGATTGGTAGCGTTATGAGAATAATGGATACTGCTTCTAAGAACATCCCCATGATAAAGAATAAAATATTGACGATAATCATGAAAATCCATTTGTTCAAGTCACTTTCCGCAATCCAAGCACCAACTTGTTGAGGAACTTGTGCGTTCGTTAAATATAAACCGAATAAAGACGCAGCACCGATAATTAAGAAAATCATCGCTGTAATATTAATAGACTCTACTAATACTTCACGGAAGTCTTTTAACTTCATTTCACGATAGATAAATAGTGACACGACTAATCCGTAAAATACTGCAATCACAGCAGATTCAGTAGGTGTGACAACGCCAGAATAGATCGTTCCTAAAATTAAAAACGGTAAGAAGCCACCCCAAATGGCCTTTAGTGATTTCCGCCAGCGTTCTTCCCAAGATGCCGGCTCATCGCCTTTAAACCCATTGCGTTTTGCATAGAAGATAGCAGCAACGATTAAAATACCAGTTAACGCAAGACCTGGAATAACTCCAGCCATAAATAATTCACCGATAGATTGCTCGGAAGTTATACCATAAATGATTAAAGGAACACTTGGAGGAATTAAAATGCCTAGTGTACCACCAGCAGCTACAAGTCCCATAGAGTAACGCTTTTTATAGCCAGCTGAAATCATGGCAGGAATCATAATGGAACCGATAGCAGCAGCCGTAGCAGGGGAAGAACCCGAAATGGCTGCGAATATCGCACAGGCAACAATGGTTACAACTGCGAGACCGCCAGGAAGATGTCCAATCCAAGCGCGTAATGCTTCTATTAAATACTTAGAAATGCCCCCACGTGCCATAAGTACACCTGCAAGAACGAATCCCGGAATAGCCATCATCGGGAATGAATCGAGAGCTGTGAAAATACGCTGTGGAATCATATTCATATTGAAATCAATTTGGAAGAACACTAAAATCGTTGAAAGCGCTAAGCTGACTGCGACAGGTACACGTAAAAATAATAAAATAAAGAAACTAAGTAAGAGGATTAGCATATTCTTCGTCCTTTCCTCTTAAAATATTGACTAATCTTTCTACAAATCGTAGTAAAAATAATACACCTGAAATCGGCAATACTAAGTAGACTACCCACATAGGAATGCCGATGTCTAGTGATACCATACCTGATGTATAGCGGTTTTCAACTAAAATAAATCCATAGTACGTATAAATGAAACAAAAGACGATGCTTAAGCATGTTGCCACTAAATCTAAAATTCGTTTCTGGGATGGTTTTAATTTATCGTATAAAATATCTACTTGAATGTGCTGATTGTGACGAAGTGCTAAACCAAAGCCAAGAAATGTTCCCCAAATAATTGCGTAACGTGCTAATTCTTCTACCCAAGCTTGGGGTTCATTAAAAATATAACGCATCATTACACCGTAGAAGATCAGTGCAATACCAGCTACGAAAAAGAATCCAGCAAGGATTTCCTCTAGATACCCCCATAGTTTATGTAAAATATTCATGCGGATGCCTCCTTAAAATATGATAATAGTATTTTCCGATTTATAAAGTAAAACGAGAATTCATTCTTTCTATCAATTTTTCAAAATATTGTAAGCGATTTACTTTAAGAAAAAGAGTGAGTGTCGATAAGTCATCGACACTCAATTTAAAGCACTTATTTTAAATCACGAATACCATTAATTAAATCTTCAGTAATCGCTTTGCCAAACTCTTCGTAAACGGGTTCAAGTTCAGCTTTGATAGCCTCTTTTTGAGCAGCTGTTAATTCAACCACTTCAATGCCAGAGTTCTTAATGTTTTCATACGATTTTGCGTTTTCTTCAGCAGCTAAATCCCAAGCTAACGTTGTAGCCTCATCTAAAGAATCTTCAACCGCTTTTAATAAATCGCTAGGAATTTTATCCCAGAAAGGTTTGTTCACAAAGATAGCGTAGTCAAGACGACCGTGTTCAGATACAGAGAAGTACTTTTGAACTTCTTGGTATTTTTGAGTATCGAAGTTGTTGAACGTATTTTCTTGTCCATCTACAGTTCCTTGTTGCAGAGCAGCGTAGGTTTCACCGAATGAAATCGTGGCTGAGCCAGCATGTAAAGCTTTAAATTGTGCTTCAAGAACTTTCCCTGCTTGTGCACGGAATTTTAAACCTTTAAAATCTTCAACATTTACAAGTGGGTGTTTGTTATTTGAAAAATGTTTAAAGCCATTTTCCCAGAATACTAAACCTTTAATATCATTTGCCGCTAATTGATCGGATTCAAGAATGGTTTTTGCTACGTCAGAATCAAAGAATTTACGAACATGCTCTTCGTTTTCAAAAAGGTAAGGCATGTCTACGTATTGCCAACGAGGGTCAATTTTCACCATTTTTGTAACAGATGGAGCAATCATATGTACGTTTCCAGATACTAATGCATCCAGTTCATCATTATCGCCATATAATTGAGAAGAAGGATAAACTTCAACTTTCACTTTCCCGTCAGTTTTCTCCTCAACTAATTTTGCAAAAGCATCGGCAGCTTTTCCTTTAACACTGTCAATTGATGTAACGTGAGAAAATTTAATAACAAGCGGTTTATCTTTTGTATAACCACCATCACCTTCAGCTGCTGGAGCAGAGGCTGTTTCTTTTTTGTCGCCACCACACGCGGCTAATGCTAGTACAAGCACAGCCATCAGTGACATAAGAAGCCATTTTTTCATGTCAAATCCCCCTTAAAGTTTTGATTATAGTTGAAAGGATCCCCTTTAAACCCAAGTTAATGACGTGATTGGTTTTTTGGAAGTGCAAGTATATATTTCTTGCTATAGTTATTTGCGTAATACTCATACACTGGTTCAAATGCAGATTCCCATTGCTGAACATCTTCATCTGTAAAGTAATGAATATTGATACAACTACAAGCTTCCATTTCTTGCAAACGTTCTGTTGTGAGATTTTCTGCCAGTTGCCATTCCCATTCTTGTACCTCTGCAAGCGTTTCAATAAGCAATGTTTGAACATCCTTCGGTAAGGATTGCCAGAACTCATTGTTCATCAGTAGCAAATAACCTAAATAACCATGATTACTAATGCTTAAGTAGTCTTGTAAGGAATGGAGATTTTTACTTGTAATATTTGTTAAAGTATTTTCCTGTCCATCTACATTGCCTTTTTGTAGTTGATGGAAGACCGTGTTGAAATCTATGCGTTTTGGATAGGCACCAACACTTGAAAATTGCTCTGCTAAAATATCACTTGGCATGATGCGCATTCGTAAGTCTTTTAAGTCAGAGACATCTTGGATAGGGCGGATACTGTTACTCAATTGTTTGAATCCACTATCCCAAACACCCATTGAAAACAGATTATGGTCATTTAATTTTTTCATTAATGATTGACCTACTTCACTATCAATGTATGAATGTACTTCTTCGGCATTTTTAAATGCATAGGGTAAGTCCATCACTGACCATTCGGGAACGAGTGTAGTGATTTTTGAAATGGCTGGTGCAATCATTTGAATATCTCCACGTAAAAGTGCATTCATTTCTTCACCGTCTTTATAAAGAACACCATTTGGAAAGACTTGAATTTCTACATGACCATTACTTCGTTGTTTAATGAGCTCGGCAAACTTTACTGCCGCCATTCCCTTTGGTGTGTTTTCACCAACTACATGTGAAAAGCGAATAACAATTTGTTCTTCATGACTTAATTGCTCATTGTCTGTAGGGTAATCTTGTTGCTGACAGGAAACTAACAGCGCTGTCAGTAGAATGAGAACGCTCACAAATTGTTTGAGAATACGATTGCGCCACATATAAATTCACCTCTAATCTATTGAAGATGTGAACGCTTTTTATTGTATTGTATTTATTGAAATACTCAATATTATGGTATTAATGAACATTTTGGTATTTATGGTATATAACAATTTATTATTTTAATAAACTGTTACAAAACAGAGGACGTACTTATTTTTTATGTCTAGGTAAGTGAATTGAAATGCTTTAATGCTAAAAAACTTCTCCAAAGAAAAGAATCTGCACGTCTTGCATGGGAAACGATAGCATAGCAAAATCCTGAAGAGAACGTGGATATTGCTATGCTTGTTGCTTACCCACAAAAAGCGAGCAGATTCTTATTCATTGCTATTAGTAATCAGAAACGTGGAGAAATTGCGCAGGATGCCATTATTTAATGGAATAGTATTTTGTAGGCCGTCCAACAGCTCCGTATTTTAATTCGATTTGCACTGTACCTTTTGTTGCTAAAAAGTCTAGGTACTTGCGGACAGTTACTCTCGCCATGCCAACATTTTGTGCTAGCTGTTCAGAAGTAATAGGTGCTTGAAGTGTTGTTAAGTAACCTAAAATTTGTTCCATTGTAATGTTGTTCAAGCCTTTAGGCAGTTCAAGCATTTCGTGCTGGATGCCTAACCACTGATCAATATCCTCTTGGTTAATTGTCGTGGTGCTTAGTAAACTTTTTGTAGCGTTTCGATATTGTTGTAAAGCTTTTTCGAAGCGATCAAAACGAAATGGTTTTATAAGATAATCGATTGCACCAAGTCGAAGGGATTCTTGTACAGTAGGTGCATCACGAGCAGCTGTAATCATAATAATATCGGATGGAATACGCTGCGCCCGAATTTTTAAAAACAATTCCATTCCCGTCATATCTGGTAAGAACATATCAAGTAAAATGAGATTAGGTTTTTGAATAATGATTTTTTCGTAGGCATCACGTCCGTTGACAGCCTCTCCGATAAGCTGAAAACCAGTCATTTTATTTAAAAACCCTTTGTTAACCTCAAGCACCATTGGATCATCTTCTACGATAAAAACTGTGAGTTTGCTCATTGTTCGTCCATCACCCCTATATTAATTGTAATTGTTGTACCAACATGAACAGTGGATTCTACTTGAATCGTCCCCTTATTGGATTCGACAATTTGTTTGACAAGTGCAAGTCCAATACCGTGTCCATCTTTTTGTTTCGTACTAAATCCGTATTCAAAAATACGCTGTGGTACGCCTTCGATTCCTTTACCACTGTCCTGCACTTCTATAATTAAAAAGTGCTTATCCCCAATGATCGTTAAGTGAACATCTTTATGTGGACATTCGAAGCAAGCTTCCATTGCATTGTCCAGTAAGTTGCCGATAATGGTGATAATGTCACCACACGATAAACCACTCATAAAATCCACAAGGTTGGAATCTTCATCAATTGTTAGTTCCACTCCTAGTTCCTTAGCACGTGAGTATTTGCCAAGCAATAAGCCTTGAATTGAATAATCTTGAAATTTATCATGCAAACTTTGAATGATTTCCTCTTCATCTGTAATTTCATCGATAATGAGGCTTAATGCATCATCATTTCGTTCTAATTGGATAAGCCCTGCAATACTATGGAGACGGTTCATATATTCGTGTTGCTGTGCTCGCAAAGAATCAACAAGCATTTTAATACCCGTTAATTCTTCGGCAAGCATATTTGCTTCTTTGCGGTCGGTTAACATGATGAGATATCCGGCATTTTGCTCCATAATCCGAATTGGAAATGTTCGAACTAAATACATTTGGTCGAACATTAACAGTGGTCGATAGATTTCGTGCTGTTGAATAGTATCCTCTGCCAGCCAAGTGTTTTTAAATAATGCTTTTCTGGAAACTTTATGCCCAAAGAAATGCGTATATTGCCTAGCTAATCGGTTAATAAATGTTACATTCCCGCTTTCGTCAGTCGCCAAAATACCAATATCCATCGCTTGAATAATGCCTGAGCGTTCTTCTACTAGCCGAGCAATTTCATAAGGTTCCAAATTCAATGTTTGGCGCTTTAAATGGTTAGCAACCCATACAGACCCCCCTAAACCAATTACCAGCCCCCAAAAAAGGGAGACTAAAATATCAAATTGATATTGGTCTAAAAGGTTATACCATTTTGGTGCCAGTAGCCCAACAGTAATAACGCCAACTTGTTTTGTACCTTCCTCATTCATTATTGGTACGAATGCTCGTATGGAATAGCCAAGGACACCGTGCGCCTTTGATATGTACTCATGCTGTGAAAAAGCTTCTATTTCATCGCCACCTTCAAAAACGGTACCTAGCTTACTTTCAGATGGATGGGAGTATCGAATACGTTTCATATCAATGATCACAATGTAATCAACATCCGTTGTTAATCGGATGCGTTCTGCAATGGGTTGAATAACTTCAAAACCCTCTTTTGTGCCTACATTTTTTTGTACTTCTGTCAGCTGCGAAACCGTTCGTGCTATAGCTATTGCACGGGCACCGAATTCTTTTTCCAAAGCGCCAGCTAGATTATGAATCATAATTGCACCACTCGTCGTGATAGAAAAAATAACAATTATGAACGAAAAGATAAACATTTTTAGTCGCAACGATATGTTTTTCATAAGTATGTAAAAGGAATGCTAAAATGGCAGCCTTTTATCATTTCATCACCTCTGTTATTGAAGATTTCGCTAAGTAAGTGCAGTATGTAGAGTAGCACACCTATTTTTCTAACAATGAACTAGGACTATCATTTTATAATAAAGTAACATAAAAGAATAGCTTGTTGTAATACAATTCAGCTTAAAAGTATTCATTTCAATGGTGTACTATAACAATTTACATATACGTTCTCTATGAAAAAATGAAAAAAGTCGGAAGTGCTATGAAGGTTTTGTTGTTCTATTATTTGTAGCGTGTTTTCGGTAAATCAAAAAATTTATATTTGAATAATAAAAAATAATAGGCAATTTATCTTGAAAAGGTCGTTATACATATCGTTTGTGTAAATTAATTTACATTTTAAATGCTTACTGGAGGATTTTACATATGTTGTGATAGCTTGATTTCTTTTGCGCAAAGAAAATTTGCTTCAATAAGGTTTTAAAATTCTCTTTTGTTCTTAATATTTCTGTCTATCAATTATTTGTATTTTCTAACCCTTTACGTCTATAGGTTTTGTATCTAGTAGCAGTGTCGGAGAATACATGCCTTAATATGTGAAAATATGCACAAATTTAAATATTTTAAAATAATTTATTTAGCGTAAATAAGTACGGTAGAAAAATAATAATAGCTAAAATATGTTGGTGATATTGTTTGATAAACGCCTTTTTTCTTAGGGACTGTAAGGATTTCGATGTTTTTGATATGCATTGACTAGTAGAAAACTTTTTGGAGAAATAATATTTTTTAGAAAAACATCTTGCATTCGAATAATTATAAGTGGTAAATTGTTTTACATGGACGTTCATAGAATTTTCACAGGTAGCAAAAGAGGGGAGAAATGAGAATTTATGAATAAAAATAGATGGTTAATTGCATTATCTGCAATCGCTATTCACCTTTCCATTGGTGGAGCCTATGCATACAGTGTATACAAGCTGCCGATTGTCACAGAAATGGGATGGAGTGAAACAAAGGTTACGATAGCCTTTACAATTATGATGGGGCTTGCTGGTTTTTCAGCAGCGTTATTTGGTAGTTTAGTAGAAAAAATGGGTCCGCGTAAATCGGCTATGGTAGCAGCAGTGCTGTTTGGAGCAGGACAAGCTGGTGCAGGTGTTGCAATCTCTATGGATTCTGTCACTTTATACTGGTTAACTTACGGCTTACTTAGTGGTTTAGGTATGGGGATTGGTTATATCGCACCTGTCTCTACATTAGTAAAGTGGTTCCCAGACCGTCGCGGTTTAGCTACAGGTATGGCTGTACTAGGATTTGGATCGGGAGCATTAATTACTGCACCGGTAGCAGCAAACTTAATGGAAGCAGTCGGAATTTCTACAACTTACTTTATTTTAGGGGCAAGTTACTTCACGTTAATGATTTTAGGGGCTTCTTATATAGCGCCGCCAAAACCAGGTTTTATGCCTGCGAATATGAAAGCGGCAGCAGAAAAAGGCAAGGATGTAGTGAAAAAAGATTTAGCAGTAATGTCAGCTCGTGAAGCTGTGAAAACAAAGCATTTCTGGATGTTATGGTCCATGCATTTAGTCAATGTAACTGCGGGTATTATGATGATTTCTGTTGCATCTCCGATGGCGCAGGAAATTGTAGGTTTATCAGTTGCAGGTGCTGCAGCAATGGTAGGCGTTATGGGATTATTCAATGGTGGTGGTCGCTTAATTTGGGCTGCTGTGTCGGATTATATTGGTCGTTCAAACGTCTTTGTAATATTCTTTACAGCACAACTTATTACATTTATCGTATTGCCACATACGACAAACGTTATTATTTTCCAAGCACTTATTTTCTTAGTCGTTAGTTGTTACGGTGGCGGTTTCTCAAACTTACCTGCATTCGCAAGTGATCTATTTGGTACGAAGCAACTTGGTGTTATCCACGGTTATTTACTAACAACTTGGTCTTTAGGTGGCGTTTTTGGTCCACTTCTAGTGAGCGCTATTAAAAATGCTTATGATAGTTACATTCCTGTATTCTATGTATTTGCAGGTTTAATTGCCATTTCCTTAATTATTTCATTAACGCTACGTGCAGATGTGCGTAAACAAACAGCGTTAAAAACAGCAGAGCAAAAGGTTGGAGACGTCTCCGCTACACGATAATTTTTACTTTCAATTCGCACTTGAAAAGTATAGCCGTATTAGTGTCATTTCGCATATGACGCTAATGCGGTTTTTTATTTGTAGCAATTGTTATACAACACTTGATTAATCTTCGTCTAACATATAACAGCTCATGTTTGATGTCAATAAGATTATGGTAAATAAAGTGATTTTGCTACTAAAAGAGAAATTTTGCAACGTTATTCTATTTATAGGTGACAGCAATTTACTATAAAAATAATCAAAATAATAGTATATGAAGGGCTATATGTCTGTAGTGGTAGACTGTGACAAAGAATGGTGAATCTTTTCAAGGCAATTAACGTATATAAGGGTATAAAGGAGGCGTACGATATGGGAAAGTATTCATTAAATGAATTCATCAAGACAACGCAACAAGATGATTATGAGAACGAATATTTTGAGTTAGAAACAGAGCGTGTATTAGAGGTTAATTTAGATGGTGAAGTCTGGTCAAAAATGGGGGCTATGATTTCATACATAGGCGACATTAAGTTTGAGCGGGAACGTGTTTTAGAGCATGGCCTTTCAAAAATGTTTAAAAAAGCATTAACAGGCGAAGGAACGCAACTGATGAAAGCAAAAGGAAAAGGGCGTCTCTATTTAGCTGATCAAGGGAAAAAAGTGACTATTTTTGATTTAAAGGGTGAAAGTATTTGTGTCAACGGTAATGACTTGTTGGCATTTGAACCAAGTATTAATTGGGACATTCAATTAATGCGTAAAATGGCTGGTATTATGTCTGGCGGACTGTTTAATGTAACGCTACAAGGAAGCGGTAAAGTAGCCATTACAACACATTTTGAGCCGTTGACGTTATTGGTGAAGCCTGGTGAAACGGTTTATACGGATCCTCATGCTACAGTTGCGTGGTCAGGGAATTTAACACCTGAATTTAAAACAGATATTAGCTTCCGTACGTTTATTGGACGTGGCAGCGGTGAATCGATTCAAATGGCTTTCTCCGGCGAAGGGTTTGTCATTATCCAACCGTATGAAGAGGTTTATTTGTCTAACGAAAGTTAAAAGAAGTAGGGACAAAAATGCAAAAGTGTTAGATTGACTGCTATCAATCTAACACTTTTTTGTTATGCCCCGTTGATGTCCACTTCGGCGGTGCTTTCCGCTTAGCACAGTAAGCCGCAACTTTCGCTAACGCGCGGTCTGTCCGCGGCGCGGCTTACTTTGTGTGTTGTTCCTACAAAAGTCCTACCATTGCTACTATCAACTCGTCTATTCTAAGTAGTTCAAAGTGAATCGGGTCATTCGAATGCGGCGTTCATTCCTGCAATTCGTCCTGTCACGAGCGCAGACGTAATATTATAGCCGCCTGTGTAGCCATGAATATCTAATATTTCTCCGCAGAAAAATAAACCTGCCTTTTTCTTAGACGCCATCGTTTTTGGTTCGATTTCTTTCACAGAAACGCCTCCACCTGTAACGAATGCTTTGTCGAGTGATTGCGTACCGCTAACCGTCATTGTGAAATTGACTAGTAAATGTGCTAGCGCGCGAATTTTTTCTTGCGATAATTCAATGCCAGTCACTTGAACATCAATATTTGCACGGTCACATAAAAATAGTAGCCAGCGTTCTGGTGCGACGCCTTTCCAAACATTTTTCACTGCTTTTTTCGGTTCTTCTTTTATAAGCTTATTTAAATATTGCAGACATGTTTCCTCATTGAAATCTACAAGCGTTTGGATACGCATTGTGACAGGTTCATAACCCGTTTTCATTAATTCCTTAACGACAAACTGACTACAGCGTAATATGGCAGGGCCGCTTAATCCGAAATGCGTAAAGAGCATGTCCATTTGATGTGTTATTAGTGGCTTACCTTTTTTATTGAGAACGGATACCGCGACATCTCGTAATGCTAGTCCTTGTAGCTCTCTCGTTTGAATAAACTCCTCTTTTGATAAAACGGGCACTTCTGTTGGAAAGAGTGTTGTCACATTGTGCCCAGCTCTCTCGGCCCAAGGGTAGCCATCACCTGTTGAACCTGTTTGTGGCACTGCCTTTCCTCCAACTGCTACAATAGCAGCCTTACAGCGTACTTCTGTTCCATCTTCTAAGCGCACACCGAGAATCTTTTCATCATCCATCAATAACTTGTTAACGGGTGTATTTAACCGTACTTCAACATGTAGCCGCTGCAATTGACGAATCAATGCATCGACTACATCTTGCGCACGGTTGGACATAGGGAACATACGACCATGATCTTCTTCTTTTAATGCGACGCCTAGCCCCTCAAAAAAGGCAATAATATCCTCATTGTTATAAACAGTAAAGGGGCTATATAAAAAACGACCGTTGCCAGGAATATGTTTAACGATTTCTTCAACAGGTAGTCTGTTTGTGACGTTACATCGACCACCACCAGAAATCGCGAGCTTTTTCCCAAGCTTAGTCCCTTTTTCGAGAAGTAAAACTTTCTTTTTTTGTTCTCCAGCTGCGATGGCGGCCATTAATCCGGAGGGGCCACCACCGATAACGATTACATCATACATATATGTGAACTCACTTTCTTTTCATTATTAGGAACTTTTCCTATTATACATGAAGTCTATATAGAGGGCGGCTAGTTTACATTGAAAATTATAATAAAGTGCTTTATAATTTTTTATCTATAATGACAGCATGAAATGAACGGCTTTTCGTGCTATGATGATAGAGGTTATGCACTAAATTATGAGGTGAAAAATAGATGTGCGGATTTATTGGCTATATTAATGGAACAAATGTGATTGATCATCACCAAACAATTGAAAATATGATGAATACAATTATTCACCGTGGGCCAGATAGTGGTGGTATTCATAGTGACGATAAAGTAACGTTAGGTTTCCGTCGTTTAAGCATTATTGACTTATCAGACGTGGCAAATCAACCTCTTTATAGCCCAGATGGCAACATTGTGCTTGTTTTCAATGGGGAGATATATAATTTCCAAGAGTTGCGTAAGGACCTACAAGAAAAGGGTCATACATTTAAAACGAAATCGGATAGTGAAGTGTTAATCTTCGGCTATCTGCAGTATGGTGTAGAATTTGTCAAACAACTTCGCGGTATGTTCGCATTCTGTATTTGGGACAAAAAGAATGATTTACAATTTATCGCGCGTGATGGCTTTGGTATTAAGCCTTTGTACTACACTGAAAACACAACGGATGGAACATTTATTTTTGGGTCAGAAATTAAATCTTTCTTGCCTCATCCAGCATTCATTAAAGAATTAAACAAAAATGCATTACGTCCTTATTTAACGTTCCAATATTCTTCAATGGACGAAACATTCTTTAAAGGTGTATTTAAATTACCACCAGCGCACTATATGGTCATTAAAAATGGACAAAAACAAATTGTCCAATATTGGGATAAAAAATTCCATGCGAAAGAAGCGCCGATTGAAAAATATGTGGAAGATATTCGTTCAACAGTAAAAGAGTCAGTAGATGCCCACCAAATTAGTGATGTAAAGGTTGGTTCTTTCCTGTCTGGCGGTATTGATTCTAGCTATATTACATCATTGCTACGTCCTGATAAATCATTCTCTGTTGGTTTTTCTGACTATGAAGATATGTTCAATGAGACAAACTTAGCAAAGGATTTATCGGATACATTAAATATTCAAAACGAGCGTAAATATATTTCAGCGGATGAGTGTTTTGAAGCTTTACCGAAAATTCAATGGCATATGGATGAGCCACAGTCGAACCCATCTTCTGTACCGCTTTACTTCCTATCGGAGCTAGCGGCGAAGGATGTAACAGTAGTACTTTCTGGTGAAGGTGCGGATGAGATTTTTGGAGGCTATTCGTGGTACCAAAACTCTGGCAGAATGCAAAAATACGAAAAGGTGCCATTTGGTCTGCGTAAAGCATTACGTGGCATTGCAGAGGCGCTTCCGAAAAACCAATATACGCATTTCCTTGTAAAAGGTGGTCAAACCGTAGAGGAACGCTTTATTGGTGAAGCGGTTGTATGGGATGAAGATGACGCATTAAATGTCTTAAAACCAGCATACAAAAACGGTCCATCTGTACAAACAATTACGAAACGTATTTATGATGAAGTACCTGGTGATGATGATGTTACGAAAATGCAGTATTTAGATTTGAATTTATGGATGCCTGGAGATATTTTATTAAAGGCAGATAAAATGAGTATGGCGCACTCTATCGAATTACGTGTACCATTTTTAGACAAAGAAGTAATGGAGCTAGCGAAAAATATTCCATCAAGATATCGTGTCAATGATATTGATACGAAATATGTCCTTCGTCAAGCGGCACATCAGGAATTACCAGAAGAGTGGGCAAAGCGTCCGAAGCTTGGCTTCCCGGTACCAATTCGCCACTGGTTGCGTGAAGAAAAGTATTACAATATGGTGAAGGACATGTTTACAACTGACTTTGCCAACGAATTTTTCGATACGAAGCAACTAGTTGGTTATTTAGATGAACATTATGAAGGCAAAGCTAATCGTGGTCGCTATATTTGGACAGCTTATGTGTTCTTAGTATGGTATAAACAATTCTTTGTTGATATGTAACACAGAAGTAGCAGTTCAAAGAATCTAGTAGATTTTTTGAACCGCTATTTTTTTGGAAATATACAAGACAATTCATATCGATTTGTTCTAATGAGCGGAGAATTGTGGATTTCAAAAACTTTTCAGTGTTTTTTGCATCTGTTTTCTTGTAAATATGTTAAGATAACAGTTGGTTTATTTGTTTTAATGTTTGAAAAGTGATGCTGTTACATCACTTATAAAAGCTTGATTTTACTAATGAATGGATGGATACGATGTCCAATTTAATGAAAGGTACTGCGATATTAACGTTAGGAATGTTTTTATCTAAGGTGCTTGGATTAATTTATATTTTTCCCTTTTATGCGATTGTTGGGCAGGAAAATATCGCGCTATATCAATATGCATATATTCCTTACTCAATCATGCTCGCAATAGCCATTTCAGGTGCACCGATTGCTGTATCGAAATTTGTTTCTAAATACAATGCCTTAGGAGACTATCAATCAGGACGCAAGTTGATGAAGTCAGGCATCGTTATTATGATGATAACAGGTATGGTGTCCTTTGCTGCCCTCTTTATATTGGCAACACCGATTGGTGAACTTGTTATTAAAAGCGATGAACAGAAATTTACAGTCGAGCAAATTGCTTCTGTGATTCGCTGGGTAAGCTTTGCGCTTATTGTTGTCCCATTTATGAGTTTGTGGCGTGGCTTTTTTCAAGGCTATGACAAAATGGAACCGACAGCAGTTTCACAGTTGGTGGAACAAATTGTCCGAATTGTTGTGTTATTAGGTGGTTCTTTCTTAGTGGTTGTTGTTTTTAAGGGTAAACCTGAAACAGCAGTGTCCTTTGCGGTATTTGCAGCATTTATCGGGGCAATTGGCGGTTTAATGGTGCTCTATTACTACTGGAAAAAATATCAACCTGAATTTAATTTATTACGTAGTCAAAGTGTTACGTCTACCCAGCTACCAATGTCGGATATTTATAAAGAAGTGATAACGTATTCCATTCCGATGGTGTTTGTAGGGGTGGCTAATCCACTATTTCAATTAGTGGATATGTTAACATTTAATGGCGCTATGAGTTCCATTGGTTTAGCCAAAGTAACAGATGATTATTTATCGATGATTAACTTTACAACACATAAAGTAGTCATTATTCCAGTTATGTTAGCAACAAGTTTTTCAATGGCGTTAGTACCGACGATAACAAAATATTTTACACAAGGTGAGTATTTATCGTTACGTCATGCGATGGATAAAACGTATCAAATTTTAATTTTCATTACATTACCAGCAGTTGTGGGCATTTCATTATTAGCGAATGAAATTTACTTTATGCTTTACTCTGAAAGCGAAATGGGCGCAACGATTTTAGCTCATTATGCACCAGTGGCAATTTTATTTGCGTTGTTCCAAGTTACAGCCGCGCTGCTACAAGGTATTGACTTCCAAAAGTGGATTGTCTTCAGTCTACTATCAGGTATTTTAGTAAAGCTAGCCCTTAACATAACGTTTATTCGTTGGCTAGAAGCGGACGGAGCCATTTTGGCAACAGCGATTGGTTATAGTGTATCAATTATTATTAATTTGCTAGTGCTACGAAAAACACTTAATTATAAATCAGATATGGTTATACGTCGTGTTATGCTTATCTCACTTTTAACAGCTGCAATGGCTGTCAGTGTTTTAATCGTTCACAAGCTATTAGAACTAGTAATGGGTCCAGTGGATGGTAAATTCTCGGCGCTTGTCTATTCTGTTATTTGTGCAGCAGTGGGTGCTGCTGTTTATGGCTATTTGTCGTTACGCTTAGGTTTAGCACAAAAACTACTTGGTGAGCGCATAACACGAATTACAAGTAAATTAGGGTTTAAATAGGAGGAACTATGCGTTTAGATAAATTACTAGCCAATATGGGCTATGGCTCACGAAAGGAAGTTAAGCAACTCCTAAAACAAAAGGCCGTTTCTGTTGATGGCACGTATGTAAAAGATGCGGCAATGCATGTTGATCCAGAGCAGCAAAGTGTTGTAGTTTTCGGTGAGCGTGTTGTATATACAGAGTTTGTGTATTACATGATGAATAAGCCACCAGGTGTTATTTCTGCCACAGAAGATGTACGCGATGAAACGGTCATTGACTTACTAGACCCACTACATCAACATTTTCAACCATTCCCAGTTGGTCGTTTAGATAAAGATACAGAGGGCTTGTTACTGTTAACGAATGATGGTGTTTTGGCCCATAACTTACTTTCTCCAAAGAAGCATGTACCTAAGGTGTACTATGCTAAAATAGAGGGGATTGTTACGCAAGATGATGGAGAACAATTTGCGCGTGGTGTCGAACTAGATGATGGCTACGTAACAAAGCCAGGCAAGCTTGTTATTCTGAAATCTGCCCCGCAATCAGAAATTGAATTGACGATTCAAGAAGGTAAATTCCATCAGGTAAAAAGGATGTTTGAAGCAGTAGGTAAACGTGTCATCTACTTAAAACGCCTTTCTATGGGGAGCTTACAACTTGATGAAAGCTTAGCATTAGGTGAATATCGCGAGTTAACGCCAGAAGAATTAGCAGGCTTACAAAATAGAGAGTAAAGAAAATCCTCGATGCTATACTTTTAGTATCGAGGATTTTTTTTATACATGTTTGTCCCATTAACTGTATAATATGATATATCAATAAAATAACATGGGAGAGGCTTGACGTACCGGAAATATTTTTTGTTCAAAAAAAGATAGTGAAGATGAGTAGAGGACATGTTAATGAAAAAACTACGGATTAAATTATTAATATCTTTAATTGCCTTTGCATTAATACTTGTTGCTGTAATTTCTTATGTCAACAGACAAATTCTTGTGACAAATATTGGAACACAAGAAGATCGGAACCGAACATTAATTGAAAATCATATTCTTGCAGATATGCAAACTGTAGATAATGCGCACTTTTATTTTGATAAAAACATTTCGGATCAGATGGAAAAAGAGTTAAGAGCATTAGCTACTTATTATAAGCGAAATCCAAAAATAGACACTTGGAACTTACAACAAATGAAAAATCAACATGGTATGGATATATACATATTGGATCAAACAAATACGGTAATTTATACTACATTTCCAAAAGATTTAGGTCTAAATTTTTCGCTTTGCTGTAAAAATTTTTCGGCATTATTGGATGAACGAAGAGAGAGTGGGCAATTATATACAGATGGCATAGATATTTCGACCACTACTGGTGAGTACCGTAAATTTAGTTATTTAGCAACGCCTGATAAAAAGTATTTATTAGAGCTCGGTTTGGAATTAAATGAAGTCCCTGTCTTTCAAACATTTAACTTTGGAAAAACCGCTGCATATTTAGTTGAAAAGTATAATGACTTGCTGGAGGTTCGAACGATTAGTGCAGGCGGTGTTTTTTTCTTGGACACCGAATCCACTCGGGTAACTGTGAAAAATCAAACAAAAAAATTTCAGGATCATTTTAAGGCGGCACTACAGACAATGAAGCCATCTGAATATCAGCAAATATTAGAGGATGGCTATATAGAAACCTATCGTTTTTTACCGTATGAAGCAGAGACGGTGCGCGGTGCCTCAACAAAACGGGTAGTATATGTCAAATATGGCAATCGTACAGAGTTAAATGCACTTGCCAATAATACAAAACAGTTTTGGTATGTTTTAATGATTGCATTAGTAACAGCGTTAATTATGTTAGTCGTTATTAATAGGCTATTTTCTAAAACGATACATCTTGCAACCTATGATCCACTAACAAATGTATATAATCGTGCAACATACATTAGTAAAATGGATAAATTATTGAAAAAAAGAAAAGCCAATACGCCTGGTTTATTATTAATAGATTTGGATAACTTTAAGCAAGTAAATGATCAATTTGGACATGCTGAAGGAGATAGGATTCTTATTGAAACGGCTAATATTTTAAAAGACGTCGTAAGAACAGAAGGTTTCGTTGTAAGATTTGGTGGAGATGAATTTGCAATTGTTCTATATGATACGAACAATGAACATATGGTACAAGTAGCAAGTGCTATTTTGGAGAAAATCCGTAGAATAAAAAATGTAGAGAATCATAAATGGTCGGTTCTTTCTGTTAGTATGGGTGGCGTGATTTGTGAAAAGCCGAATGAATCCGAGTTAAGTATATTTGAAAGAGCAGATAAGGCTTTATATCAGTCAAAGAAAGCAGGTAAGGACCAATATTCTAGTTATCATGAAGTAGCTTCAACAGAAGAAAAATACAATCAATAAACGTAGTTTTACAACGGTTATAAGTAAAAGCACGAGACAAGTAGGATGCCTACTGGACTCGTGCTTATTTATTGTGTTTTGGGTCGATAAAATAGGGAACTACATAAAACAAGAGCAGCAATGACGATAAACATTGTATTAATATAGTGTGTTAACAGCCAGCCACCTATAATAGGACCAATAAAACCGCCTAAATTTTTAAATTGGGCTGCACCTAAATATGTAGCTTTTTGTGTCTCTGGCGCTATTTCATCAATCATAACATTCATTGTAGGGAAAGCAAATATTTCACCAACTGTAAAAAGAACCATTGCACAAATAAACAGCGGATAGTTTGTAGATACGCCAAATAATGCTAAACCAATGGCAAAGAACAAAATACCGATAAGAAGTATCGTTGTTGATGTGAAGCGCTCTGAAAAAATACTAATCGGTAATTGTAGTAAAAGCACAACCGCCGCATTTAACGAAATCAGTAGGGAATAGAGCTTGGCTCCATCTTCAATTTTGAGCTCGATAAGTTGAGGAAGTGTTGAGTCGAATTGGGAGTAGCCAATATTTATTAAGATTGCCCCGAAAATAAAGCTTAGCAGTACACGATTTGTTAAAAGAATTGTAAAGGTTTGGTAGCACTTTTGTGTGTATCATCGGCTTTTGCTGTTGCATTTTGTAACGATTCAAAACGAAAAATAAAAATATGGCATAAACAATGTACATAGCGCCTGTCAACATAAACGGCACGCTAGAACTAGATAATGTCGCAATATATACACCAATAAGTGGTCCTAAGACTGCGGCGATATTAATGGCTGTGTAACGCAATGAAAACAATCGTTTTCGTTTATCAGCAGGAGTAAAGTCAATCATTAAAGCTTGTGTAGAAGGTTCAAAGAAGGAGCGACATAACCCGTTCAACGCATTTAGAATGACGAAAAACCAAATTGTATGCGCTGTTGCAAAACCAAAGAACACAATACTCCATACGAGGATCGTAAGTAAAATAATACTTTTTCGACCAAAGCGATCTGTTAAGTAACCGCCGAAAAATCCACCTACTGTAGAAATAAGTGGCGCGATACCAATGGTCAATCCTATTTGTAAAGGGGAGGCATCAATTTCGTTATGTAAATAGATAGCTAAAAAAGGCATTGCCATAAAGCTTGCAACACGTGTGAAAATCGTTCCACCTAAAATAATCCAAACAAGTGGATGAAACATTTTGGATAGTTTCATAGAATTATCCTCCTCTCAACATGTAGAATGTTTCGAGTGTAACGGATAATAAAGTGCTTTGTAAATAGAAAAAAAGAATGACCCCGACGAAAGGTCATTCTTTTTCCATACAAAAATGCTTTACGCAAAGTGCGCAAAAACTAAGACGTCAATTTTACTTTTTTACTCGTCGTTGTCCATTTGCCTCGACTTGGACTCATCACCAAATCGTTAAAGGCTAACACGTTCAAATCTCTTTGAACGGTGCGAGGAGTGATGCTAAACTCTTCGACTAAATCCTGTGTAGACACGGTTCCTTTGTCTAAAATAAACATGTACACATCTTTAATACGATTAAGCATTCGATCAGTAGTTGGTTTCATAAATGAACCACTCCTTCATCTTAATTCACTTGGCAAAGACTAGCGGACGACAATATGTGCGGAGTGCACTGAGGCTATTAAGTAGCTGCCTTAGACATCCCCTTTTCTAATTTTATGTTCAGAACAAATAATTCTGATAACTCTATTATATAGAATAATGATGTGATTTTCTAGTGAATGCCGTGGAAATTTACAATTAATTCATAAAGTTTGCGCTGTATTTTGTGGAGATTAGTGAAAAAGATGCTATATGTGGTAGTGTAAAGGAAAGATAAGAAAATGATAGTTAGAAAGATGATTGAATTTTTTTTAGTAAAGAGTAGAATAATCTTATTATAAAATGGAGGAGGTACATAGAATGGATTGGTTACAGGTTGCAAAAGAAAGACAAGATGAATTAATTCAAGAGTTGCAAGAGCTTGTGCAAATTAATAGTGTACTGGATGAAAAAACAATAACTGCGGATGTGCCTTTTGGTGAAGGACCGTTAAAGGCGTTGGAATGGTTGTTAGCGAAAGGGAAAGCACAAGGGTTACAAACAAAAAATGTTGATAATTATGCTGGACATATCGAAATGGGCCAAGGTGAAGAATTACTCGGTATTTTATGTCACGTAGATGTTGTCCCTGTAGGTGATGAATCAAACTGGACGTATCCACCTTTTAGCGGCACTATTGCAGATGGAAAACTATTTGCGCGCGGTGCTATTGACGATAAGGGCCCAACAGTTGCTGCATGGATGGCAATGAAGCTTGTAAAAGATGCAGGCATTCAATTAAACAAACGTGTGCGTATGATTATCGGTACAGATGAAGAAACAGGTTTCCGCTGTGTCGACCACTATTTTAAAAACGAGGAAATGCCAACAATCGGTTTCGCTCCTGATGCGGATTTCCCACTGATTAATGCCGAAAAAGGCATTGCTGCGCTTGTGTTCTCCCAAAAGCAGACGGGGGATGTTACGAAAGAACAGCTACTACTATTTAATGCTGGAAAGCGTTCAAATATGGTACCTGATTTTGCGAAAGCGACAGTTCAATTCGTATCTTCACTATTTGAACAGAATTTTCAAACATTTTTAAGTAAAAATCAGCTAGAAGGCTCTTTATTAATGGAGGGTTCTCACTATATAATAACTATCAAAGGAAAAGCAGCCCATGCAATGGAACCTGAAAAAGGTATCAATGCAGCTGTTTACCTTGCAGCATTTTTACAACAAGAGTTAACGACTGAAGGAAGTAAGCAATTTGTCGATTTTATCGTTGATGTATTCCATCAGGATCATTATGGTCACGCACTAGCATTACAATATGAAGATGACATGTCTGGAAAAACAACATTAAATCCGGGTATTGTAACGTATGATGCAAAGCAAGGAGGCAACATTGTTATTAGTTTACGCTACTCTGTAACGTATCCATTTGATGACAAAATAACAGAAGCGCAACGATTAGCTGCAGATAAAGGATTTTCACTCGATATTCAAGAAAACTCAAAACCTCATTATGTTAGTGAGGACGATCCGTTAATCCAAACGTTAGCTGGTATTTACCGCCGACAAACGGGGGATAACGATACACCTTTGCTTTCAACTGGTGGTGGAACGTATGCGCGCGTCTTGAAAAAAGGTGTGGCATTCGGCATGCTTTTCCCTGGTGATCCAGATGTCATGCATCGTGCGGATGAATATGTAATTGTTGATAAATTAGTACAAGCTGCTGCTATTTATGCAGAAGCCATTGCAGAACTGGCTGGGAAGTAAGTGTAATCAGTAAGGACGTGATGTGCTTGCGAAAGTGATCAAGAAGCTTCACACGCAAAGCACTTCACTGAAAGATCTACTTTGATTTACTGCATCTGGTCTTACTTCATTGTGTAGTGGGAATCATCGTACTTGAAAACGTGAAAATAACTTAAAAATGAAAAGGATGTTTAAACATGGCATACTCATTATGGAATGATCAAATCGTTGAAGAAGGATCTATTACAGTTTCACCAGAAGACCGTGGTTATCAATTTGGTGACGGTATTTACGAAGTAATCAAAGTATATAACGGACATATGTTCACAGCTCAAGAGCACATTGATCGTTTCTATGCTAGTGCCGAAAAAATTCGTCTTGTAATCCCTTATACAAAAGATGTATTACACAAATTATTGCATGATTTAATCGAAAAAAATAATTTAGATACAGGTCATGTTTACTTCCAAATTACACGTGGCACAACTTCTCGTAACCACATTTTCCCGGATGCAAGCGTACCAGCAGTTCTAACAGGTAATGTTAAAACTGGTGAACGTTCAATTGAAAATTTCGAAAAGGGTGTAAAAGCAACATTGGTGGAAGATGTTCGATGGTTACGTTGTGATATTAAATCTTTAAATTTACTTGGAGCAGTACTTGCGAAACAAGAGGCATCTGAAAAAGGTTGCTACGAAGCCATTTTACACCGTGGAGATATTATCACAGAATGTTCTTCTGCTAATGTCTATGGTATTAAAGATGGTAAACTTTATACGCACCCAGCAAATAACTACATCTTAAATGGTATTACACGCCAAGTTATATTAAAATGTGCAGCTGAAATAAATTTACCAGTGATTGAAGAGCCGATGACGAAAGGCGATTTATTAGCAATGGATGAAATTATTGTGTCTTCTGTTTCATCTGAAGTGACACCGGTTATCGATGTGGACGGTCAGCAAATTGGTGCAGGTGTTCCTGGTGAATGGACTCGTAATTTACAAAAAGCATTTGAGGCAAAATTACCAATTTCAAATAATGCTTAATATGTATATATGATTAAAAAGAGCTACCTAAAACTTGGTTATTAGCCGAGTTATAAGGGTAGCTCTTTTTTATAGAACAAAATATGCATGTATTCTCCTGAAACGTCATGTAAAATAAAAAAGATAGCGCCTTTATTCGATATCACGGTGATACCGACTAATAACGAGGCGAATTTGATATGGGGCAGTAAGATTGGAGTGACCAAAACATGGCACAATTAGTGAAAATACAAGATTATATTTCACGTTATCAAATTGATTTAGCTAGATATCCAACGCAATTTGTACGTTTAAAGAAAAGTCAATGGGATCGAATTAAACGTCAATGGGAATTGGGCGAAGATATTACCGAGTGGCAGCATACGGCGAATGAAAAAGTCAATGATGTATTTGAAGAAAAAGAGCGCTTCTCACTCTTTAAAAAGATTTTTGCAGGGCGACACAAAGAAGACGTGCAAGAAGACATTGAGCAAATAGACGTTACAAATGAATTGACAAATGACGAAGATATTATCCCCGAAGAAGAAACAACTCTGTCATTTGAACCGAATATAGTTTACGCACCTCAGTCTATTCATGAGTTAAAGCGAATGTTTATAGATCAGTTTTTTCATTTCCAAATGAAGTGGGCGAGCTCCACTTTGCGAGAAAAATCTTATGTCGATCCTCGATTTTTGCGTGATTCTTTGTTACGTACATTGCTGCAAAAATTACCAGATAATTATTTAGTTTTTTACTATCCTATTTTGCAAGTGAGGAAGGCGCCAATTGAGCTAGATGTTGTGTTAATGTCACCTACGGAATGTATTTGTATTACTGTACTTGAGGCAGAGAATCAAGCAGTGTATGTAGGTGGAAGTGACCGTTTTTGGGAGAAAAAAGTGGGCACAAAAGATTCGAAAGTACTGAATCCAATGATTAATTTAAGTAGAATGGAATCTGTGTTAACTCAATTATTTAAGCAAGATCAAGTCGACATGCCGATTCGCAAAGTTATTTTAACACGCAATGGCTATTTCGATTATCCAGGCTCATCTTTTAACGTGCGATTAGTGGATCGTCGTAATTATAATGAATGGATGCATGCTTTAAGAAATGTATCATCTCCTATGAAGCATATGCAAATCCGCGCTGCCCAAACAATTTTAAATAACGTCCAAACGACTTCGTTTAATCGCGATATTTGGCAACAGACATCTTCAAAAGCTGAGGACTAACAGATGCATGTATTATTTATTGTCAATGAGCGTGCAGGAAATGGCAAAGGGAAAATTGTTTGGAATAGATTACAACGACATTTAACGATTGATTATCAAGTCGCTATGACACAATATGAAGGGCATGGTCAAGAAATTGCGAGCCAATGGGCACAAAATGGGCGATTAAAAAAGTTGATCATTGTTGTTGGTGGAGATGGTACCGTTCATGAGGTAGTTAGTGGCATTGTACATAATGATTTTGTTGTGATCGGTGTGATAAGTGCAGGCTCTGGTAATGACTTTGCACGTTATTTCCCAACATTTCAAAATGCAACACAAATTGAAGCTTACCTCAGAACTGAAATGCTTGAGCGTTCGATAGATATAGGAAAGCTTCAACTAGGAGCCATGCATCATGAAATATTCGTCAATAATGCAGGGCTTGGCTTTGATGCCTATGTCACAAAGCATATTAATAAGTCGCGTCTAAAATACTATTTTAATAAAATTGGATTAGGAAAACTATCATATGCTGCGGCAGTAGTTAGGGGACTGTTTCGTTTTACTTGTTTCGATGTAACGGTTTATACAAACAATCAAACACATCAATTTCAAAATGTATGGTTTGTAGCAACGAGCAATCAACCGTATTTTGGTGGAGGAATGAAAATTTCACCTATGTCTAATGCATTGGACGGCAAAATTGAATTAACCATTGTTCATAATATTGCAAGATGGAAGCTACTACTAGTTTTCGCTACTGTTTTTTTTGAGAAGCATACAAAATTTCAAGAAATAACTTTTTTACAAAGCGATCAATTTGAAATTGTTGTACATGCAAAGAGCGTTGATTGTCATACAGATGGTAACTACATTGGTGAGATTGGGCAGGACACAATTGTGCGCTGTACAATTCAACAACAAGCATGGAAATGTATAAAATTAGAAAAAACAAAAAACGTCATTTCGCAATAATTTCATGCGAATATGACGTTTTTACGTTATACTATAAAAAATCAATAATTTCACTATTAAGAAATGAGGAAGAAAATTGAGATTAAGAAATAAGCCTTGGGCAGAGGAAATGATTACAAATCATCCAGAGGTGATTATTCCAAATCCTGAAGACTTTAAAGGAAATTGGCAAGCGGTTTTTGGCAACGATCACCCATTACACATTGAAGTAGGTACTGGTAAGGGTCAATTTGTAACCGGAATGGCTCTGCAAAATCCAGATATTAATTATATCGGTATTGAGCTTTATGATAGCGTCATCGTTTGCGCATTAGAAAACATTCTTGAAGCTAAATCTCCAGCGAATTTACGTTTGTTAAAAGTAAATGGCGCAGATTTAAATAAATTCTTTGAAAAAAATGATGTAGACCGCGTGTATTTGAATTTCTCAGACCCTTGGCCAAAATTACGCCATGCAAAGCGTCGTTTAACGCATGAGGGTTTTTTGAAATTATATGAGTCGATTCTAGTGGATAACGGGGAAATCCATTTTAAAACGGACAACCGTGGACTGTTCGAGTATTCGTTAGTTAGTATGTCTGAATATGGTATGTTACTGAAGTATGTATCACTCGACCTACATGCAAATATGCCAGAAGATAATATTATGACAGAATACGAGCAGAAATTTTCTGCTAAAGGTCAGCCGATTTATCGCTTAGAATCGCAATTTATTACAAAATAATAGATAGCAGGGGGAGTAAGGATGGATCAGTTAAAGTTTCACAATATGACATTATCATGGCTAAACGGGGGTGTCACTTGCCTTGATGGCGGCGCAATGTTTGGCGTAGTACCAAAACCACTTTGGTCACGTAAATATCCAGTAAACGAAAACAATCAAATTGAATTACCAACAGAGCCTATTTTAATTCAATATGGTGAAAAAAATTACCTTATTGATACGGGTGTCGGTTTTAACAAATTAAATGAAAAGCAACTACGAAACTATGGCGTAACAGAGGAATCGACGCTAGCTGATAGTTTACAAGAGCTTGGTCTAACAACCGCTGATATCGATGCAATTTTAATGACACATTTACATTTTGATCATGCGGGTGGTCTGACGCAATGGGAAGGTGAAGTTTTAGTTCCTACATTCCCGAATGCCAAAATCTATGTAACACAAATTGAGTGGGATGAAATGCGTGAGCCAAATATTCGCTCGAAAAACACGTATTGGAAAGAAAACTGGGAGCCTGTACAGCATTTAGTTGAAACGTACGAAAGCTCTTTAGAGGTAGCTCCTGGCATTGAAATGATCCACACAGGTGGTCATAGTGATGGACATGCCATCATTAAATTGTCACAAAATGGTGAGGTCATGATACATATGGCCGATATTATGCCAACTCATGCGCATCAAAATCCATTATGGGTATTAGCATATGATGATTATCCGATGACGAGTGTATTTGCCAAAGAACGCATTATGAAAGAAGCTTTAGCAAACGGCTACAGTTTTATTTTCTACCATGATGCATATTATCGTATGGTTAAATGGAATGAAACAGGTAAGGAAATGGTTGCTAATTTAGAACGCAGCAGACAAGCGGTTATAACATTTTAATCATAGGACACACATGTGAACTAGACTATAGGCAAGCGAAAGATTTGACGCTTGTCTGTAGTCTTTTTTATTTATCTTGCTGTAATTGTTTATGTGCCTGGCACCGATATTTTTTGTGCAGTTTTCAGCTAGTTGTAAACGACTACTTTCTGACTATGGATGGAATATGCTGTTTACCGATATTGGTATACAATATTCTGAATATTTTATATTGACCGATTAGTCTAATATTAATATACTGAGATAACATCAACGAGCGTTATATTGTCAGAAGGGAAATGAAATACAATGAAAAATTTTATTAATAATGTACTAACCGGTATGAGTATGGGGATTGTCGTTTGTTTAATTCCAAACGCATTAGTTGGAGAAATATTAAAACTAATTATTCCCTACGTACCTCAGTTAGAAATTATTTTAAATACATCGGTTTTAGCTATGAGTCTATTGCCAGTTGTGATAGGTGTAATGACAGGTATTTGCTTTAAATTAACGCCTGTTCAAACATGTAGCGTTGGACTAGCTGCATTTGTCGGTAGCGGTGTCTATACAATTGATCCGGATGCAGGCATTACCATCGCCGGTATTGGTGTGGTAATTAATATCGGGATTACGACAGCTTTGGCTGTACTTTTTGTGCAATTTTTAGGAAATAAGCTGAAAGATTTTACACTTCTTTTAATGCCTGCACTTGCTATGTTCGTACCTGGTTTAATCGGAAATGCCATTTTACCGTATGTGCGTACAGGCTCAGGCTATGTTGGTCTTATGATTGAGCATTTAACGACATTACAACCTGTTGTGATGGGTTCGCTAATTGCCATGATCTTCTCTATCTTAATCATTTCACCAATCTCTACAATCGGTGTTGCGACAGTTATTATGTTATCAGGCATCGGTGCAGGTGCAGCAAATCTCGGTGTTTGTGCATCTGGCGTTGGGATGTGTATTGCAAGTTATAAAGCAAATAATATTGGGACAGCCATTGCCCATGTTGCGTCAGCAAAAATTCAAATGCGTAATTTTTTCATGAAACCCAAAATAGCTTTTCCGATGATTATTACTGCGGGAATATTAGGGGCATTAGCAGGGCTGTTTGAAATCGTAGGTACCCCATACAGTGCAGGTTTCGGTTTAGGTGGTTTTGTGGGACCGTTGAAATATTTAAGTTTAGTCGGATGGACACCTTATACAATCACTGTAGCTGTTACATTATTTATCGCCTTACCAATTATATTAAATGTCATCTTACTGCGAATCTTCTCGATGAAATTAAAATGGATTACATCCAATGATTACAAAGTACATTATGAATAATGGAAAAGTCTCCGTATGGGGGCTTTTTTTTCGTGAACATTTTGGAAAATGTGATACACTAAAAGCTATACTAAAACACAAAAGAGAGTTGAAATAACGATGGCAACGGAGCAACCATTTTTACCAGTATTATTAGGATCAGATATGAATGCATACGGCATGGCCCGAGCATTTTATGAAGCATATGGCATTAAGCCACTTGTATTAGGACGTTCACATTTAACAGCAACACAGGATAGCCATATATTGGAGTTCCAAGAAATCGATCGTTTAAATGAACAAGACGTATTTGCACCAGCCCTTGCACAAGTTGCAAAACAATACGCTGATAAAAAATTACTGCTACTTGCTTGTGGCGATGATTATGCAAAACTAATTATTAAAAACAAACCGGCTCTACAGGAGCACTTTACAGTACCTTATATTGATGAGTCATTAATGGATGAAATATTATTGAAAGAAAATTTTTATAAAATGTGTGAGAAGTACGACTTTAAGTACCCTGGGACAACAACAGTCACAGCTAAAAACTATCAAGACTTTACACCACCATTTGACTATCCAATTATTTTAAAAGCGTCCAATTCAGTGGAATATTGGGCTTGTAAATTCCCAGGAAAGAAAAAGGTCTTCGTTGCACATGATGAAGCGGAAAAAACGGCTATCTTAAAAGCGATTTATAGTTCCACTTACCAAGATACAATGATTATTCAAGAATTCATTCCTGGTGATGATTCCTATATGCGCGTGTTAAATGCATATGTAGGGAAAGACGGGAAAGTGAAGCTAATGTGCTTAGGTAACCCAATTTTGGAAGAGCATTCGCCTGAAGGAATTGGTAGTTATGCAGCAATCGTAACGACATATGATAAAGCGCTGATGGATCAAGTGCGCCACTTTTTAGAGGATATCGGCTATACAGGCTTTGCTAACTTCGATATGAAGTATGATATTCGTGATAAACAGTATAAGTTATTTGAAATTAATTTACGTAACGGTCGCTCAAGCTATTATGTAACCGCAAGTGGTCATAATTTAATGAAATATGTAGCGGATGACCATATGTTAAATATTGAGCAACAGTTAACATATGTTGAGGATAAACATTTATGGATGATTATTCCGAAGGGTGTGCTATTTAAATACGCATCAAACGAAAAGCTTAAACTAGAAGCGCAAAAATTGATTCGTGAAGGAAAGTGCACCAATTCACTTTACTTCGATAAAGATATGAATCCAAAGCGATGGGTAAAGCTTACGCTAAATAATCTAAACTATTACCGAAAATATAAAAAGTATTTTAATAATAAAGGTCTAGAAGAATAAGATTACTTAAAAGGAGGTATAACACATATACCTCCTTTTATTTGATGTGCGCCTGGAGTGAGGTGTGATTTACCCGCGAAAGTGAGAGAAATACCCGCGGAACAAGGTGATTTACCCGCGAAAGGGTGAAGAATACCCGCGGAGTAATGTGATTTACCCGCGAAAGCGAGAGAAATACCCGCGGAGTAAGGTGATTTACCCGCGAAAGGGAGAAATGCCCGCGGAGTGAGGTGATTTACCCGCGAAAGGGTGAAGAATACCCGCGGAGTGAGGTGATTTACCCGCGAAAGCGAGAGAAATACCCGCGGAGTGAGGTGATTTACCCGCGAAAGGGTGAAGAATACCCGCGGAGTAAGGTGATTTACCCGCGAAAGAAAGAAGAATACCCGCGAAACAATGAAAAATAACTTGAGCAACATCGTTCATCCTTCACTACATATATGTAGTTATAAAGAAAATAGCATATGGACGTATCACAATGTCCACATGCTATTGAAAATGATTATGTTTAGACTTCGATTAATTCTACGACAACGCCAGAGCGTGCGTCGGCAGCGAACTCGAATGTTTGCATTTCACCCTCGTGCATGCGTGAAATACCACCACGATAAACGGGAATTGTCATAAAACCATTTGTGAAATTATCTGTTTTCATAAAGATCCAAGAACCGTCTATTGGCGCATCTTTTTTAAATTCCTTTTTTATGTTTTCAAGTACTTGTCCTGCTGGCACATACGGAGAAACTTTTTCACTGGCTTCTTTAATAATGACTGCCGCGGCGAGGCCTGTTGCAACACCAATTAAAAAATCACGTAATTTCATGGGTTTTTTCCTCCTTTTCCTATAGCTCTATTTTAGCATAGCACAAAGAGTGAATGCACGTTCATTGCAAAGGACTTTTATGAAATATATCAATATTTCGACTTCTGAAATAATTATGATACAATAAGCAAGGAAGAAAATTCTACTTCGTGGGGAGAGAGTCATCATGAATGAGGAAACATTACAATTATTTAAAACTTTAACGGAATTACCGGGTGCACCAGGCAATGAACATGCAGTACGTGCATTTATGCGTTCAGAGCTACAGAAGTACTCAGATGAGGTTATCCAAGATCATTTAGGTGGTATTTTTGGTGTCAAGCATAGTGAAGTAGCAGATGCCCCTAAAATACTTGTAGCAGGTCATATGGACGAAGTAGCATTTATGGTTACATCTATTACTGATAATGGATTAATTCGTTTTCAAACACTTGGAGGCTGGTGGAACCAAGTGATGCTTGCACAACGTGTAGAAGTATATACTAAAAACGGTGCAATTCCAGGTGTAATTTCATCCATTCCACCGCATTTACTTACAGATGCAGAACGTGCAAAACCAATGGAAATCAAAAATATGCTGATTGATGTCGGCGCGGACAATAAAGAAGATGCGATTGCTCTTGGCGTTCGCCCAGGACAGTCGATCATCCCAGTATGTCCATTCACGCCGATGGCCAATCCGAAAAAAATAATGGCAAAAGCGTGGGATAATCGCTACGGCTGTGGACTGGCGATTGAATTAATGAAAGAAGTGAAAGATGAAAAATTAGCTTCTCATTTATATTCAGGTGCCAATGTTATGGAAGAAGTTGGATTGCGTGGCGCTCAAGTGTCCGCAAATATGATTCAACCTGATTTATTTTTCGCGTTAGATGCATCACCTGCGAACGACATGTCCGGAGATAAAAAACAATTTGGTCAACTTGGTAAAGGGACATTATTACGAATACTTGACCGTACGATGGTCACACACCGTGGTATGCGTGAGTTTATTTTAGATACGGCAGAATCTAATCATATTCCATATCAGTATTTTGTATCTCAAGGCGGCACCGATGCTGGTCGCGTACATACATCAAATGACGGTGTACCAAGTGCTGTGATTGGTGTGTGCTCGCGTTATATCCATACGTCAGCATCGATCATTCATATTGATGACTATGCAGCAGCTAAAGCATTAATCGTAGAATTAGTGAAAAAAGCAGATCGTTCGACATTAGAAACGATTCGCGCTAATGTATAAGTAACAGAAAAGATGCCTTTAGGGCATCTTTTTTCTATGTAGAGAAAGAGGGATATTAATGGAAATAGCGATTGGGACAACGAATAAAGCGAAAATCCAAGCAGTGCAAGCGATTGTTAATCAATATTTTGAAAAAGTAAATCTTACATATTTTAAAGCCGCTTCACAAGTATCAGACCAACCTATAACTACGGAAGAAACAAGATTAGGGGCCATCAATCGGGCAAAAAATACAGCCCTAGCGACCGATGCAGCACTATCCTTTGGACTTGAAGGTGGCGTCACTGAAATAGATGGTGTGATGTATGTCTGCAATTGGGGAGCACTAACATTAGCTGATGGGACAACGTTTACGGCAGCAGGTGCACAAATTATTTTGCCAGAAGAAATTGCCCAGGAAATAAGGGATGGCAGGGAGCTTGGTCCTGTAATGGAACAATATACGCAACGTTTAGATATTCGTCAAGGCGCAGGGGCGGTAGGTATTTTTACGCAAGGGATAGTGAGTAGACAGACAATGTTTGAGCATATTGTCGCGCTGCTTGTTGGACAATATTTGTTCACATTAGCACAAAGATAGTGTCTTAGAACTAGTGAGAACGAAGCAGTGAAGTTGCAACTTATCTAGAATTTTTTTAAAATAGAAAAAAGTTAGCAATGAAAGGGAGATTGAAATGTCTTATGCAAGGCTTCAAGCATTAGGTTTACTGCTATTACTTTTGGGGCTTTCGGGTTGTAATCAATCGGTTGATGAACAAATTGCTAGTGGACTTCAAATGACAGAAAAGGTATTTGCAGAAGAGCCTGAAGCGTATACCGACAAAATTGGTCAAATTCAACTTTTTTTACCGTCAAAGTTCAAAATTGAGGATAGTTCAGATGCCTATAATATTTTAATATCAAAAGGAACGAATTCCTATATTCTTTTTATCAATGATCGTGAACAAGACGATAGTAAGCTTTATTATAATCTGCTAAAAGAAGATCGTTCAAAGAAAGTCATTAATGAAACTACATATGACAAGGATGGTATTTTCGGCTTCTCTGCGGTGTCTAAAACAGATAATAAGGATGAATTTGAGTTAATTGTCAGCAGTGGTGGTGTAAAAATGACGACTATTTCACCAGCAAATAATATTGAAAATAATCTTCATGAGATGACGAAAATCGTTCATTCGGTTAAGATTAAATAATTGCATCGTTTGAAGAGCGGTTCACAAATCTATGTGAGCCGTTTCATTATGAAGAAAGGACGTGAGCGAATTGAAGCAAATAAAATCAGAGCAACTTGTGTCCCTATTAAAAAAACAGTTAAATGAGCAAAAGTTTGATTTTCAATTTGATAAAAAGCAAGATAAATTACGCTTAAATCATAAAAAACTAGACAAAGGGATGGAGCTCTCTTTACCAGGTATTTTAGCAAAATATAATGAAAAGCAAGAAGTGGCGATTGCAGAAGTTGTCTATACGATTGAGCAAACTTTTTTAGCAATGGAACAGGAGCAGGAGCAAGGCTTTGAACAAACTGGGCAAATATATCCGGTTATTCGTGCCACATCCTATCCGCAAGCTTCGAAAGAAGGACATGCTTTTATCACAACGGAGCATACTGCCGAAACACGTATTTTCTATGCGCTCGATTTAGGAAAAACGTATCGCTTTATTGATGAATCCATGTTAGAAACGTTAAAATTAACTGTAGAGCAAATCCGAGAAATGGCGCGTTTTTCTGTTAAGAAACTGCCAACCAATTATAAGAAAGACGAAGTAGCTGGCAATGTCTTTTATTTTGTTAATGCCAATGATGGCTATGATGCCAGTCGTATTTTAAATGAAAGCTTTTTAAAAGAAATGCGCTCAAAAATTGAAGGAGATATGACTGTATCTGTACCTCATCAAGATGTATTAATACTAGGTGATATTCGCAATGAAACAGGGTATGATGTATTAGCACAGATGACGATGCATTTCTTTACGGTAGGAACAGTACCAATTACGTCATTATCATTTATTTATGAAGATGGAGAGCTAGAACCAATCTTTATACTAGCAAAAAATAGAGTAAAGAAGGAGCAAGAAAAACAATGAATGTATTTTACAACAAAGAACATGTGGGAGATGTCCTATTAGTACAATTAGCAACAGAGGCAATTGTGAAAACAAAGGTAGAGCGTGCTGGTGATATTGCCATTTTAAAAGAAGCACAAACAGGGGAAATAAAAGCATTTAACTTATTTAATGCAAGTAAGTATGTGCAAGTTGAGGCGCAGGGGAATGTAGAGATTACACCAGAATTTGTTGCACAGCTTGAAGCTGCTATTAAGAACAATGGAGCTACAATTAGCCTGGATGTAGATTTTTCACCTAAATTTGTTGTAGGCTATGTAGAAACAAAAGAAAAGCATCCAAATGCTGATAAATTAAGTATTTGTACTGTCAATGTAGGAGAAGAAACGCTACAAATTGTATGTGGTGCACCGAACGTTGATGCTGGTCAAAAAGTAGTCGTTGCTAAAATCGGAGCTGTTATGCCATCAGGTATGCTGATTAAAGAAGGCAATTTACGTGGTGTTGACTCTTTTGGTATGCTATGTTCAGCGCGTGAATTAGCCATTCCTAATGCACCATCTAAAAAAGGTATTTTAATTTTACCTGAGGATGCTGCAGTAGGTAGTGCATTTGAAACACCAAGCCGTTAAACGAATAAGTTTTAAGCAAAAATCGTTATGCTACCAATAGCTGGTGGTATAACGATTTTTTGTCTAGATTAAGCCTATAAATACGAGTTTCTATATCATTTTTATGGTATGCTTTTTGATGTAGACATTGAACATAGTTTTAGTACCCGAATAGTCTTAGACAATGCTATAAAAGAAGTGTAAGAGAAATGAGTGAAACAACGTGAATTGGTTTAAAAGAAAATTAGATAAAATTTTAAATAGAGATGACTATGAATATGAAGAATATTATGAAGAGTATGAGGAGCAACCAGAGCACCAACAGCCGATAAAGGAGACGCAAGCACCTACACAAAAAGCTTTTCGTTTCCCTTTAATTGATGATGAACCAGAGATTCCGCAACCTTCTTCACAACCAAAAGAAATGTTTAATCAAATGGACGATGTATACGGCCAAATTGAAGATTTATCCTTACCAAAACATTTAAATCATCAAGTTGTAGATTCCCGTGTATATGACATAGAAGTTTCTGGAATTCGTGAGCTTTTAGAAAATCGTTCGAAACGAACTGGCAGAACGACGATTACACGCGTTCAACCTAAGCAAGAATATTCGACTAAAGCGAGTATGGTTTTTCGTGATGCACAAATTGAAGCGGCACCTGTTTTTAAAGAACCGCAAGCGAAACAGGAAAATGCTGCGGAAAGTAGCATGCCACAAAATCGAAAACGTTTTGTACCAACGGATGTCCCTTCGCCAGTTTATGGTTTTGCAAAACCAAGTCCAATCGAGCAATTATTAAATAAACGCAAGGAGGAACATGAAGCAGAAAAGCCCTCCATTGCTATGATTGCAAAAGAAGCGACAACAAATAAGCCTATTGAAAATATACTAGAAGAAAAAGAGCCTACCATTACGCCAAATGATTTACATGAACAGCTTGAGATATCAAGCTTAAAGGAAGTGCCAGCGAAGCATTCAAGTGAATTTGAGGATGTTGAAGTGATAGAGCAAAGTCAAGCAATCGTTGATAAGAATAGCAAAGCTACTTCGAAGCAACCAATTACTTTTGAAGAAGTTGAAGTGACAGAGTCAAGTAAAGTAGCTTTTGAAGCATCTACGGAAGCAACACCAAAGCAGCCGATTACATTTGAAGAGCTTGAAATTCCAGAGCAGAGCGAACTGACAGATAAAGCAGATATAGAGCTATCTATACCACAAACAACATCTTTTGCTGTAAATTTTGAAGCTCAAATTAAAGATGCTGTGCAACAAGAACTAGCTGTTGAACAGCTATCAGCAGATCAATCCGAAATTCATGTAAAAGAAGTCGTTGTGGAACAATTACAAATAGAAAATTCCACAATTCATATTGGAGAAGTGACGGTTGTTCAGCCGACGAGTGAAGAAAATGAACAGCAGGTAGTCGAGGAGTCATCTTTAAAGCAAGAAAAGAGTCGCATTCCATTTAATGTCTTAATGTTAAAAACAGATAAAGAAAAATGGCGAATTTCACAACAATTAAAATCGAAAGTGCCAGCGACTGAAAAAATACAAAGCGAGATAGCGGTTACTTCCGATGATGACAAAATCGAAGATGGAGCATTGTTAGAAAATGTAAATACATCTTCAATAGAGACATCATCCCAAGAACCTTTTTCCAAAATGACAGAATCTAATAGTAATCCTGTTATCACGATGTCTCCTGTTGCAACAATGACGCGGATGCCAACTGAAAAACAGACAGCAAGTGAAGCGGATACTTTTGAAGAAAATTCAGTATCACCGATTGTTACAAATGAAATACGTCAAACAGAACAGTCAGCAAGTGAAGCGGATACTTTTGAAGAAAATCCAGTATCACCGATTATCACAAATGAAATGCGCCAAGCAGAGCAGCTAGCGATTGAAGTGGATACTGTTGAAGAAAATCCAGTATCACCGATTGTCACAAATGAAATACGTCAAACAGAACAGTTAGCAAGTGAAGCGGATACTTTTGAAGAAAATCCAGTATCACCGATTGTTACAAATGAAATACGTCAAACAGAACAATTAGCAAGTGAAGCGGATGCACATGAAGAAAATCCAGTATCACCGATTGTTACAAATGAAATACGTCAAACAGAACAGACAGCAAGTGAAGCGGATACTTTTGAAGAAAATCCAGTATCACCGTTTGTTGCAAATGAAGTAAGCCAAGCAGAACAGTCAGCAAGTGAAGCGGATACTTTTGAAGAAAATCCAGTATCACCGTTTGTTGCAAATGATTTACACCAAGCAGAACAATCAGCAATTACAGTGGATGCAAGTGAAGAAGTTTCTGCAACGCTTTTTGTCGAAACGGATTTATTACATGAAAAAACTATCGCACAATCAAATGATAATCCAAACATCATTGAGGAGAAACCTAATGATACACTGGGAACTTTAAATATAGAGCCTGAAAAAGAAATAACACCTCAAAAGCCTATTCATGTGTACCAAAAGCCAACGGATGAATTTTTGGAACCACCTGAGGAGAAAACACAAGATACAGAGTGGATGGAGCAACAAGGGGATACACTAGTTGAAGCACTATCTTATTTCCAAGTGTCAGCACAAATAGAATCGATTATGCAAGGTCCCGCCGTTACTCAATTTGAAATTACAGTTAGTCATGGTACAAAGGTAAGTAAAATTCGTAATTTAGCAGATGACTTAAAACTGGCTTTAGCTGCAAAAGACATTCGAATACAGGCGCCGATTCCTGGAAAGAGTTCGATCGGAATAGAAATTCCTAACCGTGTATCTCGTGCTGTTCGTTTATCGGAAGTGACAAATAGTGCGTCATTCCTCGATTCTGATTCACCACTTGAAGCGGCACTTGGTCTCGATTTAACAGGGAAGCCAGTGACAATTGATTTACGTAAAATGCCACATGGCTTAATTGCTGGGGCGACTGGTTCAGGAAAGTCTGTTTGTATCAATTCCATTTTGGTTAGTTTATTATATAAAGCTGCACCGCATGAATTAAAACTTATGCTGATTGACCCAAAAATGGTAGAGCTTGCGCCATTCAATCATATTCCCCATTTAGTCAGTCCGGTGATTACGGATGTAAAGGCTGCAACAGCAGCGTTAAAATGGGCTGTAGAGGAGATGGAGCGTCGTTATCAGCTATTTGCACATGCAGGTGCGCGTGATATTACACGTTATAACGCTTTAGCAGATAAAAACAATGAGCATAGTTTAAAATTACCCTATATTTTAATTGTTATTGATGAGTTAGCAGACTTAATGATGATGTCGCCAGCAGATGTTGAGGAAGCGATTTGTCGTATTGCGCAGAAGGCACGTGCTTGTGGTATTCATTTAATTGTTGCCACGCAAAGACCTTCTGTCGATGTTATTACAGGTCTAATTAAATCTAATATCCCTACTCGTATTGCCTTTGCGGTATCTTCACAAATCGATTCACGTACAATATTAGATGGGCAAGGGGCAGAGCGCTTACTAGGACGAGGCGATATGTTGTATCTAGGTAATGGCATGTCGGCACCTGTACGTTTGCAAGGGACGTTTGTAACAGATGATGAAATAGAAGCGATTATCGACCATGTTCGTGAGCAAGGTGAACCAGATTATATATTCGATCAAGAGGAACTTTTAAAGAAATCAGAAGTTACTGCAGAGCAAGATGATTTGTTTGAGGATGTCTGTCGCTTTGTTTATGAAGCAGGTGGAGCTTCTACTTCTCTTATTCAACGCAAATATCATATCGGTTATAATCGTGCTGCACGTTTAATTGATATGCTGGAATCACATGGTTTTGTGTCAGAAGCAAGAGGTAGTAAACCGCGTGAAAGTTATATTACTGAGCAAGATTTAATTGCTATGTTTGAATAAGAATTGCGGTGTTTTCGTCAAGATTATCTGACTTTCGTCAAAATTAGTTTTTTTAGAAAAGTTGCACATTTATCCTTGTGCATAAATAGTGCTATAATAGACAAGATGTTTTAACATAGTACGTATTTTTCTGTACGTGTAAAGGTATTAATACCTAGTACAAAATACGATACACCTAATAGATGATAGATGGGATATTGTATTTCCCGGGGGGTTTAATTAATGACAGTTTTTCATTTCACAGGCATTAAAGGTTCTGGCATGAGTTCGCTTGCACAAATCTTATTTGATGCTGGTGAACAAGTACAGGGCTCAGATATTGATAAGTATTTCTTTACGGAACAACCGTTACGTGAACGAAATATTCCAATTTTTACTTTTAATGCGGATAATATTAAAGAAGGTATGACAATAATCGCAGGGAATGCTTTTCCTGATGACCACCCTGAATTAGTGCGAGCACGTGAAATCGGTGTAGAAATTATTCGTTATCACAAATTTCTTGGTGAGTATATTGGCAATTACACATCCATTGCCATTACAGGTGCGCATGGCAAAACCTCTACAACGGGTTTAATGGCGCATGTTGTTGGTGGATATAAACCAACATCGTATTTAATCGGTGATGGTACTGGTGCAGGACATGAAAATGCAAACTTCTTTGTGATGGAAGCTTGTGAGTATCGTCGACACTTTTTAGCCTATAATCCTGATTATGCAGTAATGACAAATATTGACTTTGACCATCCGGATTACTTCGCAAACATTGAAGATGTATATGCAGCCTTTCAATCACTTGCCTTACAAGTGAAAAAAGCAATTATTGCATGTGGTGATGATGAGCATTTGCAACGTATTCAAGCGAAAGTACCTGTTGTTTATTATGGGTTCGGAGCTGAAAATGACTTCGAAGCACGTAATGTTGAAAAAACAACAGAAGGCACAACATTTGATGTATTTGTTCGCAATGAATTTTATAGCACTTTCTTTATTCCGCTATTTGGCGACCATGCAGTGTTGAATACATTAGCTGTTATTACACTTTGCCAATACGAGGGCATTTCATCAGAAATTATTCAAGAACGTTTAAACACATATAAAGGTGTAAAAAGACGTTTTACGGAATCGAAAATCGGGGATCATGTGTTAATTGATGATTACGCACATCACCCAACAGAAATACGTGCAACGATTCAATCGGCTAGACAAAAATATCCAGAACGTGAATTAGTAGCTATATTCCAGCCACACACATTCACACGTACGCAAGCATTTTTACAGGACTTTGCTGATAGCCTGAGTTTGGCAGATGCAGCATACCTTTGCGATATTTTTGGTTCTGCAAGGGAAACGCAAGGTGCACTGTCAATTCAAGATTTAGCCTCTCTTATTGAAGGTAGTGCTGTAATTACTACAGAAGGTATTGATGTTTTAACAAAGCATAAAGGCGCAGTGTTTTTATTTATGGGCGCAGGCGATGTTCATAAATTCCAAGATGCCTTTGAAGATGTACTAAAAAACAACGAAACAGCTTAATCCGTAAGGAATAAGCTGTTTTTCTAAAATTTGAGAAGGATTTAAGTTTTATTTGTCGAAGATAAGGTAAGTAATAGTATAGAGAGAATTCTTACTAGCAGGAGGTCTATTTTATGGAAGTCATTTTGTATATCGCAGCAATTATTGCAGCAATCGGTTTTTTATTTTTGTGTGTCAGCGTCGGTATGACGTTATTTTCGCTCAAATCAATTCTTAGCAGTTTATCAGGCACATTATCAGGCATTGAGAAACAAATGGAAGGCATTACACGTGAAACGACTTCTTTGTTAATTAAAACAAATAGCTTAGCCGAAGATATTCAACAAAAATCGGAGCAGTTAAATTCTGTTGTTCATGCAGTGAAAGGTATGGGTGAGTCTGTAAATGGTTTAAATGCATCCGTACAGCAAATTACTTCATCCATTTCTAAAAGCGTTGAACAGAACGAAGAAAAAATTGCACAAGTTGTACAGTGGAGTAATGTTGCAATGGGCATTGCAGATAAATGGAAGAAGCGTAAAATTATTGAGCAGGCACCAGAAATAATGCCTGAGGACGTATATAATTTTGAACAAGTTCAATCGGACAAGCCGAAAAGAAAATGGGGTCGCAAAAAATAATTATTATTTAGCAGGTGCTTTATTGACACCTGCTGAATATAAATAAAGCCTTAGGCGATTTTCATGTATTGCTCGCAAGTAGTAATACAGACGTCTAGGCGCATTAGATTATAAAATGGGAGGAATTGTCCATGACTACACAAAAGCCAAACTTTAACGAAGTGAAAGAACAACAACTTGAAAGTACATTACCACAGCTTTATAATTCACAGGAATCGATCTATGAAGAGGAGCGTGTAAACATGAAAGATTTCGTCATTGGCGCTTTAGTTGGAGGTATAGTGGGGGCAGCAGCAGGGTTATTATTAGCTCCAAAATCAGGGAAAGATTTACGTAGTGATGTGGCAGTGCAAGCCGTTAATTTAAAAGATAAAAGTGCAGACTTCTCGTCAACAGCGAAGGATAAAACAGTGCAACTATCAAAACAAATTCAAGAGCAATCTTCACAATTGGTAGAGAAAGTTAAAACGCTTAAGTCCGCAAAAGCACCAACTGTTTTTGATGACGGTACGGTTTCTTTTGAAGGGGAAGAGCCACTTGATGAATTCATCGATGGTGTTGAAGTAAAACAAGAGGATGTAGTAGAAGCAACTGAACAAACTGTTGAAAAACAAGAGAAAGCACAAGAGGTTCGTGCGTAAACTATAGGGGAAATTAGGATTTCCTATAGAACACTACACTAGTACTAGTTGATGATAGCGGTGGTGGTGACTCCTGTGAGCATGTGGAATGTACCGTAAAGCACGCAGGTAACATGGCACAAACCGCGCAGGAAGCATCCTCCGCAGCCTGACAACAAACAACATAGCAAAAAAGTGTTAGATTGATTACAGTCAATCTAACACTTTTTCTTTTGGCACCTACTTTTTTACAATGATAAAGGTGCTTCTTCGAGTACTATTTCTAATTGATCGCCACCGAAAATTTCTGTATCAAAGGTTGCGGGCTGTCCGTTACGTAAAATCGTAAAGTTGCCTTTAAATGTTGTAGGGAGCTGCCAATTCGAGAAACGGAATACATCCTGATAAATCCAAGGACTTCGATCTTTCTCCTGAATGCTAACTGTCGCTCCATTAGGAACCGTAGAGAGCGGTGAAACAACAGCTTGATTTACAAGCACTTCATTCGTCGTTTTTTTCAACTCTAACAGTTCCTGTTGAAAATGGACAATGATTTTGTCCTCCAGCAACACATTCATATGATCAGCGATTCGCTGTACAGTTGGTAACGATGGCTGCGAAAAAGTAATAATATCGTTATGTTGAACAGCATAAGACAGTTTTCCTGGTTTTCCATTAATTAGTAAATTCGCAGAAAACGCCGGTAAATATAATGGCTTGCCATCGACGTAAATAACATATGATTCGAATTGTTTCAGTAAATTGGTATTGTTGGTCGATGTAAACACGTCTTCTACTGTTTCAGCTATTTCATATGTGATAATATCACGATCGTTTACAAGAGCATCCATTGAAACGGATGAACCGTTAACTGTAATTTTAGGTTCAATGACATATTTTGTTTCTTGGATTGTGATCGTTTTAATGACTGCTTGATCCACTATATCTCTTATTGTAGCAGTAGCTGGAAGACCATCTTGTCCTTCTATTAGCTGAATGGCATCACCCGTTTTAATAATTGTTTTTGTAGAGGATTGTTGTCCATTCACTAAAATTTGTGCTGGTTGGCCGTGGCCACCAGGTATAAAAATATCTTGTCCGTTCACACTAATAGATAAACCATGACCTGGCTTACCATATAATTGTTTAGCACGAATATTGGCAGCTAAAAAGGCATCGCCAACAGTCATTTCTTTTAATTCAAAAAGGCGTACAATTTGTTCATTTACCGTTAAGCTCATATATTGAATCGGCATTTTCTTTGCAGCAATAGCTATGCCGATAGGTGTTACTAATTCAGGGGATGCTTTAATGTGCGCTTCCTTTGTTAAATTTTGAATGGCATCGACACCACGAACGGCAATACGATTTGCTGGTAAATCAAGGACTAGACCGATTTCAGTTGTAAGGTTAGGTGTTAAACTACCTCCACCAACGAGCATTACGGCTTTGGGAGCAGTTCGATTATTAAGACGTAATATTTCTTCTCCAATCGCCTTTGCGAGTTGTTTAACAGCTGGTTCAATTGCAGCAAGCACTTCTTCTTTAGGATAATATTGATCGAATCCTAAAATATCTTGAATTAAAATCTCCTCTGAACAATGCAGTTGGCGTTTTGCCTCCTCGGCAACAGGAAAATCAAGCAAATAATGGTCACTAAGTGCTTCGGTTATTTCATCTCCTGCTGTCGGCACCATACCATAGGCAACAACTGTACTTTTATCGGTAATGGCGATATCTGATGTACCAGCACCAATATCGACAAGTGCAACATTTAAACGGCGCATCGTAGGTGGAATGAGCACATTAATGGCAGCAATGGGCTCTAATGTTAGTGCATCCATCTCTAAATTTGCCCGTTTTAATGCGGCAATCAGTGATTCCACTACAACACGAGGAAGGAAAGTGGCAATCACTTCGATTTGTGCCTCGTCACCTTGCTGATCAAGAAGGCTACCAATTTCTTCACCATCTAGACGATAGTAAAGGACCGAATAACCAACGCAATAATAATGACTCGTTTTTGTATCCTCTTTATGTTGTAGGAGCTGTTGCTGGGCTTGTTGAACGGCCTGTAATTCTAATCGACTAATATCTTCTTCAGTAAAGATAGGACGGTTACGAATATTAATGCTCACACTTGCCTGCTCCGTTTTTAATGAACGACCTGCAGCAGCGACACTTACTTTTGATAAAGGTCCGTGCTTTTCTTCGAGCTTTTGTTTTATCTCATTAATTAACTCTGCAACGTACATGACATTATGTATTTGACCATCTACCATGGCCCGTTCTTTATGCTCTTTTACTAAAATATCTTGTACATGAAAATGATCATTATCTTCCTCTAAAATAATGCCAACAACAGAACGTGTACCGATATCAAGTGCAAATAATTTTGAACTCAATGTAATCGCTTCCTTCCTCGAAATATCTCAAAATAATTTAGCGAGTTGAAGCGCTAAATTAAAAATGCGTGACATTCTGAACAACTTTGATTATAATGATGCTAATATCTAAAAATGTAACATACATTTCAGAGTTCTGAAAGTGTCTGTCATGGGGAGAGGAGCAAGAAGTATGAGCCAAAAGGATTTAGAAAGCTTACGTAGTCAGATTGATGGATTAAACTTAGAAATTCTTCGTCTAATTAACGAACGTGCAGCTGTAGTAGATGAAATCGGTAAAATTAAAGAAAAACAAGGTGTTAATCGCTATGATCCATTGCGCGAACGACATATGCTTGATCTTATTAAAGAGCACAATCACGGTCCATTAAACCAAATGACGGTAGATTATATTTTTAAACAAATCTTTAAAACAGCTTTAAAACAACTTGAAGCGGATAAAAAGAAAGAATTACTTGTATCACGCAAGAAAAAATCAGAAGATACTGTCATTAATGTTAATGGTGAACTAATCGGCCAAGGAAAACCATCTTTCGTATTTGGTCCATGTGCTGTTGAATCATATGAGCAAGTAGCAGCCGTTGCCGCATCTATTAAAGCTAAAGGTGAAAAGTTAATCCGTGGTGGAGCATACAAACCTCGTACTTCTCCATATGACTTCCAAGGTCTTGGATTAGAAGGGCTTAAAATTTTAAAGCGTGTATCTGAAGAATATGGTTTAGGTGTTATTACAGAAATTGTGACACCAGGTCATTTAGAAGAAGCACTGGATTACATTGATGTAATTCAAATTGGTGCACGTAATATGCAAAACTTCGAATTATTAAAAGCAGCGGGTGCTACAAATAAACCGGTACTATTAAAACGTGGTTTAGCAGCAACGATTGACGAGTTCATTCATGCAGCAGAATACATTATGTCTAAAGGAAATGAGAACATCATCCTTTGTGAACGTGGTATTCGTACGTACGAAAAAGCAACACGTAACACATTGGATATTTCAGCAGTACCAATTTTAAAACAAGAAACACATTTACCAGTATTCGTCGATGTAACACATTCAACTGGTCGACGTGACTTATTATTACCATGTGCGAAAGCAGCAATTGCCATTGGAGCAGATGGTGTAATGGCAGAGGTGCATCCAGATCCATCTGTAGCACTTTCTGATTCACAACAACAAATGGATATTCCAACATTCGATGCATTCTACGAAACGCTACAAAAATTCATGAAGAATCATGAAATTCATGCATAATGATTTCACACCGCTTGCGCATTAAGCAGGCGGTGTTTACTATATCGTGACAATTTAATGTCTAGAACAGTACTATTTGTACTTGGTATTTCTGTTCATGTACGTACTTCTTCTTGAAAATGATGCGAAAATTATCGTATGATAAGGCTATAAAAGGAAAAAGGGAGGCACGTACGATGACTGTTACAATTTATGATGTTGCACGAGAAGCAAATGTTTCGATGGCAACCGTTTCTCGTGTAGTTAATGGTAACCAAAATGTAAAACCAGCAACACGAAAAAAAGTATTAGAAGTAATTGAACGATTAGAATATCGTCCGAACGCAGTAGCGCGAGGGTTAGCGAGTAAGAAAACAACAACAGTTGGCGTGATTATCCCAGATATTGCAAATAACGTTTATGCGGAGCTGGCACGTGGTGTGGAGGATATTGCGACAATGTATCGCTACAACATTATTCTTGCCAACTCAGACCAACATGAAGATAAAGAGCTACAGCTGCTAGATACAATGTTAGGCAAACAGGTGGACGGTATTGTTATGATGAGTGATGAAGTAACAGAGAAAATGCAACAATCGATGGATCATTCGCCAGTTCCGATTGTGCTTGCAGGTTCTGTAGATGAATCACAAACAATTGCCACTGTGAATATTGATTATTTCCAGGCAGCGTATGAAGCGATTTCGTTATTGATTCAAAACGGTCATACACGAATCGGCTTTGTAACAGGCCCGCTTACTTATACAATTAATGGCAAATACAAGCTTGAAGCTTATAAAAAAGCATTGCAAGATGCAGGCTTAAGTATAGATGAATCACTAATTGCTGCAGAGGAATCTAGCTATGATATGGGCTTAGAGGCATGGGAAACGTTATCTGCTCTAGAAAATCCTCCAACTGCTTATTTTGCAGGAAGCGATGAACTCGCTATCGGATTGATTCATGGTGCGCAGGATGCTGGGAAAAATGTGCCAGAGGATATCGAAGTTATCAGTTTTGAAAATTCTAAGTTAGCTCGTATGGTGCGCCCACAGCTTACAAGTGTAGCACTACCGCTATATGATATCGGAGCTGTTGCGATGCGATTATTGACTAAACTTATGAATAAAGAGCCTGTTGAGGACGAAGCGGTTATTTTACCACATCGCATTGAACATCGACAATCTGTTAAAAGCAAATAACAAAAAACACGTAAATCTAATAGTAAGATTTGCGTGTTTTTTTATTGAAATGAATTGTTTGAGAATTGTTTGGGTGACTGGCACCGGCTTAACTGCGCTTTTCAGTGCGAATAATATGTAGCGCTTTTTCTAACATTTGCGCGTTTTTTTCTTCAATTTCTGCCTTTCGTGGAATGGGCTCATAAAGAGGATTTGGGTCCTCCCATGTAGGAATAAACGGAACGGGTGCCTCTGGTTGCCAGCGCTCTAACCATGCTTGTGGTAAGGGACCTGATGGTTTTTCTTGATCGGTCATTTCTAACCATAGCATCGACCATGCGCGTGGCACAACACGCCAAATATCGTAGCCTCCACCACCAACCGCAATCCATTTGCCATCACAATATTCGTGCGCTAGCTTGTGCGCTAACTTAGGAATCTCCTTATAAATATTCATTGTCCCGTATAAATGTGTTAATGGGTCAAAATAATGTGCATCTGCACCGTTTTGCGTTAATACAACATCGGGTTTGAAAAATTCAAAGACTTCGCGCATTGCCTGTTCATAGATGTCTAAGAAACTATCATCCTCGGTAAATGCATCGATTGGAAAATTAAATGAAGTTCCATAGCCTTGCCCATTGCCTCGTTCAGTTATATTACCTGTTCCAGGGAATAAGTAGCGACCTGTTTCATGAATCGATAATGTACAAACATCGGGGTCATCATAGAAACTCCATTGTACGCCATCACCATGATGGGCATCCGTATCGACATATAGCACCCGCGCTTTGTATTTGTCCTGTAAATAACGTATAGCTACAGTACTATCATTATAAATACAAAAACCTGAAGCGCGCCCACGGAAACCATGATGTAGCCCACCGCCCAGATTTAGCGCATGTTCGGCTTTTCCTTCCATCACATAATCGACAGCAGTTAATGTGCCACCTACAAGTTGGGCACTTGCTTCATGCATATTTTTAAAGATAGGTGTATCCTCCGTGCCTATACCATAGCTTGCACATTGTGCCTCGCTGAGTTTACCATGCCCAGCATTTTTTACAATTTCAATGTATTTTGGATCATGTGCAAGCAAGAGTTCTTCTTCTGTTGCAATACGTGCAGGAACGATATCGACATCATCGAGCGCCCCTATATTTTTTAGTAAATCCATCGTTAGCGTCAAGCGTTTGTGATTGAAAGGATGTGTATCTGAAAATTTATATCCGAGTTGCTCTGGCGAATAAACAAAGACAGCCTTTTTCATTATAATGAAACACCTGGTAGATTAGGCCATAACACGTCGAAACCTTCTTTGCGAAGATTCTCAATGATAGCAAGTGGGTTTAGTGTTTTTACTCGGACGCTTAAAATTTTATTTTGTGTATTTTCAGAATCAGGATATACTAAGACGCTTTGGACATTTGCATGATGTAGATTGAAAATCTTTGTAATTTCAAATAACACGCCCGGTGTATCGCACACGCGTATTTCAATTTTAGAGCCGGGTTCAGTGGCACCAGTTAACTCAATATAGGTGTAGAGCAAATCGGTTGTAGTGACGATACCGACAAGTTTTCCCCCAGAGACAATTGGTAAACAACCGATCTTCGCTTCATAAAAAGTGAGTGCAACTTCCTCTACAAAATCAAGAGGATGACCGACAAGTGGATTTTTTATCATAATATCTTCTACCTTGGCACTAAAGACAGGAGAATTCGGCTCATCCTTCAATGGCGAAGGCAGTGCTTCTTTAATATCTCGCTCTGTAATAACACCGAGAACATGGCGTTCATTGTCTATAACAGGTAAATGACGCACCTTCTTCTCACGCATCAATTTCAGCGCTTCTAACACAGTATTTGTAGGAGCCAGTGTATAAGGCTCATCATTCATAATTTCTTCTACAATCATATACTCATCCCCTTTGTGTTGGTTTTAATACATGAAGCGATTTCTAAAACGGAGCCTATCGAATCTTTCCATTGTTTCAGGAGGCACTCGTTTGCCTTCCCGAGCCATTAGGCAGTTAGCTGGATGCGATGTAATTTCAGGATCATCTGTAGCAAAATATTCGAATCCAGCCGAGCTCATCATTCGTTCCATCATTTTGCGGTAATCCCATACATTTAACCCAGTCCCTTTTAAGTCCCAATGCCAATAATATTCAGTTGTAATAACAAGGTAATCCTCCATCTCATCCCCCATAAAGGACACCGAAAGCAAGGCTTTACCAGCCCCAGTCCCACGATAGTCAGGAATTACCTCAATGGCTCCTAACTCAATCATATTATCAATGCGGTCCTCTGCCCAACGTTCAAGCGGATCGGGATATAAATAGGTGACGTAGCCTACAATAATGTTGTCTTTTCGAATGATAATAATGCGACCTTCAGGAAGCCCTGCGATTTCTATAATGGCTTGCTGTTGTTGTTTAGGAGGTCTAAAGGCAACTAATCCCTCGTGGAATGTATACGTAGCTAATTTTTCTGGAGGAACAGGCCCTTCCACATAAACAGTACCATGCTTTGTCTCCTTTGTAACAGAAAAAAAAGTCTTTTTATGTTCCATAATTACACCACCTGAGTTTAATAATTCCATTATAGCTGATTTAAAGCCGAAAAACGCTTAAATTTACGAAATATAACTACATTTTTGGAAAAATAAAAATATTGAGACATTCTTGAAAAATTCGTGTAAAATAGATGTATATTGCAACTGTTATTTAACAGATGAATGTTGTATTATAAGCATTGCTCATATTTATAGCGCATAAACTGTTCTATAACAATTGCTACATAACGTATTTGTCTTTGGAGAAAGTGGCGAATTTTAATAGCATTCAGTAGCTGTTTTATATGGCGAAATTGTTTCAATTGCCATTATTAAATTTAATTTTCCATATGGGGATGGAGGTTCTCTTTTTATCCTTTATAAGAGGCTTCAAGGGAAATTATATTGCACGCAAGCAAAGTGCGAACGATGTGACAGGCAGCTACGCGTACGTCAAGGCCTAATTGCCAGGGGTATCGTGAGTACGATTTGAAATTTGCTTACGAATGGACTAAAGCAAAAAAAGGAAGGGGTAATTTCATGGGGATGAAAACAATGGAGAAATTGAAGGCAATACCAGGGCACTATCATTTGCCAAATTATGAGGAGGCAGCAATAAATCATGATTGGGCTGAAACTGAAAAGGCATTTAGTTGGCATAAAACAGGATTAGTAAACATGGCTTATGAGGCTATTGATCGCCATACAGAAACGTCTAGAAAAAATAAAGTGGCACTGTATTACACGGATGGAAAACGCAAAGAAGCCTATTCTTTTAATGAAATGAAAAGGCTGACAAACAAGGCTGCCAATGTTTTTAAATCAGCGACAAACTTAGAAAAAGGCGATCGTTTATTTATTTTTATGCCGCGTTCACCAGAGCTTTACTTTTCTTTATTAGGCGCATTAAAAATGGGGGTTATTGTAGGACCTCTATTCGAAGCATTCATGGAAGGAGCGGTATATGACCGTCTTTCAGATAGCGATGCAAAAGTGTTAGTCACAACGCCTGAGTTACTGGGTCGAGTACCGTTAGATAAACTACCTAACTTGCAACATGTATTTTTAATAGGTTCTGATATAGAAGAAACACCGCAAATTTTAGATTTTAATAAGCGTATGAAAGAGGCTGCTGCTACATTTGATATTGAGTGGATGGACCGTGAAGACGGTATGATTTTGCATTATACTTCTGGCTCGACAGGTGCACCAAAAGGTGTGTTACACGTGCATAATGCAATGATTCAGCACTATCAATCTACACAATGGGTACTAGATTTAGGAGACAATGATATTTATTGGTGTACAGCAGATCCAGGTTGGGTAACGGGGACATCTTATGGCATTTTTGGTCCATGGTTAAATGGGGTGACAATGCTGATTGTTGGTGGTCGCTTCTCACCACAAGCATGGTATCAAGCAATCGAGGATTACAGTGTTACAGTTTGGTATAGTGCGCCAACAGCTTTCCGTATGTTAATGGGGGCTGGTAGTGGAATGTTAGAAAATTATGATTTGTCATCATTACGCCATGTATTGTCTGTTGGAGAACCCCTTAACCCTGAAGTGATACGTTGGGGATGTGACGAATTAGGGCATCGTATTCATGATACGTGGTGGATGACCGAAACCGGCGCGCATATGATTTGTAACTATCCAAGTATGGATATTAAACCGGGTTCAATGGGGAAACCATTGCCTGGCGTCTATGCGACAATTGTAGATGATGCGGGCAATGAAGTACCACCATTTACTATGGGGAATTTAGCGGTACGTCGAGGTTGGCCTGCGATGATGCGTCAAATTTGGGGTAATCCTGAGCGATACGAATCATACTTCCTAAAAGGTGAGTGGTATGTGTCGGGTGATTCAGCTTATATGGATGATGAAGGGTATTTTTGGTTCCAAGGTCGAGTAGATGATGTCATTATGACAGCTGGAGAACGTGTAGGACCATTCGAAGTAGAAAGCAAGCTACTAGAACATCCAGATGTCATTGAAGCAGGTGTAATTGGAAAACCAGACCCTGTTCGTGGAGAAATTATTAAAGCATTTGTATCTTTGCGTGAAGGTGTTGAACCATCAGATGCTTTAATTGAGAATATTCGCGAGTTTGTCAAAAGGGGGTTATCAGCTCATGCTGCCCCGCGTGAAATTGAGTTTAAGGAAAAGCTACCGAAAACAAGAAGTGGTAAAATTATGCGACGTGTGTTGAAGGCATGGGAGTTAAATTTACCAACTGGTGATCTTTCGACGATGGAAGATTAGAAGGGGCAATAGGCAATTTATTTTTATTCAATCAGAAAACATATAGAGGGTAGGAATTCATTCGACTATGAAAGAGTTCCTACCTTCTTTTTTCTGAATGTATCGTAGCCATTCTGTATTCCTGAAATTTATAACAGAAGATTAAGAAAATACTAGAATTAAATAAAAATTCAGTTGACTTAATATTTATGCAGACGTATACTATTTTTAACTTATTTTAGAGGTGAGTGGAATGAAAGTAGGAATTGTTGGTGCAACAGGTTATGGAGGATTAGAATTAATTCGTTTTTTACATAATCATCCGGCGGTTGAACAGATAGATTTATTTACATCTTCTGAAGAAGGTGTCGTTTTTTCTTCGAAGTTCGGACATTTAGTAACAATTATAGATTCGCCATTGCAAAAAATAGATTATGAAGCATTATCGAAATTGGATGTAGTATTTGCAAGTACGCCTTCGGGTGTGACAAGTGAGTTATTACCACCTTTAGTTGGAAAAGGTCCGAAGTTAATTGATTTATCAGGTGATTTTCGTTTAAAGAATCCAGCAAGCTATGAACAATGGTACGGGAAAAAGGCAGCACCACTAAAAATTATTGAGCAAAGTGTTTATGGCTTAACAGAGTGGAATGCACATAATGTAAAAAATGCTGCTCTTATTGCGAACCCAGGATGCTATCCAACAGCTGTTCTGCTGTCGTTATTACCTTTATTAAAAGCGCAATTGATCGACCCGAATTATCTCGTTATTGATGCGAAAAGTGGTATTTCTGGTGCTGGCAATAAACCATCACAAACAACGCATTTCAGTGAAGTGAACGAAAGTTTCTCCATTTATAAAACAAATACACATCAACATATTCCAGAAATTGAGCAAGCCATTTCAATGTTTGCCAATGTGGAGACGACCATTACTTTTAATACACATTTAGTTCCAATGACACGTGGTATTTTATCGACAGCGTATGCACCCGTAATGCCTGGTATCTCAGAGGAACAATTAGTGGCTTGCCTACAAACAACATATGAAAAACATCCATTTGTACGGGTAATAACAGATATGAATAGCCTTACTACAAATCGTGTGAAGGGCTCTAACTATTGTGATATTTTCGTAAAAGTTGATAGCCGTACAAATCGAGCAACCATTGTTGCAGTTATTGATAATTTAGTTAAAGGTGCTGCTGGGCAAGCGATTCAAAATATGAATGTACAATTGGATTTACCACAAACAACAGGCCTAGATGTCGTGCCATTGTTCATTTAAGTGCCAGTCACCCAAACGATTTTGAATATTTAGAATTGTTTCGGTGCCAGTCACCAGTCACTCTTGAAACTGAGGAGGAATTAGTTTATGACATTAACAGCGTCAACAAACGTTATGAAAAAATTATCAAGTAAAAACATCGTATCGCCTAAAGGGTTTAAAGCAGCGGGGTTACACTGTGGATTAAAGCATAAGAAAAAAGATTTGGCTATTTTAGTTAGTGACGTACCAGCAAGTGTAGCTGGCGTATTTACAACAAATGCGGTTCAGGCAGCACCATTAAAAGTAACGAAAGAAGTTGTCTACACAACGAAAAAAATGCAAGCAATGATTGTCAACTCAGGTAATGCTAATGCTTGTACGGGTAAGCAAGGTGTAAAGGATGCGCAAAAAATGCAAGCTTTAACCGCTGAAAAGTTAGGGATTGCAGCAAATTTAGTTGGTGTGTGCTCAACTGGTGTAATTGGTGAAATTATGAATATGGAGCCAGTAGCTAGCGGGATATCGCAACTACAACCAAAAGATTGTTTAGAGAGTGCCATTGATTTTGCACAGGCCATTATGACAACTGATACTGTTATGAAAAATACAAGCTATAGCACAATCATTGATGGCAAAGAGATTATTATTGCAGGTGTAGCGAAAGGTTCGGGAATGATTGAACCTAATATGGCAACAATGCTAGGTTTTATTACAACAGATGCGAATATTGAATCGCATGTATTACAAGCAGCTTTATCAGATATTACGAACCTAACATTTAATGCCATTACAGTGGATGGCGATACATCGACAAATGATACGGTCGTCGTGATGGCAAATGGTGTAGCTGGCAATGATGCTTTAACATCAGCACACCCTGATTGGCATAACTTCTACTATACCTTAAAAACCGTGGCACAAGACTTAGCCAAAATGATCGCAAAAGATGGTGAAGGTGCAACGAAACTAATTGAGGTGGAAGTAGAAGGTGCTATTTCAGATGATGAGGCACGTAAAATCGCGAAAACAGTAGTTGGGTCGCCACTTGTCAAAACAGCTGTATTTGGTTGCGATGCGAACTGGGGACGTATTATTGCAGCGGTTGGCTATAGTGGCGCGACAGTTGACCCTGACAAAATTACCATTCAAATTGGTGGCGCAACAATGGTTGAAAACGGAGAGCCAATTGCCTTTTCAGAAGATGAATTAATCCAAATTTTAAAAATGCATGAAGTTAAAATACACGTGTCACTTGGCATAGGTGAAGGCAAAGGGCATGCTTGGGGATGTGACTTAACGTATGACTATGTTCAAATCAATGCATCATACCGCTCGTAAACGCATGGTGATTAAGCTAGGCGGTAGTACGCTTGAAGGCTTAAATGACGATTTTTTTGACAATTTTAAAAAGCTACAAGAGAGTGGCGTTGAACTTATTATTACACATGGCGGCGGCCCTGCTATTAATCGGGAGCTAGCTACACGAGATATTGAATCTCATACATTAAATGGTATTCGCGTAACGAGTGAAGCAGCAATGGATGTTGTCCAGTCTACATTAATCGGGAATGTTAATCCTGCGCTAGTACACGAGTTAACAACAGCGGGGATTGCGGCAGTCGGTTTAAATGGCTTTGATGGGCAATTACTTGTAGCAGACTTTTTAGACAAGGACATATACGGCTTTGTAGGTGAGATACAATCCGTGAACACATCGCTGTTAGAAGCATTAATTGCTGCTGGAATTGTGCCAGTCATCGCGTGTGTTGGAGCGAATCTAAAGGGGCAAGCGCTTAATATTAACGGAGACACTGTGGCGAGTGAAGTAGCCCTCGCTGTGGGAGCGGAGAGTTTACTTCTTGTTACGGATGTCTCCGGTATTCGTATTCAAGGCGATTATCAAACAGAAGTAACGCCTTCATTAATAACACAATGGATTGAGGAAGGTCATATTTACGGTGGAATGATTCCAAAAGTGCAAGGGGCGATCGATTGTCTAAATGCAGGAATTCCATCAGTGCAGATTGTTGGAGATACATTAGTAGGTACAACGATTTTGCCGTAAGGGGAAGGTATGGACGTCATGTTGTGGAGATGACGTCCTAAAAAATAACTTGGGGAGCTGATAGAATGAGTGCTTTATTTGAAAACTATGGCAAACGTCGTGCACAAATCGTAAAAGGGCAAGGAACTGTTGTGGAAGATGCTAGTGGCAAAAAGTATTTAGATTTCACAAGCGGCATTGCTGTTGTTAGTCTTGGGCATGCACATCCTGCTATTGTCAAAGCGATTCAAGAACAAAGTGAAAAACTTTGGCATATATCGAATTTATTTGATATACCTGGGCAAGAAAAAGTTGCCCAAAAATTAGTGGCAGATACACATTTGAAGTATGCGTTTTTCTGTAATAGTGGTGCTGAAGCTAATGAAGCGGCCATCAAACTAGCACGTAAGCATACTGGGAAACATCATATCATTACTTTTGAAAAATCATTCCACGGTCGCACGTTTGGCGCAATGTCAGCAACTGGTCAAGGTAAGGTACATAATGGATTTGGACCACTTGTCGATAAATTTACAACACTTCCATTCAATGATGTAGCGGCACTTGAAGCAACCGTTGACGATTCAGTTGCAGCCATTATGCTGGAGATGATTCAAGGTGAAGGTGGTGTTAATAGTGTAACGCCTGAATTTGCAGCTGCTATCGCCAAAATTTGCGAAGACAAAGGTGTTTTATTAATTGTCGATGAGGTGCAAACTGGTATCGGAAGAACAGGGACGCGCTATGCATATGAGCAAACCGTGTTACAACCAAATATTGTGACATTAGCAAAAGGCTTAGGCGGAGGATTCCCAGTGGGAGCAATGTTAGGAACAACAGAGTTTTATGACACATTCGGTCCTGGGACGCATGGTACAACATTTGGTGGTAATCCATTAGCAATGCATGTTGCGCAAACGGTCATTGATTATGTATTTGAGCCAAGTTTTTTAGAAAATGTGCAGAACTTATCTTCATATTTTATGAAGCAATTGCAAGCCAATTTACCAACAAGTTATACGGTACAAGGGCAAGGATTATTACTTGGAATCGGTTGCGGTGATGCAGAAGTAGCGCCTTATATTACAGCAGCGGAGGAAAAGGGGTTACTACTGGTAGGCGCAGGCCCAAATGTCATTCGACTTTTACCACCGCTTACAGTGACTAAAGCAGAGATTGACGAAGCTGTACAAATTTTAAAAACAATTTTACTATAATCTATCGTTGGCTTGTAAACTACTATAGATAAAACGAAAAAAAGTGTTAGGTTGACTGCAATCAATCTAACACTTTTTTGCTTTGCTATCCGCTCTATGGCGGTTGTTTTGTGGAAGCTTTCCTAGCGATTCACTAGATATTTTATTGGAGTTGTTTCACTAATGTCGTAACAAGACTCGGAAGCCAATCGTTTAAATGGCTGAATTTAAAGCCTGCTGCTTCTGCTTTTGCATTCGACATATACCAATGTGTTGGAATGCCATAAGGTGACTGTGATGTTTCATCACCGCCAATTAGTGATACTTTGGCTCGGTTTCCTGATTCCTGCTCAATAAGTGCAAGTAATGCCTGTAATGAAATAGTACCTGTTGCTGTGGCGTTATACGGACCTTCAATCGGTGCAGTTCCAGCAAAATATAAAAATGCTGCTGCTTCATCATCAGTAATATAACTCATTTTTGCTTCAACATTTGGCATGGATATTGGTTGCCCATTTAAAATGCGCTCAACATGAAAATGTAAGCGACGAGTATAGTCATGCTCACCAAGGACAATTGGGAAACGTACAGCGACCACTGGAAATGTTGCTTCTTTAAAAAGGACAGCTTCTGCTTGCCGTTTGCCTTCACCGTATGTGAAATCATCTCTATCGCCCATACGAATCTCGTAGTCATACGGATTAAAATCAGTTTCAGATTTCATCTTTCCATCCGCTTCATACGTCGAGAGCGTAGAGGTAAAGACGAGCTTTTTAATTTTATTTTGTAATATCTGCGCAATTTTCTGGGCTTCATTTGGAGAGTAACAAATGTTATCGTAGACGATATCCCACGTTGTAGTAGCGAGTGCTTTTGTCAATGCTTCAACATCATTGCGATCAACCGAAAGCTGTTGAACTTGTGCTCCAAAAGGATTGCCACTTTGACCGCGAGTTAAAATTGTAACGTCATGGTTATTCTCGAGGCAAAGCTCCACCAATTTTTTACCGAAAAAGCGTGTGCCCCCTAAAACTAGAATTTTCATGTTATCTACCCCTTTGTTTAGTAGTCCTCTTAATAATGACAAAAAAATAGGCTTACTACAATTGAAATTTCAATGTAGTAAGCCTAAATAATTATTCTGTAGGTGGTTCTGTAGGTGGTGTCGTATCTCCGTTATTTCCTCCAGTAGAGCCGGAGCCACTGTTAGACCCGTTGCCACTAGAGCCGGAACCATTGTTACCATTAGAGCCGTTGCCGCTAGAGCCAGAGCCATTGCCACCAGACCCGTTGCCGCTAGAGCCGGAACCATTGTTACCATTAGAGCCGTTGCCGTTAGAGCCAGAGCCATTGCCACCAGACCCATTGCCGTTAGAACCAGAGCCATTATTGCCAGACCCATTGCCGTTATTCCCATTCACTGGTGGAATAGGAACGTCTGGCGTCGTTGGTTGTTCACCTTTGTCCTCTTCTTCTGGTTTTGTCTCACTACCACCTGTTGACGCAACATTTGACTGTGGTGAAGTTAAACCAGTAATATCAACTGCTACAACTACATACGCTTGTCCGCTTGCGACGGTTATACTTTGCGTTGCTTCTAGCACCGAAGTAACTAGTGTGTTACCACCATTTGTTACATTATAAATTCGATAGCCTACCACATCATTAGATGAGCCACTCCAAGATAGTGTATTGCCTGAAATGGATGCTGTTACAGCCGCTGGTGGACTACCATCTGCTGGGAAGTCGACAGCTGATACAGATGAATTTGATAGTGATGAATTTTTAGGAAGTAGGCTTGCAGGGTTCCCACCCAGTCTACCTAACATCCGTTTAATAAAGGCTTGGTTAATACCAGCGCCACTAGATTTTACAAATTCTGCTGGTGTGTTTGGATGTGCATTATACGTTTTACCTTTAATTGTTACGACGCTTGATGAAGCGAGGCTATCATCAGGTCGTGACGGTAAAAATACTTTCGCGTTAAATAAATCTGAGCGTACCAATCCTGCATTTGCACAAGCGGCAGAAGGTGCTAGACCAGAAATACCACAGAATGAAGCAGTCACAACATTTTTTGGTGCCTTAAAGTTTGAAGGAGCATCAATTAATTTAGGATCTACATCATACATAGAATTCATTAAAGTACCCCATAGCTTGTTAATACGTACACTTGGTTGTAAATACGTATTATTAAAGGCATTAAGTGAGCGTTGTTTATCGTAGCCCATCCATACACCAAGTGAAACATTTGGATTATAGCCTACTAACCAGACATCGTTATATTTTTGGGAAGTACCTGTTTTAGCTGCAAAATCAGAAGAGAATTTTAATGTATTTTTTGCAACTGTACCTGTTCCTTTTGTTAAAACATCTCGTAACATATCCGTTACGATATAAGAAGTCTCAGGGCTAAACACTTGTACAGGTTCAACTTTATGTTGGTAAATAAGATTTCCATCTTGGTCTTCGATTTTTTCAATCATATAAGCATCGATAAATTGACCACCGTTTGCAAAAGTTGCAAATGCATTTGTATTTTCTTCAACAGTTGTACCTATTTGTAAAGCACCAATCCCTGTTGAAGGATTTGTATAGTCTTCAGGTTTTAATTGTGAGAAGTCCATTTTTGCTAAAAATTCAGCGGGACGTCTATTTAAAATATCAATGTATAAGCGTAGCGCTGAAATGTTTGTTGAGTCAGCTAACGCTTCACGTGCTGGAATAAGACCACGCTCATCGTTCGTCAAATAGTTCGTTGGACTCCAATCGCCAATAGAGAACTTGACGTCAACTAATGGACTTCCTGCACCAATAACGCCATATTCAATGGCTGGGGCATAGACAAGTAATGGTTTCATAGTTGAACCGTTCGAGCGGTAAGCTTTAGTAGCGTGGTTTAATTGATTTATTTTAAAATCACGACCACCTAGGAAGCTTAAAATTCGACCTGTGCTATTTTCGATTAAAATACTACCAACTTGAACAGGCATTTGCACATCGATTTCCTCACCTGTTACAGGATCTTTGCCTTTACCCGTATATGTCTGACCGTAGTATTTAAAATTATCGGCTGCTTTTTGCATAGCATCAAACATATCCTTGTTGATAGTGGAATAAATACGATAACCTTTTGAACGAATGTCTCGGTCTGCCAAAATCGAATATTTTTCTTGTAATTTTTCTTCCGTTTTTAAACGTTCTGAATCAATACCATCTTCATTGGCTAGTTTTTCAGCAATAATTTCTTTTGCTCGTTCCTCTAGCTCAAACGTTAACCATGGATAACGATCCTCTGGACGTGCTTCTGGTGTACGGAAGTCTGCTGTAATGTCATATGCGAGCGCATCTTCATACTGTTTTTCATTAATGTAGCCAGCTTCATTCATGCGGTAGAGCACCGTTTTCATACGATCGATGCCTAATTTTAATGCTTCTTCACTTTTTAGCACACCTGTATTTGTAAATGGTGTGTAAGTATACGGTGCCTGAGGAATACCAGCTATGTAAGCGGCTTGAGGAAGCGTTAAATCCTTTGCTTTCACATTAAAAATACCTTCAGCTGCTGTTTCAATACCTGCGATATTACGCCCTGTTGCATTTCGACCATAAGGAATAATATTTAAGTATGCCTCTAATATTTCTTCCTTTGTCATAAAGTGCTCTAAGCGCATGGCAAGTAGCAGTTCCTTCGCTTTTCGCTCATAGGAAACTTCATTTGTTAACACTTGGTTTTTAATAAGTTGCTGTGTTAATGTAGAGCCACCTGTCTGTGTGGCAGAGTTTGTAACGTCTTGCAGCAATCCTCGAATAACAGCTTTTGGAACAATTCCATTATGTTCACGGAAATATTCATCTTCCGTTGCGAGTACTGCATTAATTAAGTCAGGGGCTACTGCGCTAAGAGACGTTTCACGACGTTCTAAATCTGTACGCAATTTTCCCATATAAATATCGTTGGCAAAATAAATTTCACTTGTTTCCTCATAGTTGAAGATAAGGTTTCGTAACTCTTCTTTCGAACGTAAAGGTTCTTCTTGTACAAGTGAGGCAAAATAGCCGGCGCCAACAGAACCAACAAATACAGTGCCTACCAATGCAAAGACTAAAAATAGTAAAAATAAGTTCCAGACGACGCTGCCTGAAATACGTAATGTCTTCATCCATTTTTGTTCGAGAAATGCATCGATCTTTACATTGATTTTCTCAATCCAATCCTTCAAGGTATCGACCTCCTAAAATCTTGTTTATTATAGCATATAATGAATTGTCTCGAACATAGTTATTGACATTGAAACAGAATCGTATAGAATAATGCTTATAGTTTTCTAGTGATGAAGAGTTTGCAGTAGTATCTATATTCCCTGTTTAGAGAGCCAGCGGTTGGTGAAAGCTGGTCATAATGTAGAGACGAATTACGTACTTGGAGCTTAGACGTGCGCGCCTGCGATAAAGGCGGCTGAATGAAGAGGAAGATGGATGACATCTTCAAGCTGGGTGGTACCGCGTTAGTTATTAACGTCCCTGCATGCAATTTGTTGCGTGTAGGGACTTTTTTGTTTCTACACGCTAAAAGATGACAATTTAGGAGGAAGAAACAATGACAAACGAATTATTACAAGATTTAGAATGGCGTGGATTGTTGTACCAACAAACGGATGCTGAGGGCATGGCAAAACTTCTAGCAGAACAGTCTGTTTCTCTATACTGTGGGGTAGACCCAACCGCTGACTCAATGCACATTGGTCACATCGTCCCTTTATTAACGCTTCGTCGCTTCCAAAAAGCCGGCCACCGTCCAATTTTACTTGTTGGTGGTGCAACAGGAATGATCGGGGACCCTTCTGGACGCTCTGAAGAACGTCAGCTTCAAACAGTGGAGCAAATTGACAAAAACGTGCAAGCCATTCGTGGACAATTAGAGCGTATATTTGAATTTGCACAAGATGGAAATGGCGCACAACTTGTTAATAACCGTGATTGGATTGGGGATATTAGTACAATTGAATTTTTACGTGATTACGGGAAATTAATCAATGTTAATTACATGTTAGCAAAAGATACAATTGCTTCACGTCTTGATACAGGTATCTCATTTACGGAATTTGCTTATACATTAATTCAAGGTATTGATTACAATCACTTGTACAACAATTACAACTGTCGCATTCAAGTAGGTGGCTCTGATCAGTGGGGCAATATTACAACCGGTTTAGAAGTTATTCGTAAAACACATGAAGAAGAAACAAAAGCATTTGGTATTACAATTCCGTTAGTAACAAAAGCGGATGGTACGAAATTCGGCAAAACAGCTGGCGGTGCCGTATGGTTAGATAGCAAAAAAACATCTCCGTACGAATTCTACCAATTCTGGATTAACGCTGCGGATGCGGATGTTATTAAATACTTAAAAATCTTTACGTTCTTAACACGTGAAGAGATTGAAGCTTTAGCTGTATCTGTGGAAGAGGAACCTCATTTACGTAAGGCTCAAAAAGCTTTAGCAGAGGAAATGACACGCTTAATCCATGGTCAGGAAGCGCTAGACCAAGCTATTCGCATTACGGCTGCACTATTCTCTGGCGATTTAAAAGCACTTTCAGCACAGGAAATGAAGGATGCATTTAAAGATGTTCCTTCTATTGAAATGGCTAAAGAGGCAAAAAATATCGTAGATTTACTTGTGGAAGCAGGGATTTCATCTTCAAAACGTCAAGCTCGTGAAGATGTGACAAACGGTGCCATTAGCATAAACGGTGAAAAAATCACAGATTTAGAATACAACGTCGATGCAAAAGACCGTTTAGAAGATGCCTTTAGCATTGTACGTCGCGGTAAGAAAAAATACCATATGGTCAAATTTGTTTAGGTGTCAGGCACTCAAACAATTTTCACACAAATCAACCTCCCTTCGAATGTATCACTTCGAGGGAGGTTTTTGTTTTAACATTGTAAGAAATTAGGTAGAGCGATTTGCTGATAGCTTTCAGGGTGTAGCAGTTGAGCAAGTTTAAGTGCACCTTCCACTAATCGAGGGGATGGACGGCAATACAACCATTCCTCCATTACGTACACCTGTTGCATTTGAACCGCTTGTAGCTCGTTAGCACCTGGTCGCTTTAATAAATGAGCTGGTTTAATTCGCTCATAGGCAACACCTACCCACGCCATCAGTATATAATCTGGATTACGTCGAACAATTTCTTCCCACTCTGTTTGGACATTCGCTAACTCGAAATCGTGAAATAAATTTTGTCCTCCAGCAAGTTTGCTAATTTCGGTTAACCAATTGACTTGACCAGGTGTGAAAATAGGATTTGGCCACCACTCCCAATATAAAGTAGGGTGAGTGGAAACCGTTTGTGCCACCGCTTGAAGCTGGGCAATAAATTGTAAATATTCCGTTGCAACTTTTTGGGCGTGGTCCGTTACGCCACAAGCAGCGCCGAGTGTTAGAAGATCTTGCGCAATTTCGTTTAACGAGTTGGCATTAAAAACAATGTGGGGAATGTTCCTTTCCTGTAATGCCTCTATATTTTTCTCCATGCCTGGTACACTTAATGAAGCAAGTACTAAGTCGGGCTGCAATGCTTCTAATGCATCCATATCAATTGATAAATCGGGACCAAGCTTTGGTAATGTCTGCACAGATGCAGGCCAATCTGAAAAATCATCAACACCTACAAGTTGATGGGTCAATCCTAAGTAAGCAACAAGCTCTGTGTTGCTTGGACAAATGGAAATTAAACGCATATGTTTCCCCCATATCTTTTTAAGAAAAGTATAGCTGTCACTAGGCACACATACAACAAGGGAATGTTTTTTGTTCCACAGAAAAAGACGTGCCTCAAGGAGACACGCCATTGTTATTAATATTTTAAGACAGTGCAACCGCTTCAAGTGACTCTGTAGGTTTTCCTACAGGTCCCATTGCAGCAGTAATAATTTGTTTAATGTCCTCCAATGAAGCTTTACGAGGATTCGTTGCTGCACAAACGTCTAGCATTGCATTTTTAGCTAAAATTTCAATATCTTCATCCTTCGCACCTAACGCACGGAAGCCACTTGGGATATTTAAATCTTTTGATAATTTTTCAATAGCAGTAATTGCTTTTTCAGCAGCATCACGTTTGCTAATCCCTTCAACATTTTCACCTAATAACTCAGCGATGCGCGCAAACCGCTCAGTACGTGCTGTTAAGTTGAAGCGGCACACATGTGGCAGTAAAATCGCATTACATACACCGTGTGGTAAGTTGTAGAAGCCACCTAATTGATGAGCAATCGCATGTACATAGCCAAGTGAAGCATTATTGAATGCCATACCCGCTAAAAATTGTGCATACACCATTTGCTCACGTGCTTCTAAATCAGCACCATTTGCGTAGGCACGAGGTAAAAATTCAGGAACTAGCTGAAGTACTTTTTCAGCACATGCATCAGTAATTGGTGTTGCATTAGTCGATACAAACGATTCGATTGCATGTGTTAATGCATCTACACCAGTTGCAGCTGTTAGAGCTGGAGGTAAGCCGATCATTAACTCTGGGTCATTAATCGATACAAGTGGTGTCACATGTTTGTCAACAATCGCCATTTTTACTTTTCGAGCTGTATCCGTGATGATTGTAAAACGTGTCATTTCGCTTGCTGTACCAGCAGTTGTATTAATCGCGATTAATGGCACCAGTGGGTTTTCTGATTTGTCAACGCCTTCATAATCATGAATGCGTCCACCATTCGAAGCAATAAGTCCGATACCTTTTGCTGCATCATGTGCACTACCGCCTCCAAGCGATACGATAGAATCACAGTTTTCGGCATGATAAACAGCAATTCCATCTTCAATGTTTTGATCTGTTGGATTTGGTTCTGCTTTAGGGAAAATTGCAACATCAATTCCAGCTGCTGTGATGATGTTAGCAATTTGTTCTGAGAGACCTAACTTGTGTAAGCCCTCATCTGTTACGATTAATGTCTTCTTCACTTCTAAATCATTTAAGCGCTTACCAACTTCTTGAATTGCTCCAGGTCCAAATAAGTTTGTTTTTGGCATTACAAATTGCTTTAGAACGTCTGACATATTTCCAACCCCTTTGAAATAATTGTTATTGCTTGAATGATGGCGAACCACCTTCCGAAATCCATATTATTCTATTTTTTTTGAAAGTTCAATACGTATTTTTATTAAAATTGTTAATTTTACCACTGTTATTATTTCACAAAAAAGTAAGTTTTAAATTGAGGTAGTAAAAGATAATAAGGAGTAGGAAGGTTGATTTAAATGCATTTTAAGAAATGTTATCGTATAAAAGTAAAATATATTTTTTGGTATTTTGTTCTATTTTGCACCTTACTTGAATAGTAAATAACTGATATTTGATTGTTAATATATTAATAGTGTTTACGTTGTTTGGTATGGGAATAATTGTTATTTTAATGTACGGAAAAAATCCCGGTGCCAGGCACGCAAACAATTCTGATAATTCACTTCAATTTATGAAAAAACATTGAGTGGGTTGTGGGGAAGAAAGTCGTAAGTGAGAGAAATCTGACTTGCGGCTTATTTGTATTTTTACTGCTAAACGTAGATTCGGCAATTATCAGGTACAATGGGACCTACCGTTGTATCCAGTGCTAGGTACACGAACAAGCAAAGTATTAGTTTTATAGAAACGCTGATGCAGCAACACTAATGCTATTACGCAGCTATTTCTATACACAGGTTTCGCCAGCTAGTCCCATTGTAGTCCCAACTTGCCCCAAATTAATGTTATTTTGTGTTCGGAATATAAGAATAAGAAAAGCCCCAGAAACCTTTGCATATCAAGGTTTCTAGGGCTTTTTGTGTTGCTAAACGCAACGAAGTTTTATTAACGAGAGTAGAACTCTACGATGAATGCTTCGTTGATTTCAGCAGATAGTTCAGAACGCTCTGGAAGGCGAGTGAATGTACCTTCTTTTTTATCTGCATCAAAAGTTAAGTAGTCAGGTACGAAGTTGTTTACTTCGATAGCTTCTGTAACTACAGCAAGGTTTTGAGATTTTTCACGAAGAGAAATCGTTTGACCTGGTTTAACGCTGAATGATGGGATATCAACGCGTTTGCCGTCTACTAAGATATGACCGTGGTTTACTAATTGACGAGCTCCACGACGAGTGCGAGCTAAACCTAAACGGTAAACTAAGTTGTCAAGGCGAGTTTCAAGAAGGATCATGAAGTTTTCACCGTGAACACCTTTCATTTTACCAGCGCGGTCGAATAGAGTACGGAATTGACGTTCGTTCATGCCGTACATGTGACGAAGTTTTTGTTTTTCTTGAAGTTGTAAACCGTATTCTGATAATTTTTTACGTTGGTTCGGGCCGTGTTGACCTGGTGCGTAAGGGCGTTTTTCGATTTCTTTACCAGTACCGCTTAGTGAGATACCAAGACGACGTGATAATTTCCAAGATGGACCTGTATAACGAGACATATTGTTGTCTCCTCCTTTAAATTTGGTTTTTTTGTTGTAAAACAAAAACCAGTAGTACCCATTCTTATACGCATTTTATTTTCATGTATTTTCGCCTATGCAGCCGTTAGGTTACACAATACACCATCTATTTTGCCACTGAGAGTTTTTGTGTAGTAATACTCAGTAAAATTGAGGAATAAAATACAGTAATAAGCTTATACCACTGCTGCGTTTATTTTACACAAACTTCATTGTAACTGCTTAGAGCGTAGACGTCAATTATTAGTATTGCTATTTTTAAAAAGAACTTATAGTAGGAATTTCCTTGAGAGGAATTTAACACTAATACGAAATGGTTATTGATGCGGTAGTAAATGTAAAATGTAAAAGTAAGGTAGAATTACATAGTCAAAATGACACAAATTATGTATAATACATTATAAGTTAATAGTAATTGATTTGTACGTTATATAGAAAAGGTGATTTCATGACAGACCATTTACAAACGCTGAAATATATAAAATCTGATGTTTTGAGCATTTGGGTGAGTTCGAATGGAGGACTAGTCAGTTTTAATGAGTATTTTTATTCATTTAAACAGTGTCTAAAGAAGCACTTGAAAATTGAAAATGCGGCCTTTCTTAGTTTTGAAGGGAATAGTTTAATACCTGTAGAAGAATTGGCCTCTTTGACAATTGAAACAAAACTAAATGCTGTGTCATGGCTAATGATAGAAGCTAGCTTTTACCAACAGAAAGTAGTAAAGCTTCCTTATATATTAAAAGAAAAAACAGCCTATAATATGATGACAGATATGGTGCTTTTCCAGACGGAGGGCAAAGAGCCTATGGGTGTGTTACTTGTTGAAGCCACCGATACTTGGACGGACTTTATGACTTCGGATTACGGTGAAGAGTGTGTAGAAACGCTTACAAAAGTTTTACAAATGCTGATTGAAAATCTCGAAGTAAAGTTAAATGAAGACCAATATAGAAAACTTTATAACATGACCGATTTATTTCACTCAACAATGGATATTGATTTGATTTTAGAAAACGTTTTAAAAAATATTCGCGATAATTTTCCAGAATTCAATGTAGAACTTATATTATCTAACGATCAAGATCGCCATACGACTATCGATATAAAACTTTTTGATTATCTGTCTGAAAGACCGGCTACTATCGAAGCTTTTGTATCAGGAGAATTGACTACTGAACTAGCTGGAGACTTGAATTGTCGTTTATTAAACGCCCCTATAAAAGGGAGACAAGCTATTTATGGCATTTTGCAAGTGAGTGCACCAACCACATATCTTTTTTCAGCAACGGAAAAAGACTTTGTGCGCATGTTAGCACAAGCATCTGGAAATGCGCTAGAAAATGCAAAATTATATCATCAATCGCATCGCCTCGTAAGTGACTTACAACTCATCAATGAAACTTCGCATCGATTAAATATGCGCATTGATATTAATGAAATGTTACTTTTCCTACAAAAACAATTAATGAAGTCTTTCCAACCAATGGAAGTTTGTTTCGCTTTTAAAGACCATGCTACCTATGAAGTGACAGATGCTAGCACATCGTTATTTAAATCAGAAGAAGGTAATACTTATATTAGACATGTTGAACAACATTTTGAGCATACAAATGATCCACTCTTTATAGCAGATTTTAGCCGATTAACCCCAAATCAAATAGAATATCGTTCAATTATGGCGATTCCTATCTTAATGGAGGAAAAAATAAATGGCTTTAGTATCGTACTGCACAAAGAGCCCTATTTCTTTTCATTTGATAGCTTTAAGTTAATGCAATCTTTAATCCATCATTCTTCGTTAGCGATTGCCAACTCTATTTTACGCAATCAGCTACAAGAAATGGTTGACCGCGATCATTTAACAAAATTATATGCACGCAGTTATTTAGATCAATATGTAGAAAAATCCCTAAAAAAAGATCATTCAGGTATGTTCTTACTTATTGATATTGACAATTTTAAACGCATCAATGACACTTACGGCCATCAAACAGGCGATAAAATTCTTGTGCAAATTGCCGTGAAATTAGAAGAAACAATAGGTGCTAGCGGTATTTGTGCTCGCTGGGGTGGAGAAGAAATGTCGGTGTATGTACCAAATGTCGGTGAGCAAGAGGCCATTGAGCTAGCTTCAACAATAGTTGAAGTCATTCCGAATGCTACTGACCCTAAAGTAACGATTTCAGCAGGTCTTATAACATGGGATCAATACTATCGACCAGCTTTTCAATCGGTTTTTCTACACGCCGATACAGCTTTATATGAAGCGAAAAACAATGGAAAAAATAGATTTTGTATCCATGATCGGACGTTACAAACAAATGCATAATAGATGGTTTACTATAAAATGCCCCGAAATGATATATTTATAATCCATTTCAGGGCATTTTTTAGTGGCTATAAGATAATATTGCGAAATATTAAATATGAAGAAGTAGTGTTTCTACAAAATGTTCTAAGCCGGTTTGATCTTCTTGTGAAAAGCGATTTTTAATAGGGCTATCAATATCAAGAACGCCAATCACCTTCTCTTGTTGAATAAGCGGAATGACTATTTCTGATTGAGAGGCAGCATCGCATGCAATATGCCCTGGAAATGCATGAACATCTTTTACGACAAGTGTCTCTTTTTTTGTTACAGCTGTTCCACACACACCGCGTCCAATTGGAATTCTCACACAAGCAGGTAAGCCTTGAAATGGTCCTAAAACTAGTTCATCCTCTTGTAAAAGGTAAAAGCCAACCCAGTTAATGTCTGTAAGAAATTGATTAAGCAAGGCAGATGCGTTGCCTAAATTTGCAATGCGATCGGTTTCGCCAGTGAGTAATGCATCTAATTGTTTTGCTAATGTCTTGTATTGATTGGCAATAGATCCTTCGTAATTAATTTGTGTAAACATATGAGCACCTCGTTTAAATGTTATTTGTCTGGAAATAGAGTTTTATAATGCTGATGTAAATCGACAGCAGCATGAGCATCTGAACCGAAAACGATAGGTAAACCAATCGTTTTACTATAATCGATAAAGGCAAATGGTGGATAGGGTTCCTGACAATATGTTTTACTTAAGCCAGCACTATTTAAATCTAACTCATATCCTTTTTGCTGCATAGTAGTTAATACTTCTTGGATGCGGTCAGTGTCATCAACTGGCTGATGATGGGCTAGCTGAAATTTATGAATAAGTGTTGGATGCCCGATGCGCTTAGGTTTGTATTGCCCTAAGTCAGCTTCAATAGATTGTAGGACAGTATCATAATATAAATGATAGAGACGTTCAACAGAACCTACTTTTTGGGCAAAATTTATAAAACTTTCAGCAGAAAAATCAATGCATTCATACGTATTCTGCCATTGTAAAAAATGAACAGATAAAATGGCGTCGTCTAAAACATGTCCATATGTATCAAGAAAATGACGTGTTTCTTGCTCGAAGCCGACAATATAGTCGATTTCTAAACCGATGCGAATGCGAATATCCTGTGCATATTGTTTTTGAAGTCGTTGTAAGTCTTCAAAATAAGGCATTAAAAAATCTGGGCGCATACCACTATCCTGTTCAGGTGTAGGATCTTGGAAATTAGAGGGTAATGGTGCATGTTCTGTAAATGTAATATCGGTAAAGTTTTCAGCAATTGCTTTTTCAATATATTGTGTAAATGAATCAGATGACCCATGTGGGCAATAGGGGCTATGGATGTGCCCGTCTCTTTTCATACATTTTACACTCCTTTAACTATTAAAATGATAAATACATATTTACGCTCTATGTTTAATGACATAGGGGAAGCTGTCAATATGTAGGTCGTGAATACACTTTTCTGAAAATCACTTAAATTTTAGTACAAAAGGCGAAAACATAGTATATAATAAATACAACTAGCCAATTCGTTTATTGTAGAATAGGAGGCTTACGATGGAGTATATCATCATTCCGATTATCCTACTATTAATTTTAGCCATAGTAGGATTAATGATGCGAAGAAAACATACAACAATTATTGCACAACTTGAAAATGAAAAATTACAAATACAAAACAATCCCATAAATGAAGAAATTTCTAAAGTTAAATCTTTAAACATGAATGGCGAAACAGAGGAAATGTTTGAACGGTGGCGTAATAGTTGGGATGAAGTCATCGACGTACATATGACAAAAATTGATTCGCTTTTATTCGATGCTGAAGACCAAATCAATCGTCTTCGTTTTAAAAAAGCAACGTTGATTGAGCGTGAAATAGAAGATTATATTCGTAAGTGTGAAAAAGATAAAGATAAAATCTTAGAAGAACTTAATGAATTAATTGGCAGCGAAGAAAAAAACCGTATTGAAATTGAACAGTTAAAAGAATATTATCGATCAGCACGTAAAACATTGCTTGCACATCAGCACTCATTTGGCGTAGCCCTACCAGCACTTGAACAAAAACTAGAAGTGTTTGTACAAAAATTTGAAGAATTTGATGTACTCACAAGCGAGGGTAATTATTTACAAGCGCGTGAAATAGTAATTAGCTTAAATAATGAATCTCAGCAAACGTTTGAATATATTAATGATGTGCCAACTATCTTAACAGAACTACAAGTAAAATTACCAGGTGCAATTCAAGAATTACGCAATGGTCAGCGTGAAATGGAAGAACAATCTTACTACTTGCATCATTTAGAACTTACAGAGGCATTGGACAAACTGGAAGTGGAGTTTGCTTCGTTAAAAGAAGAACTAGCAGAGCTGAAATTAACATCTGTGAAACCTCGTGTTGCTGAAATAAATGAAGAAATAGACCGTTTTTATGACTTACTTGAAAAAGAAGTGATTGCTAAAAATTATGTCGATCAAAATTGTGAGCGTTTATTAGGATCGATTACGAATGTTATTAGCTCAACTCGATTGGTAAGTGATGAAGCAACATTTGTCCAGCAAAGTTACCACTTGAATGAAAAAGATGCGGAAATTCCAAAAGCTGCGTTAAAACAATTAGAAGCATTACAACGTCGCTATGATTTATTGGCGATGCGTGTGTCGGAGGAAAAATCGGCCTATTCAAGCCTACAAGAGGAATTAATCGAAATTAGTGAAGAACTGGAGCGCATACACGAAGAGCAAGGGCATTTATCGAATACAATGAAAAAACTTCGCATTGATGAAAATAAGGCTCGGACACAAGTGGACAACTTGAAAAAAACGTTACAAGAAACAGATCGTCTGTTAAATAAGGCGAATATTCCAGGTATTCCTGAAGAGATGGATGCGCGATTAGATGAGGCAGCGGAGCATATTTACGTTGTAATGCAAAGTCTACAAGAGGTACCGCTCAATATGGGAACTGTCCATAATAACTTAAATGCAGCGACACTTTGTGTTGAGGATGTTCACGCGAAAGCACATGAATTGATTGAAAACGTCATGCTTATCGAACGTATTATTCAATATGGCAATCGCCACCGTGCAACAAATCCGAAGTTAAATGCTCGTTTAAAAGAAGCAGAAGAGGCATTTCATCAATTCCGGTATGCAAAGGCTTTAGAAGAAGCAGGGACTGCAGTGGAGGAAATGGAGCCGGGTGCTTTGAAACGCATAGAGGCCATTGTTGCCGAAGAAGCGTTTACAAAGTCATAAAAGCTTTATGACAGGTACAAATAGACAATAACAAATGAATTAGCTGCCTAAAAAGTGAAGTGACCTTTTTAGGTAGCTTTTTTTTACGACCGTACTTTTTTATTTAAACATTTTACTAGTTTTTTTGGGGATTTTATCCTAAATAAATGTTTTCCGAAATATTTTTCTATGGTGTGAAATCAGCTGAAATTCACAGCATATTCGCAATAAATAAGCGATGCTAAGCGGACCCAAAATGACGAAATTAGAATAATTAGTAGTCAATTGCGACAGATTGCGTTATGATAAATACCGTTAAATCAACGTTTTGAAAGTGTGTGAAAAATAATGAAAGTTAATACAATTTATCTTGATAATAGTGCTACTACAAAGCCTTATCAAGAAGTGATGCAAACATTTATGGCAGTAAATGAGCAATATTATGCAAATCCTGCATCAATCCATGCCATGGGTGTAGAATCAAATGCATTATTAATGCGTGCACGGGAGCAAGTAGCAGATATTTTGAAGACTGAAGCAAAAAATGTGCTATTTACTTCAGGTGGAACCGAATCGAATAATACAGCCATTTTAGGTTTCGCACGCGGTAATACGCATAAAGGAAAACATGTTTTAACAACGGAAATTGAGCATCTTTCTGTGTTAGAGCCAGTCAAGCAGCTTGAAAAAGAAGGCTTTGAAATAGAATACTTACGTGTCAATAAACAAGGTGTTATTTCATTAGATGAGCTAAGAGCCAAAATACGGAAAGATACGATATTGGTTAGCATAATGCATGTCAATAATGAAATGGGCGCAATTCAACCTATTTTTGAAGCGGCTGCTATCGTTCATGCAGAAAGTAGAGCGGCATTTCATGTGGATGCAGTCCAAAGCTTTGGAAAACTTCCATTAACGTTTAAAGGTGAAGATGGGCCAGATTGTATTACGATTTCTGGACATAAAATCCATGGATTTAAAGGTTCCGGTGTCTTAGCTTTTCGTAAGCAAATGCAATGGCAACCTTATGCTTTTGGTGGTGGACAGGAATTCGGCTTACGTAGTGGCACAGTGGCTGTACCTCAAGCAGTAGCATTGGCAAAAGCGGCTCGTATGGCAGTCGAAACAATGGATGAACGTTCTGAAAACTACCGTAATTGGCAACAGCAATTACGTGCAGCACTAGCGCATTTTGGTGATATTGTGCATATAATATCTACTCCAGAGTGTGCAGCTCATATTTTATCGTTTAGTGTACGTGATATAAAAGGCGAGGTACTGATCAATGCTTTGCAAAAACATGGCGTGATTGTATCGACTTCGAGTGCTTGTTCTTCTAGACAAACAAAGACAAGCCATGTTGTCGAAGCCTTAAATATTGATGAACATTTTAAAAAAGGTGTTGTTCGTGTTAGTTTTGGTGCACATGTAACATCGGACGATATAACCCAATTAATACAAGTTATTAATACAGTATTGAAGGAACTTAAAGGAGAACGATTATTATGATTTGGAAAGAAATTTTAATTCGATATGGCGAACTATCGACAAAAGGACGTAATAAAATGGACTTTATCCGCCGTTTACGTGAAAATATTCGCTATGCATTTGCAGATTTAGGCCATTTACACATCCGCACAGAACGCGACCGAATGTTTATTGCCATTCAAGATGAAGCACAGATGGATGTTTTATTAGCAGGCTTACCGAAAATTTTTGGAATTCAATCATTTAGCCCAGTTGCTGCCTGTGAAAAAGATATGGATGCCATGAAGCAACTTGCGCTTACAATCATGGATACATTTAAAGATCAACAGCTAACATTTAAAGTTGAAGTGAAACGTACAGATAAAACATTCCCATTAGATTCTCACAGCATTCAACGCGAAATTGGTGGGCATGTTTTACCGCAATATCAAAACTTATCAGTAAAAGTGAAACATCCAGATGTAGAATTACGAGTGGAAGTACGCCACGATTCAACCTATATGATGGCGCAAGTGATTCCAGGCGCAGGTGGTATGCCAGTTGGCTCTAACGGCAAATCATTATTAATGCTGTCAGGCGGTATTGATAGTCCTGTTGCAGGGTATTTAATGATGAAACGCGGTGTACGTTTAGAAGCAATTCATTTCTTTAGCCCACCGTATACAAGTCAAAATTCATTGGAAAAAGTAAAAGTACTTGCAAATGAACTAACAAAATTTGGTGCAAGTATTCGCCTGCATGTTATTCCATTTACAGAAATCCAAGTACTTATTAAAGACAGAGTGCCGTCCAATGTGTCAATGACAACAACACGTCGCATGATGTTAAAGGTGGCAGATAAAGTACGTGAGGAAATTAATGCACTTGCCATTGTGACAGGTGAAAGTCTTGGACAAGTAGCAAGTCAGACGCTAGAAAGTTTAACGGCGATTAATGCTGTAACGAATACACCAATTTTACGTCCGCTTATTTCAAATGATAAATTAGAAATTATTGATATTGCAGAAAAAATCGGCACATATGAAACGTCAATCCAGCCATTTGAGGATTGCTGTACAATTTTCACCCCAGCTAGTCCGAAAACAAAGCCAAAGCTTGAAAAAGTAGAGCATTATGAAAGCTTTTCTGATTTTGATGAACTAATCGAACGTGCTGTGAAAAACCGTGAAGTGTACATTTTCCCGAAAAAAGAACAGCCTAAAGATAAATTTGCAGATCTTTTATAAAAAATTTACGGATTTAAACTAAAAAGAATGTTCTTTTCTTATAAAGACCAATAACGACATTATAATAAGAAGGAAACCGTCTCAAATTTGTAATTTGGGACGGTTTTTTTATATTTTCTAGTCTTTTTCCTTTAGAGTTACATTTTACCTTTAAAATTTTCGTATTAAAAATCGAATATCGCACATTCTATATTCACAAGGAGGTGAGAGACATGACAAACAACAACAGTTCAAACAAGCTTGCAGTACCTGGTGTACAACAAGCGCTTGATCAAATGAAATACGAAATTGCACAAGAATTTGGTGTTCAATTAGGAGCTGACGCATCAGCTCGTGCTAACGGTTCCGTTGGTGGTGAAATCACTAAACGTCTTGTACAAATGGCAGAATCTCAATTAAAAGGTATGCCAAAACAATAATTGCAAAAAAGCATTTATTGAACTTAAAACCAGTGACCGTAAAAGGCACTGGTTTTAGTTTGTTTATTTTTACTTTTTTTATGACTGGCGTAACTCGAATTATTTAATCAATACGATTTAAAGGTCTCAACGGTTTGGTGAATATTATGACTTTCACAAATTGCGGAAATAACTGCTACACCGTCTGCACCAGCTTTTAATACAGTTTCTGTATTCTGACAGTTAATGCCACCAATTGCTACAATCGGCAACTCGGGATAATGACGGCGTGCTTGTTGTAAAAATTCAGTACCACTTGGCGCCTTGGCATCGTTTTTAGAAGTGGTGGCAAATATGGGACCAATCCCTACATAATCTGCGCCATTTTCTATAGCGATTTGTAATTCATCCGCTGTATGAACCGATACACCAAGTATTATTTCCTCACCAATTTTTTCTCTTACTAGCGAGATGGGACAATCATCTTGTCCAATATGAATACCGTCTGCCTTGAGCTTTAAGGCAAGCTCAATATCATCATTTACGATAAATGGAACATTGTAGTGATGACATCGTTTTTGGCATTGACGGGCAAAATGTTCATAATGTTCATCAGTTAGTGCATCTGATCCTTTTTCTCGAAATTGGAACATTGTAATACCAGCTTGCAATGCTTCCTCAAGTATTGCTAATGGTTGTTTGATTTTGGCATTCGCTGTGCCCATTATAAAATAGAGCTGCAAATCACTGCGTTTCACCTATAGTCACCTCGCAACTTTCTTTAAATTTTTGGTAAGCAAAATGATTTGTTGGTCCATTGCCATGACCAATCGATAAGTTATGAGTAATTGCTAGTTGAATGAATTTCTTAGCCTCAACAATGGCTTGTTCTATCGGCATTTGACGGCCGATAAAAGCTGTTAATGCGGCAGAAAATGTACACCCTGTCCCGTGTGTATTTTTGGTCGCAATTCGACTAGTCTGCATTGAGAATGATTTGCCATTTTTAAAAAATACATAATCTACAGCAAAATCTTTGTTGGCTAGATGGCCACCTTTGATAATCACGCATTGAACACCTAGCTGTAGTAACGATTGCGCCGCAAGTCGAATGTCAGACACGGTTTCGATTTTTCTTGCAGTTAATGTTTCAGCTTCTGGTATATTTGGCGTTACAATCGTGGCAAGTGGTAATAAATTGTTTCTTAATGCCTCCACAGCTTCTTGTTGTAATAAAGTTTCACCGCCCTTTGCAATCATGACAGGATCAACAATAAGAGGGATGGTTAAATTCGTCATAGCTAGTGCAATTGTACGAATAATATCAGAGGAAAAAAGCATGCCAGTCTTAATGGCGCTAATTGGAAAATCCTCTAAGAGAGCATGAAATTGTTTATTTATAAAGGCTTGTTCAATTGGTAGCACATCCATGACACCTTGTGTGTTTTGGGCAGTTAAAGCTGTAATTACGGACGTTCCGAATACATCTAATTCTTGAAATGTTTTTAAATCCGCTTGGATACCTGCACCGCCACCGCTATCAGAGCCCGCTATTGTTGTAACAATGTGCATCAAATATCACCGTCCTTCGATAAACGATGCAATTCGTTTAAGACTGCCACAGCAAAATCACCATTATATTGAGCAGCCGAATGAGCATGTTCAGCAATTTTTTTATAGCTCGTTAATGTATCACATAATTGGGAAAAAGGCTCATTGCCCGCAATATAAGCAGCACAACAAATTGCGCTTAATAAACAGCCAGTACCTGTCACTTCTGTCATTCGAGTATGACCACCAACAATCCATTGCGCAAGGTTCCCATCGGTTATAAAATCTTTTTCACCTGTTACAATCACGATGCAATTATATTTTTTTGCTATTTCTTTTGCTTTATCCTCTACAGATATGGAACCAGTACCACTATCAACACCTTTTTGTTGCCATTGTACATTAGCAATCGCGGCAAGTTCGCCAACATTACAGCGGATAACAGCAAAATGAATTGTGTCTAATAACTGTAGTACCGTTTGTTTGCGGTATGCTGTAGCGCCAGCAGCTACTGGGTCCAAAATTACTGGTATACCAAGGGCATTCGCTTTTTTTCCTGCAAGTAACATCGACTCTTTTGTTCGTGTAGTAAGCGTTCCGATATTTACTAATAACGCTGATGCGATGGATACCATTTCTTCGACTTCCTGCGGATCATCCGCCATTACCGGTGATGCACCTATTGCTAGTAAGCCATTTGCTTGAAAATTTGCCACTACATAATTGGTAATGCAGTGAATCAACGGTTGTTTTTTACGAATCGTTTGAAAAACCATTTTAGTCCTCCTCTTTTGGTGGACGTAAGCATGCAAAAAAAGCTCTTTTTCATTCGGGCACAAGGCACACGTAAAAAGAGCTTTTCATCAATAATAAGATGTGTGTTGCTCCCTACGTCAGTATTAACTAACAGGTTCAAAGGGTCAGGTTTTACCTTCTCAACTCACAAGAGTCCCCCTGCAATCATGAAAATTTTAGTTGACCAAAATGTAACATACCTTTTCGTAGTATTCAATAGCATTTTATCATTATTTGGAAAGCAGTGACTGATGCCATATACTAGACCATGATAATTGTCATGACTTTTTTAAAATAGGGTCCTTCCATTGAAAATCGTAAAAAATGAGTTTTATAATGAACCTAGTATTAAGGAGGAAGTTATGATGAAAAGACAGGATTTAATTGCACCAGAATGGTATAACATTGTGGAGGAAATTGAAAAGTATGCTCAAGATCCATCTAAAAATGCATTAATAGTTTATAATGACAACGAAGAAATTCAATATATTACATACGCAAATTTACTGGAGAAGGCGAATCAGGCTGCCCATGTATTTACTTCGCAGGGTTTAACGAAGGGCGATGTGCTATTAGTGATGGTTCCAAGATCTGTCGAAGCTTATATTGTTTACATAGCGGCACTGAAAGCGGGTTTAACTATTATCCCTAGCTCTGAAATGTTACGTACAAAGGATATTGAATATCGTATTACACATGCCAATGCCAAAGGTATTATCGCCTATGAGCCATATATTGAGCAATTTGACGACGTAACAAATTTAAAAGGAATTATGCAATTCGTTATTGGTCACGCGCATGCACCATGGCAACCATTGCTTGAAAAAATGAAGGAACATCCTACCAATTATACAAACCCCACACCGACAAAAAGTACAGATCATGCCTTTTTAGCTTATACAAGTGGGACAACAGGGAATCCTAAGGCAGCTGTTCATACACATAGCTGGGGTTATGCGCATTTACGTACGACAGCACCGAATTGGTTAGGTGTCCAAGAAAATGATATAGTCTGGGCTACTGCCGCACCTGGTTGGCAAAAATGGATTTGGAGTCCGTTCTTAGCAACGTTAGGTAGTGGAGCAACAGCATTTGTCTATAAAGGAAAATTTGATGCTTCGACTTACTTGTCATTGCTAGAAAAATTTAAAGTCAATGTGTTATGTTGTACCCCAACGGAATATCGCTTTATGGCCGCACTTAACAATTTACAGGACTATAATTTAAGTGCCATCCGTCAAGCTGTATCAGCGGGTGAGCCGTTAAATAGTGAAGTCGTTAAAGTGTTTTCAAAAACTTTTAATATTCAAGTGCGTGATGGCTATGGCCAAACAGAAAATACATTGCTTGTTGGGACACTGGTTGGCATGGATGCTCGCGTCGGCTCTATGGGTAAACCGACACCAGGCAATACAGTCGAAATTATTGATGATTTTGGAAATCCTGTTGCTGATGGCGTTGTTGGAGATATTGCTGTTCATCGTCAAACCCCAGCACTGTTTAAAAAGTATTTCAAGGATCCAGAACGCACTAGCATGCAATTCCGTGGAGATTGGTATATTACCGGTGACCGAGCATATAAAGATGCAGATGGCTATTTTTGGTTTGAGGGACGTGGTGATGATGTCATTATTTCGTCAGGCTATACAATTGGGCCATTTGAAGTGGAAGATGCCTTAATGAAGCATCCTACTGTCAAAGAAGCTGCTGTTGTGGCAAGCCCTGATGAAGTAAGAGGAAATATAGTGAAAGCCTTTATCGTCTTGCGTGAAGGAGTGACAGGTGATGATACGCTTATTCAAAAGCTACAAAACCATGTGAAGCTGATGACAGCACCTTATAAATATCCACGGGCAATTGAATTTGTTGAAGCATTACCAAAGACCGCATCTGGAAAAATCCGTCGTGTCGAATTACGACAACAAGAAAAAGCCCATTACACACAGCAATAATTATTTCCTAGGAAATAATGTCGAAAAATCAAAGTTCATGCTTTATGATGAACTTTTGATTTTTTTATACATTTCCCATTTAATTTATGGCAAAATAATAAACATGAGAAAAACTTTTACATAAAAATTACTTAAAAATGAAACGTTTTGGACATTTAGACGTATAACGTGAAGAGGAGGCGATTATATGAATACAAAAAGGTGGATAGCCTTAGCAGTTGCAGCTGTGTTATTAGTGTTTTCATTAGGACTTAACACGATTATGGCAATTTTTAAATCAGATTTCTTTAGTAATTTTGATAGCGTGATGGCTGGCAAAAATTTAGATGTATACGAAACGGTTATTGAAGGTGAAGATCATACAAAACGTATCGCATATTTGAAAGTGGATGGGACGATTCAAGATGTTGGATCGAATTCATTATGGCAATCCGTTTCTTACGATCACCAGTTTTTCTTAAATCAATTGGATAATATTTTAGCTGATGATACAGTACAGGGGATTGTACTAAGTGTGAATACTCCAGGTGGTGGAGTAAAGGAATCGGCAGAAATTTATAAGAAATTGTTAGAAATTAAAGAAGAGCGTGAAATTCCTATCTACGTGTCTATGGATTCAATGGCAGCGTCGGGTGGTTACTACATTTCAGCACCAGCAGATAAAATTTATGCACATCGTGATACAATAACAGGTTCTATTGGTGTCATTATGCAATCTATTAATTATCAGGAATTAGCCGAAAAAGTTGGCGTGAAATTTGAAACGTTTAAATCAGGGCAACATAAAGATATGCTAAGCCCTACGCGTGAAATTACTGCAGAAGAACGTGCTATGATGCAAGATATGATTAATGAATCGTATGAAGAGTTCGTTGATATAGTTGAAAAAGGACGAAATATGTCTGAAGCAGATGTAAAAAAGGTAGCAGATGGTCGAATTCTTGGCGGTACAAAGGCACTTGAAGCAGGCTTAATTGACGAAATTGGCGATGAGCAAGCGGCAATTGCAGCTTTACGACAAGATTTTGGATTAGAGGATGCTGTCCTTTTCGAATACTCGTATAATCAAGGAGGCTTACCGTCATTAATTGGCATGAAAGTAGGTTCACTATTTGGTCCTTCGGCTGAAGAAAAAATGTTGATGAAAATTATGACGGAATACAAGGCACCAAAAATGATGTATTTATATGGTGAATACTAAGGAGGGCATACCATGACAAACAATGATTTCGTTTTGCAAGGGACACCCTCGATAAGCCAAGAATTGCTAGATAAAACAGTGACGCCTACAGTGATGACAAACTATGAATTGAAGACCGCAGGGTTTTGGGTACGTTTTTGGGCATTTGTCCTAGATGGATTAATTATTTCTGCAATAATAGGAATTGCTGTTAATCCAATATTTTACTTAATGGACTGGTCATTATCAGAATCGGTGTGGTATGCACCTATCTCAATTATTTCAGCTGTTCTTTATTATTGTTACTTTGTTTTGATGACGAAATTTTTCGGGCAAACTTTAGGGAAAATGGCATTAGGGTTACGCGTTGTATCGCTGAAACATGATAAACTCCAATGGTCAGATGTGCTGTTCAGAGAATGGATTGGTCGCTTAATCAGTAATATCTTTACGCCGCTGTATATTTTAGTTGCGATTTTACCTGACAATCAAGGTATACATGATTATTTTGCGGAGACTACGGTTGTTCATGAAAAGGTGTATATAGCAAAAGAAACTGTGCAAGCAACAGTACAAACGCCAGCAACTATTCAGGAAACTGCTAAAGAGCCTGAAAAGTTGGAGGAGAAGCCTGAGGAATGATCAGCAGGCAAAACATAACTTTGAGTGACTTGACAAAGTGAGGTAAATTTTTGATATGTAAAATGTTAGATGATTACAGTCATCTAACATTTTTTTGTAATTATCTTCAAAAATGTTTGTGAACAGTGTAAATAGGAGTGGTAGCTGACAAGCCATCACAATAATTGCATGAAGATAAGCTGTCCTAGTTGCAATTATTTCCCTACATTTAGTAAGATTATGTACATATGATGATTAGGAGGCGTTAACATGGCACAAATTACATTTAAAAAGGGTCCAGTAACACTAATAGGTAACGAAGTAAAGGTTGGAGACCAAGCTCCGGATTTCACAGTATTAGCAAATGATTTATCACCTGTTTCTTTAAAAGATTCAGAAGGTAAAATTCGCTTGTTTAGCGTAGTCCCATCATTAGATACAGGTGTATGTGATGCACAAACGCGCCGTTTTAATGAGGAAGCTACAAATTTAGGCGATGATGTAGTAATTTATACAGTATCAGTTGACCTGCCATTTGCCCAAAAACGTTGGTGCGGAGCTGCAGGAATTGATGCTGTTCAAACAGTTTCAGATCATCGTGACCTGTCATTTGGTGAAGCATATGGCGTATATATTAAAGAATTACGCCTTCTAGCACGTGCCGTTTTTGTGGTAGATGCAACTGGCAAAGTGACTTATGTCGAGTATGTACCTGAGGCTACAGATCATCCAAACTATGAAGCAGCAATTGCAGCAGTGAAAGCACTAGCATAATTTGCTTCTTTTAGGCTAAGATAATACTAGACAAAAGGGCTGTGACAGGTTTTGTCACGGCTCTTTTCTGCGTGAAAGGAAGTTATGTATGGAAAAAATTGAAAAACTATTTGGGATGCTGAATGAGCATGCAGAAAAAATAGAAAAAGAGCAAGATGCGACATTGCTTGAAGGTGTGCTTGATGGACTAGAAGCATGGCTTGATGGAGAAGTAGATTTCTCCCAACAAGGAGCAACGAAAGAAGATGTGCGTAAATCTATTCAAATTGCGATTTTAAAAGGGATGCGCAAAGGTTCCCAGCCAAATCATCAAATGACGCCAGATACGCTTGGTTTATTAGTTGGTTATTTTGTTGAACAAATTTTTGCAGATCGATTAGAGAAAGAAAAGCTGACAATCATGGACCCAGCAGTGGGAACAGGTAATTTATTGTTAACAGTTATGAATTTACTTGATGGAAAATTAGAAGCATCAGGTGTGGAGGTAGATGAGTTACTTATCCAATTAGCTGCAGCAACAGCAGATTTAACAGAGCAACCAGTTTCTTTATATCGCCAAGATGCGTTGCAAGACTTATTGGTGGATCCTGTAGATGCGATTGTTTGTGATTTACCAGTCGGATACTATCCGAATGAGGAAGTAGCACTAGATTATGAGCTTTGTGCTTCTGAAGGCATGAGCTATGCTCATCATTTATTTATTGAGCAATCTATCAATTATACGAAAGACGGAGGTTATTTATTTTTCTTAGCGCCAACACATCTTTTTGAATCAGAACAGTCGAAGCAACTGCATAAGTACATCCAAAAGCATGCTTGGATTCAAGCGATTATTCAATTGCCAGATACAATGTTTGCCAATAAAGCACTTGAAAAAAGTATTGTGATTTTACAAAAGCAAGGGGAAGCTTTTAAAGCCCCGAAAGAAGTATTATTGGCGAAAGTACCAAATATGCAAAATAAACAAGCACTTGCACTGTTTTTTGAGAAAGTGAAGATGTGGCAAGAAGGAAAATAAAATAATAAAAAAGGTATCCGAATTAGGATACCTTTTTATGTATTGCGATTAAGCTTCTGGTGTACGGATAACAAGTACGTCGCAATTTGCAGAACGTACGATTGCTTCAGATACTGAACCGATTAGGAAGCGTTCTACTGCATTTAAACCAGTAGCGCCACAAATAATTAAATCTGCATCAACGATTTTAGAAAGCTCTTTTGTAATAATATTTTTAGGAGATCCATACTCGATTACAAGGTTTACGTTTGTTAAGCCTTCTTCTTCAGCTTGTTTTTTGTAACCATTTAATAATTCTTCAGAGAAAGCTTGTGCACGCTCTGCAATTGAACGGTCATATGCTTCAATAGCAGCGAATGAACGTGTATCAATAACATTTACTAGGTTTAAAACAGCACCTTCGTTACGTTTAGCAACATCGATTGATTTACGAAAAGCGTACTCTGCCTCTTTAGAACCGTCTACTGCAACTACAATGCTTTTATAATGATTAGCCATTTGTATTACCTCCCTATTTGTATAATGATATTATATCAAATGATTTTCTAAAGGAAATACTTTCCGAAGAAAATTTGTGAAAAAGTGAAGGCATTTACTGTACAATGCCTCTTATATCTTTAATAGTCTTACTATTTGATATTTTATAAATATTGTAAATTTAATTAGTATTTGCTTTAATTAAAGCATTTTTTTCACATGTTTGGTAAGATGGAAATGCAAGGGGTGCATCATTTACGATGAAACGTATTTTGATGAAAATTGCTTAGTTCATAGGTTATGAAAGGGGATTGGAAATATGAAGATTGGTATTCCAAAGGAAATTAAAAACAACGAAAATCGCGTAGCAATGACACCAGCAGGAGTTGTATCCTTAACGCATGCTGGGCACGAAGTGTATATTGAAACAGGAGCTGGTATCGGTTCTAGTTTTACAGATGCAGATTACGTAGCAGCAGGTGCACATATCGTTGCATCGGCAAAAGAAGCGTGGGCTCAAGAAATGATTTTAAAAGTAAAAGAACCCGTAGCATCGGAATACGATTACTTTTATGAGGGACAAATCTTATTTACCTACTTGCACTTAGCGCCAGAGCGTGAATTAACGCAGGCATTAATAGAGAAAAAAGTTGTAGGTATTGCCTATGAAACGGTTCAACTTGGCAATGGTTCATTACCTTTATTAACACCAATGAGTGAAGTAGCTGGTAAAATGGCAACGCAAATTGGTGCGCAATATTTAGAGAAAAATCACGGTGGTAAAGGGATTTTACTAGGTGGTGTATCAGGTGTACAACGCGGTAAAGTAACAGTAATTGGTGGCGGAATCGCCGGAACAAACGCTGCGAAAATTGCAGTTGGTATGGGAGCAGATGTAACAGTTATTGATTTAAGTCCAGAACGTCTACGTCAATTAGAAGATATGTTTGGCCGCGATGTTCAAACATTAATGTCTAACCCATATAATATTGCAGAATCTGTGAAACACTCAGATTTAGTTGTCGGTGCTGTTCTAATTCCTGGAGCAAAGGCACCAAAGTTAGTTTCGGAAGAAATGATTCAATCGATGCAACCAGGTTCTGTTGTTGTGGATATTGCGATTGACCAAGGTGGAATTTTTGCGACATCTGATCGTGTTACAACACATGATGATCCAACGTATGTTAAGCATGGGGTAGTACACTATGCTGTTGCCAATATGCCAGGGGCTGTGCCACGTACTTCAACGATTGCTTTAACAAATAATACAATTCCATATGCGTTGCAAATTGCCAATAAAGGCTATAAGCAAGCATGTATTGACAATCCTGCATTGAAAAAAGGTGTGAATGCATTAGAGGGGAATATTACTTATAAAGCGGTAGCAGAAGCACAAGGCTTGCCATATGTGAATGTGGATGAATTAATACAATAATAATGAATAACTAAAATTAATATATCCTGTGGTTGCTATTCGTTACGTATGAATACATCTGAACCATAAAATGCTAAAAGAAGGATAGAAATATCCATTTATGTAACAGAAGTGGATTAGCAATTCTTCCTTTTAAAATAAATAAAAAATTTGAAGCTAGCACTAGTTGTTGACGTAGGCGCTGACTCCTGCTCAGAACAGCACAACATGTAAGACGTGGGCATTCCGCAATGTGGCTTACAGTGCCCCCGCGGAAAGTCCCGCCATAGCGGACAACAACGATAGAGAAAAAGTGTTAGATTGACTTTAGGCAATCTAACACTTTTTCTCTTTTGTCACTGTGGAAAAGAATCCATAGAAACTGTATTATCCTCTACATCGTAAAATACCTTGTCTTACAGTACGATTAAGTCTTTAGGGAATTTTGTTAATACTTCCACACCATCTTTTGTAACCACGACATCATCTTCAATACGAACACCTGTCACATCAGATTTGTAAACACCAGGTTCGATTGTGAATACCATGCCTTCTTCCATCATCATGTCATTTGTTCCTGTAATAGATGGGAATTCATGAACGGAAATGCCAAGCCCATGGCCAAGTCGATGTGTGAAATATTCACCAAATCCTGCGTCTGTAATAGTATCGCGCGCAATTTTATCTAAATCCATTGCACGTACTCCAGGCTTTACAGCTGCAATGGCATTGGTATTAGCCGCTAATACAGCATGATAGATTGCCTTTTGTGGAGCAGATGGTTCACCAAAAGCCACTGTACGTGTAATATCAGAGCAATAACCATCGTAAATTACCCCTAAATCAAATAACACCATATCGCCTTTTTCGATTTTACGTGAACCAGGTTTACCATGTGGTGAAGCCGATTTTGGTCCACTTAATACCATTGTTTCAAAGGACATTTTACAGCCTTTTTCTTGAATAGCACTTTCAATAGCAGTTAAAATCTCCATTTCAGTTTTACCTTCAGCAATTTCTTTGCAACCTACTTCAATCGCATAATCGGCAAGTTGAGCCGCTTTGCGTAGCTTATTTAACTCATTTTCATCTTTAATCACACGCATTGCATTAATTTTTTCATCAAGGCGTACGAATTGAGCTTGTGGAAATGATTGTTGTAAAGCTTCTAAACGTTCTACGATAAGCTGTGCTTTTTCAATCGCAAATGTTGATGGATTTACATTGCGCTTATGAATCGCTTGTGCAAGAACATCCATAGCATTATCTGTATCTTGATGACCGATTACTTCATATGACCAGCCGGCAGCTTGTGCATCTGGAATTTCCATTTGTGGACAAATTAAAAAAGGTTGTGCTTCTTTAAAAATCATCACACCTAGTAATCGTTCGTGGGGATTACTTTTAAAACCTGATACGTAATAGACATTATCGGGAGTCGTTACGAATGCGGCATCAATTTGATTTTTTTGTAAATAGTTTTGGATTTCTTGTACTTTTGACATCATCCATTTCCTCCTCATATTGCACCTAATTTTTTACTGATGTTAGTTTAAAACATCATCTTTCAAGTGGCTTCATTTTCAGGTATAAGCAATGCAATGCTAACGTTTATTTGGAGCACCCGCAGCGCGGTTATAACAAAAAATGATTTAGCACGACGGTTCTTTTCTCGGCATATACATGTCAAAGGAAAAGCTAGCACTATAGCACTTTTATATCCTGTACAAGCATATCAAAAAAAGGGAAAAAGCGCATGGATAGCGAATTAAAAGATGGAGCAAATATTATGGTGTTGGGAGGAACGTTTTTATGCAAATTAGTTATCATGGTCATTCTGTCGTTAAAATTCAAACAAATGATCAAACAATTTTAATTGACCCTTTCATTAATGGAAATAGCCAAACCGATTTGAAAGTTACAGATGAGGCACCGGATATTATTTTACTTACACATGGGCATAATGATCATGTAGGGGATACGGTGGAACTTGCTAAGAAAAAGGACGCGCTAGTTATTGCACCAAATGAATTAGCAAACTGGATTTCATGGCAGGGTGTGAAAGCGCATCCAATGCATATTGGTGGAGCAAAACAGTTCGATTTTGGAAAAGTGAAGTTTACACAGGCTTTCCACGGCTCCTCTTATATAACAGAAAACAATGAAATCATTTACATGGGGATGCCTGCCGGCGTGCTATTATTTATCGAGGGATTAACGATTTATCATGCGGGGGATACAGCACTATTTAGCGATATGAAGTTAATTGGTGAACGTCATCCGATTGATATAGCGTTTATACCAATTGGAGATAATTTTACGATGGGCCCTGAAGATGCTGCATGTGCTGTAGAATTTTTAAAACCAAAAATTGTTGTACCGATACATTATAATACATTCCCTCCAATTGAGCAGGATCCGCAAATTTTTGCAAATTTAGTACAAAATGCGGAGGTTCAAATTTTAAAAGCTGGTGAAAAAGTAAACTGTTCCTAATCATTTAAGGTGCTGTACTATAATAATTGACACCACGTGCGTAGTTGAAATAATAGGAAACGTTAAACATTTTACACCTTTATACTCAATATTTTCGCAAAAAATATGGTACACTAAGAACAGAATTCATTGCTTGAGAAATAGGTGATATTTTGTCAACAAAACATGAGAAGATTTTACAATACATCGAGTCACTACCCGTGGGCGATAAAATTTCAGTACGACAAATTGCAAAAGAAATGCAAGTAAGTGAGGGAACGGCTTACCGCGCTATAAAAGAAGCGGAAAATCGTCGCTTAGTAAGTTCTATTGAGCGTGTCGGAACAATTCGTATTGAGAAGAAAAAGAAAGAAAACATCGAACGGTTAACATTTGCAGAAATTGTTAATATTGTAGATGGCCAAGTGTTAGGTGGTAAAACGGGTCTACATAAAACATTAACAAAATTTGTAATCGGTGCGATGCAATTAGAAGATATGATGCGTTATACAGATGCTGGTAGCTTACTTATCGTCGGAAACCGTATAAAAGCGCACGAAAATGCGCTACGTGCAGGTGCTGCTGTATTAATTACCGGTGGCTTTGACACAACAGATGACAATAAGCAACTTGCCGATGCACTGGATTTACCGATTATTTCTACTAGCTACGATACTTTTACCGTTGCCACGATGATTAACCGTGCTATTTATGACCAGTTAATTAAAAAAGATATTTTATTTATTGAGGATATCTATGTACCAATGGTTGAGACATCTGTGTTACGCAATGATGAAACGATCCATCATTTCCACAAGTTGAATGAGCGTACAACACATGGTGCATTCCCAGTAGTAACTGCCAACAATAAATTGGTCGGAATGATCACTGTTAAAGACGTTATTGGTAGGGAAGAGGACGAGCTGATTGAAAAGGTTATGACGAAAAATCCAATCGCTGGTTCAATGAAAATGAGTGTCGCGTCTGCAGGGCACCGCATGATTTGGGAAGGAATCGATTTACTACCAATTGTCAATGACGATAATGTTCTACAAGGTGTAATTAGTCGTCAAGATGTGCTGAAAGCATTGCAACTTGCACAAAGACAGCCTCAACACGGTGAAACAATTGATGATTTAGTAAAGAATGAGATGAAAGTGCTAGGCGATGAAGATTTAATCGTTGAGTTTAAAGTGACACCGCAAATGACAAACCAATATGGGGCTATTTCTTACGGAGCATTTACAACTTTACTAGCCGAAGTTGGATCATTTGCATTAAAGCGTCGAAAACGTGGCGATGCAGTGGCAGAAAACATGACGATTTATTTCATTAAGCCTGTTCAAATGGAGAGCACACTTACTGTTAAGCCCCGCATTTTAGATATGAGTCGGAAGTTTGTTAAGATGGACTTCGAAGTATTTAATGAGCAAATGCTTGTCGGTAAGGCAATGATGATGTTCCAACTATTGGAGCGTTAAGTACACAAAAAGGGATGGCCTAGGGCAAATACTAGGTCATCCCTTTAATCGTTATGTTCAATGATATGTGCCATGCAATTAGGAATTATCGATTGATACGATATTCTTCATCCACAAATTGACCATAGTGGCGAGCTTTTTTAATATTTTCTACAATAACAAAGATGCCTAATGCGACAAGAATTGCTACAATGATAAATGTAAACATTCCAGGGAATAAGTAAGCTTGGTTCAAAGAAAATGCAAGAATAAAGGAACCAAAGCCTATATTCGCCTTACTTTTGTACCAATTTTTAGCAATAGGTAATGGAGAACGGAACTGTTTTGTTTTAAAATAAAAATAAAAGACAAATGATATGATAATTGCGAACACAAAAATTAAATTGAGCATAGTAAACCTCCTAGCATAACTAGACATTATTGTAACGATTATTGAAGAAAAATGCTAACGGTTATTACTATCATTTTGGGGGAAATCATTTTGAAAAGACAAATCATCGACACAATTGCTTCATATGAGACAATCGTTATACATCGCCATGTGCGTCCTGATCCGGATGCGTACGGATCACAATTAGGGTTAAAAGAATTGATTTTAGCCAATTATCCTGATAAAAAAGTGTACGCTGTAGGCCAGCATGATACGTCTTTGTCGTTTTTAGCAGAGCCCGATCAAATTGCGGATGCTGTTTATGAAAATGCTTTAGTTATTGTGACAGATACAGCGAATACGGAGCGTATTGACGATCAACGCTATACAAAAGGTAAAATGGTTGTCAAAATTGATCATCATCCTAATGACGACCAATACGGGGATTTATTGTGGGTAGATACAACAGCAAGTTCGTGCAGTGAAATGATTTATGAGCTTTTTGAAACAGGTAAAGAAACATTGGATTGGCAACTATCGGATGCATCCGCTAGATTATTATTTGCTGGAATTGTAGGAGATACAGGGCGTTTCCAATTCCCAAGTACGACCGTAAAAACATTTAGAGTGGCAGCAGAACTCATTACATATCATTTTGATCGAAATCAAATTTTCGATGGGATGTATGAAATGGAACAAAAACTATTAACTTTACAAGGTTATATTTATCAAAACTTCATAATGGATGAACATGGAGCGGCGTATGTTAAACTGACAAAGGAATTACTTGCTGAATTTAACGTTGTGCCGTCAGAGGCATCTCTATTAGTCGGTTGTTTAGGCAGTGTAAAGGGAATTTGTGCTTGGGTTATTTTCATAGAAGAGGAAGACCAAATTCGAGTTCGTCTCCGTTCTAAAGGCCCGATTATTAACACATTAGCAAAAGAATTTAATGGTGGGGGACATCCTCTTGCTTCAGGTGCAACTGCCTATTCATGGCAAGAAGCAGAACGTGTCACTGCACGTTTACAAGAAATTTGTCAATCATATCATTCGTAATTGAAAGGCGGGGATTCTTTTGACACATGTATATACACAAATGCATACGAGCGCGGATTTATTGCAAAGCACGATTCGGCTTGAACAATTGATCCCTTTTTTACAAGAGCAAAATACGCAGGCCTGTGCAATTGTCAATTCGAAATTGTACGGGCTTTTGCCTTTTTGTCAAGCGATGCAGCAAGCAAATATCCATGCGGTAATAGGGCTTACAATAAAGGTGCAGTGGGATGAAAAAACAATTCCGCTTGTGCTGTATGCGCAAACACAGGAAGGTTATCAGCATCTACTAAAGATTAGTAGTGCTGTTTCTATTCGACAAGACGAGGTATTGCCTTGGAAATGGCTTGAAGGCTATGCGGCAGGATGTATAGCGCTACTGTCGACGATTGAAATAGCCGATAGAGCAGAGTGGCAAGCAATGACATGTGCGCTACAGCAAGTGTTTGGAAAACGTCTATATGTAGGGATCGCAAGACCAGGAGGAATAAGAACAGACAATGAAGCGATGATTGCGCAGTGGTGTGAAGCCGAAAATATTGCCATTGTAGCCACGCAACGTTGCTATTTTTTACGACCAGAAGACCATTTTGCTTATGAAGTGGCTAGAGCAATCGATACAGGGGAAAAGCTTCAAAACACGATGCTTACAGCGCATTTAGAAAACTATTTTGTACCAACTGAGGAACAGTGGAAAGGTTGGTTTGGAGATCGTTTAGAGTGGCTTGAAGCAAGTGCCAGCATGCTTGCTAGCTGTGTTGCAAAAATTCCAGAAACGCATGTTCAAATGCCTACATTCCCTGTACAAGAGGGAGAAACAGCCGAAGACTTGCTTGTCAAAGAGGCATTTTTAGGCTTAGCTGCACGTTTGCAGGTGGCTGAGCTACCTGTAGCATATCGAGAGCGACTACAATATGAGCTTGGAATCATCTGTTCAATGGGCTATGCTGATTATTTTTTAATTGTTGCAGATTTTATGCATTTTGCCAGAGAACAGCGTATTTTAACTGGGCCAGGTCGTGGGTCTTCCGCAAGTTCACTCGTTGCTTTTAGTCTCTCTATAACACAGGTCGACCCACTCGCCTATGGTTTATTATTTGAACGCTTTTTAAATCCTGAGCGTGTTACACTGCCAGATATCGATATTGACTTTGTGGACAGTAAACGACATCAAGTTATTCAATACGTCGTACAAAAATATGGCAAGGCTAATGTCGCACAAATTATTACTTTTGGTACTTTGTCTGCGAAAGCAGTAGCGAGAGATGTGGCGCGTGTTTTTGGGTTTGAGGCTGAAGTGATGGAGAAAATATCGAAAATGATCCCCAATAAACCAGGGATGACTTTGCACAGAGCGGTGGCAGAATCACCAAACTTTCAAACTTGGTTAGCGGAAAATGAATACCATCAACGTTGGTATGAAGTGGCATTAAAACTAGAAGGCTTGCCGAGAAATTCTTCTACCCATGCAGCGGGTGTTGTGTTAGCACCGACACCTTTAGTGAATACAATTCCAATAGAAGATGGTCATGATGGTGTGTATATTACGCAGTGGCCGATGGGGGATGTGGAGGCGCGTGGGCTTGTAAAGATGGACTTTTTAGGGTTGCGCAATTTAACAATTTTAGAGCAAGTACGTTGGTCTATTTATAAAACTGGAGGGCCATGGATAGAATTTGACCTTATTCCAATGCATGACGAGCTGACGTTCCAGTTGCTTCAAAAGGGTGATACAGTTGGTATTTTTCAGCTAGAATCGGAAGGGATGAAACAAGCATTACGTGATATTCATCCAAGCCATTTTTTGGATATTGTAGCTGTCAATGCACTTTACCGTCCAGGCCCAATGGAATTTATCCCTGTGTACGCTAGACGGAAAGCAGGCAAGGAACAAGTAACGATGCCCCATCCGTTGCTGGAACCAATTTTACGCGAAACATTTGGTGTTATTGTTTATCAAGAGCAAATCATGCACATTGCTGCAACGATGGCAGGTTTTACAATGGGGCAGGCGGATTTATTGCGTCGTGCGGTGAGTAAGAAAAATCGTGATATTTTAGACGAGCAACAAGCGGCCTTTGTCAATGGGGCATTGAACCAAGGTTTTGATCGACATATTGCAGAAGATGTCTATGCGCTAATTGTCCGCTTTGCAGACTATGGCTTCCCAAAAAGTCATGCTGTTGCCTATAGTGTCATCTCGTATCAAATGGCGTATTTAAAAGCACATTATCCGCAAAGTTTTTATGCTGCTTTATTAACAAATGCAACGGGAAATACGGAAAAAATTCAGCAACTTGTAGCGGAAGCGAAAGATAAAGGAATTCCATTTTATCCACCTTCGCTGTTGCACAGTACAAAATTCTTTGTAGTTGAAAAGGATGGAATTCGCTTTAGTTTATCCGGCGTTAAAGGTGTGCCGCACACGTTTATAGAGAAGGTAATGGCAGTACGCAAAACAAATCCAGCTGCTTTTCATAATTTATTTGATTTGGCAGTCGCTTTAAGTGCACAACATTTCAAACCGAAAGTAATGGAAACTTTAGTTTATGCAGGTGTGCTCGATTATCTAGGTAAGGATCGTGCGGTGCTCGTAGCTACTTTAGAGGCGGCGCTAATGCATGCAGAACTATTGCGTCCAACAGAAGATGTAGATATAGAAACGGCAACTGCGTTTACTTTTGGGAAACCAAAGTATATGCAAGCAGAAGCGATGCCCCAGAAGGAAAAACTCCAGCATGAAAAAGAAAGTCTAGGCTTTTATATATCAGCTCATCCTGTTTCAGAAGTAAGAAATTACTGGGCAGATGTGAATATTACATGTGCAGAACTGAAGCATGCACGTGAGGGAATGTATGTAAAAATGATTGGTCTGATTGAAGAGGTAAAAAAAATCAGAACGAAAAAAGGAGAGCAGATGGCTTTTGTCCAACTCCAAGATGAGTTTGGTACAGTATCTGTGACATTATTCCCGCAAGTATTTCAACTCGTACAGGAAATGTTGCTGGAAGATGGGTTACTATATATTGAAGGCACGCTGGAAAAACGTTTTGGGAAACCACAAGTGAAAGTAAAACATGCACAATCGACTGAAAAATTATGAAATTAAACAAGAATTTAGAAACTGCATAGCATCATATGCAGTTTTTTCTTTACTTTTCATCAGTTATTTTGTAAGATATAGTCAATGCTAAAAAGTGGTCAGACCACTTTTGATAACGGGAGTTAATCATATGGATAAACAAACCGAACAAAAAAAAGTGTTTTTAGAAATCGTTCAGCAATTGCGTCAACTGATTCGAATGGAAAAAATTCAAGCTGGAGAAAAGCTTCCTTCTGAACGTGTATTATCAGAAAGGTTAGGTGTTGGGCGATCCTCTGTAAGGGAGGCACTGCGCAGTTTAGAGTTACTTGGACTCATCGAGACACGCCATGGTGGGGGTACATTCCTTGCCTCAACACATAAGCATCAGCTTGTAGAAGTACTGTCGATGTTTATATTAGAAGATGAAAAATCAAAAAAAGATGTCGAATTAACGCGACAAATTCATGAAAAGGAAGCAATTCGCGTAATAAGTTGTACAGAGATTCTTCGTACACTACCTGTGTGGGACAGTTTTTTTGTGAAGCTGGAGATTGAAGGAACAGTCAATTGTCGCGATGTGTTACGAGAAATAATCATTACATCAGGCAATCGGCTTTCGCTGAAAATCTGGTTTCAACTTGCAGCTTATGACGGTGACCGTTTAAATCGAAACTCAACGGAAGATGAAAAACTTATCCTTCAAACAATGTTGAAATCGATGCAGCTTGGTTATGAAAAAGAAGCTTTACGAGCTTACGAGCAGTGGATGGGTACTGGTCAAACTTTTTAGACAACAAAGGGGGAGTCAAACATGGCAATACGCGACATATTTAGCGCAAATCGAAAAAAGAAACAGGATGGTCAAGAAAAGGCATTTCCAGAAGGACTCATGACAAAATGTCCAGAATGCCGCCATATCCAGTTAACAAAAGAATTAGAGAAGCATCACAAAGTATGCACGAAATGTGGTCACCATTTTAAAATGACGGCACAGGAGCGTGTAGCAGACTTCTTAGATGAAGGTTCTTTCGTTTCTATGGACGATCATTTACAAACAAGCAATCCACTAAATTTCCCTGCCTATGTAGAGAAAATTAATGCGGATCAACAAAAAACAGGCCTAAATGAAGCAGTATTGACAGGGTTAGGCACACTGGATGGGGAAGAGATTGTCGTTGCTATTATGGATTCTCATTTCCGTATGGGGTCAATGGGCTCTGTTGTTGGAGAAAAGATAACACGTGCTGTTGAAAAAGCAACAGCATTACGTGTACCATTTATTATTTTTACCGCAAGTGGTGGCGCACGAATGCAAGAAGGTGTTTTATCGTTAATGCAAATGGCAAAAACGAGTGTGGCGTTAAAACGTCATAGCGATCAAGGGCTATTATTTATTTCGATTTTAACGCACCCAACGACAGGCGGTGTTTCTGCAAGTTTTGCCTCAGTGGGGGATATTAATATTGCGGAACCTCAAGCACTAATCGGCTTTGCTGGTAGACGTGTAATTGAAGAAACTGTAAGAGAAAAATTACCAAATGATTTCCAAACAGCAGAATTTTTATTAGAACATGGTCAACTAGATGCCATCTTCCATCGCAAAGATTTACGTAAACAAGTGGCTGTGCTTGTAAAAATGCATACGAAGGGTGGCGTACAACATGTCTAAAAATTTAGCCTTTGAAGAACCTGTAGTACAATTACGTGAAAAAATTGATGAATTAAAAACGATTGCAGCCGATGCGGATGTAGATATGACCGGTGAGATTGAAAAGCTGGAAACACGTTTAACGCAATTGGAGCAATCAATCTATGCCAATATGAAGCCGTGGGATCGAGTGCAAGTGGCACGTCATCCAGAACGACCAACAACGTTACAATATATTGAAGCGATGTGCGAAAACTTTATTGAACTACATGGTGATCGTACGTTTGGTGATGATGCGGCGATACTTGGTGGGATTGCTCTTTTTGAAGGACAACCTGTCACTATCATCGGTCATCAACGTGGCAAGTCCACAAAAGAAAATATTCGCCGTAATTTCGGTATGCCACATCCAGAAGGTTATCGTAAGGCGTTACGCTTAATGAAACAAGCTGAAAAGTTTAATCGTCCAATCATTTGTTTTATTGATACAAAAGGTGCTTACCCAGGGAAAGCAGCAGAAGAACGTGGTCAAAGTGAAGCGATTGCTCGTAATCTAGTAGAAATGGCAGGGTTATCAGTACCAGTCATTAGCATTGTTATAGGAGAAGGCGGTAGTGGCGGTGCTTTAGCATTAGGTGTAGCAAACCGTGTATTCATGTTAGAGAACTCTACTTATTCGGTTATTTCTCCAGAAGGTGCGGCTTCAATTCTATGGCGTGATGGTAGTCTTGCAAAGCAGGCGGCTGAGGCAATGCGCATTACCGCACCTGATTTAAAAGAGCTTGGTGTTATTGATGGGATTATTCCTGAAATCACTGGCGGTGCTCATCGCAATGTAGCAAAGCAAGCGATCTATATAAAGGAGTGTATTAGTGACACACTAAAAGCGTTAAATTCTTTAAATGGTGAGCAACTAATTGAAGACCGCTATGAAAAATTCAAAAAAATTGGACAATATACAGAAGTGTAGACCAAACACATGACAAAGCGCTGACTGTCTAAACGTTAATTTATAACGAAGGATTTTTAAAAATGTTAAATTTTAGATGCTTTGTGATGGGAAGAATGTGTGAAAGCGCATTCTTTTCATTTTTTATGTAAAAGTTATGTTTTTCTAACGTCAGAACCCTTACATAGTTTGTTTTTTCGTGTTAATGTGAATAATATTAGATAACACTGCAGGAGGTTGTTCGACAATGAAAAAAATTGCCGTATTAACAAGTGGTGGAGATGCACCTGGCATGAACGCAGCCATTCGAGCAGTCGTTCGTAAGGCAGCTTATCATGGACTAGATGTTGTTGGCATTAAGCATGGCTATGAAGGTTTAATTAAAGGATCTTTTGAGCTACTTGATTTAGGCTCTGTAGGTGGCATCATTCAAAGAGGGGGCACGAATTTATTTTCAGCTCGTTGCCCTGAATTTAAAGAAGATGCTGTCCAACAACAAGGTATTGCTAAAATGCGAGAAGCAGGTATCGAAGGTCTAGTTGTTATCGGGGGTGATGGTTCCTATCGAGGTGCAATGGACCTTGTAAAAAAAGGGTTCCCAGTTGTTGGTGTGCCTGGAACGATTGATAACGATGTTCCTGGAACAGAATATACAATTGGCTTTGATACTGCGCTTAATACAGTCGTTGAATCAATCGATAAAATTCGTGATACGGCGACTTCCCATGAAAACTCTTTTATTGTTGAAGTTATGGGGCGGGATGCTGGTGATATCGCATTATGGGCAGGGCTTGCAGCAGGTGCTGAAACCGTCTTAATTCCCGAGGAAGATTATGATTTAGACGACATCATATCGCGTCTAGAGCGTGGTGAAGCACGAGGGAAAAAGCATAGTATCATTATTGTAGCAGAGGGTGTAATGTCAGGAAGCGATTTGGCAAAACTACTAAAAGAAAAGACGGGGAAAGAGACGCGTGTTTCAGTTCTTGGTCATATTCAACGCGGTGGTTCTCCAACGGCACGTGATCGTGTCCTCGCAAGTCAATTTGGTGCACATGCAGTAGAATTATTAATGGAAGGTAAATCTGGTCGAGCTGTAGGCATACGCAACCATACAGTGATTGACTATGATATGCCAGAAGCTTTTGAAAAGCATCATGAGTCAGATGTAAGCTTGTATACTTTAATGAAAGAACTATCAATATAATTTGGCGTAAAACGGAGTGGGCAGAAAATGAGAAAAACAAAAATCGTATGTACAATTGGTCCAGCAAGTGAGTCACCGGAAGTTTTAGAAAAACTAATTGAGGCAGGTATGAATGTAGCCCGCTTAAATTTTTCACATGGTTCACATGAAGAACATGAAGTGCGCATTAATTTAATTCGTGAAGTTGCAGATAAGTTAGGAAAACCAGTAGGGATTTTGCTCGACACAAAAGGACCTGAAATTCGCACGCATAATATGCAAAATGGAGAACTGCATTTAACAGCAGGACAAGTAATCGATATTTCGATGACGGAAGTAGAAGGAACAGAGGCAAGCTTCTCTGTTACGTATGACCGACTAATCGAAGACGTAGAACAAAACTCCATTATTTTATTGGATGATGGTTTAATTCAATTACGTGTGCTAGCAACAGATACGGAAAAAGGGCTTATCCACACAATCGTAGAAAATGCTGGGGTCTTAAAAAATAAAAAAGGTGTTAACGTCCCTGGCGTTTCAGTGCAATTACCAGGTATTACTGAAAAAGATGCACAAGATATATTATTTGGTATTAAGCAAGGTGTCGATTTTATTGCCGCTTCATTCGTTCGTCGAGCGAAAGATGTATTAGAAATTCGTGAATTACTTGAGCAAAATGGTGGTAGTCATATTCAAATTATCCCGAAAATCGAGAACCAAGAAGGTGTCGATAATATTGACGAAATCATTTTAGTATCAGATGGATTAATGGTAGCACGTGGTGACCTTGGTGTAGAAATTCCAGCCGAAGAGGTACCTTTAGTTCAAAAGAAATTAATTTTAAAATGTAACCAAGTTGGTAAACCAGTTATTACAGCTACTCAAATGTTAGACTCAATGCAACGTAATCCTCGTCCAACACGAGCAGAAGCAAGTGACGTTGCGAACGCCATTATTGATGGAACGGATGCGATTATGCTATCTGGTGAAACAGCAGCAGGAATTTACCCAGTGGAATCTGTACAAACGATGAATAAAATTGCACAGCGCACTGAAAATTCATTGGATTATAAAGCAATCGTTTCGACGCGTAGTCGTGAAAAAGAAGCGAATATGACAGAGGCTATTTCTCAGGCAGTAGCTTATACTTCGATAAACTTAGGCGTAAAAGCAGTATTGGCACCGACGGAAAGCGGAAATACAGCGAGAATGATTGCAAAATATCGTCCTGGTGTACCAATTGTTGCTGTTACGGGCTCTGCAAATACAGCCAATGCACTAACGCTTGTATGGGGTGTCTATCCAGTAGTATGTCAACGTGTTACAACGACAGACGAAATTTTAGAACTGGCAGTAGACGAAAGCTTAAAACATGGCTATGTCACGCATGGTGATGCAGTTGTTATTACGGCTGGAGTTCCTGTTGGTGAAGCAGGTACTACAAACTTAATGAAAGTTCACATTATTGGTGATCTGTTGGCGCGCGGTCAAGGAATCGGCAAAGCGTCAGTAATCGGTAAGACAGTTGTAGCAAAAAATGCAGCAGAAGCATTAGCATATGACACAGATGGCTGCATTTTAGTAACGTTAGGTTCGGATCGCGATATGATGCCAGCGATTGAAAATTGCATCGGCCTTATTACAGAGGAAGGCGGACTGACTAGTCATGCTGCTGTTGTAGGGCTAAGCCTTGGTATCCCTGTAATCGTCGGCGTAAAAGAAGCGACAACATTAATTCGCCACGGTCAGGAAATAACAATGGATGCTGAAACAGGTGTTATTTATAAAGGACATGCAAGTGTACTTTAATAAATAATGACAAGGCTCTAGTAGGGGGAACCGTACTAGAGCCTTTTACATAACAAGTGATAAATAGTATTTACATGTATTTGTTTTTTAGATGAAACTTATTGGGCTATAATAACGTATAGAAGGTATAGCTTTTTCAATAGAAAGGAGAAAAATATGAAAAAATTTTTTCTTAGTTTTGTTGTATATGCATTAGCCGAACTGGCGTTATTAATAGTTATTGGTCAAAATATTGGCGTTTTCAATACATTATTACTTGTTGTCGCTACGACAATTATTGGTATTTATATAGCGAAAAATAAAGGTATTAATTCCGTAAAAAACGTAAAACATATGGTAGCACGAGGGGAAGCTCCGGGACCTGCATTAGTCGATGCCATGTTGAATTTTAGTGGCGGTGTACTTTTAGCACTACCAGGTTTTATAACAGATGTTATCGGGTTGTTATTGCTGTTACCAATAACACGAAAATTATTCCAACCGCTCGTATTTTACTGGATGCGTAAAAAAATGAAAAAAGGACAATTTATCATTGTTCAAAAATAGATTTTTCTTTCAGCTTAACAGCTAAAAATAAAAATAGTGGGCTTAGTAAAATACCATAAAAGCCGAATAATAAAATGGAGGCAGCACTGATGAAAAACGTGTGAAATGTTCGCAATTGCAGTGTATTCGACCAAAGCATAGATTCAGCTAGCTGCCTTGTAAGTTGGACAAACAAATACAATAGTAAAATGGCAACACATAAAAAGGTATTACCATTAAAATAAAAGTAAATGCTCATTGGGACAAGAAAAACACCAATGCCAAAAAAAGGTAGTACATCTGCAAAAGCAACAATAAATGCTTTCGTAATAGCTTGTTCAAATTGGAACATCATAAAGCCTGCACAAAGAATGAGCAGTGTAATCGTAAATAACTGAAATTCCACGAATACAAAGTAATGAAACAGTTGCATAACTTTAGAAAAATGAGATTGCCATTCATGTCTATATTTTTTTGGGGCATATTGGAAAAACCAATAACGAGATTTCCTTGTTTCTAATAATGCAAAATAATATGCAACAAGAAAAATAAAAACTTCAATGACGTGCTTCATAAATATTTGAAATAAATTTGCTGTATAAACGACGATTGAATCAAAAATAGACAGTGATTTCTCCTGTAAAAACTGCATGAAAATGGATTCATATTCAGTGAATAATGGGAAGTTTTGGAGTGTATCTCGTATTTCTGGAAAGATGAGTATAATGCTGTTTATTGATATAATAATGAGGAGAACAATGCAAGAAAGTATCAATATTTCAACGATAATTGCGGCAATCCAATAAGCGATTTTACAGTACTTATGAAGAAAATTTATTATTGGATATGTGGTGAATGATAAAAATATAGCAAGAGACACAGGTAATACGAACCAAAGAATCACTAAATAGAAAATAAACCAGAAAATATTAATAGTTCTTTCGTATGAAAAATATTTAATATTCCTCATTTTTACAAAATCACCCCGATTCAAATGAAAAAATATTGTCAAAATATACAAAAAACCCTCTTTAGTGCGTATATATAGTCGCTCGTCCGACTTTTTCTTTATTTAAAGGTTTTTCATTCACAAAGCTGTCAAAAATGATTATAATAGCAATGTAAGCGATTTACTTAATGGTTCATGTGAGCAAAAAACGTAAATGCTATGTTTGAAAAAGCGTTTACAATAAAAATTATTAGTATGAGGGAGCGATAATTTATGTCAGCAACAAAAGGTTTAGAAGGTATCGTAGCAGCGGAATCTAAAATCAGTTCAATTATCGATGACACACTTACATATGTTGGTTACAACATTGATGATTTAGCAGACAACGCATCATTTGAAGAGGTTATTTACCTACTATGGCACACTCGTTTACCTAAAGCGGACGAGCTTGCTGAGTTAAAACAACAATTAGCAGACAACATGTCTATTCCACAAGCAATTGTAGACCAATTCAAAACGTACCCGCTTTCAACTGTACATCCAATGGCTGCACTTCGTACGGCAGTATCTTTACTTGGTGTATTCGATGAAGAAGCGGATGTAATGGATCCAGAAGCTAACTACCGTAAAGCTATCCGTCTACAAGCTAAAATTGCAACAGTTGTTACTGCATTTGCACGTGTACGTAAAGGCTTAGAGCCAATCCAACCAAAAGCTGAGCTTAGCTATGCAGCAAACTTCCTATATATGTTAAAAGGCGAAGAGCCAGCAGCAATCGAAGTAGAAGCGTTCGATAAAGCATTAGTATTACATGCTGACCACGAATTAAATGCCTCTACATTTACAGCACGTGTATGTGTAGCTACATTATCAGATGTTTATTCTGGCGTAACTGCAGCTATCGGTGCATTAAAAGGACCACTTCATGGCGGTGCAAATGAGCAAGTTATGAAGATGTTAACTGAAATTGGTTCACTTGAAAACGTTGAATCTTACATTCAAAATAAATTAGACAACAAAGAAAAAATCATGGGCTTCGGTCACCGCGTATACCGCAAAGGCGACCCACGTGCACCACACTTACGTGTAATGTCACAAAAGTTAACTGAACTAACTGGTAAACCAGAACTTTATGAAATGTCAGTTAAAATCCATGACATGATCGTTGAACAAAAGAAATTACCTGCTAACGTAGACTTCTTCTCTGCATCAGTGTACGATTCTTTAGGTATCGATCATGACTTATTCACACCAATTTTTGCAGTTTCACGTACTTCTGGTTGGGTAGCACATATTCTTGAACAATATGCTAACAACCGCCTAATCCGTCCACGTGCAGAGTATGTTGGACCAGGCATGCAAAAATATGTTCCAATCAGCGAGCGCTAATTTGGAATTTATGCTAGAATATTTGGGACTGTGTTACTTATAACACAGTCCTATGATTATGAATTTAGGAGGAAACATCAATGTCAAACAAAATTGTAGTTGAAAACGGCGTACTTAATGTACCAAACAACCCAGTAATCCCATTCATCGAAGGTGATGGAATCGGTCCAGATATTTGGGCAGCAGCATCTCGCGTAATTGACGCAGCTGTAGAAAAAGCATATAACGGCGAAAAGAAAATCGAATGGTTAGAAGTTTTAGCTGGTGAAAAAGCATTCAACCAAACTGGTGAATGGTTACCACAAGATACTTTAGACAAAATTAACGAATACCTAATTGCAATCAAAGGTCCTCTTACTACACCAATCGGTGGTGGTATCCGCTCTCTAAACGTAGCATTACGTCAACAACTTGATTTATATGTTTGCTTACGTCCAGTACGTCACTTTGACGGAGTACCTTCTCCAGTTAAACGTCCAGAAGACGTTGATATGGTTATCTTCCGCGAAAACACAGAAGACATCTACGCAGGTATCGAATTCGAATCAGGCTCTGAACAAGCTCAAAAAATCATCAACTTCCTACAAACTGAATTTGGTGTTAACCAAATCCGTTTCCCAGAAACTTCAGGTATCGGTGTAAAACCTGTATCTAAAGAAGGTACTGAGCGTTTAGTACGTTCTGCTATCGAATATGCAATTAAACATAACCGTCCTTCTGTGACTTTAGTACACAAAGGAAACATTATGAAATTCACTGAAGGTGGATTCAAAAAATGGGGTTATGAATTAGCTGAAACTGAATTTGCTGATCAAACATTCACTTGGAACCAATATGATGCAATCAAAGCTGACCAAGGTGAAGAAGCAGCAAACAAAGCACAAGCTGAAGCTTTAGCAGCTGGTAAAATCTTAGTAAAAGATTCAATCGCTGATATCTTCTTACAACAAATTTTAACTCGTCCAACTGAGTTTGATGTAGTAGCTACAATGAACTTAAATGGTGACTATATTTCTGATGCATTAGCTGCTCAAGTTGGTGGTATCGGTATCGCTCCAGGCGCGAACATTAACTACGTAACTGGTCACGCGATTTTCGAAGCTACTCACGGTACAGCTCCAAAATATGCTGGCTTAGATAAAGTTAACCCATCTTCAGTATTACTTTCAGGTGTATTAATGCTTGAACACTTAGGATGGCAAGAAGCAGCTGACATGATCACTAAATCTGTAGAACAAACAATCTCTTCAAAAGTTGTAACTTATGACTTCGCTCGTTTAATGGACGGCGCTACAGAAGTGAAATGTTCAGAATTCGCTAACGAACTAATTAAAAACCTATAATTTTTACGAAATAGCGTAAAAATGATCACTGTAACAATCCGGAATCTGTCAACAGATGTTTGTTTCATGTAAAATTGGTTTGCTACAGTAATAGTAGTACCTGGTTTAATCGAGGGAGAGAGAATTTATTCTCCTCCCTTTTTTAGCATATATCCTAAATTAAAAGGAGCGTATTCAAATGACTTTGAAACGTAAAAAAATCTCAGTAATCGGTGGCGGATTCACCGGCGCAACTGCAGCATTTTTAGCAGCGCAAAAAGAACTTGGCGATGTTGTATTAGTCGATATCCCACAAGCTGAAAATCCAACAAAGGGTAAAGCTTTAGATATGTGGGAAGCTGCGCCAATACAAGGTTTTGATTCTTTTGTAAAAGGTACTTCTAACTATGCAGATACTGCTGATTCTGATGTAGTCATCATTACTGCAGGTGTCGCACGTAAACCTGGCATGAGCCGTGACGACTTAGTTCAAATCAACCAAGGCGTTATGAAAACTGTTTCAAAAGAAATCGCTGCTCATTCACCAAACGCAACCATTCTCGTATTGACAAATCCTGTTGATGCGATGACTTACACAGTATTTAAAGAAACGGGCTTTCCAAAAAACCGTGTAATCGGACAATCAGGTGTACTTGATACCGCTCGATTCTGTGCTTTTGTAGCTGAAGAGCTAAACATCTCTGTAAAAGACATTACTGGTTTTGTATTAGGTGGTCATGGTGATACAATGGTACCACTTACTCGTTATTCTTTTGCTGGTGGTATTCCTTTAGAAACTTTAATCGCTCCAGAACGTTTAGCAGCAATTGTAGATCGCACGCGCAATGGTGGTGCAGAAATCGTCAACTTACTTGGTAACGGTTCCGCATACTATGCTCCAGCAGCAGCACTTGTTGAAATGGCTGAAGCAATCATTAAAGATCAAAAGCGTATACTTCCATCTATCGCCTACTTAGAAGGTGAATATGGTTACAATGATATTTATTTAGGAGTACCAACATTACTTGGTGCAAACGGTATTGAAAAAATCTTTGAACTGGCATTAACGGATGAAGAAAAGGCTGCATTAGATAATTCTGCTGACGCTGTCAAAGCAGTTATGAAAGTTTTAGCTTAATCATAGTTTATGAAATCGAGTAAGATTCATTCTTACTCGATTTTTTTTATGCAGAAAGATATTAAAAAAAGCCACTTTTGTACTTTATACTATGCCTATTTATAAAATGGTTATTCTGCTTTTCGTTGTACTTTTAGAATAAAATTGATACTATGGAGGTAGTATGATAGAAAAGGGGTTGGCGTATCTTTGCTTCAAAAGAACAGTAAGCTTGGTCTCACTATTGATGAAATTACAGTTGGCGAGAAAATTCATATTACTGAAAAAATAGAAGATAAGGATTTATTGCTTTATTTAGGACTTACAAATGATAGTAATCCATTATATATTCAGCATGAATATGCAGCGATGACGCCTTTTAAAAAGCCAATTGTACCAACTATTATGTTAAATGGCATAATTACGTCAGCTGTCTCAAAGTATATACCTGGACCAGGAGCGCGTATTATCGAACAACATTTAACGTATTTAGGACCACTCTATCATTATGAATTATTTGATACGTTTTTAGAGGTAACAGCAGTCAACAAAGTACAGAATACTATTACTGTTTCTGTGCTCTCCTATAATGAACAAAAGCAGCTTGTAATTGAAGGTACATTGCTGGTGACACCACCACTGGCATTATAGCGAGCGTCTTAAGATTTGAAATGGGGGTTTCAAATCACTAACGGAGGCAATATACATGACAAAGACAATTTTAGTTGTAGAAGATGAGTTTTCTATTGCGACCTTATTAAAATATAATTTAGAACAGGCTGGCTATTTAGTTGAGACGGCAGCCGATGGTCTAGAAGGGCTAAATAGAGCCATGGAAATTCAGCCCGATTTAATCCTTTTGGACTTAATGCTTCCGAAGTTAGATGGTATGGAAGTTTGTAAGCAAATTCGTCAACAACGAATGAATACACCGATTATTATGTTAACGGCAAAAGATGATGAATTCGATAAAGTACTTGGTTTGGAATTAGGCGCTGACGATTATATGACAAAGCCTTTTAGTCCACGCGAAGTATTAGCACGTGTTAAAGCGGTTTTAAGACGCTTTACACAAAATGTTGTGATTGAGGATAAGGATGCATCTCAAGAAAAAATGTACGAATTTGGACAATTACGCGTATTTCCTGAGCGTTTTGAAGTATTTTTACAAGAGGAAGCACTGGAATTTACACCGAAAGAATTTGAGTTGCTTATTTATTTACTCGAAAACAAAAACCGTGTCTTAACGCGCGATCAGCTTTTAAGTGCTGTCTGGAAGTATGATTTTGCAGGCGATACTCGTATTGTAGATGTGCACATTAGTCACCTCCGCGATAAAATTGAAGAAAATAGTCGTAAACCGATGTTTATTAAAACAATTCGTGGTCTTGGCTATAAATTTGAGGAGCCGAAAACTTCATGAAATCAATGAGTAACCGCTTATTCTTGACATTCATGCTCTCACTCGGAACGATTCTAGCTGTCCTAATGATTGTTATAGGTCAGCTTTTTCCTGTTTATGTAGAACAATACAAAGAGCAGGCGAGCTCATCCAGTCAAGAAGCAATCGAAAAAGTACTAGAGGAACGTCATATTACTTTATCTGAGGAAGATAAAAAAGCATTAGTCGCATCTCAAGCAATCGAAATAAAGGACTCGCTCTTGTCATACGTGCGTGCCCGTCTGTATGGTGTTTTGGCGATATTATTTACGATTACGCTGTTATTAATAGCTGTTGTAAGTCGTTACATGATTGTCAATTTCACCGCACCGATTGATAATGTAACCGAAACGGCGCTTGAACTAGCAAAAGGAAATTACCGTGCTCGTGCACACGAGAATGAGCAGGAACGCATGATGCCCCTTAGTCATTCCATCAATATTTTAGCGCGTAATTTACAGGATATTACGACGATTCGTGAAGTAGAGGAAGAAAGGTTAAAAACGTTAATTGAAAACATGGGAAGCTCACTTATGATGATTGGACGTGAAGGGAATATTTCAATCGTCAACCGCGTATTTTTAGAGCGCTTTGGCATGCAACTTGAGGATGTACAAGGAAAAGTTTTTCGTACGATTGGCTTACCAAAAACGCTTGAGCAATTTATAGACCACGTGTTTTTAACAGAAATGCCCTATCGCCAACAAATAAAAATGGAAGTACAGCAGGAGTTATATAATAAAGAAGTGTACGGTGCTCCTGTTATTGGCGACCACGGACGTTGGCTAGGCGTTGTCATTGTTATGCATGATATAACAGAACTTGTTCGCTTAGAGCAAATACGGAAAGACTTTGTAGCCAATGTATCACACGAACTGCGTACGCCGATTACATCCATTAAAGGCTTTTCTGAAACACTGCTTGATGGTGCATACAAGGATGAAAAGATGCTGCTGTCTTTTTTAGAAATTATGCATAAAGAGAGCAATCGTCTTCAAATGCTCATCCATGATTTATTAGAGTTATCTAAAATCGAGCAACATGGTTTCACGGTAAATATTATGCCTATGGGCTTGCAGGATGTACTGATACGTGGTGCAGAATTAACAGGGCCACGACTCGATGAAAAAAATATGAGCTTTCATGTGGATATTGCTCGTGATGTGGAAGTAATGGGGGATGCGAATCGCGTTATTCAAATTGTAACGAATTTAATAACAAACGCCATCACCTATTCACCAGAAGATACAACCGTCACGATTCGCTTGAAGGAAAATGATATGTATGGAATTATTGAAATTGAAGATGAAGGTATAGGGATTGAAAAGCATGAAATTGCACGTGTCTTTGAACGTTTTTATCGTGTCGATCGTGCACGTAGTAGAAATTCGGGTGGAACCGGTTTAGGGCTAGCCATTGTTAAGCATTTAGTGGAGGCACATCATGGGCGAATTCAGGTAGAAAGTAAAGTAGGGGTTGGCACAAAAATGATTGTAATGATTCCTAAAAAATTAACAAATTCTTTACAATAATTATATGTAAGATTCAAAATAGAGGGCTATACTGTTTTATAGAAACCCCCTATTTTGTGAAGACGAAAATAATTAAGAAAAAATCTTGATAACTTGTATGAAGATTTTTATGGTTGCTACTTTAGCTTTCGCCACAGAAGAATCTATTTCCAAATTTATTTTGGGGATAGATTTTTTCTGTTTTACACGTAGTAGATTTAGGTGTAAAGTATAGTAGCATAAAAAATTGAGAGAAGGTTGACCATGAAAATCGTCAAAAGTTTCGTGCAAATTGGCTATCTTTATATAATATTATTTATTGGGAATAGCATTGCTCGTTTACTTCACTTGCCGATTCCCGGTAGTATAATTGGACTTATTTTATTATTTTTAATGTTACAGTTTCATCTTATTAAGTTAGAATGGATTGAGTTAGGCGCAGGGTTATTACTTGGTGAATTGTTATTGTTTTTCATACCTTCCGCGATAGGTATCATTGATTATGATGCATTATTCGGTATACAAGGCGTGAAAGTAATACTCGTTATTTCAGTAAGTGCATTTGTAGTAATGTTAGTGACGGGTTATACTGCGCAGTGGTTAGAGAGAAAGAAGGGTGATGCTGCATGAACATAGTGATTGCTGTCATCAGTTTATTAGGGACCATTGCGATTTTTTATGCTTGCAAAGCGCTCTATCAAAAGTTTAGTAAAGAATGGCTTACGCCAATTTTGATTAGCCCGTTAGTTATTATTTTATTGTTGCTAGTAACTGGTACATCCTATGAATCTTATAATGCAGGGGCTGATATTTTATCGAATTTATTAGGGCCTGCAACCGTTGCATTTGCTGTACCGATTTATAAAAATTTTGATCTATTAAAAAAACATGCATTTGAAATCGTCCTAAGCATTGCTATCGGATCAGCCGTTGCAATCGCTTCTTCCTTTATTATAGCGTTAGTAGTTGGGCTAAATGATGAGCTAGTTCATAGCTTAGTGCCACGGTCTGTCACAACGCCTATTGCGATGGATATTTCCAATATGATAGGTGGTTCACCTACGCTTACTGCGGTTTTTGTTATGACAACGGGTATTTTAGCTAGCCTGCTTGCACCAATCGTGATGCGGATCTGTCGTTTCCAAAAGCCATCTGCAAGAGGGTTAATGCTTGGCATGGGCGCGCATGGAACGGGTACGTCAAAAGCATTTGAATTAGGAGAACTAGAAGGTACTTTTGCTAGTTTAGCGATGATTGTAGCTGCCCTAATAAGCATTGTGTTGTCAGCTACATTTTTCCCAGTGTTAGAACATTTCGTTATGAATATCCTGTTACCTTCATGGTGACGGGATATTTTTTTGTAATTGTATGTGTGCCAGTCACTCAAACAATTTAATGAAGCGGGATTATCTAATTTTACTTTATGAAATTATTTTGAATCTTTTTATGAAATATCCCGTATACAATAGTACTAAGCATAAGGGAGGAACAGACATGAGTGTGAAAAGGACACTAATGATGGTAGGGCTTGGGATTTTCGGCATTGTAGCACTAATCGCTGTATTTACTTCATGGTACACAGTCGATGAATCGGAGCAAGCAGTTGTCATCACGTTTGGCCGTGCTGATGAAACGGTAACAAATCCAGGTTTACATTTTAAATTGCCTTGGCCTGTACAATCCGTTGAGATTTTGTCAAGAGAAACATTTAGTTTACAGTTTGGCTATAAGCAAAATAAAGAAGGTGAATTGGAAGCTTATGATGTTGAAACGAAAATGATTACAGGTGATGAATATATTGTTTTAACAGATCTTGTAGTGCAATGGAAAATTACAGATCCTAGCAAGTACTTATTTAATGCACAAAATCCAGAAGAAATATTACATAGCGCTACTTCAAGCGCCATTCGCTCAATTATTGGTAGTTCAACAATTGATGCTGCCTTAACAGACGGAAAAGCAGATATTGAAGCAAAAACGAGAGAATTGCTCGTTTCACTTATAGAAAAATATGATATTGGTATCGGTGTTCTAGGTGTCAAATTGCAGGATGTTGAACTACCAAATGCAGAGGTACGTGCAGCTTTTACAGCGGTAACAGATGCACGTGAGACAAAAAATACAAAAACCAATGAAGCGCAAAAATATAAAAACCAACGCATTAGTGAAGCGAAGGGTGAAAAAGATGCCATCATTTCAAAAGCAACTGGTGCAAAAACAGCACGTATTGAACAAGCCTATGGTGATGTAGCAGTGTTCAATAAAATGTATGAACAATATAAGGGCAATCAACAAATAACACGAGAACGTTTAATTTTAGAAACGCTCGAAAATGTTCTTCCGAAGGCACAAATTTATATTATGAATGATGATGGTAGTACGATGAAGTATTTGCCATTACAAGCATTACAACCAACAGCACAACAGGAGCCAAAAGAACAGCAGGCACCAACTGACAAAAAAGAAGGGAGCGGTAATTAATGGACCAGAAAAATAAAGATCTTGAAAAATTTCTAAATTTTTTATCAGGGAAATCAAAAAATACTGCTCCAAGTGATGGAGACAATGTTATCAAGATGTCAAAAAAGGGCCCGTTGAATCCTAAAAAATACATTTCTCTTGTTGTCACATTAACTGTTGTATTTGCTATTGCCATTATTCTTTTTGCTAATGTATATATCGTAAAAGAATCTGAATATGCTGTTGTTCGACAATTTGGGGAAGTAGTAAAATTTGAACGTGATCCAGGGCTTAAAATGAAAGTACCATTTATTCAAAGTGTAACAACGCTACCCAAAAATCAAATGACCTATAATATTTCGGAGGAAGAGATTAATACAAAGGACAAAAAACGTATCATTATTGATAATTATGCAGTATGGCGCATTACAGATCCAAAAGCACTAATCTCCAATGCGGGTACGCTGGCGAAGGCGGAATCTAGAATGGAGGAGTTTATTTATTCTGTCATTCGAACAGAGCTTGGTCAACTTAAATACGATGAAATCATTAATGATGAAAATTCCTCAAGAGGTAGTTTAAATGATCGTGTAACAGCACGTGTAAATGAATTATTGCTTAACGATAAATACGGTATTGAAGTAGTAGATGTACGTATTCGTCGAACGGATTTGCCAGCGGAAAATGAGCAGTCCGTATTTACGCGTATGGTTTCAGAACGACAATCAACTGCACAACTATATTTATCACAAGGTGATGCGGATAAACGCCGTATCGAAGCACAAACAGATAAAGAAGTGCAAGAAATGCTAGCAAAAGCTAATAAAGAAGCAGCATTGATACAAGCGGAAGGAGAAGCGGAGGCAGCTAAAATTTACAATAGCTCCTTCTCTAAAGACCCAGAATTTTATTCGCTCTACCGTACGTTAGAATCGTACAAGAAAACAGTTGGTGAGGATACGGTGATTATCTTGCCGTCTACTTCACCGTATGCAAAAGTGTTATCAGGCTATATAGAGTAATACTGGAATCCTTGCAGGGGTTAATAAAGAATAGCTAAATATAATAGATAGTACTAGTTGTTAGGAGCTAAGCGGTGACTTCTGCTTTGGACGCACACAGCGTAAGACGCGGGCATTCCGTGCATTAGCGAGGATTGCGGCTTACTGTGCTGAACAGAAAGCACCGCCGAAGCGGACAATAACAGCGTAGCAAAAAAGTGTTAGATTGACTGCCATCAATCTAACACTTTTTCTCTTTTGACCTTGTAGTAATGCTAGTATCCAAACTATGAAATTAATTCTAACAAATAATTGGTTGTGTTATAGACTGCTATTTTCTGATAAAATGATGTTGTTTAGAAATGATAGATGGGGGTAATAGCTGTGAAACTAACCATTAGCACGTGGCTCCAAAACTTAGGGATTGCTTGTAGCATCGCATCGTTTTTTACACTTTTCTTTCGTATATCTGATTTTGCTTGGATGACGAACAGTGTTTATCATATACCGGTATTTTTTGTTATTTTATTTTTATTAGGATTAGTTATTGCAGAGGATGTACGCAAAGCTTTTAAAAAAATATTTTGGTACGAGAAACGGCAAGAGAAACGTCCAATTTGGCAGGTGGGCATTGGTTTTATTTTCTTTCTCGCGCAAATCGGCGTAGTCATGGTGTTTAGTGCAGGACTAACACAGTTAAAACTAGGCGGTATGCCGCTATTTTTTGTTATTGCTTTTATGAATGCTTTCATGATGACAGTTATTTATGAGGAAATTTTCTTTCGTCAAGAAAGAGCTAAAAATGTTAGTCAATAAGAGTAGAGTCGATTGCATGTGCAATTGACTTTTTTTATGGATTTAACTGAAAATACCATGGAATGTTGCGTGATTTTAATTTTTCAACTGATCTGCGTCCCTATGATTGGTAAAAAGTCTGTTTTCCCGATAAAGTAGAGGAAAGAGGCATTTTCAAACATACGTTTTCGTTTTACAATGAAAAGAACGACAACTTCAGGAGGAAATAAGATGACTAAGGAAAAATTGCTATTACTAGACGGTAATAGTTTAGCTTACCGCGCTTTTTTTGCATTGCCACTGCTGACAAATGATAGCGGTATTCATACCAATGCAGTGTACGGCTTTACAACAATGTTGCAACGAATTTTGGAGGAAGAACAACCGACGAAGATGCTCGTTGCTTTCGATGCAGGTAAAACGACATTCCGTCACGATACATTTACGGAATATAAAGGTGGCCGTCAAAAAACGCCACCAGAACTTTCAGAGCAGTTTCCTTATATTCGCAAACTGATTGATGCTTATGGAATTAAACGCTATGAGCTTGACATGTACGAAGCGGACGATATTATTGGCACATTGGCAAAAGAAGCAGCAGGACAGGATATGGAAGTTATTATTGTGTCAGGAGACCGTGACCTTACCCAGCTCGCAACGGATAAGGTAACAGTGTATATTACGAAAAAAGGCATTACGGAAATCGAAAAAAACACACCTGCATTTATCGAAGAAAAGTATGGCTTAACACCTCTTCAAATTATAGATATGAAAGGTCTAATGGGGGATGCCTCTGATAATATTCCTGGAGTACCTGGTGTTGGCGAAAAAACGGCTGTTAAATTGTTAAAAGAGCATGGCTCAGTTGAGGCACTGTATGAAGCGATGGATACGTTAAAGGCTTCCAAGATGAAAGAAAAGCTTGTTGCCAATGAAGAGCAGGCATTCATGAGTAAAAAGCTTGCTACAATTTTTACTGAAGCACCGATTGATTTAACGTTAAATGACCTTGCTTATGGTGGACCAAATGAAGAAGAACTAATTAGTGTGTGGCAGGAGCTCGGTTTCAAATCACTACTAGATAAAAGTAATTTTACTGTGGAAGAACACCAACAGGCACCATTTGCTTTTGACATTGTACAAGAAGTGAAGCCAGAGCACTTAAAGGACGTTATGGCGATACATGTAGAGTTAGAAGATGAGCATTATCATACTTGTCAGCAACTAGGTATTGCTTTAACAGATGGCACAGCTACGATTTATGTGCCATTTGAAGTGGCTTCGTCATCAGATTTGCTACGTCGATGGTTAGAAGATGCTACGAAGATTAAATATATAACAGATACGAAAGCAGCACAGGCGGCTTTAAAGCGTGCGGGTATTCGTTTAGCAGGGGTGGAGTTTGACCTATTGCTCGCTTCCTATATTAATAACCCTGCACTTAGCGGTGATGATGTGGCAACACTTGCAAAAGATTTAGGCTATCGAGAAGTACAAGCAAATGAGGCGGTCTATGGTAAAGGAGCAAAACGTGCTATACCAGCAAGTGATGTACTAGCTGAACATGTTAGTCGTAAAGCGTTTGCTGTGTGGACATTACAACCTAAACTAGAGGCATTGTTAAAGGAAAATGAACAGTTTGAACTGTATAAAAACTTGGAACTACCACTTGCGTCGATTTTAAGTGAAATGGAAAGTGAAGGGATTACAGTAAATCGTGCCACACTTGAAACGATGGGGCAGGAGCTAAGTAATAAATTAGTAGTGATTGAGCAGGAAATTTATGCGGAAGCGGGCGAAGCATTCAATATCAATTCACCGAAGCAATTAGGCGTTATTCTTTTTGACAAGCTAGGTTTACCAGTGATTAAAAAAACGAAAACAGGTTATTCCACAGCAGCAGATGTGTTGGAAAAATTAAAGCCAGAGCATGCCATTATCGAGCATATTTTACTGTACCGTCAGCTCGGTAAGTTACAATCAACGTATATTGAAGGCTTGCTAAAAGAAATTCATAAAGAAGACGGAAAAGTACACACACGCTTCCAACAGGCATTGACGTCAACAGGTCGCCTAAGCTCAACGGACCCTAACCTACAAAACATTCCAATTCGTTTAGAGGAAGGGCGAAAAATTCGTCAGGCATTTGTGCCATCACAAGAAGATTGGATTCTTTTCTCTGCGGATTACTCTCAAATTGAGTTGCGTGTACTTGCTCATATGTCAGAGGATAAAAACTTAGTGGAAGCTTTTCGTGAAGGCATGGATGTTCATACACGTACCGCGATGGATGTTTTCCATGTAACCGCAGACGAAGTTGATAGCAACATGCGTAGAGCTGCCAAGGCAGTTAACTTCGGTATCGTGTATGGCATTAGTGATTATGGATTATCACAAAATTTAGATATCACACGTAAGGAAGCAGCAATTTTTATTGAGAAATATTTTGCCAGCTTCCCTGGTGTAAAAAACTATATGGATGAGATTGTCCAGGATGCAAAATTTAATGGTTTTGTCACAACGTTATTGAATCGTCGTCGTTATTTACCAGATATCACGAGTTCGAATTTCAATCTACGAAGCTTTGCAGAGCGCACAGCGATGAATACGCCGATTCAAGGAAGCGCTGCAGATATTATTAAAAAAGCTATGATTGATATGGATGCTCGCTTGAAAAAGGAAAACATGCAAGCAAAACTTCTTTTACAGGTGCACGATGAATTAATTTTTGAAGCTCCTAGAGAAGAAATTGGCTTGCTAGAAAAAATTGTACCAGAGGTTATGGAAAATGCCATTGAGTTGATTGTTCCATTGAAAGTGGATTTCAACTATGGGGCAACTTGGTACGAAGCAAAGTAAGGAGGGGTAAAATGCCTGAATTACCAGAGGTAGAAGGTGTCGTGCAGGCATTAAAGCCGGAAGTTGAAGGTCGCACAATTAAGCAGGTTCAACTGTCAGAAATTGTCCGCTTTTCTTATGATGAAGGAAAGCAATGTATCGTTAAGCAAGCTGAGCCCGATGCATTTGAGATGGCATTATCTCAAATGACGATTACGAAGATTGAGCGTCGTGCAAAATATATATTTTTTCATTTGGTGAAAGAAGACGTATCCTATGTATTAGTCAGTCATTTAGGCATGACGGGTGCATGGTTTATCGTCAACACGCCTGAAGAAATCAATGAAGAAAAATTTAAAAAGCATATTCATGCGACTTTTCAAATGGCAGATGGTGGCTATTTAATTTATTCAGATATTCGCCGTTTTGGTGAGTTGCGATTTTTAACGAAAATTGAAGATCATGCGCCACTGACAAAAATGGCACCTGAACCGTTTGATGAGACAGCATGTGATTATTTTATAGCCAAATCCATGTTACCGAAATACGAGAAAAAAGCTGTTAAAGAAGTGATTATGGACGGACAAGTGATTTCGGGCTGTGGCAATATATATGCGACAGAAGCATTATTTGCTCAAAAAATTCATCCTGCCCGCAAAATGAACCGCATAAGTGAAAAACGAAAACGTGCACTTTTTGAGGCAATTGTTGACGTCCTGCGCCAGAGCATTAATGCGGGAGGTTCAACGATTTCGGATTATCGTAATATTAATGGCGAGGCAGGAAGCATGCAAAACCGATTACAAATGTATGGTAAGAAGATATGCCCAGTGTGTGGAACAGGGACGAGTCAGATGACAATTGGTGGACGTACATCGGTGTATTGTCCAAATTGTCAACATTAAAGGGGAATTTACTATGATTATCGGACTAACAGGAAGTATTGCAAGTGGTAAAAGTACAGTCGCCAAAATGATGACAGCGCTTGGATTACCGATTGTCGATGCAGATGTTGTAGCGCGTGATGTTGTGGCACCAGGAACGGAGACGTTGGCACTTATTGTCCAAAATTTTGGTGCAGACATTTTACTTGAAGATGGCAACTTAAATCGTCCAAAGCTTGGTGATATTATTTTTCATGAGCCGGCGAAACGCAAAATTTTAAATGATATTATGCATCCTGCTATTCGTCAGGAAATGTTACGCCAACGCGATGCATATATAGAGGCTGGACAAAAGCATGTCGTGATGGATATTCCATTACTGTTTGAAAGTAAATTGGAGCATTTTGTAGAGCGAATACTTGTTGTTTCTGTTAGTGAAGAAGTGCAACTTCGACGATTAATGGAGCGCAATCAATTATCAAAGGAAGATGCGCTAGCTCGTATGCATTCACAGTTACCCATGTCTGTGAAAGAAAAAAGTGCACATGCGGTGATTTACAACAATGAAAATTTACAACAAACAGAAGAGCAGTTAAAGAAAATTCTGACGCATTGGGGCGTACTTTAGTCAAAAAGCGCAACGTTAATTACTACACAGAGAAGCTCCAAAAAGCCATCGAGAGATTATTCTTGATGCCTTTGTTATTTTTAACCTTTTTGTACCACATCTTAGATTAGTTGGGGTGCTCGCCCATAGAAGAAATCAACCAGTTTGTAGCCAAAGGCATTCTAGGCACAGCAATTATTGCTGTGCATTTTTTTGTTTATAAGCGTAATAATAAGCATGAAGTACTGAATTTTTTTATTTCAAAAAAGGTGCTATTTTTCAGAAAATAAGAACTTTTTTATTATGGATATATAATGTTCATCTTTTTTAAAATTGTGTTATACTAATTAGCATAAAGTATATAATGAATATGAGTATGCACTCACAGGAGGATTTTATAATGACAGTATCAGTTGCTATTAACGGTTTCGGACGTATCGGACGTATGGTTTTCCGCCAAGCGATCGTACAGGAAGGTTTAAATATTGTTGCAATTAACGCAAGCTACCCAGCGGAAACGTTAGCACATTTGATTAAGTATGACACAAATCACGGAACATTCGAAGGTACGGTTGAACCAGCAGATGATGCTTTAATTGTAAATGGTAAACGTGTCCAAATTATTAGCGAACGTGATCCATTAAAATTACCATGGGCTACAATGGGCGTGGATATTGTAATTGAAGCAACTGGTAAATTCAATGATCGTGAGAAAGCAGCAATGCACCTTGAAGCAGGCGCAAAGAAAGTAATTTTAACAGCTCCAGGTAAAAACGAAGATGTTACAATTGTTTTAGGTGTAAATGATGAAAAGCTTGATGTTGAAAAACATGATGTTATTTCAAATGCTTCTTGTACAACAAACTGCTTAGCACCAGTTGCAAAAGTGTTAAATGATACATTTGGTATCGAAAGCGGTTTAATGACAACAGTTCACGCATATACAAATGACCAAAAAAACTTAGATAACCCACATAAAGATTTACGTCGTGCGCGCGGTTGTGCACAATCGATTATTCCAACATCTACAGGTGCTGCAAAAGCATTAAAATTAGTGTTACCAGAATTAGAAGGCAAAATTCACGGTATGGCACTTCGTGTTCCAACACCAAACGTATCACTAGTTGACCTTGTTGTAGATTTAAATACAGACGTGACAGTTGATTCAGTTAATGCTGCATTTGTCAAAGCAGCAACAGAAGGGCCGATGAAAGGTATTTTAAACTTCTCAATTGAGCCACTTGTATCTGCTGATTACAATACAACAACATACTCATCTACAGTTGATGGACTTTCAACAATGGTGATGGGTAACCGTAAAGTAAAAGTACTTGCTTGGTACGATAATGAGTGGGGCTATTCTGCACGTGTTGTAGACCTAGTGCAAAAAGTTGCAAAAGCGCTAGAAACAGTTAACGCATAATGAACGCTATTGGCACATTGAAATCTTATGGTTTCAATGTGCTTTTTTTGTAAGTTAGGATGTAAAGCAAATTGTTTGAGTGCCTGGCACCAAATGAACTTTTCTTATTTGTAGGAAATTTGTTATAATACAAATATCAAATTGTTGTGGAATCAGGAGAGTAAAAATATGAGATGTCCTTCTTGCCAATTTAACGGAACACGCGTAGTGGATTCGAGGCCAGTAGATGATAATAAAGAAATTCGTAGACGTCGTGAATGTGAGTCGTGTGGCTTTCGTTTTACAACGTTTGAAAAAATTGAAGAAACACCGTTAGTCGTTGTGAAAAAAGAAGGCTCACGGGAAGAGTTTAGCCGCGAGAAGGTGCTGCGCGGTCTTATTCGTGCTTGTGAAAAACGTCCTGTTGCTTTAGATGTTTTAGAGGGACTTGTACTATCTATTGAAAAAGACCTTCGCCGTATTGGGAACGCTGAGGTACGATCAGAGGATGTAGGAGAAATGGTGATGGATCGTTTGGCAAAAATTGATGAGGTGGCCTATGTTCGATTTGCCTCGGTTTATCGTCAGTTTAAGGATATCAATGTATTTATTGAGGAAATAAAAGAAATTATTCAACGTCAAACAGAGCAAAAATCTTAGGAAAAACAGAGAGGGTGAATGACGTTGATTCATTTGTATAAAGAATTGCAGCCCGCAGATACTTTTGACATTCGTCTACCTCATGCGCTTTCCACGATGGAACGTCAATTAGTCACGTTATTTTATCAACCTCTAACGGGTGCTGAACCAATCAGTCTTTATTTAACACTATGGGCTGAAGCAGAGCAAATGCCAAAACAGCAAATGAATCATTATTATTTAATGAATGTGCTAGGACTACCAATCGGTAAAGTGTTCGAAGCACGTATTGCACTTGAAGCAATCGGTTTGTTACGTACTTGGAAAAAAGAAGAGGCAGAACAGCGAAGCTTTTTATACGAGCTTATGCGCCCGCTTGATGCAGATAGCTTTATGAAAGATCCTTTATTATCAATGTTTTTGTTTAGTAAAATCGGAGAGCAGGCGTATCGGAAGTTGCGCCAACGTTTTATTCAGCCTATAAGGGGTACAGAATATAAAGATGTATCACGCGCCTTTATGGATGTTTTTAAACCGGTTAATACCAATATTCCTACCGATTTGCAGGGTGGCATTGATAGCAAAGAAAATGCACAAAAGGTCTATCCGTTTTATTTTGAGCAATTTGATTTTGAGTTGCTACAGGCAGGTTTATCTGACCAGTTAGTACCCGCAAATTTACTGACGCTTGAAGTGCGTGAAACAATTGCCAAATTAGCATTCCTCTATCATTTAACGGCATTGGATATGCAAAAGGTTGTTATTTTAGCGCTTGATGATGAGTTAGGTATTTCACAAGAACGATTACGAAAAGCGGCAGCCGATTTTTATAAGCTTACTGTTTCAAAAGAGCCACCAAAGCTTGCCAAAGTATATACTCCACCGGTTGAGGAAGATGCTGTTCAAAAAACAAAAGATCAGGAGTTGCAACATTATTTAGAGTCAACACCTCCTGTCCAAGTGTTGCGAGATATTAATAACGGTAAAGAGCCATTGCAAACATCTGTACAATTAGCTGAGAGCTTAATCGTGCAACATGGGATGCCGGTAGGCGTGGTTAATGCACTACTTGAATATGTCATGCTATCTACGGATATGAAGCTACCTAAAAAGTATGTGGAAACCATTGCCGATCACTGGGTGCGAAAAAACATTAAGACGGCGAAGGAAGCAATGGAACTTGCACGTCAAGAACATGATAAATATACAACGTGGAAAAATAAACCACAGGCACCAGCTAAAAATAATAATCAGTATGTCAAAGGGCGAGCGGATAATAAGCGTAAGGAAAAAGTACCTGAATGGTTTTATAAACGCAATGAGCAACCAGACGAGAGCGCTTCTTCAAGTACGATGGATTTTGAAAAAGAGCGCCAAAAAATATTAGCAATGCTTGGAAAAAGCGATAAGTAAAGTAGGTGAACGGTAATCGAACCAATTAATAAAGCATTAAAAAGAGCCATTAATGTACCATCATTTCAAGAGCGATATGAGGCGATGAGGCGAGAGATTTTAGAACACCCTCGTGTGCAGGCCTTTTTAGCAGAACACGCAGAAGAATTAAGCTACGATGCTGTTGAGCGCAATTTACCAAAGCTACATGAATTTATTAGTCAATCGACAGTGTGCTGTGGTTGTGATCATACAGCGCATTGCACCAATTATTTAAAAGGTTTTATTCCGACATTACGTGTTGTACGCAATACGGTTGAAATTGATTACGTGCGCTGTGAACAAAAGGTGCGTGAGGACGAACGTCGGGATGTTGCCAATATGATTGCTAGTATGCATATGCCAAAAGATGTGCTGCAAGCGACAATCCAAGATTTAATGATTGATGATGAATCCCGTGTGCTTATCGCGCAACGGGCGGCACAATTTGTTAAGAAAACTGAGGAAACAGGGCAATTGCCAACGAAAGGCTTTTATTTATATGGGAAGTTTGGTGTAGGGAAATCCTTTGTGCTTGGTGCACTTGCGAATGAACTGGCTTCCAAAAAAATCCGTTCCGTGGTCGTTTTCGTACCCGAATTTTTACGTGAAATGAAAAATGCAATCGGTGATAATACGCTAAATGAAAAAATAGATTATGTGAAAAAAGCGCCGGTATTGATGCTTGATGATTTAGGGGCAGAAACAATGTCAGCTTGGACACGCGATGAAATTTTAGGGACAATCTTCCATTATCGAATGGCAGAACAATTGCCAACATTCATTACCTCTAATTTTAACTATGATGAATTAGAGCATCACTTAGCGCAGTCTCAAAAAGGGGATATTGAGGTCGTAAAAGCTGGCCGTATTATGGAACGTGTGAAAGCTTTGACGGAGCCAATAGAAATGCGTGGAAAAAATCGACGTTTGTAACATTGACAGTTGCAATTTATGACAATCGAGCGTATACTGTCTCATATACTATATAGCACAATGCAATGATGAGGACATGAATTTTGTGTAACGGCTTTTAGAGAGGGAAGTCATCGGCTGTAAGCTTCCTAGTTTGGACACATTATTTACTACCTACTGAGCAGCGAAAGGGCATATCTTTCGCCGGTCCCTAGCCCGTTAGCTAGCCTTGAGCTTCGTCTGATGATTTTATCGGAAGGAAGAAGGGTGGAACCACGAGCATACGCTTCGTCCCTTTTGTGAGGGACGGGGCTTTTTTGTTTTTTAGGGTTTTTTGTGCAAGCTTACGTTAACCATAAGATTCGCTGTTTCATCATGCATCACTAAATTTAACCAAACAAGGAGTGCAACAAAATGTCAGACATGATTAAATTAACGTTCCCAGATGGCGCTGTAAAGGAATTTGCAAAAGGTACATCTACTGATGATGTGGCATTATCTATTAGCCCAGGACTTCGTAAAAAAGCCTATGCAGGGAAAGTAAATGGGGAATTAGTAGACTTAAAAACACCAATTGAAGAAGATGCAACAATTGCCATTATTACACAAGATGATGAGGCAGCATTAGAAATTCTTCGTCACTCAACAGCCCATTTAACAGCACAAGCGATTAAGCGCTTATTCCCTGAAGTAAAACTTGGTATTGGTCCGGTTATTGAAGGCGGCTTCTACTACGATATTGATGCACCAACACCAATTACTGCTGAAGATTTACCAGCAATCGAAAAAGAAATGAAAAAAATCATTGCTGAAAATCTAGAAGTAGAACGTAAAAACGTTAGCCGTGCAGAAGCACAAGCAATTTATGAAGAAATCGGCGACGAATATAAATTAGAATTACTTGAAGCGATTCCAGCTGATGAGCAAGTGTCTATTTACTACCAAGGGGAATTTTTCGACCTATGTCGCGGTATTCACGTACCATCAACAGGTAAACTACGTGAGTTCAAATTATTATCATTAGCAGGTGCCTATTGGAGAGGGAACTCTGATAACAAAATGCTACAACGTATTTACGGTACAGCTTTCTTCAAAAAAGAAGAATTAAAACATCATCTTCAAATGTTGGAAGAAGCAAAAGAACGTGACCACCGTAAAATCGGGAAAGAATTAGAATTATTCACTACTTCTCAAAAAGTAGGTCAAGGTTTACCACTTTGGTTACCAAATGGTGCAACAATCCGTCGTGTGATTGAACGTTATATCGTAGACAAAGAATTAGCGCTTGGTTATAAACATGTCTATACACCAGTACTTGGTTCTAAAGAGCTTTACCAAACTTCTGGTCACTGGGATCATTACCAAGATTCCATTTTCCCACCAATGGAAATGGATAATGAGACATTAATTATGCGTCCGATGAACTGTCCGCACCATATGATGGTTTACAAAAACAGCATGCACTCTTATCGAAATTTACCATTACGTATTGCTGAACTTGGAACAATGCACCGTTATGAAATGTCGGGCGCTGTTTCAGGGTTACAACGTGTACGTGGGATGACGTTAAATGATGCACATATCTTTGTTCGTCCAGACCAAATTAAAGCAGAGTTCCAAAAAGTTGTGCAGTTAATTTTAGAAGTGTACAAAGACTTTGATTTAAAAGATTACTCATTCCGTCTGTCTTACCGTGATCCAGCAGATACAGAGAAGTACTTTGATGACGATGCAATGTGGGAAAAAGCACAAAGTATGTTAAAAGAAGCAATGGATGAGCTTGGCTTAGATTACTTTGAAGCAGAGGGTGAAGCGGCGTTCTATGGCCCTAAACTTGACGTACAAGTAAAAACGGCCATTGGTAAAGAAGAAACGTTATCAACTGTACAATTAGACTTCTTATTACCAGAACGCTTTGACTTAACATATGTAGGTGAAGATGGTAAACCACATCGTCCAGTCGTTATTCACCGTGGTGTTGTGTCAACAATGGAACGTTTTGTTGCCTTCTTAATTGAGGAATATAAAGGGGCATTCCCAACTTGGTTAGCACCAGTACAAGTAGAAGTAATCCCAGTATCAAACGAAGCGCACTTCGACTATGCGAAACAAATCGAAGAGCAGTTGACAGCAGCTGGATTACGTGTTGAAATGGATGACCGTGAAGAAAAACTAGGGTACAAAATCCGTGAAGCACAAATGAAAAAGATTCCTTACATGCTTGTTATTGGCGATAAAGAAGTTGAAGCTAACGGTGTAAACGTGCGTCGTTACGGCTCAAAAGATTCAGAAACAATTGCATTCGAAGCCTTCTTAGCGAATATTAAAGCGGAAGTTGCACGTTTTTAATTGAATAAAGTACTTGATTATCTTTAATTATTTGTACTATAATGACGTATAAACTGTAAGTGTATTACACATACTAATTATGAGATTGTAAAAATATTTGACAATCTAAATTGTACATGCTAATATAATTAAGGTTAATGAATACAAAGTTTGTGGTTGAAGTAGAGGCTGCCCGCTTCTCACCTGATACAACGCTTAGGCTGTGAACAGGTATGACACGTTGAATTGTTTTGCGTACACTTACGCATGCACATATAGCGGGCGGACATCTTCAAAATGTCCGTCCTTTTTTTATGGACATGACAAGAGGATGTACCGTTCAACCGGGCAAGGCTTTGCCCAAACCATGTATTCGCGACAACTACTTGGAGGTGGATTACTATTAGCAAAGACATGTATGTAAACGAAGGCATTCGCGCACGTGAACTTCGATTAATCGATCACAATGGTGACCAGCTTGGTGTAAAGACACGTAACGAAGCGCTAGAAATCGCCACTCGTGTAAACTTGGATCTTGTCCTTGTGGCCCCTCAAGCCAAGCCGCCAGTCGCTCGTATCATGGACTATGGTAAATTTAAGTTTGAACAGCAAAAGAAAGACCGTGAAATTCGTAAAAATCAAAAAGTCATCGTAATGAAAGAGGTTCGCTTGAGCCCAACAATTGATGAACATGATTTCCAAACGAAGCTACGTAATGCGATTAAATTCCTTGAAAAAGGCGATAAAGTAAAATGTAGCCTCCGTTTCAAAGGTCGTGCGATTACACACAAAGATATTGGTCAACGTGTGTTAGATCGTTTTGCTGAAGCTTGTGCTGAAGTATCTACGGTTGAACAAAAACCGAAGATGGAAGGCCGAAGCATGTTCTTAGTTCTTCAACCAAAGAACGAGAAATAATATTAGACGAACAGTTTAGGAGGAATTCGACATGCCAAAAATGAAAACTCACCGTGGAGCTGCGAAACGTTTCAAAAAAACGGGTTCAGGTAAATTAAAATATGACCGTGCTTACGGAAGCCACTTATTCGCAAACAAATCTACGAAACAAAAACGTCACCTACGTAAAGCGAACGTTGTATCATCTGGTGACTTCAAACGCATCAAATCATTACTTGTTTACATGAAATGATTGATAACACAAAATAAACTAATATTCATTTTTTAATGAAAAGCAGGAGGTAATTCATATGCCACGCGTAAAAGGCGGAACAGTGACGCGCAAACGTCGTAAAAAAGTATTGAAATTAGCTAAAGGTTACTATGGTTCTAAACATACATTATATAAAGTTGCTAACCAAGCAGTAATGAAATCAGGTCAATATGCATACCGTGACCGTCGTCAGAAAAAACGTGATTTCCGTAAATTATGGATCACTCGTATCAACGCAGCTGCTCGCATGAACGGTCTTTCTTACAGCCGTTTAATGCACGGTTTAAAAGTTGCTGGTATCGAAGTTAACCGTAAAATGTTAGCTGACTTAGCTGTAACAGATGCTGCAGCATTCACACAATTAGCAGAAGCTGCTAAAAAAGCAGTAGCGAAATAAAAAAGAGCGACTAAGTCGCTCTTTTTTATTTCTGCCCCGAAAGCGGAAGCGACAGGGGCAAAATATAAATAAATTTCTGCCCCGAAAGCGGAAGCGACAGGGGCAAAATATAAATAAATTTCAGCCCCGAAAGCAAAGCGACAGGGGCAAAATATAAATAAATTTCTGCCCCGAAAGCAAAGCGACAGGGGCAAAATATAAATAAATTTCTGCCCCGAAAGCGGAAGCGACAGGGGCAAAATATAAATAAATTTCAGCCCCGAAAGCAAAGCGACAGGGGGCAAAATAAGGTTTCAGCCCCGAAAGCAAAGCGACAGGGGCAAAATAAGTTTTCAGCCCCGAAAGCGGAAGCGACAGGGGCAAAATATAAATAAATTTCTGCCCCGAAAGCAAAGCGACAGGGGCAAAATAAGTTTTCAGCCTCGAAAGCGGAAGCGGCAGGGGCAAAATAAGGTTTCAGCCCCGAAAGCGGAAGCGACAGAGGCAAAAGATATTTGGCATTGAAGCGAAGCGACAAGTGCAAATAAATTAGTGTATAGTGAAGACTGGTGGGGTTATTTCATCAGTCTTTTTTACATAGGAGGTTGTGTTTTAATGGCTCAAGCTTTACTTGCCTATATGGCAATTGTTTCAGTTGTATTGCTTGTTATGATGGGTATGGATAAATCGCGCGCAAAAAAGCATGAGTGGCGCATTGCGGAACGTACGTTGTTTACCTTGGCAATTGCAGGAGGGGCTGTTGGTGGCGTATTAGGTATGTATTTATTCCGTCATAAAACACGCCATAACAGTTTTGCGTTTGGCTTTCCATTGATTGCAGCAATTCAAATTTTTATAATCGTGCAATTATGGAGTAGCTCATTATAAAAAACTTAAATTGTGTAGAATTGTGTGAGTGCCTGGCACATCCTCATGTGGCACATCCTCATGAAGAGGATGTGTCACGCATAAGTTGTTCAATGGGTTGCTTCCAGTTGATTTTAGCGTTAGGATAGTTAAATAAAATTTCTTGTTGGAGATATTCGAAGTCACTCCTTGTAAATCCTTGTAAAGTTGCAGTGTCGCGGGCACCAACGAAAATTGTAACGACCTCAAACGCATCTTCGGTCGTACCCAAGTATTTTTCACCTTCAAATAGCGCACCCTTAAAAGAAATAAAGAAATTCTTTCGAACATTTTTTACGTCATCATAAAAGTAATATTGGCCTTTTTCATAGGCTTCATCGAGTTTTCGTTTAGGATCGGTTATATATCGAATCGCTTTATAGAATACATAGATAATAAGCGCAATCACTGCAAGTCGAATAAGTAATGGTAACATTTAAAAAATTCCCCCTTGAAGAAAGGTTATTCCTACCTATACGATTGGGGGAGACATTTAGTTTCACTTTATACAAAAAAATTTTAGAAATTTAGGAGAAAAAAATGAACTTACAACAATTATTTACGATGCAAAAAGAACTTGATGATTTTATTGCAAAAACACAAAATATTGAACACGATGTCTTTAAAGAGAAAGGCTTGGCGTTAATGGTTGAGCTTGCGGAGCTTGCCAATGAAACACGTTGCTTTAAGTTTTGGAGTACGAAAGGGCCATCAGCGCGCGAAGTGATTTTAGAGGAGTATGTGGATTCGATTCACTTTATTTTATCGCTAGGGTTATTAAAAGGCTATACGGCTATAGAAAAATGGCCAGTTGTGGAAGAGAAGCGTGATTTAACAGAGACATTTTTAATGACGCAAAACTATATATTAACATTTATAAGCCACCCAACAGAGCATAGTTATGCAGCGATTTGGCAATGCTATGGGTTACTTGCATATAACCTCGGTTTTACATTTGAGGATGTCGTGTCAGCGTATATTGAAAAAAACGAAGAAAATTATAATCGCCAACGAAGTGGCTATTAATTTACTAGACTAAAAAGTAAAAAAAACATCAATTTTCAGACGACTCACTAGGAATATTTCGGTAAACGAAGTATAATAGAGGGGATACAAGATGTAGGAGGCAAAAGGATGACACAACTAGATTCAACTTTGCAAATGTTTAAAGATTTAACAGATGCGAATGGCATTGCAGGCAACGAGCGTGCACCACGTGAAGTTATGAAAAAATACATCGCACCATATGCAGATACTGTTGAAACAGATCATTTAGGGAGCGTCATCGCTAAAAAAGTAGGCGATGAAAACGGCCCTAAAATTATGGTAGCTGGCCATTTAGATGAAGTAGGCTTTATGGTCACTCAAATCGATGATAAAGGATTCATCAAATTCCAAACAGTGGGTGGTTGGTGGAGCCAAGTAATGCTTGCGCAACGCGTGACAATTACAACACGCAAAGGTGAAGAAATTATTGGGGTAATCGGTTCTAAACCACCTCATATTTTACCAGCCGATGTACGTAACAAAGTGGTAGACATTAAAGATATGTTTATCGACGTGGGTGCTGCTTCTAAAGAAGAAGTACTTGAATGGGGAGTATGTCCTGGTGACATGGTAACACCTTATTTCGAATTTAATGTAATGAAAAATGATAAGTATTTATTAGCAAAAGCATGGGATAACCGTATTGGCTGTGCGATTGCCATTGATGTCATGAAAGCATTGAAAGATGAAAAACATCCAAATATCCTATATTCTGTAGGGAACGTACAAGAAGAAGTAGGTCTTCGTGGTGCGAAAACAGCAACTCATAAAATTCAACCAGATATCGGTTTTGCTGTTGATGTAGGTGTTGCAGGAGATACGCCAGGGGTAACACCGAAAGAGTCAACTAGTAAAATGGGTGCAGGTCCACAAATCGTTGTCTACGATGCATCAATGGTTTCACACCGTGGTTTACGTGAATTTGTTTTAGATGTGGCGGATGAAAACAACATTCCATATCAATTTGAAGCAATGGCTGGGGGCGGCACAGACGCTGGCTCAATCCATGTCACAGCAAATGGTGTGCCTGCTTTATCAATCGGTATTGCGACACGTTATATCCACTCACACGCAGGGATTTTACACCGTGATGACTACGATAACGCTGTTAAGCTAATGGTTGAAGTCATTAAAAAATTAGATCGCGATGCAGTAAACAAAATAACATTTGATTAATCGTTATTATAAGTATAAATAATGCAGTATGGCCTTCTAACAATTTGTTAGAAGGTTTTTTTATGTTTTAGTGTGCCCTAGCGATAAGAGTGGATATTCTTGCGGTGGATAGGAAGGGGTTGTAAAATGGAAATCAATGTTTATTTATTGTAATACGATAAATTTTGTATTAAAATCAAATTGAATATAAACCAATGAGGTGTTTTCATGAAAATAGCAACAACTTTGTTTTTAAAAATAGCGGTCATACTTATGGCTATCCCAGTTTTAGCACTATGTATTTTTCTTGTACCGGAGCTAGGGAAGCTTTCAGAAAAGTTATTACCTGCGTTTTCTTCTATACAATATATCGTCTCGATTATTTTGTATGCATCTTCAATTCCGTTTTACTTTGCTTTGTATCAGGCTTTTCAACTATTACGCTACATCGATCAAAGCAAAGCCTTCTCGGAACTTTCTGTAAAATCTTTAAAGAAGATTAAATATTGTGCTATTATCATTAGTAGTTTACATGTCCTGATTTTTCCACTTTTTTACCTTTTTGCTGAGAAAGACGATGCACCAGGTGTGATTTTTGTTGGATTGCTTGTACCCTTTGCCTCTATGGTGATAGCAGTATTTGCTGCTGTTCTTCAACGACTTTTACAAGAAGCGGTCGAAATTAAATCCGAAAACGACTTAGTTGTTTGAGGTGAGAATCTTAGCATACCAACGCTTTTTCAGTAGCGACTAATGTATTTTCTTTACCATGTTTTATTGCGTACTATCAATGCATATAAGCTGTTGCTTAACATGAATAGGAACAGATATGTTCAGAAGTATCGGTCAAGGCTTTAAAAGTGATCAAGTTCTGTGCTATTGTTATCAGTGCTTTTGTTGTAAAGGGAATTCTCGTTGTTGCGATTTTTAGTAAAGGTGATAGAGTGAAACTGCTGGCATTCGGTTGACATTTTACATTTGCTTCGAGTGTCATCGCAATCTGAGGTTTTCCCAAACACTTGTATAAAGAAATCGTAGACATAAAATAGGAAAATGATTGAATAGTGTGAGGTTGAGGATATGGCGATTATTATTAACATCGATGTGATGTTAGCTAAACGAAAAATGAGCGTAACAGAGCTTTCGGAAAAGGTTGGCATAACAATGGCGAATCTTTCTATTTTAAAAAATGGAAAGGCAAAAGCAATTCGATTAACTACTTTAGAGTCGATTTGCAAGGCGTTAGACTGTCAGCCTGGCGATATTTTAGAATATCGAAGTGATGCCGAAGAGTAGTAGAATATCTAGAATAGCTTTAAACAACTGCATAAGTGTGACCAGAGCAGGCCTTCGGGTAGGCTCTTTTTTTATGGCAACAAACAGGTTATATGAAATGGTTATCAATGTAACTAAGGCAGTAGTATGCTGACAATACGTTGTATATGCATAAATATTCAAACAGACGTATTTTTGTCACAAATAACTGATGAATTCTAATTTTTGAAAATAAACATAAAAATTCAGTTGATTTTATATTTATGCATGTGTATACTAAGTTCAACAGTAACAAAAGCAAGGAGCGAAGGCTATGAAATTATTAGAAGAGGTACAGTTAAAGTTAGTGTCAAGCTTAAAAGGAAAAGACTTACTAACTTTGCTAGACTATACAAGTGAAGAAGTTCAGCAGTTAGTTGCACTATCGTCTCAACTGAAAATAATTACAAAAGAAGGTAAATGTCCGAAATTACTTGAAGGTAAAACACTTGGCATGATTTTTGAAAAACATTCAACGCGTACTCGTATTTCATTTGAAGTAGGCATGGAACAATTGGGCGGTAAAGGTATGTTTATGCATGCACGTGATTTGCAGATTGGACGCGGTGAATCAATTTATGATACTGCACATGTGTTATCAGGTTATTTAGATGGCATTATGATTCGTGCAAACTCTCATGCAATGGTTAAAGAACTAGCCGAGCATGCAACAATTCCTGTTATTAATGGTTTAACGGATATTTATCATCCTTGTCAGGCATTAGCAGATTTAGAAACAATCTTTGAAAATAAAGGTGAATTACAAGGTCTTAAAATTGCCTATGTTGGAGATGGCAACAATGTAGCGCACTCATTAGTAGTTGCGTCTGCACATGTAGGGATGCATGTAGCTGTTGCAACGCCTGTTGGCTATGAATGCGATGCGGAAGTTATCGCAAAAGCACAAAAGATTGCAGAGAAAAACGGTAGTACCATTACGATTACAAATGATCCTGTAACAGCAGTCCAAGATGCAGATGTGGTATACGCAGATGTTTGGACATCAATGGGGCAAGAAGAGGAAGCTGCAAAACGTTTACAAGATTTTGCTGGTTATCAAATCAACGATGAACTTGTTGCACATGCAAAGCCAAACTATATGTTCTTACATTGCTTACCAGCTCATCGCGAAGAAGAAGTGGCAACATCTGTGATAGATGGCCCTAATTCTTACATCTTTGAGCAAGCAGAAAATAGACTTCACGCTCAAAAAGCAGTTTTAGCTTCGATTATGGCCTAACGTAAAGGATAGGCTATATAACTTTCTTATGGAGAGTTGCTATATAGAGAGTTCACATTGACAACAGTGGGTGTCATCTGTGAATAACATAAAGCGGCATACAGACAGAGGGATGTAGCTGCGCGCGATGTACGTTGTCAAGATGGATGACCTCATCGCTACATAGTGAAAGTAACCTGGGAGACGCTGGGTTGCTTTTTTTAATTCAAATGGTTATTGATAATAACATAGTTTTCCAATCCGTTATAGAGAAAAATGAAGGATATCTATATAATAGGGACAATACGAAATTTTAGGAGGGCTTTATTTGAACATTGATCATATCGAGGCATTTTTATATGTTGTCCATTATAAAAGCATTCATAAGGCTGCCAATGCATTGTTTTTATCACAGCCAACAGTTACAGCTCGTATCAAATCATTGGAACGTGAGTTAAACGTTGAATTATTTTATCGAGATGCACGGAGTGTCATTTTATCAGAGAAAGGAAAAGATTTTTTACCATTTGCCACACAAATTGTGCAAACGTTCCAGCAAGGAAAAAAGCAATTGCAGGAAACGCAAACAACAAATGAAGTTTGTATTGGTACGAATGGTGTGACAGCCCAATATTTTTTGGCATATGCCTTACCTAAATGGAAGGAAAGCTTTCCTCACATGCGCTTTCAAATCATAACAGGTCCTACAACAATCCTATTAGAAAAATTACAAAGTCACCAAATTGATATAGGGTTTATGCAATATGTGCATCGACAAGGAGTATGCAATGAGTTGTTATTAAGCAATGCAGTAAAGCTCGTTATGCATCGGGACCATCCATTAACACAAGGAGTCGTTTTAAAGGCAAAAGAATTAGCGCAGCAAAAAATGGTGTTTTTTGAATGTGGCGCATTTGATTGGAACTATGTCCATAAAATGTTCGAGGTAGAAGGCGTATCGGCAAATATTGAAGTGCGAACAGACCATTTAGAAGTAGCGAAGGCATTTATTCGAACGAAAGGTTATATGAGCTTTTTGCCACATCTATGTGTGAAAAACGAGCTTGAAAGCGGCGAGTTTGTTGAGATTGATGTGAAGCATTTACTCGATATGAACCAGCATATTTTTTTAACTTATTTGAAGAAAGATACACTGGAACCTGCTTTTTGGGACAATATTTTAAATACAGCTATTCAGTTTGAAAATACCCAAACATTTTCATGATAAAAAAATTTATAGCTCAAAAAATTTTTTCTATTATAAGACCTATTGCATAATCGTTTAATGAACGGTAATATCTTCCTCAATCCTATTTTATTTATGCATGTCTGTTTGACAGCATAAGTGAAATATTATTTTTTAACTCAAAACATACTTAACCACTAAGTTTAGTAAAAATAAAAATTTTAAGGAGGAGAACAAGTATGGTGAGACAGGATAAAATTCGATTTGGGGCGATTATTCATGGTGTAGGTGGCAATATTTCGAGCTGGCGTCACCCAAAAGTAGCAAGCAATCAAAGTGTTAGCTTGCCGTTTTATATACAACAAGCACAGAAGGCGGAACAAGGGAAGTTTGATGTAGCTTTTATTGCAGATGGTTTATTTATTAATGAAAAGTCAATCCCTCATTTTTTAAATCGTTTTGAGCCGTTAACGTTATTATCGGCACTAGCAGTTTCAACAAATCACATTGGACTTGTAGGGACGGTATCTACTTCATATAGTGAACCATTTACGGTAGCACGACAATTTGCATCACTCGATCATATTAGCAATGGGCGAGCAGGTTGGAATGTGGTAACGACGCCATTAGAGAGCACGGCGTTAAATTATAATAAAACGATTGACCAGCATCCTAGCCATGCGGAACGTTACCAAATTGCTGAGGAATACTTAGAGGTGACAAAGGGGCTTTGGGACTCATGGGATGATGATGCTTTTATAGCAGATGTGGAAAATGACGTATTTTTCGATCCAGCAAAGCTACACACCTTACAACATAAGGGGAAATATTTTTCGGTACAAGGCCCGCTCAATATTGCGCGCTCAAAACAAGGCCAACCTGTTATTTTCCAAGCAGGGTCATCGGATGCGGGTATCCGTTTAGCTGCAAAGGATGCGGATGCCATATTTACGCATGGTGCATCGCTCGAAGAAGCACAGAAGTTTTATAAAAAAGTAAAAACGGCGGTTGCAGATGTTGGACGAAATCCTGATGAAGTGAAGATTTTCCCAGGAATATCACCTATTATCGGGGACACAATCGAAGAAGCAGAGGCAAAGTATCAGGAAATAGTAGAGCTTGTTTCCATTGAACGTGCACTTGCCTATCTTGGTCGTTATTTTGATCATCATGATTTTACTCAGTATGATGTGGATGCATTATTCCCAGAGCTAGGTGACATTGGAGCAAATAGCTTCCGTAGCACGACAGATTATATTAAAACTTATGCTAAAGAAGAAGGGCTCACACTTCGTCAAGTAGCATTACGTGAAGCTACACCGAAAACGACATTTTTTGGTACTGCTGAACACATTGCTGATTTACTACAGGAATGGTTTGAAAAAGAAGCAGCGGATGGCTTTATTGTAGCTGTAACAGTGCCTGATGCACTTAATGATTTTGTCGATAAAGTTGTACCCATCTTGCAGTCACGAGGTCTATACAGAGAGCAATATGAGGCAGATACATTGCGAGGTAATTTAGGATTACCATTTAAAGAAAGTCGTTATGTCACACAGTCTGTTTAAAAACCAAGTAAACTTATTTGAATAAATATATTTCGAGGAGGTATTGTATGAGTTATTCTTTAGGCATTTTAGACCAAAGCCCAATTATCGACAATGCGACAAACGAGCAAGCATTGCAAAATACAGTAGCTTTAGCACAAAGGGCTGAGCAGTTAGGATATACGCGTTTTTGGGTGTCAGAACATCATAATACCGATACATTAGCAGGCACTTCACCAGAAGTTTTAGTATCGTATTTACTTGCAAAAACGACCTCAATTCGTATTGGCTCAGGTGGGGTTATGTTACAACATTATAGCCCATACAAAGTGGCAGAAAATTTCCATGTGCTCGCCACGTTAGAACCAGGGAGAGTAGATTTGGGCATTGGAAAAGCACCAGGAGGTCTACCGTTGTCTACAAAGGCATTGCAATTTGGCACGCTGAACAATGGTGAGGACTTTGAGGAAAGACTAACGTTTTTACAGCAATTAATGGACAACGCGCTACCATCAGAGCATGAGCTAAGTGGTGTTCAGGCAACACCTATTCCTAAAGTAAAACCATCGTTATTTTTACTTGGCGCAAGCGCTCAAAGTGCAGCTCTTGCAGGTAAGCTTGGCATTGCCTTTGTCTTTGCACGCTTTATCAATAGTGATCCGGCAATTTTACAGGAAGCGGCTAAGACCTATCGCACGCATTTCCCAAATGGTCATTTTGCAGTATCAATTGCAGCCTTTGCCGCACCAACAAAAGAGGAGGCACAGGCATTAGTAGGAGAACAAAAAATTACGAAAGTACATTTGGCAAGTGGTCGTAGTTTGACGCTACAATCGGTGGAATTAGCAGAAAAATTTGGGCAAGAATCAGGAGAAGCGTTCACTGTACAGCAGTATGATGCTGATATTTTATACGGCACGCCTGAAGACATAAAAGCCACATTGGATGCCTTTCACAAGCAATATCAAATTGATGAGTTTATTTTGCATACACCGATTTTAAAGGCATTTGAACGACAGCGGTCATTTGAACTATTAAGTCCAGTAAATTTACATTTACAACAACAAGAAGCAGTAAGTTAAGGAGGATTATCCAACATGGCGAAAAAAATAGATGTAATTGTATGGTCAAAGCAAGGTTGTAGCTATTGTGATGAAGTTAAAGCCTATTTACAAGGGCAAGGAATTGCCTATAGAACAGTTGATGTAACACATAACGATGCTTTTCGTGACATTCTTGATACAAAGTATGGCGTACGCTATGTGCCAGTTGTAGAAATTGGTTCAAGTGAGGATGATGTGTACAAAGCCGTTACAGAACTTGGACTTGAACATATTAAGACAGCACTTGCTATTCATCTACCATCGCAAGTTTAGGAAAGGGAGGGATACGATGAGGAAATTAACGTTCTATTTAACATGTGTACTTTTGTTATTGTTAACGGCTTGCTCAAGTACAGAAAAATCACAAATAGCATCTAGTTGTGTGCAATAAGAACGCTGTTCAACGTATGAGTGCTTATCCAGTTTTCTAATAGAAAAAGAAGTGAAAGGAGTGTTGTTTATGACAGTAGCACAAATTGTTATTGAACATTTACGACAAGAAGATTATCCAGCTTATTTGGAAGTGCTTGTGGACAGTTATGCACAGTATGAGAAAGATTACAAAGATCCAGCGCATTGGGCTCAATATTTACAAGATATTCGGTCGTCTGTTGGCAATCCGAATGCAGAGACGATATTAGTTGCAAAGCGTGAGCAGGAAATTGTAGGAGGCTTGCAACTATTTACAAATGCTGAAAAAGCATACGGTCTTCCTGAACTCGGTATTGAGTCAACGATTGTACGCTTATTAGCAGTTCATCCGAAAGGGAGGGGGCAAGGTGTGGCTAAAAAATTATTACAAGAAAGTTTTGCCTTTGCTCGCAAGCGTCAGGATCAATCTCTCTATTTACATTCTGGTGATATTATGCAAGTTGCCATCAACCTCTATTTATCACTAGGTTTTGTCCGAGACGAGTCAAAAGAGTTTTATAAAGGCGATATCTTGGTGAAAAGCTTCCGCTATGATTTGTAACGAATAGAGGCTGGGACAAAAAAGTGTTAGATTGACTGCCATCAATCTAACACTTTTTTGCTATGCCGTTGTTGTCCGCTACGGCGGTGCTTTCCGCTCAGCACCGTAAGCCGCAACCCTCTGCTTGCGCGCGGAATGCCCGCGTCTAACATTATGTGCTGTTCTGAGCTGGAGTCACCGCCTTCGCTACCAACAACTAGTGAACACTTCTAATTTTTTTAATTGCAAAAGCAAGAATAGCTAAGGTCTCCATATAGCAAAAAATTATGAACAGCTTTCGTCTGTTTCTTAAATTTTTTTAGTTATGTCCCAGCCCCGTTGTTAGATGTTTCTAGAAAATCATTTATGAAGAAGAAGATTATCTCGTCGAAACAATGGTTCCACGTGCACTTGGAACAGAGCGTGACATAAGTGCCTGTCACCTTTAATCATGTTCAAAACACGACCTTCTGCTTAGTTGGAGGGGTCGTGTTTTTTCTCAATAAATGAAAGTGAAAATTTATCGCTACTACAAGTTGAAAATTTTTCCTGGATTCATAATATTATGTGGGTCAAGTGCTGCCTTAATGCTTTTCATAACAAGTAATGAGGCACCGTGCTCCATCGATTGATATTTCATCTTCCCAATCCCTACACCATGTTCTCCTGTACAAGTTCCACCGCGAAGCAACGCATACTGTACAATATGTTCGTTAAAACGGTCAGCTTGAGCCTGTTCCTGCGCATTCGTTGGGTCTAACATTAATAGGGCATGGAAATTGCCGTCACCGACATGTCCGACAATACCTCCTACTAGACCGACAGTGTTTAATTGCTCGCGTGCATAAAGTATCGTTTCTGCCAATTTTGAAATCGGTACACAGACGTCGGTTGACATCAGTTTTTTACCGGGGTACGCATGAATATATGCATAGGCTAATGAATGACGTGCCTCCCACAGCTTATTGCGTGCTGCATTGTCTTGTTCAAATTGGACACTCTTACAGCCGAAATCCTCAAAGATTTCTGTAGCAAATTCAACATCTGCACGCATACCTGCATCATTGCCGTGGAATTCTAAAAATAGCGTAGGTTTTTCATCATACGTTGTTTCATTATAAATATTCACTTGTGTAATAGAAGCTTCATCGACTAGTTCAACGCGTCCAACGGAGACGCCAGCCTGCAATAATGCGGCTACTGCACTGACAGCATCGCCCACTGTTTCAAAGACAGCGCGGCCAGCAGTCACGAATTCTGGAATACCGTAAACTTGCAATGTCAGCTCTGTAAAGCATCCTAACGTACCTTCTGAACCAACAAATAAACCGTTCAAATGATAGCCAGAAGATGATTTCGCTGCTAAGTTGCCCGTATGAATTACAGTTCCGTCTGCAAGTACTACTTCTAAATCCCGTACTTGGTCGCGCATTACGCCGTAACGAACTGCTGTCGTACCGCTGGCGTTTGTTGCTGCCATACCACCAAGTGTCGCATCTGCTCCTGGATCTACCGTAAATTGTAGCCCATGTTTTTTAAGTTCTTTATTTAATTGTGCACGTGTCACACCTGGTTGCACTTTCACTAATAAATCTTCTGGACGAATCTCTAAAATTGCATTCATTTCAGAAAAATCGATAGATATCCCGTTTTCAATCGGAATAGCATTGCCTTCTAAACTTGAGCCAACACCGAATGGGACAACCGGTATAAGATTAGCATGTGCGATTTTCATAATGGCACTAACGTCTCCTGTAGAACGTGGGAAGACGACGATATCAGGTAAATTCATCGCATGATGAGATTCATCTTTGCCATGTAGTTCTCGTACTGTGTCGTTTGTAGACACTTGCTCATCCGATAATACCTCTCTAAGTTGATTTACTAGTAGCTCTATTGCAACAGTCATTCCAATCCCTCCAAACTTTCTGATAAATCTAATTTATCATGCGATTTGTGGAATTGGAATGAAGTGTTCATAAAAAATCAGTGTGCAAATACTTTTTCAAGCTTTTGTACGAATGCATCTTGTTCTTCAGTAGTTGATTGTTGCCACCATTTTTCAAAAAATACACCAAGCCCAGGTAGTAGATGCTCCTCACCACGTGAAATAGCATCTTGCACTATATCCTTAAATTCTGCTGCTGATTGCCCATGTACGTTTGCTGAAATGGCATCTCTTATTTGAAAATTCATCTATTTCGCCTCCTTAGTCATAATGTGTCCAGTGAAAAAAGAAATATGTATCAAATGAAGGTAAAACATAGGATTTGTATAAATACTTCTTATTATTTCTGCTAAATTAAGGCGATTTTTCAAAAGTTTCGTTGATGATTTTTTATAAAAGCGTTTTTCGACGATTTGGTAGACGCACGTTAAGCTAGTATTACCTAGGAATAATGGACTGTGCACAAGTCGTTAGGAAAGTAATAGTGTCACAAGACAAGCACAAACAAATTCTTTCGCCACAACAGCCATTTGAGGAAATATTAGAATTAGTCCAACCAATGATTACTTCTATCTTATTAAAGTGCCATATTTACAAAGACTTTGCGTATTATCGCCATATTGCAGCAATTGCTGTGTGGAAAGCTTATCAAAAGGCCAATCCATCGAACGGGCAGTTTTCTGGATATATTTATACAACTGTCAAAGGAGAAATTTTGAAAGAACTGACAAAGGATAAACAATTCCAAGACAACGTGACATTTCTAGCTGATGACAAATTAAACCGTATAAGGTGTCAGCAGGAACAAATTAATCGACTAGAGGCATGCTTATTAGTAGAGACGATCATAGGTAATTTAAATGAGTTAGACCGAAAGATACTGCAACTTTATTACCTAGAAGGCTACACGTATGATGAAATAGCTAAAGAACTATGTCTGTCTGTCTCTGCAGTCAAAAAGAGACGCACAAGACTGATAGATAAGCTCCGTAGTCTCTACCGTCGATAAAGAAATTACTACAAAAAGATAGTAAAAGTATGCTAATATCAAAATAAATTGAATATTAGCATACTTTCGCTTGGTGCATACAAAGTCTAATAAAAGTGCTATGATTTGTAAGAAGTCTAAGATATATACAATTTCAATATCGTTGCTATGAATTAATGGGTATATATACCCATCTATTTGAAATGAGTATAACTTGGTATGGAGGGTTAGTATTGGAAAACGCGCGTAATAATATAGTTATAGACAAAAAGGAGCTTGGATTTAGTGCGATACCGTTGCTACTATTACTACCACTAATCGTTTTTAACCATCAGCTTTTTGCTATTTTTGAAGGTAGCTTTGTTTATTTAAGTTTAATCATGAAAATTTTTATCGTTGTATTTACAATGACCATTGCTATTCATTCATGGTTAATCTTTTCTCAGCTATTATCAAATCAAACATTATACATAGGTAGTATATTTTTCGTTGTTGCTTTGTTAGAAATTGCGAACATTGTCTTAGCAGTTTCTCAAAGCCTAGACATAAAGTTAATAAGCGTTTGGATACAGATTTTCATGCGCTTTGCTTTAGTAATTGGTGTATTACTTATGATTGTAAAGCCTAGAAAAAAGTTAACGTTGGCACATCGTAGGATTGCTTATGGCATTGCGGTTTTATCTGTTGCCTTAGTACTCATGATGTTGTATAAGGTACAACCATTGATTGGAGGCAATCAATTTGTGACAACGATACAAAGTAGCGCACAATTATTGACTGCGGTTCTACAAGGTGTTTCAATCTATTTTTTAAGCAAGCATTATAAGGAGGCACCTAAACAAACTGGATGGCTAATGAGTGGGTCAGCTTACTTGATTGTAAGTGATTTGTTATTTGTTTGTAGCAATAACTTCAGTGGTATTTGGATGTTCGCTGCACTCTTTTATCAATTTTTTGCGTATTATATTTTTCTAAAGGCAATCTACTATACGTCAGTTGAAAAGCCCTATCAACAGCTATTAAAAATTAAGCTAGACTTGGAACAATCGCAACAGGAGCTAACTTTTCAAGCTTATCATGATGATATTACCCAACTTCCGAATGAGCGTCTTCTTTTAAAAACATTAAAGGAGAAGCTGCGTAAGGATGGTAGGCAACAACAGGCCATTATCTCCATTGAAATTGATCGTCTAGCAACTATTAGTGACTCCTTAGGCATTAGTTATTCCAATAAGATGATGAAACTTGTAGCTGAAAGAATTCAAGCGATGCTGCCACCCCATTATTTTGCAACAAAGTTACGAGAGAGCCAGTTTGTCATTTATATTCATCATGTACAAACAAAAGAAGAATTGATCCAGTTTTGCTTGAATTTAAAAAGCGTTATGAATCAGCCGCTGCAAGTACAACTTTTTTCTTTAAAAGGCAATGTCAATATTGGTATTGCATTCAATGACGCCAATTGTACAGCTGAACAATTATTGACGCATGCACAGCTAGCGATGCGTGAAGCGAGCCAATTACCACAACGACTTCTTTTTTACCAACAGCATATGTCAACCGGTGTGGCAAATCGTATTTTACTAGAGCAGGAGTTACATAAGGCGCTCGAGCGACAGGAATTTTATTTGGTTTATCAGCCGCAAATTAACTTGAAAACAGGAAAAATAGAATCAGTCGAGGCGCTAGTGCGCTGGCGTCACCCAGAGCGTGGACTTGTCCCACCTGATACGTTTATCGAGATAGCAGAAGAGTCAGGGCTTATTATTCCTCTGGGTAAATGGATTCTTGAAACAGCATGCTTGCAAGTAAAAGCATGGGAAACGCAAGGTTTGCCGCCAATGAAAGTTGCGGTTAATTTATCTCTTGGCCAATTATTTCAGCAAGATTTAGTACAAATGGTGAGAGAGATTTTACAACGAAGTAAGTTGGAACCAAGCTATCTTCAATTGGAGATTACAGAAAGTATGACAATGAATATTGATCAAATGACGCAACTTTTACATGAATTAAAAGCACTGGGGATTCAAATAGCTGTCGATGATTTTGGGACAGGTTACTCGTCTTTATCATATTTAAAAGATTTTCCAATCGACTGTTTAAAAATTGATCGTGCTTTCGTACATAATATTCAACATGACCCAAATGATGAAGCGCTTGTGTCCATGATCCTTTCAATGGCAAAGCATTTACGTTTAAAAGTTGTAGCTGAGGGGATAGAGGAAATTGCGCAACTTGCTTTCCTTGTTGCAGGGGATTGCGATTATATACAAGGTTATTTATTTAGTAAGCCTATTTCAGCTGAACAGCTTGCAACAACGTTTAATGACTTACATATGCATGCAAATGACATTTTAGAGCGTTTTAAATACGGGGAAGAATACAGCATTTAAAAAGATAGTAAATGAAAATGGTAAATCCGCTTTGACTTAATTAGGCTGCAAAAAGATTGCATCTAATTAAGTACAATGCGGATTTTTGGGGAGTCCTTATTATTTTAATGAACGAGGTATTCTTCTTTCAGTTCTGAAATATTGACTTCAGAGCGTTCTTCTAGCGAGCGTCGTAAATGCACAGTGGCTGTTTTGCGATCATCATGTAGCTTGTCAATCCATATAGAAACGCCATTGTAGCTCACTTCATATTCCGATGGAGAGGCAACAATTTCTTGTGCGCGTTGATACTCCAATTGAATACCCCCTTATTTTTTTTGCTTGTTTTTCGTCACAGCATTAATAAGTTCTGTGAATTCTTGGGAAAACTCTTCTTTTACTTTATCAGGTGCGATTTTTTGGTTTTTTGGTGTCTGTGGTAATGAGCCTTTATTTTGGCTTTTCCCTTGTTTATTATCTCTTCCCATGTGTGCTATCTCCTTTCAGTTTTGATATTTCTTAATATGGCTTTCAAGTGCTATTTTTATCATGGGAAATACTAGGGAAACATAAGAAATTCATGAAGGGATGTCAAAAGGTTTGGCTTAGATTCATAAAAGCTTATGAAAGATAGCGTTTCGGGAAATTCTAGTAGTAGTCCTTATTTTTTTATAGAGAAATCATTTTCTAATAGCGCCCAATTTTGAGGGAACGGAAAACCTAAAGCCCAATAGCTCACACCTCGAAGATGGTACTGCTTGAGTAGGTCGAATTTAGCTTGTGCGCTTCTGGCGTCTTCAAACCAAACCTCATGATTTCTTCCTTGCTGATCAACGTAGCGGAAAAATGGTGATTGTGTAGTGCGGTCATATTGAATAGTAGCGCCAAATTGTTTGGCTCTTCTAATGGCTTCTTGCGGGCTAAAGGTTTCCGCTTCTTGCCCTTTGACATGAGGAACTAGCCAATCCCGCGCATAAATTTGAAAGCCTAAAAAAATTTTATTAGCGGGTATTACTGTTAGAGCGTATTCTACAACTTTCTTCATTTCATTAATGGGCGAGATGGCCTGCGGAGGTCCAAGGCGATAGCCCCATTCATAGGTCATTAACACAACAAAATCCACAATTTTGCCATGAGCCTCATAATCAAATGCTTCATATGTTGACCCTGCTGGAGAAGGCCTTGTTTTTGGAGCAAGTGCAGTTGATACTAAATAACCTTGCGGGTGCAGACGATCAACGGCTAATTGAAGGAATTGGTTGTATTGTTCTCGGTCTGTCGGTAGAACGTTTTCAAAGTCTATGTTTAACACTTTATAGCCTTTATCCTGCATCACATTTAAGATATTATCCATCACTTTTACACGTAACTGATCGTTAGATAAAATAATATGGGCTAAGTTGGAGCCGCTTTCTGTAGACGTAAAATTTGTAATGGTTAGCATTGGCAGGATGTTATGCGACTGTGCTGCGTCAATCATTGCTTGATCATTAATCGGTTGTAATGTACCGTCTTCCTCTATCATATAAGCAAACGGGCTAAAAAAAGTGAGAAGACGACCGATTGCATGCAATGACTGAACAGCTTCTTCAGGCGGTTGATACGTATAAGCATTTACTTCAACGGAAGGCTTGGCTCTAGGAATAACTAACTGTGAACCGACATAAATCATATTTGGGTTTGTTATGCTATTTTCTTCTACAATCGCTTGAACGGTTGTACCATAGTTGCTAGCAATTTGTGATAATGTTTCGCCAGCTTGTACAGTATGTGTAATGGGAGGAATAATTAGTTTTGTTCCAGGTGTTAAAACATCCGGATTCGTAAGGTGATTCCTATGAATAATTGTTTGCATTGGTACGTTATATTGTTTGGCAATCGTCGATAATGTATCACCTTTTTTGACGATATGTGTTGTGTAAGCAGAAGGAATAACGAGTGATTGTCCGATTATTAATTGATTTGGGTTAGGTAACGCATTTAAATGAGTAATCGCTTGCAGTGGCGCAGCATAACGGTTTGCAATGTGCCATAATGTTTCACCCGCACTAACTACATGTATTAACATTGTTCTCCCCCTAATAGGTTTTGTTAATGCATCATATGAAACAAAATGGATAGCTGATGATGAAATGCCATGTTATTTTTCATTCTTTCCCATTTTAAAATGCATATTTTTTCCTCATTAAATATACATAGTATAGTACATGCACATTGCATTATTGGAGAAAGGGGCTGTATGTTGAAGAAAGTAAAGCTCACAGGAAGAATTGTTAGTCCAGGTGATCCAGATTACGATGAAGCGAGGACAAATAATAACTTAAATTTGCCAAAATTCCCGAGTAAAATTGTTTTTTGCCAAAGGACAAAAGATGTCGTGAACGCTTTAAGATGGGTTAGAGAAAATAATGAGGACTTCCGCATAAGGAGTGGGCGTCATAGTTATGAAAATTATTCCTTAATCAATCACGGTCTAGTCATTGATGTGAGTGAAATGAACGACATAACCATTAATTTAGATTATGGAACTGCTCGCATTGAGGCGGGTGCGAACTTAGGGCAAGTATACCGTACATTATGGGAACATGGTATGACAATTCCAGGAGGAACTGAAAGTAGTGTAGGAATTGTGGGTTTAGCGCTTGGTGGAGGTATCGGTATGCTTTCTCGTCCTTTTGGGCTTACTTGCGATCAATTAATTGAAATTGAAATGGTTGGAGCGAGTGGTCATCAAGGAGCGGAGCTGATTCGAGCAAATCGCCAGATGAATAGTGATTTATTTTGGGCTAGCTGTGGTGGCGGTGGGGGGAATTTCGGAGTTGTCACGGCACTTACATTTAAGCTACATCCTATAGCGGAAGTGTCTCTTTTCAATATTTCATGGGACTGGGATGATTTTGAGGTTGCTTTTGATGCATGGCAAAAATGGGCGCCTTTTACAGATGAACGTTTAACCTCACAAATAGAGTTAAAAGCAAAGGAAGTGGGGGACATTGTTGTGCAAGGTATATTTGTTGGCGCGCCATCGGCATTAAAAAAGCTGTTACGACCATTAAGAAAAAGCGGGTCACCAACGGATCTATGGATAAAAGAAGTGCCTTATATGAAAGCGGTTCGATTTTTTGATGTTCCGAGTGGTAACCAGCCGGCACTCCGTAAAAGATCAGGTTCCTTTATTGAAAAACCATTTCCGCATGCTGCCATCTTGACTATGAAGCAATTTTTAGCAAATGCACCTAACAGAAATGCGAGCATCTGGCACCAATCGCTTAGAGGTGCTGTTAGTCACATTGCACCAAACCGTACTGCCTATTACTATCGCGATGCTCTTATTGCCCAAGAGTACATCACTTCATGGGAACAAACTCAAGATGAAAAGGAAAATATTCAGTGGGTGGAAGAGTTAAGAAGGACATTATCCCCGTTTACAATGGGAGATTATGTGAACTTTCCAGATCAATCGATTGAAAACTGGCCAACTGCATACTATGGACGTAATTTCAGACGATTAAGAGAAGTGAAAACCAGATACGATCCATTCAATGTATTTCGATTCCAGCAAAGTATTCCTCCGATTCGAAAGTGGCTGTAGTTACTTACAAAGTAAAGTTTGAACATAAGAGAAAAAGTGTTAGATTGAGCGCTCACAATCTAACACTTTTTTGCGTGCGCCCGGCATGCGTATGAACTATAGGGTGCAAGTCCCGAACCCCGAAGACAGAAGTAGAGGTTAGCCAAGAGCAAGGGTGTCCGTGGCGATGCGGAATCTGAAGGAAGCTGGAGGCAAAACACCGGTCCGAGGAACACG
>NZ_PYWM01000077.1 GCF_003049665.1 Lysinibacillus mangiferihumi | reverse complement strand
GGCGAAATTTTGGTTTTTAGGAAGGGTTAACCCTTCCCAAAAACCAAAATCAATCCTTCGAACAAATGTATTTAAAATAAAAATGTGATGATCTACTAGAAAAGGTTGGATTGTCATTTACACAAAATTATTGACACTCCCAGTCATTTCCTCTTGTTTGTTAATATTTATGAGTTATATTAAATGCGTTTTCTTAAAAATTCAAAATGATGACTTCGGAATATAACGAAGTCATCTCTTGCCACATTATACAGCACTCCCTTTTTTATTAAACTGCTACATTATGGGATATAGTTTAGAAGTTTAGTAAAAAAGATTAGCCTCTTCCCCATGCTCTTTTTTTAATTGCTCCACTATGTCTTCAAATGTATATACCTTGGCATTATTCTTCGTTCTCTCAACAAGCTGAAACTTTACATCTATGTCTGGATTATAACCAGTAGGAATAGTAGGATAGTTAGCCATAGGCGTTGAAAACAACTCATGTTTAATGTCTGGGACAGCTAATCCTAGTTTTTGTCTTACTTTAAATAGATTAATTAATTCCATAGGAACGAGACCGAAATATAGAAACTCCTCATCTTTCCATTTGGTTCCTGTAACTCCGATTCCATTTAAATGATACTCACACAAGCTATTCCAATACTCATCATCAATTTCATTAAATTGATGATCCCACTCATCAACAATTCTTTCATAGATACCCAATCCATCACCGTATTGCATAACCTTATCTTTTACAGGGTTCGGTATCCCTAGTTGCTCAATTAAGAAGTGTATCAAATACGTACTTGGGTATACCTTCTGTTTAATGTATTCGTTGTTATTCTTATATTCATCTCTTTCTAAATCAGTAGCAGCTTTTGTTAATAGTAGTTCTATTAAATCTATTCTTTCCACATAAAGTGCATAGTTTAATAATGGTGCAATTGGATCAATAAAAGGCAAACTACCACCTGTATATGAGTAAGCGAAAAATTGTGCAGTACGGTCAAAGAATTTCCAGCAATCATCATTACCTTGAAAAAGAAGATTTTTTGCAGCAATATGGTTACATTTAGGCGTCCCCGATAAAGTGGCATAAACAGTATTAATATTTTTCTTTAAATTCTTTTCTCTAGTGAAAAAAGAATAGTCTGCATAGAAATCTTCTTTAGTGTCAAACTGATTTAGAACCTCGTCATATCTATATCTCTTCAAGGCTTTTTTAATTAGATTATGTTTAAATTGCGGTATTATTTGCACTTAATCTTAATTCTCCTTTTATCAACGTTTATTTGTACCAATTTATTTTTTAAAGTACCTTGGATTTGTGCATTTCTAATTTGTCTCATTAAGTCATTTTGATATTTCTGCATATTACCCCAATGACCATTAGTATTTCCAGTAATTGTATCAATGTTATTCCTTGTCCATGCAGGCATTCTTGATTTAGATCTAAAACCTTTTCTACTTGTTTTAACTTCTATAACGTTGAGTTCGCCTGCTGCTTGATCTATTGCAATAAAATCAAAACCTTGGTTTGATATATTTTGGACTGAACCCAGAACCTTAAATCCATTTCTTTTCAGATGTTTAGAAGCAATTTTCTCTCCCCAATCACCTAAATCTTTATTACCAAAATTCATTACTTGGCCTGATGTAAATAAACCGAGAGGATCAAGTTGGATATTTGGATCATTTACATACCCATACAACGTAGGGTTCCCACCAGCCAACCCAATTGGATCAACTTGCGTATAATTCCCTAGCTCTGGGTCGTAGTATCGGAATCGGTTATAATACAAGCCAATTTCTACATCTTCATACTGCCCTTGATATCTAAACGGAATGAAATCTTTGTCACCCGTAAACTCTTTTACTCGTCCATACACATCAAGCTCAGCCGACCAAACCTTATGACCTTGCTCATCATAAGCTTCGACAGGCGTTCCTAGATAATCACTAATAATGCTGTAGTTGTCTTTATTCGTGATTTTTGCTGAAGGGACAAAGCCATCATTGAATACCCATGTAATGAGACTGTCTAAGTCATCTGTCTGTGAGGCATTCTCCACTGAATTATCCTGCGACAAATACTCATGCAAAATCGTATTGCCATCCCATACAAAATAAGTAGCTCTACCTTCCGAACACTTCTCTATCCGCCTACCTAGTGTGTCATACTTGAAAGTTACTTCTGTCATATCTGGCTTCATGACCTTGGCCATCATGCCATTGCCATAGTACTCGTACTTCCATGTATCTCCATTATGTTCGACTTTCTCTAGGAGATTTCCTTCTTCGTCATAGGAGAATTTGGCATCTTTTGTTTCTAGTAATCTACTGCCTGCGCCATAGACACGGTCTTTTTTATCTTTTGTTTCATATAGATTGCCGACATCATCGACGGTGCGGTATAAGAACTCAAATTGGCGACTGTCTTGATTGGCCCACACGAGGTTACTAAATTCATCATAGCCGTAGGTCACTTTTACACCGGTTAGCTCGTTGACCATACTGCGTAATTGATGATTGACGTCCCAATTGTAGGCGCGTCTTCGGGTATCGCGGCTTTGGCTACTTACTCTGTGATGTGTTGGTCTACCTGTGATATCATACTGCCACTTGCTAATAACATCCCCTGGTAGGATTCGCTCAATCTCTTGACCAAGTTCATTGTATTGCATCGAGGCTGTCCACTGACCTTGCTCGGAGCGAGAGGTAGTCATTTGTAAGATATTTCCTAACTCATTACGCATGACATCGATTTTGGCACCGAGGCTGCTTGTTATTTGGGAGCGATTGCCTAACTCGTCATAGCTACTGGCAATCCACTGGTCATTTTGCCACTCCTTGATGACTTGGCCGGATGGGTCTCGTTCTAGCTTGATGGTTACATGTTCGTTTTCCGTTTTTAGTAGCGAACTATTTTTATCATAGGCAAACGTTTCCCACGTGCCATCATAGTAGTCTGAATGACATTCCCTAGATTGTCATGCTGATACGCTGTCCAACGATTGCCTGGACGTTGAATGCGCTGAACCAATCCTGCTGGACTTCGCTCATACGTTTTTTCCATGTCATCAAAGCCGATTTCCTTGATAATATGACCTTTGGTATCGCGTTCAAAGGTGTATGCTTCGCCTCTTTCATTGATCACAGCGGTTAATTGCTCCTCTGTATCATAGGTGAATTGTACTTTCTTGCCACCTTGTTTGCGAGACGTTAGGCTTCCAAGAATCGTGTAGTCAAAAGCGACTTGTGTATGGTTATCCTTTGCAAAAATAATATCATCATAGGCATTGTACTTTAGTTGAACATCGTTACCATCAGATAGATGGGCGCGCACTAGGCGATTTAAATGGTCATAATGGAACTTTTCCGTGGCTCCAAGCGGATTGGTTGTACTTATGCAGTTCCCCCACGCCTGTCGTATGTCCATGTTGAACTTGTCCCATCTGGCAATGTGACTTGGCTTAAGTTTAGATCAGCGTCATACTTATTTTAAAAATTCATATCTTTAATTACGAAATCGAGTAGGAGGGAGTGATTAACTCCCGACCTCTCACACCACCGTACGTACGGTTCCGTATACGGCGGTTCAATTAAGATGAGTAACGCAAAGTTTCGTAACGAACTTGCAGACTTTTCAGCCCT
>NZ_PYWM01000076.1 GCF_003049665.1 Lysinibacillus mangiferihumi | reverse complement strand
ATTAGGTATTTCATTGTAAAAAGAAATGTCATCAAAGCCATCGACGATAATTTCAGACCCATCTGAAATACAAATTTTTAAAACCATATCCATATGTATCACCTACCTTTCTATCCAAATTGTAACAGAAAGGTAATTGGAAGGAGGAAAACAATTTGAATCAATTAATGAAAACTGATGTACAAATGACAAGTTTGAATATTGCAGAGTTAACAGGTAAAAGGCACGCTGATGTAATGCGTGATATTCGTAAAGAAGTTGAGGAATTAGGAGAGGAAATAGCCCAACGCATTTTTGCACTCGGCTCTTATTTAGACAAAAACAAACAAGAAAGACCTTGTTACAAATTTGGTAAAGACGGAGCCATGCAATTGGCATTAAAATACGATGCTGTAACTCGGTACAAAGTTATCAAACATATAGAAGAATTAGAGCAAGATAAAAAGTTGCCAGTAAATAGTACAGTAGCCCTTTTGGAAACAGCATTAAAACATGAGATGGAATTAGCTGAAATCAAAACAGATGTGGACTACCTAAAAGGCAGTATGCGAATTGATTCACTCCAACAACAAGAAATACAACAGGCAGCTAAACAATCAATTGTACAAGCTTTAGGCGGTAAAGATTCGGTTGCCTATAAAGAGATTAGTAAAAAGGTATTTTCGGCATTTTGGAATGAGTTCAAACATTATTTCAAAATTCCACGTTATGGAGATATTCCAAAAGTTAAACATGAGGAAGCATTAAGATTTATTAGCTTATGGCGGCCTTCCACATCATTACAAATGGAAATCGACAGTTGTAATAGCCAAATGGCTTTCGAATGAACTGTTTATATAGAAAGGAGGCTATGGCATGTCAGAGGATTTGGGGGCACAAGTTCGTTCAGAACTATTTAAAAGAAAAATGAGCCAAAAACAATTAGCTGAAATGGTAGGCATTTCAAATGCTTATCTGTCAGACATAATTCGTGGGCGTAAAGATGGTCCAAAAGCACAAGAACATATTAAACACATTCGAAAAATCTTATCTATTTAAGGTAGGTGAAGTATATGGAAAAACTCACTATGTCAGTTGAGGAAGTTGCAAGTGAATTAGGTGTTAGTAAAACAACTATTTACACAATGGCCCGTGAAAAAGAGATTCCTCATACAAAAGTGAGAGGGAGGATTTTATTCCACAGACCCACAATTGAGCATTGGTTAATCATTAATACGGAAGGCGGTGAACAAATTGAAAATCAAAGTATCTGAATGGTTGGCATTACCGATTGAAGAACGATTGGCTTTGATAAGCAATGCATTTAACAAAGCAATATCAGCACGTCAAAAATAAAACTATCAATCTATTGGAGGTTACTAGGATGCAAATAGTAATAAACGTAAAAGGTACAAAATTATCAGTCGTAAATATTTTCTATCGAACAACAGGTGAACCATCTGGAGTATACGCACTTGATGAAAATGGTCGCCAATCACTTTTTATTGATAAGAAACAAAGTCAACATGATACACGACCTCATATTGCTGTTGAAAATTTGAGTGAGATGCTCGAATATCCCGAACTGGAAGCAAGGATTGTGGAGGGCAACAACAGGCTAATTAAGCATCTTGAAGATATGCAAAAAGAGGAGAATAGCAAACTCTTAGACATTGCAATCGATGCGATGGAAAGTGAACCGGGTTTACCGTTTGATAGCCATTTATCGAGTAAGCAACATGAATACAAACTTCTACAACAACGAGTATTTGGCATCATCGATACAGTCGAAGAAGTCAAAGCATTCACGGAAGGATATTACACAAATGTCGATGATGAAACAGTTACAGCGTAATGCAGTCATTGAACAGTTGAAAAAGTTGGGCATCCACAGTATTGATGGACAACCGTTAAGTGAAGTGTTGTATACAACGTTGCTTAAAACATTGGCGCTTAAACGTGCAGCACAGGATTGTAAAGGAAGGTGATTAGTAATGGACATAAATCGCATTAAACAAATCGATGGGAAAATCGATGAGATGCATCAAACGCTAGGTGATTCACCTAATGCAATGGTTAATTTTCAAGCTGTGTACAACGATATGAAATATCTAATCATGATGGCTTTAGATGGTCAAAAAGAAGCGAATAAGCTACGTACAAAAATCGGTCGAATGAAAATTACTATCAAGAAAAAAGACCGTGTTATTCGTACAATCGACCATCATAACAATCGTTTAGGTAATGATAATCGGGCGAAAACAACAGTACTAGAAAAATTTCGCGAAGAAAATAAACGACTTCGTGAAGCACTTGAATATTACGCTGACACAAAACATTACGAACCATACTGTATTCCAGTGGGGGATTATGCGACTGATGTAACAGAAGATAATGGTGAAATTGCTCGTCAAGCATTAGACGGTGGTGAATAAATGAATGAAATCACAACTAATTTCGCTAGAAATATTAAAGATTTGAGAATAAAGAATAAGTTAACACAAAAACAATCAGCTGAAATGTTGAGTAAGAAAGAATCAACCGTAAGAATGTGGGAACTTAATAAAAATGAACCGTCTTTAACGACACTAGTTAAATTATCAAAAATATTTAATGTCTCAATAGATGAAATGATAGGAGTGAATGAGTAATGAAATCAACAGGTATCGTTCGCAAGGTAGATGAGCTAGGACGTTTAGTAATTCCAAAGGAGCTACGTCGCACATTAAATATTGAAGATAAAGATGCAGTAGAAATCTTTGTGGATGGCGATCAAATCATTCTAAAAAAATATATGGCTAATATGACATGTGCCGTGACTGGTGAAGTATCAGACAATAATTTCAGTTTACTAGGTGGAAAGTTAGTTTTAAGTCCAGAAGGTGCTAAAAAGTTAATTGCTGAAATCGAGCAATCCAAGTAGGTGATTCCATGCGAATAGGCTACACACACGCTGATGTATATGACAGAGAATCAGATTACTGGCAAGACATCGAGGATGCAGAGAATGCACAAATAGAGGCACAAAAAAACTCACTCAAGGCGGCAACCGAGAGCGAGCACGAAAATATAAATGACACTGGTATTTTACCACAGGAGGATGCGAAATGACAAAGTTTATCGAGCAACGTGTAGAAGTTTTAGAAAACGAAGTAGCTGAATTAAAGCTAATCGTTCATGAATTACGTGGTAAGAAATCAATTGAGCCTTCCACAACTAATACTGTGGAGGACATCATCGAATTTGAAGGTAAGCAATATCGCAAGGTTGACCGTGAAGCACGTGAAGGTGATGTTGTTATTTTCAAAAAAACGTCTATTGATTGTGTGACAGTAGGTAAACCATATAAATCTATGGGTGATACATTCTACGATGACGAAGGTGATGACATTCATATCTATAACGGTATTGCAGATGGAACACCTGAAACAGTAGATGTCTACGAACTAATCAAATCCAAACCACTAACACCAAATCAACAACGTGCTGCAATTATTGACAAGGCTAAGCAATTCATTGAAGAAGCAATGAATCAAGGAAAAGTTGGCAGTCCAATAAGCGAATTAGGTAATGAAACATATCAATATAAATTCTTCGGTGTTGAGTTTGATGTAAATGAAAGGGAAGTGAAAGCGTCTGTTTATCAAAATAGTAGCCGTGATAAAAGGATGAAACGAGAACCAATTCATGTTTCCATATCTAAATGTTCACCAAATGACGTATTCAACGAACACATTGGAAAAGCCATTGCATTAGGACGAGCGCTAGGTCTTGATGTAAGTGAGTTTGAACAGGCGGTGCAACCTACATTTCAAGTAGGGCAAATAATTGAGTTCATGTCGGTTAGAGACGGACTATTAACAAGCCAATTAATCCAAGTAAAAAGCAATCAGTTATGGTTTGTGAATGTTGACGGAGACGAAGTCTATGTTACTACCGATAGAGAACTCGGAACGCCTAAAATCATCAACGACACTAACGCTATTTATGGAGGTGTTGAATAATGTTTCTAATCGTTGAATTTAAATACTCAACAGAGCAAGAAGAAAATAAAGTTTCGAAGTTTAATAATCCAAGCCAAATCATCGAATT
>NZ_PYWM01000075.1 GCF_003049665.1 Lysinibacillus mangiferihumi | reverse complement strand
TGCTCAATCGCTTTCACATCTGCGTTATATTTTTTCAACTCTCGTTGTATCAATACTTTTGCCATATCAGAGCGCCACAAACGAGACGTATTTAATACAATTACTTGGCTCACTTGATGATATTCTATATCTGCCAATAGCTCTTGCAAGCCTTCTCGCTCAATTGTTAATCCATCTTCATCAACTGTCGCTCCGCTGAGTCCTCTATCTTCATATATGTGAAGCAGTTGTAGCTTATTTTCGTCACAATACCTCTCAATTTCTTCTACTTGATACGCTAAACTATATCCTTCACGTACTTGCCCTTCTGTTGAAACTCGTACATAACCAACTACTTTTTCTTTCATAATGCCCCTCCCGTTACAGCAATTAAAGTCCCTGTAACGCTTACCCGTTTTTTGCGGATAACTTGTGTGTAACGTATATCCGTTACAACATACTGTACGACCTTACCCAAATTCTGCACAACCCTTTATTTTACAGTCGTTTTTTCTCTAGTATGGTCGTACACTATACATAACCGTTACAATCTAACAAAGAGGTGTTTTATGTCTTCTACTATTCGTTTACGTCTCAATGAAATTTTAATTGAAAAACAAATGAGCCGTCGGCAACTGGCCAAGCAAACCTCATTGCGTCCTAATACCGTCAATGATTTATGTACACAACCCATACAACGTCTGCATATAAGTACCCTTTCAGCTTTGTGCGACACATTACATGTCTCTATCCAAGACCTACTTGTATTGGAGATAAACGATTAACTCACTCGCAGAACTATTGAACTGGGTTCTTCTATCAATCTTTTCCACTCCACCCTTGCTAATTCGTCGAAGTCCAATCGATACTGATTTGTAAGGGTCTTTTTTATTTCCCTCCGTATATACTGTGTATACATATCTCTTCCGTCTCTCATACTAGCTACCCGTTCTCGTTGCTTCTTCTTAAGTGTTTTCCAATCTGTCACTACAGCCGCAAAATAATGTTCATTCTGTTTTGGTGGATGTTTCATTAGGTCTTTAAGCAACACTTGCTCATTTACCTTGTACACCACTTCTATTCGGCTTAATTCATGTGCTAAATAAATTCCTTTATTCCTTGCTAGTTCTAGCCGTTTATCATAAATCCTACAGAAACCATTCCGTTTACGTTGGTCGCTTCTACCAAAATACCGTGTTGTATCAAAGTGTGTCATATTCCTCCGTATATCTGTCGGTATCACCACTATATTTTCTAACCCCGTTTGTATATCATACGCAACATCACAGCTCACAAATTCTACTCGACTTGCCCGCTTCCCTATCATCTCTAGTATTTCTCTGAAATGTGAGTAATGCTCTGGCCTTGTTTCAATCCTTAGGGTATGTAAGTGACCTTCTGTTTCTCTAAAGTTTTTAAAATACATATGAATGTATACATCGTCACTTTTCCGCATGTGCAATTCATAGCTATATGTTCCACTATAAATCTTCATTTTCACTTTATATTTCTTCACCCCCAACATATAAACACGTAAAAATGCTGAATGTGGTACATCCTTATAATCTATAACAAACTTATCTATGGAAACCTCTATTTCCATTGCCTGCTCCTCCCCTTGTATGCTAGTACTTGTATAAAATTTAACACTTAGTACACTAATTAAATAATCGTAATCCGTATTTAAACATGCAAAAAAAAAAGCACTTGTCGCCTGTTATAGACAATCAAGTGCTTTAAGTTTATTAATTTTCTAAGTTTATTAATATTTGCAAGTTTTATAAGTTAGTTTAGTATTGACAGTATGACATCTTTTTTACCACATGGCAAGTGTAACGTTTAAACACTTTAGCTTGTTTAATCTCGTGTGTTTCGTCCCTATGACATCCATAAGTGGTCCCTTGTAAGTAAAATGTCATCTCGCCTATTCTCGCTCTTATTACATTAGCGTTAAAATAGCACTCCTTGATGGCCTAGCCTTCATGGGTTATTAATTCAAATTCAAGGAATCTTTAACCGTAAACAAGTTTTAAATGACTCTGTCATATTATACCTTGTATTTATCGCCACTAGCTTTGTCAGTATCATTCGTTATTAACCATTCCCCGCCCCATATACCCTCGCCATGTAAAATGTCATCTCGCTTATTTCTCATGCTTTTTATTATTGGGTAACACTCATGATGGCACTGCCTTCAATAACATGTTGATTTTGAGTAGGGCATGGTTTTATCTTATTAACAAATTCTAATTTCTCTTTCTACTCATCTGTTATGAGCTGTAACCCTAGAGTCGATTTCTTTGATTCTAAAGCTTCTTATGAAAGTTAATTTACACTTCTTATTTTCAATGTTTAACCTTTGTTTACTTCTTTATTTCAATACCGAATCTCTTTTGAATTTGAGTTAAGTTCTCCACAACAATTAATTTATTCTGAGGATATATGGATAGGTATTCCTGAGCTACTTTAAGTAAATACTCGAAAAACATCTCATAATCCACAATTGAATATACTTCAGTACTAGTTACTGGAGGAGTTGTTGTAAAATTCACTCCAGTATCTCCAAAGTACTCTTCATCATTAGGAGTGCATTCAGTTGCAAAATAACAACTAGTATAACCAATACCAAATCCTTTGCCATTTTTAAACTCATTAAGTGCCTCTAAAAAATATCCATAACCTAAAGTCCTGTAATAAGCCTCCATATTTTCAATTTTTTCTTGTGCATCTTTCACATAATAGATTTCATCATCCATATTTATTAAACCTACCTTTCTATTATTATTTTGGAATTACAGGGAAGAAATTACTTATTTCCCCGGTAACTTTATCTTTATAACCTATAAATTGCAATTTTTTACCATCAACTTCGGCATATCCAATAATCTCATCAGAAATAGCATTTGGTCGAGAGTCAATTCTTACTCTACCATTTTGAATACCTTCTTCCATTGCTTCTCTACCCAACTTTAATATCTGTTCATCAGAAAAAACCTTTGGGTCATATACTGTCTTAGGATTCTTATACTCTTTCCACTGTCCAGTAAAGTTACCTTTTCCACCATTTTCTTTACTCAATCCATCATAAACAGGAAGCTTATATTTTACCTCATAAATTCCTGAAATATCAGGATGAGACGTTTTAGTAACAGCTTGATTAATATCCTTAACTTGATTGCCAAAGTTATCTAAAATAAATTGTTCAAAGTTCTCAAGATTGTGACCACCCTTTATTCCAATATTCGGTTTTGCTTTAAAACCCTCCACTTCGGTTAAATGTGTATCATAACCCTTTTTAAAAGTAACATCTTTTACCGTACCCTTAGTCTCTTCAGGCTTCTTAGGATCTTTACCCTTTAGTTTCCCTACTTTAGTTACGGAGCCAACGCCTTTTGTTCCAACAATAGCTGTCGCTGTGGTTAGCTTTACATTCGTCATCCACTTAGATCTTGTATAGGCATTGCCATTGAGTACTTCTTTTTCATAAGAGTCTTTTATTGCATTGCCTATTGATTTTGTCGTTTCAATCGGCTGGGATACTGCGGTCACTAGATTATTGAAGACACCTCCAGGGTTGGTCACCAATTCTTTTAGTTCGCCGTATGTATTTTTCAATACATCAACTGTTGCATCTAGTTTGCCTTTTTCTTTTTGAGCTTTTGTTAAAAGCAGATTCTGGCCTGTTAGTACGGCTTTTTCTTTAAAGCTCATGTCCTTACTTGGCGTTTGCAGTTCCATGGTATTTAACGACTTGTAGGCTAGTACGGCTTCTTTTGAGGCCGTTTTTGCTTCTTTCACAGTTTGTTTGGCCTGATTATACACTTCTTTTGTCTTTTGCTTGGCTTAGTTATACACTTCTTTTGTTTTTTGCTTCGCTTTTTGGTAGGTATTTTTGACAGCTAGTACCGCAGCTTTTGCGCCATTCTTTAATTTCTTCGCCATTTTACTTTTGGTTAGCTTATTATAGAGTTTGCGTGCCTTGGTAAATTTTTATATGGACAAAATCAAAAGGCCTGAATCAGAATTGTTCTCCGATTTCAGACCTTAGCTTCTTCGTCCATTCCTTTTTGTTTAACTTGACTGCTAATCCAGTTTACCTGACTTCTTTCATAATCACTTCATACATCGCTTCAATACTCGCATCCGCTGGTACCCATGCATAATAATTCTGATCATTATTTAATATAAATTGAACTAACTTTGTTTTTGTGTTCCATTCATTTT
>NZ_PYWM01000074.1 GCF_003049665.1 Lysinibacillus mangiferihumi | reverse complement strand
ATTTCATAATTCCAATCGCTTTAGTATCAAGGGTTTCGATTAAATAAAAATGAGGCACCTCCCCAAATTCGGTATAATGGTAGCGACTAAACCAACCTTATACGAACGGAGTGTATGCCTCATGACTATTGTAAAACAAATGAGCCTTTTTTAAGATTAAAATCTATTGATATAAAAATCATATTTTTTAATTTGAATTTTTTTTTTGATAAAATGTGAAAACATATTTAAGATTTAGCATTTACATGTGAAAAAAATAAAAATAAATTTGCTTTATTCGTGGAATGTAGCCGCAAAAGTAATTAAAAAGCGTGGATTGGTATAAGAAAATTTGGATTGTCATTACCATTGGGGAAGTAAGAAGGAGGATTTGGTCCAATACATAAACTGGACTTTAAAAAGTCCAGTTGCTATAGGTTAAATTATAGCTAATACAAGTTATTCAAACATATAGGATAAACTCACATCACTTTGCTTTTTATACATTAATAAAGGCTCAAGCGTTTCCCTCTTTCTATAATACATCAGGCTGCATTTCACTCAGCTCATCACCCTTTTCACCTTTTTATTGAGCTCTTCACCGTTTGCATATCTTCATACAAGTCAAAAATGCTAATTACATCTGAATCAACCATATCTGTGTAAACATCTAATGATTATGTGTTCTACATTTTGACTGTTTTATCGATGCGATGATATTCGGAAATTTGAATGACCCGAACATCCCTTGTATGCAATTCATGATAAATCCCTCTGCTGTCTGTAAATGTAATATATTGATCGCGCTCACTTGCAACCAATTGTTGCGCTTTTTCCTGTGACTCCATATGGATAAATCGTCTTACATAATGCAGCTCATCAAAGAAATAGGTTATTTTAAATTCTTTCATTATAAACAACTCCTTCATTCATGCACTTATCATATCCAATCTCGAATTCGTCATCCTCTGTCTGGCAGCTTTTACTGGCGAATTTAAAGACCTACAAAAGTATAAGATTGGAGACTTAAGCAATACTAAAAATTATCGTAATACGTTTATATGGAGGTAATAACATTGACTGTAATAAAAAATGCATTATCTATTTTTGCTCTTGGTGGCATCAACGAAATCGGTAAAAATATGTATGTTATACAATACGCTGACGATTTGTTAATTGTCGATTGCGGTGCGAAGTTTCCGGATGAAAGCCTACTTGGTATTGATCTAATCATTCCAGATATCACTTATTTACAGGAGCATAAAGAAAAAATAAAAGGATTGATTGTTACTCATGGACACGAAGATCATATAGGTGGCATTCCATACCTCTTAAAAAAAATAAATGTTCCTATTTATGGTACTCGCTTTACATTAGGCTTAATCGAACTAAAACTAAAAGAACATAAACTTTTAAGAGAGACGGAATTAATTGAGATTGGTTCTGATTCAGCTTTACATTTCGGTCAGATTGACGTTAGTTTTTTCAGAACAAATCATAGTATACCTGACTGTCTAGGAATCGTTTTTCAAACACCCGAAGGAAATATTGTACACACGGGTGATTTCAAGTTTGATTTAACACCTGTAAATAATCAATTTGCAGATATTCATAAGATGGCTGAGGTTGGTACGCAAGGTGTACTAGTATTAATTTCTGAAAGTACCAATGCTGAACGACCGGGCTTAACACCCTCAGAAAAACTGGTAGGTCATCATATTGAAGAAGCCTTTCTACATGCTGAACGCAAAGTTATTATTTCTACCTTTGCCTCCAATGTGAATCGTATTCAACAAATTGTAGATGCCACAATCGTAACGAATCGTAAACTAGCACTATTAGGTCGCAGCATGGTAAATGTTGTAGATGTCGCTTTAGAGCGTGGATATTTAACAATACCAGAAGATTTGTTAATAGATGCCCGTGAAGTAAAGTACCTCCCACCAGAAGACGTTGTTGTTTTATGTACAGGTAGTCAAGGGGAACCATTAGCAGCCCTTGCCCGTTTAGCTAGTGGCAACCATCGAGAAGTAAAGATTTTACCAGAGGATACCGTTATTTTAGCCGCCTCTCCCATACCAGGAAATGAAAAAGGTGTTTCTCGAATTGTCGATAATTTATTTCAGCTTGGGGCTAAGGTGATTTATGGTTCATCCAGTAACACTGGCATGCATGTTTCTGGACATGGTTATCAAGAAGATTTAAAACTAATGCTGACGCTAATGAAACCGAAGTTTTTTATTCCGATTCATGGTGAATTTCGCATGTTACACCAACACCGTTTGCTAGCAGAATCTGTTGGTGTCAAAAGAGGCCATACCTTTATTATCAAAAACGGAGACGTTGTCGATATCGAAAATGCAAAAGCGAGGCAAACGCGAAAAATTCCATCTGGTGATACGTATGTAGATGGTATTGGAATTGGAGAAGTTGAAGGCATCGTATTACGTGACCGTAAACAACTATCAGAGGATGGGATGCTCGTTATCGTATTAACGCTTAGTAAAGCAGATGGGTCGATTATTTTAGAACCTGATACCATTTCACGGGGATTTGTTTATGCTAAAGAATCAGAGGATCTTCTCCTCAAAGTAAATGTTCTTGTAAAAGCAACCATTAGTGAACTACAAGAGGAAAGCAAGCAACAACTGTTTGTTTTAAAACGGGAAATTAAAAAGGCTGTCGGCCAGTATCTTTTTTCACAGACGAAACGTAAACCAATGATTTTGCCTATTATTATTGAAATTTAACTATTTTAAAGTCGGTGTAAGCTTCACTTCTTTAGTGATTACACCGACTTTGTATTTTATTTGTCAATCAGAATTTATTGTTTAACCGAAATAGCTCTCCAGTAAAAATTTTATGCAGTGTGTAATTATAATACATTTGAAGTTGGTCAAAGCCGTCATTTAACTGTCTAGTATGTTGTTCTGTTTGCTGCGCAATATTACGTATATGCAGTGGTAACTCCTCTACAGCAGTTAGTAAAGATTTTTTATTTTTCAATAGTTGTTGACTTGTTTTTAATAGTTTGACAATGTTCGTTTGTATTTCAAGTGAAGGTATATCTATTAGAATATGATGCAACTGTCTCCAGTCATTCTTTGGTTGATACCAACTGAAAAAATAGTATAAATAATCGCTTAAAATAATGGACTCATTTGGAATAATCGCGACAACGTCATGTGCTATATACGCTGCATTTTCACATTGAACTATATGCTTGTTAGCACCATCTAGGCTATTTTTTTCAAATACAATTGTTTTTGCGGGAACCTTCGCCCACTTCCATTGTTTCATCGCACTATCCAATTGAGAAAATCGACGAATATCTTCGCCAAGAGACAACCATTTTAACTTTTCTGCAGTAATAAGTGGTTGATCTACTTTTGAGAAATTTGGGATATGAGGTGTTGTTAAACTAGCAACAATAAGAGCAATTTCATCTAGTCTATAACGCTTCAACACGTTTAGATCCTCCATTCTTCACAATATGCCATCCTCACATAAATAATTGTTAACGCCTGATTTCAGTGAATAAAATGGTAGATATTTTCTCACTTAGCATTCATATAGTGATTATTGTACCATTTTAATGTAATATTATCTACATTGTATAACTTTAATGGTATATGCATTTTCATTGTTTTTCACTAGCTTTTTACATAGAGGTGAATGATATGTCAGACTTTTTAAAGCTAGTAGGTGAACAACTCCGTATCATTAGAGTTTCCAAAGGGCTTAGTCAAGAAGAAGTTGCAGAGAGAACGGGGAAGTTAGGTTTTAGTAAAGGTCGCATTTCAAATATTGAGCATGGGCAATCTAATATTACGTTAAGTACATTGGAAATGCTTATGAAGGCGTTAGATATTGCACCTGAAGAACTTTTTAATTTCCAACGATTATCGGGTGTTACTGATATTGAAGAGAAAAATCTTATGCTCGACATTCATCGCTCATTATTAAGAGAGCGCAATTTAGACGAAGTAAAATATGTAGTACGTATCACAAGAGATTTTCTAAATACCATTGATGCGCAAACAAAGAAAAACAGCTCTAATGTTGAATAACATTAGAGCTGTTTGACTGTAAACGCGGGTTGCCAAGATTTAAAGTGTTGATTGATTTCCGCTACGGGTTGCTCGCTTTTTTGCGGGTGTGGCTTAAGCCTCCTCCTCCGCTTCGCTACGTGCGGGGTCTTAAGTCTCACGCTTATCCCGCAGGAGTCGAGCAACCATAGCCGTGTACTTTAGAAAAAATAATGAAGTTCTAATTGATAATTTTTCAATAGCTTAATGTTGTATAGGATTGTTTTTGGAAGTTATAATTATGGTGTTTAGATATGGGCATAACAAAATAA
>NZ_PYWM01000073.1 GCF_003049665.1 Lysinibacillus mangiferihumi | reverse complement strand
ATTTTGTTATCAAAGTTCCCGAAAACTCTCCGATTTGTAATATCCCCTTGAGATAACCTAATCCTTCATAAAGAAAAGTGGATCTTTCTAAATTAAGAAAAAAACTTAAACAGATATCAATGTTTTTATTTTTTAAGAGTGATATTGATTCCGAATTAGGTAGCTCCTTATATTTAATTAAACTCTCCTCCTGAAAGTTAAAAGTATAACATCCTGATTCTACTCCTGGGAATTTAGGTAATACTGTAAAAACCGGAAGGATTAAAGGTATTTTTGCTTCTTCAAATTGTTTTTTCATTAATTTATAAATTGATTTAAGAGAAGAACAAAGTTCTGCAATACTATATTTCTTTAGTACAATATCTGAAGAAATAACAATATCTTTGTTTAATTCAATCCAATCTAGCTTATTAATATCACTCTTTATTAGTTGATTTTGATCTATTACAGGGACATTTGATTGGTGGAATTTTAAGATTCTATTAATTTCATTGTGATCTAATAGTACATTTAAATACTCATCCCAGTAATGTTTAGTCATAGCAATCACACAACTCCCAATGATAAGCGTAATCTTGATTAATGGTTCCTTTGCTTATACTTATTTCATATACTTTATTAACGAATTGGTTAGGATTCTTATTAAACTTGATATCTGAAAGTAAAATATCAATAGGTTTTAGATAATCAATTGTTTCCAATTCTGCTTCTATATTAAATAATCCATTCTGTTCATATATAATATCTATTATAGTTTGAAAATTTAATTCATTGCTGCTCAATGTGCCCCTTAGTTGTGTTTCTAAACTGTAAAAAAAGCATTTAGGACAAGGATTTCTCCAGTCTTTTTTATAGTAATTAGATACATAGATTGAATGATTATAATAAAAAACAGTTTTAATTATAGCTTCCTTCTCTTTAATAGAATCCATTAAATTTATGTATTTTTCTAAATGAAAGGGATTAAAGAATAATACAATCATATCGTTAGATTTAATTTTCGAGAAGTCATCATCTTCAAGTATTTCAATATTGGGCATTACACTATTTCCAAAATTATTAAATAGATTATTAAATATATCGTCGTTGCTTATAACCCACACTTTATCATATTTAAAAAATGGTTCTTTTACCATTTTCAAAATATCATTACCTAATAAAAATTCCACCACTATATCCTTACTATCTGAAAATTCCCGTTCTAAATCTGAATCCGTTAACGACTTAATTTTTTTATTTTCAATATAGAATAGGAATTCTACTAATTGTTGGTTTTGTACCACTGTAGTTGATGTTCCAGTTTGAATTACACAACTATCATTAAATGAATTTATTAGGTATGAATTGACTTTATACACAAATACGCCCCTTTTCATTTAGTTTAATAAAGAGGAAAAATGGCACGAACACCATTTTTCCTTTTTGTGTTATTTTTTAGAGATATCGCCTGCTCCTCCACTACAACAACAGCAACAGCAACAGCAACAGCAACAGCAGCCACCGCCACCACCACCACCGCCGCCGCCACCGCTGCCGCCGCCGGTATTATTCGAAAGGATAATAGAATTGCTACTAAATCCAAGACCTAATTCATTTACTGAACCGATACTCACCTTATTTGTCCCTTTACCTGGTTTCGCCATAAAATTTTTCCTCCTTTAATTAATAAGATTTTTACTACTAAAAGCATTGTCGCAATGTATCAAATAGATACACCCTTAATTTAACATTTCTACATTAATTAAGTATTTCCTCCTTTTAAATTTATATAATTATGAATTTTACAAAAAAATATATGAATAGCAATAAAGTCTAATTAAACCGCCCTAGGTTTCAATTAGGGCGGTTTAATTATGGTTTCCGTTAGAGATTATGTTTTACTTCCGACAAGACCTGATACGGTAGAGTTGGTGAATATTGCTGTCGTAGAAGAAAAACAGAGTAGAGGTTTAGGGAAGTTGTTAGTAATGAATGCAATTATGATAGCTAAGACAAAAGATTATAAAATCATTGAAGTTGGTACTGGCAATTCAAGTATAGGGCAGTTGGCTTTATATCAAAAATGTGGATTTAGGATTATTGGTGTTGATATAGATTTTTTTATTAGGCATTATCCAGAAGAAATTTTTGAAAATGGTATTCAATGCAGGGATATGATTCGTTTATCTCAAGATTTATATCAGGTACGTTAGTACATTAAGTATTTTAAAAATAATTAACTATAGCATATAGTATACAAATATAAGCCTAATAAAAGTTCCCAAATCAAAGTTAGGAAAGAGACCGAAATCCAAGAAATGCTGTTAAGCCAATATTACTTGGATTTTTCTTTGAATATTGTTTATACAGCTTTTTATTCAAATATATAAACAGGGCTACGATAGTACTATTCAAGATTATGCAGCGTGTGTTATCTGAATAAAAACCTGTATATTTGATGATTTAAAACTTCATTTTTTTTAAAACGATCTTCAACAATCGGGGGCTATTCTTGAAAAAGAATCGTACCTTCTTTAGCTAAAGGCCCATATTATTGAATAACAATTTTTTAAGATATGTTACCCCAAACGACGCTTTGGGGATGTTTGTAATTTACTTAATAAACAGTTATGTTAAAGATATATTAATAAATTTAGCAATTGTTATTGGAGGTAAAGATGATTAGAGATAAAATCAATAAAATATTAGATATTTTACCAGAAGAAGAATTGGAAAGTGTTTATTGGTCAATAGTACCGATACAAAAAAGTTATGAATTTAAACAACACTTAAGTCAAAAAGGTGTACAAATCTCACAGTTAATCTATGAGGAAAATAAAATTATTAATTTATGGGACAAGACATTTGCAAAAAATATTAGTGAAAATTTAAAGAAAGAAATACATTATGAACAATTCAAGTGGCATATTTTCAGTTATGAGAAGCAAGATTGCTTGAAAAAAGATGTTGCAAGAGAGGCATTTGATACGATTTCAAAGGATGAGCTCTATGTAATGTATCAAGGTTGCTCATTTGTATTTCTTTATACAAATGCAAATGAAGTGGTGTCAAAAGACTTTGATTCGCAACAAGATATATATATTTTTGATAAAAACTTCACTTGGACATATGTTCATACTCACGAGTCAATGTGTGGTCCATATTTTTACAAGGTATTATGATTAAGCAGCACATCGAAATGGGATTATTTTTTTGTTATATCTTGAGTATTAGTAAAAAAGCACCCAAAACGAAGCTTTGTGAACCTAAAATACATAATTACATTTCTGGTATAATTATTCTGCAAACTCATTACATAAAAAGGGAGAATATAGCGTGATTGTTAAAGTCGGATTTGACTATGAAGATGATATAGAGTATATGATTTGTCCTGCGAATGTAGGGAGAAATATTAATCAATTACAAAGAGATTTTTGGACTTGGCTATATAACCGAGAGAACCATCATCCTTATTGGGAAATACATTATCAAGACGAAGAAGGAAATCCTGTTTATGGAGTTAGTTACGGTACAGATGCTTTTGTCTATTGGTTGAATAATGTCAGATTTACTAAAGGGAAAAAAGTGGCGCGGTTAATAGAAGTTCCAAAGACACCACCTAAAAAAACAATTAGGTTTTAATGATTATAAATTATGCAGTTTCATTCAAAATAACGTTCCAAAATCAAAGCTAGAAAAGAGACCGAAATCCACGAATACTGTTCAACCAACATTTTTGGATTTTACTTTGATTATTGTTTATTCAGCCTTTTATGCAAATATATAAACAGGGCTACGATAGTGCTTTTCAAGTTTATGCGCGATTGTGGAGCAATACAGGTAGAAAATAATCAAACTTTCTATAAAAACCTAACTTAAAACTGCTGAAGAGGAATCCCTTTTGATCAATCTTTTTTCAAAAGAGATTCTTCTTAATTTATCATAAAATAAGGGTTTGTGAGGTATTTTTGCTCAAACTTATCTTGTGACAGATTGGCATTTTTTGTGTTTCTTAAAAGTGCAGTTTCGCTATGAAAACAAAAAGTTATCATATGTGGGCATTTGATTTTAGTTTTTCTATGTTTAAATGTTTTTCTGAATCCTTGAAAATAAGGGGTTTGGAAAATCTAAAAAGAACTGTACTGGCGAACTTTTCATTAATGAAGGTCATTTATTTTTGTCTTTATTCTCTTTTGAAGCAATAATTGAACAGCAGTTGTATTGTTATTTACAGCCTCGGTTAAAAGTCCAAGAGATTTATCAAACTTCCAAAAAATCAACAAAAACGCCACTATAGGAAATCCTACGGTTGAAATCGCTTGCATTAGTCCTTCCATACGTCAAACACCTCCTCATGACGAAAATTCCAACTCTTTATCATCCTTAGTTAAAAGCTCAATAAAATCTGTAATAATACTTTGAAAAGCAACTTCCTTACTCATTTTTATATACTTACTATTATTTTGGATGTCCTCGCGATACAAAATAATAATTTCAGTCATGGCAGCTTGATCCCCAGCTTTAGCCAAAGTAATTAATTTGGCTAATTCATCGTTTGATATAACTGCTTCAACATATTTCGTTTCCATTTATCCCCTTACTTACTGTGACATTTTTAAATCTTTTGCTAATTTCTTTTTAGTTTTACCTTCTATATAATACCTTTAATAACGTTTCGACCTGTACTTTGTTTTTGTTTCATATAACCCCTCCTACTATAAAGGTAAAAATAAAGACATTTTAACAACTAGAAAAAAACTTTTTTTCTACTATAATGTAATTTAGTTTACAAAAAACAACTATTAATATCTACTTCATAAGAATGTATGTTCTTTTTTTGAGGTGAGTAAATAACGTAAATTTACTATTTATAACTATTAATGTAATATTTATATAAACGAGTTAATTTCACAATTCTAACCCCTTGTCTCCCAAGGGTTTTCAAACAATAAAAAATGGGCACCTCCCAAAATGGTATAATTTAAGTGACCAAACCAAAATTATCCACGAGGTGAATGCCCTATGA
>NZ_PYWM01000072.1 GCF_003049665.1 Lysinibacillus mangiferihumi | reverse complement strand
ACATTCTTTCAAATACAAATTGTGTTGATTGTACATAAAAAAACCTCCTCTAAGTTTTCATTTTTATACTAACTTAGAAGAGGTATTTATTAAAAATAATTTAATTTAGCTTAAGTACACGGCTATGAGGCGGTGACTCCTGTGGGACGCACGCAGCGTAAGACGCGGGCATTCCGCGCATAGCGAGGGTTGCGGCTTACTGTGCTGAGCGGAAAGCACCGCCGAAGCGGACAACAACGGCGCAGCAAAAAAGTGTTAGATTGACTGCCATCAATCTAACACCTTTTCTCTTTTGTCCCAGGCTCTTGGTGGTTAGGCAAAGTCCACAAACATGTTCAAATCAATTTTTTCATACTATAAGACATGCTTAGTCTCGGAGGGGGGTTGTATGTTTTTTCTGAAGAAAGGCTTGGTCATCATAATAGGTAGTATCTGTATATCATTAGGCATTAATCTATTTTTAACACCATACCAAATACTAGACGGAGGCGTTGTAGGGGTAGCCCTTATTTTGTACTATTTGTATCAACTAAAAATCGGACTTATGATTATTATTTTAAGCATTCCAATATTTGTTATAGCTTGGTTTAAATACAGAGCTTATTTCTACAATAGTGTACATGGCTTAATTGCTTCGTCTTTTATTATTGACCTGTTGAAGCCTATACGAAATATAATTCAAATCGATGCGATTTATAGTGCAATTTTTGGGGGCATTTTAGTTGGTTTTGGCATCGGTTTAATGCTTCGCTTTCAGACAAGCACTGGTGGAACAGATCTCGTTGCACAGTTTTTAAGTGATAAAACAGGCATTAATGTGGGGATTCTTATTTTTTTTATTGATTCGATTGTTATCGTTTTAGGTGGGTTTCTGTTATCTTCTAATACATTAATCCTTTCCATAATTACTGTGTTAGTAGTTGGTATTACGACAAGTATGATAACCAGTTATGCAAAATAAAAAATAGCTTCAGTAAACACTGAAACTATTTATAGGTGAACGTTAAGGTCAGTTATTCATCATCCGCTTTTTTGGATAGGCGGGTTTTACTTCCGCAATTAAAATAGCTAGTAAAATTAATACTGCGCCAATAACCATTCTACCTGTCAGTACTTCATGCAAAAATATTACCGAAAGTACCATACCGAAAAAGGATTCTGTTGACAAGATAATGGCTGCCTTTGTAGCAGTTGTATATTGATTGGCCACATTTTGGAAAAGGTACGCAATAGTAGTTGAAAAAATCCCTAAATAAATGATTGAATAGATAGCTTCTTTTTCAAGATTAGTGGGGATATCGCCTTGACTGACGACGACCAAGATACCCAAAACGGATGCTGTTATAAACTGCACAATGGTAAGAGCGATTGCATCTTCCTTTTGTACAAAAAGGTTTGTACAAAAAATATCAAAAGCAAAGGCAACAGCACATGCTAGAGAAAGGGCATCTCCTATATTCATTGTGAGGGAGCCTTGTAATGATAAACAGCCAATTCCAACAAGCGCTATAATAGAGCCAATGATTTCGTAACCATCGATTCGGCGTTTATAGACGGCATAAGCAATAAGTGGAACAACGATTACATTAACAGCGGTTAAAAATGCATTTTTAGAGGGAGTCGTATATTGTAAACCAACTGTCTGAAGGGCAAAGGCAATATACAATATCGTGCCTAGTAAAACACCTTTCCAAACGACTGATTTTGTTGCTTTTTTTAATCTGTATCCAAAAATGACGGTTAGTATAATCGAAGCTAATATAAATCTTCCTGCCATCACTTGATAAGCAGTTAAATATTCTAGTGCAATGGCTGTAATAACAAACCCACTACCCCAAACGATAGCAGTTGTAAGTAGCATGCCATCAGCTATGTATTGTTTCATCTTTCTTCCTCCTAACTCCAATAAGAATAGCATGAGAAGGAAGAAAATATTTTGACTTTGTTTCTAAACTTTCAGGCGTTTTTTTGTACTTATTCCAAAGCGAATGTTTATTCTGCTATTTTACTATGTAATAAGTACAATTTAACGGCTGCTGATAAACGTTCATAAAAAACATAATCATTATCTAGCGGTGCTACTAATTGGCGGATTTTTGCCATGCGATATCGGATAGTATTTGGATGGCAGAAGTGCGCAACTGCTACTTCTTTTATGTTACCTTTTTTTGCGATATAGGTGATTGCGGTATTGATGAAATCTGTATCAACCTTTTCATCAAGTAAGGGCCCTAGATAGTTTTTTACATAATGCATGGCAAATTGAGGATCTTTGCGATGTAACTCAATAAGCAAGCTATCAGAACCAAGCTGTGTGTAATGACAAGTAGGGGTCATATCAATTTCTGCCATTAAGCGGGCAGCGAAAGCTTCCCGTACTGCAAGGTGAAGTGCCGTTTGTGTGCTATGCACCTGACTATAGCCAACAGTCAGTTTGTCTGTAGAAATATCATATATTGTAAGCCATTCATTAAGAAATTTTTCAAATTGAAAATGCTGTGATAGATTGGTCATTAAGATAAAGAGGCTATTTTTGTATTTGCAAATAACGCCTGTTTTTAATAGTGGCTCCAATTGCAAAAAAGATTGCATCCATTGTGCATTCGATACGGCTTGCATTTGAAAATTCGCTACGAATACATATTTTTCAAACGGTTTGTTCAATTGTTGTAAAAAAGATGTGATTTGTTCGGCAGAGACATCTTCGTTAATGAGACGTTTCATAATGGTTTCTAAAAAGAATGTATAGTCTTGCGTTTTTGCGTAAGCCATTGTTTCTAAAATAATTTTTTCAAAAAATTCATCCCCACCAAATCGCAGTATTGGGAAATGATGTGCATTTGCTAAGGCGAGTACTTCCTCTGGTAGCTCATTATAAATAACAGGCTTATATGCTAAAGCACTTGCTTCTAACTGAATCAGATTTTTTACAGCATTTACTAAATAATCAGGCTGTTGTTTTGCAAATAATAAGCTACTAAGGATTACACTATTTGGTGTAAATATCGTTTCTCGAACAGTGTGAATATCAGGCGAAAATTCAAAATCTAGAATTTCAACATTTTGGACAGGTTTATGTAAACCGTTGCTACCTGCAACGACTGTAAAATCCTTTGTAATCGGCAATTGCAAAAAGTTTTTTACGTTCATTATGGAATCTAGCTACCTTTCCAGTAATTTATTATTAAGTATCGTACCATCATTTTAAGATAAATGAATATAGTTATTGTCTTTTATTGCAAATTTTATTGTATCCATAGAGCGTATATTCAAAAAATAACTATGTTCAGTACAATCCCTTCACTTGATGATTCTAAAATCAACTTCGTTCTTTTTACAACTACTTCACAGAGCGTTTACAATTAAAGCTTACAATGGATACTAATAACCAATTTAAGAGGTGCAGAAATGGAGTCTGTTGTGAGACAAAGCGTAAAGACAAGCAATTTATTCTTATATTTAAATCATCTATATGAACAGCATCAAAGCAATACTTTATATATAAAACGTTTAAAAGCATTAAAAAAAATTATCGAAACAAAAGATTTACATACTTTTTTTCAACCGATTGTGGATTTACAAACAGAGCAAACAATGGGATTTGAGGCATTGAATAGACCAACGCCCTCTGGTTTATTTAACAGTGTCGATCAATTTTATGAATTTGTAGGGCAAACGGATTGCGTGTTTTTATTTGAATGCTTTTGTCGTAACCTATCATTGCAACGCTTCAAAGAGCGCCTGCACGGGGAGTTACTAAACCAAGATTATATCCTATTTCTTAATATCCACCCTAATGTATTACTGGATAAAAAATATAATAGTGGAGAAACATTACAACTGCTAAAAGAGCTCGGTATTAAACCACAGCAGGTAGTCTTTGAGTTAACAGAACGCAGCGCTGTGTTAGATTTTGTAGAGTTCGAAAGGGTATTATCACATTATCGTTCGCAGGGCTATCGAATTGCAGTGGATGATATGGGGTCCGGCTATAATAGTTTAAAAACATTGATTTATTTAAAACCAGAATTTATTAAGTTGGATCGTTCGTTAATTCAATATATCGATAAAAACAGTGAGCAGCAGCAGCTTGTTACATTGCTTATGAAATATGCGGAGCAAGCTGGAACAAAAATTATAGCAGAAGGCATAGAACGGCAAGAGGAGATCAATTATTTACAAGACATTGGCATCCATTATGCACAAGGGTATGCGTTAGGGAGGCCATCAAAAGACATTCAATTGGGGGAATTAAGGGTGGATGACCATGCAGATAGGAGAAGTCACAGAAAACGTTCCTAGTATTGATGAATTTGTGAAAAACAAAGATGTAGATATCCTTTTTACAAGCAATCCATCATTGCGAAGTGTTGTTGTTGTACGAGATGGCAGTCCAATTGGACATATTACCCGCACACATTTCTATCAAAAAATTGGTACACGCTATGGCTATAATTTATTTATGGGTCGACAAAATCAGCTTATTATTAAAGATAAACCTCTAATTGTAGATTATGACACACCTATTATAGAAGTCAGCACGGAAGCGATGGGCCGACGAGCAGAGGACCTATATGATGATATCATTGTCATTAAAAAAGGTGTCTATTTTGGTGTGGTCAGTATTAGAGAACTGTTGTTAAAGCTTGTAGAGACGCAAGTAGCGATTGCTAGTTTTTTAAACCCACTAACAAGCTTACCTGGCAATAAATTAATAGAAGAAAAATTACAAGCTGCATTACATCTTGAAAAATATAGTCTCATTTATTTTGATTTGGATCACTTTAAAACGTATAATGACACCTATGGTTTTAATAAAGGAGACAAAATTTTACTGTATTTAACAGATGTTCTCAAAAGAAATATTGCAGGTGGAGAAGATTTTTTAGGACATATAGGTGGCGATGATTTTGTTGCTATACTCCCACACTATGAAGTCACAATCATCTGTCAAACGATTATAGAAGAGTTTGATGCACAAATTATTGATTTTTATGAGCTAGAGGATCTAGTAAAATTACAAGTTCCTAATAGGACTGGAAAATTAGAGCGTTTTACATGTACTTCATTATCTATTGCTGTGATTACAAATGAATACCAGCAATTTACTTCAGTTGACCAACTATCCGATGCAGTAGCACGATTAAAAAAGGAATGCAAAAAGATATGTGGAAGCTGTTATTTAATTAATGACAAAGCAACCTACCTTATTCATTAGATATTTAAGATGTAGGGTGAATTACCCGCGGAACAAAGAGGGATACCCGCGAAATAGAGTGAATTACCCGCGAAATAGGTTGGTTTACCCGCGGAGCAGAGTGAAATACCCGCGAAGCAGAGTG
>NZ_PYWM01000071.1 GCF_003049665.1 Lysinibacillus mangiferihumi | reverse complement strand
TTTTACCACATGGCAAGTGTAACGTTTAAACACTTTAGCTTGTTTTATCTCGTGTGTTTCGTCCCTATGACATCCATAAGTGGTCCCTTATAAGTAAAATGTCATATCGCTTATTCTCGCTCTTATTACATTAGCGCTAAAATAGCACTTCATGATGGCTCTGCCTTCATGAAGTCTCGATTCTCAAACAATTATTGTTCATTGGGTCCATTCTGTTCTTCTTCTCGAGAGTGACAATATAGCCAATCAAGGTTTAAAAGGTTACGATTCCTCTCTTAAAATCTGGATCATCCATTTCTTTGACTGAAATTCATAAAATCCGGTGCTCTCAGGGTCTGTTTCAAGTAGACCTCCCTATTTCTCATGTATTTTGGTAGGTTGATAGGTTTAATCAACTCAGTGTGAAAATTTCACAAATTTAAAACAGTCTTTATCTTGTCCATAAGTACATACACTTGGATTTTCTGTTCTTGATTTTCACCAACAAATTCCATACACGTTTCTTTCAAACAACCATAGAAATCAGAACTGTTCATAATAATTTCGTTATATGATGCTGTGTTAATGAATATCATTATGCCTTCTTTAAATTCAATCTCCTCAGAATGCTCTGGAAGTTCATATCCCATCATATGATCTTGCCACGGCTCTCTCTTGGATAAACACTCTAGTACATTGAGTAAATCACTCTTCAAAAAAGAAAAAAAATCTTGGATGACTGGCTGTTTGTCTATTAACATGAAACCCCTCCTAATTACCATAATTTTTCCATTCTAATACTGGGTATACACTTTCTATTTCTCCTGTAGTTGGATTTTTCCATCCTTCAAATTTTAATCCATTTGATGTGCCTTGTATTACCTGTTGCCCACCTCTAGTTAAATATTCAGTACCGTTATCCATTGCCTCTTGACAATATTTATACATTTGTTCATCAGTAAACACATTTTCATCGTAAACTGTCTTTTTATGAGTTGATGCTTTAAATTCACTTGTATATACACCACGTTCTTGTTTTCCTATCTTGTAGTACACATCGTGTACACCCGGGACAGAAGGATGTGGTTCCTTTTTCTCCACTTTATATGGAATTCCATTGGCATCCAAATAGTTGAAAAATTCCTTTTCATTATGACCGCCACTTACGCCCGTTTTATTAACACCTTCAGGTTGTATCAAATGATTTTTGCTGTTAGCAGAATAGTTATGTTTAGGTACACCATTAACCGTACCCTTAGTATTCGTATCGTTAGGAGAATTGTTCGTTGACTTACCGCTCTCGCCACCCGTCGTTTTTTTGGAAGATACTCCTTTTAGGCCTGCAACGGTTGTTGCAACCCCTAAGCTATCTAGCCAATGTTCCTTGGAGAGAGGATCTTTTGGGTTAACTGCCCCTTTCACCATGTCCGTTAAGCCAAAAGTTGCGTAATTCAGAAAGTCAGAAGGTGAATTGAACATCTTATCTGCTCTACTTTTCGCTCCTGACCAGATACCATCTAGTGCGCCAACTGTTAAATAATTCGCAAAATCATACGGGGAATCCAATGCTTTGTTTTTCCTGTTGTTTAGACCATCTGCAAAATCTTTGCCGATTTCCTTAAAGCTATTCAGAGACTTCCCTAGCGGATTCTTGGCTGCTATGACGGTTTTCTTCACCGTCTCTTTAGCCTTCTGCACGACTACCTTCGCCTGTTTGACAACGGTTTGCGCTTTCTTTTGCACCTGCTTGACCACGAGCACAGCTTTCTTCGCAACTTGCTTGAACTTTTTAACGATTTTACTCTTGGATAGATTATTTTTGATTTTCCTGGCTTTTGTAAAAACCTTACCAATCTTTTTCTTGAGCTTTTTCTTTGCCTTTTTTATAGTTTTCTTTATTTTATTTTTCGCTTTTTTGATTTTCTTTTTGGCTGACTTTGCCGCATTTTTGACCTTGCCGACAACAGGGATACTACCTAGTGCACTGCCGATTGCACCGAATAAGCCTTTGCTCTTGCCTTTACCACCTTTCCCTTTCTTCGCCATTAAGCACCACCCCCTGTGAGGGGAATCATGCCCATGACGTCTAGGCCTTGTTCTAAGTTGTCATCATCATAATTATCTTCCGCTGCACTGGACACAGAAACAGGCGCTTTAATAGAACCTTCCATTTCAACTACTTGTCCTTGTATATCTGTAATCCCATCAAGAACAAGGCTACTTGATCCACACGTAAAGCGTAGGGATTCGCCTGCGCTCATAGAGATGCTTTTGCCTGCAAAGGTGATATTGTCATTGGCTTTAAGGGTAAGCGGATGCTTACTGTGCACCTCAATCCCACTTTCTTGAAGAAGCCTGAGGAAAACGGCTCCTTCCTTCGCGGTAAATGTCACCGATTGTGGGTCGAGCTTGATGTCTTTACCACGTGGTGTGCCCCAGTAAGCCGTTTTGGGATCAGCTGTTTTTGGGTTAGCGTCGCCGCCCTTTCGAACACTGTGACGAGCGATTGCTGTTTCTTCGCGATGCATCGGAAAAGAAAGCTGGAGGCGCACTTGATCCTTCTTGACCTCTAATATCTTCCCTCCTGCTTTTCCATACCTAGAGTACACAATAAACTTTCACATCATATGCCTAATTGTCGCGGAGATAATAGATATGCTAATCTCTACACCATAGCGGTCGGGTTAAGTCACATTGAAGTTTTGGAATTAGCCCTTCATCCTACCGATAGGGGCGGCAAATTTTACAGTTGCGAAAGATTTTTAACAAAAAAACAAGTCAATCATGGTAGTACCTTACCATAATCAACCTGTTCAAGTATTTTTGTGCACACAAACGGAATTTCTACATCTTTATACAGGTATTACATAGGATAAGTATGTTTTTGGTGAATGATGAGTTCATTCGTCACCCATTCCACTAAAAAACTTCTAACTGTGGAGTTTATTTCAAACCTTTAAATAGTAACTTGGTTGTCTTGTTCTTTCAAACACTTATTTCACTGACCTCAAAATCTAGCAAAATAGCACTTCAAACCTATTTAAAATTATTCGTTATAATTTTCTGTGTCTTCATCACTCATAATATACTCTATATCTTCATCAGTAAATTCATTACCATCTGATACAGGATGGCCATTAACATCTAACATCCCCATTACTGCTTCATCTCTGTCCGATACAATTAAAGTATAATCTTCAAACAAAAATGGATTTGGAGGCAAATCTACTGTTACTCTCCACGCTGGACGGATGTCATCATTATCCCTATTTATTATATCTACTTTAAATGTATAGGCTTCATCAAAAAACAAATCTTCTATCTGTTCATTAACTACCCCATCCAATTCTTTTTCTTGATGATATTTTTTTGCAATTTCTATTGCTTCCTCTGGTGTTAACACTGTATCAACTGTAATTTCTCCTAGTTTGCGATAATGTCTTGGAAAATCTTCTTTCTTCAATTTTAAATATTCTTCAAATTCTTCATCAGTTAAACTCTTAAACTCTTCATCAGTCATTTTTTTATATTCATCTAAAGACATATCATCACCATTTCCTTTTATTTCAAATTCATTCTTAATCTCTCAATATATTCTAATGAATGATCTAACGAATCTTTATCAAATAGATGCTTATTCTTCATAATTTGTTCAAATACATATTCTTCTCTATCTAAGCGACTCAACTTCATATAAGCATCTTTTCCAATATCTAACCATTGTTCAGCGTGATAACCTTCATGGTATAGATTAACGACAGTAGGATTTTTTTTGATAAAAATTTGTCCATTTCCATAATCAAAAGCCGCTTCATATCCACCTTTAAGTATCTTTTCCTTTTTGTCTACTTTAACAGGTACCCCCAATTGTCCCCATTCTTTCTTAAATTGTCTAACCTGTTGCCTGTAGCAATTGTTTCTCCCATACTATTAGTTTGTTTATTGACTTTTCTGTAATCATAAGTCTCACTGGCTACCTTAACATTTTTATCTGTACCCTATGTTGTAATCTTAAAATCTGCTAAAAAAAACACCCTATCTAAAACCTTATTAAACTACTTTTTCTACTTTTATTATCGGTAATTCATAGGCTGTTTTATGCTTCATCATTCCATATACAATGTTCACAAGCCTTCTCATGATGCAAACCAACGCTTGTCCCTTTGTTTTACCTTCTTTAAGTTTCCTTTGATAGTAAGCATGAAATACCGGGTTTCTTGGTAACTTACTTCCTTTTGCTACTTGCACTTGTTGCACAGCTAGGTTGTAAAATATAGCGTGTAGCGCCCGATTTCCCTGTTTGCTTTTTTGTTCCTTGCCTTTCCCGCCAGAGCCAAAGTAAACTGGCGCAATCCCCGCAAATCGTGCTAATTTGTTGGCATTTGGAAAACGGCGTACATCACCTATTTCTGCAATTAATGCAGAAGCCGTTACGAGTTCAATGCCTGGCATAGAGTCTAGTTGAAAGTCTAGTAAATTCATTAACCCTTTTAATTCTCGTTCTACATAGCGTATTTCCTGCTTTTTAAACAAAATGTCTCGAACGATGCTTCTCACTAGAAAATCTCGTATTTCTTGGTGTTCTTTTATTGTGTTTCCATCCTCTTTAAACAGCTTTAAAATTTCACTCGCTTTTTTCACCGAACATGTATTGTGACTGGCTTCTAATAAAAAAGTGGTCAATTGCTTAACACTTGCACCCTCTAAACAATGTGGAGACGGATATCGTTCCCAAAATGCCAATGCTGTTTTTCCATCAACCTCTGAGAAAAACTTCTTATAGCTTGGATAGTGGTGGCTTAATTGAATATGTAGTTGGTTTTTTAAAGCACCTTGTGCCTTTACTAATGCATTTCTTCTAGTGACCAGTTGTTGTATCGACCAAAACAAATCCTGCGGTTTAGCGTCTGGTAACTGGTCTAGTTTGTTCACCAAAATTCTGGCTACACATTCTGCATCCCAACTGTCACTTTTTTGTGTCGTCATATGACTTTTTCGTTCAGCATATGAAAGTGCTGGATTTACTTCTTTTACAACCTGTCCATGGTCGGTTAAAAACTGTGCCAATGCCCTTCCATAGCCCCCAACATCTTCTAAACCAAAAATTGGTGTCAACCCATCTTTAATATGTTTATAAATATCTAGTAAAATCGTTGAAAAAGCGGAAGGTTTATTTTCAAACTTTATTTCATCTAACTTCTCCTGCCAACAATTAATAATAACAGCTACATGGTGTTGCTTATGTAAGTCTACTCCTACATAAAAATGTTTCTGTCGTTCGTGCATTGACTTATCCTCCTATTCAATAGAATGAAAATGCCGGCAACCTTAGTTCGAGCGTTCACCAACTGGTGCGCATTGGTACGAAAGCCTATCCATTTTCACCGTTATATGAAGATATATAAGTAAATGAGCACCTTTTTTAAGTAGCCCTT
>NZ_PYWM01000070.1 GCF_003049665.1 Lysinibacillus mangiferihumi | reverse complement strand
TGAAAATCGTGGTATTCTTAGCCATGAGAGATTCCTCCTCGTAATTGTTTGTGTGGTAACTTACATTTTACATGGAATCTCTCTTTTTTATTAGGCTTTAATGGTAAAAACTGGTTAATCAACAGACTTGTTGATAAATGAGATAATGAAAGATGTAGAAGGTTAATTTTAAAGGAGGATAAAGTATGTTAAAAAAAATGATAATTATAGTATGTTTAACTTCAATAATTGTTAGTGGATGTGCTGGTTTAGCAGATTATGATATTGATTTACCTGGTAATTACTCTATTTTAAGGACATCTGCAGATGAAATTACTATTGCACCTAAAACTGAAATAGGATGGGGACCTAATGTTATTCCAGCTAGAGTAGTTGCTGCAGGGTGGAATGAAAAATATATTATTGCAAAACAAAAAGTTTTAGAATCAGAAAATGAATTTTATTTTTGGATTTTAAATATTGAAACTGGAGTATCAGAGGGGCCTTTTAATAAAAATGATTTCCAGAAAAAAAGGGAAGAATATGAAATATCAAAAGATGTAGAATTAACTAATGTGGAAGATTTCAAAAAGAATAAATAACATTTTATAGTAGAATATGGTATATTGTTAAAAAGGAAGGAAATGTTATTTTTAATCAATATACCAAATCAGCAACATTTCTTGGCTTACTGAGTATTTTAGTTTTTCCAAAGTTAACATTAGCTGCAGAATTAAGTGAGGAAGAAGCACAAAATGTTTTTGAAGATTTACAAAAACAACAATCAAATAGTTCCCCTGAACAACCTGTTTTAAGTGATGATAATACTATTGCTACTATGGCTTTAAAATCTAAAACTTGGTATAGAACTGAATTTAAAGCTATGGCTGTAGCTGCTGGGACAATTAAACTCCCTACTGCAGGAAATTATTTGAACCATTCTTTACAAGATAAACCATCACATCGCCTTAATAATGTTGGTTCATCACATGCAAATGCTCTTAGTTTAACAAAAATGTACACTACAATTTCACAACCAATGGCTGAAGCCATTAAAAAGGCAAATTCTAAGGGAGAAAAATCAGTTGGTTATCAAAGTAGTATTGCTACTACTGTGGGTAATGTCGGATTAGATTTTTATTTAACATACGGAAAAGTAACTTAGAGTTGGGCAGCTGTTAAAGAAAAAAATGGTAACTGGTCAGTGAATATTGCAATATATGATAAATACAACTACGAAAAAATAGAAAAAGCAGACATAAGTACAGGTTTCGTGCAAAAGTATATAGATCTTGCTAATAATCATGCTGCAGATGCACAATCAGCTGGAGCAATTGTAGCGTATAATATTACTAATATGTTTAATCAAACCTATAAACCTTAAGTAAAATATGAACTGCACCCCAATTGTTAGACAAAATCTAACAAATTGGAGGTGCAGTTTTTCTATGGACATTGTTTTTACCTCTTTTTATACCAGATGAATTGTTTTTACTTTTATCATTTATTCTTAATTATAAAAGGTGAATAAATGATTTTTTTTTCAATATATATTCACCATTAGCAATATGCCTTTTGTTCAACATTAGATTCAAAGCCTATTAAGAAAATATTCATTTTGCATAGACAGCACCCCTTCTGATTTACTGTTTTTCTAAATAGCGATAAATCGTCGTGCGAGATACACCCCATTTTTCCGCAACATCTTTAATCGGTGTCCCACTTTCAATTAAAGCTTTCATCATTTCAATATCTTTTGGTCCATACTTCTCTGGGCGCCCACCAAGTCGCCCACGAGCTTTTGCAGCTGCTCGTCCAGCAGCCGAGCGTTCTTCAATAAGATTACGTTCAAATTCCGCAAACGCTGCGAACAAATGAAACATTAATTGTCCTGTTGCATTACTTTTGTCCATTGTTAGATTTTCTTGAAGACTATGAAAGCCTACTCCACGTTCATTTAAATTGTTCACAATTTGAATCAAGTCTTGCATGTTGCGTCCTAACCGGTCCAATCGCCAAACGACAATTGTATCGCCTTCACGTACATACTGAAGTGCTTCCTCTAAACCTGGTCTTTGTTTTTTTGCTCCACTCATTTTATCGTGAAAAATTTTTGTACAGCCATGTTGCGTTAACGCATCTGTTTGTAAATCCAAATTTTGCAATCCTGTCGACACACGCGCATATCCAATTAACACCAATTATCACTCTTTCTCATTTTTACTCTGATTTAATTGTAACATAAGATGAAAACGAGTAGGTTATTGAACATAGAATATTGAACAGGGTTTTATTACATACAAGACATTATAAAACTCCCTTTTCTAATCCAAAGTTAGCGTGTTCAGAAAAGGACGAGTTTTGGAACAGAGGTTGATATACAGGATTATTCTTGTTCCGCAATCGGGCCATATTATTGAATAATATTCTTTTATGAAAGGTCCCCAAACGACGCGCTCTAGATGCATTTTTTCTTCAACTTAATGAAGCAGTTTAGTTGAAAGTGGTTAGATTGCAATTATCGTAAAATAGTTTATTATAAGGAGACGTTTTGATTAAAGGATGTGCAAATATGTTGAATTTTGAAGAATTAGTTTACCCAGCATTTATACAACAGAATGATGAAGAAAGATATGATGTTTATTTCCCCACGCTTTTTCCTGAGAGCGGGTGGGATTTTCCTTTGTGCTGGGGAGAAACCAAAATTATTGCGATAAAAAATGCAGAAAAGGATTTAGCTTACTCTTTAGCGGGATTCTTATATGATAATGAAGAACTTCCTAAACCTATTCCAATTCAAAGCAACGACCTTTCTCAAGGAATGGAATTAGTCGATGTGAAGACGTCGTTTGAACCGTATGCCGAAGAAATACAGGAACATTTAAAACACAGACATTGGCATATTCACTATTACGCTGAAGAATATGAAGAGGAAATCGAGGCCATAGGTTATAAGAATGACCAGGGAAAGTGGGATATCCAATTTGGAGATTATTCGGAGGAGGAGGAAATTCTTTTCTTTGATTCCTCACACAGAAGAAATCCCGAGTGGCCGTTTAATATGATACTGTTTTCAGTACATACACGGTCTGAAGCACAGGAGAAATTTAATCAATTTGTTGAAAAAGTAGTTATAAAATATCGTACTTCCAATGAGTGGTTAGAGAGGAAAAAAGATCGGCTGAAGTTTGAAAAAAAAAATAATAAAATTATGTTCAAATCAATTAATGAATTAGTAAAAATGGGGCATATTTCTGCAATGGAAGCAGCAATATTAAAAAAAGAAGTAACAGATCCAGATTTCAGTTTCTTTTAATTTACCGAACCAGAGGCTTCATTGTTTTCCCCTTTATTAAACTAATGGGTGCTTTAGTGTCATAAGTAAAAAGAAGTAATCACTATCTCGCTATTCAACAAACGGGCGCTTTTCTGGAGGAACGATAAAAGCCCAATTTCTCAATTTTAATGCGAGAAACTGGGCTTTTTTATATTTGCTTATATTGCAAAATAACGCTTATAACAAGGGCAAATTGCCAATTAACTAACTTCATCTATAATTCTCACCAATTTGGTTAATAAAGTGTATCAAGTTACAATCTGTGATGCCCTCCATTACACTTCATTTAAAACAGAGATAACGTTTGTTGTTCCAATTCCTCAGTTTCATTCCTTCTATCTTCCTCATGGTAAGGATTCACATAGAAAATACAATCCACTATGTTTGATGATTCATCCCTAATTAAATTTCCTTTATCCACTTGTTTCTTCAAAGCCAGTAATACATCAAAATATATGAACGGCCTGTGAATTGTGCCTACAGACAGACATTTATCAAACCCAAAATCATTGGCCATAATACGGCTAATCGCTACGGCACTATGTAGACCGTTCAATACATGTGAATAGGCTACTTCATCGAAGGTAGCATGATAGCCGAACTGTGCTTTTACTGACTCAATTAGTTAGCGTCTCTCACCCGTTGCTCTTGTGACAATTTTTCTATACGTTCATTTTCCTGTTGTTGTCTTTTAAATTCAGTTTCTTGTTGAGCCTTTCTGCCAGCTTCTAAAGTAGCCTCAATTCTCTTCTTCTTTTAAGTAGTTCTTCAATTCGTCTTCTTTCTGCCTTACGTTTTTCGAGTTCAACCTCACGCTGAATTTTACGTTTTTCTTCCTCTAATGCTTCCATTTGTTTTTCAAAATATTTATTCAATCGATTAATTTGTGGGTCTAAAAACGGAAGATTTAATTCAATATGCTTTTTAATGCTTTCAGAAACTACTGTTTTATCAGGGATTCTCTCATAGTATTCGTGGTAGTACTCATTATTCTTTGTTTTCCACAAGAGTTCATCTAGTTCATAATCAATGTCATCTAATTCTTTTATTATTCCATTTACGTCTTTCACTTCTATATTTAAAAATATGCTTAAATGATCCTTACCATATTGAAGTTTTTTATGCGTTTTCTGATGTTCTACTGTAAACATATACCGCAGCCTTCGATTACAAGAACAACGACCAATATAATTCCCTGGGCCAAAATCATCATAAATCAGTTATATCTAGCTGAAAAACGCTGTGAACTCAACTATGTAGAATACGCCTATTTTAAGATGCCTTTTTTAATTATTTGATAGCATAAAAAATTCCTTTTCTAAACCAATGCCTTCCCAAAAGTTAAGTGCTAAGTCATTTTCTAAATCTACATAAACATTTACTATAGAAGTATCGTGTTCGTCGTTAAACCAATTCACTAAATCATCTACTAGACGTTTAGCAACCTTCTGTCTTCTATATTCTGGTACTACATAAACTTCGTCTATTTGACCATAATTCATATCGTATATAAAATCCTTTTTAATCGAAGCCATTCCAAAACCAATCATTTCATTGTTGTCATTAGTTGCTATATAAACGGCTCCATATTCTGATTGAATATAATGTTCTAGCTGTTCTTCAATACCCTTTCTTTCACTTTCCTCTAATGCACAATCTGCCGTTTCTATGGCATTTTCATTCCATAGTTCCAGAATTTCATTTAGCAATTTCTGATTTACTACATCCTCGGTTAATAATTGAATATATATGCTCATTTCTTTCATCTCCTATAACAATTGATGATTAAATTATATCGCAATTGAAGATCTTATTGGAAAAATAAACCTTTTCAAAAAAAGAAAAGGTAAAATCATTATGCAAGATTTTATACACGCTGCAGCTGGTGATCTATCCAGTCTATTACATTTCTCTCATTATCCTCAAGTGTTATATATACTGATTTAAGTGCTGTTATTTTTTCATCTCTCATGAAACGTTCATACACAGTCTTTCTACTACGTTTCATTTCGTTCTCTAAATAATTCCGTTGTTCTGCAGTTAGTACCGATAATCGTTTCTCTCTTCATCTGCTGAAAGCCTTTCATACATATACATCCCCTACTTTCTCTAGCTTAAAAATGGAACGAATAACTGTGACTATGTAAAACCAGTTCTGGTTAATCCACATTATTACTTCTTTTGTATATATTACTTACATTATAACAAATAAAAATTATGCTTTATTCTGTTCGTTTAAGATTGAGAATCTATATTTTTTGTATGTTTTATAAGAAAAGGTAGGCATTATTTATAACTTAAGATTTTCATTCTTTCCTTGATAGAAAGAAAAACATAACCAACTTCAACATCATCATCGATGAGGAAAGTATAACCTAGATTATTCATCAACATATACAAAATCCCACGGAAAAGCTTATTTGTCAGCTTTTCTGTGGGATTCTCTTTTTCACTTAAAAGATGAAAAAAGAATCCATTTCTGTTAAGGTTATTGCGACTA
>NZ_PYWM01000006.1 GCF_003049665.1 Lysinibacillus mangiferihumi | reverse complement strand
CGCCGCCAGCGTTCGTCCTGAGCCAGGATCAAACTCTCCATAAAAGAAATTTGATTAGCTCAAATTGTTTTGCTGGCATCAATTTTGATGTCCAAAATTTTGTTTCGTTCACTAACGAAGTTAGCTAATAAAAACTATATTGATTACGTTTTGCTTGTTCAGTTTTCAAGGTTCATTTTGTTTCGTTTGTCGCGTCATCTCTTGGCGACTTATACATAATAACATCGATTAATCATGAAAGTCAACATAAAATCATAAGTTTTTTTAAAGAGGTTATTTTGTCGTTTTAAAAATATAGAAATGGGGTCTTTATTATGATACGTAAAACGTTGATATCACTAGGTTTAATAGTAATATTATTTATCTTTATCAAACCGCTAAATTCTACGATGATATCTGTATTTAATATCGCTAATGCACCAACTGTTGTAACAAAAGGACATTATGGTACTTCTCTTATTGTCGAAATTTCTTTTTCTGATGACGCGTTGTTAGATTGGTTAAAAAACGTAAAAGCACCTTATCCGCTTCTACTTTTAGATGCTGCATGGATTGAACGCTCACCAGAGCATATTAAAGTGATACAAGAGAGGAAACTACCTACAGGATTATTAGGTCCTGAAGATGCAGTAGAAAAACCAATAGATATTGCCTTAATACAAAAGGATGTTGAAACTTATGAAAAATATTTAAAGGCAACACCGCTTTGGTTTGCCACAAGAAATCATCAATATTCTCAGGAATTGCAAAAGAGCTTATTTCAAAAACAAGTAAACATTCTGTCGCCGTCCCTCATTTGGCAAGGAGAAAAAACGCCTCAATTACAGAAAGGAGATTTCTTATTTACTTCATTGCATCAAGATAGTAATGTTTCTTTTAAAGCATTAAATACTTTATTGCAGCAAAATAAATTTATGTCTATTGAAGAAAATATATTCGGTTACTCAGTTCAATCTAAAAAAACTCCATAAAAAAAGTAGCCTCATCTATCTTTGAGGCTACTCATTTTTTTATTCATTATGCATTTTTTGCTTGATTAAGGCGCGCTTTTCGACGCTCTTCTAATTTTCGGCGATCTTCGTCGGATTTTGCATTGTATTTTGGTAATACTAATAATTGATATGCATTTACAGCTAGTAATGGGAATAATAATAAGGCAACATATTCGTTAATATTTTCATCACGTCCCATTAATGCGATTGTCCACTCTAATGTTGTAATAACAATCATAAAAAATAATGCGGACACTAAAACATGTTTTTTTCCAGTCATTTTCACTTTTTGCATGGCTGTTGCTACTGATGCAAAAATTAAAACGATTAGAAGTCCCAAATAGAATACCCAGCTTTGTCCATCTTTAACACCCGGTACAAAACGGAAGAACACAATATCAAAGATGGTAACAGCAATCAATAATAGCTGTACCCAATTCCATAGCGTTAGCGTTCTAAAAATGTTAACACCTACTTGATGCAGTGTTAGATAGGCGAAAAACCCTGCTTGTGCAATAACACTCATTGTAAACCCTAGGAATACCATCCATAAAAGCCCTGCGAAAAATTCACCCCATTGACCATTTGCTACATATGGTTGAAAGAAGCTCCATCGAATAAATAAACTAAAAATTCCGTTGACTACGCCACCAACGAGCATTGCAAAGAAGAAAAACTTTGCCCAATTTCGTATCGTCACAACTCAAAGTCCCCCAATTTCTTCATATATCTGTAATCATTTTAACAATGCATTGTTAAAAAAGCTATTTCTCTTCGCAAGCAATACATAAAGTCATCATAAATGTGAACAATAATTGAAAGAGTCTATCTATAGAAAGGGCTGATGTTACATGCGAAAATTGACTTTATTACTGATTTTAACGCTTTTTCTTGCTGCCTGTTCACAAGATAAAACCTCTACCATGTCTTATGATGAGATAAAAAAAATTATGATTGACTCTCTACAAACAGAGGATGGTAAAAAGGCGTTGCGACAGCTTTTAGAGGAGCCGAGTTTTCGTGAATTATTGATATTAGAACATGACGAAGTAAAAAAGGCGACAGAGGAAACACTGCTTTCTAAAGAAGCTGAGGATTTTTGGAAAAAGACTTTTGAAGATCCAAAATTTAAAGAAACTGTAGCCAAAAGTATGCAAAAGCAGCAACAGGATATTATGAAGGAACTCATGAAAGATCCTACTTACCAAAAGGATTTGGAATCATTCTTTGGTCAGCCTGATATGCAAAAGCAAATGGAGACGATTTTAAAATCCTCTACTCTGCGCAAGCAAATGGAGGAAGTCGTCAAGGAAACGATTGAAAGTCCACTAATGCAGGCGAAATGGCTGGAGCTTATCAAAAAAAGTGGTGAGAGTGCTTCATCTGAGAGCGGCAACAAAAAAGAGGCTAGCGCTGACGGTGGCGGCAGCTCAGATAAAGAAAAAAAGCAGAGCGGCCAATAACTTCACAAAACAAAAAAGATTTCCTCAGCAATTTGAGGAAATCTTTTGTTTATTTATTTAATTTTTGAATGATTTTCGTCGCAATATTGATATACGTTTGTCCTGTTGGATGCTTTTCTGCATACACGGAAGGCGCAAATTCCTCATCCGTCCAATCTGGCTGACCAAGTGGAATTTGTCCAAGTAGCTCTGTACGTAGCTCTTCTGTTAACTTTGCACCGCCACCTTGACCAAATACAAATTCACGTTCCCCTGATTTCGACTCAAACCATGCCATATTTTCAATAACACCTAGAATTTCATGGTCAGTTTGTAGAGCCATTGCCCCTGCACGAGCGGCAACAAATGCTGCTGTTGGGTGAGGCGTAGTTACAACAATTTCTTTTGAAGAAGGTAACATTTGATGAATGTCTAAAGCTACATCACCTGTACCTGGTGGTAAGTCTAATAGAAGATAGTCCAGCTCGCCCCATTCTACATCGCGGAAGAATTGATCTAATACTTTACCTAGCATTGGCCCACGCCAAACGATTGGTGCATTATTTTCAACGAAGAATCCCATTGAGATCACTTTTACACCAAAACGGTCAACTGGGAAAATACGATTATCTACTACCTTTGGCATATCTGTAACACCCATCATGTCAGGTACACTGAATCCATAAATATCAGCATCAATTAAACCTACTTTTTTTCCTAGACGGGCTAGCGCTACCGCTAAGTTAACAGATACTGTAGATTTCCCTACGCCACCTTTCCCGGAAGCAATTGAAATCACTTGTACTGTACTTAGTGGTGATAAAATATCTTGCGCTTCAGCTTCTGTTGCTGTACCACGGAAACTTTGTAATTTTTCTGCTGATAATTCTTCAAAGCGAATACCTACCGTGTTAGCTCCCGCTTCTTTTAATACATCTACAATCTTCATTTGAAGTTGCATTTGCTCCGGTGTATTTGTTTTAGCAATCGCAATTTTTACACTGACATGGTTTTTTTCTTCTTTAATTGCCACATTTGTAATACCGTCAGTTTCTGCTAATGATTTATGTAAAAATGGATCTTGTAGTTGTCCCAGTATTTCTCGTACTTGTTGTTCTGTTATCACGACGAACACTCCCCTTATTTTCTGTCAATGTTAGTATATCATAATGCTTTGATTTACATAGTAGCTGTTGCTCTATTCAATTTTCCCAAGTAAGTAGTCTTCAATACCTTCAACGATAGCATCCGCCATTTTTTCTTGATATTTTTTATCGACTAATAGCGCACGTTCCTCATCATTACTGATAAATCCAGTCTCAACTAATGCGGCAGGTACTTCCGCTTTTTTCAGCAAGTAGATTTGTTTAATTGCCAACGCTTCACGATCTGTATTTTGTAATTTCGTACGAATCGATTGCTGAATGCTATTGGCTAGCAATTCCCCATCAGCATGTCCGTCTTTATGATAAAACACCTGTGCTCCACGCCATTTTGTCTCTGGAATTGCATTGGCATGAATCGTAATAAAAATATTCGGCTGTTCTTTTGCAACAATATCCTTCCTTAAAAAGATATCTTGCTTTTTACGTTCCCTTAGTGTGCCAAATTTTTCTGATGGCGCGTGTTCATCAATAACATCTCCATCCTGTGTACGCGTCATCACGACTGTTGCGCCCTTCTTCTTTAATTGCTTCTCCACGTGCTGAGCAATTGCAAGTGTAATGTCCTTTTCAATTACTTCGCCCTTTGAAGCACCTCCATCCTGACCACCATGTCCCGCATCAATGACAATTTTCGTGCCACCAATTGGGTCAGGTAAGAAGAAGTTGCGGTCCGAAGCATTCGTTTCATATGCCACGACCACTATACTCATTAGCATAATTACTCCTAGTGCAAGCCAGCGCTTCACCCATATCCACCACCCTTTAGTTATAGTGTACGAAGTTCGTGTTGGAACTATGCTAGAAAGTAAACAAAAAACTCCCAAGCAATTGGCTTGAGAGTTTGAAAGTTTTTTATTTAATTAAGGAAGGCCTCTAATGCGCTTCTTACAATACAGCGTACAATCGCATCTTCCTATAGACCATTAACTTTCATCTTCCCATTTCAGCTTATTTTCTGGAGCAATTAAATCTTTAAAAACCTTGCCCTCAAAAACTAAACGATTCGCTTCTATAAAGAAATAATCTTTATTGTTGATGTGGAAGCTAAAATTTGTAGTAGATGAAATTTCTTCAATGCCTTTTAATTCAGAATCTAAACTTTCGATTGTAATTTTGTCAAAGCCATCTGGATGAAAACTGATTCCTGTTAGCAATAACTCATCCCCATAGTCGTAGTCATTTAAACGAAATCCCTCAATATCTTCAAGCTGACACATGTATAGGGAAAGTACTTGTTCAGATAATAGAAGGGTCTTTTTAATGCATCTTCTATTGTCTCCCTACTTTAATAATCCTTTTTATGACATAAAAAATAATGAAGCATGCGAGCAAATACTTTGTAGCAATTTTTCTCTTCTTCATAGTCATAGGAAACTTCCACATCCTTTCCCTTGTTAATTCTATTTCCAAAAACACCTGCCAAGTATTTCACTAAAAGCCTGTGCTGGACATTACAGGCTTTCTGTCTACTTTACAATTTCCGAAAGGCCTACTTTTCGATCTTCGATGATTGAAAGTGTACAAGCATCCGCTGTTGCAATGGCTTCTAAGGCGGCTTGTCCGTTTAGAAGTTTTTGAAACTCCTCGCTCACTTCCGCTCCTTGTAGCACTTGATGCAAGTACTTCATTTCTTTATCTATTACAGAAGATAACCATAAAGGCGTTCTTTTCCCTGGTTTCCCATATTGGATAGCACCATCCATTTCGGAACTATTATAAATTCTTGTCCGATCGTCATCTTCTTCTTGTGTTTCATGGATAAGAAAATGCTTCTCTTTGCCATCCACCTTTAACGTTCCTTTTACATTGTACATATCCAATTTTATGTATCCCTTTGTTCCTTGGATTAAAACATAATGTTCGCCATATCGAAATGCTGAACCCCATTCTAGTAGCGCAAACTTTTTATTCTCAAATTCTAAATTGACAAAAATCATATCATCTTCATTTCCAAATTGCTCACCTCTATGAGCAACGTTTCCGCCAATCATTGTTGCTTTTTGAGGGAGCCCCCCCATAATAAATTGAATACAATCTAATTCGTGAATATGATGATATAAATGCCCGCCTGATTTCTCTCTTATTTTTTTCCAAGACACTTCCGGCTGCTTTTCTTCCCAACCATTTCTTGCCGCATGACAAAACAAAATATCCCCGATTTCTCCATCATTGATTAGTTTCTTTGCATACTGCACACCATTGAAGAAATTCATAATATGACCAGCAAAAAATATCACGTTATTCTTTTTACAAGCTTCCACCATGTCTTTACAATCTTCATAGCATAAAGCGATAGGTTTTTCACAAAATACATGTTTGCCATTTTGAGCAGCCTTCACAACCGGCTCCTTATGCAAATAATTTGGCGAAGCTACAACAACACAATCCACATCTTCTCTTGTTACTAAGTCATCCAAGGAGGTTGAAACCTCTGCCTTTAACTCTACACTTACCTCTTTAGCATTCTCAGGATCATAAATGGCAACAATGTTAGCATCCTTGTTTTTTAGAATGGACCTTCCTAATTCCGCACCAAAATATCCAGTACCCACTATTGCATAATTCACCACGAGTATTCCCTCCTAATCGTTATTGATATATATCTTCCAGTGTTAATATTTCAAACTTTAAAACGTTCTTTAAATGCAGCTCATTGCGCGACCAAGAATCATATTTCTCATATAGAAGCCCAATGTCTTGATTCGGTAATTCCGTTATTGCGGAATACGAATATCCATAGTTGCTAAAATCAACATCGTATTTCTTTTGCCAATTTGCAGAATGATTTGTTTCATTTACAATACCCACCCAAATTTGACCGCTTCTTCTACCATTTTTTGAATTTGGGGTACTCATCAATAAAATATCGTGACCGTTTACCTTTTGAGAGTATTTTATAATCGATAGTTGCGTACCATAAAAAGGATTTTGAACATGCTCAAGATATTGCACTGCGCTCCATGTATCACCATGATCGGTACTTGTCATATAGCCGATTTTCCCTGTTGAAGTTCTTAAATATGTTTGAATAACCCCTGGGCTTAGCTCTACCATTTGCGCCTCTGCTGTAGCATTGGCAAAAGGTAATGATGCCGTGCGATGCGACCACGAGTTACCATGATCATCACTAATTAAATACACCATCTGCCCATTTGTATATGTGGCAAAAATTATTCGGTTCATATTACTAAGCACGATACCTTGTCCAGGACTCAAATATGTGGCATTTTTGTTTAGACCATTAAATGGTGGTAGTAATTTAGGAGCGCCCCAAGTTTCTCCCAAATCATCGCTTATAGTAAAACCTAAATAATTGGTCGGGGTGATTTTAAAGAGTGAATCCTTATAAAAAATATTCATTTTGACATTTTTTCCATTTTGATATTCGATTAGCCTGTCGTTATCAAACCTCACTGAATATTGTGGTACATATAAATAATCATCATTTTTCATTAAATTGTAATAGCCATCAACTTTATATTCTGTAGGCTGATTGACCGTATCATTAAAAATGACTCCATTTTCTCTAATTGAGTAATGATAGGTAGATTCATTAGATTTCCTTAACTTCAAATAATACGCCCCATTTATTTCTTTATAACCAGAGTCATTTTTTAATGCATTATGGTTCCCTATCCCTGCAGGCATAAAATCGGCCATTAAAATAACCTTATTCGTCTGCTTATCTTGCACTAATGCTGAATCTATAAATGAAGCACTACCGCTAATCTGTATGTTTTTACGAACATTATCTCTTGGCCATTCGATTGTCTGTTCTTCATAATCATCAAATTTCAATGCAAACTTCGGAGGAGTCCACGTTCTACCATTATCATCACTATAGGACGTAACGATATTAATTTTACTTCTCGAATCATGTGTCCCCCCATATCTTGCATCTGCACTTGCTAAGACCCTCCCTGAATTTAATGTATACAAAGCAGGAATTCTAAAATAATTCGCCTTGGACGCATCACCTGATGTAAATATCATTTTATTTAGCGCATTGCTCGTTTCATGTAATAATACATCGTCAGTCAGTACACCATTGTATATTGCTAACGTGTAAATCTCTCCATCAAAGCCGAACTCTAGTTTTCCTTCACGATTCACGCCACCAATCAAGAACGTATTTACTCCATAAATGTCCGTTAACGACTTATAGTTTGAAACGTTTTCCTCTAAAATCTTATCTCCATTTGCAAATAACTTATACGATTTCTCTTCTGCATTTGCAACGAATGCTATCGCATTTAATGCTGTTTTATTCTTACTCTTCCCCCATAGTGACGCTGGTCTAGCAAATAAATAATTGATATGTTCCGTCGCATCCCTTACCTCGATTCCTAACTCTCCGTTATGTCTCATAAAAATATCAAAATAGTTATTTCTAAAATAAGGATTATTATTAGACGAGCTAAACAAAGCTTGTAATGCATTTTGATTATCGGTTTTAAACTTGATGATAATGGTCGTAGATTCACTATCCAATACGTCTTTCACATCATTCGTAATATCTTTGCCTTGGTTCTTCAATTCCAAATTATCTGTCTGATAAACTAATTTAGCAGGATTTGAACTATCTTTCGCATATACTGGAGCACTTCCTAAAGTACTAAAAACGAAAAATAATACAATAATCATTATTTTAAATGTTCCGACTTTAAACATTAAAATAACACCTCCCTCTAATTATTTAACGGCACCTTCCGAAAGCCCACTTGCAATTTTATTTTGAATAAAAATGAAAAAGATAATGGAAGGCAACACAACAATTACGGAAGCTGCCATCATATCTCCCCAATCCAAAATTTCCGAACCGTTTAATGATCTTAAAGCAACTGCAACGGTCATTTTGCTAGTATCATTAATTAAGATTAAGGCATACAAAAATTCATTCCATGCATTGATAAACGTATAAATGGCCGTAGCGACAATCCCAGGAGCTACGATAGGTAACACAACTCTAAAAAATATAGTAAATTTATTTGCTCCATCCATCTGGGCAGACTCTTCTATGCCAATGGGTACCGTTTGAAAAAACCCAACTAGTAGCCATACCGCATACGGGACACTAAATGATAGATAAACGATAATTAAACCAATTAGACTATTACTTAGACCAATGGTTGCCATTACTAAAGAGTATGGAATGGCTAATAATATAGGTGGGAATATATAGGTAGTGATTAATAATTTCGACATAATCGAACCCAATTTCGGAAAAAATCTCACTATTCCATACGCTGCGGTTGAGGAAATAATAATAGCAATGACCGTTGTACTTAAGGAGATTAACACACTATTTTTGATATTATCTATAAAATGTAAATCTCTAATTACGTGGATAAAATACTCTAATGTAAAGTCCTTTGGAAAAAATCTTGTTGGGAATTGCGTTAACTCACCTTTGCCTTTAACCGAGGAGAGGAAAATCCATACTAAAGGGAATACGGCAAGAATAGTAGCTATTATTAGCAAAGCATGAGACAGAAACGAACTTACAATTGTTTTTTTATTTTTAACCATTTTATTTCGACTCCTTTTCCCATTTCCTAATAATATAGAAATAAAGTAAACAAATTGTTAAAAGGAATAAAAATAGCAATACCGTTACTGCAGAGGAACGTCCTAATAACTGTGTTCCCCAACCAAGGTTATAGGCAAAGATAGGGAGTGTCGTTGTGGCATTTGAAGGTCCCCCTCCTGTTAGTAAGTACACAATATCGAAGTTGTTAAAAATCCATATTGTTCTTAATACGACTAATAAGCCAATGACTACCCGAATATGGGGTAACGTGATAAACCTAAATACTTGCCAAGAGGAAGCACCATCAATTCTAGCCGCTTCAAATTGTTCTTGAGGCACGGTTTGTAATGCCGATAATACATTCACCATGATTAAAGGTGCACCAAACCAAATATTGATTCCTACTAAACAAACAAACGCCCACGTACTATCGGTAAAAAATGCAGGTGGATTATTCATCAATCCTAATTTGACGATTAGATTTGGCAAATAACCGTACACTCCGTTTAATATCCATTGCCAAGAAAAGGCGATGACTATCGTTGGAAATGCCCAAGGTATAATAAGCAGTGTTCGGTATAACCATTTAAATCGCTTTATTCTATGTATAGCTAGAGCTAAAATAAAGCCAACTAAAACTTGACCGGCTAAAGAAAAGAAAGTCCATTTTAATGAATTAAAAAATGAGTTCCAAAAATCTGGGTCAGCTAATACTTTTCTATAATTATCAAGACCGACAAATTGATAGTTCGGTGATAATAAATTTTTCGTTGTAAAGCTGAAATAAATACTAGATAAAAATGGGTAGACAAATAGTAAACCGACAACTATTATTGCTGGCATTACAAATAGCCAGCGAGCGTAATCAAATTTCTTTATTAGCATGGTAACTCCTTTCTTTCAAAGCAAAAAGTGAAACTCCTTTTTACTTTTGCGTGACTACTATGTCCAACGAACATTCAACTCCATTCTTCTTTCCAACATGTCTATTGGAAATCGGCAGACGATCGTGGGCAAGCAGAGTCGCTTTCTTGCTAACCTTGCTTGTCCCACTTGAGTCGTCGCCTTCTTATACTTCCCTCTAATTTACAGCTACTGTTTCGAATATATCATTGAGTTTCATTTCCGCTTTTTTTGCTGCTTCCATCGGATCTGTGCCATTTGAAATAATATCTTGGAACATTTCTTCAATAATATGTCGATTCGTCATAATACCCGCTTGAATACTTGGACCATTCTCATAGCCAATAGCTGTTCCTTCTTTTACAGCTTTAGTAATTACTTCTTCAGCATGTTCAAATTGCTTTCTTATTTCATTTTCTTTATAAGCAGGATTATCTGTAATATTATCAATCGTTGGTAGCATGCCGACAGGTGTTGCATCTAAAAACTCAAGATAGTTGCCCTCTTCAAATAGCTTTTCTAAAAATGCCTTCGCAACATCAGCGTGCTTTGAGTTTTTCCAAATAACCAAAGGTACGTTGGATGTTTCAATCCCGTAATCAGGATCAGATTCATTTACTTTTGGAATAGGATACGCTTCAATAGAATTTAACAATTGTGGGCTATTAGCTTGTACGCCACCAATATGGAAACCTGAGTTGAAATCAAATGCTGTTTTTCCTTGGTAAAATAACGTAGCTTGTTGTAAAACATTGAAGTTTAAGGAGTCTTTCGGGGATATTTCTTCATACATTTTGATCCAGTATTTAATACCGTCCTGTGCAATCTTACTTGTTAAATCAGCTTTATAATCTTTCGTTAGTAAGCTTCCACCAGCACTTCTTACATAAAAGTTGAGAAATCTTGTCGCCATAAAATCATTCGTCCCCATCGGAACAGACACTCCATAAACTCCGTCTTCCTTCATTTTCTTACTTGCTTCATATAATTGATCCCAAGTTTTGGGCACTTCTAAATTATATTTTTCCAATAAGTCAGTTCTAACCCACATTACTTGTGCATGTGAGTACAGTGGTATTGAAAAGTAGTTGTCTTGCACTTTTGCTTCATCTAATGCATTGCTACTGAATTTATCTTTACCTATTTTGTCAATCGTATCGTTGAGCGGGATTAATGCATCTGAATTTACCATCTCTATAACTTGATTAGGTAGCGCTGTGCTTATGTCCGGTACATTTCCTGAGTTTAAACCTGTTGTCCATTTTGTATAAAAATCATTCCATGAAAATGTTTCAATTTTTATGTTTACTTTTGGATGATCCTTCATAAATTGATCTGCTGTTTTTTGTATGCTTTCTAGTCTAGGTCCTTGTGTAAATGAATGCCACATCACAATATCTCCTGATAATTCTTCGGAGGATTCTACTGATGCTTCTTCAGAGGATTCTGTCGCTTCACTTTCACTTTTAGATTTACAGCCCGCTGCTATAATAATTGAAATAAGTAGTATTGAGCAGAATAATATTTTTTTCATTTTGCTTAACCTCACTTTTTCGTATGATTGTTTAAGACGATTAAAACGCTTTCATCAACAATTGTTTTCACACCATATGCCAATAAATTTGCGGATGAAAAATGCCCAAGCCAAAGTTCCATACAAATTAAGATACATTTTTATGTTCGTTGATTGTTTAAACTTTTGTGTATAGCAGCTCCTCTTTCTAACTCCATCTTCATCTCAATAAAACTTTTACAACCTACCTTTTTACAAAAGCGAGTTATAGTTGCAGGTGAAGTATTCAATTCTTTTGCCAATACAGTTATATTTTCATTCTGTATGCTTGTTCTCTGAATGATGTAACTCGCAATAACTTGTTCTTTTTCCGTAAAGGAATGAAATTGATCTCGCATTCTATCCAAAAGATTCATATGTATACACCCCCTATCTAAACATTCATTACATAAAAGTGCTTTCAAAATTAAAATAATATAAAAAGAAATAATTTTCAATAATTATAATTGTATGAAAAAAAATTTCATTAATACATTTTTATTTCTTCATATTCACTTTAATAGAATGCCACTCTATTTAAACCATAAAGCTGAAAATATGTATGCTTAAAAAAGTGCATTGTAGAAAACTTTATTATAGATTTTAATAATAAAATTCAATTTATTAATTTTAGATTTTACTATCACTTACCCGATTACCCGATAGTTATACCATTTTTTAAAAAGGCTGTAGACAAACTTAAATTTTGACTTTGTCTACAGCCTAAAAAATTATTCAAAATCAAATTTTCATTAGTATAAATATAGCTTTCTAAACCATATTTATTTATACTTACTCTTCTTTTAAAAAAATGTAATTTTCAGCAATACCTTCAATAAAAAGCATCTCACCTCTACAGTTCTATGGAGGTGAGATGCTTTTAGTCAAACTTCACTATAAATAATAACATTAACATTCCGGAATATGTTGATTTCACTAATACAATCAACATATTAAAATAAGTGCATCTGTAAAACCTAGGAGCGCAAAAATTGCATGGTTAACACAGTGGTTCGCTTACAAAGTGGGTTATATAACTCGTTATCACTCGAAAACGTACACTGAGTTAGATATTGTCATTTTAACTATGTGGCAGTTGTAGCATTCAATAACGGATGTTGTATTCAGTCAGGTGGTATAACAATACAATACAAACCATTAACTGATACACATATAGGTTGCTGAAAAAGCTCAAAAGGGCTATTTTGAATACTTGACGAATATAAATTAAATTAGGGTATTCTATGATACCCGCTCTTTTAATAGTTGAATAAATTCGTCTCTATATTGCGATTCTAGAACATATACACCTACATTATTTGCGATTTTTAATATTTCTCCAATTTTTGAAGCATCGTTTTGTTTGAATGCTTCTTCAATATACTCTACATCTTTCATTAAATGTGAAATATATGTATCACCTTCGTGCTGCACTTCCCATACATTGAACGCTATAATGTCATTTTTAGGAGTAATGTATGTTGCTAGCATATATTTAAATGCTTGGAAAGGCACATAAGGTATTTTTGGATTATATTCGTATTTTTCAATAATTGGTAACATAATTTCTATGAACTTTTGAATTAATTCGATCTTATCTAAATCTGTAGAGTACATTTCTTTCTTTAGCCATTGTTCAATTTGTGCATGTTTATTTTCTTCTAATAGCTTTTTTAAATACAAAAGCTCTTCTTTAAACTGCAAGCGGTCTTCACTACTGTTTTTTCGAAAATCAATATAAACTGCTTCAAGTTCATCCCAAGAGTACCCCGGTATAAACTCTGCTGATGCAAAATAATAAATCATTTCAAGGTTCATGATACATATCCTCCTGCTTTAAGATAAGGTGCTGCGAAAATTATATAGAACCCTTCTTCATCTTCTTTAAATTTTGATTTCTTTAAAACGATATAGCTGTGTGAAATATTATCCACACGCTCTTTGTCTCTCCAAGAAACCCCATATCCTATTGGTTTAGTATGCTCATATTCAATTCGTAAACGTTGATTGGTATTCGGAGACTCATCAAATAACCATGTTGCAATTACATCTGCATTATACTTCATGTTGTCATGAATTGCTTGCTCTCCTACTTCTCTATTAAAAAAACAGGTTATATCTGTAAATGCGATTTTAACTTTCTGATATAACTCTTCATCTGATAATTGATAAAACATAATTTCGTAAGCCATTTTAATACCTCCAGTGTCCTATTAATTTTAACAATGCTAATTTAAGCATATGGTTTGTGAATCCATATTAAATATATATTGGAAAAAGTAATACAAAAACATTAATAATTGAATAAATCTAAAAAACAATACTATATTATATTTAATTTGAAGAATCTTTTTCTTACAAGTTTTCAAAGCAAATTGATTAATGATAATTCCAGTAAAATGCAAAGCATATAATTGTTGATTTTATTAGTACAAGAATCGAAAAGACACAGTAGAATTAACATCTGGACTTACCCCTGTCAAGTAGACAGCTTTAAAAAGACTAAGCAGCCATCTGGTATCGATATTCTATCGGTGCCAGGTGGTTGAGTCGTTTTTGGAAGCGTTGGTAGTTATAAAAATAGATATATTGCTCAACGGCTTGTCTAATTTCTTCCTCAGAATTGTCGTGTAACTGATACAAACATTCGCTTTTAAAATGCGAGAAGAATGACTCAATACAAGCGTTGTCATGGCAGTTTCCTTTGCGAGAATGGCTGCCAATCATGCCGAGCTGTTCTACCCTTTGATGATACTTTATAGACGTGTATTGGAAGCCCTGATCCGAGTGGAGGATGCTTCGATATACATTTCTTTTTGCCGCTAATTCATGCAATGTATCCATCACTAACTCTAAATCGTTTCGTTCACCAATTTTCCATGCGACGATTTCGTTATTATATAAATCTTGAACAGCTGACAGGTATAGAAATCCATTTTTTGGTTGGTAAATACGTAATGTCCGTAACTAGTACCTCATTTTCTGTCCGCTCTTTGAATTTGCGTTCTAAGACATTATCGAATACACGTGAAATACGATTTCCCCACACACGACGCTTTTTACGGATAATCGATTGAATGCCTAAATCGCTCATTAATCGATATACTTTTTTATGATTGACCTTGAAGCCTTTATCTCGCAAAGCAATTTTCATACGAGGATAGCCGTACATTTTATGCGTTTGATGAATGTCTAAAATGTATTCCTTTAATAGAGCATCATCACGTTTACGCAAAGATACTTTTCCATTTTTCAACCATTTATAGTAACCTGAACGCTCTACTTTCGCCATTTCAGTCAGCCACGTAATTGGATAACGATCCTTCATTTCTTCGATAATGTGATAGCGATCTGGATAAGTTGGCATTCCTCCATTTATAGATTTGGATACTGCTTTTTTAAGTATTCTACCTGCGCTCTGTAGTAGTCACGTTCTTCTTCTACATCTTTAAAATGAACACGTTTCCCTTTTAATGGATTCTTCACACCCTTCGCCCCTGAACCTGTAGAGGGAAGACGGTTAAACGCTTCAATTGATTCTATTTCTTTAAACTTCTTCACCCAAGCCTTCACTTGCGAAACATTACGAATTTCGTATTTTGTCGCAATTACTTGCATGCTTTCTTCTCCTGCTAAATAGGCCTGCACTACTTCTAATTTTAATTCATTAGAATACGTATTATTTTTTCTAGACATAGAAAATTCCCCTTTAAGTAAAATGTTTATCTACAGCGTACTGTAGTTTTTTTAACATTGTCTACTTAAAGGGGATAATATCAATCGACATAAGAAAAATATATCTTTAAAAAGAAAGAGCTTAAGAATAAACATTGACGCTTAGTCTTTAATGATCCGTTCTGAAGTTAGTCCGATTTTTTATCTTTAAATTTATAATGTAAGAATATGGCGATGAGGAAGCCAATAAAGTAGCCTGTAAATCTAAACTGTTTTGACGCAGCAAAAATTTCAGTTAAGATATAAAAAATAATAAAGCAGCCGAGTAAACACTTTGCAGCAATGTCTCGCTTCTTTTCCATATTCATAAGAATGTTTCCACATCCTTTGCCTATTTGTTTAATTTGAAAAATGTAAGTGCAGAAATAAACGTAATCCAAACAGAGGGTCAACACGTAGATTTTAACGATGTGTTCTAAATTTTAAATAAGTTATTCCGATTTTTTATCTTTCAATTTATAACGTAAAAATGCTGCGATGAGGAAACCAATGATGGGTACAGAATAATGAACCAGCCTTGAAAAAGTAAATATTTCTTTTAAGATAATGAAAACGATAAAGTAGGCGAGAATAAACTTAAAAGCAAGGTCTTGCTTCTTTTCCATATTCATAAGAACATTTTCACATCCTTTGTCTATGTAATTTTTAAATCCCTAAATTCTTAGCATCTACTATTCTTTTTTAGATTTTACTAAAGGTAGTTAATATTTTTCAATATTTTTATTAATCAAACTTTTTATAGTGCAAAAATTTTTATTTTGTTAATTCCATTGTTTTAGAACAAAAGACAAACAATTGAATCTTCCATTCAGAGCTGAAAAATATATCAAAAAATTTCGAGAGTAAAAAACGAAAACGTTCATTTGAATTATTGTCTTAAAAAACACTTAAAAAGCCATAATTTATCCTAAAGATTTAAAAATAATTAATTATTTTGTTAAATATTGTTTTATATTGTAATTTTTATAATATAATTAATACGTATAATAATGCAAAAAAAGAAGTTGTAAATGAAGAAATATTTACTAACGGTTGGGATTTTAACAAGTGGTTTGTTAGGGCTAAACACAGCTGAAGCTTCAGAAGTAGAAAAAGATATAATTGAAGTAGACACATTAATTGAAAATCTAAAAGCAAAACATCCAGATTGGACTATTACGCAAGTAGTTTCAAATGAAGCTCCTAAAGAAGAATTGGAAAAATATCCAGTTCTAAGAGGTCCAGCGCCATCATTAACAGCTCTTTATATTGACAAAGTAGTATCTCAAGTTGGAACAAATAATCAATATGCTGAAGATATTGGCTTACAGCAAACTTCTCACGCAGTTTCAGGCACTGTTGCTGTAGCAGTTATGCAAGTTGGTGATGGAAGTGAAAATCAATGGTTAGATGATGAACGTATTACTTAACAAAATCGTGATTATAAAATTAATGTTGCTTCCATAGATTTTAATAATGACAGAATTATAGATGGTACTTATTATACAGTAACTTTTAATTCAGACTTAAAAATCTCAAGTGGAACTTCTGCATTATATAAGATTAATTGTACTTCACTTAGTTACCCTTGGAACACCATTGAAAGAACTATAAATATTCCACATTTATAATTTAGAAATCGATTCAAGAGAGGTGTATTTAAAAATGGTTTCTATGGAAGATATGGGGATAAGATTAATTATCCTTCAAGGAGCTTACGGATACAAAGGTTTTACTAAACAAATTGGTGAGAATACGTATAAAACTGATGTAAAAGCTTTTCAGGAAGCAATAGAAAATGCAAAAGAACCCATTGATGCTAGTAAAGTTTCCAAGTTATCATCCAATCAAATCAAAGTGTTACAAGGTGGTCCAAGTGGTAGTTGGTTGATTCCTTTATTGAATAGAATGGGACAATTGGGGATGATGGATTTACGTGAAGGATTAGTAAATCCAAAAATATTCCAATACACTTCAACAATAAATGCTTATAAAAGATCCATTTAAACAAAAATAAAAGGCATTAACAATAAGAATTTTTCCTTTGTTGTTAATGCTTTTTTCCTTGAAAATCGCAAAAAGCTATCAAAACGAGACGAGTCCATTATCCAATTCGTAACATAATATAAAGACCTTTGTTTTATGTGAAGAATGCTCCTATGCTCATAATCTCCAAATTAAACTGTAATATTTTCATCTGCATAAATCACTTTTTCATTCGCCAAAGCAACACTTAAGATGCGATAATCATCATTTACCCATTTTGCTTCAAACAATAACACTACGTATCCTTCTTCTTCCGTGCCATTTAGTTCTTCTTTCATTACTTTATGATAGAGGTTTGAGTCCGTAACTACTCCATGAAGTTCGGTTTGAAGAACTATTGTTTATGTTTCCAAACGATTAGGACACATCAATATTCAAACCATCCAGTATTAATATCTGAAATTAATACCAGAAAAAAAAAGCACCAGCAAGATGCTGATGCTTTTTTTCTGTTAAGTTCTTTATGAGGTTCAAGCTGATTTGCACCAACTTGAACCAATAAACCTTTGTAAACGTTGATGCAATAAGAAATTGATTAACGTTTTGAGAACTGAGGTGCACGACGAGCGCCGCGTAGACCTGGTTTTTTACGTTCTTTCATGCGTGAATCACGAGTAAGTAATCCAGCTGATTTAAGTGCAGCACGGAAATCTGGGTCTACTTGAAGTAGAGCACGAGCGATACCATGACGTACAGCTCCAGCTTGACCAGTGTATCCACCACCGTTAACGTTTACGTGGATATCATAGCTTCCTGTAGTTTCAGTAGCTACTAATGGTTGTTTAATTACTTCACGTAATGCAGCGAATGGTACGTATTCTTCGATTTCACGTTTGTTGATAACAATTTTACCTGTACCTGGTACTAAACGTACGCGAGCTACAGAGCTTTTACGGCGACCAGTGCCGATGTATTGAACTTGTGCCAAAGTAATATCCTCCTCTTAATTTATATTATCCGCGAAGCTCATACGCTTCTGGTTTTTGTGCAGCATGTGGGTGCTCAGTTCCAGTGTAAACGTTAAGTTTACCGAACATTTTACGACCTAAAGAGTTTTTAGGAAGCATCCCTTTTACAGCTAATTCGATCATACGTGTTGGGTACTTTTCTAACATTTCGCCAGCAGTACGAGTTTTTAAACCACCCGCAAATTGAGTGTGGTGACGGTAAAGTTTACCCTCTAATTTGTTACCAGTTAAATGGATTTTGTCAGCGTTGATGATGATTACGTGATCACCTGTGTCAACGTTTGGTGTGAATGTTGGTTTATGTTTACCACGTAAGATTGCAGCTACTTCAGAAGCTAAACGTCCAAGAGTTTGGCCTTCTGCATCAACTACTAACCATTTACGGTCTACTTCGTGACCTTTAGCCATGAATGTTGTACGCATGTATATATCCTCCTAATCGATTCGATTACCGTTATTTTTCATTAGTCTACACTATAAGTTTCGGGGCTTATTTTGTGGTGGTAATGAAAATACCATCTGTTATCATATAATGAATGGCTTTTAAAGTCAAGTAATTTCATTAAACACCTGGTGAAGTTGTACAGGGTAACGTTTGGCATTTGCATTGACACTTTCCGCCTAATATTTTTTCTCTATAAAGCGAATTGCCGCTTCTATAAAACATACCGTATTCTATTAAACAATCGACCTTAATAAAACACTTTTTCAAGGTATAAACCTTGTGGTGGCGCCGTTTTGCCAGCCTTATCGCGATTCATTGAAGCAACGACTAGCTCGACATTTTGCACTTCTCGACGTCCTATGCCCACTTCCCATAAAGTTCCGGCAATAATGCGTACCATATTGTATAAGAAGCCACTACCTTCAATCACCATATGTAGCTCTTCACCATGCCATTCAAAATCGAGCTTATGAACAGTTCGCACTTTATCTTGGACACTTGTATTCGCTGCACAGAAGCATGAGAAATCATGTGTCCCGATAATCGCCTTAGCCGCCTCCTGCATCGCTGTAACGTCTGGTTTAACCCCATTGGTCTCTACTGTGTAATATCGACGAAACGGGCTTTGTACAGGCTCACACGACCATATATAGCGATAGCGTTTTCCTGTTACACTATAACGCGCATGAAAGTCAGCTGCCACTTCCTCAATGGATAAGACACGAATATCTCTTGGAAGCTGTACATTCAGCGCTTTCATGTATTTTTCTACCGGTATTGCAAGCGGCGTATCAAAATGCAGTGTTTGTCCAGTTGCGTGTACTCTTGCATCCGTGCGACCACTTGCCGTTACTTTGACCTTGTTACCTTTATGCATAACGGCAAGTACACGCTCCACTTCAGCTTGTACTGTACGCTCTCCTGGTTGCACTTGATAACCAGAAAATTGCGTTCCATCATAACTAATAATTGCTTTTAATCGTCGCATCAAGCTACTCCTTTAACTTCTATAGAAAAATAATAAAACCGCCATTGCCGCGAGTAAGGCAAGCGCAAATGTATCGCCCATATCCCATTTGAGCTGTCGATAACGCGTACGGCCTTCGCCACCTCGATATCCTCGTACCTCCATCGCGGTAGCTAAGTCCTCTGCACGTTTAAAGGCACTTACAAAGAGCGGTACTAACAATGGAACAACGGCTTTAATTCGGTCTTTTATTGGGCCGGAAGATAAATCCGAACCACGCGCCATTTGCGCCTTCATAATTTTATCTGTCTCATCCATCAACGTTGGAATAAAACGCAGTGAAATGGACATCATTAATGCTAGCTCGTGGACAGGAACCTTGATTTTTTTCAATGGATTGAGCAATACTTCAATCCCATCTGTAATGGAAATTGGTGATGTTGTCAGCGTTAAAATAGATGTCATAAACACTAGTACAAGGAAACGTGTGGAAATATAAATCCCTTGGCGAACACCGCCCTCATAGATGGAGATAAACTTCCAATGAAATAGTAGGTCGCCTTCCTTGGTCATAAAAATATGCAGTAAAAATGTAAACGCCATTAAAAACAGCACGGGCTTTAGACCATTTATTAAAAAATACAAGCGTATACGTGATACTAAAACAATGAATAACGTAAAAGCTAAGAGCATTGCATATGTTATCGTATTATTAGCTAAAAATACGATAATGATAAATGCAAATACGAAAACGAGTTTCGAACGTGGGTCAAGCTTATGAACAGGAGAATCTCCTGGCAGGAAGCGCCCGAATATCATTTTCTCCATCATGACTCTGCACGCTCCTCTCTCAATAATCGAGCCATTTCAATCGCTAGCTCCTCTTCAGTTAAACAGACCTTTGCCAAAGATGTATTAATCATCTTTTCAACTTTTTGTTGAAAGCGCACAATCCGAGGCGGCTCTAAACGAAATTGTTTCAATGTCTCAATATCCTTAAAAATCTCTCGCGGTGTTCCACTCAATACATTTTTGCCCTCATGCATAATGATAAGATTGTCCGCATAACGAGCTGCATCTTCCATACTGTGTGTCACAAGAATCGTCGTTAAATTACGCTCTTGATGTAATGTATAAAACATCTCCATAATTTCCTTTTGACCACGGGGGTCTAGCCCAGCTGTTGGTTCATCTAAAACAATAACTTCTGGCTCCATTGCTAAAACACCCGCTATGGCCACACGTCGCATTTGTCCGCCAGATAAATCAAATGGTGACTTTTCCAGCACATTTTCAGGTAAGCCAACTAAACGGACAAGCTCTCTAGCACGCGCCTCAGCCTCTGTAGCAGATACACCAAAGTTCATTGGCCCGAACATAATATCCTTTAATACCGTTTCTTCAAACAACTGATGCTCTGGAAATTGAAATACAATGCCCACACGTTGGCGAACTGCTTTTAAATCCTTAGCCTTTTTACCTGCCTCCACTGTGCGATCGCCTAATTGCACAATGCCCGTTGTTGGCTTTAACAGTGCATTAAAATGTTGAAGAATGGTCGACTTACCGGAACCCGTATGTCCAATAATTGCTTGGTACGTATGGGATGGAATCTCAAAATTGACATCGAATAATGCCCGTTTTTCAAAAGGTGTGCCTTGAGAATAGGCATAGCTTACTTGTTGAAGTTTGATGTCCATAAATCATTCACCAACTCTTCTTCTGTCATATGTTGTCCCATTAACGGAACACCTTCCTTTTGCAATAGCTTTGATAACTTCATGGCAAATGGTAAATCAAGCCCGAGCTCTGTTAACTTGTCCCCCAGTGAAAAAATTTCAGCAGGTGATCCTTCTGCAAACTTCTTACCATCGTTCATAAATAGTATACGATCAGCCAACATGGCCTCTTCTAAATCATGGGTAATCGATAACACCGTTAGCCCTGTTTCTGCGCGTAATGTTTGGACAGTTTGTAATACTTCAACACGGCCTTGTGGGTCTAACATAGATGTGGCTTCATCTAAAATAAGCAACTTTGGCTTCAGTGCTAATGCCCCTGCAATCGCAACACGTTGCTTCTGTCCACCCGATAAATGATGTGGCTCATGATCCACAAAGTTACTCATTTTCACTTGTTCCAACGCTGCATGCACACGTTTTACCATTTCTTCAAACGGTATGCCGTTATTTTCAAGCGCAAAGGCAACATCATCTTGCACGGTTGCCCCTACAAATTGATTGTCTGGATTTTGAAACACCATGCCCATTTGTGAGCGGCACTCCCATAGGTTATCTTCATTTAATACTTCACGTAATATACGAACGTCTCCTTGCTGTGGGAATAATAAACCATTCATTAATTTGGCGATCGTAGATTTCCCTGAACCATTATGGCCAACGATGGCAATCCACTCACCTTCTTGGACGGCAAAGCTTACATTTTCAACAGCATTTCGCAGCTCTTGATTTTCAGGTGTATATGAAAACGTCACATTATTTAACGATAAAATTTCGGGCATTTCTAGATCTCCTCTCTACATGCTCAGCTATACTAACTAACTTACACTTTTTTATGTATGAATTCTACTACAATCAGTATGTCGGTATAAGAAAAATGCCTACGCGCTTTTTCTTTTATATTAAAAAAAGCACCATCAATTGGCGCTGTTTCGTTGTTCATTAAAATAATAAAAAAGCGCGCACCTCATTCGATAGAAATGCGCTAGTCGTTACATTTACAAGAAACACGGGTGCTCAAGCCCTTGCCTCTTTTGAATGAGGTGCGGAGAGCTAAACGAGACGCCACACAACAGTGTCCGCTCATCATAACGCTCAGCTTAATTATTTGTCGTATAAATCGTTTATAAAGAAAGAGGGTGGTGGTTCCACCCTCTTCACCACTTGTTTTCTCTTATGATTAAACTAATTCAATCACAACAACAGGTGCACCGTCACCACGACGAGGACCTACTTTAAGAATACGAGTGTAACCACCTTGACGTTCTGCGTAACGTGGTGCAACATCATCAAATAGCTTTTGTAGCGCAAATGAAGTTGTTTCGTTACCTTCTTCGTCAGTAGTTGTTACTAGTTCACGACGGATGAATGCAGCAGCTTGACGGCGTGCGTGTAAATCTCCGCGTTTACCTAAAGTAATCATTTTTTCAACAGCTTTACGTACTTCTTTAGCGCGAGCCTCAGTAGTTTCGATACGCTCGTTGATGATTAAATCAGTAGCTAAGTCACGTAACATCGCTTTACGTTGAGAACTTGTACGACCAAGTTTTCTGTAACCCATGGATGTTTCCCTCCTTTATAAAGAATATCTGATCTTATAAGTTTTGTTTAAATCGCTTAGTCTTCTTTGCGTAACCCTAAACCAAGCTCTTCTAACTTCGCTTTTACCTCTTCTAATGACTTACGTCCAAGGTTACGAACTTTCATCATATCGTCTTCTGACTTATTCGCAAGTTCTAGTACTGTATTAATACCAGCGCGTTTTAAGCAGTTGTAAGAACGAACAGAAAGATCCAGTTCTTCGATAGTCATCTCTAAAACTTTTTCTTTTTGATCTTCTTCTTTTTCGACCATGATTTCAGCAGTTTGTGCCTCATCTGTCATGCCAACGAAGATGTTTAGATGCTCGGTTAAAATTTTTGCTCCGAGCGAAATCGCCTCTTTCGGACCGATGCTACCATCTGTCCACACATCAAGAGAAAGTTTGTCGTAGTCAGAAGACTGACCTACACGAGTATTTTCCACTTGGAAATTGACGCGTGATACTGGAGTGTAAATAGAGTCGATCGGGATCACGCCGATAGGAAGATCCTCACGTTTGTTTTGATCAGCAGGAGTGTAACCACGGCCGCGTTGAGCGTACATACGCATACGTAAATGACCGTTTTTAGCGATTGTTGCAATATATAGATCTGGGTTTAAAATTTCTACGTCACTGTCATGTGTAATGTCAGCAGCCGTAACTGTTCCATCGCCCTTTACATCAATCTCAATAACTTTTTCTTCGTCAGAGTAGATTTTAAGAGCAAGCTTTTTCACGTTCAAAATAATTGAAGCTACATCTTCCACAACGCCTTCTACAGTTGAGAATTCGTGAAGAACGCCATCAATTTGGATTGAAGTGACAGCAGCTCCTGGTAATGAAGACAGAAGGATACGACGTAAAGAATTACCCAAAGTGTTTCCATATCCGCGTTCAAGCGGTTCTACAACAAACTTTCCATATTTGGAATCTTCGCTGATCTCCACCGTTTCAATCTTTGGTTTTTCAATTTCGATCATTTCATTTACCCTCCTTCAAAACATCGAATGTATAGGTTCTTTCCATCATAGATTCGATCGTCATTGACGTATCGTTTATTATCTGCACAAGACAGTCTGTACAAAAAATGATGTTCTCATACACTATGAGAAGCACCCATTACACGCGACGACGTTTTGGCGGACGGCAACCATTGTGAGGAACTGGAGTAACGTCTTTAATAGCAGTTACTTCTAAACCAGCAGCTTGAAGTGCACGAATTGCAGCTTCACGACCAGCACCAGGACCTTTAACAGTTACTTCCAACGTTTTCAGACCATGTTCAAGGGATGTTTTAGCAGCAGTTTCTGCAGCCATTTGAGCAGCGAATGGTGTAGATTTACGTGAACCACGGAAACCAAGAGCACCAGCACTTGACCAAGATACAGCGTTACCTTGCATATCTGTAATCGTTACAATTGTATTGTTAAATGTAGAACGAATGTGTGCAATACCAGATTCGATATTCTTTTTCACACGACGTTTACGAGTTTGTTGTTTACGAGCCATGTTAAGAAGGAACCTCCTTTACGTATTATTTTTTCTTGTTCGCAACTGTTTTACGAGGACCTTTACGCGTACGCGCATTGTTCTTCGTATTTTGACCACGAACAGGTAAACCACGACGGTGACGGATACCACGGAATGAACCGATTTCCATCAGACGTTTAATGTTTAATGAAGTTTCGCGACGTAAGTCACCTTCAAGTTTGTAAGAATCTAATTGTTCACGGATTTTGTTTAACTGATCTTCAGTTAAGTCGCGGACGCGTGTATCTTCTGAAACACCTGCGCCAGCTAATACTTTCTGAGCTGTAGTTTTACCAATACCGTAAATGTAAGTTAATGAAATTACCACGCGTTTGTCGCGAGGAATGTCAACACCAGCAATACGTGCCATGTACGTTGTGCACCTCCTTTAGAATCAACCTTGTTTTTGTTTGTGTTTAGGATTTTCACAGATTACCATTACTTTACCGCGTCGGCGAATTACTTTACATTTTTCGCAGATCGGTTTCACAGATGGTCTCACTTTCATCTAACCTAACCTCCTTAATAGTCCGGAGCGCAAAAGATTATTTAAAACGGTATGTGATACGACCGCGAGTTAAATCATAAGGAGATAACTCGATAGTAACCTTATCTCCAGGTAGAATACGGATAAAGTGCATACGAATCTTACCAGAAACGTGTGCCAAAATCACATGTCCATTTTCTAATTCTACCTTAAACATCGCGTTTGGCAAAGTCTCAACAACTGTCCCTTCGACTTCAATTACATCATCTTTCGCCATCTACTCTGTCTCTCCTCTCTATATGCAAATTAAAGTTCTCATCGTTACATCAAACGGATATCTGCTGCAACTATAGAAGCAACCTCGTTTCAACATATGTTTGGATTGTATGAGAGATGTTTGAAAGACGCTCGTCTGGTTTCGCTTCACACAATCCACGGAATATACAGGACCAGTATGGGCACTGAATCTCCCATGTTTACACGAATACCGGAAATGTCTTTGATGAGATATTCATACCCGTTACACAGATGCTTCCACGAAACCCATTATACTCTCTCAAAAGTCATGTTGCACTTTTTAAAAGAAATATATACCGGGCACAATATGCTTTTGCAACTCTCAAAAAAATTATGTTTCGGTGTTGCTCCCGCATGCCTCCCGCGGAAGCAGTATTCTGCGCCCGGAGCCGGGTATCAGCTGCGGCTGCCCTGTAAAAGAGCATCAAGATCAGCAAACACTTTATTAATATCTTGCTGTCCATCAATATTTGTTAACACACCTTTTGCTTCATAGAAGTCCAATAAAGGTTGTGCTTGATTCATATTTACTTCAAGACGGTTTGCAACCGTTTCAGGATTATCATCCGCACGTGTGTATAATTCGCCACCATCTTTATCACATTTACCTTCCACAGCTGGTGGATTGAAAATTAAATGATACGATGTACCGCAAGTTTTACAAATACGACGACCTGATAAACGAGCAATTAGCTCATCTTTTTCAACTTGAATGTTTAACGTATGTTCAATAGCTTTACCAAGATCAGCTAAAATGCTGTCTAACGCTTCCGCTTGAGGAACTGTACGTGGGAATCCATCTAATAGGAAACCTTTATCACAATCAGCTTTAGCAAGTCGCTCACGAACAATACCAATCGTTACTTCATCAGGTACTAGAGCACCTTGATCCATAAACGATTTAGCCTGTAAGCCTAGCTCTGTACCGTCTTTAATAGCGGCACGGAACATATCTCCTGTAGAAATATGAGGAATTGCGTACTTCTCAACAATTTTATCTGCCTGTGTACCTTTACCGGCACCTGGCAGACCCATTAAAACGATATTCATCGGAAATAGTCCTCCCACAAAAGGTTTGCTGATTTCAGGAAACGAAGAACGTTCCCTAAAAATCAACATTATTTCATAAAGCCTTTGTAGTGACGTTTAACAAGTTGTGATTCTAGCTGTTTCATCGTTTCTAGCGCTACGCCTACTACGATAATAATACTAGTACCACCGATTTGCACTGAGGCAGGTAGATTCATAAGGTTGATGAATATAATCGGCATTACTGCAATTACAGTTAAGAATATCGCACCAACAAATGTTAGTCGATATAACACGCTTGTTAAATACGTTTGAGTGTTTTCACCCGGGCGAATACCTGGAATGTAAGCACCTTGTTTTTTCAAGTTGTCTGCCACATTTTCTGGATTCACTTGTACGAATGCATAGAAATATGTGAACGCGACGATCAATGCAACATAAATCAACATTCCAACAGGTTTCTGATAATCGAACGTGTTTTGAATGAATGTTGTTATATCGTTTTGACCAAAGAACGCTGCTAACGTACGAGGTGTGACAAGGAACGCTACTGAGAAGATTACCGGAATAACCCCTGCAGCATTTACTTTTAACGGTAAGTGCGTTTGCTGACCACCTGTTTGTTGGTTGCGTCCAGTAACTCGTTTTGCATATTGAATTGGAATTTTACGAAGTGCTTGTTGCACGTAAATAACCCCAACGACAATTGCAAGTAAAATCAAAACAAGTAATGCAAGGATGATAATGTTAATAAACAGTTTATCACCTGCACCCTCAATTTGTTGTGCATAGATTTGGTTTATTCCTGTAGGTAATGCTGCCACGATACCAGCAAAAATTACAACTGAAATACCATTACCAACACCATGTGCGGTAATTTGTTCAGCAAGCCATACAAGGAATGCTGTACCTGCTGTCAATACAATTGAAATTGTAATATAAGTTAGAATTCCCTCTTCTTTAATCAAAGATCCACCGTACATTTTGTTGAAGCCAAATGACATGGCGAATGATTGGATAAAGGCAAGAATAATTGTAAAGTAGCGAGTAAATTGTGCAAGTTTACGTCTTCCGACTTCACCTTGCTTTGCCCATTCAGCAAATTTCGGTACTACGTCCATTTGCAATAACTGAACAATGATTGAGGCTGTAATGTATGGCATAATTCCCATCGCGAAGATAGAGAAGTTTTGCAACGCACCACCGCCAAAAGTATTGAGGAAACCAACGAGGTTAAACTCATCAGTTGCCTTTAATACAGTTGCGTCAACATTCGGTACTGGTATGAATGTACCAATACGGAAAATAATTAACATTAAAAGAGTGAAGATGATTTTATTTCTTATATCTCGAACACGCATAAAGTTAGAGATTGTCTGAAACATTAAATCACCTCAGTAGTTCCGCCGGCATTCTCGATTGCTTCTTTTGCTGAAGCTGAGAATTTATGAGCTTTTACTGTAAGCTTTTTGTTAAGTGTTCCATTACCAAGAACTTTAATTCCAGCTTTTTCATTGCTCACAAGACCAGTTTCAAGTAATAATGCAGTTGTTACTTCTGCACCGTCTTCGAAACGGTTTAATGTGTCAAGGTTAACGATAGCGTATTCTTTACGGTTAATGTTCGTAAATCCACGTTTAGGTAAACGACGGAATAACGGGTTTTGACCGCCCTCAAAGCCTGGGCGTACACCGCCACCAGAACGAGCGTTTTGACCTTTATGACCTTTACCTGATGTTTTACCGTTACCAGAACCGATACCACGACCAACGCGATTGCGTTGCTTACGAGATCCTTCTGCTGGTTTTAACTCATGCAGTTTCATAGTGGGTGGCACCTCCTTGTTCATTAATTAAAAATTAATTTTCTTTTACAGTAACTAAGTGAGCTACTTTATCAAGCATACCGCGAGTAGCTGCGTTATCAGCTTTCTCAACAGTTTGATTTAATTTACGTAAGCCTAGAGCTTCAATAGTTTTACGTTGTGCCGGTTTAGAACCGATCACAGATTTTGTAAGGGTGATTTCTAATTTGTTAGCCATTATTATTCCCCCCTTATCCTAATATTTCTTCCACTGATTTGCCACGTAATTTTGCAACGTCCTCTACGCGTTTTAATTCAGTTAAACCTTGAACAGTAGCACGCACCATGTTGATTGGTGTGTTAGATCCAAGTGATTTTGAAAGAATATCAGTAATACCAGCAAGTTCTAGTACGGCACGTACTGGACCACCAGCGATAACCCCTGTACCAGGAGCAGCAGGTTTGATTAGGATTTCTCCTGCACCGAAGCGACCAAGCACTAAGTGTGGAGTTGTTCCACCTACACGTGGCACTTCGATTAAGTTTTTCTTCGCATCTTCAACAGCTTTACGGATAGCATCTGGCACCTCTTGAGCTTTACCAGTACCGAAACCAACATGTCCGTTTCTATCGCCAACTACAACTAATGCTGTGAAGCGGAAGCGACGTCCACCTTTAACAACTTTAGCAACACGGTTAATAGTAACTACGCGTTCTTCAAGTTCTCCAAGTTTGTTTGCGTCAATTCGACTCATGAAATGTGTCCCTCCTTCTTATTAAAATTCTAAACCGTTCTCACGTGCAGCTTCAGCTAAAGCTTTTACACGTCCATGATATAAGTAACCACCACGGTCAAATACAATTGCAGTAATGTTTTTTTCCGCAGCGCGTTTCGCGATTGTTTCACCGATTTTTGATGCAGCTTCTACGTTGTTACCAGCACCTTCAAAACCTTTTTCTTGAGATGATGCGCTAACAAGTGTTACGCCTGCTACGTCATCGATAAGTTGAGCGTAGATGTTCTTGTTAGAACGGAATACATTTAAGCGTGGACGCTCAGCAGTACCCGAAATTTTAGAACGAACTCGCGCATGACGTTTTTTACGAACTTGATTTTTATCCTGTTTCGTAATCACAAGGGTCACTCCTTTCTAATGCTTAGGCAGCATTATTTACCTGTTTTACCTTCTTTACGACGAACGTATTCGCCTTCGTAACGGATACCTTTACCTTTATAAGGCTCTGGTGGACGAACGTCACGGATATTAGATGCAAGAGCGCCAACGCGTTCTTTGCTGATACCTTTAACGATGATTTTTGTATTAGTCGGAACTTCTACTTCAAGACCATCTTCTGGTGTGAACTCAACTGGGTGAGAGTAACCTACGTTAAGTACAAGCTTTTTACCTTGTAATTGCGCACGGTAACCGACACCGATAAGTTCTAATGATTTTTCGAAACCTGCAGAAACACCAGTAACCATGTTCGCTAAAAGCGCACGAGTAGTACCGTGGTTTGTGCGGTGTTCTTTTGAATCAGAAGGACGAGATACAGAGATCACATTTCCTTCTTGCTCAATTTTCATATCTTGGTGGAAAGAACGAACAAGTTCGCCTTTAGGACCTTTAACAGTAACAGTGTTGTCAGCTGCGACAGTAACAGTTACGTTAGCTGGTACCTCGATAATTTTTTTACCTACACGAGACATTTAGTTGCACCTCCATTCATTTATTGCTAATTACCAAACGTATGCTAGAACTTCGCCGCCAACTTGTTTAGCGCGAGCTTCTTTATCTGTTAATAAACCTTGTGAAGTTGACACTAAAGCGATACCAAGACCGTTCAGTACTTTAGGAACTTCATTTGTTTTAGCATATACACGTAGACCAGGTTTAGAAATACGTTTTAGGCCAGTGATAACGCGCTCGTTATCTTTACCGTATTTTAAGAAGATACGGATGATACCTTGTTTGTTGTCTTCCACGTATTCTACGTCACGTACGAAACCTTCACGCTTTAAAATTTCAGCGATTTCTTTTTTCACGTTGGAAGCTGGTACTTCTAACTTCTCGTGACGAACCATGTTCGCATTACGAATGCGAGTAAGCATATCTGCAATCGGATCAGTCATTGTCATTACATTTACCTCCTTCCCAAATTAGGGGATTACCAGCTGGCTTTTTTAACGCCAGGAATTTGTCCCTTATATGCAAGTTCTCGGAAACAAATACGGCAAAGTTTGAATTTGCGATATACTGAGTGTGGACGACCACAGCGTTCACAACGTGTATACTCTTGCACTTTAAACTTTTGCTTACGTTGTTGTTTAACGATCATAGATTTTTTAGCCACGTTTTCGCCCTCCTTGTTTAATTACTTTTGGAACGGCATACCGAATTGTGTCAATAACTCGCGAGCTTCTTCGTCAGAGTTCGCTGTCGTTACGATCACGATGTCCATACCGCGTACTTTTGAAACTTTATCGTAATCGATTTCTGGGAAAATTAATTGCTCTTTAACACCTAGAGTGTAGTTACCGCGACCATCGAATGCTTTTTTAGAAACACCACGGAAGTCACGTACACGAGGTAATGCGATTGCGATTAATTTATCCAAGAATTCATACATACGCTCACCGCGTAATGTAACTTTAGCACCGATAGGCATACCTTCACGTAGACGGAAACCTGCGATCGATTTTTTCGCTTTAGTTACTACTGGTTTTTGACCAGTGATAATTGTCAGTTCTTCTACAGCTGCATCAAGCGCTTTAGAGTTTTGAACTGCATCGCCAACACCCATGTTGATAACGATTTTATCAACTTTTGGAAGTTGCATAACTGATTTATATCCAAACTTGCTCATTAGAGCAGGAGAAACTTCATTTAAATATTTTTCTTTTAGGCGGCTCATGTGTGTACCTCCCTTCTTTTATTTACTAATTAGTCGATTACTGCACCTGATTTTTTTGCAACACGAACTTTTTTACCGTTTTCGATTTTATAACCTACACGAGTCGGCTCGCCAGATTTAGGATCGATTAGCATTACGTTCGAAACGTGAATTGCAGCCTCTTGGCTTACAATCCCACCTTGTGGATTCAATTGGTTAGGTTTAACGTGTTTTTTCACGATGTTTACACCTTCAACAAGAACGCGGTCTTGTTTAGGGAAAGCAGCTAGGATTACTCCTTCTTTGCCTTTATCCTTACCAGTGATAACCTTAACCTTGTCACCTTTTTTTACATGCATGCTGTCGCACCTCCTTGATTGGCACTGTCATGAAATTAAAGAACTTCTGGAGCTAGAGAAACGATTTTCATGAAGTTGCTGTCACGTAATTCACGTGCAACAGGTCCGAAAATACGAGTTCCGCGTGGTGATTTATCATCACGAATAATTACACAAGCATTTTCATCAAATTTGATGTAAGTACCGTCTTTACGACGTACGCCCGATTTAGTACGAACGATAACAGCTTTAACAACGTCACCCTTCTTGACAACGCCACCTGGTGTTGCTTTCTTAACTGTACAAACAACGATATCACCGATGTTAGCAGTTTTACGGCCAGAGCCACCAAGCACTTTAATTGTAAGAACTTCACGTGCACCTGAGTTGTCAGCAACTTTCATACGACTTTCTTGTTGGATCACTTAGGTTACCTCCCTTCGGAAATTGGTTGTTCCGAAATAGTTATTAAATAATAACCGCTTTTTCTACAACTTCAACTAGACGGAAACGTTTAGTAGCTGATAGCGGGCGAGTCTCCATGATACGTACGATATCACCGATTTTCGCTTGGTTTTGCTCATCATGAGCTTTAAACTTTTTAGAGTACTTTACACGTTTACCATAAAGCTTGTGCTTTTTGTGAGTTTCAACTAAAACAGAAATTGTTTTGTCCATTTTATCTGAAACGACACGGCCCGTGTAAACTTTGCGTTGATTACGCTCAGTCATACTTGAAAACCTCCTTTATCAGTTATTTGCACTGATTTCTCTTTCACGAATAACAGTTTTCATACGCGCGATTGCTTTACGCACTTCACGAATACGAGCTGTGTTTTCTAATTGACCAGTCGCCAATTGGAAGCGAAGGTTGAAAAGCTCTTCTTTCAGTGATTTCACTTTTAATTCAATTTCAGAAGTGGCAAGGTCACGGATTTCATTAGCTTTCATTAGATTCACCACCAGTTTCTTGACGTTTTACGATCTTACATTTAACAGGAAGCTTATGTGATGCTAAACGAAGTGCTTCACGTGCGATCTCTTCAGATACACCAGCAATTTCGAACATTACTTTTCCTGGTTTAACAACTGCTACCCAACCTTCAGGAGAACCTTTACCAGAACCCATGCGGACTTCTAGAGGTTTTTTCGTGTAAGGTTTGTGCGGGAAGATTTTAATCCAAACTTTACCGCCACGTTTCATGTAACGAGTCATCGCGATACGTGCAGATTCGATTTGACGGTTAGTAATCCAGCTAGCAGTTTGAGCTTGTAGGCCCCATTCGCCGAAAGATACTTCTTTACCGCCTTTCGCTTCGCCACGCATGTTTCCGCGGTGTTCACGACGGTATTTTACGCGTTTAGGCAATAACATATTATTTGCCTCCTTCCACAGATTTCTTCGTAGGAAGAACTTCACCACGGTAGATCCATACTTTAACGCCTAATTTACCGTAAGTAGTGTCAGCTTCTGCGTGTGCATAGTCGATGTCAGCACGTAGAGTATGAAGTGGAACAGTTCCTTCACTATAGTGTTCAGCACGCGCGATATCAGCGCCACCTAAACGACCAGATACTTGTGTTTTAATTCCTTTTGCACCAGCACGCATTGTGCGTTGGATCGCTTGCTTTTGCGCACGACGGAATGAAACACGGTTTTCTAATTGACGAGCGATGTTTTCAGCTACTAGACGAGCGTCAAGATCAGCACGTTTAATTTCGATAATGTTGATGTGTACACGTTTACCAGTTAATTCGCCAAGGTATTTACGAAGATTTTCAACTTCAGTACCACCTTTACCGATTACCATCCCTGGTTTAGCAGTGTGAATTGTAATGTTTACACGGTTTGCAGCACGTTCGATTTCAACTTTAGAAACAGAAGCGTCTTTAAGAGCCGTTTCAATATATTTACGCACTTTGATGTCTTCGTGAAGTAGAGTTGCATAGTCTTTTTCAGCGTACCATTTTGACTCCCAGTCACGAATAATACCAACGCGCAGTCCTATTGGATGTACTTTTTGACCCACGGATTAACCCTCCTTCTTCTCAGATACCACTAAAGTGATGTGGCTTGTGCGTTTGTTAATTGCGCTTGCACGTCCTTGTGCACGTGGACGGAAACGTTTTAATGTTGGACCTTCATCAACGAATACTTCAGAAACTACTAAAGAGTTGATATCTAGATCGTAGTTGTGCTCAGCATTAGCAACTGCAGATTTTAATACTTTCTCAACGACTGGAGACGCCGCTTTTGGAGTATGACGTAAAATTGCAACTGCCTCACCTACTTGCTTACCTCGGATTAAGTCTACAACTAGACGAACTTTACGAGGAGCGATACGTACTGTGCGAGCGATAGCTTTAGCTTGTGTCATTAGGATTTACCTCCTCTCAAAATTAGCGTCTTGTTTTCTTGTCGTCTGCACCGTGACCTTTGTAAGTACGTGTCGGTGCGAATTCACCAAGTTTGTGGCCTACCATATCTTCTGTTACGTATACAGGAACATGTTTACGTCCATCATATACAGCAATTGTTAGTCCGATGAAGTTCGGGAAGATTGTAGAACGGCGAGACCAAGTTTTAATAACTTGTTTCTTCTCAGAAGCCTCTTGTGCTTCCACTTTTTTCATTAAGTGGTCATCAACAAAAGGTCCTTTTTTCAAACTGCGACCCATGTAGGAACCTCCCTCCGTGATTCCACCACGGCTCTCACATAGAACCGTAGTTTAACCACTTTATTTTTTACGACTACGGATGATGAATTTATCCGATTTGTTTTTCTTATTACGAGTTTTGTAACCAAGTGCTGGTTTACCCCAAGGTGTCATCGGTGATTTACGTCCGATTGGAGAACGTCCTTCACCACCACCGTGTGGGTGATCGTTAGGGTTCATTACAGAACCACGAACAGTTGGGCGTTTACCTAACCAACGGCTACGACCTGCTTTACCGATGTGTACAAGTTCGTGTTGTTCGTTACCAACTTGACCGATTGTAGCGCGGCAAGTAGCAAGAATTAAACGTACTTCACCAGATTGTAGACGAACGATTACGTATTTGCCTTCACGACCAAGTACTTGCGCAGAAGTACCAGCAGAACGTACTAATTGTCCACCTTTACCAGGTTTTAACTCGATGTTATGGATTGTTGTACCCATTGGAATGTTTGCTAATGGTAATGTGTTACCTACTTTAATATCAGCATCTGGACCAGATACGATTGTTTGACCAACCTCTAGACCTTTTGGTGCTAAGATGTAAGCTTTTGCTCCATCAGCGTAGTTGATTAATGCGATATTCGCAGAACGGTTTGGATCATATTCAATAGTAGCAACTTTCGCTGGAATGCCATCTTTAACACGTTTGAAATCGATAACACGATATTGCTTCTTATGACCACCACCATGATGACGAACAGTGATTTTACCTTGGTTGTTACGACCAGCTTTGCGTTTAGTTGGTTCAAGCAATGATTTCTCAGGCTTGTTAGTTGTAATTTCCGCAAAGTCTAAAGACGTCATATTACGACGACCATTAGAGGTAGGTTTATACTTTTTAATCGCCATTGTGTTTCCCTCCTTCTTGATTGTTCAAATCATAAATCCTTAAAGGATTACATTTCGAATAATTCGATGTCTTTGCTGTCCGCAGTTAGTTTAACAATCGCTTTACGACGTTTGTTTGTGTAACCACCGTAACGGCCAACGCGTTTGAATTTACCTTTGTAGTTAAGAACGTTTACTTTCTCAACGTTTACGCCAAAGATTTCTTCTACAGCGTCTTTTACTTGAGTTTTGTTAGCGCGAGTGTCTACTTCGAAAGTATACTTTTTCTCTGCCATAAGTTCTGAAGAACGCTCAGTAATGACCGGACGTTTTAAAATATCACGTGCTTCCATTATCCAAGCACCTCCTCAACTTTTTCTACTGCAGCTTTAGTGAATACAACTTTTTCGTGACCTAAAAGATCAAGAACGTTGATTCCGTTTGCAGTTAACACTGTTACACCAGGGATGTTACGAGCAGATAATGCTACGTTTTCATCTAGGTCAGCAGTTACGAATAAAGATTTTTTCTCTAAAGAAAGATCTTTAAGAATTTTAGTGAATTCTTTTGTTTTTGGTGCTGCTAGTGTAAGAGCATCAAGAACTAAGAAGTTTTGTTCTACTACTTTAGCTGATAAAGCAGATTTAAGAGCTAAACGACGAACTTTTTTAGGTAATTTATAAGAATAGCTACGTGGAGTTGGACCGAATACGATACCACCGCCGCGCCATTGTGGAGAACGGATAGAACCTTGACGAGCACGACCAGTTCCTTTTTGACGCCATGGTTTACGACCACCACCAGCAACTTCAGAACGGTTTTTCACCTTATGATTACCTTGACGAAGAGAAGCGCGTTGTGCAACTACTGCGTCGAATAATACTGCTTCATTTGGCTCGATTCCGAAGATCGCTTCGTTTAACTCGATTTCACCAACTGAAGCACCTGTTTGACTAAGTACAGATACTTTTGTCATTCCTGTTTCCTCCTTTCTTGAAGTGATTAGTTAGCTTTAATTGCAGTTTTAACTGTAACTAGAGCTTTTTTAGAACCAGGAACATTACCTTTAACAAGTAGTAAGTTACGTTCTGCATCAACTTTTACGATTTCTAAGTTTTGGATTGTAACTACTGTGCCACCCATTTGACCAGGTAATTTCTTTTGTTTAAATACGCGGTTCGGAGCAACTGGACCCATTGAACCAGGACGACGGTGGTAACGAGAACCGTGGGCCATAGGACCACGAGATTGTCCGTGGCGTTTAATAACACCTTGGAAACCTTTACCTTTAGTAACACCTGTTACATCAATTACATCGCCTTCTGCGAAAATTTCTACTTTGACTTCTTGACCAACTTCGTATTCTTCAACGTTCACGTTGCGGAATTCACGAATGAAGCGCTTAGGAGCAGTATTCGCTTTTGCTACGTGACCTTGCGCTGGTTTGTTAGAAAGCTTAACACGCTTATCTTCGAAACCAACTTGAATTGCTTCGTAGCCGTCTGTTTCAACAGTTTTCTTTTGAAGAACTACGTTTGGAGTAGCTTCGATAACTGTTACCGGGATTAAATCGCCGTTTTCAGCGAAAACTTGTGTCATACCAATTTTTCTACCTAAGATTCCTTTAGCCATTTGTCACACCTCCTGTAAGTTTTAAAAAGTTATATTGTTTTTACCATTAAAGTTTGATTTCGATATCAACGCCAGATGGTAAATCAAGTTTCATTAACGCATCAACAGTTTGTGGTGTTGGGTTAACGATATCGATCAGACGTTTATGCGTACGCATCTCGAATTGTTCACGAGAGTCTTTGTACTTGTGAACAGCACGTAGAATTGTGTACACAGACTTCTCAGTTGGAAGTGGAATCGGACCTGATACACTTGCACCTGAACGTTTTGCAGTCTCCACAATTTTCTCAGCAGACTGATCTAAAATACGGTGATCATACGCTTTTAAACGAATACGAATCTTTTGTTTTGCCATTATTTTCCCTCCTTCTCGCCTATTTTCTAGACATTCTCCACGAAAATTCTCCAACGCACCGCCATGGCAAAGCGGCCGGGTGTGTCGGCAACCTCTCGTTTCATCGCAGTCAAAGACCAACATTCAACATTATATACAATAAAAAAAGAATAAGCAAGTCTTTTCGCTAAATTCTTTTAAATGTTGTAGATATTCTTTACTACTAATATTTCTCGCTTATTTAAGCCGTTTACTAGTATATATAATTTTCGTTTATTTTGCAACACATAACCTGTGCAATCTACGTTTTCGAACATTTCGAACAATTAACAAAAAAAGCAGTCTCTAAAATTTAGAAACTGCTTCTCAACATTATAGAAAGAATACACAGGCAATCCATCCAAATAGAACAAGTGGAATATTAATAAAGATAAACGTCGGTACACATGTATCCCAAATATGATTATGTTGTCCATCAACATTTAAGCCAGCAGTTGGTCCTAATGTTGAATCTGATGCTGGTGAACCTGCGTCACCTAATGCGCCCGCAGTTCCGATTAAGCACAATATTGCTAAAGGGCTCATTCCTAATCCTTGTGCTAACGGAACAAATAAAGTCGCAATAATCGGCACTGTCGCAAAAGAAGAGCCAATGCCCATTGTGACAACTAATCCAATCACTAGCATAATAAATACCGCCAAACTTCTATTGCCCTCAAGGTATGCCAGTGAGCTTGTAATTAAACTATCTACATCACCGGTTGCATTGATAACGGAGGCGAATCCATTGGCAGCAATCATTACGAAGCCAATGAACGCCATCATTTTCATACCTTCTGATAGAATTTCATCGGCCTCTCTCCATTTAAGAGCACCCGTAAAATACATAATCATGATCCCTGCAAAGGCACCAACAATCATGGAATCTGTGGCGATTTGCGCGATAAGTGAAACAATTAATGCTAGTGCGGTAGAAATGATAACTGTTTTACTGACATTGACATTTAAAGTCGCTGTTTCTACATCTGTATTTTTGTATTTACGTGGTTTGCGATATACATAGAATGCAATCCCTAGTCCTACTAACATACCTAGGATAGGAATAGCCATTGCTACAGGCACATCACTTGCTTGTGCAACCATTCCGGCATTTGTAACTTGCGTTGACACAATTTCTTGGAAGATGGCCCCGAAGCCTGCTGGTACAAAACTATAGGTGCCAATTAAGCCAACCGCAATTAGTGTTGCTATTATTCTACGATCCACTTCAAGCATATTTAAAACCTTTAAAATCGGTGGTATTAGTAAAGGGATAAAGGCAATATGAATTGGAATTAAATTTTGAGAAAAAATGGCCATGATAAAAATAAGCAGAAAAATTAATACTTTTACTAAGCCCTTCCTATTACTTGAACCATTTTTATTTAACACGTTTAACATACCTGCAATGAATAAGTCAGGTATACCTGTCTTCGAAATAGCTATAGCAAATCCACCAAGTAGACCATAACTAAGTGCAATAGTAGCACCTGCCCCTAATCCCTCTGTAAACGACTCGACAGTTGCTTGAATACCCATACCACTTGTTAAGCCCCCTGCAAAGGCTCCTAAAACAAGTGAAAGGACGACATTGATTCGAAGCAAACTTAATATTAACATGACACCTACTGCCACAATTACCGCATTCATAAAGACACTTCACTTTCACACACTAGATTATTAATATGTTAAACTTTAATATTCTGACAAACGAAAGTCAAGCTGTTATGAGATATTTCATTAAATTGGAACTGCAAAAAAACAGCATGACCTGCATGAGATCATACTGTTTTAAGGAGTTTCTTCCTATTTAATAGTTATAATGATTCTCTTATAACTTTTTTATAATAACCAACCGAAAGGACTGCAAAAATTGCATATAAAGCGACGTAACAGCTCATAGCAATCCATAATGGTGTTGTTAATTCTGAACCAAATAAAAACCATCCTGATTTCACTGCAAAATAACTATGAAGTAGACCAATCAGTAAAGGAACACCAAAATTGAACGCTTGTTTCATAAAGATTCCTTTCATGATATCTCGTTCTGAGAAGCCAATCTTTCTTAAAATTGTATAAGCTCCTCGTTCCTCTTCTGCTTCAGACATTTGTTTAAAGTACAGAATGCTACCAGTCGTCATTAAAAATGCTAAGCCTAAAAATGCTGTAGTAAAAATTATTAACCCAAGTGATTCAATATTTCCTTTACGTTCAGCTTCAAATGACTTGATTTTATAGTTTTGCGTATTGCCATCATTATCAAAAATCGTAATGGCATCTGCGCCTGATTCTTCATACAATTTTTCAGCTAGTGCAAGGTCTTTCTTTGACTGTAATGTAATCGAAGTTTGTTTATGCCAAGGGAATAGTTTTGCTTGCGTTGACAATTTTTCAAACAATGCATCAGACACTACAAAAATTGGACCTCCGCCGCCAGACGTTACTGTTCCACCAATAATACTTTCATCATGAATAGCTTTGACATGCAATGTTTCTTTAAGTTTACCTGCTGATACGACTAGATTACGATCCTTTTCTAATGGGAACATCTCCGCCATATAGCCACCATAGTTCGTTAAAATAACATCATTACCCGCAATTGTTGTATTTGGATTTCTACGTTGATAATCCGAAAGTGGAATGGTATAAATCGTGCCTTCCATGTTATAAAATGGACTATCTTTTTGTTCTTCAGCCATTAACTGAGCGATGGTAGCTGTAACCCCTTGTAAACGATATTCAACCTTATCATAAGCGATATTATTTTCCTCTAGTTTCTTTAAAAAATCCTGTCCTTGATCTTCATGCAAAATGTAATCGCCAGGGATTTGACTATAGGCATCCGCTTCTGAAGAATAATACGAAATATATGATAATGTGGTAATCCCAAGTGATACACCCGTTAAAACTGTAATCAGGGTCAATGATTTAGCATTACTTTTCATGCGATGCATAATTGGTGTTAACGCCAATACATCATGGACAGTCAAATGTCCATTTTTCTTTAAACGAACAGTATTCATTATAAACGCTACAGAGAAACGGAAAACTAGGAATGTTCCCCCAATTGTTGTAGCCAAAATAATAATCATATTATTAAATAGATTGCCTGCATTATTAATATCAAATAATTTCGTTGATGCATAGTAGCCATATGCAATGAGTACAAGCCCTAAAAAACCAATAACCATTTGTAATGGGCTGAATCGTTTCACACGCTCATCTGCTTGTTTAGCCGCGCTAAATAAGGATAATAGTGATACACGATGAATCATCCATGTCATTTGGAACAAGACGATAACTAATAAGATAACGAAAACAACAATAGATTGCTGCAATGCTTGAGTACTAAAGGTCATTTTCACAAGCGTCTCTTTTTCAAGGATACGCAATAAAATCATGGCGATTAGGCGGGAGCTAAAGAAACCAACAATTATCCCTACAGCGACAGCTCCTACAAATAATAGAATGCTTTCTAAAGCCAATAAGCGCACAATTAATCCCTTTGTCATTCCTATTAGCTGATACAAGCCAATTTCCTTGCTACGACGCTTCATAAATAAGTGGTTTGCATATAACACGAAAAATAAAATAATAAAGTACAAAATATACGTTGCAGCCTTAAATCCTGCTGATGCTTTGCCACTCTTTTGAACGGAATCGAAAACTTCACCATTATGCTGTAATGTCACAAAAGAAAAATAGAGTGTCACACTAAAAATAAGTGCAAAGAAGTATAAATAATAATGTTTCATATTTTTCTTCATACTTCGAAATACAAGCTTACTAAGACTCATAACCGTCACCGCCTAGCACACTTTGCGTATGCATGATTTCTTGGAAAAACGCCTGTCTTGTTTTATCACCTTTGTATAGTTCACTGTAAATCAGCCCATCTTTTAAAAACAAAACACGTGTACAGAAACTCGCTGCCACCGCATCATGCGTCACCATCATAATTGTCGCTTTCTTGGTTTCATTAATACTTTGCAAATTCTTCAACAGAGCTGTTGCTGATTTCGAATCCAGTGCACCTGTAGGTTCATCTGCAAAGACCATTGATGGATTTGTAATTAATGCACGCGCAGCCGATGTACGTTGCTTTTGACCGCCAGATATTTCATTTGGGTATTTATTTAATATATCTCCAATACCGAGTAAATAAGTAAGCTCTTTGACACGACTTTCTGCTACAGCTTTCGGTAACTTGCTAATCGCTAATGGCAGCAAGATGTTTTCCTTCACTGTCAAAGTGTCCAATAAATTATAATCTTGGAATATAAATCCAAGCTGTTCACGACGGAAATTAGCTAAAGCCTTTTCTTTCATCCCTCGTAAGCTTTGACCATTTATTTCAATGACACCTTCCGTTGCAAAATCAATCGAACACAACACATTTAATAATGTCGTCTTCCCTGAGCCTGACGGACCCATAATGCCAACAAACTCTCCTTCATTCACTTCTAAATCTATACCCTTCAACACCTCTTGTGCCGTCGATTTTTTACCATATACTTTTTTTACTTTACGTCCAATTAAAACTGCCACAGGTTAACGCCCCTTTCTATACTACAAGTGTACCCTGTCTACACGTTCAATTCGTGCGTTTTACATGACAATATAAAAAGGTAGGTGACAATTTCGTCATCTACCTGTTAGTTTGGCATATTCATTTTGTAATGGGAATCGTAGCGTAAAGATTGACCCTTCCCCTACTACTGATTGTACACTAATACGAACGCCAATTTTTTGAGCAATGTTATGTGCTAAATACAAGCCCATACCCGTTGACTGTGCAGATTCTCGACCGGCCGTTCCTGTATACGATTTTTGGAAAATCCGTGGCATATCATCTGTTCTTATTCCAATGCCATTATCCTTAATATGTAACAACGTTGCACCAGATGAATCAACCTCTGTAAAAATAAAGATTTCTGTATTGATAGGGCTATATTTAATAGCATTTGATAGAATTTGTCTTACAATGAACGCTAACCATTTACTATCGGTTAAAACCACTTCTGTTAATTCACCAACATCAAAGCCGATATCCTTTTCTAAGCACCATGCTTGCATTGCACGGATTTCTTTATAAACAACCGTGCGCAGTTCTATTTCAGTTAAAAAATTATCCTTTTCAATCGTTGCAAGGCGTGTTTGGTGTAATTGCTGATCGACAAGTAGATGCAACCTTAACCATTCGGTCTCTAGTTTCCTCCGCAAGGTTGAATCTTCAATACGATCTAACATTAAATTTATCGTTGTTAAAGGCGCTTTCACTTCATGCACCCATGCTAGCAGCTCATCTGTATACTCCTGTAACTGCACCTTCGCATGATTCAACTCTGCATCCTTATCATAAAAGACGTCTTCAATTTTTCTGTAGTATGTCTCCTGAAAAGGTGATAAAGCTAAACTTCTAGTATGAGCATCATCCAGCCTGCTATCTACATTTCCCAGGAAATCTTTCAATTGACCAATTTCCTTTGTATACCGCCATAATAAAAAAATGAAAAACGCCACAATCATATTCATATTGACATACCAAATGGAGATGCCAACTAAACCAACGTCCAAAGAAAATAATATGTTAAGTACGATAAGAAGAAAGACAAAAAAGCCAATCCATGCTAGACGTTCTCTTATAAATAAAAATAGCATCCTCACTCACGTCACCTGCGTCACCGCTATATAGCCGAGCCCCTTTTTTGTCACAATAACTTCCTGTAAGCCGATATCCTCTAGCTTAGCACGTAATCGATTAACATTGACTGATAATGTATTATCATTCACAAAGCGCTCATCGTCCCATAGTTTTCTCATTAAGTCCTCTCTAGAAACGATATGATTAGCCTTTTCCAATAAAACTCGTAAAATAAACAGTTCATTTTTAGTTAACGAAACAAGCTGCCCATTATACATAATCTCACTACGCGCGTAATCCAAAACAGCCCCATTGAAACGCGTCACATCCATTGTTTCTTCAACATAGTCATAAGTACGGCGTAAAATAGCTTGAACCTTTGCAAGTAACACCTCCATATGGAAGGGTTTTTGTATAAAATCATCGGCACCCATTTGCATCGCCATTACCATATCCATTGGATGATCTCGTGAAGATAGAAAGAGGATTGGCACCTTTGAAATATGTCGTATTTCACGGCACCAATGAAAGCCATCATATGCCGGTAGTTGAATATCTATTAAAACTAGCTGTGGCTTCTCTTCGATAAAATCATCCATCACCTTTTGAAAATCAGTTGGACCTACAACGCGTAATGACCATTGCAAAAAGCGCTCTTCAATCATTGCAAAAATTGATGGATCATCTTCTATCAATAAAACCTTCATTTCCATAAACAGACGCTCCTTTCACTTTTATATTTTAACATAAAAAACCAATCTGTAAGCGTCCCTACAGATTGGTTTTAAAATTAGCCTAAGCTAAAAATTATTTTTGGATAGAAGCAACTACGCCAGCGCCTACAGTACGGCCACCCTCACGGATAGAGAATTTAGTACCTTCTTCAAGAGCGATTGGAGCGATAAGTTCTACTGTCATTTCGATGTTATCGCCAGGCATTACCATTTCAACGCCTTCTGGTAAGTTACAGATACCTGTTACGTCAGTTGTACGGAAGTAGAACTGAGGACGGTAGTTAGAGAAGAATGGAGTATGACGGCCACCCTCTTCTTTTGATAAAACGTAAACTTCAGCTTTGAAGTTTGTGTGTGGAGTGATTGAGCCTGGTTTAGCTAATACTTGACCACGTTGGATTTCTTCACGAGCTACACCACGAAGTAAAGCACCGATGTTGTCACCAGCTTCAGCGTAGTCTAATAATTTACGGAACATTTCAACGCCAGTTACAGTTGTAGATTTAGCTTCTTCAGCGATACCTACGATTTCAACTACGTCACCAACTTTAACTTGACCACGTTCAACACGGCCAGTTGCAACTGTACCACGACCAGTGATAGAGAATACGTCCTCTACTGGCATCATGAATGGTTTGTCAGTTTGACGTTCTGGAGTTGGGATGTAAGAATCTACAGCGTCCATTAATTCAACGATTTTTTCTTCCCATTCTGGTTCACCTTCAAGAGCTTTAAGAGCAGAACCTTTGATTACTGGGATATCGTCGCCTGGGAAGTCATATTCAGATAGTAGGTCACGGATTTCCATTTCTACTAATTCTAATAATTCTTCGTCGTCTACCATATCACATTTGTTCATGAATACTACTAAGTATGGAACACCTACTTGACGAGATAAAAGGATGTGTTCACGAGTTTGTGGCATTGGACCGTCAGCAGCAGATACTACTAAGATACCGCCGTCCATTTGAGCAGCACCAGTGATCATGTTTTTAACATAGTCAGCGTGTCCTGGGCAGTCAACGTGTGCATAGTGACGAGTTTCTGTTTCGTATTCTACGTGAGAAGTATTGATTGTGATACCACGTTCTTTTTCTTCTGGTGCGTTGTCGATGTCAGCGTAAGATTTAGCTGTACCACCCATTTTTTTAGAAAGAACTGTAGCGATTGCAGCAGTTAAAGTTGTTTTACCATGGTCAACGTGTCCGATTGTACCAATGTTAGCATGCGTTTTTGAACGGTCAAATTTTTCTTTAGCCATTAGAGATTGCCTCCTCGAAATTGTATGTTTTATTTGAAAATTTATAGAATGAATGCTGATAGAGAACGGGCCCATCCTCTATCCTGCAATCATAGCTTACAAATTAGTTATACTTTATGCAAGATGAAAATTCAATTATTCACCTTTATTTTTTTTGATGATGTCAGCAGCAATTGATTTTGGTACTTCTTCATAATGATCAAATGTCATTGAGAATACACCGCGACCTTGAGTTGCTGAACGAAGAGTTGTTGCGTAACCAAACATTTCCGAAAGTGGAACCATTGCACGAACAACTTGAGAGTTACCGCGAGCATCCATACCCTCAACGCGTCCGCGACGAGAAGTGATGTTACCCATGATATCACCAAGGTACTCTTCTGGAATTACAACTTCTACTTTCATCATTGGTTCTAAAATTACAGCATCACATTGTTTAGCTGCTTCTTTAAGAGCCATAGAAGCTGCGATTTTAAACGCCATCTCATTCGAGTCAACGTCATGGTAAGAACCGAATACTAATTTCGCTTTAATGTCGATTAGTGGGTAACCAGCTACTACACCGCGTTCAAGAGAGTCACGAAGACCAGCTTCAACTGCAGGGATGTATTCACGTGGAACTACACCACCAACGATAGCGTTTTCGAATTCGAAGCCTTTACCTTCTTCATTTGGAGAGAACTCAATCGTTACGTCACCGTATTGTCCACGACCACCAGATTGGCGAGTGAATTTACCTTGAACTTTTGCAGAGCTACGGAATGTTTCACGGTAAGATACCATTGGAGCACCTACGTTAGCTTCTACTTTAAATTCACGGCGCATACGGTCAACTAAGATATCAAGGTGAAGCTCACCCATACCTGAGATGATTGTTTGTCCAGTTTCTGTGTCAGTGTGAGCACGGAAAGTTGGATCCTCTTCTTGAAGTTTTTGTAAAGCTTGACCCATTTTGTCTTGGTCAGCTTTTGATTTTGGTTCTACAGAAAGAGAAATTACTGGTTCTGGGAATTCCATTGATTCAAGAATAACTAGGTTTTTCTCGTCACATAGAGTATCACCAGTAGTAGTATCTTTAAGACCTACTGCTGCAGCGATGTCCCCAGCGAACACTTTAGAAATCTCTTCACGAGAGTTAGCGTGCATTTGTAGGATACGACCTACACGTTCACGTTTACCTTTAGAAGAGTTTTGTACGTATGAACCTGCATCTAATGTTCCAGAGTACACACGGAAGAAAGTTAATTTACCTACGAATGGGTCAGTCATAACTTTGAATGCAAGAGCTGAGAATGGCTCGTCATCAGAAGATTTACGTTCTAACTCTTCGTCACCATCAACTGAAGTACCTTTGATTGCTGGTACATCAACTGGAGATGGTAAGTAATCGATAACTGCATTTAACATTGGGCGTACGCCTTTGTGTTTGAATGCTGTACCACAGATTACTGGGTAGAATTCTACTGCGATTGTAGCACGACGGATAGCCGCTTTAAGCTCAGCAACAGTGATTTCTTCGCCTTCTAAATATTTTTCCATGATTTCTTCATCAACACTTGCAACAGCGTCGATTAATTTTTCACGGTATTCTTCAGCGATTTCGCGGTGTTCTTCAGGAATTTCACCTTCAGTTACTGCAGTACCTTTTTCATCGCCGTAGAAAGTTGCTTTCATTTCAACTAAGTCAATGATAGCAGAGAACTGATCTTCAGCTCCGATAGGTAATTGGATTGGGTGAGCGTTAGCTTGTAAACGTTCGTGTAGAGTACCTACTGAATACAAGAAGTCTGCACCTGTTTTATCCATTTTGTTAATGAATACGATACGTGGAACACCGTAAGTTGTAGCTTGACGCCATACAGTTTCTGTTTGAGGCTCAACACCAGATTGAGCATCTAGTACTGTTACAGCACCATCAAGTACGCGTAAAGAACGTTCTACTTCTACAGTGAAGTCTACGTGTCCAGGAGTATCGATGATGTTTACACGGTGGCCTGCCCATTGAGCTGTTGTTGCAGCAGAAGTGATTGTAATACCACGTTCTTGCTCTTGCTCCATCCAGTCCATTTGAGAAGCGCCTTCATGAGTTTCACCGATTTTGTGAATCTTACCTGTGTAATAAAGGATACGCTCAGTTGTTGTTGTTTTACCAGCATCAATGTGAGCCATGATCCCAATATTACGAGTATTCTCTAGAGAGAATTCGCGTTTCATTAGGTATTTCTCCTTCCATATTGGGCTTATGCTATGTTTAGATTACCAACGGTAGTGAGCGAATGCTTTGTTCGCTTCTGCCATTTTGTGCATATCTTCACGTTTCTTAACTGATGCACCAGTGTTGTTAGAAGCATCTAGAATTTCGTTAGCTAAACGCTCTTCCATAGTTTTTTCACCACGAAGACGAGAATAGTTAACTAGGTAACGAAGACCTAAAGTTGTACGACGTTCTGGACGTACTTCAACTGGCACTTGGTAGTTAGAACCACCAACACGGCGAGCGCGTACTTCAAGAACTGGCATTACGTTGTTTAGAGCAGCTTCGAATACTTCAATTGGATTTTCACCAGAACGTTCTTTAACTAGTTCGAACGCACCGTATAAAATCTTTTGAGAAGTACCTCTTTTACCATCAACCATCATTTTATTGATTAAACGAGTTACTAGTTTCGAATTATAAATTGGATCTGGTAACACGTCACGTTTGGAAACAGGACCTTTACGAGGCATGTGTTTTCCTCCTTTCGAATAATTATCGATTTTTTTTATAAACTTCGCCTAAAATGTCGTTATCACTAAATTTCCACATCAGCTAGCATGATTGGAAATCGGTAATACCAACATCAGGCTCGTTATTTATTAACACTTAGCGTGCTAAATTATTTTTTTTCTTTAGGGCGTTTTGTTCCGTATTTAGAACGTGATTGTAAACGACCGTTTACACCAGCTGTATCAAGAGCACCACGTACGATATGGTAACGAACACCCGCTAAGTCTTTTACGCGTCCGCCACGGATAAGAACAACACTGTGCTCTTGTAAGTTGTGGCCTTCACCTGGGATATAAGCTGTAACCTCAATTTGGTTAGTTAAACGCACACGAGCGTATTTACGTAACGCTGAGTTTGGTTTACGAGGTGTCATTGTACCTACACGAGTACAAACACCACGTTTTTGAGGAGACTTAACATCAGTTAAAGATTTTTTAAATGAGTTATATCCTTTGTTTAACGCTGGTGATTTTGATTTCGTGATTTTAGATTGACGAGGCTTACGTACTAATTGGTTAATTGTAGGCATCGGTTTTTCCTCCCTTCATTCATTCACTATTAATACCACACATCCAGGTGGTTCATTTTTTGGGTAAAAACAAAGTCTTTGTGTTTTATACACAAAAACTAATCTACAGCAATAGCAACTACCGCAGCTCCAACATGGATTCCACAGGCTTTGCCCAGTTCCTTTTTGGACTCGACAAGAATAACTGGTATACCGATTTCTCTCGCGAAAGATATGGCCGAATCGGTTACCCAATTGTCTGCATCAAGTGCCACAAAAAGCTCTTTCACTAAACCAGCTTGCATTGCTTTTACTGCTTGCTTTGTACCAATGATTGTTTGACTAGCCCTTACTTTATCATAAGACATTTTCATATCCTCCGAAGTACAGACAGTTAACTATCAACCTTCAATATATTATCATTATCAATTTCTACTGTCAACTAATATCTTTAAAAAGTCCGAAGAGATGCACTTTCGTCATCTCTTCGGAGCTTTCATTTAAGTTATTCAGCAGAAACTAGATCTTCTGCGTCAAGCTCATCTTTTTCAATGCGGATTTGACGGTAACGTTGCATACCAGTACCTGCAGGAACAAGTTTACCGATAATTACGTTCTCTTTTAATCCTAGAAGTTCATCACGTTTACCTTTAATTGCAGCATCCGTTAACACACGAGTTGTTTCTTGGAATGATGCAGCAGATAAGAATGATTCTGTTTCTAATGAAGCTTTTGTAATACCTAGAATTACAGGGCGACATGTTGCAGGATTTTTGCCGTTTAGCACAGCATCTGCATTTGCCTCTGAGAATTGGTGGATATCTAATAATGAGCCTGGTAATAATTCTGTATCACCAGCTTCAATTACGCGCACTTTACGAAGCATTTGGCGTACCATTACTTCGATGTGTTTGTCTCCAATTTCTACCCCTTGCATACGGTAAACTTTTTGTACTTCTTTTAGTAAATATTCTTGAACTGTTGAAACGTCTTTTACTTTTAATAATTGTTTTGGATCGATAGAACCTTCTGTTAATACTTGACCACGTTCGATTGCGTCACCTTCGATGACTTTTAGACGTGCATTATAAGGCGCTTGGTATTTACGAGTTTCTACATCACCTTGAACGGTAATTTCTTTTAGACCTTCACGGATTTCAGTAATATCTGATACCGTACCAGCAATCTCAGAAATAACAGATTGACCTTTTGGATTACGTGCTTCGAAAATCTCTTGGATACGTGGAAGACCTTGTGTAATATCGTCTCCGGCTACCCCGCCTGTATGGAATGTACGCATTGTTAACTGAGTACCTGGTTCACCGATTGATTGAGCCGCAATAATACCAACTGCTTCCCCAACTTCTACTTTTTCACCAGTTGCTAAGTTCATGCCGTAACATTTTTTACATACACCATGTTTTGTATTACATGTAAATGCAGAACGGATTGTTACTTCTTCGATACCAGCTTCCGTAATAATACGCGCGATATCTTGGTCGATTAAGCCGTCTTTTTCTAAAATAACATCGCCTGTTTCTGGATGGAAAATCGTTTTCTTCGTATGACGACCAACAATACGTTCGTCTAACGCTTCGATTAGTTCTGTACCTTCCATTAACGCTCCGATTGTTAAGCCACGGTCTGTTCCACAGTCATCTTCACGTACAATGACATCTTGTGCAACGTCTACAAGACGACGTGTTAAGTAACCTGAATCGGCAGTTTTTAGGGCTGTATCGGCAAGACCTTTACGCGCACCATGTGTTGAGATGAAGTATTCCAATACTGTTAAACCTTCACGGAATGAAGACTTGATTGGAAGTTCGATAATACGACCAGCCGGGTTGGCCATCAGACCACGCATACCTGCTAACTGTGTAAAGTTAGATGCGTTACCACGGGCACCTGAGTCAGACATCATGAAGATTGGGTTTGTTTTCTCAAGCGACTTCATCAGTTTTGATTGAATTTCATCTTTCGCCGCACTCCAGCTAGAGATAACACGGTCATAACGCTCTTCTTCTGTGATGAAACCACGACGGAATTGCGCTTGAACTTTATCTACTTTCTCTTGTGCTATTGCTAAGATGTCACCTTTATCTGGTAATACCACGATGTCAGATACACCAACAGTGATACCAGCGCGAGTTGAATATTTGAAACCTAAGTTTTTCATACGGTCAAGCATTTTAGATGTTTCAGTAATGTGGAAACGTTTGAACACTTCTGCAATGATATTTCCTAAGAATTTCTTGCGGAATGGGTTTACAACAGGTACAGATGCAAAGTATTTGCGCAGTACCGCTGAACGTTGTGCGTCAACTTTACCTTTTTCATCTAATTGGTTGTAAGCAGCATCTGCTTCAAGCTCTGCTAGAGTCTCTTCGTCAATTGTTAAGTTTACGAAGTATTTATCTGGTGTTACTTGCTCTAAGTTGAAATCAGTCGGTTCGTTAATGAACGGGAATGATTCAGGCAAGATTTCGTTAAAGATTACTTTACCAACCGTTGTTAGTAAGAACATATTATTTTGTTCTTCTGTAAACGTTGGATTGTGCAGTGAACTTGCTTTGATTGCGATACGACTATGCAAGTGAACATGGCCAGTATCATATGCGATTAGCACTTCGTTTGGTCCATAGAAAATCGAACCTTCACCACGAGCATCTTCACGCTCAAGCGTTAAATAATAGTTACCTAATACCATGTCTTGAGATGGTGTAACAACTGGTTTACCATCTTTCGGGTTTAGGATGTTTTGTGCAGCAAGCATTAGAAGGCGAGCTTCAGCTTGCGCCTCTGCTGATAATGGTACGTGAACCGCCATTTGGTCACCATCGAAGTCAGCGTTGTAAGCTGTACATACTAACGGGTGAAGACGAATTGCACGACCTTCAACTAGTGTTGGTTCAAATGCTTGGATACCAAGACGGTGAAGTGTCGGTGCACGGTTTAATAGTACCGGATGCTCACGGATAACATCTTCTAAAACGTCCCATACGTCGTTGTTTAAACGTTCGATTTTACGTTTAGCAGATTTAATATTATGTGCAAGACCACGTTCTACTAATTCTTTCATAACGAAAGGTTTAAAGAGCTCAATCGCCATTTCCTTCGGTAGACCACATTGGTACATTTTTAAGTTTGGACCTACTACGATAACGGAACGACCAGAATAGTCAACACGTTTACCAAGTAAGTTTTGACGGAAACGACCTTGTTTCCCTTTCAACATATGAGAAAGTGATTTTAACGGACGGTTACCTGGTCCTGTTACCGGACGACCACGACGACCGTTATCGATTAATGCATCAACAGCTTCTTGTAACATACGTTTTTCGTTTTGCACTATAATGCTTGGTGCGCCAAGATCTAATAAACGTTTTAAACGGTTATTACGGTTAATTACACGACGATATAAATCGTTTAAGTCAGAAGTTGCAAAACGACCACCATCTAGTTGAACCATTGGACGAAGCTCCGGTGGAATAACAGGTAGTACATCTAAAATCATCCACTCTGGAGAGTTACCTGAGTTACGGAATGACTCTACCACTTCAAGACGTTTAATCGCACGTGTACGGCGTTGACCTTGTGCAGATTTTAACTCTTCTTTTAAAGAATGGGTTTCATCTTCAAGATCGATTTTACCAAGAAGCTTTTTAATGGCTTCTGCACCCATTGCAGCTTCGAATGTGTTACCGAATTTTTCGCGATATGCACGATACTCTTTTTCAGAAAGTAATTGTTTACTTTCTAAGTTTGTAGCACCTGGTTCGATAACAACGTAAGATGCGAAGTAAATTACTTCTTCTAAAGCACGTGGAGACATATCTAAGATAAGACCCATACGGCTTGGAATACCTTTGAAGTACCAAATATGAGAAACTGGGGCTGCTAATTCGATATGACCCATACGTTCACGTCGAACTTTTGCACGTGTTACTTCAACACCACAACGGTCACAAACTACGCCTTTATAACGAACGCGTTTGTATTTACCACAGTGACATTCCCAGTCTTTCGTAGGACCGAAAATACGTTCGCAGAATAAACCATCTTTTTCTGGTTTTAATGTACGATAGTTAATTGTTTCTGGTTTTTTTACTTCACCATATGACCAAGAACGAATCTTGTCAGGGGAAGCTAAACCAATTTTCATATATTCAAATTCATTAACGTCTATCAAGGAGCCTACCTCCCTCTAGTTATAGGTCTTTATAAAGACTCTTTTACGCAGCTCGACAATCGTTTGCCAAAATATCTTTTGACAAAAGATTAAAAATAGATTGTTTTCATTCGTAAAGAAAGTCGGGCAGGGCGTTAAATCCTGCCCGACTAATTTGAAAAATAAGTTTGACCATATTCACACGAATGTGAACTTATCCATTATTCAAAAGACTCTACTGGCTCTTCTTCTGTTTCTGGTTGTGGCGCAATGTTAAGTGCGTCAGCAGGTTGAAGATCTTCTTCTTCGTCTAAATCGCGAAGCTCTACTTCCTCATCATTGATTGTTAACATTTTAACATCCATACCAAGAGACTGAAGTTCTTTAATCAATACTTTAAATGATTCTGGAACGCCTGGCTCTGGAACGCTTTCACCTTTAACGATAGCTTCGTATGTTTTCACACGACCAACAACGTCATCAGATTTAACAGTTAAAATTTCTTGAAGTGTGTATGCAGCACCATATGCTTCAAGTGCCCATACCTCCATCTCACCAAAGCGTTGTCCACCGAACTGCGCTTTACCACCAAGTGGTTGTTGTGTAACAAGTGAGTAAGGACCAGTTGAACGTGCGTGAAGTTTATCATCAACCATGTGTGCAAGTTTGATCATGTACATAATCCCTACAGATACACGGTTATCGAATGGTTCACCTGAACGTCCATCATACAGGATTGTTTTACCGTCACGGTTCATCCCTGCTTCTTCCATTGTTTCCCATACATCTTCTTCGTTGGCACCATCAAATACTGGCGTTGCCATATGAACACCTAAGTAACGAGAAGCCATACCTAAGTGTAGTTCTAAAACTTGTCCGATATTCATACGAGAAGGTACGCCTAGTGGGTTTAACATGATATCGACAGGAGTACCATCTGGCATAAATGGCATATCCTCTTCCGGTAAGATACGAGAGATAACCCCTTTGTTACCATGACGTCCGGCCATTTTGTCCCCAACGCGGATTTTACGTTTTTGAACAATGTAAGCACGAACTAATTGGTTAACACCTGGTGGTAACTCGTCGCCGTCTTCACGGTTAAATACTTTCACGTCAAGGATGATACCGCCCGCACCATGTGGTACGCGTAATGAAGTATCACGAACTTCACGTGCCTTTTCACCAAAGATTGCGTGTAATAAGCGCTCTTCAGCCGTTAACTCTGTAACCCCTTTAGGCGTTACTTTACCTACAAGAATATCACCATCGCGTACTTCCGCACCGATACGGATAATACCACGTTCGTCTAAGTTACGAAGTGCATCTTCCCCAACGTTTGGAATGTCACGTGTAATTTCTTCAGGTCCTAATTTTGTATCACGAGATTCTGATTCATATTCTTCAATATGAACTGAAGTATATACATCGTCTTTCACAAGGCGTTCACTCATGATAACTGCATCCTCATAGTTGAACCCGTTCCAAGTCATGAATGCAACAAGTACGTTACGACCTAATGCAAGTTCACCTTTTTCCATTGATGGACCGTCAGCTAAAATATCACGAGGTTTCACACGTTCGCCAACTTTTACAAGTGGACGTTGGTTGTATGAAGTACCTTGGTTTGAACGAATGAATTTTTGTAATTTATATTTTGTTAAATCGCCTTTAACTTCTTTACCGTCGATTGTTTCAATGCGACGTACGTGGATTGAACGAGCTTCTACATGCTCAACAATACCATCGTATTTTGCTACTACAGCCGCACCTGAGTCACGCGCATCTACGTGTTCCATACCAGTTCCGACAAACGGAGCTTCTGGATTTAAAAGAGGAACCGCTTGACGTTGCATGTTGGCACCCATAAGCGCACGGTTAGAGTCATCGTTTTCTAAGAATGGAATACATGCAGTCGCTGCAGAAACTACTTGTTTAGGCGATACGTCCATATAGTCCATTTGAGACTTGTTGAAAACAGTATTATCCCCACGGAAACGACCTACAACTTCATCGTTTACGAATGTACCATCAGGATTTAATAGTGAGTTCGCTTGCGCTACATAGTAGTTATCTTCTTCGTCAGCCGTTAAGTAATCGATTTGATCTGTTACTTGGCCAGTTTCGTGGTCAATACGACGATATGGCGTTTCGATGAAACCAAATTTATTTACTTTAGCGAAAGAAGATAGTGAGTTAATTAAACCAATGTTTGGACCCTCAGGTGTCTCGATCGGACACATACGACCATAGTGAGAATAGTGAACGTCACGCACTTCGAAACCAGCGCGTTCACGTGTTAAACCACCAGGTCCTAATGCAGATAGACGACGTTTGTGCGTTAACTCTGCCAGAGGGTTTGTTTGGTCCATGAATTGAGATAATTGAGAGCTACCAAAGAATTCTTTAATAGATGCAATTACTGGACGAATATTGATTAATTGTTGCGGTACGATAGCGGCTGTATCATTGATAGACATACGCTCGCGCACTACACGTTCCATACGAGATAAACCGATACGGAATTGATTTTGTAATAATTCACCAACAGAGCGTAGACGACGGTTACCTAAATGGTCAATATCATCTGTTGCCCCTACTTGGTAAAGTAAGTTGAAGAAATAACTTACTGAAGATAGCACGTCAGCAGGTGTAATGTTCTTCACTTCTTCGTCAATGTAGGCATTGCCAATTACATTGATTTCTTTTTGTGCTTCATCTTTTGGAGCATAAATTTTAATAGATTGGATTGTTACGTCATCTTCAAGTACTCCGCCAACTTGTGATAAAGTGCGGTAGCCAATGCCTTTAGAAGAATCCTCTAGGTAAGGTAAAATCTTATCTAAAGTACGACGATCTAGCACAGTGCCCTTCTCTACTAAAATTTCGCCTGTTTCTGGATCAACAAGCGTTTCAGCAATCGTTTGGTTGAACAAACGATTTTTGATGTGAAGCTTTTTGTTCATTTTGTAACGACCAACATTCGCTAAATCATAGCGTTTAGCATCGAAGAAACGAGAGTACAATAAACTTTTCGCACTTTCTACTGTTGGTGGCTCACCTGGACGTAAACGCTCGTAGATTTCTAAAAGTGCTTTTTCTGTACTTTCAGAGTTATCTTTTTCTAGCGTATTACGTAAATACTCGTTATCACCGATAATATCGATAATTTCTTGATCTGAACCGAAGCCTAGTGCGCGAAGCAACACTGTTACTGGTAGCTTACGAGTACGATCAATACGCACATATACTACATCTTTCGCGTCAGTTTCATATTCTAACCAAGCACCACGGTTTGGAATTACTGTTGCACCGAAGCCTTTTTTACCGTTTTTATCAGTTTTATCATGGAAATACACACTTGGTGATCGAACTAATTGCGAAACAATAACACGTTCAGCACCATTGATAATGAACGTACCTGTTTCTGTCATTAATGGGAAGTCACCCATAAATACATCTTGTTCTTTCACTTCGTCTGTTTCTTTGTTGTAAAGACGTACTTTCACACGTAATGGAGCTGCGTAAGTAACATCTCGCTCTTTACACTCATCGACATCGTACTTAGGATCACCTAATGAATAATCGATGAATTCTAATGAAAGATTACCTGTAAAGTCCTCGATCGGCGAAATGTCACGGAACATTTCACGTAAACCTTCTTCAAGGAACCACTCGTAAGACGCCGTTTGAATCTCAATCAGATTTGGAAGCTCAAGCACCTCTTTAATACGCGCAAAGCTTCTACGCTGGCGGTGTTGTCCGTACTGAACTAGTTGACCTGTCAACTCATTCACCCCTCAATAAAGCGATATTAGGTCTTTGCAAAATCATCCAAATAGTGTATGATTTCGAAAGACAAAAAGAAAACGAGTCTTCAAAAGATCTCATTTTCGGTTAACTAAACTTATCTTGGCAAGTATACCCATATTAAATCATTCATATACCAAAAGGGCACACGACCTCAAAATAATATTTTTGCATTGTATCATATTATCATAGCCGTTTTGTCAAGTCAATATTTTATACATATTTCATTTATTTTTTTGCACGCACTATCCAGTAGCCTTTTTTCTTTTCCACAATATCCACATCAGAAAATTTTTCCTCTAAATAGCTAACCGTTGATGGTGCACCTTGCTTCTTCTGAATTACTACCCAGAGCTCTCCAGAAGTCACTAACTTATCATAAGCACCGTCGTAAAAGCGGAAAACCGTTTCCTTTCCTGCGCGAATTGGAGGATTGGTTAAAATAGCTGCAGCTTTCGCCTCATCATCAACATTCGATAGTCCGTCACTTACAAATATACGTACATTTTGAACACCGTTTACTTGCGCATTTTTTTGTGAAAGCGCAACTGCCCGCTCATTAATATCCATCATGAATACTGTTCGCTCAGGATTTGCTTTGGCAATAGATAACCCGATCGGTCCATACCCACAACCTACATCGAAAATAGCACCATCCACATCCGGCATTTGAAACGCATCTATTAATACACGGGATCCAAAATCTACTTCGCTTTTACTAAATACACCTGCATCCGTTTCAAAGGAAAACGTATGCCCAAGTAACTTGAACGTCCAGTGACGAGGTTTACTTTCAGTTTGAGGCTTACTTGTATAATAGTGATCTGACATTTTCATGCCTCCTCAGAATGAAGAAAAAGCTCGCCATAATGACGAGCTTCCTTTTGTATAAAAGTAATACGAGATTACTTAACTTCTACAGATGCGCCAACTTCTTCAAGTTTAGCTTTGATTTGTTCAGCTTCATCTTTAGAAACGCCTTCTTTAAGAGCTTTAGGAGCGTTATCTACAACTTCTTTAGCTTCTTTAAGACCTAAACCAGTGATTTCGCGAACCACTTTGATTACTTTAATTTTTTCAGCACCAGCAGATGCTAATACTACGTCGAATTCTGTTTTTTCTTCAGCTGCAGCAGCACCGCCAGCAACTACTGCTACTGGAGCAGCAGCTGTTACACCGAATTCTTCTTCGATAGCTTTTACTAAATCGTTTAATTCAAGAACTGTCATAGCTTTGATAGCTTCTAAGATTTGCTCTTTGTTCATTATAATTTCCTCCTAATTGGATATGTTTTAGTTTTTTGCGGTTAAGCCGCGGAAGTTATGCTACGTAAGAAATTACGCGCCTTGTTCTTCTTTTTGTTCTGCAACAGCTTTTGTTGCAAGTGCGAAGTTGCGCACTGGAGCTTGAAGTACAGATAAAAGCATTGAAAGAAGACCTTCGCGTGATGGAAGTTCTGCAAGTGCTTTAACATCTTCAACAGAAGAGATTGCACCTTCAATAATACCTGCTTTAATTTCTAAAGCTTCGTTTTTCTTAGCGAACTCGTTGATGATTTTAGCAGGAGCTACAACATCTTCAGTTGAGAACGCGATTGCGTTAGGACCAGTTAATACTTCATTGATTCCTTCAACACCAGCAGCTTCAGCAGCACGACGAGTTAAAGTGTTTTTGTAAACTTTAAACTCAACACCAGCTTCACGAAGTTGTTTACGAAGTTCAGTCACTTGTGCAACATTAAGACCACGGTAATCCACTACTACTACAGAAGCAGCGCTTTGGAATTTTTCTGTGATTTCTTGCACTTGAGATTGTTTGTTTTCGATTGCTTTGCTCATGATGACACCTCCTATTAGAATGGGTCATTTATACCGACAAAAGAAAAGCCTCTGAGTCATATAGACACAGAGGCTGAAAGTCATCATCTTTAAAATAAGAATCCGAATTCCGATGTCCTCGGTAGGAACATTAAGTGACAAGTCACTCCTACTGTCTACGGTACAAATGGATGATTCACAACAGCATCCATCATACCAAAGATGTGGATAGCTGTCAACCGATTTATATAAATTAATTAATTAATTATTTTACTACTACGTTAGCAGCGTCAATTTTAACAGCTGGGCCCATTGTAGTTGTAACATTTACAGATTTCATGTAAGTACCTTTAGCTGCAGCAGGTTTTGCTTTTTGAACAACGTCAAATACAGTTAAGAAGTTTTCTACAAGTTTTTCTGTTGCGAAAGAAACTTTACCGATAGGAGCGTGGATAATACCAGCTTTGTCAGCGCGGTATTCTACTTTACCAGCTTTGATTTCTTCGATTGCTTTTGTTACATCAAATGTAACTGTACCAGTTTTAGGGTTTGGCATTAAGCCTTTAGGTCCTAATACGCGACCAAGTTTACCAACTTCACCCATCATGTCAGGAGTTGCTACGATTACATCGAAGTCAAACCAACCTTGTTGGATTTTTTGGATGTACTCTGCATCGCCTACATAGTCAGCGCCAGCAGCTTCTGCTTCTTTAAGTTTTTCACCTTTAGCGAAAACTAATACGCGTTGAGTTTTACCAGTACCGTTTGGTAGCACTACTGCACCACGGATTTGTTGGTCGTTTTTACGAGTATCGATTCCTAAACGGAAAGCAACTTCTACAGTAGCGTCGAAGTTTACTGTGCTAGTTTTTTGAGCAAGTTCAATTGCTTCTTGTGCGCCGTATACGTTGTTACGATCGATTAATTTTGCTGCATCTTGCAGTTTTTTACCTTTTTTAGCCATTATATATTTCCTCCTTGATTGTGGTTATAGCGGATTTTACCTCCCACGAATAAAGGTTGCGCGTTCACAAAGAAACTCCGCAACCTTCCAAAAAACAAAAACATCAAGTAAATGGGAATTAGTCTTCGATAACAATACCCATGCTTCGTGCAGTACCTTCAACCATTAACATAGCAGCTTCAACTGAAGCAGCGTTAAGGTCTGGCATTTTAGTTTCAGCGATTTCGCGAACTTTATCACGTTTAACCGTTGCAACTTTTTTACGGTTTGGTTCACCAGATCCAGATTGGATAGCAGCTGCTACTTTAAGTAAAACTGCTGCAGGTGGAGTTTTCGTAATGAAAGTGAAAGAACGGTCCTCGAATACTGAAATTTCAACCGGAATAATAAGACCAGCTTGATCAGCAGTACGCGCATTGAACTCTTTACAGAATCCCATGATGTTCACACCTGCTTGACCTAATGCAGGACCAACCGGTGGAGCTGGGTTTGCTTTACCAGCAGGGATTTGAAGTTTAACAACTTTAATAACTTTTTTAGCCACGAGACACACCTCCTTAAGTCCGTGATGTGGTAATTGGGTTGCCCCTCCCACTCAATATCTGTCTGTCAGCTAAGTGCCGATAACATTAAAATTATCATTACAGACGTCAACCGAAGTTTGACAGTCTGACCTTTGAAATGATACCACTTTTAATTTTTTTAAGCAAGTAGTAATTAACAAAATTTGCGTTATACGCTCAACCATACACGAATTAGTTACTAGAATTTTAAATTATAATTTTTGAATTTGCTCAAAATCCAGTTCCATAATTGTTTCGCGACCAAACATATCTACAGATACTTTCAGTTTTCCTTTTTCAGCGTCAATTTCTTCAACACGCCCTTGGAAGTGTGCAAACGGTCCTTCTAATACTTCAACCGCTTCACCAACTGTGATATCAATTTCAACAACTTTTTCTGTCATGCCCATTTGTTGTAATAAACGATCCGCTTCCTCTGGTAATAGCGGTGTTGGTTTTGCTCCACCACCTGATGAACCGATAAAGCCAGTTACTCCTGGTGTATTACGTACAACATACCAAGAATCATCTGTCATAATTAGTTCTACTAGGACATAACCAGGGAAAACTTTACGCATCATTGTGCGCTTTTTGCCGTCTTTCATTTCTGTTTCCTCATGCTCAGGCACAATAACACGGAAGATTTTATCTTGCATCCCCATTGTTTCAACACGTTTTTCTAGGTTTGCTTTTACACGGTTCTCATACCCTGAATACGTATGAACAACATACCAATTTTTCTCCATAACTGCTAGGACTACTCGTCCGTCCCTCCCTTACTAATAAAAGTGAAAATGATCGCGATATGCAATTTTGCATCCTTTATTCTTTTCACAAGCTTCTCAATAGAAAAACATAGCTTTCGCCATAGCAAGCGAAAGCCCGATGATAAATACCTAATTAGCATAGTCATCTATCGCTACCAACATACTTTTACCAGTAGCACGCTTATCATAATGAGAACATTTTACTGCTCTTTACTTCATAAAACAAACGAAAAAACCCGTTATTGGAAAGGACGGGCTATTTTCAAAAGTATTAACATGCTTTTTTATAATTATAAATCTAAGTACCAGCGGAATAATGATGAAATACCTAAGTCTACTAACACAAAAAATAAAGCCATAATTACTACAGTTGAAATTACAACGACTGTATATTTCGTCAGTTCTTTACTTTTTGGCCAGCTAGTTTTTCGCATTTCCGACATTACGTCGCTGAAAAAACTTTTAATCTTACCCATTCTAGCCTAACCTCCGAATCAATCATATCTGTCTATTTACAAAATATTTTATAGCGTTTGTTTATGCACTGTATGTTCATTGCAATGCGAGCAAAATTTCTTTAATTCGAGGCGTACAGTAGAATCTCCCTTAGCAGGAAATGTGTAATTTCTCGAACCGCATTTTTCACAATTTAGCACGACTTTCTTTGTCATGTAATCACCTTTTTTGGCACTTTGTCTTTTAAAGACTAACACCTAAAATTGTCAATGTCAACAAGGGTAAGTGACCTCTACGACATTTCCTCGAGCACTAAATGTCGCTCTAATTTCCGCTTTACTCGTTGCAAAGCATTGTCAATTGACTTCACATGACGATTCAATTTCGCGGAAATTTCATGATAGGATTGCCCATCTAAGTATAGTGCTAGCACTTGTAGCTCTAATTCACTTAAAATCTCACTCATTTTTTCTTCTAAATAACCAAACTCTTCTCTATGAATCATTAACTCTTCTGGATCATCCATAATCGCACCTGTTAATACATCCATTAATGTACGATCAGATTCCTCATCAAAAATAGGCTTGTCTAACGAAACATAGGAATTGAGTGGAATGTGTTTTTGCCTTGTTGCTGTTTTAATAGCGGTAATAATTTGTCTTGTAATACATAACTCCGCAAAAGCCCGAAAAGAAGCTAGCTTGTCCCCTTTAAAATCACGGACAGCTTTATACAAGCCAATCATTCCTTCTTGTACAATGTCTTCTTTATCAGCACCAATCAAAAAATAGGATCTCGCCTTTGCTCTTACTAGCAAACGGTATTTTGTAATTAAAAAATCCAACGCATCTGTATTACCTTGATGCACCATTTCAATAAGCTCTTCATCATTGAATCGTTCAAAATCTTGTGTCACTTGTACAATACTATTTTTAAACATGGTATCACCTCAGCTGCAACAGATAATTAGGAACAGTATAACGGAATTGGAAAATATCAGTCAATCAATCATTTCAAACCACGGCGCCATTTTTCAAAAGCAAGTGCCACATCTGGCTTTAGCTCTATGCGTGAAGGTGGCTTGCTATCCTGCTTACGTTTTACATCATGAGAAATTTTATGTTGTATAATGCTTAAATCAATTTCAAGCTCTCTTGCCGATTTGCGTAGTGCACCATTGCCAAAGATAACACTTTGTTCAGCCATATCGGAAGTCGCCACATGAATTTGAATATGTCTTGCTTTTAGTTCTTGTGTCATCTTTTCAATGCGTTCATCTGCTGTTTCATTTTTCCTTGTATAAATAATCTCGACGCCATTTTCTATATAAGATTGCTCCACGCCCGGCACAAGATGGGCGTCAAAAACAACTATCACGCGCCACCCTATCGCCGCTTTATATTCTGCCATAAGCTCAATTAGACGCTTACGTGCATCTTCAAAGTTCGTGTCACGTAATGGACGTAGCTCTTTCCAAGCTCCGATCATATTATAGCCGTCAACAAGCAAAATGTTCTTCATCGTTAGTCATTCGCTTCTTGACGTTTACGATACACTTCATACATTAAAAGCGCCGCAGCTACAGAAGCATTTAATGATGTGACATGCCCAACCATAGGCAGATGATATAAAAAGTCACATTTCTCTTTTAGTAGGCGCCCCATCCCTTTACCCTCACTACCAATAATAATAGCAAGCGGTAGAGTTGCATCCATTTTGCGATAATCCGCAGAGCCTTTTGCATCCGTACCAGCAATCCATACGCCACGTTCTTTTAACTCATCGACTATTTGGGCTAGGTTATTAACACGCACGACAGGTACATGCTCGATGGCGCCTGTTGACGCTTTCGCCACAACTGCTGTTAAGCTCACTGAGCGACGCTTTGGAATAATAATACCATGTACGCCAATTGCATCTGCAGTTCGCATAATAGAGCCTAAATTATGCGGGTCTTCTAACTCATCTAAAATTAAGAAAAATGGATCTTCTTGTTTGTTTTGTGCCGCTGCAAATAAATCGTCTAGCTCTGCATAGCTATATGCTGCTACAGATGCCACAATTCCTTGATGGTTAGCATCTGATAATTGATCGACCTTTTTTTTCGGTACAAACTGTACAATGATGCCTCGTTCGCGCGCTAAATCAAGTAGTTCATTGACCCCTGATTTTTTTACACCTTCTGCAATCCATACTTTATTCATATCGCGGCCTGAACGAAGTGCTTCTAACACTGGGTTTTTACCGGCAATAATTTCACCATTTTGTTCTGCCATTATTTTGACACTCCTTTTAATTCCTCGATTATTTGAATAGCGTATGCAATGATGGCATAAACGCGTTCTAATTCACCTAGTAAGTACAAGCTTCCAAGTACCGCTTCAAAGCCTGAACTATTGCGATAAGTTTGTACATCTGTATTTTTGGGAACAGAACCGGATTTGGCATTGCGTCCACGTCGGAACACTGCCAATTCCTGCTCTGTTAAAAAGTTTTCATCCATCATGCGATGTACAATTGTTGACTGTGCCTTTGCTGATACATAATGCGTTGCTTCTCTATGGAGTGTGTTCGGTTTTACGCGTCCGCTACGCAGTAAATACTCCCGTACCTTCTGTTCTAAAACCGCATCTCCCATATATGCAAGCGCTAATGCATTTAATTGCTTCACATCTTCATTTCGGAGTTTATCCAAGTTACTTACCCTCGTTTCCATCTTGTCCCTTGGCGTGTATCTTCTAAAATGATACCTTGCGCTTGTAAATGGTCACGAATTTCATCTGAACGGGCAAAGTCACGGTTTTTGCGCGCTTCTACGCGTTCTTGCAACAATGCTTCAATTTCTTCGTCCAGTAGTTCAGCTTCTTTAGCAAATTCAATACCTAAGACGTCACCTAATACCTCAAAAGTTTCAATAAAAGTTAATAACACTTTCTCATCCGTATTTGTTTCATTTAAGTAAATATTTGCAATACGCGCTAATTCAAATAATACTGAAATAGCATTCGCCGTATTGAAATCATCATCCATCGCTTCCTCAAACTGTGCCTTTTGTTGAGCAATTTGACGGAGCCATTCCTCTGAGCAATCGCCGAGACTTGCAGTTGCAGATAGGCGGTACTTCACATTGTTGTATGCAGTACGAATACGCTCTAAACCTGTTGCTGCAGCATCTACTAAATCCTTTGCAAAGTTAATTGGGTGGCGATAGTGAACAGATAACATAAAGAATCGTAAAATTTGCGGGTCGATTTGTTTACGGATATCGTTCACGAGCACAAAATTACCAAGGGATTTTGACATTTTTTCATTATCGATATTAATATATCCATTATGCATCCAGTAACGCGCAAATGTTGTATCATTATGCGCTTCGGATTGCGCTATTTCATTTTCATGATGCGGGAATGTTAAATCTTGACCACCTGCATGTATATCAATTGTATCACCTAAATGCTCACGCGCCATCACAGAGCATTCAATATGCCATCCCGGACGGCCGTTGCCCCAAGGACTTTCCCAATAGATTTCGCCAGGCTTTGCCGCTTTCCATAATGCGAAATCTAATGCATCATCCTTTTTCTCGCCTGCTTCGATACGTGCACCAATTTTTAAATCATCTACCGATTGATGTGATAATTTACCGTAACCATTGAATTTTCGAGTTCGGTAATAGACATCGCCCGCTGACTCATATGCATAACCTTTGTCGATTAACACTTTAATAAAGTCAATAATATCATCCATGTGATCCGTTACACGAGGATGGACATCTGCCTTTTTGCAACCTAATGCAGTCACATCTTCAAAATATGCGGCAATGAAACGATCTGTAAGTTCATGAACTTCCTCACCGAGCTCATTAGCTGCTTTAATAATCTTATCGTCGACATCCGTGAAATTAGAGACGAATTTCACATCGTAACCTTTATATTGGAAATAGCGTCGAACCGTATCATAAACAATGACAGGACGTGAATTCCCAATATGAATATAGTTATAAACCGTCGGACCGCAAACATACATTTTAACTTTTCCTTCTTCTAGCGGTACGAACGTTTCTTTTTGTCTTGTTAATGAGTTAAAAATTTGAATACTCATTGTTTTTCTCTCTCCTTTTGTAAGCGCCCGATTTCTTCTTGCAATGCTGCGATTTGCTTCTCGAAACCTTGGCAACGTTCCTCTACAGGGTCAGGAATATTTTGATGGTCTAGTTTTTTCTCTAAACGAACACCATCTTTCATCACAACTTTACCAGGAATCCCTACTACCGTAGCGTTCGGTGGCACTTCTTTTAAAACGACTGAACCTGCGCCAATTTTACTATTCTCACCAATTGTAATAGAACCCAATACTTTGGCACCAGTGGCAACTAACACATTATCTTCTAATGTCGGATGGCGCTTTCCTTTTTCTTTCCCTGTACCACCTAGTGTAACACCTTGATAAAGGGTAACATTATCGCCTATTTCACACGTTTCCCCTATAACTACTCCCATCCCATGGTCGATAAAGAAGCGTCGACCAATTTTAGCACCAGGATGTATTTCAATTCCTGTAAAGAAACGACTAATTTGTGAAATTACACGTGCGATAAAATAAAAACGTCTTTTAAAAAACCAGTGTGCAATACGATGCGCCCATGTAGCATGCAAGCCTGAATATGTTAACACGACTTCCAGTACACTGCGCGCCGCTGGGTCATTCTCAAAAATAGTATCTACATCTTCCTTCATTCTTTTAAACATTAAAACTCCCCCTTTTCGTTACAATGTGTGTCATGACCTCAACCTTGCGACCTTAAATCCTACACCCCGCACAATGAATAGCCTTAAAACCTATTGTTATTAGTAATGATTGCCCTCTTACATCTAACACATGAATTTTTTAAAAAAATAAAAAGCGCCCCTATCATTCCCATAAAGGAATGACAGAGACGCTGAAATTTGCGCGGTTCCACTCTGATTGAAGGCAAAAGCCTTCCACTTTGGACGTCCTATAACGGGAACGAACCGATAGAGCCTACTAATGTTCAGCTCTATGCTCAAAGGTGCATTTCGGTTTTGCCTTGGCTCAGACCACTTTCAGCCGGTGATGGTCCTCTCTTTAGAGCATGCGCTACGTACTTCTCCTTATCAACGCTTTCACAATGTACATTCATTTTACATCGACAATATAAATTGTCAATAAAATTCTATTACTTCGCGTATTTTTCTACACGGTCAATTGTTTTCTCTTTACCAATTAAACAAATCGCATTTGGTAACTCTGGACCATGTGTTTCACCAGTCGTCACAACACGTATTGGCATAAACAGATTTTTACCTTTATGACCTGTCTCTTTTTGTACAGCTTTGATAGCTGCTTTGACAGTTTCAGGTGTAAATTCTTCTAAATTTTCAAGTTGTGCTTTAAATGCAGCCATTACCTCTGGTACTTGCTCGCCAGCTAAAACGGCTTTTGCTTCTTCATCATATTCAATATGATCGTTAAAGAATAGGCTTGACAGTTCCACGATTTCAGCACCAAAGCTCATTTGTTCATGATAAAGTGCGATTAAATCTGTTGCCCAAGCGCGCTCTTCTGCTGTTAACTCTTCTGGTAATAAGCCTGCTTTTTGTAAGTGCGGTAAAGATAATGCCACTACTTCTTCTAAAGATAATTTTTTGATGTATTGATTATTCATCCAAGTCAGCTTTTGCTTATCAAACATCGATGGTGATTTCGATAAACGCTTCTCATCAAAGATTTTAATAAATTCTTCTTTAGAGAAAATCTCTTCTTCACCTTCAGGAGACCAACCAAGTAAAGCAAAGAAATTAAACATCGCTTCTGGTAAGTAACCAAGGTCTTTATATTGCGTTACGAATTGGATAATGGACTCGTCTCGTTTTGATAGCTTTTTGCGATTTTCGTTGATGATTAATGTCATATGCCCAAAGCGAGGATACTCCCAGCCAAATGCATCGAAGACCATCATTTGTTTTGGTGTATTTGATAAATGCTCTTCACCACGGAACACATGTGAGATTTCCATAAAGTGGTCATCTAATACTACTGCGTAATTGTAAGTTGGAATACCGTTTGCTTTCACAAGTACCCAGTCGCCCACATCTTTCGATTCGAACGCTACATGTCCACGTACTAAATCCTCAAATTCATATGTTACGTTTTCAGGTACACGCATACGAATTGTATATTGTTCGCCAGCCGCTTCTTTAGCCGCTACTTCTTCCGCTGATAAATGACGGCAAGTTCCATCATAAGTAGGTGCTGCAACACCACGAGCTTTTTGTTCTTCACGAGACGCTTCTAATTTTTCTGATGAACAGAAACATTTATACGCTGTGCCTTGTTGTAATAACTTTTCAGCATGCTCTTTGTAAATATCTAAGCGTTCCATTTGACGATAAGGTGCATACGGCCCACCAATGTCGATGGATTCGTCATATTCGATACCTAACCATTTTAAGTTATCTAACTGAGACGCTTCTCCACCTTCTACATTACGCTCAATATCCGTATCTTCAATACGCACGATGAATTTACCGTTATGATGTTTTGCATATAAATAGTTGAATAGCGCAGTACGTGCACCGCCAATATGTAAAAATCCAGTTGGTGATGGCGCGTAACGAACGCGAACTTCTTTCGTCATAATTAAATGCCTCCTAAATATTCGTCTGAAAATAATTCCGACCTTATTAACTTTGTTCATTTTACCACTGTAGTATAGGAAATTAAAGTAGCGCGTGTTTTTCAAGTGGACACGCGCCATTTTTTTATTTTTTAATCAGTAAAATTGTTGCCATTGAAGCAATGCCTTCTTCACGTCCTGTAAAGCCAAGTCGTTCAGTAGTTGTCGCTTTTACATTTACTTGTGATGCATCAGCGTTTAATAGAGTTGCAATGCGATTTCTCATTTGTTCAATATAAGGCGCCATTTTCGGACGTTGCGCCATAATTGTGCAGTCAACATTGCCAAGCACATAGCCTTTGTCCTCAACGATTTTCCAAATATACTCTAGCAACTTTGCTGAATCAGCATCTTTCCATTCTGGGTCTGTATCTGGAAAATGTCGCCCAATATCCCCTTCTCCAATCGCCCCCAGCGCAGCATCAGTTACTGTGTGCAATAAGACATCCGCATCCGAATGCCCTACTAGACCCTTTTCATGCGGTATTGTAATACCACCAATAATTAATGGACGCCCTTCTTCAAATGCATGTACGTCAAAACCTTGTCCTACTCGAAACATACAATACTGCCGTTACAACAGTGACCATTGCAACAGCATTCACCTGCCTTTTTCATTTTCTATTTATAGACAGTTTAACATATTTCCTAGGAAATTGAGCTGTCCGTAACGACTATAGTCCACATATTATAGTTTGTTTACCATCGTATAAAAAAACCTCATCAGCTACTTCTGCTGATGAGATTTTAAAGCGATTATACATTATTCTCCAACGCTCGTTTACGTAAAATGGCTTCACCAAAAAGTAAATCTTCTTTTGTTGTCATCTTTACGTTTTCATAGTTGCTTTCAACAATGTGCACCTCATGACCAAGTCGCTCGACTAACATCGCCTCATCTGTTCCGAGGAAGCCCACTTTCTCAGCCACATCTTCCGCTTCTACAATCAAATCGAAGCGGAAGGCTTGAGGCGTTTGAATCATCCATAAGCTTTCTCGGTCCACCGTTTCTTCAATGATGCCATTACGCACCTTTTTCATTGTGTCCTTTGCACGAACACCAGCGATTGCAGCACCAAAATTATTCGCACTTTGTACAAGGTTTGCAATAATATCGTGCGTAATAAATGGGCGGGCTGCATCATGCACTAAAACAATATCAACCTGCTCCATTTCTTTCATACAAGCATGCACTGAATGCTGTCGCTCTGCTCCACCATCAGGTAAGCCTTTGACTTTAGAGATTCCATAGTTCGCTAGCATCTTTTGAATAACAGCACGTTCTTCTGGTTTCACCGCAAGCCAAATGCCAGTACAGTTTTCATCTTGCTCAAATACCTCTAATGTGTGTATTAAAATCGGTTTCTCTAAAAGCTCTAAAAATAATTTATTTTGACCTGCTCCCATTCGCTTGCCGCTGCCAGCTGCCGGAAGCACTACTTCATACTGCACATTGTCCACTTCCTAATCGTCCTTTGGCTTAGCAAAAATCATTCGACCTGCAGATGTTTGTAGAACGCTCGTTACCGTTACAGTAATGGCCTGTCCGATATAATTGCGGCCTCCTTCTACAACAATCATCGTGCCATCATCCAAATAAGCCACACCTTGGTTATGCTCTTTCCCATCTTTAATAACGACCACTTGCATATCTTCTCCAGGAATCACAACTGGTTTCACTGCATTTGCCAAATCATTAATGTTCAGTACTTTCACCTGATGTAATTCACATACTTTGTTCAAGTTGAAGTCATTCGTCACAATTTGTGTATCATTATCCATTTTCTTTGCAAGACGTACAAGTTTTAAATCCACTTCCTGCACATCTTCAAAATCTTCTTCAGTAATTTCTACTTTTGTCATACGTTCATCTTGCAGTTTCTTTAATATATCCAAACCACGGCGACCTCTTGTACGTTTTAATGTATCTGAAGAATCTGCAATATGCTGTAGCTCCGTTAATACAAACTGCGGTACAACCAAAACGCCTTCAATAAAACCTGTTTCCGAAATATCCGCTATACGCCCATCAATAATAACGCTGGTATCTAGCAATTTATAACTACCGCGATTTTCTGGAACGTCAATCCCTTCAGCTGCTTTTTTCTTTGCATTATTCCCACGTAAGGTAAATAACTGAAGTAACTCATCTCGCTTTTTAAAACCTACACGGAATCCCAAATATCCAAGTACAAAAGATAAGATAATCGGAATTACTTCTGAAATACCGCGAATCTGAACGCTATCAATCGCAAAGCCTAGGAAATAGGCTACGATAAGTCCTACAATTAGCCCAAGCGTACCAAATAATAAATCTCCAACCGGCACTTTAAAAAGCACCTCTTCCATCCAGCTAATTAGCCGAACAAAATAATCGGAAAAAGCAAATGATAATGTAAATAGTAAAAACGCACCTAAAGCAACTGATACGTAAGGATTATCAAGCCAAGGATTAGATGATAAATGAAGCAATTCGTATAATGGCGGTAAGAAAACAAGGCCTAAAGCTCCTCCAATCAGTAAAAAAGCAATTTGAATAAATTTTTTCATACTGTCACCTCCAATTCTTATATTCGATTATACATATTTTACTGTAGAAAATCTTTTTTGAGCTCATCAAAACATTATTAAATTTCCTTCAGTTTATTGGACGTTATGGAAGGCTTAAGAGATGCCTAATTTCCACAAAAATTGTTATCCAATTTCATGAAATTAATGATTGTTGCACCTATGAAGTAAAAATGCATGCTAGGATGTCGCCCAACATGCATTTATTTTAGTTGAAACCATTTCATCATCTAGCAACAGACGCCTAGCGTGACGCTACATGATGACGCATTACTGCATGTCTTTAAAGCTCTCTAAAGCAGGCATTTAATGCATCTTTAATTGTTTCCACACCAACTATTTCAATACCTTGTGGGAAATCCCAACCGCCAATATTAGAAGCAGGGATAAATGCTCGCTTAAACCCTAGCTTTGCCGCCTCTAGCACACGTTGTTCAATTCGTGTGACACGGCGAACTTCTCCTGTTAACCCTACTTCTCCAATAAAGCAATCTGTTCCCCGTACTGCCTGATCCTTAAAGCTAGACACAATACTCGTCAAGACAGCTAAGTCAATGGCAGGCTCATCTAGCTTTACTCCGCCAGCAACTTTAATATATGCATCTTGTGCCTGTAACATGAGGCCCATGCGCTTTTCAAGCACTGCCATAAGCAATTGCACACGGTTTTGGTCCACCCCTGTTGCCATCCGTTTCGGATAATTAAAGCTTGTAGGGGTTACAAGTGATTGGATTTCTACTAAAATTGGCCTTGTTCCCTCCATCGATGCCACGATTGTTGAACCTGCTGCACCTTGTGAACGTTCCTGTAAAAATAGCTCAGACGGATTCAAAACTTCCTTTAAGCCCCCCTGAAGCATTTCAAAGATAGCTATTTCATTTGTAGAGCCAAAGCGGTTTTTTTGGCTCCGTAAAATACGGTGGTTATGATGTCGTTCTCCTTCGAAATACAACACTGTATCTACCATATGCTCTAAAATACGCGGTCCCGCAATTTGCCCTTCCTTCGTCACATGTCCAACTAAGAAAATGGCAATGCCTTTTGTTTTCGCTATCCGCATTAGCTCCGCTGTACATTCACGTACTTGCGATACACTACCTGGCGCACTTGTCACCTCTGGATGGAACACCGTTTGGATAGAATCCACAATAACAAACTTTGGTTGTACATCGTCGATTGTTTGATTTAACAACTCTAAATTCGTCTCCGAATATATATACAGCTCTTGAGATACAACCCCTAAACGCTCTGCACGTAGTTTCGTTTGTCGAATGGATTCCTCACCAGAAATATAGAGCACGCGATGACCTTTATTGGACAATAACGCAGAGACCTGTAATAGCAATGTCGATTTTCCTATACCCGGATCACCCCCGATTAACACTAGAGATCCCGGAACAATTCCTCCGCCCAAGACACGATTGAGCTCACCCATTTCTGTAGCTACACGGGACTCCTCAGCCGCTTCTACTTGGATAATAGGTACAGCTTTTTGCGTGACGGTTGCAGAGTGTTGGAATGCTCCTCTAGGGCCTTTCGCCACAACCTCCACTTCCTCAACCATTTTATTCCATTCACCACATCCTGGACAACGTCCCATCCACTTTGCCGATTCATAGCCACAACCTGTACAGACAAATTTAGTTTTTTTCTTCGCCATCATACCACCTCGAATATTTGTTCTTATTTTCATTTTACATAAAAAAAGACAGCTTGGCACGATAGGCCTCGCTGTCTTCCGAATTTATGCTTGTTAAATAGGCTAACCGCTTATTTGGAAATTGAAACGCCTTCTTTTTTCTTCACGACGAATTCATCATTCACATAATCAATGACGACTTGGTTTCCTTTTTCTACATTGCCTTTCAGCAGTTCTTCCGATAGACGGTCTTCCACTTGTTTTTGCAATGCACGACGGAGTGGACGAGCACCATATTGAGGGTCGTAGCCTTCCTCTGCAATTTTATTGAGTGCTGCATCTGTTAACTCTAACGTAATATCTTGTTCTTGCAGACGTTTTGTTAGCGTATTGGCCATCATTGAAATGATTTCTTTTAAGTGTTCTTTTTCTAATGAATGGAACACAATCATTTCGTCGATACGGTTTAGGAATTCAGGACGGAATGCTTTTTTCAATTCTTCAAGCATTGTGCCCTTCATATCTTTATGTTTCGACTCTGAGCTTCCTAAGCTGAAGCCAAGATTTTTTTGATATTTTAGCGCATCCGCACCGACGTTTGAAGTCATAATAACAACCGTATTACGGAAATCAACGACACGTCCTTTAGAATCTGTTAACCGACCATCTTCAAGCACTTGAAGTAAAATATTGAAAACATCTGGGTGAGCTTTCTCAATTTCATCAAGAAGCACAACAGAATATGGTTTACGTCGAACTTTTTCTGTTAACTGACCACCATCATCAAAGCCTACATAACCAGGAGGTGAGCCAACTAAACGTGAAGTCGAATGTTTCTCCATATATTCAGACATGTCAACGCGAATCATCGCATCTTCATCACCAAACATTACTTCTGCCAGCGCTCTAGCTAGTTCTGTTTTCCCCACCCCTGTAGGACCAAGGAAAATAAATGAACCGATTGGACGTTTTGGATCTTTTAAACCAGCTCTTGCACGTCGAATTGCACGAGAAATTGCCTCGACTGCCTCGCCTTGACCAACAACGCGCTTGTGTAACTCTTCTTCAAGATGTAATAGTTTAGCTGATTCTTCATGGGCAATTTTAGCTACTGGTATTCCAGTCCACATAGAAACGACTGCTGCCACATCGTCAACTGTCACTTTCGATTCTGCTTTGCCTTGTTCTTCTTTCCATGTTTTACGTGTCGTTTCAATTTCGTCTTTTAGCTTTTGCTCTGTATCTCTTAACGAAGCAGCCTTTTCAAATTCCTGACCAGACACAGCCGCATTTTTTTCAGAACGAACATTTTCAAGTTTATCTTCTAGTGCTTTTAAGTTTGGTGGCACCGCAAATGAACGTAAGCGAACTTTTGAACCTGCTTCATCGATTAAGTCGATGGCTTTATCAGGCAAGAAGCGGTCTGAAATATAACGATCACTCATTTTTGCCGCTGCTTCAATTGCTTCATCTGTAATTTTCACACGGTGATGTGCCTCATAGCGATCGCGTAAACCGTGAATAATTTGAATCGCCTCTTCGACAGTTGGTTCATCCACTTGAATTGGTTGGAAGCGGCGCTCTAACGCTGCATCCTTTTCGATGTATTTGCGGTACTCATCTAATGTTGTAGCACCAATACATTGTAATTCTCCACGTGCTAGGGATGGTTTTAAAATGTTTGATGCATCAATTGCACCTTCTGCTCCCCCAGCACCAATTAATGTATGCAATTCATCAATGAATAAAATAACATTGCCTGCTTGTCGAATTTCATCCATCACTTTTTTCAAGCGATCCTCAAATTCACCACGGTATTTAGTACCGGCTACAACCGTCCCCATATCAAGCGTCATAACACGTTTATCACGCAAAATTTCTGGTACTTCGTTGTTAATAATTTGTTGTGCTAAGCCTTCAGCGATTGCCGTTTTACCTACACCTGGCTCACCAATTAGCACAGGGTTATTTTTCGTACGACGTGATAGTACTTCAATAACGCGTGTAATTTCCTTACTGCGACCAATCACAGGGTCTAGTGAACCTTCACGGGCAATTTGAGTTAAATCGCGCGCCAAGCTATCTAAAGTCGGCGTATTTGCAGCCTGCGTCGCTTGTTGTCCAGATTGTGCGTTATCATTATTACCTAACAACAGTAATACTTGCTGACGAGCTTTGTTTAAGCCTACACCTGCATTGTTTAACACACGAGCGGCTACCCCTTCACCTTCACGAATAAGCGCTAATAGTAAGTGCTCCGTACCGATATAGGAATGGCCTAATTTACGTGACTCATCGACAGATAGTTCAATTACTTTTTTGGCACGTGGTGTGTAATGAACGATTGGTCCAACATCCTCTGTTCCTTTGCCAACTAACTCTTCAATCCCTGCTTCAATCATTTGAGGGCTAATATCGATGGCTTCTAATGCTTTCGCTGCAATACCACCGCCTTCACGAATAAGCCCTAAAAGAATGTGCTCTGTTCCTATTGATTCGTGCTTCCAACGAATTGCCTCTTCCTGTGCAAGTTGTAATACTTTTTGTGCGCGTTGTGTAAAACGATTAAACATCATATGAATCCTCTCCTTTTCCCCCTATAGTAGGCTTACTCATTGTTTCGAGAAATAATGCCTCTCGCAGCATTTTTGCTCGAACTCGATCTCGTTCAGCAGGTGGTAAAGCTTCTCCTGCATAGTGCTGTAAAAATCCTGGTTGCATACTGACCACACACTCGTTCAATGTGGTTGCTTTAATATTATCAATCAACTGTAAATCTACACCTAAACGTACATTCGATAGACAGGTCGCCGCTTCCTCACTTGTTAAAATGCGTGCATGCGTTAATGTACCTAAAGCTCTGTATATCCGATCTTCTAAGGCAAGTTCCGCTTTTTCCATTAGCTTATTTCTTGCCTGCCGTTCTTTTTGAATAATTTTTTCTGCAACACTTTGAATGTCTGCTAAAATATCTTCTTCTGTCTTACCCAGTGTAATCTGATTCGATACTTGGTAAACATTCCCTAAATTTTCGCTACCTTCACCGTATATACCCCTGACAGTCATCCCTAAACGCGTCATTGCATTGATAATTTGATTCATCTGACCTGTCAGTGTAAGTGCGGGAAGGTGCATCATAACGGAAGCACGTAAGCCAGTACCAATATTCGTTGGGCAACTTGTTAAATAGCCGAAAGTATCTCGAAATGCATATGGCAAGGCTCCTTCTAAGGCACGATCAATTTTATTTGCTTCCTCGTATGCCTTCTGAAGTTGAAAACTCGCCGTCATACATTGAATGCGTAAATGGTCTTCTTCGTTCACCATAATGCAAATTGATTCATCTTCAGACAGCAACATGGAACCGACTTGCTCTTTTTTCGCAAGCTGTGGACTAATTAAATGCTTTTCAACTAAAATTTGACGTTGTAACGGTGTTAAATCTTTTATGGAAAAATAAGAATATCTTTCTTGAAGTTTCGGACTGTCTTGAATGGCATGTGTCACAGCTTGCTCTACTTGTAACGCTTCATTTTCTGAAAAAACTAAAGGGAAACGATAGCCATCTAAGTTTCGAGCAAGCCGAATGCGTGTACTGATGACGATATCTGAATAATCATCCTCCATTTCCATCCATGCAGGTGTAGCTCGCGCTAAAAACGATTCAATCATCATGTCACATCACCACCTTCGAATTGTAGCTGCTGTTCGAGATTTTTTGCTTCGTCGCGAAGCTTCGCTGCTTCTTCAAACTGCTCCTCGTCAACAGCGGCCTTCATGCGTTTTCGAATATCTTCAATTTGCTTTTTAATGACAAAAACATTGCTTCGAGCACCAGGCATTTTTCCTATATGCTGTGGCCCCGCTTGAATGCGATTAAAGAGCTTTGGCAAATGCTCACTAAATGTGTCATAGCAACTGGTACATCCAAATTTACCTTCTTTTAAAAATCGCTTATACGTAAATCCACATTGTGGACATGTTTGTTGCTGAGGTGGCGCTTGCTGTTTTTCACCAACTTTTTGCCATGTAGGTGAGCCAAACCAATTGGATAACAATTGTTGAATCGATACAGGCTCTTGTTTAAACTCTGCATGGAACGGATGGAACTGCGAGGCACAGACATCGCAATAATGGTGCTCCACCTTCTGCCCATTTTGAACTTGTGTCACAGTTACTGTCGCATTGCGTTGCTTGCAATGTTCGCAAATCATTTCCCTCACCTCTTTACTTTTGCTTTTCGTATTTTATAGTGGTTAACATCGCTCGCAAAATTTTCGCTCGAATGCTATCCCGTAAAGGTAGCTGCAAATCTAAAGTCGAGCGGTCAACCGCTGCTAACATTAATTTCGCTTCTCGCTTTGAAATAACCTGCTCATCAATTAAACGATATACTAAATCCTCCGCCACCGTTTGCGAGGCTCCACCTTCAATTTGTAGGAGCACATCATCGATTAAATCAATTTGTGAGTTTGCACGGACACGTAAAATTCGAATGTATCCACCCCCACCCCGTTTACTTTCAACAAGGTAACCCCGCTCGGCTGTAAATCTTGTATTAATTACATAATTTATTTGTGAGGGCACACATTGAAATTTATCTGCAATTTCACTTCGTTTAATTTCAATATGCCCTTCTCCACCTAATTCAAGTACTTGCTTTAAGTAGCCTTCTATGATGTCTGAAATATTACGCATGTTAGGAATACACCTCGCTTACCTCACTGACTTTGACTATCTTTGACTATCTTTGAGTATATTATACAAAACGCTTGAAAATAATTGCAATTAATTCGCACAGAGAAATGTCTAAAGCAATTGTTATCGCTAATTGGCTTGTAAAAGAATTTTAACCATCGAAAACGTACTTATCCTTTAATGTACCCTTTTACTTATAGAAAAAACGCAAGCATATGCTTTTTGCATATACTTGCGTCTTTATAAATTATACCCAGCGACCAACAATCGGATAACGCCAAGGTTCCTCTAAAATAGCCTTTACGATTCCTATAATTGGTACGATGTATACCATAGCGATAAATACTAGTAAGAAAGGTAAACCAATTAATACAAAACTTAAAATAATGGCAATGACAATTAGTACGCCCATTACGATTTGGAACAATAAAGCTTGCACAGAAACGGTTTTCACTTCTTCTTCCGAACTAATTAAGAAAAATATAATCGGCACTAAAAATGGCGCAAAAAACGCACTGGCATGTATGATGACCTTAGACCATTTTGTTTCCATATATGCAACCTTCCCTTTTTAATATGTCTTTATTATTAATACTATTATTTACGGAGCAATACGCTAAATAGTTTCAAATCGTTTCGACAATTTTAAAATTAATTTGAAAGGTATGTGATACACAGATGGAATTTAACAGCACACTTGCGAACGAGTATGAAAAAGGCATTCGTCGTACTTTACCGAGTTACGATACGATGCTTCGTTTAACGAAAACTTTTTATCAATCCGCTTTACAAGAGAATGCTAGTTTTTTAGTTGTTGGTTCAGGCAGTGGCAATGAAATACTACAGTTAGCTGAACAAAGGCCACAGTGGTCCTTTGTCGGTATCGATCCATCTGAAGCCATGTTGGAAATTGCAGAAAACCGTCTACATTCACTACCAAATGCGATTTCATTACTACAAGGCACCATGCTAACTGCACCAATCCCTGCAACAAAGTTTGATGCTGCTAGCTGTATACTTGTACTTCATTTTATTGATTCCTATGAGGAGAAGCTTGCTACATTAAAAGGGATTGCAAGCCATTTAAAATCAGGGGCACCATTTGTACTTGTTTCTAAATATGGACAGCTTAACTCTTCTGAAACAGAGCTACAATTTGACCTCTGGCGCGCGTATTGGCTGCAGCACACAAAACTTTCCACTACTGATTTAGCTAGCATGGAGCAGTCCATTCGCTCGCTTTCATTTATGCGTGAAGATGACATTGTTACGCTTCTACAGCAGGCAGGCTTTACGCAGCCATCACGTTTTTTTGCAACGACATTATTTGGTGGTTGGATATGCTATAAAGAGTAAGGTTCCATCCCTTCCTGATGCATCCTTGCAACTTAGTGGTGTACTATAAGTACTACGGGTACTTGATCTGACGTTTCCAATGTCTTCTTTTACTTTTTACGCTTTGAGGGGAGACTTCGTGCTTATTTAAAATGAGAAAAACAGATTTGAGGTGAATGCCGTGATTCGCACGATGGCCATGACGAAAGATCAACAATTAATAAAGGACTTTCCACTTGAAAACATTAAGCAAAACCATTACGAATGGTATTGGGTAGATTTTAGTTGCCCAACTACTGAAGAAGAATTATTGCTCGATACATTTTTCCACTTTCATCCACTTGCGATTGAAGACTGCTTAATGCGTTTACAACGACCAAAGTTGGATTTTTACGAAGACTATCACTTTTTCGTTATTCATAAACTGAATGAAGAAACGTTAATTGCTGAGGAATTAAATATTTTCGTTTCCGATCATTTTATTGTGACATTCCACAAAAATGTAGCACCTGAAATCGATAAAGTACAGAAGCTTTTAGAAGAGCAACCGAAATATTGGGAACGCGGTACTTTTTTCCTTACCTATCAAACGATTGATAAAATAGTTGATAGTTATTTCCCTCTCGTCTATAAAATTGAGGACCATTTGAATGCGCTTGAAGATGAATTAACTTATCAAAGTAATGTAAATGCGATGCAAATTGTTTTTGAATTCCGCAGTGATTTGCTCCATTTACGACGCACCATTTTACCAATGCGCGACCTATTATACCGAATACTTAATTCTTATCGCTTTGCCCTAAAAAAATCAGAAAGAGCCTACTTCGGGGATATTCACGACCATTTAGTCAAGCTTACGGAAATGGTCGAATCTAATCGTGAGCTGACCGCAGATATGCGTGATAGCTATATGGCTATGAACTCTAGCCGAATGAATGGCATTATGATGATGCTTACAATTGTCTCCACCATTTTCATTCCATTAACATTTATAGCAGGAGTTTATGGCATGAATTTTGATAATATGCCTGAACTACATGGCCGTTACAGCTACTTTATCGTTCTCGGTATTATGCTATTGATTGGGTTATTTATGTTGGCGTTTTTCAAATATAAAGGCTGGTTCAAATTGTTTAAACCGTAACTTAAAACAGTAACAAAACAATTTTTTTGAAAAACAAAATCCGCGCATAGCTCTCTAGGGAAAATAGACATGAGGAACAACATCTTACATTCGTACATGTTGCAACTCATGCTTTACCCACAGAAGGCGAAACGCGGATTTTTAATTTTAAAAAATAGTTGGTTTTACTTGGGGAACTTTTAAATGTCTCCACTATAATTAATAGGGACCTCGATCATCTACTTTATTTTCACCTTGCTGCGGGAATAAAAAGTATGCCAGTACGCCCGATATTAGTGTTGCACAAATCGTTATTAATAGTTGGTTTAAGTCAGGTACCTCTGCATAATAGTTCGTTAACATATAAACAGATCCAATTGCTACAATTACCATCACAGGAATCACAAACTTAAAACGCTTCTTCTCCATGTAATACCTCCTCAATACGATTTCTTTCACATACATTTTTTGTTACGCTAAACAGTTCGTATTTTACATGTTTCCTAAATGAAATTCAAATTACGCTTTATGAACGAAACGCTATTGCTTAAAGATAAATCTGAAATATGTCCGCCAAGAATGTGAAAAATTATAGAAATAAACGAAATTTTTAACCAAATACACTACAAAAAATAGTAGAATAGATTAAATACCATATATTCACCAAATTTACAAACCTAACAATATATACACAAAGCGTCTTCGATACCTATATTATTATGGATTTATAAAGAATGGAGCAGACAACAATGAGTTGGTTTTCAAAAAAGAACAATTATGGTTATTCAATTACACTAACACCAGAAGCGTTTATACAACAAGTACAATTAGATGTTTCTAATCATCCTAAGTTACAAAAACAATTACAACTATTAGACTTAACTACTGAAGATTTAGCCATCATTAAACAATTGCAGCCATTAGTGAAAAATGTGATTCCTGAAATGGTCGATCAATTTTATGCAGCGATTAGCTTAAGCCAAAATTTATTAGATATTATTAACAGAACATCACAAATCGACCGTTTAAAAGTGACTTTACATAAGCATCTAAGTGATATGTTCGAAAGTCGTATTAATGACGACTACATTAAAGAAAGAAAGGCAATCGCTGAGACACATGTTCGAATTGGGCTCCAATCAAAGTGGTATATCGCTTCATTCCAATCATTAACTTCGACTTTTACAAACTTTACGAATGATTTAGATATTTCAAAGCATGACGCTATCCGTGCCATCAATGCCTTTTGTAAACTGATTAACTTTGAACAGCAACTTGTGATTGAGGCTTATGAAAAAGAAGAAGAACGTATTCGTAGCGTTGCAGATAAAACGAAGCACGCACTTGTTACGACAATTCAAAGTACGGCAGAAGAGTTAAATGCAATCAGCGAAGAAACAGCCGCTTCCCTTTTAGTCATCTCCTCTCAAACCGATGATATTGCCGTAGCCACTAAACAAGGTTTGAATTTCGTTGCCGATACACAGGACAAATCTAGACGTGGACAGCAGCAATTACAAGAACAAAACGACTTAATACATGTTATTTTGCAAAGTGTTAATAGCCTTGAAGTAACGATGAACCAATTGCGCACGTCGTCTCAAAAAATCTCTGAAATTGTTGGACTTGTTACCGGTATTGCAGATCAAACTAATTTATTAGCACTTAATGCTTCCATTGAAGCCGCTCGTGCTGGGGAGCATGGCAAAGGCTTTGCTGTTGTAGCAGAAGAAGTCCGCAAGCTTGCAGAAGAAACAAAAAGCGCTGTACAAAACGTGTCACACCTTATAAAAGAAACAGAAAGTAACATTTCAACAATGGCGAATTCAGTTATCAATGTGGACCAAAAAATCCAACATAGCGTTGATACACAAACAAGCCTATCTAAATCATTTAATGATATTGCAGACGCTGTATCAGGTATTCAACAACAATATGTAAATACAGCTAGGGATATTTCTGCCATTTCAAATTTAATTACAGAGTTATCGCAAGGGGCAACACTCGTCTCCTCTTCTTCTGACTCACTCATTAATGTTGTAAATGAATTAAACATATAACACAACTAAAAAAGGAAATTGATCACATCGTATCAATTTCCTTTTCGTTTTAATGTGCCAAAGCACGTTTTTGCTTGCGATGCTCTCGTCGAGCCGGACCTGTTTCAAACAGCCGTTTTTCAGCATCCGTTTCCGGGAAAATAGCAGGAACAGCCTTCGGTTTACCATCATCATCTACTGCAACCATCGTTACAAATGATTCGGTTGTTAATTTTTCTTCACCCGTCTCAATGTTACGAGAAATAACACGGACATAGACTTCCATAGATGAACGTCCTGTGGATGACACGATACTTTCAATTTCAAGAATATCACCCACATGCGCTGCTGATAAAAAATCAACAGAATCAATGGAGGCAGTGACAACATGCCCTTTTGCATGCTTCATCGCTGTAATTGCGGCAATTTCGTCAATATAAGCTAACACTCTTCCACCAAAAATGGAATTATGATTATTAGTATCCGGTGGTAATACGAGACGCGTCTGAACCGTACGTGATTGGCTCATAGGTATAGCATTGGTTGTCATAGTTCTAGTTACTTCCTTTCATGTAATGTCCTTTCGTCATCGTATCGTAGAAAAAGAATGGATGCAAATTTAGAATGATTTTTTCATCGTTATAAACTTCATATCCGTCATTTCTTCAATCGCCCATTTAATACCCTCTCGACCGTAGCCACTCATTTTCACACCGCCATACGGCATATTATCGACTCGGAATGTTGGAATATCATTAATAATAACAGCACCTGCTTGTAATTCATCGGCTGCACGTAATGCATCTGGCAAGACATTCGTAAAAATCCCTGCATTTAAGCCAAGTTCCGACTCATTCACTAGTCGAATTGCGTCGTCTAATGTTTCATATGAAACAATTGACACGATTGGCGCAAATGTTTCCTGACAAACAATTTTCATATCGGCAGTCACGTTTGTCATTACTGTTGGTGTTAATGTACGTTCAGTAAATGTTCCACCCGTAGCAACGACTGCACCTTGAGCCTTCGCTTCCTCAATCCATGCACGAATACGACTAACTTCATTCGGATTAATCATGGCACTGACATCTGTATTTTTATCGAGTGGATCACCGACAACTAACTTTTCCGTTTGAGCTACAAATGCTTTTGTAAAAGCATCAACAATCGAGGCATGTACATAAATACGCTGAAGCGAAATACACACTTGTCCTGCAAAGCTAAACGCTCCGCTAACACAACGCGCGACAATTTTTTCAATAGGGGTCGATGGCTCAACAATCACCGCCGCATTTGAGCCTAGCTCTAACGTTACTTTGCGCAAGCCTACTTTTTCTTTTATGCCTAATCCAACCTTACCACTTCCAGTGAAGGTCACTTTTTTCACGAATGGATGAGTCACAAGTGTGTCACTTAGCTCACCACCACTACCCGTAACGATTTGTAGCGCGCCATCTGGTAATCCTGCTTCTTTAAATATTTCCGCCATTACAATTGCACTGAGCGGTGTTTGGGTTGCTGGCTTTAACACGACCGTATTCCCCACAGCAAAGGCAGGTCCCAATTTATGTGCAACTAAGTTAAAAGGAAAGTTAAACGGTGTAATGGCAGAAATAACGCCTAATGGCTCACGCTTTGTCCAGCCAATGCGGTCGCCAGCTCCAGGCGCAGCATCCATCGGTACCGTTTCCCCTTTCACCTGTTTCGCTCCTTCGGCTGCAAACTGATAGGTTGCAATCGTGCGTTCTATTTCAGGTAATCCTGCTGAAATAGGTTTACCCGCCTCTTGTGCTAAAATTTCGGCCAATTCGTCTTTTCGACGTCGCATAATGTCGACTACTTTATATAAAATTTCGGCACGGTCGTATGCAGTAGTTTGTTTAAATGAAAGAAAAGCATTTTGGGCACCTTCAATTGCTTGCTCAACATCTGAAACAGATGCCTTGGCAACCTTTGCAATCATCTCACCGTTATAAGGCGAAGTTAATTCATAGGTTTCCTTCGCTTCTTGCCATTGTCCATTTATCCAAAGCTTTGTTTCGTTCATTTTCAATACACCTCCGAATATTCTGTTCCTCTTTAGTTTATCATGAAGTGCTGGAATTTGACGCTACTGCTGCTGCGGTCATGGCGGATATCATCGCCGCCTGTTGTGCCTGAATTAGTAATTCAATAGATGACATAATTGCTATAGATAATGATTGTTGCACTTTAGCCATATCATAAATAGCAATTTGAACCGCCATAAACAACACAAATTCTTGATGCCACTTCAATAATTTCATTCCCTTTAATTCATGATACAAATCAATAATTTGCTGAAGTTGACCTTTATTCATTTGAAAATTAATCTTTGTATAACACAGTATAAAAAAAGGCAGCCCGTTTAGCATGATAAAACCAGCTGCTCTAGAGAAGTACACATTGTCCTCTTTCTACTACTACTTAAAATCAAACGAATCAATTTATTGATTCAATAACTTTATTTCGAAATTTATATGCTTTTCTTTGTTCTAATTGAACAATACTTTCATATTCAATTTCGCTTAAACTTTCAAATAATTTTTCAGGCATTAGACTCACTATATCTTCTAATTCAGTGCCTAAATGAATAATTTCTAATATTTCTTTTGAAATTCCTTTAGACTGTAATAAATCCATAGTATAAGGGTTAAATAAAACTTTTTCAGTTTCTTCGATTGTTAATAAATCTTTTTTTAACGCCTCAATTAAACCTATTACATTTATGAGTAGTAGTTTTTCTAATTCTTCGTTATTTGTAGTATTCAATAATAATTTATTCATATTTAATTATTTTACACTCCAACCTTGCTTAACTTTAACATCATAAACTAAACCTGATTTACTTTGAAAATAATGAATAGAAATAATTAGGGCAGTTCTAACTACTTTTACTTCACTTATTTTTCATGACTAAAGTGGGTTATAATCTGTTCATTAGGTACCCAATTAAAGAGTTATCATGTAAGACACGTAATTGGATGACGATCCTTCATTTCTTCAATAATGTGATAACAATCTGGATAAGTTGGCATTCCTCCATTATATCTTTTCGTTTTTCAATAGCGTATTTACTGCTTGCTCCGTACCATCTTGCTCCATCATATTTGCTACCCTATTGATGTACGCAATGGCGACATCCACGATGTTTGACTCTTCATTTCTTCTATAACAGCTTTAAACTTTTCTGTATCAAACATTTTCCCCGCTGCAACATATGTGCTGGCAATAGCTAAAATAATTTTGCGATCAACTGCCCTGCCTGCAACCTTCGATACAGCCTCTACCGTTTGTGTAAATTGGTTTTCAATTATAACAATATTCATCTTCCGCACACTCCTTTTCACTATTTACGTAATATTCTGTTGTAAAGATTCAATCATTTTGTAACAAAAAACATAAAAAGTAAACTTAAATTAATGTAAGAATTAGGTATTATATGGTTAAATAACGATAATAAACGATGAATGGGGGCTTTATTATGATTGAAAGAACCATAAAAAAATACTTATTCACTCAAACTTTACAACACCGAATACAGCTTTATTTATTATTGCGAAATTCCACAACGAACGTAAGTCTACATACTCTTTTCCAAAAAAATTAGCATAAAAAAACAGCGACAAAAATGCTTTTTGCCGCTGTCCCTAACTATTCGATTAAACCTAGCTCTTTTAACTCTTCTGTCGAAAAAGCTCTAGACCTTGTTAAAAACCGCTTACCTTCTACGCCTTCAAGAGAGAACATACCGCCTCTGCCGTCAACTACGTCTAAAATAATTTGTGTATGCTTCCAATAATCATATTGGTTTTTGTGCATATAAAATGGTGTGCCCCCTACCTCACCTAAACATATATCCTGCTCACCTAATATTAAGTCACCGTCAGGATAACACATCGGAGAGGAACCATCGCAGCATCCCCCTGATTGATGAAACATAACCGGTCCATGCTTTTCCTTCAATAATTCGATTAGTGCCAGCGCTTCTTCTGTTGCTAAAACACGTTCAACCACGCGTTAGCACCTCCTTACTAATTAGAAGAAACCAAGTTTGTTTTCGTTATAGCTTACTAATAAGTTTTTCGTTTGTTGATAATGCGATAGCATCATTTTATGTGTCTCACGACCGATTCCTGACATTTTATAGCCACCGAACGCTGCATGTGCAGGATATGCATGGTAGCAGTTTGTCCAAACACGCCCCGCTTGAATACCACGTCCAAAACGATAAGCTGTATTCATATCACGTGTCCAAATGCCCGAACCTAATCCATACAATGTATCATTGGCAATTTCCAATGCCTCTTCTTTTGTTTTAAATGTTGTCACTGCAACAACTGGGCCAAAAATTTCTTCTTGGAAGATACGCATCTTATTGTGCCCTTTGAAGACAGTTGGTTTAACGTAGTAGCCATTTTCAAAGCCTGCCCCTACATTATTTTTCTCGCCTCCAATTAGACATTGTGCACCTTCTTGTTTACCAATATCTAAGTAAGACAGAATTTTTTCCATTTGCTCACTTGAAGCCTGTGCACCCATCATGGTATTCGGATCTAACGGATTGCCAACTTGAATCGCTTCGACACGTTGTAATACACGCTCCATGAACTTGTCATAAATCGATTCTTGAATTAATGCGCGTGAAGGACATGTACAAACTTCACCTTGGTTCAGGGCAAACAATACAAAGCCCTCTACCGCTTTATCTAAAAAGGCATCATCTTCATCCATAATATCTTCGAAGAAAATATTTGGAGACTTTCCACCCAATTCTAACGTAACTGGAATAAGATTTTGAGAAGCATACTGCATAATTAAACGACCTGTTGTCGTTTCACCTGTAAAGGCAATTTTGCCAATACGAGGGTTGGATGCAAGTGGTTTTCCTGCTTCTAAACCGAACCCGTTCACCACGTTTAGTACGCCTGGTGGCAATAAATCACCAATCAACTCTACTAATACCATAATAGATACTGGTGTTTGCTCTGCTGGCTTTAACACAACACAGTTGCCTGCAGCAAGGGCAGGAGCTAGTTTCCATACAGCCATTAATATTGGGAAGTTCCAAGGAATGATTTGACCCACTACCCCAATTGGCTCATGGAAATGGTAAGCAACTGTATCATTATCAATTTGACTTAGCGCGCCTTCTTGTGCACGTAAAGCACCAGCAAAATAACGGAAGTGATCTATCGCTAAAGGGATATCTGCATTTAACGTTTCCCGTACTGCCTTACCGTTATCCCATGTTTCGGCAACGGCTAACTTTTCTAAGTATTGTTCAATACGGTCCGCAATTTTAAGTAAAATGTTAGCACGCTCTGTAGCGGATGTTTGTCCCCATGCATCTTTTGCTGCATGTGCTGCATCAAGTGCAAGTTCAATATCCTCAGCAGAGGAACGCGCTGCTTGTGTAAAAACTTGTCCAGTAACAGGAGTGACATTATCGAAGTATTGACCTTTCACTGGGGGTGTCCATTCTCCACCAATGTAATTATCGTATCTTTCTTTGAATTGAACTACCGATCCTTCAGTGTTTGGAAATGCATAAACCATTTTACTTCTCCCCTTTACACATAATAGAAAATATCTAGAAAAATCGTAATTATATATCGAAATAACGATATTTTCATAGAAACCTTCTTACCCACTATATTGTCAGAAATGCATGATTATTTCAACTTTTTAAATTAAAATTTTGTAATATTTATTTTTAGTAGAAAAGCTTCTAGAATTCACGCTATAAACAACGATAGGGTATACTTAAGCTACGATAAAATGTTTAGGAGAACTATATGAGAATTAACAAATATTTAAGTGAAGCGGGCATCGTGTCTCGTCGTGGTGCTGATAAATGGGTCGAAGAAGGTAAAGTAACAATCAATGGCGTACTTGCTACTGTGGGCAGCCAAGTAGAAGCGGGCGATAGTGTTTGTGTGGATGGCAAAGAGGTAAAAAAAGAAGAGCAACTAGTTTATATTGCCTTAAACAAACCAGTTGGTATTACAAGTACAACAGAGCGTCATATCAAAGGAAATGTCGTTGATTTTATCAACCATCCTCTACGCATTTTCCATATTGGTCGACTGGATAAGGAATCTGAAGGATTATTATTAATGACCAATGATGGCGATATTGTAAATAAAATTCTACGTGCAGAAAACCACCATGAAAAAGAATATATCGTACAAGTTGATAAGCCGATAACAGAACAATTTATTAAAAAGATGGCTGCTGGCGTTGATATTTTAGATACAACGACATTACCTTGCTACGTTGAAAAAATTTCAGATAAAGTGTTTAAAATTATTTTAGAGCAAGGCTTAAATCGCCAAATACGCCGTATGTGTTCAGCATTAGGTTATTCCGTTAAACGATTACAGCGCATACGCATTATGAATATTAAGCTTGGCAATTTAAAGGTCGGTCAATGGCGCGATCTAACTGATAAAGAGCGAGCAGAATTATTTAAACTACTTCATTACACAGTAAAATAAAGCAATTGGGAGGATTGGAAAGATGCTTTCTATTCAAAGTACTGAACAACTTACGGGTGTACGAATAAGCGGTGACTTTTGGGATTTAGATGCCCTTATTCAAGCGATTTATCAAGTAACTGGAGATGAAAACAAATACTACGATTACCAAGGTGCGCGACTTCGCATTCTTGGTATTTGCCGTAATCTCCGTCAAGCAATGCAAGGTGAGCATCAGCTTGAATTTGTCAGTAATGGACTGAACAAAAGTATACTTTCTCGACATGAAACGATTTTTCCAACTAAAAATGTCTACTACGGGACAGAGGTACTGTGGCCGGAGCTTCTTTTTACAGCGATTGCTTTAAATGATTTCATTCGCTTACATCGGGAATTGATTGATTCTTCCGATTGGAATGGTGATGTGGCAACGATTCGTAAATTCCAAGCAGCGGTTGCTGACTGTCTGGAGCAAGAGCTTACGGAAGATGAATTTTTAGTATTTTTAAGGATGATTCATTCAAAGAGCCCTTTAACCTTCCGCTATGCTACGCAGTATGTAGATGTACTAAATTTGGAATACATAGATTTAAATACACAAACACGCAAAGCGCATTTAGCCTCCTTTGCACTTCGTTTAATGTTAGAAGATGAAGAATACATTGAACTTAAATCGCAATTAATCGAAGTTGCCAGTACGACAAAAAAAGCACTACATGAAATTCCAATCAATGCAAGCTACCCTGAAGAAATTTTATGGTAATCTAGGACAAAAGAGAAAAGGTGTTAGATTGATGGCAGTCAATCTAACACCTTTTTTGCTCGCCGTTGTTGTTGGCTTCGACGGTATACCTAGTGCTCTCTGCTAAACTCTTTGTGACTATTTAATCGTCTCGTAAGCCATTTTACGAATAACCGCTTCATGTTGCGGATAATCAGCTAAAAGCTCATCTTGTGTAAATAGCTCAAAGTCCTCAAAATCAAAACCTGGTGCTACCATGCAGCCTACTAAACTAAATGTATTGGCATCCTCAACAGACGAACCGAAAATCGTATTTTTCGGCACCGCCACCTGTGGCACCTCACCCGCTTCTATATTTAAGCCTAATTTTTTTGCCTCATATGTACCATCAGGGAAAATCATATGAACCGTTAATGGGCTACCTGCATGATAATACCAAAGCTCATCTGACTTTAAGCGATGTAAATGAGAGATATCTTGCGAACGTAATAAAAAATAAATGCTTGTATAAATCGGTCGTTCTACATCTCTTACAGCTATTTCCTCTGTCGATTTAAACGTAGAAATATAGTATCCGCCATCAGGATGTTGTGCCAATGCTAATTTTTCTATAAAATATTGTGCTGAATAGTGCATGCTAACCTCACTCCTTTTTCCCACCTTACCAAAAAAGAAAGGTTTCGCGCTACTTCCATCTATTATCGTCGTTCTACAACATGAAAAAGGGTATCTCGAATCAATTCCGAGACACCCCTTCCGATTACATACCACCTAAATATGCCGCTTTTACTTGTTCACTTTCTTGTAGCTCTTTCGCTGTACCCGATAATACAATACGTCCTGTTTCAAGTACATATGCGCGGTCAGCTACCGATAATGCCATATTGGCATTCTGCTCTACCAGCAATACCGTTGTACCTTCTTTATTAACTTGTTCAATGATATTGAAGATATTTTTTACCATAAGTGGTGCAAGCCCCATTGAAGGCTCATCCATTAACAACAACTTTGGTTTTGCCATTAATGCACGACCCATCGCCAGCATTTGTTGCTCACCACCAGATAATGTGCCAGATTGCTGTTTACGACGCTCCATTAGACGCGGGAATAACTCAAAGACATGATCCATATCTTTCTTTATGCCAGCCTTATCGTTACGCAAGTATGCGCCAAGCTCAAGGTTTTCCTCTACTGACATATTAGCGAATACACGGCGACCTTCAGGCACGTGTGAAATACCTGATTTTACAATGGTTTGCGCAGCCTTACCTGCAATCGAGAAGCCTTCATATTCAAGGATGCCTCCTTTAGGTTTTAATAAGCCTGACAAGGTTTTTAATAATGTACTTTTACCAGCACCATTGGCACCAATTAATGTGACAATTTCCCCCTCGTTAACCTCTAAAGAGACGCCTTTTAATGCTTGAATATTTCCATAGAATACATCAATATTTTGTACTTTTAGCATTAGCTGATTACCTCCTCACCAAGGTACGCTTCAATGACCTTTGGATTGTTGCGAATTTCTTCTGGTGTCCCATCAGCGATTAGTTGCCCGTGGTCGAGGACGTAAATTCGTTCACATATCCCCATTACTAAGCTCATATCGTGCTCAATTAGTAGAATCGTTAATCCAAACTCTTTACGAATAAACGCAATTAGTTCCATTAAGTCATGTGTTTCTTGTGGATTCATCCCTGCCGCTGGTTCATCAAGTAACAATAGCTTTGGATTTGCCGCTAATGCACGTGCAATCTCCAGACGACGCTGCATACCATACGGAAGGTTTTTTGCTAACTCATTCTTATAAATATCTAAGCCAAATATTTTTAAGAATTCCGTTGATTGCTGTTCCATTGCCGCTTCACCTTTAAAGTGACTAGGCAAACGGAAAATAGATGACCACATCGAATGTTTTGCTAGAGAATGGTTCGCTACTTTTACATTATCTAATACAGATAGTTCTTTAAAAAGACGAATATTTTGGAACGTACGGCTAATACCTTTTTGCGTTACTTGATAGGGTGCAAGGCCATTTAACTTTAATCCGTCAAATGTAATCGTTCCTTCAGTAGGTGTATACACACCTGTGAGCATGTTAAAACTTGTTGTTTTACCTGCACCATTTGGTCCGATTAGACCTACTAATTCACCTTGATTTAGGTACATATTAACGCCCTGTACCGCCTTTAAACCACCGAATTGAATACCCATGTTCTCTACTTTGATAAGAAGGTTTCCAGTCATTATTTTGTACCTCCTTTTTTACCAAACTTAAATAAGTGCGTAATTTCCTTTGTCCCCATTAAACCGGTTGGACGGTATAGCATAACAATGATCAATACTAAGCTGTAAATGATCATTCGCGTTTCTGGGAAGTTCGCTAAGTATGTTGAAATCAACGTTAAAAATACCGCTGCAATAACAGAACCTGAAAGACTTCCTAAGCCCCCAAGAACAACGTAAATTAATATATCAAATGATTTTAAGAAACCGAACGTAGTCGGTTGAATAATGTAGAAGTTATGTGCAAAAATAGCGCCTGCAAGACCGGCAAAGAAAGAGCCAATCGCGAATGCAACAACTTTATAGTAAGTTGTATTAATACCCATGGCATCCGCAGCGATTTCATCTTCTCGAATGGAAATACAAGCACGTCCGTGACGAGAATTTGTAAAGTTAGAAATCACTAAAATCGTTAATACAACACCTACGAATGCATATGTCCAATTCGATAAATATTTCACTTGCATCCCCGCTGCCCCACCGACGTAATCCGTATTTAAAAAGACAATACGAATAATCTCAGCAAAGCCAAGTGTTGCAATGGCTAAATAATCCCCTTTTAAACGTAGTGTTGGAATACCTACGATTAAACCAGCTACTGCTGCTGCAAGCGCCCCTAGGAAAATAGCTAACGGGAACGGCAGCATTAGCTTTGTTGTAATAATAGCTGAAATATAAGCACCAACTGCAAGGAAACCGGCATGTCCAATAGAGAATTGCCCCGTAACCCCGATAACGATGTGCAAGCTAACAGCTAGCATGATGTTAATGCACATGGTGATTAACATATTTTTATAGTACAAGTCAATTACTTCTGTTGTAATAAGTGCCTGAACAACCACATAGATGACTAGCGCTAATACTGCATAGCCCCAGAAAACTTTAGACTTCTTCATCATTACCGCTCACCTACACTTTCTCGCGGGCGTTTTTACCGAAGATACCCGATGGTCTGAAAATCAAGATTAAAATTAAAATGACAAATGCTGCTGCATCGCGCCATAAAGAGAATCCAAGTGCACTTACAAATGATTCCACGACACCTAGTAGCATACCGCCAACCATTGCCCCTGGAATAATACCAATACCACCAAGAACCGCAGCGATGAACGCTTTAACCCCTGGAATAACACCCATTAACGGGTCAATTTTTGTATAATACACACCGAAGATTACACCCGCAGCTCCAGCTAATGCAGAACCTATAGCAAATGTTGCTGAAATGGTATTATCTACGTTAATCCCCATTAGGCGTGCCGCATCTGCATCATGTGAAACTGCGCGCATCGCCTTGCCAATTTTTGTTTTATGTACGATGAATTGTAAAAGAATCATCAGTACGATAGAGACAGATAAAATTAAAATGGATGTACTGCTAATTTGAACACCGAAGACATCAAATGTTGTATTTTTAATGACTTCAGGATATGCTGCTGGCTGTGCCCCTCTGAAGAAAATTGTCGTATATTCGATTAATAGCGACACCCCGATTGCTGTAATTAAAGCAGCAATACGCGTCGCATTTCGTAACCGTTTATATGCTATACGTTCTATTAACACACCAAAAATTGCGCAAACTGCCATTGCTAATAATAATGCTGGTAAAAAGCCCAGCTCCCATTTAGCAATTGCGTAAAAGCCAATAAATGCCCCAATCATGAAAACATCACCGTGGGCGAAGTTAATGAGCTTAATAATACCGTATACCATCGTATACCCTAACGCTATTAACGCGTAGATACTACCTAGTGAAATACCATTCACAAGCTGTTGTATCCATTCCATGAGCGTTCACTCCTTTATTATTTTTTAAAGCATGCAAAAATGGGACCTATTTCTACATAGTGAAAGTGAATGCAGAAAAACTCGTGTCCCTCATAAAAAGTATTTCCGATTCCTTATGCTAGAATCTATGCTTTTTTTATTAGTCTAGTTGTCTATGAAAAAATAAAAGAGAAGGCAGGTTGCCCGCCTCCCCCTTGCTTAAAAATTAAGGATTTACTTTAGAGTTGAACACTTGTTTACCGTCTTTAAATTCAAGAACTGTTGCTGTTTTAATTGGGTTATGGTTTTCGTCAACTGAGAAAGTACCTGTTACTAAAGAAAGATCCTTTGTTTCAGCTAATGCCTTTTTAATTGCTTCACCGTCAGTAGAGCCTGCACGTTTAATTGCATCTGCAATGTAGTAAACCGTATCATAGCCAAGTGCGTTAAATGCATCCGGTGCTTTATCGCCATTGGCAGCTTTAAATGCTTTTACAAAGTCTTGAATTTTTTGATCTGGGTCTTCTGCAGAATAGTGGTTTGTGATGTACGTATTATTCAGTGCATCTGCGCCCGCTAACTCAACTAAAGTTGGAGAATCCCAACCATCTGCTCCCATAAGTGGCACCGTAATGCCCATTTCACGCGCTTGTTTAACAATTAGACCCACTTCTTCATAATATCCAGGGATAAAGATGAAGTCAGGATTTGATGATTTGATGTTTGTTAATTGCGTACGGAAATCTGTATCTTTTGCAACATAAGCTTCTTCTTTCACAACTTTTCCGCCATTTTCAGCAATCGTATCTTTAAATGACTTTGCTAATCCTTTTGCATAGTCAGAAGCGTTATCAGCAAAAATGGCTACGTTTTTCGCTTTCAGCTCACCTGTTGCAAAGTTTGCTGCAACAATCCCTTGGAATGGGTCAATAAAGCATGTACGGAACGCATATTCATTAACGCTGCCGTCATCATTTACTGTTACATTTGGTGCTGTAGCAGCTGCACCAACTAAAGGAATTTTGTTATCGTTCGCAATTTGAACAGTTGCAATGGTGTTACCAGAAGTTGCTGGAGACATCATCGCTACTACTTTATCTTGCGTCGCTAGTTTAATAGCCGCTGCTGTTGCCTCTGAGTTTTCTGATTTGTTATCTACTTTAATAAGCTCAATCTTCTTGCCATCAATACCGCCTGCATCGTTAATTTCTTTAACAGCTAACTCTGCACCTAATCCGATTGAAGAACCGTAAGAAGCTACGTTACCTGAAAGCTCCAAGTTTGCACCGATTTTAATTGTATCGCCATCTTTTGAGCCGCCTGATGATGAGCCACCACCCGAACTTGTATCACTATCTCCAGCACCGCAACCTGCAAGTACACCTGCAAGAAGTGAAGAAGCGACTAGAAGTGAACCGAACTTTTTAAGCTTGTTGTTCTCTTTCATAATTTAATTCCCCCTGAAAATTCTCAAATATTAGATATTTCTGATAATTATAAACAATCTACGGCTAATCCTCAATAGCAAAAATAATTATTTATAACTATCTAATTTTGAAGCTAGATAATATTCAATTAAGCTTTTTACATTGTAAAACATTCTTTATATTTAGTCTAGAGTGATTTTTCAGTATAATTAGTTATTTGTGAATTATCTATCAATTGTTGGTATAAATTAGTAGAAACCTATTATCCTATTTTTTTCGAAGTTAGAAAAATAATGTCCATTTTGCAAAAATTGCTTTCCTTTTATAGTTTAACTGCTTATCTTTTTTTCAAAAGAACCCCTACCAATACGCCATACAAAATATGACCGGCAAGCCACCAACTAAATGCGTAGAAATCTGTAAAGTTAGGTGTTCGTGTTGAGAAGGTTGTTGTAGGAAACAACATACATCCTATAATCATTTGAAGTACGATACTATTTCTGATTAACGTACCATTATTCCACTTATATTTATAACGAATGGTATATAATATGGCTGTTATGAACCACGAAATCACGAGATGAAAGGAAAATTCAATCACTTCTGGAAATCGATAATTTTTTAAAATCGGTATATAATCGACATTTAATAGTAATGTATAAACGCGGCTTCCTGTTAGATTTTCAACAACTTTAAAGAAAATCCCAAATAAGCAACCCGCAACTAAGGATGCTATCATTACTTGACGATTGAATAGTGTTTTCATAATGTCCTCCTTGCTTTAATCTAACTACTACTTACCTGTGCTAACGTATATTTTTAAACTATAAAAGGATGATTCAAAATGAATAAAAAAATAATTGTACTATTTCGTAATGATTTACGACTAGATGATCACCCCGCGCTCTGGCATGCAGCTAAATCAGGGGTCATTTTACCGGTTTATATTCATAATGAGCAATTTTCAATGTGCAATACCGCTCAAAGTTATTGGACGTACTATTCACTTCAGAATCTACAAACGACACTTGATGACTATGACATGCAACTGATTTTACGAAAGGGTGAAGTCATTTCAGAAGTACTACAGTTAGCTTTAGATACTGAAGCGGACGCTGTGTATTTTAATGAGCGTTTTCTTCCAACTGAACGAAATGAAGATGAGCAGCTAACCAATATATTACAGGCTAATAATATTGAAGTAAAAGCATTCTATGGTGATGCATTATTCAACTTAGCGAACATTCAAAATCAACAAAACAAGCCTTATGCCATTTTTACATCATTTTATAAGCGTTGTTTGCAGGAGCCCGTGCGTAAACCGCTTGGTCAACCTACTAATATTAGAGCTTTTCCAACGAAGGTATCATCTCTAGCCTTAGAGCAATTGCAATTACTGCATGGTAATTGGTATGACAAGTTTCACCATTATTGGAACCCTGGGATAGATGGGGCAATGGAGCAGTGGGAACTTTTCGTAGAACAAGGTTTATTTGACTACCAAGATAAGCGAGATTACCCTGCCAAGGAAACCATTTCTAAAATGTCTCCATTTCTTGCAGTGGGGAACATTAGCATTCGTTTTCTTTGGGCAACATGCCAAGAGCTAATAGAAGATAAGGACAACACAATATTTAGTCAGCAGATAGAAAGCTTTTTAAGACAACTTATATGGCGAGAATTTTCAATTTATCAACTGTTAAACTATCCTACATTTTCTACCGATTCATTACGCAGTAATTTTCAACATTTTGAGTGGGAGCCTCATTCGACTCGTCTTGAAGCATGGAAAACAGGACAAACTGGGTATCCTCTTGTTGATGCAGGGATGCGTGAGCTTTGGGAAACCGGCTATATGCATAACCGTGTAAGAATGGTTGTTGCATCTTTTCTAGTGAAACACTTATTACAACCTTGGCAAGATGGTTATGCATGGTTTGGGCATACGCTTGTCGACTTTAATGCAGCAAATAATGCTATGGGTTGGCAATGGGTAAGCGGTACGGGTATCGACTCTGCTCCTTACTTTCGTATCTTCAACCCCTCGTTACAAGGAGAGAAATTTGATGCAGATGGTGCTTATATAAAAAAATGGGTGCCTGAATTAGCACTTCTCCCTGCAAAGTATATACACGCACCACAAACAGCACCAACGGCCATCTTGGAACAAGCCAGAATCACATTAGGTGATACCTATCCATTGCCCATCGTGGATCATAAAACAGCACGAGCCCGTGCATTAGAACGATACAACGCTATAAAAAAAGCTTAGAGCTACTCGTGCTCTAAGCGTCGAATTAGATTGAATAAAAATAAACAATAAACATATTTTCACTATACTAGGAGCAAACTTTGCTGCCAGTGGGCTGTTCCAGTTGATTGGAGTGGAAAACGCGACACTCCTGTAGGAATAACACGAGCGGAAAAAGCGTCCGCCACAAAAATTAGTTGGAGCCGTGCCTGTGGAAAGGGAGCTTCTTGCACGGAAATTATTTTATTGCAAACACGCAAAGACGTTCATTTATATTTGTTTCATGTTCTAGATGCACCTCATGTATCAATTCAAAAGGTGTACCATGATGTAAAAACTGCAAATAATCGTACGGTGGATAGTATAAAATAATATGGATTTCGCGCATATTTTGCTCATAAGACTTCCATATATTATGAATAACCGTACGAAATATATTAATGGAAAATGGATTAAAAAAGAAAAAAACATTATCACGTGGCTGTATCTTATAGTTTTCCGCAATTGTATGAACAAAAGAAATGTTCGCTTGTGAGCCCTTTTTTCGGCAATAACTTTCCTTGTTATGCTCCGCCTCTTTATAAAAACCTGCGTCCATTTCTACTCCAATTGTCGGTATGTGAAATTTATGATGAATATAAATAGGAACCCTGCCTTTGCCACAGCCCATATCAATAAAAACTGGATTTTTCGGCAGATCATATTGGGAAAATAATTGTTCTAAGCCTGTATAGGGAGTTGGCTCGTAGCGATGGTAGTGAGCCAGTTTAGGAAATCCATATTGTTCACCGACCGTATTAATGTGCAAAAATTTATCAAATTGTTGTTCATTCATCATTTAGATACTCCTCGAAAAAAAAGAATGCTTTATTTTAGCATGTAAAAAAGCAAACACGATATCCAAAAAATTTGGATATCGTGTTTTTTATCGCTTCATCTTCTACCACTAATATTTTTATCATCACTTTCTCACCTCGCCACTTGCTTGTTGATTTTTTATAATAGCATCTATTTATGTCAGCACACGCTACAAAAGAACCCTATGTAGGTATATTTGAAAACAAGATGGTAACGATAGTTATAGAATGCCTACAACTACTGGTTGAGATATAATAAAGAATAGAAGTCAATATCGTCATTGGAAATATCGTTTTCCTTTGCAATTTTGTTGACAATGACTTCCTAGGACACTTATCATTGATTGCGAATGATAATCATTGATAATTCATTCGATTTTGCTTTAATTTATCTTCAATAAAATGATTAGGGGGTATTAGTATGATTATTGTTACCAATCGTATTCAAGTAAAGCCTGGCTTTGCTGCGAAAATGGCTCCAAACTTTACGAAGCCAGGTCCGCTGCAACAGTTTGAGGGCTTTCACAAAGTAGAAGTATTAATTTCTACAGACGATCCTACATATGACGAAATGAGCGTTAATATGTACTGGGAATCGAAAGAGCATTTCCAAGCGTGGCGTAATAGCGATGCTTTTGCGGCGGCGCATCACCGTCCTGAGCCTGGCTCTGAAGGCGCAAAACCTGAGAACAGCCCAATTATCGGCAGTAAAATTGTCGTTGCTGAGCTAGCTTCTTCTATCGAAGCACAACGTTAATAACGAATTGTAAACCTATTTAAATTATCTTCTGATTCTATCTAAAAAACCATGCATATTTCTAGAAAATATGCATGGTTTTTTCTTGGTGTCAGGCACTCAAACAATTCTCAAACAATTCTTAGTCATTACAACACTACTACTAAGAAATAACCGACTATTGATAAACATACCGAACCAATCAGTCCTGCGATAAAGGCTTTAATGCCTAATTGCTTAAATGTTTTCATTTCTACATTCAATCCTAAGCCTGCCATCGCCATAGCAATTAAAATATATGCGCAATTTACGACTGTTTGTGCAAATGCTGGTGGTATTATTCCTAACGAATTAATAGTGCTCATAACTAAAAAACCTAGAATAAACCAAGGAATTATAGATAACGAAAATGCTTTGTTTCCTTGTTCTTTGTTTCTTCTTTGATACATAATTCCAATTACAATCGCTACTGGTACGAGCAAGGCGACACGCGTTAATTTTACAATGACCGCCATATTTACAGCCTCATCGCCACCCGCGGCCGCTGCTGCAATAACGTGAGCTATTTCATGCAATGTACCTCCTGCAAAAACGCCATATTGTGTCGGTGTTAAGCCAATAAGTGAATACACCACTGTATAAATAAGTGTAAATACTGTGCCAAGCAAGGCGACAATCGCTGCACCTACAGCAGTTTCCTTTTCATTCGCCTTAATTTGAGGGGCAATCGCCACAACAGCCGCAGCTCCACAAATAGCTGTTCCACAAGCCGTTAAAATGCCGAGCTTTTTATCGACATGAAATACCTTCGTTAACCAGTAAACAACAAAGAGAGCAAATACTAAATTGAGAAAGGCAATCAAAAAGACGCTCGCTCCTGCATGATAAATATCAGCTAAATTCAAACGCATCCCCAGCAAAATAATACCTAATCGCAATAGTTTTTTACTCGAAAAAGATATACCCGTTTGCCAGACATCAGGTACAGTAAATGTTGCTCGCCATACCATCCCAAGTATGATTGCTATTACAAGCTGGCCTAATATTGAGAAAAAAGGAAATGTCGAAATATACTTAGCCACTAAGGCAAGACCTAATGTCAAGATAATCCCCTTCATAAATGGTGGCGCTAGTAAATTCTTTATCCCCTGTTGTTGATTCATGCTGTCCACTTCTTTCATTCTTGATGATTATACTTTATAAAAAAGTTAATCATCAGTAAAATACATATATATAATTACAATTATTAATTTTTCTAATAATAAGGGGTGAGACGATGCAATACGATGCGTTAAAAACGTTCGTTACATTAGTTGAAGTCAATAACTTTACGAAGGCCTCAGAAATGCTCCATATTTCGCAACCTAGTGTCAGTCTGCATATTAAAAACCTTGAACAAGCGTTGCAAACTACTTTATTTATCCGCTCGCCAAAGTCTGTGCAAATTACACCAACTGGTGAGATTTTATATAAGCGTGCCAAACAAATTATGGCTATTGCTGAGGCAGCGAAGGAAGATATATTAGCTTATCATCATTCGATTCAAGGCACGCTCGTAATAGGGGCTAGCTTTACAATTGGAGAAAATATATTGCCTGCCATGTTGTCGAAACTTCAGCACAAATTCCCTCAATTAGAGCTGCAAGTTATTATTGGCAATACCGATGAAATTATTCGATTTACTAAACTATTGCAAGTAGATATAGGGCTTATTGAAGGTCAGGCACATGACAACGAGCTTATTATTCATCCTTTTATGGAAGATGAGTTATTTATAGTTAGCGCAAACGACCACCCCCTTGTTCAACAATCTGCTATCACGATCCCACAATTACAACGGCAAAATTGGGTTGCACGTGAAGTTGGTTCAGGTACACGTAATTATTTAGATCATCTATTTAGAACAAACGGTCTTCAAGTGCAATCACTCTTAACCATTAGTAGCAACCAAGGTGTGAAAGAAAGTGTGATTGAAGGACTAGGCCTATCTTTACTATCTGGCAGTGTAATTGAGCGCGACCTTCGAAATGGTGATCTTGCTATTTTGCCACTTGCTGAACAACGATTTATCCGGACATTTTCCTATCTACACTCTCCTACAATGAAAAACAAACGAAATGTTGATGCACTGATTGAATTGATTACAAAGAAAAGCGAAGCATAAAAAAAGGCTTAGCAGGCTATCATCTAGTCGCTAAGCTTATTTTAAAGTTCGGGGGTTTATCTGCTTCCGAGCTTGTTTACGTTCAATAATCTCGATAAATTTTGTAGCAGCACGGGACAATGGAACACTTTTTAAATAACACATCCCAATACTACGATTTGGAATGCTTTCTACAAGTGGCAATTCATAAAGTAGCCCTCGTTGTAAATAATCCATTGAAAATTCCTTTGTTACACACGCAATTCCTAAATTACTACGTGCAAATTCAAGCACTAAATCATGTGAACCGAGCTCAAACTCCGGTGCAATTTGAATACCTTTTGACATTAAATAAGTTTCAACATAGTTTCTCGAGTTCGATTTCTTCTCAAGAAAAATAAGGGGGAACTTTAATAAATCCGCAAAACTTAAGCTCTTTGACTTGAGCGTTTTATATTTCTCTCCACAGACGAAAATATCTTGAACTTCCGTGCACGCGGTTAATTGTAAACTGACATCTTCTATCGGGAAATTGCAAAGCCCGACATCAGCCTCACCCGATTTTATAAAGTTACATATTTCCGAAGTAGTGCCATTTAACATTTGCAATTTTATATTTGGATACATCGTATGAAAAGACTCAAGATATGGCATTAAAAAGAAGCGTGAAATTGTATCTCCTACCCCTATTTTCAATTGGCCTGTCGTTAAATTTTTAAATTCTAGCAGCTTTTCTTCCCCTGCATCTAAAAGACCTAATGCCGAGTTAGTATATTCAAATAGCAACTTTCCTTCTGTCGTTAATGTGACGCCCTTTGGTGTTCGGTTGAAGAGTCTAGTGCCTAGCTCCCTTTCGAGTTGCATCATGGCTTGGCTAACGGCGGGTTGTGTCATAAATAAATCTTTAGCCGCCCTAGAAAAGCTACTATTTTTTGCAACGACACTAAAAACACGATATAAATCTAATTTCCCTATCATATAAGCTCTCCTTATAGCTATTATTTAAACTATTAATTTTACTTATATCATTAACTGAGCGTATAGTAAAATCATATTGGTTTTATTCATCTCATTAAAAATTAACATATAGCTATTTAATAAGGAGAGATTATTTTGGAACGTGTAGTTGGAACAGTGGTAAGAGGTCTTCGTGGTCCGATTATTAACGAAGGCGATAACATCGAACAAATCGTTGTCGATACAGTGCTAAACGCTGCTAAAGTGGAAGGCTATTCAATTGAGGATCGAGATATTGTGACAGTAACAGAATCTGTTGTAGCCCGTGCACAAGGTAACTATGCATCAATCGATGACATTGCAACGGATGTAGCTGCTAAGTTTGGTGATGATACAGTTGGTGTGATCTTCCCAATTTTAAGCCGTAATCGCTTTGCAAACTGCTTACGTGGTATTGCGAAAGGGGTAAAAAAAGTCGTTTTAATGCTAAGCTACCCATCGGATGAAGTTGGCAACCACTTAGTTGATATCGACGAACTAGATGTTAAAGGTATTAATCCTTGGACTGATACCTTAACAGAAGCTGAGTTCCGCGAGCATTTCGGCTATAAAAAACACACATTTACAGGTGTAGATTATATTGAATACTACAAAGAATTAATCGAAGCTGAAGGTGCAGCTTGTGAAGTCATCTTCTCAAACAATCCAAAAACAATTTTAGCCTATACAAAAAGTGTACTAACTTGCGATATTCACACTCGCTTCCGTACAAAACGTATTTTAACAACGAATGGTGCTGAAAAGGTATTTTCGTTAGATAATATTTTAGCTGAATCTATTAATGGTTCTGGCTTTAATGCAGAATACGGTCTACTTGGCTCAAACAAAGCAACTGAGGAAAGTGTAAAACTATTCCCACATACTTGCCAACCAATCGTTGATGGCATCCAAGCAAAAATCAAAGAAGCTACTGGTAAAACAGTAGAGGTAATGGTTTATGGAGATGGTGCATTCAAAGATCCAGTAGGTAAAATTTGGGAGCTTGCTGACCCTGTTGTTTCACCTGCCTACACTGCAGGCTTAGACGGTACACCGAATGAAGTAAAATTAAAATACTTAGCAGATAATGATTTTGCTGATCTTCGCGGAGAAGAATTAAAAACAGCTATCTCTGAATATATTCAAAATAAAGACGAAGATTTAACTGGTCAAATGGCCGCTCAAGGTACAACACCTCGTAAATTAACAGACTTAATCGGTTCTCTTTCTGACCTAACTTCAGGCTCAGGCGATAAAGGAACACCAATGATTTATATTCAAGGTTATTTTGATAACTATACAAAATAATACGCGATAACAACGATAAACACCCGCCTGCATAAGGTGGGTGTTTATTGTTGTAGATAGTTACTGCCGTTGATTTCCGCTGCGGGCGCTTTCCGCGGGTGTTTCCATACATCACTCCCATTAACTACTAGATACTTTACACCAATACACTCAAACACCCACCCACACTGGTGATGGTTTTAAGGGCATAATGTCCGTGCGATTTTTTCAAAATAGCGAACACCATAAATCAAGGCATCCTCATCAATTTTAAAGCGAGGGTGATGCAAAGGATAGGCTTCACCAAAATCCTCATTATGCACCCCTATATACTGCATTGAAGAAGGAACAATCTCTGAAAAATCGGCAAAATCTTCTGTTCCAAACATTGGTGCAGGTAATTCCTGTACACCTTCTGCCCCTACAATATCCCCCGCTATTTGACGCGATAAAGCTGTAAGCTCCTTGTCATTGGTTACAGAAGGACAACCAAGTTCCCATTTAATATCTACTCTAGCCCCATGCATGGACGCTATACCATTGACAATCTTCTCTAAATGGTGACGAGCCTCCACACGTACTGTCGCATCAAGCGAACGAATTGTACCACCAAGCTCAGCCGTATCCGCAATAATATTTAAAGCTGTACCACAATGAAATTTTGCTACCGTTAAAACCGGAGCATGAATGCTTGGTACTTTACGCGACACAATAGTTTGCAATGCCACAACCATTTCTGACCCAATCAATAACGGATCAATTGCAACTTCTGGCGTCGAAGCATGTCCACCTCGACCGTAAATCTTTATCTCAAAATCATCTGCAGCTGCCGTAAACTTTCCATCCTTCATGGCAAATTGACCGACTTGATAATCGGGGCTTACATGTAATGCAAATGCATAATCTACATTATCCGCAACACCTAATGACACAAGTTGAGCAGCTCCCCCTGGCGTTACCTCCTCAGCATGCTGGAAAATAAAACGAATTTCACCATTGAAATCTGTTCCCCGCTCTGCTAATACTTTCGCAGCACCTAATAACATCGCTGGATGTGCATCATGTCCACAAGCATGCATCACACCTGGATTTTTTGATTTAAATGGCAAATCAGTCTCTTCTTCAATTGGCAATGCATCAATATCTGCACGCAATAAAATCGTATGACCCTGCCCCTCCGTCTTCATCCCTTTTAAACATGCATAAACACTCGTTTCTGTTAACCGTTTTACTTCTAAATGTGGGAATGTTATTAATTGCTCATAGATAAACTGTGCTGTTTGATGCTCTTGATGTGATAATTCAGGATACATATGTAAATGCTGTCTCCAAGCAATGACCTGTTGATGTAAATCTTTTGTTTTTATCATTTGTAAATCCTCCTATCATTCTCTAAATTAAAACGGGCCGTAATTCATAACGTGCGCAATAACTAATAAAATAATGGCTAACGTCGTTTGAATAACGAAGTATGGGAAAACCCATTTAAACCATTTGGAAAATGGAATACCTGCGATTGCTAAACCTGCTAACAAAACACCACTTGTAGGAATGACCATATTCGATATACCGTCTCCAAATTGGAAAGCCAATACGGCTGTCTGTCTTGTTACACCAATTAAATCAGCTAATGGTGTCATAATGGGCATTGTTAAAGCAGCTTGTCCACTACCTGATGGCACTAAGAAATTTAAACACAGTTGTAGCAAGAACATGCCTACTGCATTAATAGAAGCAGGTAGTACACTGACTGCGTTCGCTACAAAATGTAAAATAGTATCAATTAAGCCACCCGATGTCGTAATAACGAGGATTGTTTGAGCAAAGCCAATAATTAAAGCGCCCTCCACCATATCTCGCGCTCCTGAAATAAAGCCTTCAGCCATTTGATTTGGACTCATTTTACAAATTACCGACATAATAATACTGCTTAATAAGAATACGCCACCAATTTCACTGATATACCATTGAAACTTAATAACCCCGACAATTAATGCAACAAAATTCGCTAACAACACCAGCAAAGCCAATAAATGACGACCGCTCATTTTAAAGTCTAAAGATAGTTCCACCGTTTCTTCTCTCTTAAACTTTCCGTAGATTCCTTTCGATGGGTCTTCTTTCACTTTTTTTGCATGCCGAATAATATAAATTACTGTTAAAAGATAGAAAACAACAAATACAATAATGCGATAAGACATACCTGAATACATTGGCAATTCAGCTATCGTTTGAGCAACGCCGATGTTAAATGGATTGGTCATGCCAGATGTAAAACCAGTTGCTAATGTCCCTAGCATGACAATTGCAAACCCTGTAATGGCATCCATTCCTAGAGCCATCGTTAATGGAATAATGATGGCAATATATACAAGTGTATCCTCTGCTGAACCGATTAATGTTCCTAAACTACCAAAGATTAATATCAGAATCGGAATTAACACGTACTCCTTCTGACCAAATTTAGAAGCCATTACTTTAATAAATGAATCGATCGCTCCCGTTTTTTGCATAATACCAAGCGCTCCCCCAAATAAGAAAACAAATAAAATAATGGAAGCACCTTCTAGCATCCCTAAATGGACACTATTGAATATTTCAAGGAAACCGACTGGACTCGAATCTATATAGTGAAATGATTCAGGGTCTACAACCATACGCCCGTTTATCTCAACTCGATCATACTGACCAGCTGGAATAATATACGTAAGGACACTCATAACTAAAATAATAATAAACATTAAAACAAACGCATTAATCCCCTTGATTTTCGGCTCTTCAACATTATGATTCTCTTGTAGATTTGCCATCCTCTCTCCCCTTTGCATTCGTAGTACAAAACCTTAAAGTAGCAACTTGCTACATAAAACAAAAAATCCACTTAATATTTTTCCACTATACGGAAATTAATTCCGATAAACGGAAATATATTAGTAAAAATATAAAAAAAGAAAACCTAAATGTCAATATTTTTTGATAATTCTGTTTAATAAATAATTGAAATTTCCTACATCATATAGCAAAAATCTACTAGTTCCTCCTCTTTTCAACAAACAGCGCTCAAAAATCAGTAACAAAAAAGACTGTCCCATTTAACAGAACAGTCTCTATAAAGATAAATCTCAATACTTTACCTTTTTAGCCAATATTTTAAGTAGATTGATATGACAAATAAACTAATAAAAAAAGAATCGATTATTCTTACAACAAGAATGCCATAATTTAAAAATGGCACATAGTCTATGGCATACCAAATAATTACCACTGAAGATGCCATTATTAATAAAGATGACCAATAAATAATTTTATGTGTAACACCAACGGTAGGATTTCTATGTCTCTGAGATAATGCTCTGAAATACATATAACCAAATATCAAAATGAATCCCAGTAATGTACTACCATGCTGCAAAAACTTATACAAAGGTAGGTCAAAACCATAAATACGATAGATTTTAGTAAATACTGTAGGGAATGTAAGCACCATATAACCATTTATATGCGTAAAGGAATCCCATACGACATGAGTTAGCATGCCAAACAGGGCAGAATAAATAAACACGACTAATTTCAATAATTTATTGGAATCTACTCTATTTGTATAAGTATCTTGTAGTATATTAGGCAAATAATTAACAAAAGTTTGGTGTATAAAGAAATGATAGATAAAGTAGATGAAAGCTACTAACGGTAGATTTAACGTAATAAACCCCATAAAAGTATGACCTATTTCACCCTTAGGTTGACCTCTTAGAAAATACTCAAAGTCTGGAGCCATACTACCAATAACCATTGCAGAAAAATTAATATACTTACTTTTTCTTGAGAACAGTAGTACGGCAGCGGGATGTGCAAAAGTGAGTGGCATTGATGTAAACCCCTTTTTGAAAATTTAGCTTTTGCTGTAAGTTCTCAAAATCTTTCCAATTAAACTGTTAAGCTCAACTCCAGTTATGGCTACAAGAATTGAACATCTTTTTTCAAGTAAAAGTATAAATTCTATAGGGCGCAATGACAAATAAAAACGTAAATCATAAGTCAGAAGAAAGATAGTACAACAACTAGAGCCCCATCCCTGCCACTAAAAACGTTTCACTAGTTCCAATAAAACCTTAAATATAAAATGTATAATCCTCTGGTATCACGCGCTTTAAAAACTTTTTCGTCCGCTCTTCTTTCGGGCTAACGAATATATCATGTGGGCTTCCTTCTTCGACAACAACCCCACCATCCATAAAAATAACGCGGTTTGCCACATCCTTTGCAAAGCCCATCTCATGCGTTACAACAAGCATTGTCGTGCCCTCTTTCGCAATGTTCTTCATAACCGTCAATACTTCTCCCACTAGTTCTGGGTCAAGGGCAGAGGTCGGCTCATCGAATAAAATAATATCTGGATTCAAGGCAACTGCACGGGCAATACCAACACGCTGCTGTTGGCCGCCAGATAACTGACTTGGATAAGCATCATATTTTTCTGACAGCCCTACTTTATCAAGCGCTTTTTTACCGATTTCAATCGCTTCAGCCTTTGCTATTTTTCGGCCAATAACAAGTCCTTCTGTCACATTTTCTAAAGCTGTTTTATTCGTAAAAAGATTATAATTTTGGAATACAAACGCTACACGTTGACGAATAGCATGGACATCCTTCTTTTTGACATTTTGAAAATCAACATCGATCGTACCGAATGTCGCATGCCCTTGGTCGGCCTTTTCTAAAAAGTTAATGCAACGCAATAAAGTCGTTTTACCTGAGCCACTCGGGCCTAAAATAACAACTACATCACCTTTATCAATCGATAAATCTACACCTTTTAAAATTTCATTATCGCCAAATGATTTATGAATATTTTTGATTGTTAACATAAAGATTCACCCCTTAGGCATTTGCCACTTTGTATTTGCTCAAATGTTGCTCGTATCGCTTAAACAAGTATTCAACCGTACTGCATAAAATTAAATACACGATGAATATATCAAGATATGCTTCCACATAATTGTAGCCCACATTTGCAGCAACTTTTGCCTTCAATGTAATTTCTGGTAAGGACATCGCATATCCCAATGACGTCGCTTTTATTAGGTTTACTGTTGCTGTACAAATATTCGGCATCGCCACTACTAATGCTTGTGGAATAATAATTCGGCGATAAGCTTGAAATGTCGTTAAACCCACTGCATGTGCCGCCTCTAGCTGACCCTTTTCAATGGTACCGAGTGCCGAACGGAATACCTCGATTAAAATAGCTGTTGTACTAAAAGCAAACACGATAAATGCATACCAAATTGGATTGATTTTATAAATGTCATAGGTAATATGATATTTTTCAAAAACCATTTTTAATATGAGTGGAATACTACTATAAATAATAAAAATTTGAATAATAATGGGCGTACCTCGAACAAAGGATACATAAATCTTTGCTAGATGATGGATGACCGGAATTTTATTAATACGTGTTAGTGCTAATAAAAAGCCAAGTGGAAGGGCAACGAGTAATGCAACAACAGTTACAAGGAGTGCGATCGGTACACCCGATAATGCTACAAAAAAGGTTTCAACTAAAAATTGATAGTTCATCATTACGCCTCCTTACGTTGTTTCTAACGTTATTTTTCCCTTGCCAAAAAACTTTTCTAACATAGCAAAGAATTTTTCAATCACAATCGATAGTACCCAATAAACAATCGCAAGTGCGATATAGATTTCTAATGCATGGGCATTAATATTACTTGCAATAATTAAATTAGCCTTACCAACAATATCAATTAGCCCAATTGTGTATGCCAATGCTCCTTCTTGTAATAGCGCAATCATTGCATTTCCGAAGTTCGGTAATGCAATAACGAGCGCTTGAGGGAAAATAATGCGGCGATAAGCTTGGAACCGTGTTAACCCTACACTAACAGCAGCTTCAAACTGTCCCTTATTAATAGCCAAATAGGAAGACCTAATCACCTCAGACATAATTGCAGCAAACTGCAATGTAAATGTCACGACGACGAAGAAGGCTGTCTCTATCGCATGAAGATTTATACCGATGTTTTCTGCTAATGCAGGTACCCCATAATAAACAAGGAATAATAGAACAATTGATGGCGTACAACGCATAATAGTTGTATATAAATTCGCCATTTTTTGTAATACCTTCATTGAACTCAACTTTGCAGCGGCTAATAATAAGCCGAAGAATATACCTAGTACTATGGAAGACCCTGCAACTAAAAAGGTTACTTTTAAAAACGGCAATAATAAGGGAATAGCGTTCCAAATATACGATGCATCAAAATACTTCTCCATTTCCTCACCAACTTTATCAATGTCTTCACTAAAGGCAGCTATATTACAACGCCTTCGCTCTCCGTTTATTAAGAAAGACTGCTGAGTAACTTGACTCAGGCAGCCTTTTAAAAATTATCGATTTACGTTTTCTAACACTTCAAATAAATCACGGCCATAAAACTCTTTACTTAATTCACTTGTTTTCTTTTGCTCTTTAATTTGGGCAATTGCTTTATCATAAGCATCCGCAAATTCTTGTTCTTTTTTATTGAACAGTGGCCATGTTTTAATCACTGCAAATTCGTTATAAACAACCTCTTCCTTCAAATTATGATAAGCGCCATCGTCCGCTAATACTTGCTGCTTAAATGGACCTTCAATCATGACACCACCATCAACGCGCCCTTCATTTACCCATTGCACAACATCGACAGTAAAGGCATCCCCTGCTTGTAATTTTACTTGGTTGTTAGGATTTGCTTTGTTGTACTCGTCAATAATTGTATACTGGGCATTGTTAGCAGCAATCGGCGCTAATGAATATCCTTTTGACGCAAAATCCGCTAATGTTTTAATCCCTTCATCTTCTTTGCGTAGCACTAAACCTGCACTACTTAATCCTAAAAATTCTTTAGGGAAAATGAATTTCTCTGTACGTTCCTGCGTGAAGAATGCATTTTTCACCCCGACTTGGTACTTTCCTTGCTCTACACCGATTAATAAATCATCACTTGTAGTTCCAACATATTCGAACTTATATTCAGGTAATAGTTCATCTACTAGCTTCATTACTTCCACGTCGTAGCCTGTTGGATTACCTTTATCATCAATATAGCTAATCGGCTTAGAAGCTTGATCGTATGCTACCTTCACAGTACGTACTTTAACCCCATCTTCTGTTTCATTTTTAGAAGCTTCGCCCGAACTGCATCCTGCTAAAATAGCAAGAGAGGCCAACCCGACTGCTGCAATTTGAAATAATTTTTTCTTTTGTTTAAACATATGTCATTTCTCCTTCATCTCAAGTGATTATATGATTACTGTTCAGATAATTTTTGTTGCTCAATGGCAGCTGTCGCTAATTTTAGTATCGTCATATCATCCATTGGCGGATTATGTAATCCTGCACGAACATTACGATAATAGCGTTGTAACGGGTTCGTAAGCTGTAAACTTTTTGCTCCAACGACGCGCATCGCCTTATCCACAACATCAATCGCAATATTCGTCACCGTATGCTTGGCAACTGCCATTTCATTCGTTAAAGTATGGCGTCTAGTTGGATCATCATAAGCCTCTGCCACGCCATAAAGGACAAAACGCGCCTGATGTAGCTTTAATTCAATATCGCCTAATAACTGCTGTACATTTGGTAATGTGCTAATCGGGGCATTTAAACTGTTTGGTTGATGATGATTAGCGAAATGTAACGCATAGTCTCTCGCTGCCTGTGCAATCCCTAAGTAAGTTGCAGGGATGTGCAAAATCCAGCCATTAATCTTGCCACCACTTGGCTGACTCGGCAATTCTACTAAATGATTAGTAGGAACCACTACGTCCTGTAATACTAAATCATGACTGCTTGTGCCACGCATCGCTGTCATTTGCCAGTTTTCTTCAATTGTTAGCCCTGCTACATCTTTATGAATGAGGAAAAAGCCAATTTGCCCTTTTTCTTCAATCCAAGCAGACGTTAAGAAATAATCGAGTACGGGTGATGCAGTCGTAAATATTTTACGACCATTTAATAACCAGCCATTCGCTGTCGATACGGCATTTGTCCCTGGACGGCCACCTCGCGTTGGACTACCAGTTGCTAATTCACTGACAGCTCGATTGATAATGGCACCTTGTTGTACTTTCTGTGCGAATTTTTGGAGTAAATCCTCAGCCCATAGCTTTTTGTCATATATTTCGCCAACAACACCTAATGTCCATCCGAGTGAAAGAGAGGCGTTTTCATCGTAACTAGCTAATGTTTCTTGAACGAGAATCATATCGTAAACAGATAATCCTTCTCCTCCATATTGTTTCGGTAAAGTTAGTTTTGGATAGCCGATTTGTAATAGTAGCTTATATGCCTCAAATGGAAACCACGACTGTTCGTCGACTTCTACAGCCTCCGATTTGATTGGCTCTGCAATTGAAGCCAACTGCTCTAGCCAGTAACGCTGACGCTCCGTTTTAATAAATAACTCTTTCACAAAAATCTCCTTCTTCCCAAATTATATAAAACATATATATTTACTAAGAATTAACGGTTTAAAAAAAATCTCTACCTACATTAAGTAGTGAGATAACTTGTGGTACTGAATTTTCTGATTCATTGACATTATGATACTTTCAACATGGTTAATTGTCAATGGGCTAATCATAAGTTTTTTAGTAAGTATTATAGGATTTATTCCCCTCTTTTTTTTCACAACTTATTTTATGCACCAAGCTGTATTCAAAACATATGCTAACACTAAGAAAGAGGTGTATAGATGAACAATAATTTAAATCCATCTCCAAGTACAATAAACATGACACAAATGGCTCCTCAAATTATTCAAACAAAATTTGGGGATATTAACGGTGATGGTTTTTTTGAAACCGTAATATTAATGGGTACTAAAACACCCGATAGCCCGCTCTGGAAAAACATTACACTTGTCATCTTTTACGGGCAGACACGGCAATTCGAACAAATCGGGCTGAAAGAAAACGTTGGCTATAGTCCTACCATTTTTCTCGGAGATTTTACTGGAGATCATATAGAAGATATTATGGTGATTTCTGATACTGGTGGTAGTGGAGGAATTATTAACGGTGAAATTTTTTCATCTATAAACGGCAAAGTACGTTCAATATTTGATACCGAGTCATTTAATAATAAACTAACTTACTCAGTCAATTACTTAAATAACTATAAAGCATCCGTGCGGAGTTCTAATCCTAAAAAGCAATATATTCTTGATTTACAATATAAAGGACCAGAGTACTTAGCGGAAATTTATAATCAAGATGGCACATTAAAGCAACCGATTGAAGGTTGGGTTGACCCTATCAGTGGATTATACCCTGTTGATTTTGATCGTGATGGCACATATGAAATATTAGCTTATCAAGAAATTGCGGGCAGATATCATGCGGATGGGTTAGGATATGTTGAAAACATTTTAAAATGGAATGGTCGGGAGTTTGTCATTGATCGACAATCTGTAGCCATTTATGGTGAGGATTTAACATCGTAACGCTCATTAAGACAGGTAGCCCTCTAAAGATAAAACTACTATGCTAATTAGATTAAAAAAATCCGTAGACAGCCCTACGGATTTTTTGTAATGAGGGGTTTGAAGCCCTTTTTATTTTTCCACTAAAGCGAAGTAATTGTTTTCAGGATCTGCAAAGTTAAAAACTCTACCGATTGGCATCATGACTAAGTCCCCTACTTTAATTCCTTTCGTTTGGAAATCTTGATACATGTCAGTTATGTTATCGGCGTAAAACATAATAGAAGGTGTCCCTAAATTTAATTCAGGTTGCATTTTCGCAATTACTTCTTTATTGTGCAGTACGAATGACGTTTGGGCATTCTTTGTAGGAGCAATTTCAATCCAACGCATCCCTGCTTCCTTATTATCAGCTACTACTACAAATCCTATTTTTTCAGTCCAAAACGCGACAGCTGCATCTTGATCATTTACATATAACATTACTTGTCCAATTTGTTGAATCATTACAAATCCCCTCCTCTTCTGAGCAATAGTATACATCAAATAGAACATTTCTATGTCTATCAACAAAGAATGTTTTTCAAGGTTTGAGATATTTTTTCGATACGATCAATTATCTAAAAATAAAAACCGATAAGGGCTTAACTTTTATTGTATATTTGTTAAAATTAGCTAGTCGTCTATTATTTACCTTCTTGGGAAAAAGTATAGAACAATAAAACATTTTTAGTGAGGATAATACAATTGACAAAACTAAGTTTACGGAAAAAGCTCATTTTTTCATTCTTAGCAATGCTTCTCATCCCAACTTTATTAATCGGTATCATTTCTTATCAAAGTGCAGAGAAGCAAATTTCTAAGGAACAACAAGCAAGTACAACCGAAAGTATTCGTATGCTTAATACGAATATTACTAGTACTATTAAGCCAAAGATTGAGGACATTCAATATTTTACTAAGAAACTTAATCAATCTTACTTACAAGAAAGTAAAGTGCCAGAGCTTAAGTCACTATTTAAAGAATACGTAAATATGCATCCAGAGATTGAACTTGTCTATTTTGGGACAAGTGAGGGCAAGATTCTCGATGAGCCCGCTCAACAATATCAAAGTGACTTTGACCCACGAACAAGACCTTGGTATACACAAGCAGTAAACAACCAAGGGCAGGTAACGATTACCGCACCTTATATTTCACAAGCTTCTGGTGACATGGTTATTACAATTACACAAGCATTGCCAGATAATTCTGGAGTCATCGGATTAGATCTCAATATATCTACATTAAGTGCCATTACGGATGATATTCGTATTGGAAAAACAGGCTTTGCCTCACTATTAGATAACAACAAACTTTATATTTCTCAACGTGGTAAAGAAAGTGGTTCCGAGGCTAGTGAAAGTTATATCGCTAAAATTTATGAACAGGATAGTGGCACAATTATAGAAGCTGATCGACAGCTACAATTTATCACAAATGAACTAACGGGTTGGAAGCTTGTTGGTACAATGTTCACAGCAGAAGCGACAAAGGCGGCCGCTACAACGTTTAATATGAACTTAATCATTATTGCGGTGTCCATTGTTGTGGGTGTAATGTTTATGCTGATTATGATTCGTTCTGTCGTAAATCCAATTAATCGACTAAAACATAGTGCTTTAAAAATTAGTGAAGGCGATTTAACGGAATTTATCGAAATTCACTCTAAGGATGAAATTGGCTTACTTGGTGAAGCATTTATTTCAATGAAGGTGAACTTGAAAAACCTTATTCGCAATGTTGACCGCAGCGTCCAACATGTACAAGAATCCGCACAAGGATTATCTGCCCATGCAGAGCAAAATATTGCTTCTTCTGAGCAGGTTACACAAGCGATGCAACAAGTAGCGATTAGTGCAGAAAGACAGACAACAGGTATCGACCAAAATGCTATCTCTATTGAAGAAATTGCACAAGGAATCGTTGAAGTAGCAGATAGCGCAATGCAAGTGACAGACCTTTCTAACCACGCGATTGTGCAAGCCGAGGAAGGTGGTCAATCCGTTGAACGCACTGTAAATCAAATGGTATCAATTAATGAATCCGTGACACAATCAGACAGAATGATTAAGTCGCTTTATGATCGTACAAAAGAAATTGGTTCAATATTAGAAATCATTAGTGCGATTTCCGACCAAACAAATTTACTGGCATTAAATGCTGCGATTGAGGCTGCTAGAGCAGGCGAGCACGGTAAAGGTTTTGCTGTCGTAGCTGATGAAGTAAGAAAATTAGCCGAGCAATCACATCAATCTGCCGAGCAAATTTCTTCGCTTATTACAGGGATTCAACAAGATACGGCTAAATCGGTGGAAACAATGGTCAAAGCTTCTTCTGATGTACATGAAGGTTTACAGCTATCAGAAGATACAAGTAAAAAATTCGCGAGCATTACTGAAAGTTTACGTAATATTGCACCGAAAATGGAAGGTATCTCTGCATCTGCTCAAGAAATATCAGCTGTAGTGGAAGAAGTTACTGCAACGGCAATCGAGCTAACTGATCATGCAAAAATGAATGCAGCAGCCTCTGAAGAAGTTGCCGCTTCAACTGAACAAACATTGTCCTCTATGCAGGAGATGACATCCGCAGCTAAAGCTTTACTCGATATGGCGGACGAGTTACAAAGCTTTGTAGGTCGTTTTAAATATTAAGAGACAGGTACAAAAGAGAAAAAGTGTTAGATTGACTGCCATCAATCTAACACTTTTTTGCTACGCCGTTGTTGTCCGCTTCGGCAGTACTTTCCACTCAACACACATAACGAGTGGAATGCCCGCGTCTTACGGTGTGGGCATTCTGAGCAGGAGTCACCGCCTTCGCTACCAACAACTAGTGAATACTTATTTTTTATTTTTGCAAAAGCAAGGATAGTAAAAATTTACGCACATCTTTCCTCTGTTCCTTAAATTTCTTTAGTTCTAGCCCAGCCTATTTCAATTTTCCGATTTAGCTTTTTCCTCATGGCTAAACTGCCACTCGATACCAAACTTATCTGTAAGTGAACCGTAACATTTACTCCAAAATGTTTCTTGAAGTTCCATCGTCACTTTGCCACCCTCTTTCAGTTTTTCAAACGCTTGTCGTAACTGCGCTTCATCATCTGTTACTACAGCTAATGTGACATTGTTACCAATGGTAAACGGTGAACCTGGGAATGTATCCGAAAACATTACCGTACTGCCTAAAATGGATAAGCGTGTATGCATAACGAGATTTTTCGCTTCCTCTGGTAATGGATAGCTTGGATCACTTGGTGAATCTCCAAATGTCATAATTTCAGCCTTGTCCGTATTAAAAACTTGCTCATAAAATGTTACAGCCTCTCGACAATTGCCATTGAAAATTAAATACACCTCTACTGCCATGCTCACCACTCCTCTGTCATTTATGAAACAACTCTATTGTACTTAGATAGCGAACGATAAGCTAATCTTATCATTAGGAAACCCTCCATAGTTTTACTTCTAACATTCATATTATACTGTCAAAAAAGGATATGCTTTTCTATGTTTTAGTACCTTTCTTGTCTCCAACTGTCTATTTTTTATTTATTTTGATAAAATCTTTGACTTTTCATTGAAAATCATGTAAATTACCAAATGGCGAACAATTTAAAATAAACATCGAAAAATATTCGTATTTTAGGAGTGTATATAATGGATAACGTATTTGATTATGAAGATATTCAACTAATTCCCGCAAAATGTATTGTAAACAGTCGATCAGAATGTGATACATCTGTTACATTAGGCGGACACAAATTTAAATTACCTGTAGTCCCTGCAAATATGCAGACTATTATTGATGAAAGTATTGCCGCTAAGCTTGCTGAAAACGGTTACTTTTATATTATGCACCGTTTCAACCCTGAAACGCGTATTAGCTTTATTAAAGATATGCAAAGTCGTGGCTTAATTGCTTCCATTAGTGTCGGTGTAAAAGACGAGGAATATACATTTGTAGAAGAATTAGCAAGTGCTGGCCTAGTTCCAGAATTTATTACAATTGATATTGCACATGGTCATTCAAACGCTGTCATTCGTATGATTCAACATATTAAACACCATTTACCAAATAGCTTTGTTATTGCTGGTAATGTTGGTACACCTGAAGCAGTACGTGAGCTTGAAAACGCTGGTGCAGATGCTACAAAAGTTGGTATTGGGCCAGGTAAAGTATGTATTACAAAAATTAAAACAGGTTTTGGCACAGGTGGTTGGCAATTAGCAGCACTACGTTGGTGTGCAAAAGCTGCAACGAAACCAATTATTGCGGATGGTGGTATCCGCACAAATGGTGATATTGCAAAATCTGTACGTTTCGGTGCTTCAATGGTCATGATTGGTTCTTTATTTGCAGGTCACGAGGAATCGCCAGGTGAAACGATTGAAATCGATGGCAAATTAGTAAAAGAATACTTCGGCTCTGCATCAGAATTCCAAAAAGGTGAGAAGAAAAATGTCGAAGGTAAAAAAATGTTTGTAGAACATAAAGGCAGCCTAAAAGATACGTTAATTGAAATGCAACAAGACCTTCAATCATCTATTTCTTATGCTGGTGGCACAAAGCTAGAGGCTATTCGCAACGTAGATTACGTTATTGTAAAAAATTCAATTTTTAATGGCGATAAAGTTTACTAAGCACTATTAGCTTAACGAAAAGTACCCTATAGGATAGACAACAATCTATCTTATAGGGTACTTTTCACTTTTCATACGATTATGGCGAAAGTTGATAATTCTACACAATGCACTTGAAATATCCCATAGACAAAGAAACAAGCCCCCCAAAGGAGCTTGCCTGTTTGAAGTACATCTTGATGCTTTACTAATCGCCTTTAAAGCTTAGATATTACAGCTTGTTGATTACAGCATGTAAAGTTTCTTGTAATTCTGCATCATGATCAGAAAGGTCTACAAGGTTACCTAAACGCTCACGTAATACAGGACGTTCAATGACTAATTTCTCGTCAAGAACTTGAACTAATAACTCAATAATAAGACGGTCACGAACATTTAATGCCTCTTCTAAACGTTCTGGTGTAATTTTTGCATCAGATTTTGCTGCTTTTGCCATTTAAAAAAACCCCTTTTATTTTATATTCATGCAACTCTATTTTATCATACAGCCTAAATTTTTTAAAAACTTTCTTTTACAATACTATACAGTTATTTACAGTATTACGCATCTTCTGTTTACGTTATCATGTTATATTCAATAAAAGTAAGAAAATACACCAATTGCTATTCTCTTTTCGACGTTTTATTCATATTCTATAAGATAAATATTATGTTTAAATAAGAAGATGGAGGAATTACATGAATCACAAGCATAATACGTATCAACAACTTGTCAAAGCTGTCCCAAAATCTTTACAATTATTTCTCAACGTCTGCCTTGTATTATTAGCACTTATACTGTCCTTCCTGCTTATGAAAGAGCTCATTGAGTTTCTAAACATCTTATTAAAAGGCGGTACTAGTGACTACAAACTTTTCCTAGCAAATATTCTTATTTTCTTTTTGTATTTTGAATTTATTACAATGATTATTAAGTACTTTAAAGAGGATTACCATTTCCCGCTACGATACTTTATCTATATAGGGATTACAGCAATGATTCGCTTAATCATTGTCGAACACGATCATGCCATTAACACATTAATCTATGCCCTTATTATTTTAATATTAATTATTAGCTATTTTATTATTAATATTACACCTTTAGAAAGACCCGTTCGTTCATCCATCCTAATGAAAAAGGATTAACACGAAAAAAATTTTAACGTCTTTCTCCTATTAGAATGCTGTTACACACGTTGGTTTATTCAAAACAAAGAAGAACTTGTGCAATTCCTGTAAAAACTGCTCATCACTAACCTTTAGCATGCCGAGCATAAATAATTCTTGAACCGTCACCACGCCCATCACTAGCGAAGAAAGCTCCGCAATATCAATCGTCATTTCTACATCATAGTGTGCGTTTTCTAACATCTCCAGAGCGCCATCTACCGCTCTTATTATAAGAGGATTATTATTTTCTTCTAACAACGAATCACAAACAGTAAGCTTAAACGTTATATTGCTTTTATTAAAATGATGTCGCTTGAGTTCCTGAAAGAAACCTCTTACATTGATTATCCGATACATTAAACCAATCCCTACAATAGCATTGGCATGGTATACACTCGGAATTAAATGATTGGATTCATTACGGACATCCCCTAAAAAGAAATGAATATTGTCATCCTGTGTATGCCATTCAATTCGATTTACTTGATCTGCCTGACTATTTAAAAACGTACTAAGCTCCAGTAAAGCCTCGGGTGTTTCATATAGAAATTCTTTTATAACCATATTATTCAGCAAAAAATTCGACTCACTTTGCTTTTTAAACGAAAAGACGATATAGCCTTCTATATGGTCATCTTTGTCGACTGCTATAATATAGTTTTGCGAATTTTGAAAAATGCTATCCAACTCATTTTTTGTTTTTAAAAACATACCATGCTTTTTCAGTGCTATTCTGTTATAACATTCTTCCAACAATTGCTGGTCCTGTTGATGTAAATATTTAAGATGCTGTTTGGTAGACCCTTTTGGAAAGCTTGATGGTTGCACTGAATATTGGTACATTTTCGGTCCATAACCAAAGCCCATTTTTTTATAAAAATCAGGTCTAAATGGATATAAGGCAACGATGTGCACATCTTTCTCTAAAAAAATTTGATAGAAATGGTCGATTAGTTCTTTAGCAACTCGCTCTTTTTTATGCAGTAAGTCTACTGCAACTTGACCAACACCACCAATTGGAATGATATTCGAAAATAAGTTCATTTTAAAATCATGGATACGCATACCACCCAATAAATTGTGGTTTTCCCATAGTCCATAATAATTTATAGTGGGTTCATTGCTCATGTTATGCTTAAAAATGGATACTAATCGCTCCTTTGTTTGTGGAGAAGTTTGCACGACTCCCGGATAAGCACCAATAGCAATATCTACATATTTTAAAACTTCCTCTTCTTCTTGAATTTTCTTTACAATTCGCATATACACCCTCCTATTATTATAAAATTATTTGGCTTAATGCCATTTGCTTTCACATTAATTCCTGCCCCTATTAATAACATATATTACCACACACGATTCATTACTGTATGATAACTGTAGAGTAGCTAAAAAATGTGTGTCGATAAGAATGTGCCTTCGAAGGCAAGGGGCTGTTAGCTTCCCCCAATATCAATATGTTCGCTGGGAAATGCAAAACAGGGAGCGTAGTAGTTGCCTCAAAAATGATGTGTTGAAACGCTATTTCATTTGCTTCTAACAACGTTGTTAGGGCTATATACATTACTATAAGGAGGATGACAAAGTTGGATATGATTGATGCCTATCTTTATGAAGTGATTCGAAGGATTCCTAAAAATAAAAGGGACGCGATTGGAGTTGAATTAAAATCTACAATTGAGGATATGTTACCCGAAGATTTTTCAGAATTAGAGGTAAAAGAGGCTCTTTTAAAACTTGGAGACCCAGCAAAACTTGCAGCGAGCTATCAACAGGAACCGAAATATTTAATTGGTCCTGAACTGTACAGCACTTACATGCAGACAATCAAAGTAGTGCTTCCTTGGGCAATCCTTATTACAATAATTGTACTTCTTGTAAAAAGTATTTTTTCCTTCCCAGCGGATGGATTGCTGTTGTCTGCTATTATTCAAGCCATATCTATAACGATTGCCACTATGATCGAAGTAGTATTACAAGTACTGTTTTGGGTTACCATTGCCTTTATCATAACGGAACGCTATGGTAACACGAAAAATATACTATTCTTTATGAAAAGCAACAAAGAATGGACACCGGAAGATTTAAAGAAAACAAAAATTATCGACAAAGACAATTATATACCGCTTACTGATATTATCTTTAGCCTATTAGGAATAGCCATTTTTACGTTTGTTTATTTGAATGCCGCTCATCTGATTGGAATTTACTCTTCGGATGAAAGAAGTGGCTTAAAATTTGTTATGCCTATTTTCAACCAAGATACCCTCTTGTCTTATAGACCGATTATTTTATTTTGCATCGTTTTAAGTATGGCTTTAACCATATATAAATGGAAGGTTAGACAATGGACCATGCCGATTGCCATTATAAGTGCCGTTCTTCAATGTATTGGTACAATTGTGTTGATTGTCATGGCAAATCAGCCTGATATTATTCATAGTGCGGCAATACCCTATATGGCGGCTATTATGGAAACCACTTCTACAAAGATTTTGTTTACGCTAGACCGCATACTACTGGTCGTCATTACTCTGACGCTTCTAGCAAGTGCATTTGATATTTATAGTGGCTTTAAAAAGGCTAAAAAGCGCTAAAATTCTTTGTGAAAAATAGTTTAAATCCCCAAACAGAACGGGTAATAAATTAATATTGATTTTTTTTCATATTTTTTCACTACTCGTTGTGACTTTCACCTATAGTTAACAGAGGTTTAGCAATAAAAAACAAACTTATTTCCTAGTAAAATATACCTTAAATTCATTAAAATACCGTTATTCTCTAATGTTTTGTATAATAATGATGTTAAGAGTATTTTTAATACAATTTATAATCTGCACTTCATCAATGGTTCAAGCAGACTAAGGGGAAAAAACTATGACAATTCTTCTTGTAGATGACAATTCAGTCAATCTATTTGTAATCGAAAAAATTTTAAAAAATGCAGGTTATGATAACTGTGTATCTCTTTCATCAGCTTATGAGCTTTTCGACTATCTTCAGTTAGATGCAAAAAATCCCGCAGGTACTTCTGTCGAGCTGATTTTATTAGACATTATGATGCCTGAAATAGATGGTATTGAAGCTTGCAAACGGATAAAACAAAATGAAAAATTCAAAGATATTCAAATTATTTTCGTTACAGCATTAGAAGATAAAAACAAGCTTGCGGAAGCACTCGATATTGGAGGGGTCGATTATATTACCAAGCCCATCAATAAGACTGAACTTCTTGCAAGAATTCGTGTTGCTCTAAGATTAAAGGCTGAATTAGATTGGCATATGAAACAAGAAATGAAAATCAAGTATGAATTAGATTTAGCCACACGTGTACAACGCAGTTTACTAAGTGCACCTTTAACTGAAGATCATATTCAAATCGAGGTATCCTACCTCCCCTCTTCAAATTTAGCAGGGGATATGTACTATTGGTATAAAATTAACGATCACCGTTACGCGGTTATTTTACTCGATATGATGGGTCACGGTATACCAGCAGCGCTCGTTTGTATGTTTATCTCTTCTGTACTAAGGGAAGCTGTCAAACAGTTGGTGGAACCCGAGCTCGTTATTAAGGAACTGAATCGTTATATGACGCTTCTGCAAAATGCAAAGGAAGAAAATATTCATTACTTTACAGCTATTTACATAGTAATTGATACGGAACAAAAAACAATTGAATACGTTAACGCGGGCCATCCTGCTGGATACGCACTTGTTGATGAAACTACACTAGTTCCTTTAAACCAAGGAAGCTGTGCTGTTGGCTTTTTTGAAGAAATAAAGGTACAAAAACAAACAATTAAATATCATAAGGATGTTCAAATTGTTTTATATACGGATGGGGTTTTAGAGGCGATGGGACCATGCGAAATAGAATCTGAAAAACTTTTACAAAAACTAACCTCAAACAAATGGAATTATACACAATGTCTGATTGATAATTTACTACCTAAAGAAAAGCAAAAAAACCAACCGGACGATATGTGTGTATTAATGATTCAAGCACAAGCAATGTAAATTTAGGAGTCAGTAATTTCAAAAATCCGCATACACTTCTGCCGCTGACAAGCGTAAACGCAATGTCTGCAACAGAATGTATAGCGGATTTTTTCTATGACTACCTTCTTTTTTTTTGATAAATTTTTTCAATGGCAACAGTTTCATTATATTTTGAAATGATCCCGTCACAACGTAGCGTTTCTTTATCTCCTAAGCATAAAAAGCCATCTCGGCTTAGACTATCGTAAAATAAATGATGTACTTGGCTTTGTAGAGCAGGAGAAAAATAAATTAAAACATTGCGGCAGACAATCACATGAAATTCATTAAATGATTGATCTGTTACTAAATTATGCTGTGCAAAAATAATATTTTTTAAAAGTTCCGGATGGAAATAGGCGTATTGATAGTCCGTTTTATAGTATTCCGAAAAAGCATGATTCCCCCCCGCAAGCATATAATTCGTTGTATATGCTTGCATTTTTTTTATTGAGAAGGCGCCCTTTTTTGCCTTTTCTAACACATGCTCATTCATATCCGTAGCGTAAATCACAGACCTATCTATTAGTCCTTCTTCCTGTAATAATATAGCCATTGAGTACACCTCTTCGCCTGTAGCACATCCTGCATGCCATATACGAATTTCTGGGTACTGTCTTAAATAGGGCACAACTTCTTTACGGAACGCTTTAAAAAAGCTAGGATTACGAAACATTTCCGTGACATTTATAGAAAAATCATTCAAGAGCTGCTCCAAAAAACTTTCTTCATGTATCGCTTTTTCTTGTACCCGAGAAATCGTCGGTATATTACTCACCCTCATCCGATTATAGATCCGACGAGAAATAGATGAGCGATTATATTGTCGAAAATCAAAACCGGATAAACGATAGATTGCTTCGAGTAGTAACTCAATTTCCATATCTGCATGCTTATTCATTTGTTGCTTTAGCTCAAAATTTTGGAATTGATTATCCATGCTTATATTTTAACTCCCTTTAGAAACTAGCCATACGCGTAAGACCGATACTAATTGATCTAGATTTAACGGCTTACTAATATAATCAGATGCTCCTGCTTCTAGAGATTTATCACGATCTGTACTCATTGCTTTTGCTGTTAAAGCGATAATTGGCAAATCAGTAAGCTTCATTTTCGTACGAATATTAGACATTGTTTCATATCCATCCATATTCGGCATCATAATATCCATCAGAATAAGATCTATTTTATTATTCGTCTCCATAATCTCTAAACATTCTAATCCATCTTTCGCAACGAGAATATTCATGCCTCGTTTTTCAAGCGCTGCTTTCAATGCATAGATATTGCGATTATCATCATCTACGATTAAAATATTTTTCCCTTGGAAAACTTCTACTTCTTGTGGAGAAACCTGATAGCTTTCCTCTACTTGCTCTTCCACTTCTTCAACAATGTCGTCAGCTTCTAGTGTAGCGACCACTTCAACATAAGCGGAATCTATGGCTGCCGTATTTAAGCCGTTAGGTAAACTTGGAATAGTGAGCGTAAAGCTACTGCCTTTCCCTTCTTCACTTTGTAATGCAACCCAACCTCCAAGTAATTTTGCAAATTCCTTACAAATGGATAAACCAAGACCTGTTCCACCATATTTACGTACAGTAGCCCCATCTGCTTGTTGGAAGGATTCAAAGATTAGCTGATGCTTGTCCTTTGGAATACCTATTCCCGTATCAGATACCGTAATTTCAAGCCATTCTGTGCTTACTTCTTGCATATTAGATGTTAGTTGTTGATGATCAAGCTGCTTAATATCTAAATGTACATAACCCTGTTCCGTAAATTTCAATGCATTTGATAATAAATTTTTTAAAATTTGTTGGAATCTCTTTTCGTCTGTATAGAAAATATCGACTACGTTTGGTGCTTTCGAAATATGCAATTCTAAATTCTTTTTCTTAGCTACTGGCGCAAAGATTTGCTCTATTTGCATTGGCAATTCACTCATATTTACTTCATCAAAAATAATTTCAATTTTACCAGCCTCAACCTTTGATATATCTAAAATATCATTGATTAATGCAAGTAGATCCTCACCAGAAGAATGAATGACTCTTGCAAATTCCATCTCTTCTTCCGTTAAATTATCGTTGCCATTCTCTGATAACATTTCAGACAAAATTAAAATGCTATTTAATGGTGTCCGTAATTCGTGGGACATGTTGGCTAAAAACTGAGATTTGTAATTAGAATTTAATACAAGTTGCTCCGCACTATCTTCTAAATCTTTTTTGGCGCTCTCTAATTCTTTCGTTTTCATTTCAGCTTCTTTTGTTCTTTCCTCAAGCTGTTCATTAATCATCGTGAGCTCTTCTGTTTGCATTTGTAACTCTTCCGATTGCGTTTGTAGCTCTTCCGATTGTACTTGTAATTCCTCTGTCATGGCTCTTGATTCATTTAAGAGTCGTACAATTTCCATACGCCCTAAAATGCTATTGACCGTTAATCCAAATGTTTCGATTATTTGGTTCACCAACTCCTGCTGTAACGCTGTATAACTCTTCATCGTCGCAAGTTCTACAACAGCTATAACCTCATCTTCGAATATAATGGGGAAAATAAAAATACTCTTTGGTGGTGCTTCACCTAAACCTGTTCCGATTAAACGATAATCTTGCGAAACATCATGATTAATGAAAACCCGTTTTTCAAGCGCACATTGACCAATTAAACCTTGTCCAATTTTAAATTGGTCAATACCAACCTTGTCTCCCGCGTCAGCAAAGGACGCTTTCTTCACAAAGCAGACTTCGTTATTGTGCATTTCTCGCACATAAAATGCACCGAAGGATGATTGCGTTTTTTGCGCCATTTCTGAAAGAAAAGTTTCAGCCAATTTCGTGATAGCAGAAATGCCTTGATATTTCGTAACGATTTCAGCGATATTAGCTTGCAACCACTCTCTTCGCTCCAGTGTATCTAATAACTCATTTGTCGCATCTGCCAGCGCATTAATTTCATCATTCGTTTTAACGTGAATCCTTGTTCGATGATTACCTTTTGAAGCGGCAATTTCTTTAATTGTTTGTGTGACCTCTGTTATTGTTTTGACGATTGAACGTGAAATCCCACTAGCTATAACAATCGCAATAAAAGATACAAGTACTAAGATGCCAAACAATGCCGTAGTTAAATTACTATTTGTTTTGTCTAATTGTTGAGCTTTAGTTTGCGTAAATGCATTCTCATCTGCACGGAAAGCGTCAAATTGCTTTCGCATCGTGTCCATATCTTTGCGTCCAACATCTACTTTAAAAAAATCTTGTAATGCTGCGGTATTCTTTTCTTTTTTTAATTTTATTGTCGGTTCACCAGATGTCGCTATCCAATGTTCGATCGTTGCCTTAATAGCATCTAACTTCTTTTGTTGATTGCTTCTATCCTCTAATAACTGATAGAGTTCATCATAGTCAATCTTCCAATTTTCTTCGGCATTTTCGTATGGCTCTAAATAGCTCGAATCACCAGTAATAATATAGCCTCGTTGGCTCGTTTCCATATCTAAAATATATTTTTCAATACGATTTGTAAGTGTTTGCACTTGAGAATCATATTTAATAATAAAATTCCTTTCCTTTTGTAGGGAAGTAATTTGATTGTTTAATATAATCACTGACGCAAGTAAACAAAGAATAATAACTACATAACCGAGGGTAATCTTAGTCCGAATACCCATTTTCATTTTTTTATCCATTGTATTCCCTACCTTTACCTGTCCTACTAACATATTAACAGCATAATGATGGAATTAAAAATTACAGATGCACTTCACCTTTTATCCATTTTACTAAAATTGCATATTTATAAATTTAGGAATTTCTTTCTCCCTACTTATTTCCCGCTTCAAAGCCATTTAATCTTATCATTTCAAAAATACACCCAAAAAATAATGAAAATTTGTCTATTTATTCATATCTATTTATATTCATTCTTTTGTCGACAAATTAAAGAAAGTCTTTTGTATTGTTTCGAGATTTTGTTAATAAGCATTTTATAATTTCATATACATCTTATATTGAATGATTTTGAAATAAGGGGAGAAAAATGTGGATATATTGATTAGGCCTGGTGATTCACTGTGGTATTTCAGCGATTTGTTTAAAATACCCCTTCAACTACTCTTGGACTCCAATCGAAACATCAACCCTCAACTACTTCAAGTAGGACAACGCATTCAAATACCTGGATATGTAACAACTAGTTATACCATTACACAAGGCGACTCTTTGTGGCAAATCGCCCAAAGTAAAAATCTTCCGCTCAATGCCATTTTACTTGTCAATCCTGAAATCCAGCCAAATCGACTACAAATTGGGCAGACAATACAAGTTCCTCAAAGGCTAACTTGGCGGCTCGTAAACGGCCAGCAAAATTATGATTACAGCATGATGATGAATGATATAAAAAAACTACAAACCGCCTATCCATTTCTTCAAGGCACGCCCATTGGCAACTCCGTTTTAGCACAACCAATTCCTGAGATTTTAATTGGAAACGGCTCAAAACGCATACATTATAACGGTTCCTTTCATGCAAATGAATGGATTACTACACCGATCATCATGACTTTTCTAAACGACTATTTACTCGCACTAACAAATCAAACGACCATTAGAGGGCTCTCGATGGGGCCACTTTATAACCAAACAACGCTATCACTAGTTCCGATGGTTAACCCCGATGGCGTCAATTTAGTTATCAATGGCCCGCCAGCTAATGAAGCATTAAAAAATAAACTAATTGCTTGGAATCATAACAGTCAAAACTTTTCTGGATGGAAGGCGAACATTAATGGTGTGGATTTAAACGACCAATTTCCTGCAAAGTGGGAGCTTGAAAATGCTCGCAATCCACAAACACCAGGACCACGTGATTATGGAGGGGAGGCTCCGTTGACCCAACCAGAAGCTATTGCTATGGCCGATTTAACAAGGAGCAGCAATTTTGCTTGGGTTTTAGCATTTCATACGCAAGGCAGGGTCATTTATTGGGGATTTGAAAATCTCGAACCACCTGAATCACAAACAATGGTAGAAGAATTTAGCAGAGTAAGTGGTTATGAGCCCATTCAATCTGCAAATAGTTATGCTGGTTATAAAGATTGGTTTATTCAAGATTGGCGCAGACCAGGCTTCACAGTAGAGCTAGGTAGCGGTACAAACCCGCTGCCAATTAGCGAGTTCGATACTATATACCAAGAAGCGCTAGGTATTTTTTTAGCCGGATTGTATTTATAACAACCAATTTTACTTTTTAAACTTAACAACTTAACGAAGCCGACCATTCAGGATACTTGTCCTACTTGGTCGGCTTTTATTTTTTATTTTTTCTATAAAGTACCGATTATTACTTTGACAGATAGAGTAATCTTTGCTAATATTACTCCATCAGATAGAGCAATAATTTTAAGTAGGTGACGTATGGTTCGAAGTGACATTATCCGTGGACACTTGGATTCAATTATTTTGCGGCTAATTTTAGAGAAGGATCGCTATGGTTACGAAATTTCCCAAGAAATAAGCAACCGGACAAATAATAGTTTTCAAATTAAAGAAGCAACTCTATACGCCGTATTTCAACGTTTAGAAAAAAAAGAAGTAATTGAAGCCTATTATGGCGATGTATCACACGGAGGCAAAAGAAAATATTATCGTATTACCTCATTAGGCAAGGCTTATTTAAGCGAGCTTGTAAAAGAATGGGCAGAAGTGAAGGAAATTATCGACTTATTTATGGAGGGCTTAGAATGAAAAAAATTAACCATCATATTGATGAGCTATTTAAAGACATGCCACGCAATACTGAAACAGAAATGGTGAAACAGGAAATCATCGAAAACCTTGAAGAAAAAGTATTTTATTTAATGGAGCAAGGCAAGGAAGAAGAGGATGCCATCAATAAAGCAATCGTTGAATTTGGTGATATTGAAGATTTAAAAAAGGAATTGGGTGTAAAAGAGCCTGAAAAGAAAAGTATGGCTAAGTTAAATTTAGAATTTTCGCTATGGGGAAGTGGATTAATAGCAGCGTTCTTTATTTTTATCAATCTTTATTACACACCCAATACAATTTGGGCGATTTATCCAATTTTCGCAATACTATGGTGGCCCCTTTCGATGTACTTCGTCTGGTCACGTAAGAAATGGAGTGAGTAAATATGAAACATTTTATTAGTTTTTCGGTTGTTGGCAGTTTGATGACTATGTTATTTTTAGGAATTGTCAATTATACAACAACACCTCAAACAGTATGGTTTATTTACCCTTGTATATTGCTGTTGCTATGGCCTATCACTTTATATTTCATGTCAAAAAAACTATATAAACAATACGCCGTCATTTGTAGCGCCATGGTTATTGCTTTTCTCATTATTGAAAATCTATTGTATTCACCGCAGCATTTATGGTTTATCTATGCTGTTTATCCGATAGTATGGTGGCCCATTCTTATGTATTTAGAGGAAAAAGCGAAATCATTGAATATTGCACTGATTGGCTGTGCAAGCACCATCTTCTATTATTCATTCATCAATTTCATCATGTCCCCACAATATCCTTGGGCGATTTACCCGGCATTTTTAGTGATATGGTGGCCATTAGCTCTATATCATGCCCAAAAAAGAACGTTCGTTGCCTTCTCGGTTTATGCTAGCTTACACATCAGTATCTTTTTTATTATCGTCAACATTGTTTCTTCACCAAGCGTAATTTGGGCGATCTACCCAATATTCTTAGTACTTTGGTGGCCATTAAGTATGTATTTTTATGTTTACAAAAGAAGACTTTATCAACGTTCTACCATGACCAAAGATTTTTAAACGACTACAATACAGTTAAAGGAATCATACTTTATGTATAAACAACAATCAGCTATTGGGAAAATTTTCGCCATCTCCCTGCTCATACTATTCACTGTCAACGGAGCTGTATTTGCCACTAGCAATCATGTCATGGATAAAAATAAACACTTAGATATTTCTGCTATTGACGCATTTATGACAAAAGAAATTGACCGATTGCACATCCCAGGGGCTTCACTCGCTATCGTTAAGAAACATCAAGTTGAGTATTTGCAAGGTTATGGTGTTTCAAAACCAGATGGGACAAAAATGACACCACAAACACCTATCGTCATCGGCTCCGTTAGTAAATCGTTTACTGCTCTTGCCATCATGCAGCTTGTGGAACAAGGGAAACTCCATTTAGATGATACAGTGTCCTCCATACTACCAACGTTTCAACTTGCTAATAAAGAAGAAGCTAAAAAAATAACCATTCTACACTTGTTAAACCATACAAGCGGTCTCTCTACTTATGATGGCCAAGTAGCAATATCCGACGGTGATCAAACATTACAAGAACATGTAAAAAGCTTAGCCACTATAAAGTTGGCATCACCTGTAGGTAGCCAATATGAATATTCGAATTTGAATTATAACTTATTAGGTGCAGTCATAGAGGAAGTTACAAATACATCCTATAAAGAATATGTAGAGGAACATATTTTTAAGCCGCTGGCAATGCATAATAGTTATGCAGATCCAAAAGATGATCGCAACAATACTAGCGCTACGGGTTATCAAACTGTATTTGGATTTAAGATGCCTACAGAACAGTTAATCCATCGTGGCACTGTTTCTTCAGGATATCTTCTTTCTAGTGCAGAAGATATGGCAAATTACATGATAGCGCAATTGAATAATGGTCACTTTAACGGGAAAAACATACTATCACCAAACGCAATGAACAAATTACACCACCCTTTTGCATTTATCGGGGATAGTACTTATTATGCCATGGGTTGGGAAGTAAAAAATGCGATTATCTCCCATAATGGCTGGACAGAAAACACCTATTCAAAAGTATTATTGGACAAGGAATACGGTATTAGTCTACAAATCAATGCAATGGATTATTTTAATTTAAATGAATATGATGCCATCGTAAGTGGCCTTCATCAACTTGTCCATCAAGAACAACCCTCATTATCGAATAGTAAGCCTTTTCTAAAATATATACTGTTCGACTTACTATTAGCGATTATTATTGCGCTCATTGTTCGGTCTATTTATCGATTGTTTAACCGTAAAAAACCTAAAGTAACAACTTTTCAGCTGGCGCTTCAATGGTTCTCGCTAGCGGTCTTTAACTTGCTACTACCTTCATTTGTTTTAATTGGTTTCCCACAATTATTTGGTCCATTATCTACTGTAACTTTATTTGCTCCCGGAATAGGACATTTGTTATTTATAATACCTGTATCGCTTTTAATAATAGGGGTCATCACTTTAGTTCAATACCTACTGAAGAAACCTATACTAGGTTCATAAAGGTTACGTGGAAATTATTAATGGTTCACTTCACATAAATTATATATTTACTATATAATTTAATAAGTAAATATTTTAGTGGGCTGTGATCATATGTCAAAAAATAATCCAATGCACGAAGTTGAAATAATAATGCGAGAAATGCTTGAAATACAGCAAAAATCTTTGATGTTTGTGAATCTGCTGTCAGAAGGCGAAACATTATCTCAAAACCAGCTTATCCTTCTTCTTCAGCTAAAAATCAACGGTGGTATGAAGGCAACAGAAATTGCTGATTTCTTTAGTGTAACCCCCGGGGCTGTTACATCTATGTGTGACAAATTGGAGAAGCTTAATTTTGTTCAACGCGTTAGAGAAAGTGAAGATCGACGTGTCGTAAACATGAAGTTAACGACAGAGGGAGAACGAAAAGTACAAGAAATATTTTTAAAACTTCCACAAGAAAAACTAACAGAAATAGCAAATGTGTTAACGGATGTAAATCAGTTAATGCAAAAAATTTTTTAAGGATTTCAAACTTTGAAATCCTTTTTTTATTAACCTCATATCGATATTTATTTTTCACCTATAGACTAGGCAGTTTTTTGTTCTTGACAAAATAGAGCGACATATAATTTAATTGATATATATTTTAATTATTAAAATATATATCAATTAAATTAAAAGAGGTGATAATTAGCATGACAAATGAACGCATACCAAAGCAACGTAGTATAACGCTTACTAGTGGCAAAATTTATGATCTTATGCCCGACTGTGAACAGTTAAATATTCGTGGTGCGGTTGGTGTACACCAACAAGTGAACTTAAAGACAATATCCACACATGGACATAGTGCATTTCATTCCCGTGTTATTGCTCATACTTTAAAAAATACAGGCTCTTGTAATATGAAAGATTATTGTGAAATAGGAGAGTTGACGAATGCGGGGAATTTAACAATTCGCTCTGGGGAAGTTTCGACTATTACGAGTACAGGAAAACTAACAATTGCACAACACTTACATGCACAACAGTTCCATGCAATCGGCTTTGTGAAAGCACAAGAAATACAGGCATCACATTTTCACTTAAAATTATCTGGTCCAAGTAGCATTACCCAACTCTTTGCAGATGACATCATCATAGAAAAAGATAAGTTCTCACTTTCCCTTCTCAGTAAAAAACTTCATTGTCATTCAATAAAGGGCAAAAATTTACACCTTGCTTACACAATTGCAGAGTTTGTAGACGGTACCGTTATTGAAGTTGGGGACCATTGTACAATACAGAAACTTTATTACACCGAAAGTTATACCATTTCCCCCCTTGCGAAAGTACATCACATCATAAGGAGGGAACAATGATGAAAATGATTCGTGGATTTTTTTGTTCCTTAGCCCTTATTGTGTTAACCATTCTATACGTAGGACTGGTTGTAAGCGCCATAATATCCATACTTGCTGGTATTTTACGAACTGTAGGCATTGATGAAATAAAAATGAGCATTTGGCAAGGCATTGATCTTCCTGTTGCTTTCAGTATCCCTTTTGCACTCGTTATTTCTTGCTTGCTGTTCTTTTGTTCGCTTTATATCAAACGTTCGATTACATTTTGTTTTTCAAAGCTAAAGTTTTAAAATGGTGCGTCATGCTTTTAGCAAAGAGGTTCACAGCTTCATACTCCTGCTGGAACCTCCTTACGCTTATATATTGTCCTTAATTTGCAGTGCCTGCTTATTCGTGGCAATATGGATCGCCATGTATAGGGCAAATACCAGACCAATTGCACCAAACATAACAGCTACAAGCTGTAGAGAAAACCAATCTGCCATTACGCCTAAACTAAATGTAAGTACAATTTGAATAACACTTTGAACAAGGCTGACAGCGCTACCGAATCGTCCCATTAAATGTGGTGGAATATTTTTTTGGTAGACCGTATCATATCCCGTATTGCTAAATGCCATACAAACACCTAACGTGATAAAGCAACCTGTTGCAAACCAAATATTGCTGGACGCATAGAACAAGGTATAGGATAACATCGTACATGTTAGTCCAACTCCTATATAGGTAGAGATTGAAAATTTCTGTACTAAAGCCATTGCCAATAAACCACCAACAATAGCCCCCACCCCTGCAACACTGACAAGTACACCATACAAACTATCAGAAGCCGATAAAACTTTTTTGATAAACGTCATTTCTTGCGAGTCTAATGCAAAAGCAACCATGAGCGCAATTTGATAGGCAATAAAAAATTTCAAAAATTGCCTATGTTGTTGTATAAAAGTCCAAACGATTTTAAAGTCAGTTATCATTACTCGTATTGTAAGGACTCCCCGCTTCTCTTTCACTTCCTCCTCTAAGTTCGGTAAACGGGCAATCACCCATGCACAAACAAAAAACGTTACACTGTTTACCCACATCGCGATATTAATATTAAAAGAGGCAATAAGCACACCTGCGATGGCCGGGCCTAACATAAAAGAACCTGAATTGAATGTGCCTAGCAGTGCATTAAAACGTTGCTTATCTGCATCGTGCACGTATTTGGCAATATAATATGTACTACTTGGTCCAAAGAAACTACTAGCGATATTCGCTAAAAATAATAAGCCGTAGACAAGCCAGATAGATGTCATAAAGGGCATTAAGAAAACAATTAGTCCACGTAAAACATCCATCGCAATCATAATGTTTCTTTTATTTGACCGATCAATAATGGAACCTGCCACAAAATTTGTAAGGATGCGGGCAATCGGACCAACAATAAAAATACCTGCTACTGCTGTTGCTGAATACGTTAAATGCCAAACCATTAAGTTTAAAGCAACGAGATAAATCCAATTTCCTAAATAAGAAAAGCCAAATCCCCCTAATAATAAGCCATAGCTTCGAAAAATCTTCATAGCAACCCCTCCCCCTACCTTATCTTACCAAAAACTTGAAAAATAATAGTGTATTCGTTAATACCTTCTTACCCTAAACGCACAAAATTCACTAACTTTACACACTTAAAGTTTTTACAAGATGATTTCTAAGAGTTTCATAAAATCATTCTATGTTGCTTTGCATTCGCTTTTCTTACTATAAAACTATACAAGAAAGGTGGTGCTTCAATCGTGGACGGACAGCTTTTATTCAGTACTGTTTTTATTGCGGGAATTCTTTCTTTCCTCTCCCCCTGCATTGTCCCTTTACTACCGGTTTATTTTTCAGTTTTGTCAACCAATGAAAGTGGAACTGCTATGCAACATGGCTTCTCTATCGGTAAATGGCAAGTAAATACACATTTACTATTTAAAACGATTATTTTTGTTGTCGGTCTTTCGACAAGCTTTGTGATTTTAGGATTTGGCGCCGGTTTTCTTGGTTCGGTCATTAATACAGACTGGTTTATCGTCGTATGTGGGGCAGTAGTCGTCTTGCTCGGTCTACATCAAATTGGCTTCATTAAATTAGCCGTGCTTCATAAAGAAACGAAAGTGCAGCTAACACGGAGTAATAAACGTGATTTACTCGGCACCTATCTTTTGGGTCTAACATTTAGTATGGGTTGGACACCTTGTATCGGTCCAATTTTAGGAGCAGTGTTAGGCTTATCAGCAAGTGAGGGGCAAGCTACTTATGGGGCGCTGATGATGTTTTTCTATGCACTTGGATTACTAATTCCCTTTTTAGTTCTTGCACTTTTCTCCGATTTCCTTTTACGTCATGTTACACAAATCAATAAACATACAAAGAAAATTAAAATTGCCGGTGGTGTCATGATTATTTTCATGGGAATTGTTTTAATGACAAATAATTTAAATCTATTATTAACATTCATTCCACAATAGAAAGGAGATTTAGTATGAATCATTTAAAACATCTTGTGATTTTGTTCGTAGCAGTCCTTTTTTTAGGGGCATGTTCTGCAGATTCCAAAAATACAGCTACTACTACTGCAGCGGCTAGTAACGAGGGCATTGTGGCCCCCTCCTTTAACTTAGTTGATGTTAAAGGGGATAGTTATAATCTTGCTGACTACAAGGGTAAAAAAGTGTACGTAAAGTTTTGGGCTTCTTGGTGCTCTATTTGTTTAGCTGGCTTAGAAGAACTAAATACATTGGCTGGTGAGGAACAGGATTTTGTTGTCTTAAGCATCGTTTCGCCGAACTTTAATAATGAAAAAGACAGTGATGCATTTATTAAATGGTTTAATGGGGTTGAAAACACTTCAAATATTAAGGTGCTATTAGATGAAGATGGCGCCATTGCAAAACAATACAATGTGCGAGCTTATCCAACGTCTGCCTATATTGGATCTGATGGCAAACTCATTCAATCTCTCCCCGGCCATGTAGGCAATCCACAAATTATTGAGAAATTTAAAAGTATCCAATAATAAAGGGAGGAATCTCTAATGAAGATAAAATTATTTGGCGTATTAGTAAGTATCTTACTACTTTTATCTGCATGTTCAGCGGACACTTCTCTGTTAGCAAGTAATGCAAGTACAGCACAAGCACAATCTAAATATCCACCAAACCCTAACGTCAATGTCAGCTTTGATACAAATAATTTAAAAGATATTTGGCTTGCAGGTGGTTGCTTCTGGGGTGTAGAACATTATATGGCGCGTGTTTATGGTGTCTATGATGCCGTATCTGGTTATGCAAATGGCAACACAGAAAACCCAACCTACGAAGACGTCATTTGGAAAAATACTGGCCATGCAGAAACAGTTCATGTGCGCTATGACCCTGAACGTGTTGATTTAGAAAAACTATTAGCACATTTCTTTCAAATAATTGACCCAACTTTACTCAATCAGCAAGGAAATGACCGCGGTACCCAATATCGTACAGGTATTTATTATACAAATGAAGCCGATAAAGCGATTATTGACAAAGTAATAGCAAAAGAACAAGAACGCTATGATAAGCCTATTGTTACCGAGGTGGAACCACTTGTTAACTTTACAATTGCAGAAGAGTACCACCAAGATTATCTTGAAAAAAATCCAGATGGCTATTGTCATGTAAAGTTTGATTCTTTGGAAAATCAAGAAATACCATCACTCATTGATCCTGCACGATATCCAAAGCCAAGCGACGAAGAAATTAAAAAAATATTAACAAAAGAACAATATCGAGTAACACAAGGCAATGGTACAGAAATGGCTTACTCCAATGAATACTGGGATAATTATGATCCAGGCATTTATGTTGATATTGTTACGGGCGAGCCCCTTTTTTCATCAGCGGACAAATATGATTCGATGTGCGGTTGGCCAAGCTTTACAAAACCAATTGACCCTGCAGTAGTGCTTGAATATGAAGATACAAGTTATCATATGATTAGAACTGAAGTGAGAAGTCGCAGTGGTGATAGCCACTTAGGGCATGTATTTAATGACGGGCCTAAAGATCGTGGCGGCTTACGTTATTGCATCAATAGTGCTGCCATTAAGTTTATTCCACAAGCCGAAATGGAAGCAGCAGGTTACGGATACTTAGTACATCTCACAAAATAATGCCGGTGCCAGTCACTCAAACAATTCTGAAACAATTTATGTCTATCCACTAGAAATCCACGCAGACTTCTTTCGGGAATGCACAGAACATAAGCCGCAACTGGCTCGCGCGGTTAGCGCAGAATGTTGCGGCTTACGTCATGCCAGCAGAAAGTACAGTGGATTTTTCGCATAGGAAGTGCCCATCCGCATCGCATGCATGCTTAGTTGTCAATGAAGAAATAGCTTCTATATTATGAATGTATTTAGAGAGGTGATGTCATGTATACATTATTGGTCGTCGATGATGAAGCTATTATCATTAAAGGAATTCGCTCATTTGTTAATTTCGAGGAGCTTTCTATTTCAACAGTATTTGAGGCTTCAAATGGTGAAACCGCACTTGAAATTTTCAAAAAACATAGCCCTGACCTTATACTAGCTGACATCAATATGCCGAAAATGAATGGTCTTGATTTTGCCATTGCGGCAAAGGCACTAAAACCAGATGTCAAAATTGCTATTATTACAGGCTATGACTATTTTGATTATGCTGTAACAGCATTAAAGGCTGGCATTGATGACTATGTTCTAAAACCAGTCTCTAAAAAAGACATTCAAGAAACATTAAAAAATCTGATTGAAAAACTGCAAGCAACACAAAGCCAGCATGAAATATCAAAGCTTGTCGAAGGAATATTAAACGACACAAAAGTACATGATGATACTGGTTATAAAGCAAAAATCCAAAAGGAAATTGACCGCAATATTGCCAATGTCGATTTTTCCTTAAGCTATTTAGCAAAACAACTGGCACTAAGTAATTCTTATTTGAGTAGCTTGTTTAAGAGCCTGTACGGCAAAAATTTTCAAGATTATATGCTCTCTACTCGCTTAGACCGAGCGAAAATTTTTTTACTTAGCACTGATATGAAAGTGTATGAGGTAGCAGCGGCTGTCGGCTTTGACGATCCTAATTATTTTAGTGCCACATTTAAAAGAAAATTTGATATTTCTCCGAATCAGTTTAGAGAAAAAATGAGGGAATAGTAATGAAGAAGTCCAATATGCTGAAAACTTTGCGCATGCAAATTGCCCTTCACTATTTAAAAGCAAGTGGTGTTATTTTGTTATTAATGGGCGGCATTTTATATTATAGTATTTCCTCTGTTGTATTGAGTGAAGCAACCTCTAGTACGAAAACAGCAGTAGAAAAGAGCGGTATGTATATTAACCTTTATATTGAGCGTCTAAAAGCGGTCTCTGCTTTACTTGCTGAAAACCCACAGCTTGTGTCCTATTTTTCAAGTACAGAGCGCGATCCCGCTATGAAGCAAAATTTACTGTCGATGATTCGGACAACGATGACAACCGATCCATTTATTCAATCGGTCGTTATTGTGAGCAAAGATGGGCAAGTACTTTCCAATGAAAAAGGTTTAATTATGAGTATGTCGAGCAATATGATGAAGGAACAATGGTATATGGCGGCTGTTAATAACGGTAGTAAGCCCGTTTTAACCTCTGCACGGATGCAGCATTTTTCAATGGATAAAGACAACTGGGTTATCTCGATTAGTCGCGAAATAAAAAATAATGAAGGTCAAAATATTGGCGTATTGCTTATCGATATCCAGTATAAGGTGATTGAAGACTTTTTAGCTAATTTAGATTTAGGGAAGAATGGCTTTTCTTTCATTATCAATGACCAAGGCGAAGTCGTTTATCACAGGGATACAGCGTATTTTGCAGACCCCATGAAACAACAACAATTACAGCAAATAATCGCCAATCAAGCAGGCTATGATAAAGAAAAAAATACGTTAACGCACACCTATAAGTTAATGAATGCAGACTGGACGTTTGTTGGTGTCTCTTCGCAAGATGGATTGTTAATGATTAAAAGGCAATTGCTCGAAATCTTTCTATTAGTAGGAACTGTTCTCTTTATTATTGCTGCTGTTAGTGTTGCATTATTTGCTGGGCGCATTACTACACCATTCCAACGTTTAGAAAAAGCTATGCAAACTATCGAATACGGCTTAAAAGAGGTGCCTATTGATGCAAAGGGATGCTATGAGGCACAAAGTTTAGCAAAACATTTCAATAGTATGATTGTCCAAATTGAAAAATTAATGCAAGAAATTACTGAAAAAGAGAAGCACTTAAGAGCGACAGAAATTAGTGCGCTCCACAGTCAAATTAATCCGCATTTCTTATACAATACATTAGATACAATTGTGTGGATGGCTGAGTTTAATGATAGTGAGAAAGTGATAGAAATGACAAAAGCACTCGCTCAATTTTTCCGACTTTCACTAAGTGGTGGAAATGAACTGACAACCGTAGAAAATGAATTAGATCATGTTCGTCAATATTTATTTATTCAAAAAGAACGGTATGGGGAGAAGTTAAATTACACGATTGTCTGTGAACCAGCCATACGCAATGTACAAATGCCTAAAATCCTTTTACAGCCCATCGTAGAAAATGCTTTATATCATGGAATTCGAAGTTCTTCTCATATTGGTCATATTCATATTAGTGCAAAACTTACTGGTAGTGATGTAGAGCTTAGCGTCCAAGACAACGGACAAGGCTTCGACGTTAATCAATTAAACAAGGAGCCAACTGAAAAGCGCACAAAACTTGGTGGCGTTGGCATTAAAAATGTTGATCAGCGCATTAAACTCTATTATGGCCCTGACTATGGCATAACGATTGATTCGAGTATCGGCATCGGAACAACCATCTCAATTAAAATTCCATCAACAATAAAATCATGAACGCATTCTTTTAAAAAGGACTAAGGCATTGACGCCTTAGTCCTTTAACTCAATGTATTGAATAGTTGTCAAATACAAACTAGTGCCATGCAGTCCGCTCGCTTACGGGCTGTCGAGCGGCATTTTTCCCTTGTGCTTCAGGAAAGTTATTTGCTTGTGCTACAGCCCCATCAAAATCAAATTCAGAGCCAAACTCTCCTTGATAGAGCTTTTTACCATTTTGATTAACTTCTTGTTTTTTCGCACTAAACTTGTCCTTGGCTTTTGCATTGTTACGATTTGTGTTTATATTTGACATAGCCATCCTCCATTGATTTTTATTGAAAAGGAATCGAACTGCGCGGATTACTTTTCATCTTAAAGTTTGGCCAGTCTGATGGACTTTTATTTATACATGAATTCATTTATGCAAAAAAGCACAGTCTGTACTTTTGCTTGTCTAGACATTTAATAAAACTTGTATTTAAAACAAGTTAGCTAAAAAGTCTTGAACAGTTTTAGGTAACATTTGAAAGAATAGTCCTTCATATTTAATATCGAGCAGACCCGCAATAATAATAAGAATAACGATGAATGCTAAAAAGGGTTTCTTATTTTTAGAAATCCAATTCAAAAAGCTCCCCTCCTTAGAAAAATTACGTTTTAGTTCTAGATAAGTATATAGTGATTTAAGTAAAAAATATATTATTCCTTTGTATTAAAAAATAAAGCGACATATTTTGAGTCACCCCTAATAGGCTTGTTACATAGATTACAATGACCCTGTACGAAGGGATGTTGAATTGAATGCAGGGCGTGAAGTTGTCTTCAGTAATTGCTTACACTTTTTTAAGAAAGGAATGGCTATGGTCAATTTTAAATTTTTTCAAGGTATCGTTTCACAAATAAATGATTTTGCTGTCGGACAGAATGGGGAAAGTGAAGGTTGTTATACTTTAATGACTGTAGAAGACGGTGCTGGTGGCATCGTTAATTTTGTTATTTCACCTTCTACTTACTTTGTAAATCAAGAAGTTGTAAGCCGCGGGGATCGCATTGTTGGGTATTATGATGGGAATGCACCTGCCCCAATGATTTATCCTCCACAATACCAAGCACTAATCGTTGTAAAAGAAAACAGCTATCAAAATGTAAAAGTCGACTTTTTTAATTCTCAATTGTTGAGTAGTGATGGGCAATTACAATTAAATATTGCTCCCTACACGCCAATTTTACTTAAAAATGGGCAACCTTTTTCAAAAAGCCCTGCAAATCGCACCCTTATTGTTGTCTACGGCCCTACGACAAGAAGCATTCCCGCCCAAACGACACCGCATGAAATAATTGTTTGGTGTTAAGCTTTTACACAGCAAATTGAATAATGATGAAATCCCCTATTCCGTAAAAATCCATGCCCTTGCCGCAGGCACAGCGTAAGCCGCAACTTACAATTTGTTGCGGCTTACATCATGTGCGTCCTAGGAAGCCAAATTGTTTGAGAATTGTTTGAGTGACTGGCACTTCAATTTTCCTGTATAGCATTGCGTAAAAGTGGGCTCGGTTCCCCTACGCTATATAGTTGCAAATAATGCATAGCTCTCGTGCAGGCAGTGTAGAAAACTCTACGTAAACTGTCATCACCATATATGTGCTCAGATGCATCGTAAATGATAACCGCTTCAAATTCAATTCCTTTGGATAAATAAGATGGAATAATGACGACACCTTGTTCGTACTCCGGTGAGCCATATTTTATAAGCTTCACATCCTCAATATTGGACAAAGCTTCAAATGCATGTTTGCTTTCCTCAGCAGTTTTGCAGATAATGGCAATACTGTTATAGCCGTCTTGTCGCAAAGCTTCGACTTTCGTTGTAATAGCAAGATGTAAAGCTGCACGATCCGATAATTGTGTTAGCACAGGTAATGCGCCATCTCGTTCAAACGGCATAATGTGTTCGCCATTCGGCACTAGTTTACGTGTAAACTCGATAATCGGTTTTGTCGAGCGATAACTACGCGTCATCGTAATAACTTCTGTTTCATCAGGTCCATATAGGCTACTCAGCATATTAAAATCAATTATTTCGCTAGCATGTGCAAAGATAGCCTGATTAAAATCACCTAGCACCGTCATCCTCGCAAAAGGAAATAAGCGTTTTAAAAACTCGAATTGAAATGGCGAATAGTCCTGCGCCTCATCCACAAGAATATGCTTGATTGCGCTATTCGTTTGAAAACCTTGAATTAATTCTTTCATCAATAAAAAAGGAGTAGCATCTTCGTAATATAATTTATCTTCATCTAACATCTCTCGCGTTGCTTGGCAAATAGCCTCCCACTCTACTGGTGTTTCACCATCTACCCACTGTGTTATTTGCTCAGGTTCAATAAACAACTGCTTGTAGATTTCCTTAATGTCGATAAATTGTAACGCACGAATTCGTTTCCGCAATGTCTTCAGCTTCTTAGATACAATCAATCGCGCAAGTTTATGAGGCTCCATCTCATAATCGGCTATCGTCTCTCTGGCAAAGCCTTGCTTTTTAGCTAAATAAACGCGTGCCTTATGGTATTCTTCATTACTAAGCAATTCAATTTCTTCTTGCACCCACTCCTTTTTCCATTCAACTTTTTCGGTTTCTTTCACTTTCTTTAAAATCCATTCTGTTAATTTTTCCAGTCGATTATGGAAATTAAGTGACGTGTCGTTACGATAAAATTGTTCACCAATTTGTTGTGCGGTAAGTATCGGTTGTCCTCTGAAGTGAATGTCTTTGAATATCATACCGTTAAACTCCAGCGACTTTCTGTATGCTTTAATAACTTCAAAAAAGCGCGTAGATGCTTTGAAGCGGATGTTCGCTACTCTTATACTATGAGCAGGCGTATGGGCTTCAGTTAAGACATATTCCAATTGTTCATACGGATTTTCAACTTCGAACTCTTTACTTAGTCGGTGATGTAAGTACTCCTGAAACGTTACTTGCTGCATATTTTCTTCGCCTAGTTCAGGCAATACATTCGAGACATAGCTGTTAAACATAGCATTAGGTGAAAATAATATAATTTGATCGGCATTCAGTCTGTCGCGGTATTTATAAAGCAAATAAGCAATGCGTTGTAAAGCTGCTGAAGTTTTCCCACTGCCAGCTGCTCCATGTACAATAAGCAACCTGCCTTGATCATGGCGGATAATTCGGTTTTGCTCCTGTTGAATCGTTGCTACTATACTTTGCATATGCTTGTTTGTACCTTGCCCTAGCACTTGCTGTAAAATTTCATCCCCAATTGTCAAACTTGTATCAAACATGGATTGAAGTACCCCTTCACGAATTAGGTATTGCCACTTTTTCTCTAATTCTCCGTAAATAATGCCTTCCGGTGTCGTGTACTGGGCAGGGCCTGGCATGTAATCATAGTAAACACTCGAAATAGGTGATCTCCAATCGTAAATAAGGAAATCCTCCCCGCTTTTATCCATAAGCGATGAAATACCAATATAGACTTGTTCTTTCACCGACATACCTTCTTCTAAAAAATCAATTCGACCGAAGTAAGGCACTTTCTGCATCCGACGCAGTGTAGACAATCTTTTAGAAGCATGTTTGTGTGTGCTTTGACTGACAGACAGTGCTTGCGTTTCTTGTCTTAATCCGATAATCGTCTCAAGGTAATCATCAAAGGTATCCATATTGACCTTAATTTCGTCCCAAAAATGTTTGCGAATATTTACTACTTCATTCTTACGCTGTAAAGTTTCTTTCTCCAACTTACTCAGTTGCTCTGAAATAGTCTCCATAACAATGTCCAAACGTTGTTGCTCTTGCTGAAACTCCGACTTCATCGCATTCACTCCTTAAAAATTAAAGTATATGGGTTGACTTATGAAAAACAATGCTCTATAATTAAAATAGAGATATTATACACTTTTAAATAAGAAAGTGCCTATCTATATAAATCTAACACATGCTCACATTTTTATCAATGGATTGAGCATTTTTTCTATTATTATAAATTGATATCCCAAACACTTCTAAGATGCCACTTAGAGGTGTTTTTTATTTAGAAAAAAGCACCTCTCTAAAAATTTAGAACGGTACTTTCTATTTTGGCAACTCATGCATTAATTACTTACTTTTTTATTTTTGGGTACAAACCACACTACAATAAATGCTATGAGCGCTATTACAAACATAAAGAAATAAGTAGAATTAGCTGCAATGCGAACATAAGTGATAGCAAGTAAACATGCTACAATTAATGTAAGAAGAATAGTTGGAGTGACGAAAATGAGTAAACGAGAACAACAAAAACTACAACGTCGCCAAAATATTATCCAAATTGCCAAGGATTTATTTTTAGAACAAGGCGTTCAAAACATACAGATGCAAGACGTGGCAGATGCCGCTGGGGTTTGGATTGCAACAATATTTCGGTACTTCCCTAAAAAAGAGTATTTAGTTATCGCAGCCTCCAATTCTATTACAAATGAAATGGCGACAGATATAGGACAAATTGTCGAGCAGACGATTCCGGCTTTTGAAAAAATCGAGCAAATTTTAGATTATTATATAAGCGGCACAAAGGACCCACAGCTAAGTTTAGCAAAGTTTTTTGAGTCCTTTGATTTATATGAAAAAATGGAAGTGTTAGATTGGCTGCGTCAATTTAACACTTTTTTTGTTAACTGTAATGCCTTACGTTTGGTATTATTGAGGATAAGCTGCAGTTAAGGCATAATTAGTATTAATATCTTTTACTATAGGGGTTGAATAATATGCAACCATTTACTAAAAATGTGATAGCTGTCCTAAAAAATATACCAAGCGGTAAAGTTATGACTTATAGCCAAGTTGCAGCATGTGCGGGCAGTCCTAGAGGAGCCAGACAGGTGGTAAGAATATTACATACAATGAGTGAAAAATATAATCTTCCTTGGCATCGTATTGTAAACATCAAAGGGGAAATTACCTTTAAAAATGCAGCCCATCAAAAGGCGTTACTAGAAAGCGAAGGGATTATTATCTCGGACTCCCTAACGCTCAACATAGAGCACTATCAATATAAAATCGGTCCTATGGATTTTGATTTTTAAAACATTCTTAAGTACTCCTCACATTTATGGAATTATAATAAAGAATTAACGCAAATGAACATATTGTAATTAATAGAATTGTAACAAAATCTAATGTATTTAATGATGCAAAGTATAAAATTCTAGTTGGATATGACCATGGGAACATGATCCATAGTTGAGTAGGAACAATAAAAACGTTTAAAAAAGAGCATAATACGGAGATAATTAAAGAAATCATAGTATGTTGATTAAAAAACATACATAAGAACATATGTATATTTATTAGTAATATACTTGTTATAAATAGAAAGGAAAAACTAATTAATAACTCTTTATAATACAGGCCTATATTAGAACCATCGAATAATTGAAAACCTAGGCTAATAAAAAGTGCTGTAAGCAAATATACTAGTATAAAGGTATAAAAAAATAACATTTTATTAATTATAAGATTGGCAAATGAATGACCATTTAAAATAACGTTTAGATATCCTTTACGTCTGTATTCATTATAAAATGATAATGAAATAAGTAAACCGATAGCTACACTCAAAAATAATCTACAAAACAATCCAAATGTAGTAACATAATATTTATAATCCGTAACTATTGGACCTAAACCTAAAACTCCTTGTATACATATAGGCAGCAATAGTAATACAGCTAGCAATATATAAGCCCCTGATCCTTTTATCTTTTTAAATTCCTCAATAAAACTCATCTCTCTCCCCCCTCGTACTCATTCATAAGTATAGTAATTATTTTTTATAGAGATTAAGAAAATAATTACTCCATATAAAATAGATTCAATACAATAAAGAGTGATAATTCTAGTATTTTTTATGTCTATCCACACATTATCGACGTTTAATAAAGGAATGAACATTGCAAAAATATCAGGTATAATATCCTTGATTAAAAAAAAGAATAAAATAATAATTGTTAAAGAAAAAGCCAACAAACCGTTTTTAACCATTAAATGAAATAGTAATTGACTATAAGGAATAGTGATGGCAACTAAAAAAAAGATAAATTGGAGTTTCAAAAATTCACTAATATTAAATTCAATATTCATTATTATCAATAGGATAAAAGATGCCGTGGTATATAAAATATTAAACGCTATATACATTACTAAATGCAAAGTATGTTTAGTCATTAATAATTTAAATTTAGAAATAGGTTTCGTTAATAAAATAGACCATGTTCCATTTTTATTTTCAAAAGATATTAAATAATACCAATTTATTGCTGAAAAAATTGCTAATGTAAAAGTTGCAAAATAAGCTGATATAGAAATAATGGATTGAATCTCCATTAGTCCTTCACTTAACAAATACTCTTTTTTATATAAGATAAAGGATAAACTTAATCCAAATGTGATTAATGCAGATATAATTATTAGTAATATGAGTTTAAATGAACCTATTTTTTGAAATTCAACCTTACCAATATTTATAAAACTACTCATACAATCCCACTTCTTTCTTAAGAGGATTATCTGTCTTAGTCAAATTTAAAAATATTTCTTCTAATGTTCTTTTTCTAGGTGTTAATTCATATACATCTATATTTTTTTCTGCCATCTTTTTATTTATAACGGCCATCTTATATTGATCTGCTTTAAATGAAAATTTATTATCTTTCAATCTTGTAACATCTAAACCACTATTAGTAAGCATTTGTATCACTTCTTCCGATTGTTTAACTTTCACAATATATTCTTCTGAAATTAAAACATCTTCTAACTTACCATCATATATTAATTTCCCTTGATTAATTAAAGCAATATAATCTGCCATCATTTCAATTTCAGCTAAATTATGGCTAGATACAAAAATGGTCTTCCCCTCATTTTTACATAAATTAATTAAAAAATTTCTAATTTCGTGAATGCCTTCAGGATCTAATCCATTTGTAGGTTCATCCAAAATCAATATATCTGGATCATTTAACATTGCAAACGCTAATCCTAATCTTTGCTTCATTCCCATTGAAAAGTTTTTAACTTTTTTATCCTTAGCATAATAGATGCCTGTTACATTTAAAACTCTATCTACTTCAGCTAACGGTTTATCGGTTATTTTTTGAATATAAGCTAGGTTTTCATAAGCAGTTAAATTAGGGTAATAACTAGGCGAATCAATGAAACAACCAACATGGTTAAATAGGGATTTTCTCCACTTTTTAATGTTCTTTCCTTTAAATAATATTTCACCTTCATCTGCTTCTATTAATCCTACTAAAATTCTCATAGTTGTTGTTTTTCCAGCACCGTTTGGTCCTAAAAATCCATATAGAGAACCTTTTGGTATAGTTAGTGATAAGTTTTTCACTACTTGTTGTAATTGAAATGATTTAGATACATTCGATAATGTAATAATCGCTTCCACAATAACACTCTCCCTCTATAAATGTTGATATATCAACGGTTTAATCCATCTTTAAAGTGGGAAAAATTAACTTTTAAATTCCACTATGTGATGCACTATTAGATCTTTACGATGCTTATGATGACATACCTCCCGTGTCTCTTGGCGCCCTCCTTTAATTATTTTGACTTTCATCTTCTATATATTCTAAGATGTCGCCAGGTTGACAATTTAACGCTTTACAAATTGCATCCAAAGTTGCAAACCGAATAGCTTTTGCTTTACCTGTTTTTAAAATTGAAAGATTACTATTTGTTATATCAATTTCTTTTGCTAATTGTCCTAATAATATTTTCTTTTTTGCCATTTCGACGTCAAGATTAATTCGTATCATAAGCTGTCACTACCCTATACAGTAAATTTATTTTCTTCTGCTATCCTTATTCCTTCTTTAAAGATAAAACTAAATACAAATAGAGTGACTGCTGCAATTAAAAATCCATAATTTATCGAAAGACTACTATCAATATTTTCTGATAATACTTTTTGTTTCTCGAGAATCTCATTTATTACTAAGTTTTGAGGTATATTACTAAAAATAGACATTATTGCAAGTATATAAGATGTATTTCTAATTATTTTGTAATTTTTCTCAATAAATATTTGTTTTTTTATTAAATTCTTTATTATTGTTAAAGCAAAAAATAATAAACATAGTACTAATAAGCTATTAATGATTACCATCACTAATATATCAAACGTAAAATCTAATTCATTTCCAAATACTTCAATTGCACCAATTTTAATTTTTAAATTCAATCCATATTCAGATAAATCTGTAAAATAAAATACTGTTAAACTTACGATGTTTAAAAAACACACTATAATTCCTAGGAAAATTAAAATATTAAGTAATTTCAGCACGCGATAGCTCACTATATCACCACTCCCTTTTTTTACTTATTTTAGCATATATATTATGATAATCAAATATTTTTTATTGAATATCAATAAAAAATGATTGATTATCAGTAATTATGAAAAACAAGCATATCTTCTTTATATGCATCACGAATAGCCATCTATCTTTTTTTTAGAATAGACGACTATTTTGTACAGATCGATTGTTATTTTTCGACCAAGGCATGTAATTATTTAATTGACTGCTGATGGAAATGTAATTTTGTATGTAAGCTCTATCTAATAATAGAATTGAAAAAAAATCCGTTTGCTTTTGCCGTTTCAGCTAAACTTAAGCAGATGGCATTGACTTTAGTACCAGCTTCACTAACAGCTAGTTCTTACGACGAATCGCATTGCCGACAGCATTGTTATCGATTTCTACCGTTGCACAGAAACACTTTTATTCTGTTTATAGTATTTATTTAATGTGTATTCCCGCTTTGGCTAAGCTATATTTACAAACTCAATCTCACATTACACTTCAGATTAGCTAAAAACTTCATTTAAAAATATACATTTTCGCAAAAAGTTACTATGTATAATTTTACCTTACATTACAATAAAACTAAAATTATGTATTGTATTCACTAGTTTCCATTTTTGTTATATACTATACGCTAGAATAATAAAGGAGCTTACAAATATGGCAAAAAATATTAATTTTTTATTGCAAGTTTTTTTCTTTTGCCATCAAAGGCCAGACCGCTCATTCCATTTTAAAGGTAAAAAGTTCCCTTTATGTGCAAGATGTACTGGGATGGCTGTAGGATATCTCTTATCCATCATGTTAGTGATACTTTTAGGTTTAATAGATTTGCGGATTATCATATTACTAATTTTACCAATGGCTATTGATGGTTTTGGACAATTATTTGGTAAATGGACAAGTACTAATAATAGACGGTTCCTTACTGGATTATCGGGTGGTATCGGTATTATATATATTTTCTACATTATGGGTTACCAATTTTTTTTATTGGGTCAAAATGTTGGAAGAAATCTACAATGAATTATTGGAGGTACTATTATGTTTTGTAGAAACTGTGGCGAACAAATTTCAGAACACGCCGAAATTTGTATTCACTGTGGTGTCCGAGTAAAAAATGCAGTTGGGGATGACAAACCAAACTGGGGTATTAACATCATTACACTTTGCTGTGTACCACTTGTTGGATTAATTATGTATTTTATTTGGAAAAATGAAAAACCAGTTGCGGCTAAATCCGCTTTAACATTCTTCTTCATTAGCATAGGAGTTATCGTATTATTCTATATCGTAATGTTCATTATTGGATTAGCAAGTCAATAGCACGAGGGCATAGTTATGTATTGTACTCATTGTAGTGAACCTATTGCTGCGTTAACGGAAATTTGCACAAAATGTGGCGTACGACCTTACGTCACTAAAAACTTCTGTCACTCATGTGGCTCTAAGGTAGATAGTAATCAAGCCATGTGTATTGCTTGTGGCTCTATGCTAAAAGAAATTAAAAAAACGCGAGCAGCAGAATCTTATCATCCAGCGATTATGGGGATTCTAAGCTTTTTCCTCGTTGGATTAGGACAAATAATAATGGGACAAATTTTTAAAGGGTTAGTTATGTTAGTCGTTTCTTTTATTCTTACATTGATAACCTTAGGATTATCTTCTTTTATTATTACGCCTATTAACGTAATCGATGCTGTCCTGATTGCAAATAAAAAACAACAAGGGAAGCAAGTTGGCAAATGGGAATTTTTTTAATATGTAGGGGGTTTTACGATGTTTTGTCCTAATTGTGGTTCTAGCATTGATGACAATGCCGAAATTTGTATACATTGCGGTGTTAACGTATTAACATTTCACAAACAAAAGACTGTAGCAAAAGAAGATGCACCAAACATTTGGATTAATGTACTCAGCTTATGCTGTTTCCCTCTACTTGGTTTTATTATCTATTTTGCATGGAAAGATACACAGCCAAAAGCAGCAAAATCAGCTTTAATATTCGCGGTAATTGGTCTAGCTATTTCAATTATTGTAGCGATTATTTCATTTGTAATAGGCTTTGCAACTGAAATGATGAATGATAGCTATTATTACTATTAATTACAATAGAACACTAACTGTATGAAACAATTAAGAAGGGTAGACATTGAAAAGTCTCCCTTCTTTTAATGTATTGCTATAAATAAAAGCAACAAGCGTAAAATGTATGTACAAACTCATTGTTTTTTATTCACTATTGTACTTCTTATGTTTAATTAGATTTAACAAGGTTGCCGTCTTTATCAGTAAATTTACCAACGATAATCATAATTAAGTCTACTAGTGTCCAAATACCTAAACCGCCTAATGTAATAAACATTAGTATCCCTGTACCTATTTTGCCTACATAAAAACGGTGAACACCTAAACTACCTAAAAAGAAGCAAAGTAATATTGTTGCTACAAAACTTTTGTCTGACATGAAAATACCTCCGATAATTTTATAAATACTATAAGTTCCCACCAAATAATTATATTACATATTAAGGTTTTTTTAACATTTTTTTCTTATACCTTTTTCCGCATTTTTATAATCATATTCTAGTTATTCAGTAACTAGAATATGCTATATAAGTTCCATCCATACAGGTATTTTTCCTTAATATAACTATTAATTCCTTATAACATAAAAAAAGACATATTCATTTTTCTTTGAATATGTCTAACGAAGAATTCAATCTTTTACTTTGTCATTAGTTTAATTAGCTGTTTATAATACGGATGATGTTCTTGAAGTTCCTCATGTTTTCCAGAACCCGTAATAAGACCATCCTCAAACACTAAAATTTGATCGGCATGTACAATTGTAGATAAGCGGTGTGCAATAATAACGGTTGTACGTCCTTTCATAACATACTCTATTGCCTTTTGTACCTCTCTCTCTGAGTCATTATCAAGGTTAGATGTTGCTTCATCTAATAATAGGATTGCTGGATTTCGGAATAAAGCACGTGCGATTGCTATCCGTTGTCTTTGTCCCCCTGATAATTTAATTCCCCCTTCGCCTACTTCAGTATCTAATCCTTTTTCAAACTGTTGAACAAAATCCCATGCGTAGGCATTTTTTAATGCCTCTATAATATCTGTTTCTAAAACATCACTTTTCCCATATGTTACATTATCACGAATTGTTCCATTCATGAGTGGGGCTTCTTGCGATACATATCCAAATAAGCTGCGCCACTCCTTTAAAAGGATTTGTTCAATTGGCTGTTCTCCAAATCGAATAGTCCCCTCTGTAACATGATAAAATTGTTCTATTAATGAAAACATTGTCGTTTTCCCTCCGCCACTGGCACTAACCAATGCGGTTGTTTTACCAGCTGGAATCGTAAAAGAAATACCTTTTAAAATTGGATTATCATTGTATTGAAACACAACATTTTCAAAAGTAATTGACTCATTGGAAGACGAAATAGCATTTTTTCCATATCCTTCAATTGGTTCATTTAAAATTTCTTGTAATCGTTCTGTCGCACCCATTGCCTTTTGAAGTGAAGTGAAAAATGTTGCCATTTGTGTAAATGGAATAATAATTTGCACAAGGTAAATAATAATCGCTACAAGTTCACCTGCAGTAATCGCACCTGTTGCTACTTTTGCGCCGCCATAGCCGAATAATAAAATGAGTACCACCATCATAATAAACGTCATAATGGGTGATAACACGGCTAAAATTTTTGATTCTTTTAATCCAAATTGATACAAATGTTGGATTTTTTCTTCTCCATTTAGCTGCTCATAGTTTTCTGTTTGCGACGTTTTCACGAGTCGTATATTCGTTAATACACGCCCCAACTGTCCTGTAAAACTAGCAAGCTCATCTTGATTTGCCCTCGCGATTTTATGAATACGTTGTCCAAGAGGCAAGGTCAATAAAATGGCTACTGGCACTGATATTAGCATCAATAATGTCATTTTCCAATCAATGATGATTAATATTATTACCGCACCAACAATTGCAAATAAGCCCGAAATAAAACTAATTAAATGATCTGTAATAAGTTCCTTAATAACATTCGTATCTTGCGTAATTCTGCTCATGGTTTCCCCAGATTCATGTGCATCAAAGTAAGGAATACGTAACCGTAAAACATGTGCCCATACCTTCATTCGCAAATTAGCCACAATTCTTTCCCCAAGCTTACGCATCATATAAAACGTTACACCACTAAGTACTGCCTGGAAAATAAGAAATACACCTACTAATAAAATGGACTGCCATGAGAAACCAATCGTTGAAAAATCATTAATCATTCTCATCGTAAATAATGGCACAGTCAATCCAATAAGTGTTTCAACAATACTCAGTAAAAGAGTGCCTATCGTCAGTTTCTTTGATAATCGACTGCTATTCACAAGCTGCCAAATGCCTCGTACTGAATTATTCATCAGCTTCCCCCCTATACACTCCTAGTCGTTCAGCCTGCGAAATAAACCATTCTTCCTCTTCCTTTGTAAAAGGTGTAGGAAATAACCAATCATTTAGCTCAATATCTTCATATTCCTTTAATACTTCGACTAAATCTTCTACCATATCTTGTGGAATTAATGATAATAGCTGCTCCATTAGTGCTTTCAAAGAATCGTCTTGAATCGGTTGAACGTATGCCTGCTTCAATTGATTAGCTAAAGCCATGTATTTTCGATTAAATTCAATCATATTCATTCCGAAAAAGTTATATAGCCGCTCGATTAACTCATCAGGTAACATCCCTCGCCAATAGTCTCGTTGCTCATCCTCTTTGAGTAAGTTAAATATCATCGTTAAAAAAATGGATGTATCAATGGCTTCTTTTTGTTTTCCTATGTTAATCGCCTGATCCAAGCTCGTAATTACACGATCGATTTGGTTTCGCTTCTTCTCTAATTGGCGTTTTTGAAACATTAATGATTCGATTAACTGCTGTTCCCCGTTCTGTAAAATATCTTCTATCTCCTCTAAAGAATAATCCAAATATTTTAAGGTGACGATTTTTTGAAGGGTCTCGATGTTACCGTCATTGTAATAACGATGCCCCGATTCTGAAATATAGCATGGTTCTATCAATCCCTTTTCACTATAAAACCGTAAAGCCCGTACCGTTAGCCCTGTCTTCTTTGCAAATTGACCTATTGAATACATATATTTTCAGCTCCCTTTCCTCCAGTATAAAATCTACCGTTACGTCAGATGCAACTACTTTCCTCAATAAATAAAAAAAGAACACCTATTTCGTGTTCTTTAGTGAATGACAATCTATATATTTTTGCGATGATTATTGTTGTGGGATTATCAACCGCACTTAAAGTAGGTACGGTGAACCTTACCTACTTTAAGTGCGGTTTTTATTTAGTTTACATTTGATCACCAATTATGCTACTCCAAAACCAAAAGAGGTTAGTCAATTTTATAAAGCTTTATTAATTCTTCCTTTCATAACTCCAGAAAGACTTAAAGTTCCATCAAAATATTTTCTTAGGGAAAACATAATTGGTTCACTATTCTCTCCTACACCAATTATGAGGCTTAAATCTTTTGGTGAATAGACACCGGTATGTAGCGTTCCGAAGTACTCTTTATAGTATTTAAAAAATAAAGGAGAATTTCCATTATTAAAATGGCGATAAACAGATATTGGTGAAAGTTCCTTTGTTAATAGACTATTTATATACTCCTTACGCTTTACTGATCCTTGTATCTCTTTCCTATTTTTTTCTCGTAATGCTCAGAGAAGCTTTCAGTATTGATATTTAAGACTAAAACATAATTACCCGTGCACATTTATAATTTTTACCCCAAATGACTTGATTGCTTCCTGCAAAGCCTCATTCCCCCATATGGTAATCCAATTGGATTGAAATATAGTCTTTCAATCGTTTCACAAATTTCTACGCAGCCACCAAAAATAGGACACCCCATATTCTGTAAAAAAAGTCCATTAACGCAGTATCATTATCAAAATTTTCAATTTGAATAGTGTCCTCTTTCATTTTTTAATATAGCCAAATATAGACTCAATTCGTTGCAATATAACACTATGGTGAAATGAAAAATTCAATATAGCAGTAGTTGCTAATAATATCGTCTCCCCTTATTATTTCAAAACGGATTATCAAACAGTGACTGCTTGGTATTATTTACACCTTTACAAATAACCGACCGAACACTTTTACATTGACAATCATTTTTGTTATCCAATGAGCAGCAACATATAAAATAATAAAAACAACTACAAGAGGCTTGAATAACATCCAGGCCACAAGCCAAATAAGAAATACCATTGCCGGCTTTACTTTATTTAACATTCTAGAAGGCACTAAGAGCCATTGGTACACCTTAAATTGCTTTTGCAAAATTTCCAAGTACTCTACTCTTAATTGCTGATTGTTAGGTTCTAATCGAACTGCATTTTCCAAATAAGACAATGCCTGCGCGTAATCTCCTCTTTGGTCAGCAGCCCAAGCTACATACAAAAAGACCGTCGAACTCTCTGAATCTAGTTGTAACGCTTGTTTTTCTGCTTGGAGAGCAATTTCTTGGTTCCCCAAAATACTTTCAACATAACTATAGCTTGCAAGATAAAACGCATTGGATGGTTCCAACTTTAACGCTATAAGAAAACTTTCTTTCGCCTCCTCGTACTCCCCATTTTTATTGTAAATATTCCCTTTTAAAAAATAATAAAAGGCGTCATCAGGAAACAGCGTTAAAGCCTCTTGAATTGCAGTCATTGTCTCTTTATATTTACCAGCCGTGTAAAGTGTACTTACCCTAAATTCCCATGCAATTTCATTTTCTGGGTCTTTCTTTAATGATTCTAGTGACCAATGTAAAGCCTTTTTGTGGTCCCCTTGTTTTAAATAAACCTTACTAAGTACGGCATAGCCATCCGCATCTTCGGGGTATTGTTGAATATAGTTTTCCGTCTCTTTAATGGCTTCTTGCAAACGTTCCCATTCATATAATTGTTCAATCCGGATGAATTGTGCATATTGCGCCTCTTCATTCACGCATTCCACACCCTATCTAATCTTATTCTCTTTTAAATATTCCAGGACTTGTTGATAGTCTTTATTCACATCACTAAAGGTGGCATAATTTTTAGCTGTTGAAAACCATTCCAAAGTTGTTGGCTTACGGCGGCTCAATGCTTCGCTTAAATCATTATTCGTTAACGGTTGTAATTCGCCCATTTCCAATGAACGTTGTAATGCGGACTCGATGGCATCCCCAACAAGTTGTTCAAGATCTGCCCCCGAGAAATGAGCTGTTTTACTAGCAATTTTTTTATGATTAAGTGCGTTCTGTGGCTTGTCTTTCAGCTTTAGTTTCAGAATGACCTCCCTTTCCTCTACAGCAGGCGGGGAAATAAAAAGTAATTGATTGAAACGACCTGGTCTCCTTAATGCGGAATCCAAATACCACGGTGTATTCGTTGCACCGATGACATAAATACCATGGTTATGAGCATCTAATCCATCTAACTCAAGAAGTAATTGATTGACAAGCATTCGCTCATGATGCTGTCTCATGTTTTGACGATTTCCACCAATTGCATCCAATTCATCAATAAATAAGACACATGGTTTGTTTTCCCGCGCAGCTTCAAATACATCGTGTAGATTATGTTCACTTTCTCCTATATACATCGATAAAATTGCCTGTAATTCCATATGTATAAAACTAGCGTTAATTTCACCAGCAATCGCTTTTGCTAAAAATGTTTTCCCACAACCTGGTGGTCCATAAAGCAGTAAACTTCCACCCGCTTCTTTCCCATATGCTTTAAAAAACTCCGGATTTTTAAGAGGGAGAATAAAATTCATCTGAATCTTTTTCTTAACTTCCTCCAAACCACCAACGTCAGCAAAAGTTTCACTCGGCTCAGTCTTTTCAATAAGCGTATTTCGATCTTTATCAAATTGGATTACTTTTAACTGTTTTCGTTTTCCTTCATGATCAATTGTCATAACAATCTCCTTCGCTTAAATTCACTTTATTCTATGGATATTGGAATAATTTTACGGGTTAATTTTAGAATATAATGTAAAAAACGTCTACAGGTCCAAAGACACGTTACAAAAGGTGCCAGTCGCTCCAACAAATATGCTTGAGTGACTGGCACCACGTTTATAGTATTATTGCCCTTGCACTGGAGTCCACAAAGAATTTTACATTGTATAAAAAAGAGAGCGATGTACCTGCTGAAAAAAAAGATGCTCCAAAGTCTTAAAGCCGGATTCGCAAAAACAACAAGGGAATCAAATAATTGAAGTTTTAGAATGGAATAGAACGTAAAAATACATCAGTACATTTGAACGCTGAGAAATCAACAATTCTATGTGGTTCATTCAAAAACCTCACTTACTTGTGATAAGGCTCTCCCTTAATAATGCGAAAGCTTCGGTAAATTTGCTCAATCAAGACTAGCTTCATTAGCTGATGTGGTAATGTCATCTTGCCAAATGATTGTTTTTCGTCGGCACGTTTGAGGACGTCGTCGTGTAGGCCGAGTGAACCGCCTATGACGAAGGCAATTTTACTTTTTCCATACGTCATTAAGGACTCGATATCGGCTGCCATTTCTTCAGATGTTTTCATTTTGCCGTTAATGGCAAGGGCGATTACGTATGTATCTGGGCTTAGTTTTGCAAGGATCCGTTCGCCTTCTTTTTTCTTTACAATTTCCATTTCTGCCTCGCTTAATTGCTCCGGTGCTTTTTCATCAGGCACTTCCGTTAACTCCATTTTTGCATAGCCACCAAGGCGTTTTACGTATTCGTCGATCCCCATTTTTAAGTACTTTTCTTTTAGTTTTCCGACTGATACAATTGTTATATTCACACGTTATCCACCTTTACATTTCATTTACAAACAAATTATCCACAAAAGTTATCAACATATCCACAACCGTTTCCTATATATTGTGTAAAGTTATTTACTTGATACAATATATTCTGCTGGCTGTTCGCAGTAACTACATTTTGTGGATAACTTTTTTCCCTTTTCTACTTTATCCATAATTGGGAATACTTTTTGCTCCGCAACAAACATGTCTAAAGCGTGATCTATATGCTTTTCGCAACTGAATTTTTCCATTTTTACATGTCTCCTTATTTTCCGAAATTTCCACAAACTTATTCACAATTCGGTCTATGTTATCCACAATCTATTGTAACAAAGGAATAGCAAGTAGGAAAGAAAGGCTTTCTCTCGCTAATTGCTGTGTAAAGTAATTATTCACAAATTTCTAGTTATCCACATCTATAATTGTAAATTCCCTTGGTAAAATTATTCTTTAAATAAAAAATCTCTTTAAATAAAAAATCGGTAGTAGATTTTACATCTACCACCGATTAGCTTATTACAATGAATCGCTATTTGTTAATGTTAATGTTAATTCCACTAACTTACCTTCGCGGTATACTTTCATTGTTAATGTATCACCAATTTTTTTGTCGTTGTACAAGTGCTTACGTAAATCAATCGAAGTTTCGATTTTTTTACCGTCCATTTCAACAATTACATCATATTGTTTTACACCTGCTTTTGAAGCTGGTGAGTTAGCTACAACATCTGTAATGACAACACCTGTTGTTACGTCTTTTGGTAAATTTAATGTTTGTTGTTGATAGTACGCTGGTACCTCAGTTAAATCCACTAATGAAATCCCCATCGTTGGACGTTTCATTTCACCATTTTTCTCTAATTCCTGAATAATTGGAATCGCTGAATTGATTGGAATGGAGAATCCTAAACCTTCAACTGATGACTCAGCAATTTTCATGGAGTTAATACCAACTAATTCACCAGCTAAGTTTACTAGTGCACCACCACTATTACCACGGTTAATGGCTGCGTCTGTTTGTAACACTTCTTGTTGCCAATCTGCAACCTTGTCACCATTTAAATCGACTGGTACTGAACGGTCTTTACCTGACACGACACCTGTTGTCACAGAGCCATAAAAATCTAGACCTAGTGGATTCCCAATCGCAATCACTGTTTCACCTTGTTTTAGTACATCTGAATTACCAAATGTTGCAACTGTTTTAACATCTTTCGCACTGATTGAAATAACGGCTAAGTCTGTCCAAACGTCGCTACCGACTAATTGCGCCACTTCTTTTGAGCCATCTTGCATTGTTACTTCTAACTGTTTTGCCCCTTCAATTACGTGATTATTTGTAACGATAAAGGCTTTATCACCACTAACTTTATAAATAACACCTGAGCCGCTTCCAATTTCCTTTTCTGTTGTTGTTGGCTGGTTCCAAAAATCCCCACTTGTTACTTCTTGAATATTGGTGATTCCTACTACAGCGCCTGATACTTTCTCAACAGCACCTGTAACATCTGTCGTCACTTCTGTTGCAACCTGATTGATGGTTGTGTCATTTTTACCGGAACTACTTGTTGTTGTCCCCGGCATTTGATTGACAAGCCCAGGAAGCATTAGCCACACAAGTAATGCACCAATAATAACCCCTATTAGACCACTAAAGAAATAGCCACCTTTTCCTCCGCCGCTGTCTTTCTTTTTAGAACGCTTCGCTTGCATTTCTTTTTCCTCACGTTCCAATCTCTCCTGTAGAGGGGATTTTTGGATTTCATCATTATTTAGAAAATCACTGTTTTTGTCATCATCATTTAAATAACTCATGTTCCTCATCCTTTCGTACAACTTCTATCTATTAATTCTTGCCTTTATCATACGATTCAAACATTAAAATTACATGAAAAATAAATAAAATGGACATAAAAAATAGCTGTTCAATGCATTAACTATAAAATGTCATTGAACAGCTTTTCTTTTTTATATGAACGCTTGAACCTGATTTATTCTTAAACCGTTACTAGCTTTGTTGGCTCTTCTGCATCCGTATCTACTAAATGAACATACTCACCTGCGATAATCCCGCAAGATTGCAACGTTTGTGTCACACTCATACGCGCAAGCTCTTTCATATTATTATCTTTACTTAAATGGGCTAAATAAATATTCGTTGGCTTTTCAAATACTACCTCGCTCATTGCAATAGCAGCATCTTCGTTCGATACGTGTCCTACATCACTCAAAATACGACGTTTTATAGACCACGGATAGCGACCCATTTGTAGCATATTGACATCATGATTACTTTCAAACACGAAGGAATCTGCCCCACGAATAATGCCCTTCATACGATCACTAACATAGCCTGTATCGGTAATTACCACGAGTTTACGACCATTTTCATGAAATGAATAAAACATCGGATCTACTGCATCGTGTGAAACAGCAAAGGATTCTATAGCTAAAGAGCCAAAATGCTTCACCGTCTCCATTTCAAACTCAAAACGTTGCTCTAGCGGAATATCTCCAACGAGTCCATCCATCGCTTGCCACGTTTTAGCATTTGCATATACCGGTACATTGTATTTACGAGCCAATACGCCAATTCCTTTAATATGATCACTGTGCTCATGTGTAACTAAAATGCCACTTAGCTGTTTCATATTGCGATCGATTTTTGTGAAGAGCTGCTCCATCTTTTTGCCACTTAAGCCAGCATCGACAATAAATGCATGATTATCGTTCTCTACATAAATCGAATTGCCTGTACTACCACTTGCTAAAACACTAAATCGCATCTTTAAACTCCCCACTCTTCTTCTTCAACCTCTTGCTTGTCCTCTTGAATTTCAATAATCTTACCTGCCACAGCATCAACAAAATACTCTTCCGTTTCACCGTCTGCTAATTTTACTCGTACTTCCCATGTTGGCAATAATACTTGTTTTTTCGTTAAATAGACAAGTGTGGAATAGCCTAGCTGCATCTTGTCAACATGTGAATCTGGCTTTAAAAGCCCTTTTGCGTATAATGCCTGCACAACTTGAATCGGCGGAAGCACACTTTGTTGTTGCCCCACTTCCTCAATATTGTCTAGCAACGTTTGCTCATACATTGTTACTTCATTGTCCGCATTCCACTGTATTTTTAACAGACCACTCTTATTGTAATAGAGCATTCGATTATTTGCTTTTTGAAAGAAAATAGCTACACGCTCTTCACGATTAACCTTCCATAATCCATAGGAACTGCCTTCTTTAATATTTGCCTGCACAAATTCTGTGAAACTGGCATCATCATTAACATTTCGCAACTTCACTGGATTTACGAAAATGACATGCGCCTCTTTGACTTCTAATTTTGCATCTAAGCTATTTACGCGATGATTAGGATTGGTAAAATCAGCAGCCGTAAAAGTGTGGACTTTACCAGAAATAAGGGTAGCTGATTCCACGTTATTAGGCAGTACACCATACGTAATATTATCCTCTTTCAATCGGGCATCTAACGTTTTCTCACCTGGTACTTCAACACTTTGCGCCTCATTGTAACGATTGACATACAATGAATATAAGAAAATATTTAATATTAAAAAGACGACTATAAAAATGGATTTTGTTCTATTCCAATCCATTTTTTACACCCCCAAGCATTTCAGGTGTCAGTAAAACCCATGAACCGTTGCGAATAACAAACCAGCTTGGTTCTAATGTAAATAATCTTAGATTTTCATCTTGTGTTAAATAATACCCAACAGCAATTTCATCGATATCTGATAATACAATATTATTAAGTTTATGAATTTTTTCAACGATTTCTGTACCAGATGGCAGTTCTTTAATCTCTTTTTCCGATATGTCTAAAGAGAAGTATGGACGATTATAGCGGAAAATGCGATTATCTCCCCATACCGTTTTGATACGCGTACTTGCTTGATCACTATAGACGGGGAACCCTTGTAAAAACAGCTGGTACTCGATTTGATTTTTACTTGGATTGCTTGATACATAGCGGTAATCTGTTGTAAAGCCTCCATGCTCATTGATAAATTCAAAGCTATCCCGGAAGAGCTTCGATGGTTCAACTCGTTCGCTACTTTCTGCCGCTGGATAGACATAAGTCAATGATTTAAACCTTGTATCCACAGTCATAAGAGACAAGCCATCTGTATATTTTTCAAATGTCGCACTGTCTACATTACGCTGTACGACGTTTGGCTCTGAAAATAAGACATTTTTAAATAATTCAGGTGAAAGTTCATTCATATAATACGTATATTTTACGGATTCAATTGTATCATTTGGCACGTAAAGCGACGTATAGCCATCTCGTTCTACTTCTTTATACGCACTATGCAGTTTGGATGGTTCAATAATATCTTTTGCAAATTGATTGGCATTTGTAATACTTGCATGTGAGCGTAATAGTGATTTGTTAGAGCTACTAATGAAATATATTTGTACTTCTTTGTTAGCGTAATTTGTCCAATCGATTATAATGCGATTAAACGTTGTCTCTGGTAACTCTTTTTCACCAAAGTTAAAAATTGTACCTAGCTCTGAAAATGGAATTTCCCCGGCAAAAAATACAGTCATACGGTTATTAGCACGTATCATCTCGTTAACATTTGCTGGTGAAATATTATTGTTCACTCGAACTAGGTCTAGGATGTTCCAGCCATGAAAGATATTCATAATATCTTTCATGGCGCCGTTTGATACAGTACCTGTTAATTCTTCGTCACTGCTATAAATAGCTTTATACGGCTTAATAACATCTTCTATTTTCTTTTGTGTACCAATTAAAATTTCCTTACCTTCTGTTTGCTCTATTACATTGTAATCAGGCGTATATGTCCAAATAATAAAGGTTAGCACAACACTCAGCATAACGAGTAGAAATAAAACAATGGATTTTACCGGTTCTATATATTTCATTCCCACTCACCTGCCTCGTCAAAATCATCTAATTCAAATGGTAATGTGAAGAAAACGGTTGTCCCATATCCCTCTTCACTTTCAGCCCAAATCTTCCCACCATGTGCTTCAATCATTTCTCGCGCAATCGCTAGCCCTAGACCTGTTCCGCCCATAGAGCGTGCGCGGGCGCGATCCACGCGATAAAAACGATCAAAAATACGTCCTACATTTTCTTTTGGAATACCCATGCCATCATCCGAAATCATGACCTTCAACGTATCTCCTTGGATGGTAAAACCAAAACGTACACTACCCCCATCTGGAGAATATTTTATTGCATTTGAGATCACATTATCAATTACTTGCGTCACCTTATCCGTATCAATTTCAACGTAATAGGATGTCTCTGGAAGTAATCGTTCAAATGTTACATTTTCTGATTTAGACATTTCAAAGCGATCGATAATCCGATTAAAGAATGAATTAAATAACACAATATCTGTGTTCAATTTGTAATTACTACTATCCATTCGTGATAATTGTAGTAAATCATTCACTAAACGAATCATTCGCTCTGTCTCTGTTTGCGTAACATTTAAAAATGTAGGTGCTATATTTTCGTCTTTCCAAGCCCCATCAATTAATGCTTCAAGGTAACTACGCATCGTTGTTAATGGTGTACGAAGTTCGTGTGAGACATTCGATACAAACTCTCTACGCTCCATCTCAATCTTTTCCTGTTCCGTAATATCATGAAGTACAGTAATTAACCCATTAATAAACCCTGTTTCTTTTTGAATTACCGAGAAATTGGCACGTAAAATATAGGGTGCCTCTGCCGTACTAAAGTCCAAATTGACGGCATCATTCATATGGATTAAATCCTCAAAGCTATATTCTTGGTCGATGCCTAACACCGAAGCGATTGGACGCCCCAATGTGATATCCCTCGAAATATGCAATAACTCTAAGGCTGGATCATTAATAAGAATAATGCGTCCTTTACGGTCTGTTGCAATTACACCATCGGTCATATTACTAAGGACCGAATGAAGTTTCCGTCGTTCAGCCTCTGTCGTCGATTGAGACTCTTGCAATCGATTGGTTAAGTGGTTAAATGTAGTAGCCAGTTGGCCAATCTCATCAGTTCCATAGACTCGTACTTTACGAGAAAAGTTCCCTTTCGCCATGGCTTGTGCTTGTTTACGCATATCAGCAATCGGCTGCGTAATAGTACGCGCTACTAAAATGCCTAAGAAAATAGTAACCACTAACGACACAGCGGTACCACCTAGGAAAATACGGTTAATATCACTCATCTGCTCGAAAACAGATTCAATATTTGCTTCAATGTAAAGCACCCCGATAATTTCATCATCAGGTCCAGCGCCATCACGAATTGGCGTTGCTAATACCCATACTCGATTTCTTGTTTTATTGTCCAGTTTTATCAGATCAAATAGTGTTTCGGCTGATATCGCTCGACGGACAAGGTCTGTATTCGAACGTTGTCCTATTAAATTTTGATTATCTACTTCTGAAGTTGCAAGTATACGCTGTCTACTATCAATTACGCGAATTTCTAAAATATCGCCTGTCGAAACATCCTTCAACCCTGTGGAAAATTCTTTTACAATGGATTTCAAACTTTCCTCAAGTGAAGGCATACTTTCATCGCGTTCTTTTAAAATTTCTTCACGAATGCTATATTGCATCAAATCTACACGCTGAAAAATAGACTCTTGAAAATTACTTTTCAAATTTTCCTCTAGTTGCTTTGCAAAATAGATGCCTATAATTTGTAATGCCAACATAATCAACAAAATATAAATTAGTACAAGCTTGACATGAATTGATTTAAAGAAGCTTACTTTCTGCATTTCCTTTACTCCTGTTCAGGATTTCGTAAATAATACCCTACGCCACGTCTAGTGACAATCCATGCCGGATGACTTGGATTATCCTCTATCTTTTCACGAAGGCGACGAATCGTTACATCGACTGTACGTACGTCACCAAAATAATCGTAACCCCATACAGTTTGTAAAAGATGCTCACGCGTCATCACTTGTCCAATATGTTTTCCTAAATAATGAAGCAATTCAAACTCACGATGTGTTAATTCAATTGCTTCATCGCGCTTCATCACCTGATAAGCGTCAGGTTGGATAACAAGAGAGCCTACTACAATCTCATTGGATGTTTCCTCTTCTTCCTCTGCTGCAGGAGCTACTACTTGAAGGCGACGCATATTCGCTTTCACACGTGCGATTAACTCACGAGTACTAAATGGCTTCGTTACGTAATCATCCGCGCCCATTTCTAACCCTAATACTTTATCAATCTCTGAGCCTTTAGCGGTTAACATAATAATAGGGAAATCGTATTTTTTTCGAATTTCTCTACAAACTTCCATACCATCTCTTTTTGGTAACATTATATCTAACAGCATTAAATCTGGCTGCTCTTCCTCAACCTTTTCTAATGCTTCATCTCCATCATACGCACAAATTACTTTGTAGCCTTCTTTAATTAAATTAAACTGTAAAATATCTGCGATTGGTTTCTCATCGTCAACAACTAAAATTGTTTTACTCATACATTCTCTCCCTTTCGCTATTCATCTATTCTAAACAATGTGCATTTGTAAAGTTACTACTCTTAACTCTAACATGCTTTTTGCTTCCATGCATTATTCACGAACAGTTTCCGTATTTCGACAATTATTTCTTGGGAAATAATTTAGTTTTTTATGCTTACTATACAAAAAAGCAGCCCACTATTTGGACTGCCTTTTACAATTACTGACCTACATATGATAAAGGATTGACCAGCTCACCATTTTTCTCAACTTCAAAGTGTAAATGTGTACCTGTTGAATTTCCTGTAGAGCCCATAATTCCAATAACAGAACCTTTTTCAACAACCTGCCCAACGCTAACCTTTATAGAAGATAAGTGTCCATAAAGCGTTGTATAGCCGTTTTTATGATTAATAACAATGCGATTACCATAAGTACCCCAAACGCCAGCAGCTACTACTACGCCATTATCTGAAGCTAGTATATTGTAGTTACTAGGACGAGCAATGTCGATTCCGCGATGGATATCACCCCAACGTTGTCCCATAGCACTAGATACATAGCCTCCGACTGTTGGCCAAACAAACTCACCCGTTCCACGAGACGAGATTACTTTTGTCCCTACTACTTCAATATGATCCACTGGTTGTTGTAACACTTTTTCTTCTAAAGCTACTTTAGAGGTGCGTGTGCCATTTTCAGTCGTGATTAAGTAAGAGGTTTCCTTTTTCCCGTTAACGCCTTGTTGTTTTATAACGGACTCCCCTTTGTACATTGTAGGGTCTTCTTTCATTATTTTTTTAAATGGAATTGTATCTGTAACGGTCTTTTCTTGTTTTACTTCAATGGTTACAAATGGTTTTGCAACCGTAACATTTAGTTCTTGTCCTATTTGTAACACTGTATCTACTGTCAGACCAGGATTTAAGGCAATTAATTCAGCAGTTGTTAAATTATGTTTTTTAGCGACTGCTCCTAATACATCCCCTGATTGAATTTTATATTCCTTTTGCTCAAGGGATCCTGTCATTAAGTATTTCACTGCCTCTTCAGGCGATACAATGGCATTAGGATTTACTTTTTGTGTTACACCTGAAACACCTTGTTTAAACGCAATATTTAACAGGCGTGATTCACCAGACTGTAAAGCTGGTAATTCATTTATAGATTGTTGGTTAGCAAGTAAATCATCTAACGCTTGTTGAGAAACATATTGTAACTTTAATAAGCGAATTGTTTCTTCATAGGCTTTCGCATCTTTTAAAAATGTGATTGGCTTATTATCTACTAGTAATGCAAAGGCAGGTGATTGTGCAACTAATGATTGCTCTAATTTCGCCAAAGTTTCTGCATCCTTTGTTTCATTACTAAACACTTGCTCTGGTATTATTTTCACAACCGAGTTAGCATCGATTAATAAGTCTTTATACTGATTACTTGCTTGCTGTTCTTTCGATGCAATTATTTTTTGAACAGCTTTGTCATCAGATACAGCACCCATATATTCATTTTCTACATATACATGATATATTTTATTTAGTGTTTCTTTATGATTATTTTCTTTTGTAAAGCCTGCGCTTATTGTGAAACTAGCCATTAGTACCGCAATAATTGACACTTTTTTAAAAGAAGAAAAATTGTAGGTGAATCGATTGCTTTCTTCTTTTTTATTACAAGACGAACTCATCAATAAAGCCCCTTCCAACTTCAGCCTAACATAGGTTTAATTACCCACAAAGATTTTGCACCACTATAATGTACCATAAAGAAAATGGCGTTTGAATATTTTATCCCTTTTGTAATGAAAATGTATTATTTCTCTACTAATTGTTACATAAATCTTATATTTGATAATCTTATTCTCACTCCTTTTATTTTTAAATTAGGAAGTATTATCCTTATTATTTTGTTTTAAATGAGTATTTAAACATATTTCTTTTTACCTTTTCAATATTTCGATAAAATAGAGTAAGAGACGTATACTAGTTGATTGGAGCGATTGATTTGAGTGATTCACAGACCACTAAGGTAGCTAAAGCAAGACAGCAAAAAAAGAATACCGTTCGGAAAATAACCGCCCGAATTGTTATGGTTGCCATAGGTGCTATCATTATGGCATTAGGACTAGAGCTATTTTTAGTACCCAACCACATTATGGATGGAGGAATCGTTGGTGTTTCCATTATTACCTCGCATTTATTAAGCTTACCCCTAGGTATTTTCATCTTCGTTTTAAATTTACCTTTTATCTTTTTAGGCTATAAACAGATTGGTAAAACATTTGCACTTTCTACAGGGCTTGGCATCACAGTGCTCTCCGTAACAACAATCTTCTTACATAATCTTGAACCATTTACAACAGACACTTTACTTGCGACAGTTTTTGGTGGCATGATCTTGGGTATTGGTGTCGGTATCGTTATACGTTACGGTGGTTCTTTAGATGGAACTGAAATTTTAGCCATTTTATTTAATAGAAAATCTCCATTCTCAGTCGGAGAAATTATTATGTTCTTCAATGTACTGATCTTTACCATTGCAGGTTTTGTTTTCACATGGGAGCAAGCTATGTACTCTATCATTGCCTATTATATAGCCTATAAAATGATTGATATTGTTATACAAGGGATGGAAGAGTCAAAATCTGTTTATATTATCAGTGATGAAATTGAAGAAATTGGTCAAACTATTATGGATCGACTTGGTCGTGGGGTCACTTTTCTTCACGGGGAGGGGGCCTACACAGGCAACGACAAAAAAGTTATTTTTACCGTTATTACACGCTTGGAAGAATCAAAATTGAAAACAATTGTCGCGGAAATAGACGACCATGCATTCCTTGCAATAGGGAATATTGCAGAAGTTAAAGGTGGCCGCTTCAAGAAGAAGGATATTCACTAAAAGAGCCTTAAAAAGCGCGTACCAATTACGGCACGCGCTTTTATCTTTAGTATGTTTAGAAACCAGTTGATTGCAGCGGAGGGCGGGCGACTCCTGCGGGAACGCACAGCACGTAGCGGAAATCAACAACGTTAGTATTGATTATGCTTCCCAAATATCTACTAATACATTTGTTTGTTCACGACCAGGGCCGACAGAGAAGGTAGCAATTTGAATGCCCGTTAATTCACTTACACGTTCTACATAGCGTCGTGCATTCTCTGGTAACTCTTCTAATGTGCGGCAGCCTGTAACATCTTCTGACCAGCCTGGAAGCTCCTCATAAATAGGTTCACATTGTTCAATAATATGAAGATTTGCTGGGTACTCTGTAATTGTTTCATCTTTATATTTATAAGCTGTACAGATTTTTACAGTGTCTAAACCTGATAAAACATCAATTGAATTTAATGCTAAATGCGTAATACCACTTACACGGCGTGAATGGCGAACGACAACTGTATCAAACCAGCCTACACGACGAGGGCGTCCAGTCGTTGTACCGTATTCGCGACCTACTTCACGAATTTGCTGGCCAACTTCGTCAAATAATTCAGTTGGGAATGGGCCATCTCCTACACGTGATGTATAGGCTTTACATACTCCAATAACACTTGAAACTTTTGATGGGCCAATACCTGCACCAATTGCTACACCACCAGCAACAGGGTTTGAAGAAGTAACAAATGGATAAGTCCCTTGATCGACATCAAGTAAAATACCTTGCGCCCCTTCAAATAATACTTTGCCACCTTCATCTAATACATCATTTAAAATTTTTGAAGTATCTGTAACATATTTTGCGATTTCTTGTCCATAACCGTAATATTCTTCGAAGATTTCTTCGAATGTTACACCCTCTACTTCATAAAATTTCTCGAACAACTTATTTTTAATTGCTAAATTATGACGTAGTTTTTCTTCAAATACTTCTTTATCTAATAAATCAGCCATACGGATACCAATCCGTGCTACTTTATCTTGATAGCAAGGTCCGATACCTTTACAAGTTGTACCGATTTTGTTATCGCCACGGCTTTCTTCATCTGCGATATCTTGTTTAATATGATATGGTAAAATGACATGGGCACGATTTGAAATACGAAGATTATCTGTATTGATGCCTCGTTCCTGAAGTCCTTTTAACTCTGTTACAAGTGATTTTGGGTTAACAACCATCCCATTCCCCATTACAGACGTTTTCTCTTTGTAGAAAATACCTGATGGGATTAAATGTAGCTTATATGTTTCACCATTAATTTTAATGGTATGTCCAGCGTTATCGCCACCTGCAAAGCGGGCAATAGCATCTGCCTTTTGTGAAAGGAAATCTGTAATTTTACCTTTACCTTCGTCTCCCCACTGTGTTCCTACAACTACAACTGATGTCATAATCAGCACCTCCGTTAGATACGTATTGTATCTCATTAATCAAGCCGTAAATTATTGTAACAATGTTAGAAACAACTCGTCAATAAAAAAATAGTTAAAAACACGAACATAAAATCAATTACTATGATTTAACGTTCGTGTTTAATGACGGAATGGTATGAATATTATCTCATTTCTAGATAAATATTACTAATCACGTGGTGGCGGTGGTGGCATCTGTGACCAATCCACGTTTATAAATTTATTGAATTCCTTTTTAAAAGCAAGTGTAACTGTTCCTGTAGGACCGTTACGCTGTTTAGCAATAATAATTTCAATCATATTTTTACTCTCGGACTCTTTATCGTAATAGTCATCACGATATAAGAAGGCAACAATATCGGCATCCTGCTCAATACTTCCTGATTCACGCAAGTCACTCATCATTGGTCGCTTATCCTGACGTTGCTCTACACCACGCGAAAGCTGTGATAGTGCAATTACTGGTACCTTTAACTCACGCGCTAATCCTTTTAACGAACGTGAGATTTCTGATACTTCTTGTTGACGGTTTTCTCCAGGCTTCCCACTACCCTGAATAAGCTGTAAGTAATCGATTAGAATCATTCCAAGTCCATGCTCTTGAGCTAAACGTCTACACTTTGCTCGAATTTCATTGATACGGACACCTGGCGTGTCATCAATAAAAATACCTGAATTCGATAAACTTCCCATTGCCATCGTTAGTTTACCCCAATCTTCGGTAGTTAAAGCACCTGTACGTAAAACTTGTGCATCAATATTTCCTTCGGCACATAGCATACGCATGACAAGCTGCTCAGCACCCATCTCTAATGAGAAGATGGCAACATTTTCACGTGCTTGTACAGCTACACTTTGTGCAACATTTAACGCAAAAGCCGTTTTCCCTACAGAAGGTCGTGCTGCAACAATAATCAAGTCATTGCGTTGGAAGCCTGCTGTAATATGGTCTAAATCACGGAAGCCTGTTGGAATACCTGTTACATCACCTTTACGGGATTGAAGCTGCTCGATATTATCGAATGTCTCGACTAAAACATCTTTTACATGTTTAAAGTCGCCAGCATTTTTGCGGTTGGCGACCTCCATCATTTTCTTCTCTGCTTCGCCGAGTAATGCCTCTACCTCGTCCTCACGTGTGTAGCCGTCTTCAACTATTTTTGTAGCTACACGGATTAAACGACGTAATAACGCTTTTTCCTCAACGATTTTGGCATAGTGAGCAACGTTTGCTGCCGTAGGGACAGCATTGGCGAGCTCTAGTAAATACGATAGCCCGCCAACATCCTCAATCTCTTTTTTTGCTGATAATTCCTCAGTAACTGTTACAACATCTATCGCTTTTCCTTGATCACTTAAACGCAACATTGTCTCAAAAATCTTCTTATGCGCGTTTTGGTAAAAATCATCAGCTAACAGAATTTCCGATGCTGTGATTAGTGCCTGTGGTTCTAGAAAAATTGCACCGATAACCGATTGCTCCGCTTCCCGGTTATGCGGTGGAACGCGGTCTATCATCGGTTCGTTCATGGATAGTCGCCCCTTATTCTTCCGTTACTTGTACTTTTAATGTCGCTGATACTTCGTGATGTAGTTTTACAGGTACATTTGTAAAGCCTAGTGCACGGATGCCATCAGGTAAAGTCATTTTGCGTTTATCAATTTTAATGCCATGTACTTTTTGCAGTGCTTCTGCAATTTGTTTTGTCGAAACTGAACCAAATAAGCGTCCACCATCTCCTGATTTCGCTTTTAACTCCACTGTTAATGCTTCTAGCTTTTCTTTTAAAGCTTGTGCTTCAGCTAATTCTGCTGCTGCGTTTTTTTCTTCTAGTTTCTTTTGACCTTGTAATTGGCTCATTGCTTGTGCATTTGCTTCTGCAGCATAACCGTTTTTAATTAGGAAGTTTTGTGCATAGCCATCTGCTACATTTTTTACTTCCCCTTTTTTTCCTTTACCTTTAACATCTTTTAAAAATACTACTTTCATAATTCAGAACTCCCTTCGAGTACCTCATATATGGCCTCTTCTAAATATTTTTTTACTTCACCAATGGAAAGTGCTTCTATTTGGCAAGCCGCATTTGTTAAATGCCCGCCACCGCCGAGCCTTTCCATGATAAGCTGTACATTTACTTCTCCTAATGACCTTGCACTAATACCAATTTTACCATCTGCACGATGCGCAATGACAAAAGATGCGTTTACATCTTTCATCGTTAGTAAAATATCAGCCGTTTGTGCGATTAATACAGAATCATAAATTTTTGAATCTTCACCTACGGCTAGTGCGATGCCAGGCTTCACGAATTTCACAGTTTGCACAATTTTCGAACGTTCAATATACGTATGGATGTCTTCTTTTAAAAGTCTTTGTACTAAAACTGTATCGGCTCCATTTGTTCGTAAATAAGAAGCTGCCTCAAAAGTACGGGCACCTGTACGAAGTGTAAAACTCTTTGTATCAACAATAATCCCCGCTAATAGCGCTGTCGCTTCTAGCATATTAATTTTTGCCCGCTTTGGCTGATACTCTAATAACTCAGTAACAAGCTCTGCTGTAGACGAAGCATAAGGCTCCATATACACAAGCGTTGGATTTTCAATAAAGTCTTCACTACGACGATGATGGTCGATTACGACTACCTTTTCCGCAAGCTTTAATAAGTATGGATCAATGACTAAATTCGGCTTATGTGTATCTACAATAATAAGTAAGGATTTTTCAGTCATTTTTGTAGCCACTTCTTCTGGCGTTAAGAAGTGCTCGTAGAAATCGGATTTACTTTCAATTTCATTCATTAAACGTGTGACACTACCGTTTAGTTCATCAAAATTAATGACGACATAGCCTTTTACATCATTCATTTGAGCCATTTTGCGAACCCCAACAGATGCACCAATAGAGTCCATATCAGGATTTTTATGTCCCATAACAAACACTTGGTCACTGTCTTGTATTAAATCACGTAGTGCATGTGAGATAACCCGCGCCCTAACACGTGTACGTTTTTCAACAGGGTTGGTTTTCCCTCCATAGAACTTGAGCTTTCCTGTAGGTTGTTTGATGGCTACCTGATCCCCACCACGACCTAAAACAAGATCCAAACTCGATTGGGCTAATTCACCAAGTTCCACTAGTGAAGAAGAGCCAGCACCAACACCAATACTTAACGTTAGTGAAAGGTTTTTTTGTGCTGTCTTTTCACGAATTGTATCTAAAATAGCAAATTTTTTCTTTTCTAGTTCTGTTAAAATCGATTCATTTAAAACCGCTAAAAAACGATCCGATGAAATTCGTTTGACAAATATTCCATGCTCCGCTGCCCAGTCATTGACAATAGACGTTACCATCGTATTAGTTAAGCTACGCGGCTGGTCATCCATTGCTTGTGTAATTTCATCATAGTTATCGACAAATAAAATAGCAATAACTGTACGATCTGCAAAGTATTGTTTTTCAATTGCAATTTGCTCTGTAATATCGAAGAAATATAGTAGACGCTCCTCTTCCTTGTAAAAGACACGATATTTACGATCACGAAGCGTAATCGTTGCTTCTTTTGTTTCCTCGGTCTTCATCAGTACGTAGATGTCGTCGGATATATTGACAATTCCTTCACCCACTAACGCCTCATTATTTAATACATTTTGCATATATGGGTTTGACCACTCAATTTCGTATTCCTCATTGACGAGCAATATCCCAATCGGCATTTCAAGTAATGCCTCTTCCCCAACCTTTTTCATACGGAAGGAAATGGATTCTATATGCTTTTCGGTCTCTTCAAAAGTAGCTTTTTCAATTTTCCATGTGTAGGCCATTAACAATGCAAAGCCTACTCCATAGCCAATACCAATCGCGATATTCCAAATACAAAGAAGCGCGAACGTCACAATGCCAAAAATGGAAAGAACAAAAAGCGGATAGCGGATTGGTCGTTTTCTAAAAGTCCCCATTACTCATCAGCCCCTTATTCCTTAGTCTTCCCTTTCACAAGTGAACGCACGTCGAAACCTAAATCTATAATACCGAGTAAAATAATGAATGATGAAAGTGGAATAGCTAAAATGGTAGCTATCCATTTGACAACACTCGGCATTCCTTTCGTCGCAATGAAATAATGAATAAATGATATTCCTTGAAGAATTAATAAAAGCCACAAAATATAAGACACATTTAATACAATAATATCTAGCATAGAGCCCGCTTCTGGACGTATAAATAGATTAATACACAAAATAATCATGTAGTACCATAAAATAGAGCGTGGAAGTCGCATATTTTCATATGCTGGGAATTTTGGTACTGCTAAACCTAATCGTTTTAAAATAGGTAAATTTAATGTAATGATAATAAATGCTATTAAAAATGCAAAGATTGTTACTGTTGAAGGTATTGTTAGCTCAATTATGTTAAGCATAGCCTCCATTTGTTCAGGTTGAATAGCGATTTGACCTGTCATACTTTTAGCAAGCTCGTTGGATTGCTCATAACTATCTCGGGCAATTTTCAAGCTCATTTCAATCACGTTAATTCCCGCTAATTGCACATAGGCTAAATAGACAAGTGCTGACCATAAAAGTACCGCGATACCAGATGACATGAATAAATAAAGTTTGCTCTTCTTTAATTGAATTGCATTACCTATGATTACCCCAAGTAACGCCATAATAAAGGCGAATGGTAGCATAAACAGTCCACTCGTTAGCACAGTTAATATACAACCTACAACTGCGACGAGTATTGATGAGGAACGCTTGTAATTTGCGCTATACCAAGCAATTGGTAATGGAGTAAATAGTAAGGCTACTAAAGAAACAATTGGTACATATGCTGAAGCAATCATTAAGATTGTAAACATTGCAACCATCACCGAGCCTTGTACAAGCGCCTTTGTTTGATTATTCGGCATTGAAAACCTTCCTTTTTATCAGTCAAACTTACTAAACTTTATTGTACCATTTTTTCACCTTATTGAACAAAAAACGCTAAGAACGTCTAAAGGCTTTTTGATGAATTAATGACAAAAGTAAAGTTTCCTTATCAAAATAGGATAATGGTATGGAGTTTTACTATATTTGGGGCAAAAAAATCACAACAGATAAAGGCGAAATTAAAAAATGAGTCCGGTACAATACCGAACTCAAAATACCAAAATTCACCGAGTAATGGCTACATATCGCCCACCGTTTGAACGTTCAAAAAAATCCCCTCCGGACTCATCCTATATTCTTTATCTGCATATTGAGAACTTAAGTGACTATGAGTAGCCATAACGATAGTCGTTCCACTTTCAGACAGCCTTTTAAAAAGGTGAAACACTAAAATTGTCGTATCGTCGTCCAATGATCCAGTAGGCTCATCAGCTATCAACAATATAGGCTTTTTAATAAGTGCTCTGATGACTCCTACTCGTTGTCTTTCTCCCCCAGATAACTTGTCAATTTTCTTATCAAGTAAATGATTAATTTTTAAACAGGCACTTAGTTCATCGATATATGCCGTGATTTGCTTTTGATTATAGTTGCCTAATAATAATGGCACTACGATATTTTCCCGTACTGTAAGGTTGCGAATCATTGGATTGTATTGTGAAATGTATCCGATTCGACTGCCTCTTATTTCCGAAAGTTCATTAAGATTTTGGGCATGCATTTCTATACAATCCAAAATATATTTACCACTATCCGCTTTTTCCAGTCCAGCTAATATATTTAAAAGTGTGCTTTTACCGACGCCACTTGGCCCTTTTATAGAAATGAATTGATTGTTAACAATTTCTAAATTAATGTGATGTAATATTATTTTTTCATTATACGCCTTTACGATGTTATCTAAAGAAATAAAGCTTATGATTTTAATCACCCTTTAACTTTTCAATGATATTCGTCGTTGCTAATAATTGATTCACTAATATATAAACTACGACATGGAATAACAACCAAACCAAGAACCCGGAAATTAATAAAATTGATAGTAGCGTAATGTCTTGCATAAATAGAACGGTGCACAACAATGCCAATCCTATACTAATGCCATTGAGGATTGAAAATTCGAGTTGTATAGTTTTTTTGATTTTATTATTTGTAACACCACTCATAATGTAAACTAAATACGTATCGAATTGTCTTTTTATGAAACTCTTAACGAACAAATAGAAAGCACACAAACTGAATATAAACACAACACTAGATATTGTATAAATAAGTGTTTGATTGGCATCAACCATTTTGTATAAAAGATTCACTGATAGCGAATTCGCACCAATAATTTGATAATCAGTGAAATTCGTAACTTTTTCTATGTCTGCAACTTCCTTTCTTACCTCAAGCGCGTTTAAGTTGGTCATTAAATAACCACCCATGTTACTTAATAGAAGTGCGCGAAAGAATATTTCATCTACCTCTGTTTTTTGTAACAACTTAGAAGGTTGTTCAGAAAGCGACATGGAAGGCAGTAGGATGTAGCGATTGAGCACTTGCTGCGGTTCAAGATTAGTGAAAATAAATGAATTTTCCTTTGCAAAACCGACTACTCGCCCGACAAATTTTTCATAATAATAATGAAGCTCTAATTGGTCATTTAACTTATAGTATTGACGATAGTCAGAGCCGAGAATGACCGGTATTTCATTTTTTCCTGCTATGTAGACATAAGCAGAATCATCAAATGGCTGTCCTTCCATCAGTTCAACGACATTATAATCAAATACGGATTTCGTAACTTGCATCGATTTAGAGAATTGATAAAACTCCCCATCATACTCGTATAAATCATTATTGGAACCCACTTCATAATAGGCGGCGAACTTCTTATCAGGGGGATATTGTTTTAAGCCTACTGGCTGCGATACGGCATTATAAAAGACCACTTTACTATTTTCAAATACCCGATTATTAAAATCATGGAGGATATCATAGTTTTTTACATCTTTAAAAAATTCAATTTCTCTTTCACCGATTAAATTATCCGTAATCTGATAGATATTGTAGTTATGCAATTTACTTGCTGAATGTATTTCTATTTTTGAAATATTTATATTCACTAACAGCACAAATAGAACGACAGAAAATAGAAATGAAAGTAACCCTATTAACAACATAAACCATTTTTTATTTTTCAGTAGAAGTCTAGCTGTATTCAAAACAATCTTACTCCTTTTTTAATCAAGGACTTTGTCATTAGTAGACAGGCTAAAAAATACACTATAAATGTTACTAATATATAGAAAACAGATACGTAGTACCACTGATTCCCCCAAATCGTATAGAAATGGTTAAACGCTTTTAATGATAAAAATTCCAATAACATTATTACGAATAGCGCAATGAATTCTAATTTAAACACTTTAAGAAATATGAGTTGCCATTTCCCGCCTGCTAAAAACAATATTTGAACAATTGGCTTTTTACTTTGAATGGAATAATGGATCGTAACAGCTTGCGCAATAATGACAAACAGTACAGAAATGAGTAAGAACACATTTAAAAGAACATTTGACTTTAATATGGCAGTTCCTCTATCCTCGTTTTCAAGTAGCTGATAACTCGTATTAGGAAATATTTTTTCAATTAATTGATGTGGATTGCCACTTTCCACATTGAGAATAAACTTCGTTCCATTTTTCAAGTTGATTTGTTGAGACATGACTATATACCATGCCTCTCTATTTAAGTAAGAGGATGGTGTGTCAAATTGTCCAATAACGAGGCTTTTCATATTTCTTGACAGTGCCTCTTCAGGAAAAACATCACCTGTAATTATATAATCTGTTGACAGTGGTTGTTTTTGATAGTTTATAGGTGGTAACTTTACCGATGGATGAAAATAAATATATTTTAATTGTGGATTGTCGAGTTTATATTGCATTAACAAATATGGTTCTTCTAAGTCGATGTCTAGAGAAGACGCTTCTGTATTTACAATGAATTCAACAGCATTTTTATTGATATAGCGATTGTTAATCATATTGGTATAGCTAACAGAGTCCAGCATATAAAGCAAGGAAGCGGCGCTAGTAAACAATAGGAACGTTAGTAACAAAAATCTACTAGATACTAAATAGTTCTTCACTTTGTTTTTCCTTCATTGCAAGAAAGAGATAATCAATTGATTATCTGTTCATGTATCCATTTTGTAGTTTTCAAATTTAACACCCCTTAATTAATTTGATAATTTTCAATTTTATAATAATTTAAAGTGTATTTATCTGTCAATATTCCAACTTTAATAAAAATTGATAGTTTTAATGGTGGTGTTTATTTATACATCTATAGAAATCTGCCACCGTTTTTGGGGTTTGTCCTGTATCGATTTTCCAGGAAATAAAAAAGCACAACAAGGCATTAAACCTTGTTGTGCTCAATCATCTTATTTATCTTCAGATACGAATGGAAGTAATCCCATAATACGAGAAACTTTGATAGCTGAAGTTAATTTACGTTGGTACTTAGCGCTAGTGCCAGTTACGCGACGTGGTAAAATTTTACCGCGCTCAGAGATGAATTTTTTTAATAAATCCACATCTTTATAGTCGATATGCGTAATGTTATTAGATGTAAAATAGCAAACTTTACGGCGTTTGCGGCCTCCGCGACGTGGTGCCATAGTGATGTCTCCTCCTTATAAGTTTATAGTTTTTGTAGCTCGAAGAATTAGAATGGAAGATCGTCTTCTGATACTTCAATCGGTCCCTTGCTATTCGCAAATGGATCTTCGTCTACTCGTGTATAGTTCGGCTGATTCATCGGTGGTTGATTTTGCTGATAAGAAGCACCGCCGCCAAATGAACCTTGCTGAGGCATCGCGCCACCATACTGTTGTTGTGGTTGTCCACCGCCATATGACGGCTGGCTATTAGCGTAAGATTGTCCGCCGTATTGGTTGGATGCAGGAGCACCTCCACCACTACGAGGCTCTAAAAACTGTACGCTATCTGCCACAACATCAGTTGTATATACACGCTTACCATCTTGTCCTTCATAGCTACCTGTTTGGATACGACCTTCTACTCCAATTAAACTTCCTTTTTTCATGAAGTTCGCTAAGTTTTCAGCCTGTTTACGCCAAGCAACACAGCTAATGAAATCTGCTTCTTTTTCACCTTGTTGGTTTGAGAATGTACGATTCACAGCAACTGTAAATCGAGTAGACGCAATACCATTTGGTGTGTAGCGCAGCTCAGGGTCTTTTGTTAGTCTTCCAACTAATACGACACGATTTATCATCAGAATGCAACCTCCTTTTCAGCATTTTGTTTAAAATTATTTTGCTTCTTCGCGTACTGCAATGTGACGAATGATATCTTCGCTGATGTTAGCAAGACGTGTGTATTCGTTGATTGCTTCTGAAGGAGCGTTTACTTTCACGATTTGGTAGTAACCTTCGCGGAAGTCTTGGATCTCGTAAGCTAAGCGGCGTTTGCCCCACTCTTTTGCTTCGATGACTTCAGCACCGTTAGAAGTTAAGATTTCGTTGAAACGTTCAACTAAAGCTTTCTTCGCTTCGTCTTCAATGTTTGGACGTACGATGTACATTAATTCGTATTTTCTCATCTGTTTACACCTCCTTATGGACTCAGGCTCTCCTGTTTGCAGGGAGCAAGGAGTAAGTAATAAATATTACTCACATCAATGAATTGTAACACATTGGCATCTGTCTTTCAAGTCGCAATCAAATAATTCATTCGATATAATGAAGATTACTAATTTCATGAAGGAGGACTTCTATGTTACCCGATCAAAAACCCGAAGTAATTGAATTAGATATTAAGAAACTAATGATGGATAGTGTTGTTATTACTAGTGGCCTCGCTATTTTATTTGTTGCCATACAATTCATTTGTATGAAGGAGTTTCAAATTTCGGTTTGGCAAATGCTAAGTGGATTTATCCTTTTTGTCGTACTTTATATCGTGCTTATCATATTGCATGAAGCCTTTCATTTAATAGGCTTTATGCTCTTTGGTGGCGTGCCTTTTAAATCGCTAAAATACGGTATTAACTTAGAGCTTGGGGTAGCCTATGCAACGACCGACAAACCTCTCCCTAATTATGCAATGAAAAAGGCGTTGTTATTACCATTTTGGACAACTGGTATTGTGCCAACCATTGCTGGCTTTTACTTTAACAGTACCATCCTACTACTTGCAGGTGCCTTTTTAATTGGCGGAGCAGTCGGAGATTTCGCCATGTATAAGGAATTACGCAAATATCCTAAACATGCTCTTGTAGAGGACGATCCTCAGTTACCAAAGCTTTATGTTTATCCTCCACAGAAAACGGATAAGTAATAGCTATCTTCTAGGAGCATAAGTTGTTATGGTGTTAAAAATCCATGTTGTGCAGCTGTACATAAATTTCTCCAAATGCGATTAATGGTTGCTGTTTCAATAATAGCGTCCATTCCGAGACTGCGAATAATATTATTGGCAATGTCCACGCAGTCAGCTGCACTTTCTTTGCTCATTTCCGTAAACTGTTGGTATTCTTGCTCTGTCAGTTCAACTTCCTGTTTATGTTTTTGCCAATAGATTGTCAACATAGCGTAAAATTGTTCTTCAATCTGTCTAAAACGCTTTAGTTGTTGCATATAAAGAAACCGCAATGCGCCAATACGTTCTGTGCGATGGGATTCTTTATTTTTTCGTTCAATGACAGTAGCAGCCTCCTCTAAGAAATTCTCCGTAATGCCCAGACAAACACTTAAAAAAGAAGCCTCTGCAAAAGTGCCGAACGGAAAACGATAGACAGCATTATCATAATTATTTTTACAAATACCTAATTGGAATGTTTGATCGAATGGTATCCATACATCTTGTACTCGAATTGTATGGCTTGCTGTTGCTTTTAGACCCATCGCTTGCCAATCATTGATAATTTCTACTAGCTCCCGGCTCACCGCGCAACTAATGATTTTATCTGTCAGCATACCATCTTCTTTAATAAAGCAATTCATGGTAAATGTTGTTGCATAGTCAGCACCACTACAATACTTCCACTGCCCTGTTACCGAATAACCGCTGTCCATTTTTACGGCTGTACCTGTAGGGTAGCCGCTCCCTGCTATTACTGCATCGCTTGGTGAAAAAATCTCTTCAGCTATTTCTTGCTTAAACGTTGGCACAAACATATTACCGCCTGTTCCTATTGTCACAAGCCAGCCAAAGTTCCCATCGATAGCAGACATGCGCTGAAATACTTTTATTCCTTCGAGTAAGTCTAAATCTTTACCACCTAACTCTTTTGCTATAAACAATTTAAACAATCGTTGCTCATAAATGATTTCTAATATTTCTTGTGGTAACTTTCCTAACTGTTCGATTTCTAAAGCCCGCTTTTTTATTTCTACTATGTTCATAATATCCCCCTTTAGAAATTGAAAATTCTGATATCTATATAACCAAAAATAGGCTATCCCAAACATGAAAAGATTCGCTAGGAGATAGCCTATTATGTTTTTATGAATATAAACTAAGTTCTGTTTGTATTTCATGAGAATTGCTTACATTCATAATGGTAATTTTAAATTAAACGTTAAAGCGGAATAACATGATATCGCCGTCTTGTACAATATATTCTTTACCTTCCAGACGTACTTTCCCCGCTTCTTTCGCAGCAGCTTGTGAGCCTGCTTCTACTAAATCATCGAAAGCAACTGTTTCTGCACGAATAAATCCACGCTCAAAGTCTGTATGAATAATACCAGCACATTGTGGTGCTTTCATGCCTTTACGGAATGTCCATGCACGTACTTCTTGGACTCCAGCTGTGAAGTATGTGGCAAGACCTAGTAAATCATATGAAGTACGGATTAGTTGATCTAAACCTGATTCTTTAATGCCTAGTTCTTCTAAGAACATCGTTTTTTCTTCATCGTCAAGCTCAGAAATTTCTTCTTCAATTTTTGCACAAATTGTAATGACTTGTGCACCTTCAGCTGATGCATATTCACGTACCTTTTGAACATATTCATTATTATCTGCATCTGCCACTTCGTCTTCTGAAACATTGGCAACATAAAGCATTGGTTTAATCGTTAATAAGTGAAGACCTTTAATCACTTTTAGTTCGTCCTCTGAAAGTTCAGCAGCACGAGCAGGTCGTCCGTTTTCTAATTCAGCTTTGATTTTTAGAAGAATCGGTTCTTCCACCATCGCTTCTTTATCTTTTTGTTTTGCCATTTTGCTTACGCGTTGTAAACGTTTATCCACTGATTCTAAATCAGCAAGTGCTAGCTCTAAATTAATTACTTCAATGTCATCAATTGGATTTACCGCACCTGACACGTGTGTAATATTTTCATCTACAAAGCAACGTACTACTTGGCAGATTGCATCTACTTCACGAATATGTGCAAGGAATTTGTTTCCTAAGCCTTCTCCTTTAGAAGCACCTTTTACGATACCTGCAATATCAGTAAATTCAAATGCTGTTGGCACTGTCTTTTTCGGTATTACTAACTCTGTTAGTTTGTCTAAACGTGCATCTGGTACTTCAACAATACCTACGTTTGGATCAATTGTTGCGAATGGATAGTTGGCAGCCAAAGCGCCCGCTTTTGTAATTGCGTTAAATAATGTTGATTTTCCAACGTTAGGTAAACCAACGATTCCAGCTGTTAATGCCATAAATGGACACAACCTTTCTATAATCAGTTCAATTTTGTTCCTGTTAAACCACAGTATTATGACACTCTAACGCCTAATCCGTAATGAAGGAGACCGACACAAGCAATTACACCCTACGTCATTTTGTCCAGATTTTTCTTTCGAGCTTCCTTGTCAAAAAGTTTCTCTATAAATCTGTCCATTCGCTGGGGCAATTCACTTGAAGCAATCGGGATTGAAATCCCCCATGAATTTAAGTGCATAGTTGGTATTCCCTACCTAAGGGCAGGGAACTTCTGTTGAAGCAAGTTAAAGTTTTCTTTATAACCCTATCTATTATATTGATTCGCCCATAAAAAGTCTAATACACAAAAAGCTAGACTTCACTTGCACGCTTTATGATTTTCTTCATTTTTTTCTCAAATTCCCGACGCGGAATCATCACACTGTGCTGACACCCTTCGCATTTAATGCGCACATCTGCACCCATTCGAATAATTTTCCACTCATTTGTACCACATGGATGTTGTTTTTTCATTTCGACAATATCATTTAGATCAAATTTTTTCGCTTCCATATTATTCACTTCTCCCATCATCTTTTCCATTTCCACCATATAACATCATTTTAGGATACGCCATAGGAATATCATGTTCCTCAAATAATTGTGTCACATCACGGCGAATTGTTCGAGCTACGCCATATTGTTGTTGTGGCAATGTTTCAGCAGCAATGCGAATCGTTACTTCTGTTCCCTTTACATTTTGGACACCTAAAAAGGTAGGTACTGCCACTAGCTCTTTATGAATATCAGGTAGTGTTTCTAAATACTTTTTAATAAGCCCTTCTGCTTTTTCGAAATTTGCATCGGTCGTCATTTGTAAATCTATAAAAATTTTCGAGTTATTGATAGAGTAGTTAATAACCTCTCCAATTGCACCATTTGGAATAATAAATTGCTCCCCAGTAGCACCATTAATCTTTGTTGTTCGTAATCCTATTTCTACAACCGTTCCTTCCGCTGCGTTTATTTTAATATAATCCCCTACACCGAATTGGTCTTCAAAAATAATAAAGAACCCTGTAATCACGTCCTTTACTAAACTTTGCGCACCAAACCCGATAGCTAAACCGACGATTCCCGCCCCTGCAAGTAAGCCTGCTACCTTAATGTTGAGTGAAGAAAGAATAGCTATAATTGCCGAAAAATAGACAACATACGAAATAACACTTTGTAATAACCTTGCAATTGTTCGTTGTCGGCGCTCTGAATGATTTAATGGTGAGCGCATACGGAGTAAAAATACTTTTTTAATAAATTTTTTACCTAATCGTACAGCTAACCACGATGCAATAAGGATTAAGGTAATTTCAATCGTTGCATCGATAACCCGATCCCAAAAGGCCTCCGACGTCAGTTGATCCCATTTTTTCTGCATTACTCTTGTGTTGAATTCCATTATTACCACCTCTTGAATAACTTGTTAAAAATTTGCGTATACTGCATAAAAATTGAGCACTTCCTCCAAATAAAAATGAAAGTGAGTTTTTTTATGAATACTATTCCAAATTTAGTACTGCCCTATTCGCTTCATCACGAAAGTAAAAATGCTGTTTGGCAATTGAGTACATTATTTTTAGAGTATATTCCTTTTCATCATGAACGTCTTATTTTTTGTTGTATCGGAAGTGATCGTTGTACTGGGGATACATTAGGGCCATTAACAGGTAGTTTTTTGAAAAAGTCTGTTAGCTTCCCTTATGAAGTTGTAGGAACTTTAGAAAATCCATTGCATGCCCTCAACTTAGATTCAACCATACAGCAGTTACACCATCATACTACGAAACCTTTTATTATTGCGATTGATGCATGTCTAGGTAGTGAACAAAACGTTGGACATATTGCAGTGCAGAACGGGCCAATATTGCCTGGGAAAGCAGTAAAAAAAGAATTGCCCCCAATTGGTGACATTTCCGTTAAAGGAATCGTCAATATTGGAGGCTTTATGGAAATGCTCGTGTTACAAAATACGCGACTGCATATCTCTTATGCTATGGCTGAAAAGCTTTCAAGAGCTTTACTGCTTGCTGCACATCGCTACTCATTGAAAAGGATAGATGATGGCAACCATGATGCCGACAACGACAATACCCGGCAACAAGTTAGCAGCCTTGATCTTTGTTAGGCCTGCTATATTTAACCCTATCGCTAAAATCATAACACCACCTACTGATGTCATTTCTGTAATGAACATCTGTAGGGCGTCATCTGGGATATATGCACTGATGACGCCTGCAAAAATGGCAATTACCGCTTGGTATACAAATACTGGAACGGCTGATAATAATACGCCAATACCTAAAGTAGAAGCTAAAATAATCGATGTAAAACCATCAATAATACCTTTTGTTATTAAGACATTATGATCCTGTCGTAGCCCGCTATCAAGTGCACCTATGATTGCCATTGAGCCAACAACAAATATTAATGATGCAGTTACAAAGCCTTCTGCAATATTAATTTGATTGTCATTCGTACGTCTTTTACTAAAAAGTGATTCAATCCACTGACCAAGTCGATTCATTTGCTTATCTAAATCTAGCCATTCTCCAATCACAGTTCCTACTACTAAACTTACCACTAATATAATAAAATTATTACTCTCGAAGCCCATTTTGATTCCTAAAAGCGCGACAGATAAGCCAATAATCGATAATACAGAAGCTTTCATCGACTCAGGAATATTTTTAAAAATGCGCCCCACCAATGCACCGACTATAATCAACAGTGCATTAATTAATGCTCCTAAAATTACCACAAAAAGGCCTACCTTCTCTCTAGAAAAATAGAGAGCGCCTAGTATATTGGCGCTCTAATTACATTAGTGGACTACTAATCATCTTCTTGAATGTTTAATATTTCCAAAATACGTTCCAAATCATCTTCTGAGTAAAATTCAATTTCAATTTTACCTTTGTTATTGGCCTTTTTAATTTGGACGTTTGTACCGAAATAATCCCGTAATTGCGATTCTTTCGCTACAACAAAAATATCCTTCTTCTTCGGTTGCGATGTTTCACGTGAAACTTCTTCATTTAAATTTTGCACCAAAATTTCTACCTGACGCACATTCAAGCCTTGTTTAATAATCTTGCGTGCAACTTCTGGGATTCTTCTTTTATTTTTTAAACCAAGTAAGGCACGTCCTTGTCCCATTGATAATATACCTTCATTCATCAACGCGCGAACATCCTCTGGCAAAGCTAATAAACGAACATGATTCGCAATATGCGGTCTACTCTTACCTAAGCGTTTAGATAACTCCTCCTGTGTTAGATGTAAGTTTTCCATTAAACTTTGGTATGCTTCTGCCTCTTCAATAACTGTTAAATCTTCACGTTGTAAATTTTCTAAAATAGCAAGCTCCATCATTTGTGAGTCCGTCAGCTCTTTAACAATCGCTGGCAATAATTCTAAGCCTGCTAACTGTGCCGCTCTATAACGCCGTTCTCCTGCTACAATTTCATATTTTTGTCCCTTTTTCCGTACAGCAATTGGTTGTAAAATACCGTGTTCCTGAATTGAATCAGCTAATTCTTGTAATGTTTCTTCATCGAATATTTTACGAGGCTGAAATGGATTTGCGACTATTAGCTTTAGTTGTAGTTCTTCTACTTTTTCACTTTGTTCTAACGATTCTCCTGGAAATAGCGCACCAATACCTTTTCCTAAACCTTTAGCCATTTTTTATCACTTCCCTCGCCATCTCTAAATAAACTTCAGCACCTCTTGATTTTGCATCATAAATAATAATAGGCTGTCCATGACTTGGAGCCTCACTTAATCGTACGTTACGAGGAATAATCGTTTTATATACTTTATCTTGAAAATATTTTTTCACTTCATCAATTACTTGTAACCCTAAATTGGTTCTTGCATCAAGCATTGTTAATAATACGCCATCAATATATAACTGCTGATTCAAATGCTTTTGCACTAAACGCACAGTCGATAATAATTGACTTAACCCTTCTAATGCATAATATTCACATTGCACAGGAATTATCAGTGCATCAGACGCAGTTAACGCATTAATTGTTAGTAGCCCTAATGAGGGTGGGCAATCAATAATAATATAGTCATAGTCTTCTTTAATATCTTGAAGTGCATGCTTTAAGCGTACTTCACGAGAAATCGTTGAAACTAATTCAATCTCTGCTCCCGCTAAAGAAATGGTCGCAGGGACGATATATAGATTTTCAACATTTGTTTGTTGGACGACATTTTCAACGTTTTCGTCATCGATTAGTACATCATAAATACAACTTTGTATTTCCCCTTTATTAATGCCCAGTCCACTTGTTGTATTGCCCTGTGGATCTGTATCAATCAATAGCACTTTTTTTCCTAAATATGCTAGACAAGCGCTTAAATTGACCGATGTTGTTGTTTTACCTACGCCACCCTTTTGATTGGCGATTGCTATAATTCTACCCATTTAAAAGCACCTGCTTTCATCTATCAAAGTTTGCTTTGACAAATCCATTTGTAAAATCATTGTTCAATACCGTTATCTTACTTATCATTCTATCAAAAAAACTCAACAGAGTTGTATAAAATATTAAGAATATATACAAAAAAGGAGGCATCTTAGATTTATTTCTAAGATCCTCCCCTGTATTCCACATATAAAACCGCACAAATTACTTTTTTAATATAATTAAAATAAATTAAGATTTCTTCTTTTTAGGTATTTTCACTGTAATTTGATAGTATTCTTCTGTGTCTTCTTCTTCTGTCTTAACCGTTATACCACTTTTCGTCACCATTGATAGTGATTGTTTAATCGTATTTAAGGCTATACGAACATCTTTACTTATTGCTTTTCTTTTCGGCTTCACTTTTTTAGGAATCGCTTCTTCTTGATCCACCGCTTCTGGATGCAACAATGCATGGATGTGCTCTTCTAATTGGCGAACATTCCAATCATGCTCAATCGCTTGATACAAAACCTCTAATTGTAATGTTTGATCTTTAATAGCAATTAGTGCACGTGCATGTCTTTCAGAAATTTGACGCTTTAATATAGCTTGCTGCACTTCTTCAGGAAGCTTTAATAGACGTAATTTATTGGCTACCGTGGATTGTCCTTTTCCTAGTCGTTGGGCAAGAGCTTCTTGTGTTAGCTCATGAAGCTCTAATAATTTTTGGTAGGCCACTGCCTCTTCAATTGCCGTTAACTCTTCACGTTGAAGGTTTTCAATTAATGCAATTGATGCTGTTTCCTTATCCGTTAAATTCCGTACAATCGCAGGAACTTCTGTCCATTGCAGCTTTTTCATTGCGCGGTAACGACGCTCACCGGCGATGATTTCATATTGATTGTTTGCTGTGCTACGTACAACAATTGGTTGAATCACACCATGGGTATGAATGGTTCTAGATAATTCTTCAATTTTTTCGTCATCAAAAATAGTACGTGGCTGAAAACGGTTTGGTACAATTTGATCGATTGGAAGCTTAATGACCTCTTCTGTTGTACGAACCGCCTCTGCTTGTTCTACTTCATTTTCCACAATAGGCTCTGCTTTATTTCCGCCTCCAAAAAAACGTGAAAAAGGACTTTTCATCCAAGTGGCACCACCTTTAAGTAACTATCTTGCTCTGTCTCATTCTATTATTATTTATTATATTTCCTAAAATGTATATAGTTCATAGATGTCATTTGCGTGAACCATCCATAACTAGTATGTATGCTCAAACTAGAGAAAATATTTTTCCAGTTTGAGAAGTTTCACATGAAACACTAATTATTGAATAGGTGTTTTATTTGGTACACCAGGCTTACGCGGATATTTTTTTGGCGTTCCTTTTATTTTATCAAAAACATATAAAGTACGTTCACTTTCTTCAACAGGTAAAGTAAAAGAATATTCTTCTTTTAATGTAACACCTAAAGTGACCAATGCTTTTTTGGCATCTTTTAATTCTTCTGGACCTGCCGCAGCCTTTAACGCAACAAAGTAACCACCCTGTTTTGCTAGTGGTACACATAATTCTGATAGTACAGACAAGCGAGCTACTGCACGGGCTGTTACAACATCAAATTGTTCACGATATTTGATATTTTGACCAAATTCCTCTGCACGGGCATGGACAAAATGCATATGATCTAACTGTAATTCTTCACTTAAATGATTTAAAAATGTAATGCGTTTATTTAAAGAATCTACAATTGTTACTTGTAAATGTGGGAAGCAGATTTTAATTGGAATACTAGGGAAACCAGCTCCAGCTCCTACATCACAAACGGTTGTTACCTGTGTAAAATCAAAATAAAATGAGGCACTAATAGAATCATAGAAATGTTTTAGATAGACACCTTCACAATCTGTGATTGCTGTTAGGTTCATCTTTTCATTCCACTCGACAAGCAGTTCAAAATACTTTTTGAACTGTGCTAGTTGCTTGTCAGAAAGTTCAATCCCCTTGTCCTTCAATGCCTCAATAAATTGTTGTTCGTTCATGTAAGGTCTCCTTTAAAAAATGGCTCAATATTTGTTTGGACGCAAATAACAAAACGTTGAAGGATAACATAGCCTTAAAAATAGGAAGCGGGCACAATGGTATGCCCGCCTCTTATTCACTTTGTTGTTGCGCTATTATTCGCCACTTACACGTGCGATTTTCCCTTGTTCAATGTAAACAAGTAGAATCGAAATATCTGCAGGGTTTACCCCTGAAATTCGAGACGCCTGTGCAATGGAAAGCGGAATTACTTGTTTTAATTTTTGTCGTGCTTCTGTTGCAAGACCTGAAATGGCATCATAATCAATGTTCTCTGGAATTTTTTTATTTTCCATTTTATGAAGCTTTTCAACTTGTTGCAATGCTTTTTCAATATAACCTTCATATTTTAGCTGAATTTCAATTTGTTCTTTCACTTCATCAGAAAATTCAATTTCAGCTGGTATTAACGAAGACACTAAATCATAATGCATTTCCGTACGTTTTAATAAATCGGCACCACGTATACCATCTTTCAGTTCACTACCACCTACAGAGCGAATGGCAGCTTGTGTTGTTTCATTTGGTTTAATGATTACTTCACGAAGGCGTGCAATTTCATTTTCAATTAACGCTTTTTTCTCCATGAATTGTTCATAACGTTGCTGTGATATCATGCCCATTTTATATGCACGTTCAACTAAACGTAAATCGGCATTGTCATGACGAAGTAGTAAACGATATTCAGCACGAGATGTTAGGAGACGATAGGGCTCATTTGTACCTTTTGTTACTAAATCGTCGATTAATACACCGATGTAAGCTTCTGATCTACTTAAAATCAGTTCTTCTTTACCAAGGACATTGGCAGCAGCGTTCATACCCGCCATCAAACCTTGAGCAGCTGCTTCTTCATAGCCAGATGTTCCGTTAATTTGACCGGCTGTATATAAACCTTTAATGCGTTTTGTTTCCAATGTTGGCCATAATTGTGTTGGAACGATAGCATCGTATTCGATTGCGTAACCTGCACGCATCATTTCAGCTTGTTCTAATCCTGGAATGGATTTTAACAAACGATGTTGCACATGTTCAGGTAAGCTTGTCGATAAACCTTGGACGTACACTTCTCTTGTATTGCGACCTTCTGGTTCTAAGAAAATTTGGTGGCGTGGCTTATCATTAAATCGTACGACTTTATCTTCGATTGAAGGACAATAGCGCGGGCCTGTTCCTTTAATCATACCTGAGTACATCGGTGAAAGATGTAAATTTGCCTCAATAATTTCATGTGTTTGAGGGCTTGTATATGTTAGCCAACATGGCAGTTGGTCCATGATAAATTCAGTTGTTTCAAAGCTAAATGCACGTGGTACATCATCTCCTGGTTGTATTTCCGTTTTTGAATAATCAATTGTACGGCTATTTACACGAGGTGGTGTACCTGTTTTAAAGCGTACAAGGTCAAAACCTAATTCTTTTAAATTATCCGCTAAGCGAATGGAAGGCTGTTGGTTATTAGGACCGCTTGAATATTTCATGTCCCCAATAATAATTTCACCACGTAGGAATGTACCGGTTGTTACAACTACTGTCTTGGCACGATAAATTGCGCCAATTTGTGTAATTACACCTTTTACTTCGCCATCTTCTATAATAAGCTCTTCTACCATTGCTTGGTGAATTGTTAAATTTTCATTTTCTTCTAACACACGTTTCATTTCGTGTTGGTAGAGTACTTTGTCCGCTTGGGCGCGTAATGCACGAACAGCTGGACCTTTTCCTGTATTTAACATACGCATTTGAATATGCGTTTTATCTATAACTTTCCCCATTAACCCACCTAGTGCGTCAATTTCACGAACGACAATCCCTTTTGCAGGGCCACCGATCGATGGGTTACATGGCATAAATGCAATCATATCTAAGTTGATTGTTAGCATGAGCGTGTTGGCACCCATTTTAGCAGCAGCATATGCAGCTTCTGAACCTGCATGTCCTGCCCCTATAACAATCACATCAAACGTGCCTGCCTCATATTGTGTTGGCATGCTCGTATCTTCCCTTCTCTAGTAGAATTATTTCCCTAAACAGAACTGTGAAAATAGTTGATTGATAAGGCTTTCTTGCACCGTATCTCCAATAATTTCACCAAGTATCTCCCAAGTTCTTGTTACATCTATTTGCACCATATCAACAGGTACACCAGCCTGTGCTGCAGCTAGTGCGTCCTCTACCGTCGCTTGGGCTTGATGGAGTAATGCAATATGACGTGCATTCGATACATATGTTAAATCGCCCGCTTCAATTTGACCCTCGAAGAATAATGCAGCTATTGCTTCCTCTAACTCTGCTATTCCCTCTTCTTGTAAAAGAGAAGTTGTCACAATACGATGACTACCTGCTAATGCTTTTACACGGGCTAAATCAATTTTTTGCGGTAAATCGGTTTTATTGACAATGACGATATAATCCATCGCCTCAATTGTTTCAAATAGACGTTCATCCTCAATCGTTAATTCATCCGCATAATTTAGTACGAATAAAATTAAGTCTGCGCCACGTAACGCCTCACGAGAACGTTCAACGCCAATTCGCTCCACAATATCTTCTGTTTCACGAATGCCGGCTGTATCGACTAAACGAAGTGGTACCCCACGTACATTTACGTACTCTTCTATAATATCACGAGTTGTACCTGCAATATCTGTCACAATTGCTTTATTTTCTTGCACTAAACTATTTAAAAGTGAAGATTTCCCTACATTTGGTCGCCCTAAAATAACAGTCGATAAGCCTTCACGTAAAATTTTGCCCTGAGAGGATGTTTGTAAAAGTTTAATGATTTCATTGCGTACCCATGTACATTTTTCAAGTAATACGGGCACTGTCATTTCTTCTACATCATCATACTCTGGATAATCTATATTAACCTCTACTTGCGCTAAAGTCTCTAGCAATGCTTGGCGCAAATCTCCGATAAGGCGAGATAATTTCCCATCCATTTGACCAAGTGCAACATTCATCGCACGATCTGTCTTCGCTCGAATTAAATCCATCACCGCTTCTGCCTGTGATAAATCAATACGCCCATTTAAAAACGCACGTTTTGTAAATTCACCTGGCTCTGCCAATCTTGCCCCATTTGTTAATGCTAATTTTAATACGCGATTAACTGAAACGAGTCCTCCATGGCAGTTGATCTCTATTACATCCTCACGCGTGAACGTTTTTGGTCCTCGCATTAACGATAGCATTACTTCTTCTACTACCTCATTTGTTTTAGGATCGACTAAGTGTCCATAATGAATTGTATGTGAAGCCTGCTTCTTTAAACTTTTTCCACCAGGCGATTTAAAAATCTTATCTGCAATAGCTACTGCTTCATCACCACTTAAGCGAACTATGGCAATAGCTCCTTCACCCATCGGTGTGGATATCGCAGCAATTGTATCGAACTCCATTTTATTACCTCCTTAACGTTATCCACATGTGGATAAATAAAACCGATCAACACTTTCTAACATCTTAGACTAACATATTTTCGATAAAATCTAAAGTAAGGATCATTTCCATTTGTGGATAAATAAAAATTTACTTATCCCTCATCATTTTCACTTTAAACGTTCAATATCCGACATATTACGACTTGTCGCACTGCTTCATAATCTTCCTGTTTTTCAGACAGTAAAAACCGGTCACCTTATCATAACGATAAAATGACCGGTTTTTTAGCATATGTCTGTATGCCTTTACGTAAAGAAAGTCTATGCGTTCTTTACTGGTTCAATAACTAAATAGCGGTTTGGTTCTGTGCCTTCTGAATATGTTTCTATATCCAGACGATTCGCTAATTGATTATGAATAATTTTTCTTTCGTATGATTGCATCGGTTCAAATGCCACACGTTGATTTAACCGAAGTGCCTTGTCAGCCATACGATCCGCCAGTTGCTCTAAGGCTTGTTGTCGACGTTCACGATAGTTTTCTACGTCTAATTTCACCATTAAGAACTGTTTAGCGGTTTTATTTAAAACGAGTTGTGTTAATTGTTGTAAAGAATTTAACGTTTGACCGCGTTTCCCTATAAGTAGTGCAGCCTTCTCACTTTTCAATTGAAACAGCACATATTTACCTTCACGGGCCGTTTCAATGTCGAGATCTTGAATTCCCAATTGCTCCGCTATACTTACTATATAAGCTTTTGCTTCTTCAATTGGATTTACAGTGTTATCTTCTTCCTCTTTAATGGCTTGTTGAACAGCTTCGATGTCCATTGGTTGTTCCGAAACTTGTGAACTTAATTTTGCAACGTCATCCACTACTTTTTGCTCATTCAATTGTTCTTTAGCCGTTTCGTCTTGCTCAGCTACTTTTACTATTTCTGTAGTTGGACGAGCTTGTATTTCTTTTACAGTCACACGCACTTCTGCAGAACGTGCTCCAAAACCTAAAAATCCTTTTTTACCTTTTTGTAAAACTTCAACATCTACTTGTTCACGGGTTTTGCCAAGTTTCTGTAACGCCAATGAGATCGCTTCTTGTGTTGTTGCGCCTATTTGCGTAAGTTGTTTCACTTTTTAGCCCCTCCATTTTGAGCAGGTTGTGTTTTGTTGTTTTGCCAAGGTTTATAAATATACAGGTTTTGAAGAATCGAGATAATGTTCCCGATTACCCAATAAAGTGATAATGCAGCTGGTAATGCCATACCAAAACCGATAATCATGAATGGCATAATGTAAATCATAATTTTCATCTGAGGGTTGTCCATTGCTGGGCCCGTACGTAATACGAAAAATTGCATAATACCAGCGATTATTGCTAAAGCTGGCGCAGGATCTGCTAATGGGAAGATAAAGAAATTTCCTAAATCAAAAGCAGCTGTAGCGTTCATTCGACTAATTGCGTGATAAAAACCATATAAAATTGGCATTTGAATGATTACTGGTAAACATCCAGCAACTGGGTTTACACCTGACTCACTCATCAGCTTCATCATTTCTTGCTGATACTGTTTCTGTGTTTGTGCATCCTTAGAAGCATACTTCTTCTGCAATTCCTTCAATTTTGGCTGAATTTCTTGCATTTTTTTCGAGCTCTTTGTCTGTTTAATCATCAATGGAAGAATTGCTAAACGAATAATAATTGTTACTGCAATAATCCCCCATGCATACGTACCAAGTAAATCAGCAAAATATTTTATCGCTGATACTAACGGCCAAACAATGAATTCATTCCAGAAGCCTTGGCTATCTTTGGATATTGGTTCGTTAAATTCTGTACACCCAGATAGTAGTAATGCTACTGATACTAGCGACAAAATTACCCAAAGTTGTTTTTTCAACCGTCTTCCCCCTACAAATACTATTCACTTTTCTAAAATCTATATGCATTGTCTCTATTCAATTTTATTTTTTCAACTGAATAAAGTTATCAGTTATTTTATCATGCAAATTAGCTTTCACTCTACTAAATATGCCAATTAAAATGTGCTCATGCAGTAAAGGGACTATCTACATTTACATAAGTTATTGTAGAACCTTTTAAAAGTGTACTTTATCGCCACTTTGGTTGCTGAATGTCTTACGATTTCTTCAATACTCTAGCAATTCGTAGTACATGCTGCAAACTTTGTTTCACTTCATGAAAATCCATAGTGGCCGCCGGATGTCTGGCGATAATAACATAGTCCATATTCGTCTTTAATTCATCTTTTAACTCATGAATACTTTGTCGAATATAACGTTTAATTTGGTTGCGTGTTACCGCATTCCCAAGCTTCTTACTAACAGATAACCCTACACGAAATTCTGTTTGTCCCTCTTTCGGCAAAAAATAAACGACAAACTGACGATTCGCGAAAGATTTCCCCTTTTTAAACACCTTTTGAAAATCCTCATTCTTTTTCACTCGTTGGCGTTTTTTCATTACTTTCACCTGCTACTGAATTATTCTTTTGATCCTTAACGGCTTCAAAAAATAAAGAAAAAAAAGACCACTGATGTGGCTCAGTGGACTTATTTTATGCTGATAAAACTTTTCTTCCTTTACGACGACGAGCAGCAAGAACTTTGCGACCGTTTTTCGTGCTCATACGTGCGCGGAAACCGTGAACTTTGCTGTGCTTACGTTTCTTTGGTTGGTAAGTACGTTTCATTGTATATAGACACCTCCTGAATGAAAGTTGAATTTTTCAACATACAGACCTGCATATTATATAAAGTAATTAGCTATTTTGTCAATGTATTTTATAAATTTCTTTCCAAATCGCCAATTCTATGTTTACCTTTTCTCTCTTTTAAATTATCCACAGAATACTTGTTTTTTTTACACAGACTTGTGTATAGTATTTTTTGCATTATTTTTTATCCACAACTGTTATCTACAGCTTTTTCACATAAGCAGTGCTTGTGGACAACTTGAAAGTGAGTAAATCAAAGTTATGTGGATAAGTTTCATAAACTATTGAAATAGCTTTGTTTTTCTGATACGATTACTGTGCTTCACTTTGTTGAAAACTCAAACGAACTAATCTTTTATCCACAACTGTTGATATGCTGTGGATAATTTTTATCACAGCCTTTGGTTAAGTATTATCCACAACTTGTGATTTTGTGGATTAGTCGTAAAATGAACGTATTTACTTATCACATAAATGCACTCTATTTTTTTATTGCTGTATATGTATTGAACTGTAAAGGAGAATAGCAGCTTGGAACATTTAGAAGAATTATGGAATAATGTCCTGGCTCAAGTTGAACAAAAAATTTCTAAACCAAGCTTCGAAACGTGGCTAAAGTCTACTAAATTACTTTCTTACAATGGAAGTGGTTCGACCGTGACTATAGCGGCGCCAAATTCGTTTGCTCGAGACTGGCTTGAAAATCATTATATTCATTTGATTACAGGTATATTAACGGAGCTAACAGGCGAAGACTTGCTTATTAAATTTGTTGTTCAAAAAAACCAGGATTCGGACGATTTTGACTTACCAGCGCCGATTATCCAAGCAAAAAATAACGACCATCATGATATTTCACCAGGGATGTTAAATCCGAAATATACATTTGATACGTTTGTTATTGGCTCTGGAAACCGCTTCGCACATGCTGCATCGTTAGCTGTTGCTGAAGCCCCTGCAAAGGCTTATAACCCATTCTTTATATATGGGGGCGTAGGGCTTGGCAAAACGCATTTAATGCACGCAATTGGCCATTATGTGTTAGAGCATAATCCAAACGCAAAAGTCGTGTACTTATCATCAGAAAAGTTTACAAATGAATTTATTAACTCTATTCGCGATAATAAAGCACTCGATTTTCGCAACAAATACCGTAATGTAGATGTGCTGCTAATTGATGATATTCAATTCCTTGCTGGAAAAGAATCGACTCAAGAAGAATTTTTCCATACTTTTAACACATTGCACGAGGAATCAAAACAAATTGTCATATCAAGTGACCGTCCACCTAAGGAAATACCTACTTTAGAGGATCGCTTACGATCTCGATTTGAGTGGGGGCTAATTACAGATATAGCACCTCCAGATTTAGAAACGCGTATCGCTATTCTACGAAAAAAAGCAAAAGCGGACGGTTTGGATGTACCAAACGAAGTCATGCTCTATATCGCGAACCAGATTGACTCCAATATCCGGGAGCTTGAAGGTGCGCTTATTCGTGTCGTAGCTTACTCTTCGTTAGTGAACAAGGATATTACAGCTACATTAGCTGCTGAAGCATTAAAAGATATCATTCCTAATGCAAAACCTAGAACTGTGACAATTTTAGACATTCAAAATGCCGTAGGAGAGCACTTTAATATTCGTTTAGAAGATTTTTCAGCTAAAAAGCGAACAAAACTAATCGCCTTTCCTCGACAAGTTGCGATGTTTTTATCACGCGAATTAACAGATTTCTCGCTGCCGAAAATTGGCGAAGAGTTTGGTGGTCGTGATCATACTACTGTTATCCATGCGCATGAAAAAATATCTTCTTTGTTGAAAAATGACGTTCAACTGCAACAAGATATTAAACAAATTCGTAGCATGCTAGGGAAATAAACTTGTGGACAACTCTAATTTTTAAACACAAACTTATACACAGTCTATCTACATGTGGATAGACTGATTTTATTCACCTAGAAGCACTTATCCACAAATCCACAGGACCTATTACTATATCTTTTTATATTTAATAAATAAATAATATAAATATGTGAGGGAAAACAAATGAAATTTGATATTTTACGTGACCGTTTACTAGAAGGTTTAAATGATGTCATGAAAGCCGTAAGTTCTAAAACAACAATTCCGATATTAACGGGGATTAAAATTGATGTAACAAACGAAGGAATTCGTCTAACTGGTAGTGATGCAGATATTACAATTCAAACATTTATCCCAGTAGAAGAAGATGGGCAACAAATTATTCACATTGCGGAAACGGGTTCAATCGTTGTACAAGCACGTATGTTCAATGAAATTGTGCGTAAATTGCCGACAAACGAGGTTGAAATTCAAGTAACGACAGGTTTCCAAACGCATATTCGTTCTGGAAAATCAGAATTCCATTTAATTGGCTCTGATGCTGCTGAATATCCTTTATTACCCGAATTAACGGAGGATCAAAAATTTACTATTCCTGCAGACTTACTAAAATCAATTATCCGTGAAACAGTATTCGCAGTGGCGACTTCTGAAAGCAGACCCGTGTTGACAGGTGTAAACTGGCAGATTAAAAACGAAACATTAATCTGTGTTGCAACAGATAGCCACCGTTTAGCAAGACGTAAAGTACAGTTAGAAGATTTACCTGAAGTTGAACATAGTGTAGTTATTCCTGGTAAAAGTTTAAATGAGTTAAATAAGGTGTTAGAAGATTCTACAAATCTTGTCCAAATTGTTATTACAAGTCAGCAAGTATTATTTAAAACAGGAGATGTATTATTCTTCTCTCGTTTACTTGAAGGGAACTACCCAGATACATCACGTTTAATTCCAGAAGAATATCAAACAAATGTAACAATTAACGGTAAAGCTTTATTACAAGCAATTGATCGTGCATCACTTGTCGCACGAGGAGATCGTAATAATGTCGTGCGCTTCGAAATTTTAGATAGTCAAGCGGTTGAAGTTTCATCGAATTCTCCAGAGATAGGTAAAGTACAAGAAGAAATACCTGTGGAAGCATTAGAAGGGGATAACTTAAAAATTTCCTTTAGCGCTAAATACATGATGGAAGCATTGAAAGCAATTGATGGTCAAGATGTGGTTATTCAATTTACTGGTGCGATGAGACCATTTATTTTACGCTCTGTTCATGATGATGCAATTCTGCAACTAATTTTACCAGTTCGCACATATTAATCATCTAATTTCCAACGATTGTATTATATAGAATAAATTGGGTTTTAAGTTATGTTCACTTGCTTTGATAAACTTTGGGATAGTCGCTCGTTGCGGCTATCTTTTTTTACTTATGAAGCATTTTTAGGTATGATAGAGAGATAGACATTCTGTATTTGGAGGGTAACACAGCTATGAAAGACATTGAAATCGATGTAGAGTTTGTCACGTTAGGGCAACTTTTAAAAATGACTGATGCCATTAGCTCAGGCGGTATGGCAAAATGGTTTTTACACGAAAATGATGTTTACGTAAATGGCGAGGTAGATGATCGCCGTGGTCGCAAATTACGTAACGGAGATGTTGTAAATATTCCTGGATGTGGCCGGTTCCGAATTGTTGGGCCCACTGGACAATAAATTATGCATATTGAGCAGTTAAAACTTACAAATTACCGCAACTATGATGCGTTAACGTTAAAATTCTCTCCAAAAATAAATGTATTTATTGGTGAAAATGCCCAAGGGAAAACGAATGTGATGGAATCCATCTACGTATTAGCGATGGCTAAATCACATCGCACGACGAACGATAAAGAATTGATACGTTGGGATTCAGACTATGGTAAAATAGAAGGGGCCGTTCAAAAAAGGCACGGTATTTTACCAATAGAGCTTACCATTACGAAAAAGGGCAAAAAGGGTAAAATTAATCATATTGAACAAAGTCGTCTTAGTCATTATATTGGTCAAATGAATGTGGTTATGTTTGCGCCAGAAGATTTAAATGTTGTTAAAGGGAGCCCGCAAATACGACGACGTTTTATTGATATGGAGATTGGGCAAATTTCGCCCGTCTACTTACATGATTTATTAACCTTTCAAAAGATTTTAAAACAACGCAATCATTATTTGAAAATGAATCAGGGTAAGATAATGACAAACGACGTGATGTATGATGTTTATAATGAGCAGTATATTCACGCAGCTACCCAAATTATTCGAAAAAGATTTCAATTTATGGATTTATTACAAGAGTGGGCAGAGCCGATTCATGCAGGAATTTCACAAGGTAAGGAAACTTTAATGATTAAATACCGCACTGTAGCAGGTATTGATAAAGGACAGACTGCTAGTGAAATGGAAGATCTATTACTTAAAAAGTTAGTAGAGGCAAAGAATCGTGAATTTGAGCGTGGTGTCACGATGGTTGGACCACATCGAGATGATTTACAATTTTTAGTAAATGGCTATGATGTGCAAACATATGGCTCTCAAGGGCAGCAACGAACAACTGCTCTGTCATTAAAGCTCGCCGAAATTGAGTTAATTAAACAAGAAACAAATGAAACACCCATTCTACTTTTAGACGATGTATTGTCGGAACTCGATGATTATCGCCAATCGCATTTATTAAATACCATTCAAGGTGAAGTCCAAACCTTTGTAACGACTACAAGTGTTGATGGAATTCATCATGAGACGATGGAACATGCTCAGCTGTTCCACGTGAAACAAGGTGCGATTGAAGAAAGTTAGCCAGGGAGTTTTTTAGATTATAAAAGAATGGTAATAGTCAGCTCGGTTGACTGTTCATTCATTTACACACAATGATGTTATGAAGGAGTAGATGGAAGCCGTGGCTATAGAAAACGAAGGTTTACAAGATCAAGCGTATGAAGCCGATCAAATACAGGTATTAGAAGGTTTAGAAGCGGTTCGAAAAAGACCGGGGATGTATATCGGTTCAACAAGCTCTAAAGGACTTCACCATTTAGTATGGGAAATTGTTGATAATAGTATAGATGAAGCACTTGCAGGTTTTTGTACTGATATCTCAGTTACGATTGAAAAAGACAATTGGATTCGTGTAGAAGATAATGGTCGAGGAATTCCTGTCAGTATTCAAGAAAAGATGGGTAAACCAGCTGTCGAAGTCATTATGACAGTGCTCCATGCCGGTGGTAAATTCGGCGGTGGGGGCTATAAAGTATCAGGCGGTCTTCATGGTGTAGGGGCATCAGTAGTAAATGCTTTGTCAGTTGAGACAATTGTTCAAGTTCATCGCGAGGGACAAATCCACGAAATTAAGTTTGAACGTGGTCAAACGAAACAAGCGTTAACTGTTATTGGCGAAACAGATCATAACGGAACAACTACTCGTTTCAAAGCAGATCCTGAAATTTTCAAAGAAACAACAGAATATGAATTCGATATTTTAGCACATCGTATTCGCGAATTAGCCTATTTGAATCGCGGTATTCGAATTACAATTGCAGATGAGCGTGAAGATGAGATACGTTCCACTACATATCATTATGAAGGTGGTATTCGTTCTTATGTAGAGCACTTGAACAAGTCTAAAGAGCCTATCCATGAGCCAATTGATGTTCTTGGCGAAAAGGACGGTATTTCTATTGAAATCGCCATGCAATATAATGCTGGTTTTTCATCGAATATTTTCTCGTTCGCAAATAACATCAATACGTATGAAGGTGGTACACATGAGTCAGGCTTTAAAACAGCACTTACGCGTGTTATCAATGATTACGCGCGTAAAAATGGCTTATTAAAAGAAGCTGATACGAACCTTACAGGTGAAGATGTTCGCGAAGGGTTAACGGCGATTATATCTATTAAGCACCCTGATCCTCAATTTGAGGGACAAACGAAAACAAAGCTTGGTAACTCCGAAGTAAGCCAAATTACGAATGCGTTATTTTCAGATGGTTTTGAACGTTTCATGTTAGAAAATCCAACTGTAGCGCGAAAAATTATCGATAAAGGTTTAATGGCAGCTCGGGCACGTGTGGCAGCGAAAAAGGCGCGCGAATTTACACGCCGCAAATCAGCACTTGAAGTATCAAGCTTACCTGGTAAACTTGCTGACTGTTCTTCTACAAACCCAGCTGACTGTGAAATTTACATTGTAGAGGGTGACTCTGCCGGTGGTTCGGCGAAATCTGGCCGTGACCGTCACTTCCAAGCAATTTTACCTTTACGTGGTAAAATTTTAAACGTGGAAAAAGCACGATTAGATAAAATCTTATCCAATGCTGAAATTCGAGCAATGATTACAGCCTTCGGTACTGGTATTGGGGAAGAATTTAATTTAGAAAAAGCACGTTATCATAAAATTATTATTATGACGGACGCCGACGTAGATGGAGCACACATCCGTACGTTATTGTTAACATTCTTCTTCCGTTTCTTACGACCTCTAATAGATGCTGGTTATATTTATATTGCACAGCCACCACTTTATCAAGTGAAGCAAGGGAAGCATGTTGAATATTGCTATGATGATATTGCGCTACAAGAGATTTTAGAGCGATTGCCAAACATGCCTAAGCCTGTAGTTCAACGCTACAAAGGTCTTGGCGAAATGAATGCGGAGCAACTGTGGGATACAACAATGGATCCAGAGCACCGCACATTATTACAAGTGGAATTAGATGATGCAATTAAAGCGAACGAAGCTTTCGAACGCTTAATGGGCGATGAAGTAGAACCTCGTCGTCAATTTATTGAAGAAAATGCGGTATACGCTAATTTAGATATTTAATTTTTCTTGAGGGGAGGTCTACACTTTGTCAGAACAAGAACGCTCCGGTGTTAAAGGAGTTAATATAACAGAAGAAATCGAAACATCCTTCCTCGATTATGCAATGAGTGTAATCGTTTCGCGTGCATTGCCAGATGTACGCGATGGATTAAAGCCAGTTCATCGTCGTATTTTATACGGCATGCAAGAGTTAGGAAATACAGCAGATAAAGCGTACAAAAAATCAGCACGTATCGTTGGGGATGTAATGGGTAAGTACCATCCACATGGTGACTCTTCAATTTACGATGCCATGGTACGTATGGCACAGGATTTTAGTTATCGTTACATGCTTGTTGATGGTCACGGAAACTTTGGTTCTGTTGATGGCGACGGAGCAGCTGCGATGCGTTATACAGAATCGCGTATGTCTCGTATTGCAATGGAAATGCTTCGAGATATTAATAAAAACACAATTGACTATACTGGTAACTATGATGGCTCTGAAAAAGAACCGATTGTTTTACCAAGTCGCTATCCAAACTTATTAGTAAATGGAGCGGCAGGAATTGCGGTTGGTATGGCAACAAACATTCCTCCACATAATCTAGGGGAAACGATTGATGGAGTGTTAGCACTATCTGAAAATCCTGCAATTACTACGGAAGAATTGATGGAAATTATTCCAGGACCGGATTTCCCAACTGGTGGATTGATTTTAGGACGCAGTGGTATTCGCCGTGCCTATGAAACAGGCCGTGGTTCCATTATTATTCGAGCTAAAGTAGAAATCGAACAAAAGTCAAACGGTAAAGAAACAATTCTTATTCATGAATTACCTTACCAAGTAAATAAGGCAAAATTAATTGAAAAGATTGCTGAGCTAGTACGTGATAAGAAAATTGATGGCATTACCAATTTACGTGATGAATCTGACCGCCGTGGTATGCGTGTAGTTATTGAAATACGAAAAGATGCCAATGCAAATGTCGTGTTAAATAATCTTTATAAGCAAACAGCGATGCAATCAAGCTTTGGTGTTAATATGCTGTCATTAGTAAATGGTCAACCGAAAGTAATGGGCATTAAAGAGATGCTGTATCATTATTTAGAGCATCAAAAAGTCATCATTCGCCGCCGTACTGAATTCGATTTAAAGAAAGCAGAAGACCGTGCTCATATTTTAGAGGGCTTACGAATTGCCCTAGATCATATTGATGAAATTATTGCGATTATCCGCGGTTCTCGTAGTGGTGAGGAAGCTAAACCGCAATTAATGGAACGGTTTAATTTATCTGAACGTCAAGCGCAAGCAATTTTAGATATGCGTTTAGTACGTTTAAGTGGCTTAGAACGAGAAAAAATTGAAGCAGAATATCAAGAGTTACAAGTGTTAATTGCTGAATTAAAAGCAATCTTAGCCGATGAAGCTAAAATTGTTGAGATTATTCGCACTGAAATATTAGAACTGAAAGAGCGCTTCAATGATGCTCGTCGTACAGAGATTACATCTGGCGGTATGGAAATGATTGAGGATGAGGATTTAATTCCTGTAGAAAATTCAGTTGTTACGTTAACGCATAATGGTTATATTAAGCGCTTAGCTGCCAATACATATCGCAGTCAAAAGCGCGGTGGTCGTGGTGTACAAGGAATGGGAACTAATGAGGATGACTTCGTCGAGCACCTTATGAATACATCTACGCACGATACTATTTTATTCTTCACGTCTAAGGGGAAAGTATTCCGTGCTAAAGGTTACGAAATTCCGGAGTACGGTCGCACGGCGAAAGGTTTACCAATCGTTAACTTACTGAATATCGATAAAGGTGAGAAAGTCACGGCAATGATTCGTGTTGATTCATTTGACAAGGATGCTTACTTTATCTTTACAACGAAAACAGGTATTTCAAAGCGTACACCTGTATCTCAATTTGCAAATATCCGTACGAATGGCTTAATTGCTATTAGTTTACGAGAAGATGATGATTTAATTGCTGTTCGTTTAACGGATGGTATGAAGCAAGTTATTATCGGAACGCGTGACGGTATGCTTGTTCGTTTCCAAGAGGATGATATCCGTTCAATGGGACGTACAGCAGGTGGGGTACGTGGTATTAAGCTACGAGAAGGCGATGAAGTAGTTGGTATGGAAATCGTCGAACCTGGACAAGAAATTTTAGTCGTTACTGAAAAAGGCTATGGTAAGCGTACAACTGAAGAGGAGTATCGTTTACAAAGTCGTGGTGGCGTTGGTTTAAAAACAATTCAAATTACCGATAAAAATGGTCCTATGGTGGCTGTTAAAACTGTTGATGGTTCTGAAGATTTAATGCTTATTACAATCAACGGTATGCTGATACGTATGGATGTCAATGATATTTCATTAATTGGCCGTAGTACTCAAGGTGTTCGTTTAATTCGTTTAGGGGATGACGAACTTGTTGCAACTGTTGCAAAAGTTGAAAAAGAAGACGAAGAGGCCACTGATGAAAATGAGGAAATAGAAGAATAAAAAATAACCGATGAAGACAGCGTTTGTTGCTGCTCATCGGTTTTTATTATATATCGTGAAAAATAAGTAATAATTTAGAAATTCGTGATACTATATAAATAGACCTTAGTTCAAGTAAGTGAAATAGTAAAGAGGTGTTTAATTTCGTGGAAACGGTACATGTCCCAATTTCAGAATTACGTATTGGAAAAGTTATTTCTGAAGATATTTTTGCTAATACACAATATCCAATAATTTTTAAAGATACAGTAGTATCACATGAGCATTTACAAGTTTTTAGCGCATTTAATATTTCAAGAGCTCCTGTATACAAAGATAATTTAAAAGAAGTTTCAGTAGAAACTGAAAAAGAAATAGATTTTGCTTTCCAACCAGAAGCTGTTCCAACGTTTAAAAGAGTTTATAGTAATTCTGTTGAACAATTTAAGAAAGAGTTTAAAAATTGGGAAGCTGGTGCGAAGGTAGATATTACAAAAGCACGTTCGATCATCTTGCCATTATTGGATATGGTCTTAGAAGATCGTACAATTATTTTTAACTTAAACGAATATTCGAATCCAAAAGATTATTTATACCACCATTGTGTAGGAACAGCACTGATTTCTTCTGTAATCGCTCAAAAATTAGGTTACGATAAAGGGTTAACTATTCAAATTGCAATTGGCGGTCTACTAGCAGATTGCGGTATGGCTAAAATTCACCCACGTATTCGAGATAAAAAAACTACATTAACTGAACAAGAATTTTCAGAGATTCATAAACATCCTATATATAGTTATAACATGGTAAAGGATTTAACAATCTTAAAAGATACAATTAAAGAAGCCATTTTTCAGCATCATGAGCGCTTAAACGGAAGCGGATATCCTAAAGGTGAGAAAATCGCAAACATATCGGTTTTTGCGCAGATTATTGCAGTTGCCGATGTTTTTCATGCTATGACATGTGAGCGTGTTTATCGCTCCAAACAATCCTCATTTAAAGTAATAGAAATGATTAATGAGTCTGAGTTTGGAAAATTTGATATTAAAGTAGTAAGAGCGTTGATTGACTTAGTGGCAGACTTACCAATTGGAACAATTATTGAACTTTCTAATCTAGAACGTGGTGAAGTAATGTTCGTTAATAGATATGCACCTACACGTCCTATTATTAAATTAAGTATTACAGGTGAAATTTTTGATTTAGGAAAAAATCGTACGTTTTATATTTCACGAATAATCACAAATGAATAGAGTAAATAAAGAACTAATAAGGCAGTCATAAAAGAGTTGTGATTGCCTTATTACTCCGTTGTTGTACTAGAGTAAATGCATGTAATGAAAAACTATTTTAATTTTTTTAGATAAAGTGTTGACATAGTTTATGAATCTTGATATTATAAATGAGTCGCCAAGAGGTGACGCACTAAACGAAACAAAATGAACCTTGAAAACTGAACAAGCAAAACGTAATCAATATAGTTTTTATTAGCTAACTTCGTTAGTGAACGAAACAAAATTTTGGACATCAAAATTGATGCCAGCAAAACAATTTGAGCTAATCAAATTTCTTTTATGGAGAGTTTGATCCTGGCTCAGGACGAACGCTGGCGGCG
>NZ_PYWM01000069.1 GCF_003049665.1 Lysinibacillus mangiferihumi | reverse complement strand
CGTGAGGTCGATGGTTCGAGTCCATTTAGGCCCACCATTATTCCGAAGTAGCTCAGTTGGTAGTAGCACCTGACTGTTAATCAGGTTGTCGCAGGTTCGAGTCCTGCCTTCGGAGCCATTTTTTTATTTATGGGGAAGTACTCAAGAGGCTGAAGAGGCGCCCCTGCTAAGGGTGTAGGTCGGGTAACCGGCGCGAGGGTTCAAATCCCTCCTTCTCCGCCATTGGCCCCTTGGTCAAGCGGTTAAGACACCGCCCTTTCACGGCGGTAACACGGGTTCGAATCCCGTAGGGGTCATACTAAAACACAGTCGATATGAGCAATCATATCGACTGTGTTTTTTTGTCTAGATCATTTTAAAAATCGTCTACCGATTTAACGGTAGACGATTTTTTGCTTAACTACGTAATAGCATTCTTTCAAGAGAGCTACGAGCTTCTCGAGCCGTTGACGCATCCACTTGAATGCGATTATGTGGCTTACCTTGGTCAATACTTTCAAGTGACCAAAGTAGATGTGGAAGGTCGATTCGATTCATTGTAAGACAAGGGCAAAAGTTTTCGTTTAAAGAGATTATATGTTTATCAGGATGTTGTTGAATAATGCGATTTACTAGATTCATTTCTGTTCCGATTGCCCACGCCGATCCGCTTGGGGCGTTAATAATCGTATCGAGAATATATTTTGTAGAGCCTGCATCATCTGCAGCAGCAACTACTTCACGGCTACATTCAGGATGAACAATAATGCGCATATTTGGATATGTTTGACGAACCTTAGCAGTATGTTGTACTGTAAAACCTTCATGCACCGAACAGTGTCCTTTCCACAATATGACTTTGATATTTTCTGGAGATTGGTCTGTTTCAAGTGTATTTGTATGAGGGTTCCAAACCGCCATACTTTCTAGTGGAACACCTAAGTCAAAAGCAGTGTTTCTGCCCAAATGCTGATCTGGTAAAAATAAAATACGCTGCTTTTGTGAAAAAGCCCATGTTACCATTTCTTTAGCATTAGAGGAGGTTACGCAAGCCCCACCGTGACGTCCCGTAAATGCTTTAATGGCTGCAGTCGAATTTACATATGTTAACGGCAATATTGTATTACCAAAAAGTTGTTGTAAAATAGGCCAAGCCTGCTCTGTTTGATAAATATCAGCCATATCTGCCATGGAACAACCTGCACGCATATCAGGTAAGTAAACATATTGTTTTTCAGTCGTGAGCATATCAGCCGTCTCTGCCATAAAATGTACTCCACAAAAAACGATATGTTCTGCTTCTGTATTAGCAGCAGAAATTTGAGCAAGCTGTAAGGAATCTCCTGTGGCATCAGCAAATTGAATCACTTCATCTTTTTGATAGTGATGTCCAGGAATAAAAAGCTTCTTACCTAGTTTCTTTTTAATAGCTAAAATTCGAGACTCCATTTCGGTCGTTGATAATGTGCGGTAATGCTCAGGAAGTAATGAAGTTTGTTGTAGTAGACTAGTGATGGACAAGTGTATGCTCTCCTTTCAGTTGTACAAGTGCACTTATATCAAAGGCTTTTACTGAATGCGTTAGTGCACCCAGTGAAATCCACTGAATACCTGACTTTGCATAAGCATGTAAATTTTCTAATGTAATGCCACCAGAAGCTTCAGTGGCAATATGTGTTGGAACGGATTGAATCCAAGCTGCTATTTCTTCAGGCGTACAATTATCGAACATAATAATGTCTGCACCTGCGGCAATGGCTTCATCTAACTGGACTTTTGTTTCAATCTCTACTTCGATTTTTACTGTATGCCCAATTTTTTTACGAGCGGTTTGTACGGCTTCTGTAATACTACCAGCAAAAGCAATATGATTATCCTTAAGCATAATCGCATCGTATAAGCCACTTCGATGATTATAGGCACCACCTATACGTACAGCATATTTATCAAGCATCCTTAAGCCAGGAATCGTTTTGCGTGTATCGCAAATTTTCGCAGAAGTTCCTGCTGTTTCCTGAACAGCTCTATTGGCTGCTGTGGCGATGGCGGACATGCGCTGAATAAGGTTTAAAATCACTCGTTCTCCTATCAATAATTTCTGTAGAGGTCCTTTAATAACTGCAAGAATATCACCATAGTTCACGGCATCACCGTCATTTTTATGCATTGTGATCTGCATGGAAGGATCGAGTAACCGAAAACCATGTTCGATAATAGGTGTTCCGCAAAAAATACCACTATCTTTTGCATAAAAGGAAAAGGAACCGGTTTGCTCGATTGAAAAGATAAGTTCGCTTGATAAATCCCCATCTCCTATATCTTCATTAAAAAATTGCTTGAGCATTTCCTCGAGTTTGATGATATTCATACATTGAATTCCTCACTTTCATTTGTCCTTGTTGAAAAATAATCCAGCGCTGTGCCCAGTCTGTTTCACTGTTAGGCGTATCGTTGCGAATATGAGCGCCACGAGTTTCTGTTCGTGTAAGAGCCGCATGCCCCATCAGCGAAGCAACAATATGCATCATGTAGAGTTCAAGGTGCTGTGCATTGAAATTCATCACATTCACTTGAAGTAAATCTTGTAATGAAGGTAATTGCTCTACAAAAAGTTGCATATCGATAGGGTTTCGCACGATGCCTAATGTATGCATCATTGCTTGTTGTAATTGCTCTTTCGGTAATAATGGGGGCATCGACTGTTGATATTTTGCAGCAGCAAGCGTGAAATTCGTTTGGTTGCAACCAGTTTGTATGATATATTGAGCCATCTTTTGGCCGAATGTGATGCCTTCCAGTAATGAATTGCTTGCTAAACGATTTGCACCATGAACGCCCGTACAAGCAACTTCGCCGACAGCATATAGGTTTGCAATCGTAGTTCTTCCCATGTCATCAGCTATAACGCCGCCCATTAAGAAATGGCTTCCTGGTGCTACAGGGATTAGGCCATTTTGTAAATCAATACCGTTGTCAATGCAAAGTTTTGTAATCGTAGGGAATTTCTCTTCAAAGTGCTGAATGTTTGTAATATCAATAAATGTTTCTTGCCCAGATGCGCGCTTTATATATAATGTGTGGGCAGTAACATGACGTGGTGCTAAATCTAGCAGTGGATGTACACCCGTCATAATAGGTTCACGCTGTGCATTAACAAAAATACCTCCAGCGCCTCGAACAGCTTCAGAAACCAATCCTTTAGCCTCGCCATCACACCATAATAAACTTGGATGAAATTGCATAAATTCCATATCACTGATAGCAGCGCCTGCGCGATATGCTAATGCAATACCATCTCCCGTATTCGTGGCATAGTTAGAAGTGCTTGGATAAAGAGCACCTGCACCACCTGTAGCAAGAATGACATGATGGGCAAAGTAACGTTTTAATCCTTCTTCACCCTTTGTCAGGACGCCAATACACGCGCCATTGCTGTTTAATATCAATTCATAAGCCAATTCATTGCAATGAATAGAAATGTTTGGCGATAGGTGTTTAAGTAAGTAATCAATCAATATTTGACCAGTCCTATCGCCCCCAGCATGTAAAATACGATGATGACTATGGGCTCCTTCTAAGCCAAGTGCCGGTTCACCGGTTTCTTGCCGATCGATGGGCAATCCCTCTAAGAGAAATTGCTTCATAATGGTAGAACCATCCTTTATAAGTGTTTCAACAAATTTTTTCTCGTGATGGCATTCACCGGCAGCTAATGTATCAGCAATATGCAAATTTGTATGATCTTCAGGACTAGTAACGGCAGCTATGCCTCCTTGTGCACGATAAGAGCTACTCATTTTAACAGAGGATTTCGTAACAATCTGTACTTTAAAATGCTGTCCAAGTAGTCGTGCTGCTTGAAGTGATGCAATGCCACTACCAATAATGAGTATGTCTGTCTTTACATCCATAGGTCTACCTTCTTTACAGTTGTCTTGACACATATCTTTACATAAAATAAAAAGGAAAACAAGACTTGATGACTAGAAAGGGAGAATTAGATGATTTACATGGATTATGCAGCAACATCTCCAATGTCTAATAAAGCACTTGAAGCTTATTGTGAAGTGGCAAAACGTTATTATGGAAATAGTGCAAGTTTGCATGATTTAGGAGGACAAGCAAATTACTTTGTAGAACAGGCGAGAGCTATCGTAGCAAGAACACTCGGCGTTAAAAGTGATGGGATTATTTTTACTGGAAGCGGAACAGAAGGGAATTTACTATCGATTTTATCACTGGCTTTAGCTTCAAAAAAAGGCAAGCATATAATTTCATCGCAAGCTGAGCATACGTCTGTCCATGCAGCATTAAATACACTTGAGAAAATGGGTTATTCCGTTACAAAATTACCTTTACAACTGGATGGGTGTATTCAAGTCAATCAGGTACGAGAGGCTATAAGAGAGGATACAGCATTAATAACAATTCAACATGTAAATTCTGAAATAGGCTCTATCCAACCAGTGGAAGAAATTGCTTTAATAGCAAACAGTCAAAATATATTTTTTCATGTAGATTGTGTACAGTCCTTTTGTAAGCTACCAACTACTTCTTTTTGTGCAAATGTAGATGCAATTACCATTTCTGCCCATAAAATAGGAGGGCCAAAAGGATGTGGGGCAATATTTGTAAATCCTCAAATTCGAGTGCCGTCTTTAACACCCGGCGTAACACATGAACGTGGTTTACGTGGTGGAACATTAGATACACCTGCCATTGTGGCGTTTGCGACAGCCATTGAAAACTATCATTTTGAGCGTCAACATTATGAATTGCTGCGCCAATATCTACAAAGCCATTTACCACCAGCTTGTCGATTAATTGAGTGTGTGAAGCAACTACCTAATATATGTGGTTTGATGATGGACAAAGTGGAAGGGCAATACGTGTTACTCAAATTAAACGAAGCCGGTATTTGTATTTCAACTGGTAGTGCTTGTGATATACACAGTGAATCTGGCACAAAAGCAATTATATCAATGGGTTATACAATGGAGGAAGCACGACAGTTTTTTAGATTATCATTTGGACCAACAACAACATTTGAAGAAATTGATCAATTAACCTTTGCATTGTCTAACATTCTAAAATAAAGTAGGTATTGAAAAAAGCCTTTAATTTTTCTGATAATAATCACTTCCTGTGAAAATTAAAGGCTTCTTTGTTCTGATAAATTGCTTCTTGACGTTATTAGTAAGCATGAGCCTTTAGTGATAACTGCAAAAGCCATCTATATTTTATTGTTGCAAAGGCGTAAAAACAACCTCTACCAAAGAAACAGTAGTAGCGTTCGTTAAAAATATACATCTCTTTGTCGACAATCTAACTATTTTATTGATTTGTGTAAATAAAATGTTTTCTTTTGGAAAAACAATTGTTATAATGGTTAGCAGAGCGATAAATTCTCTCACATAACAAAAATATCTTTAAAAAGTAATAATTTCTTTTTTTTATAAAAAAGTGTTGCATTCTCTAGATAAACGTTATACAATAATTCTTGTCTTGAAGGACAGGTAAACAACTTCAAAACGAAATACATAAGAGTTTCAAGATAAAAGCTATTCGCAAAAGTGGTTGAGAGAAGGAAGAAGCGTACTCTAGTACGTAACTGACCGAACGCATGAAGCTATTGCAATAATACTTTGGATTGAAAGTCGAAACATAGTCTAGTGATGATGGCAAAGAGGTCACACCCGTTCCCATACCGAACACGGAAGTTAAGCTCTTTAGCGCCGATGGTAGTTGGGGGCTTCCCCCTGTGAGAGTAGGACGTCGCTAGGCATAATACCCAGGAGGATTAGCTCAGCTGGGAGAGCATCTGCCTTACAAGCAGAGGGTCGGCGGTTCGAGCCCGTCATCCTCCACCATATTGCCGGTTTAGCTCAGCAGGTAGAGCAACTGACTTGTAATCAGTA
>NZ_PYWM01000068.1 GCF_003049665.1 Lysinibacillus mangiferihumi | reverse complement strand
GCGCATATCCATTCATTCAATTTCGGATTGTGTTGCCATCCACAAGCTTGATGCACCATCATTCGAATATGCTTATCGATTACTTTGGCCTCTTCCCATGATTTGAACCATTTTTCTATTTCACCGAAAATCGGATCAGCAGCCTTTAATATTTCCTCTGGCACCAGCTTCGCATTTTTAAGCGACAATCTACCATCCGATTCATCCCGATATATTTCAGCACCACTTTTCCAAATTTGTGAAAGGACATATAAAACCATCAATCTGCCACCAAGAAGTCAAAATAAATTCGTTCATTTTTTGAGATTTGTTTTGATGAGAAACCAAAAATATTCATTTTTCTACCGAACCAAATTTTTGTTTCTGCTTTTTCATTTTGTTCGCAACAGAATTTTTTATATTTCTCATACACTTCATTTTGAGATAAAACGGCACCTGGACTTTTTACGATTTTATTTCGAATAAATTCATCAACCATTTTTTCATCTCCTTCAAGTTATTAATATTTAAAAAACAGTCTCCTAACTAACTAAAACCACCCTTAAACAACCCTAAAGTTACTTAAATAACTACCCACTAAACCTTACAGCCACAAGGCTTCAAGGTTGTTTTCACCGCCTAAAAGTTACATAAGTTATCAGTTGCGGAGTTCGGGGCTCTATATATATATTTATTTTTTATTTTGTTTTTTAAATGAACTCCAAAACAAATAACTAAAATAACTAAAGTAGTAAAAAACACCTCTTAAACCCTTGGTATGACTGATTTTTTAAAAATTTTATTAAAGTTATTGAACTAGTAAAATGGTTATCAAACGAGCTTAAAACCACTTGTTTCTTCATTTACAGTAACCCCTTTAGTAACTGGCTTTCGTTCATTTAAGGTAATTCCTGTCAAAAACATTTTATTTCCAGTGCCTTTTGTTTTTCCGAAACCTTTTGTTTCTAACATGCGATAAAACGATCGATTTCCAATTTGACGCTCTCCAGAATTAAGACACCATCTGTCGTAGACTTTGTACAATTCTTGTGCTTCAATTCGAATTGCTTCATTTTTCGGTTCATCTGTATAACAAATTTCACTAAGGAATGGTGCTAAAATATCCATTTCCTCTTTGTAATTACCTGTTGCATCCACAACAATCTTTGGCTCTTTCAACCCCGACTGCTGCCACTTCATGCAGCCTTCCAAAGCCCAATTTAAAATACCTGACATTTCAAGTGATAATTTCTCTTCAAGTTTTTTATCTCGCTCATGTGGTTTTAAATTTAAGGTAAATGGAATGATTTTTACTCTTCGCCAAATACCTTCATCCACACCGCCAATGATCGGTTTATGGTTTGTAGTAAAGAAAACTTTAAATTCTGGGATGAACTCAAAAAACTCTTGTCGTAAGAATCGGGCCAATATCGGCTCCCCACCTGTAATTGTTTTCACAAGTGATTCCTGTAGTTTTTCCCCTTCCTCACTCTCCACCGCTGAAACGAATCGGCTACCGACTAAACGGGCAATATCGTTATTGGCACCATCGTTTTTCTTTTTGATGAAGGTGTCTGATTTTGTTTGTAAACCATAGTCACCCATCATTGCTTTGATGATATTGATAAACGTTGATTTACCATTGGAACCACCGCCCACAAGGAAATACATACCTTGTTCACTAATATCACCTGTCATGCTGTAGCCAATTAAACGTTGCATATAATCGATTAGCTCGTTGTCACCTTTGAAAATTTGCTGTAAAAAACTTAACCATGTAGGACATTGAGCCTTTTCTTCAAATTCAACATTTGCTAATTTAGATAAACGGAGATCACGATCATGTTGCTGTAGTTTCCCTGTTCGTAAGTTTAAAATTCCATTGGAGCAATTGAATAAATATTTATGTTGGTCAAATTCTTCACGTTCAGCTGGAACCAAAGGCATTAAATCTTTAATGCTATTCATTCGAATATTTCTTTTTCCACATTTACGTGCCCATGAACGTTCCATTTCATCTTCTGATTTTTCTAGATCACGTAGAACCTTATTTGCTATGCGTTCGATTTGTAATTTGTTATCGTATTTCCACCGTTTGCCGTCCCATAACATCCATCCAATTTCGCTTACAAAACGAATGGTATGGCCGTATTCATATGCGATACGCTCGGCATTACCTAATTCATTAAGTCGGAATTTCTTTTTCGGTTTTTCTTCTACTTCTTCTGCCACAGCGCCGACTGTGAATGACACATCAAATTCCGCATATTCTTCTTCATGCTTGTGGTCTAACACGGTTGTAGTAGTTGAAGTAATAGCCATTGCTATAGTACGTTCACCATACGTTTCATTCGTATCACGGAAATGAATAACATCCCATTTATCACGCATAAGGCCTGTTTCGCGAAACATTGCATCCATACGTGTAGCACTTTTCCCCGTCCAGAACGCAAGGTGGTTGGATAGTGCTAAATCGCTAGCTGAATGATCATCATTGATTAGATTGCCATTGTATAAGCTGCGTATCTCATCACCGTTTTTACTACGGAACATCTTCTGCCAAAGTGATTCATTGGATAGTTTGATTTCATCCTTTTCAAACTCAGCCAAGTTGACACGACCTTGAATATCGCTGTCGTCAAAGTACTGTTCAAAGATTTCAGCCAGTTCATCTGTACGCTCATAAATTTCGTTTGAATTTTCGCGATTACCCGTGAATGAAAAATAGCGTCCATATGAATAAATTTCTATTCCGTGTCTAGTATTTTTACGGCCTGTACCTAATATTGATTGTGGAAGGTTACCCCGAATGATGATGTGAATGCCTTTGCCGGATGGTGAAAATTCTGTGTAACTGTCTAATGTATCAATGATTTCCGTTGAAAAAGTGTTCGGTTTATCATCCGTAACACAATTATCCAAGTCGATTCCAATATAATTATCTTGTCTACTAAAAACGAACCCTATGCCGTCATATTCACCTTCTAAATAGTTTTTGACTGCCGTTGCAAAAGTAGACCAAGTTCGACGGTTATTAGCTTGAGCCATTTCACCATTTGCTTGATACGGAACTTTTGTTGGTTTACCATCACGCTCTTCTTTGCGCCACAGTATCCACTGAGGAAGGGCTTTAAGCTCTGACGGTATGCTATTAAAATCGTAATGTTCCTTCATGGTTGCACTCACTACTTTCTTAATTCGATATTAATTTTTTTAATATCTGTTAACTTAGTAATATCAATATCCACATCGTATTCATATCCACAATCTGTCCAGGATTTAGTGTAAGTGGCTTCTGCATATACAATGAAAAATTGTTCTCCTTCTTCTGACAATGCATCCATAATTGCATGTTCAACATCACAAAACATTTCTTCATGACTTCTCGATTCATCTTGTATAATTTCAAAGATTTCAATATCAAACGTTCCATTTTCACATTCGAATATTTGCCCACTAACAATTGCATTCCCGTCCATTTCTCATTCACTCCTTTGTTGTTTAGCGGCTGTGATACGACCATTATTATTTTGATGAGCTAATGAGTATTTCACGCCATTCACTTCAATCAATGTAGGAACACCACTTTTGGCCTTCAATACTTTTACAGGTGCATGAAATGTACTACCTTTTTTCATAAAATCACTCCTAAACTATTAAATATGGGTATAAAAATAGAGAAGTCCGCCTAAAACAGACCTCTCTATTTAGTTTTATTAGAATGGTAAATCGTCTTCGTTAATTTCTATTGGCTTTTTATTATTAGCAAACGGATCTTCATTTTTGGATACCTTAGAAGGTGCTACGAATGAAACACGTGGATATTTGCGTTCCTTGTCGTTTTTGTCTTCCACATGCTTGATATACACTAATACGTTTTTACCAATGATATTTTTAACTACCTCATCTAATTCAAGGCTTTGCTTACCGCTGTAACCGCAGGCCACTAAGAATGAGTTTCTTTTCTTTTCGGTATTTTCAGCGTATTCCGGATTAGTACTACTTAAATAAAGCGTGTTATAAAGAACTTTTGCTCCTTGATGTTTTTGGTCAACATCAGAACGAATTTCTACATCGAATCCAATTGAATATTGACCTTGCCACTCTTTAGCCTCGGCATTAATTATTGCAGCTTCATATTTCCCTTCAGCTACTAATTGAAATTCACCAGATGATACATTTTCTTCATCAAAATTAATTTTGAAACCCATAATTATTTTTCCTCCTTATTATCTGTGGAAGGCACATGGCCAACCTTGAAAATATTTTCTTGCGAACATGCCTTACGATCATCCAATTGATTCTTAGCGAATAAATAATCAGTTGGTTCTAAAAGGAATCCACGTTTTTGCGTTTCAGGATTGATAACTAATTTACCGACTACATGACAAAGGCCCATAAAGTTATTCAAAATCTTGTCTCGCATGTCTGGATATGAACGATTGACAGCTTGACCACTTGGCAATTCCCATTTATCTGTTGTTTCCCATGCAGTAAATACCACTCGTTTTCCTAACGTTTGGATAAAACGAACACTATCTATGATGAAGAAATCAATTTGTTGATAGTTGGCCATCGATGGTACTCGGTTGTTTTTGCCGTCGCGTCCTAAATTACCAAGCATGGAACGAGTTAACTCTGAAATATTATCAAATACTAAGTTGTCGTATTTTGATAAGTCAGTACGTGCTAAATCTCGCATTAGCGCATTCCATTCTTCCCATGCCTGGTGACTATTGAATTCGACAATGTCGATATTCTCGCAACCTTTTAAAACTGAATGTGTTTTATCTAGAGGGACATAAAGTGTTTTGCCTTCTAAATATTTGATTGTGGACGTTTTGCCCATACCAGGTGGAGCATAAAGTAAAAACGTTGAAGCATCAATTTGTATATCAGTTGCACTTGAAACTTTCATATTGCCTTCCACACTCCTTTTTATTAAAATGGCATATTTTCATTAGCATCATCTTTTTTCTCTTCAACCCCAGCGAATGGATCTTCGAAATCTGGCAATTTTTCATCTTGATTTTCTAATTTAACGCTGCCATCTAGATTGACTGTATACGGTACACCTTCATGCACTTCATCAATGCTCATTTGACCATCTGGAGCATCATTTTGTCGTGGATTACTTTCCATTACTTCTTTTGGAGTGTTGAATGTATACGTTAAATCAATTAAGAAGTATTGACCGTGCTTGTTATATTTTTCACTGATTTTATTCATGGTTAAAGCCGCATTTTCTTTTGCCGTTTCTACGATTTCTTCGGCTTCCTTACGAGTGTAAGCAATGTGTTGTTCTTTTTGATTGAGTAATTTTTTCAAGTGGGTTTCCTCCTAATTAGCTTTCTAATGTATTGAGTGCTTCTTTTAAAGAATCAATTGCACTTTTTATTTCTGACTGGATATACTGGACATCTTCTTCTGTATTGACTTCGAAATCGATGTCTGAAAGTGTATCAATAGCAGAATTTATTTCTGATACTGCCGAATCTCTAAAGTTTTCAGCTTCTGTTAACGCATCTGATAAGCCATTTACTCGTACCATTGTTATCCTCCTAAGTAGTGATTTTAAATGTTGTGCCACCTTCTGAAATCGGAACGTTTGGAACCACTTGACCGTTTGAATCAACGACTTTTAAATCATTTGTTAGCGTTAATTCCTTCTTAAATTCAGTCCACTTTAGTTCCTTTTTGACTTCCACAAATTCATTGAAGTTATTGTGTTCTGCGTACTCAATCAACTGTGGAAGACCATCCTTTTCTGGTTTAACAATGGCTGGTTTACGAGTAGTAGATTGGATTTTACCGTTAGGTGTACTAATTGATTTTTGTTTAGGATTTTCGGCTAAAATACGTGCATGATAATCTGTAAGTAAATATTCAAAGAAGCTATTATCACGCTCCGTTTTAGCACGTTCTTCTTTAATCCATTGCTCATACTTAGCAAAAAGCTCTTCTTTTTCTTGTAGCGATTTATTGTTAATGGAAATTTTGCGTAATGCCCAATCTGCTGAATCTAAACCATCTATTTTAAATTGCTCAACTACTTCTTCTTTTGTTAATTCAACTGAGCTGTCTTGTAACCGTTCGTCTAATTGTTCAAGTTTGTTTGCTAACATTATTTGATACCTCCTACAACAGGTACTAAATCAATTCGACCTTTTATGAAAACTAATTCATAAGGAATTAACTTACCTTCTTTGTACTCGTTAATGCGTACAACTTCGAAAGCTTCATGCTCCGTTGATTTATCAGCTACAAATTCGATGATTTGGCTTGGATTATTAAACTTCGAAACTTTATTTTCTTCTTGCTCTGTTGAGTATTTAAATTCAACGATTAGAAACATTATTCAACACCTCCATAAATAGCGTTAGTGTCGTTGAT
>NZ_PYWM01000067.1 GCF_003049665.1 Lysinibacillus mangiferihumi | reverse complement strand
TGAAAATCGTGGTATTCTTAGCCATGAGAGATTCCTCCTCGTAATTGTTTGTGTGGTAACTTACATTTTACATGGAATCTCTCTTTTTTATTAGGCTTTAATGGTAAAAACTGGTTAATCAACAGACGTGTAAATTCACTTAAAAATTAGCTCATTTTACTATCCATACTACTAGAGTTAAGAAAAATGGATAGGCTTGCTTACTGATACGCATCGAACGCTCGAACTAAAGTTACCGACATTTTTATATATGACTAAATTATTGTAGGAGTAGATTTACATAAGGAGCATCATACGGCTGTTAAAAGAGGATAAAGAGTTCGTTTCATCTATTGTAACTGACTCAAAAAATCTCGCTAATTCGAAGCCTTTTGAGTGGAATACAATCGACTCTGTAGACGCTTATGTTAAGGGTGACGCAGTTGTTTTAGTTAATCAAAATATAAACGAAATATTGACTTTCTTAAATAAAAAAGGAGATCGCTTATCAAGTAAGTTAAAATCCGAATTAGATTTGATTAGAGAGTGAGGATGCCTATGAATAACTACATAATATCTTTTACCAAAAAGTTTAATTATTTTTTCTATAAAAAGGAAATCTCAAACATTATTTATCTACATGATGAGGATGATAATGAGAGATTAGACCATGTCATTTTCTTCGAGAAAGACAATGGTGATGTTATAGGCTTGTATATAAGAGGTATGAATCCATTAATCTCAGTGAATAGAGTCTACGATTTAGATGACTTTAATTTATTTTCTAGTTACGAAGGATTAATTGAGTGCAAGGAAAATATAAAATTCAAAATAGAGTATATAGGTTTGTTTTTTAACACTCAATACAACGAACTATTGGGTTTCTATTTCGCGAATAAAGATGTATCGAGTTCTATATTTATATTATTTTTACAAGATGAAATTTATATGGAAAAGGATTGTACTAAATACGAGGCTAGTAGGATACTTGAAAAAAGATTTTCGACTGAAGGTTTTATAACTTACGAAAAAAAATGTGGGACCAACTGGAGACAATTAAACTTCTAAGAATTTGAATTATTAACTCATGAGGGCAAGCCAGCAAGAGATGCTAATTTTATGCTAATGTAATAAGAGCAAGAATAGGCGAGATGACATTTTACTTAATGGATGTCATTAGCAACAAACACACGAGATTAAACAAGCTAAAAGGGTTTAAACGTTACACTTGCCATGTGAAAAAAAGATGTCATACTGTCAATACTAAAATAAGTAAAAATTAGAAAATAAATAAACTTAAAGCACTTGATTGCCTAAAATAGGGGACAAGTGCTTTTCATTTTCATAGATTGAGAAGATAATGATTACTTAATTAGTGTACTAAGTTTCAAATTTTATACAAGTACTATCACACAAGAGGTAGGCGATGAAACATTGACGCATTCATTGTAAGTAATGAATTAGCATCATGATTTCCGTCCAAACCGTATTTGAGGTCAGTAACAGATATAGCTGAAGTAAAGCAATATAGATTCAGAGAGCTATAAAAGAATTTCTATCTTGCATGAAAAGGTAGATAAGAGGAAAAAATAATAAACGGCTTAAATCACCATTTTAAAAGGATTAAAAAGTTATTTGGAGGAGTTATAGGTCAAAAAGGTTCAAGTAAGTTTACATACCAGCATGGATGAGGTGAAAAAAAGGGAGCTGGGGTGATGCCTAATGGGTCTATAAGGATTAGCAGGAAGCTTACTGGGAATGATTCCAAAAGTAAGCTCCGTAAAGTGGAAAGGGGCGAAGAAAAGGAAGTAAAAGAAAAAAAGTGGGGTAAATTCTTTACCAAGGCACCCAAACTCTTTAATAAGCTAAGCAAAAGTACCAACCCTGGAGGTGTCCTCATTAATCTGGTGTCCGTCGTTTCACACCCGATTGAAACGACAAAATCAATAGACAATGCGATAAAAGACTTCTACGAAAAAGAAAACTCAATGGCAATGCCTATACAAGAGACAACTAACAAAACGAACCCAAAATAACTTGACAATACACTTGTAAACTTTCAAAGGCTTATTCCAACTTAATCGGTGAGGAGGAATAAGTCTTTTTGTATGTTCAAAATTTAATGTGTAATAAAATGGTGAATAGTATAATGTTGGAGAAACGTGGTACCGAATGAAATAAGGTTTAAGATAGATTATTTTTTATTAAAGAATTTTACGATTACAACATAGGGTACGGATAAAACTAATACTTCAAAAGACAAAAAATAGAAATAAACCAAAAGAGTATGGTACACCTAATTCTACAGAAGTAGTAAGAGATGCGAATGGTAATATAATTAAATATACGACTTACGGTTCTGATGGTAAAATTATTAAAGAGGTTTGCTTGACTGGAAAAGAACATGGAGATATTCCTAGACCAAATGTAAAAGAGCCTAAATACAATACCAATCCTAAAACAGGAGAAAATTTCAAAATGGTTATGAAGTTCGACCTGCTGACCCATCTGAAATACCTAAAAATATTCCATAAAAATAGGAGTGATATTCTTGTTCAATGATGAAATAAATGGCGAATTTATGGAGTTTAAAGATGCAAATGAGGGAGATTTCACATGGTGGAGCTATGTAAATATGAAATCAGATATAAAAACAGCACTTGGGTTTGCAAAATTCTTTTATCCAGATGTTATTGAAGTCGAAGGATGTTTTTTGTTAAAAGATAAGTTTTCAGAAAAGTATTTTGATATGTGGAAAAAGGAATGTCAACAAAATAAAGTTAATATAGAGAAAATGATGAACTTATATCAAGTTAAGGATTTCTTTCATATCAATATTGATGAGGATGAGAACTTAGAAGAGCAAATCCAAGCTTTAGGAGAGGTCCTTCAAATATTTTGGTCTCTTAGCTTTAAGAACAGATTCCCAAACCGAGAGATAGTAGTAAGTGTGTTTGAGGAGGCGGATGGGGAATTATTTATTACTGTATATGAGAAATGAGAAAAAATTTGATTACCTTGATGGGCTAACCACCTTTCAAGGTTTTTTTAGTTATAGTTAAAGGGATGTTTAGGAAAATAACACATATTTACTGAGAGAATATGTGATTTGCAGTGTGGGAGTTAAATAAAGTTACCACATATACTTAACGATGCAGATGAGTAAAAAGAGGAATTAGAGTTTGCCGATAAGATAAAACTATGCCATGTTCAGAATCGATACTTATGATGGCACTGCCTTCATAAGTATTACTAAACAAGCCGACAGGTCATTTGCTTTTCAATTAAAATTTCATCCAGACGTAAACGAATAACAGAAGACATAATCAAACCCTCCTTTCATAGCTTGTAGCGGCTATGTATAGTGTACGACCACGCTAGAGAAAAAACGACTGTAAAATAAAGGGTTGTGCAACATTTGGGTAAGGTCGTACAGTATGTTGTAACGGAGAGACGTTACACCTGTAGGACATGGGGAAAAATGTGGTTGGATATGTAAGAGTTTCAACGGAAGGACAAGTACTTGATGGATACAGCCTCATGTATAAAGTGGAAGAATTAAACGATATTCAAAGTAACAATCTAAATATTTATTCGGTTCCCAATTAGCAGATAAATTAGAATCAAGTTTTTTAATCCAAAGTGGAGTAAAGATGACATAAATAAATATACTGAAAATGCATATAATTGATTTGAAAAGTCAAGGGAAAACTGGGAATCTGACATATGAAATAGGCGGGAAAAGAATAGATGTATTTTTTCATCTAAATGGTCAACTTGGTAGTGTTTATGGAAGACATAAAATTACAGTTGAGGATATTAGAAAAATGACTAAATAAGGGTTGGAAATGATGTTCAAAATTAGTTTTAAAATATTTGAAAATGATAGTGTAGAGGAAATGGAGCTCAATGGGGCAGATGGGTACTTCCAATTTGAAATTGATAATGAAACTTATGGTATATTTATCCCTGAAAATATCGATGTGTTTTCAGTCTCTATTTATTGGTGGTTGTATTATTTTTTAAAAGCGTTATTAATTTTGAAATCTGAAAGCTATGTTTTAATCAGTGATATTGAAAAACCTAAGATTTGGATTGAACTAATGAAAGAAAAAAATATAGTGAAAATAAGTAAAATTACTGCTGATAAACCTGAAGGAAGTGGGGCAATAGAAACGAAAGAAATGCCTAAATTAATTCATCAACATTGGAAAGATAAACAAATTAGTTATGAAAACCTTAAAACAGAAGTAGTAAATAAAACTAAGTTATATATCGAAGAGTTAAGAGTATTAAATAATGAAGTTAATAAAGATATTTTTGAATTTGGAAAATTTGATACTAGAAATAGAAAAATAAATTCTTAAATGTACCTATTTTGATTCTGACAGGGTGAGAAATAGAGTTTTACAAAAGAATTATAATAAACAGTGAAAATCGTTGGCCCAAGTAATAAGAGCAAGAATAGGTGAGATGTTATTTTACTTACAAGGACCATTTATGGATGTCATAAGGACAAAACCCACGAGATTAAACAAAATAAAGGGTTTAAACGTTACACTTGCCAAGTGGTGAAAATGTCATATTGTCAGGAGAATCGACTATTCGTCGAGAACAAAATGAATTATGGTAAATAAAATACTAAGATACTGAAAATACATGAGAATGAGAAGGGGATTATTGATCTATGGGAGAAGCGGGAAATCTTATGAATAGTATATGGTTTGGAGAAAAAACAACTTTAGTCAAATCGGAAATTAAAGAAAAAATTTTAAATTCTGTAACAGAAAAGGAAGTTTTATTTAATTTAATTGAATTATTTAAAACAGGTGATTTTACTCAAAAACCATTATTGTTCCAATTAATGAATCAGACTAGAGATGAATCAGTTTTGAATTTATGTATTAGGATGTTCTTAGCTGTTGCGACACATGAAGATTTAAGGGATTCAAATAATCTACGTTTTCTTAGTGAGGTAACCGAAGCAACAGTAAACACTTTTGCATCAGCAGCCACAACATCACTTTCTCTTGATATAATTCCATATTTATTGGCTTTACTTGATGAATGGGGTGAAATCAGTGATACAGCTATTATTATAAGGGATTCTATTGATTTTTTTATTAATTTTGAGGAACAAATAGGTGAAGAGGCAACTATAGATGAAATTGGAAATTTCTATTTTAATTATTGTGAGGAAATGAATACAGAGGGTTATTATTTCCAACAAAATTTAGCTTTTCCTGGCGACTTAGCTAAAAAGTTGATACAGCGGGTTATGATTGCTGCGAATAATGAGGAGCCATTAAAAATGGAATTAATACCTTCTTTATTATCAATTTGGTCTGGTGAAAAAGTACCTGGGGACTACAATACTATCATTAATGCGAGCGGTTATAAAGATTTTATTGGCTATATAGACAGACTTTCAAGTGAAAACTGGGAAAAAGGACAAAAATATTTTTACGGATATAAGCTTTAAGTATATTATATGAAAAATAAAGTATATGTGAAATGAATAGGAAAATGAGAGGGTTATTGAAAATACGTACTTCACGATGGTTGGTCAACCCGGAAGTATCTTGGAAAATAATAAACTTGAAAAAGAAGTACGAACTTAGGCGAGATCCCAAATTCGGTATAATGGTAGCGACTAATCCAACCTTATACGAACGGAGTGTATGCCTCATGACTATTGTAAAACAAATGAGCCTTTTTGACATCCAGCAATTATTCGAAATGGAAAGTTCCCGTCGTTTTGATGCGATTTTTGCCACTTAACGTACAACCTATTTTTCAGTTGTTTTTAAAAAGGACATTGCGTGGTGCCCAACGTGAATGTAACTATGGTGCGATGATTCAATCCCAAATTATCCGCATAGTAGAGCGTATTCCAACAATCAAGGATTTAATTAAACGTTTGATCAACAATCCTTTATTCCGTTTAGATTGTGGTTTTCTTGTTTCGGATGTCGTGCCTTCTGAAGCGTCTTATACGCGTATGATTGATGTCATTAGTCAATCTGATGTACTTGATGTAATGCAAGATACATTAATATGGAATGGTAACACTTTTGGACATTTTTTAAAGGTTCCTTTAAAGCATAAGGGACGGACAGGTTGCTTGACATGGAGCCTCTATAGGCATGATTCATTGCGCCAAGAATCCAGCTAAATAGGGCTGGCTTAGCCAAACGAGGCTATCATGCCCATTGCTCCATATAAAGCTCTTCTTCGTTGAAGGGCGTAGTAATTGCACATTACCCTCTATAAAACTGTCCAACTAAGTGTAGCCTATCCATTACAAATAGTTTTTAGAGAAGGGTTTCTTGATGATGAGCATCTCGCAATCGATGCAATAGTACTTATATTATCAGTTACCACCATTTGTATTCCTATTACCCTACCTTCACCTTCCCTCTGCTTTTTAAATTTTTTCGCAACTTTAACGTACATAGTACTATGTCTAGAGGACTACTCCACCTCGATTAACTCTAGAATTTCGATGTCTAACACTTTGCATAACGTTTCTAAGGTCTATTGATATACTCTGAGTAGATTAGATTTCGCAGGGCTAATACCGCTGTATGGAAAAGTAGCAGATGGCTTGAATGCGGTGATTTATTATGCAAGAGGAGACAAGGTAAATGCGGCCCTTTCCATAGGAGCGATGATTCCAATTGCAGGGATGGCAGTGACAGGTGGTAAATTAGTAACTAAAGGTGCTAAAGCATTTAATGGTGTAGTTGATGGTATTAAAACCGTTACGAATAAAGGTCCAATAGGCCAACTAAAAGAAAAAGCCACTAAAAAGCTAGACACCGTAAAAGATAAGTTCCAAACCAAAGTAGCCGAAGTAAAGGACCAGTTCCGTCAGTTGGGAACACCGCAGTTAGAGTTGGCCGGTGTGAACGTTGGCCGAATAACGGATACGGGAACAGTTGGGAAAAATAAGCCAACGCCGAATCCAAAACCATGCAATAGCTCCAAGCCACCAGCAAAAGATAGTAAACCTGCTAAGGGAACTAAGGGTACGGGTGAAGCTCTGGGTAGCAGTAGGAGAAGAGATTATTGCCCAAAGGGTACTGAAAGCAGAACTTGATTTAACACCAAATGTTACACCATACAAATCTTTAAGTAGGGGTCAGCAGAAAAAAATAAAAGAAAAGATTGAAAATCGTACAGTAACAAAAGAAGAATATAAAAGATATCAATGGGATAAAAGATTTTCAAAAAGAAGAGC
>NZ_PYWM01000066.1 GCF_003049665.1 Lysinibacillus mangiferihumi | reverse complement strand
TTGCTTTGGTTCTGCCATCACTTACATATCAACGGGTAAAATTTTCTGGCCACTTACCATAGCATTAATGCTTGGATCCATTGTTGGTGCACAGTTCGGAGTAAGATTAGCTCGTAAATTAAAAACGAAACATGTAAAACCACTTCTTAGATTAGTAACAGTTCTTTTAATCGTACAAATGATTGTAGATTACTTTAATTTTTAAAAGTATCTTTTTTGTAGATTCTAATTGAACTACAATTCTAACCAGACAAATAAGACGTCCATCACACTTGTGGATCGACGCCTCCTCCTTGATTTAAGATAATATTTATTGGGGTTCTAATAAAAAAATTAAAATTCTATTCAACTTGTTCTTCAATTAATCCTTCCCCGATAGTTTAAGTACATTGCTTCACAAACTTAGTTAACTTTAACATTGATTACTAAATATTTATATTTTAGGGTTATTCAACAATCTGGCCCGATTGCGGAACAAGAACAATCCTGTATATCAACCTCTGTTCCAAAACTCGTTATATTATGAACAACACGAAACAGCTTTATCAATATCTTTTTCTCTTACATACACGGAACCTTCAGTATCTATTATATATTCTATATTATTTTCTTTTAATTGTTCTAATAACGATTCTCGTAACTCATCTGATAAATTTTCTTGTCTGGCAAAAGAAACGTACGTCTCCTCAACTCGTTTCTCATTATTACATCCACTCAATATACTCAAGCATAAGATGATAGATAGCAAACACTTGCATTTCAATTTCACAAATTTCCCCCCAATTCAAAAATTAATTACTGTGTATATTACACTATATAACTAAATTAACAAATTGTACAAATTCAACGTAAGACCGAAATATAAAAAAGCGCACCTTTTCGGTACGCACGACGAATAACCGTTTATCTGAAAAAGATTTCAGATAAACGGCTATTTTGCACATGTCGCTTGGATAGTTTTCGACCACGGCATGTAATTATGTGAAATTTCTGGTTGCTGATGGATCGATAAATTAGGTAAATCCCTCATGAGCTTCACTAAGTATTGATAAAAATCGATGCCGTTTGCTTTTGCCGTTTCAGCCAAGCTCAAACAGATGGCATTGGCTTTCGCACGAGCTTCACTCACAGAGGAGTGATCAAGGTGCCGAAGAATTAATAAAAGAAATTCAGTTACGTCTATGGAAAAAAACAGTTGAATAATAAGAGCATATTAGTAACAGCATACGACTCTTGTATGCTGTTTTTTTATTTTTAAAGATAGATGATTACGCTCGTATAAACTATAATGTTATTATCAAATAATGGAAAATATTTGCCGAAATTTAAATTTATTAGGGGTAGTGAATATGGGTATTAATGAAGGCAACATCCAAAAGGTTTTAGATTGGACATATGAAAAGGTCTTAGTGGGCATACCTGGTACCGCTTCTGTGTACGAAATTTCAAATAGCTATTTATCGAAACATCCTACTAAAGATAAGGCCATTGATAGCTTAATTCGCTGGCAACAAAGCAAAACAGGGGTGAACGGCTTTGCTGCAGGTTTAGGGGGCATTGCTGTTATGCCCGTTGCAATACCCACAAACCTTTTTTTCAGTTATGTATGTTCAAATACAAATGATCGCTGCCATTGCTCATATTCGCGGATATGATTTAAAAGATGACCAAGTACAAACATTCGTCTTTGCATGTTTAACTGGTCAATCCGCTGCTGAAGTAATAAAACAAAATGGCATTGTAATTGCAACTAAAATCGGTAAAGTACAAGTAAGTAGAATACCAGGTGAAGTAATTAAACAAATCAACCAAAAAATAGGCTTTAGATTAGTAACCAAGGCAGGTGAAAAGGGGGTTGTTAATTTAGGGAAAATGGTTCCACTATTAGGTGGAGTTGTAGGAGCGGTATTCGATGTCTCAACTACATATGCCATAGGCAAGGCCGCTAAGTTAACCTTCATTGAAGGTGGCTACGATAACGATAACAAAGTTATTTTAGAGATTTAATTTATAAATACTCTAGCGAAAAGGAGAGAATATTATGAGTTTTAAAGCACTTAATCAAAACTATAGTACAGTTTATACACTAGACGAATGGGAAAGAAATCTAATCCATGTGACACCCTATTGTCCTGTTTGTGGTGTAGTAACAGAAAAAGCTGCTGGTTCTACATTAAGGAAAACGCATTTCGCTCATTCTATACAGAATACAGACTGTCCCACAATAAATGATAATCGGCGTAAATACCTATTACTATCACCTGTTGGCCTAGATACTGAAAATGGCCGTGATTTAATCAATTGGACTAAGTTAACGTGTGGCACTTGTATACGAAATGTAAGGAAATTCTCCAAGGACGTCTTAAGTTTCAAGAGTTTTCGCATATGCTAACTAAGCTAACGAAAAGAAAATTTGGTTTTATAAAGGGCTAACCTCAAATACTTTACTGAAATTGCTTACAACAATGGTGTTCCGTTAGAATTTACAATTCTTGACGGAAAGTTTATGATGTATGAGCGTCAGGGATATCATTATTACGTAGAAAAAGTGACACAGACTTGGTTTAATGCAGCAACAGGATCTTTAGCCCAAGCCGGAAGTGCACTTTTAAAAGCGAGAATAACTTACGGAATTTCGGAACGACTACCATTTATTAAAAATATTTACAACACAAAAACAGGTGAGCTTGTTAAGGAGAATAAGAATTTTGTTTCTGCTATGACAGCTATGGTGACGTATAATACTCCAATCATTGGACCTGTCCTGTATACAGCTGTTCCACTTGTAGACACGAAAGAAATTATTGTTTATACCAGTGAAACAGGAAAAGATAATACTTGGCATTATCGTTATCGTATAGTGGTTGCTAGAGATGGCAGTTATACAATTTCCAAATGGTATGTACAATAAATTTCGAATAATCAATTTCATTCATGTTGTACCTACTAGAATCCGTGTAGATTGAAATTGAATATCAAGAGGTGGAACATGAAAAAAAAATTGATTTTTTATAGTTTGTTTTTTATCGTTATGCTGCTTATTCTATCGTTTTATCAAAAATACCCTTTGCCTGAAGCATTAATGCATGCAGTCATTTTTACAGCAGTTTGTATAGGGGCGCATATTTTATCGGAGAAAATAAAGTAATGGTCTTAATACTCTTGCTTTGTATATAGAGCTTTCGCGAAGCAGTTTCTAAAAATCACCCAATTAATTAACGAAATATAACACAAGTGGTGTTAATCCCATTTGTGGTTTTTAATTTGTTTATATTTTGCTTGAAGAATTAAATAATCAGATATTTTACAAGAATAGAGCAACAATATACATGCTGAACAATTCAATCTTTTTTATAAAAAAAACCTTGATTCTTTTTATATATTGCGAAATGTTTTTGTAATCAAACCTTATTCCAAGGCAACACATGCAATTGTAGCTTTGGAATAAAGATACGATGTTTGTAAAAAAGTTATACCGTTTATAAAAAAGATGAACTGTACAATCTGGCCCGATTGCTGAATAAGGAAAAATCCTGCGAATAAAAAGCTTTTAAAAAATATCTACCAAACGACGCTTTGGGAATTTTTGCACTTCAAATAATACAACAGGTTACTTTAAACAAATATTGAACTTTTAAAAATTGGTTTCTTTAGGAATAAAACTAGCTCCGATTGGTGGAGATGATGTAATTATGTTAATAATAATTTAAATATTATTATTAATAGACATGAAACATTCAATGTTGAAGAGATAAAAAGAGTCCTAAAACCGAATTTATGCCACTCCTCTCCAAAATGACATTGAACAAATGGAGTACATTCAAGATTATGTAATACCTCGCTTACAAACAGGCATTACCAGGGATTCTACTAGTGCTGTGAGTCTTCTAATATATGTTTTTTTACAAAAGATATATTGTTTAGTGGCTCTGTTTCATGGGTGGTAATAATTACCCCCTTATCCATAGCCACAAGATTATTAAACTGATTACTCATGTACTCTTTACCACTAGTATCAACTCCCGAAAAAGGTTCATCAAACAAATACCAATCTCTGTCTAGACAACAAATCGTCGAAAAGTAAAGCTTTTTTCGTTCACCACCAGACAGAACTCCAATTCTTTTGTTCCAATTTTTGCTAAACTCTTCTAATAGACCATATTTTTCAGCATATTTGAAATATACAGTTTTATAATTTTTAATTCCTTCTAATGAGAAAATAAATTCCACAAAGTCTTTAAATTTCAACTTATAAGAAAAATAAAGGTTCTGATTTAAATAAACAAGACTATTATTCCCGCTTATCTCCCCAGTATACTTTTGGTTAAGGTTGCTAATACAATCGAGTAATGTTGACTTCCCAGTACCGTTCGCGCCGTGTATGTAATTGAATTCCTTATTTAATGTCATATTTACATTAACCAAAAGATCCTTATAAGTAAAATTTTTAATATTTATCATAATTATCACCTGCTTTCTAATGATATCACAGAGTATCTTTTCAGACTAAATAAGCCAAGTATAATAGAGCATATGGAAACAATTAAATATAAAGAGTAGTCTTTAAGTGTATTATCTATTAAAATGTCTCCTACTATTCTTATAAGGTTGAAATGATTATAATCAGTCGAGAAAAGAGCGATAAATGATACTAACATAAATATTGAGACAATAGTGTTTATATCGGTTGCGTTTATTTTAGTTATCAACGTTAAAGTGAACGACAAAAATGCTATTGGTATAGAAAAAACTATCAAAAGAGTTGATTCGTATATCAACTGAAATATATTGAATTGAAATATTATGCTAGCTGCTATATTAAAGAGTAAGAAGTTGAAAAAAATTAACGTTATTTGAGTTAAAATATTCGAAAAAAAGAATTCGTATCTAGATTCCTTTATTGAAAAATAAGTTTTAAGCAAACCCTCATTTCTCAATTTTGCTGCATGAACCCCTATTCCGTAAATAAAACATGAAAGTATTATAAATGCCCAAAAGAAACGAAGATCATAAAAAGAATGAATTTTATTGAAGTTTAGAATCAAAAATATAACTGGCAATAGTAGTGACCATATTAACGTGAAAATCTCGTTTCTTAACATCTTAAGATTCAGCTTATAATAAGCTATAACTACTCTCATAATAGACCCCTCTCTTTTATGGAAATGGAATAACTTCAACACTTCTATCTAATGATAATCCCGTACTATCTTCAATAAAATCATACATTGAAGAAGGATATAATTTTGGATTCATATGTGGAAACCAGTTTTCATCATAAACTTTTGTTATTTTTAAATTTGGGATATCCCTATGTGAAGATAATGAGGTTATATAGGGATGAATTTTATACTTCTGATATAATCTATTTATTAGATTAGCAAGTTCCAATTTCTTATCATTACTTCTATTAACCATTATTGTGGCTGCGTTTTTATTAAGATAGGAATAATTAGAGCTTAATTCTGAAGACGACAAGCTATCAAAGTTAGAGTGATAAAGATCCCTGTCCATATTAGAACTTGTAGAATATCCAACACCCAAGTTATTGTGTTTTGTTATAGAAACTGCAAAGTATTGCAATGCCTCTTTTTGCGATTTCAACACACCTTGATACATACATACACTAGTTCCTAAACCAACTGCTTTGAATGTTTCACCTGTACATACAGCTAATATAACGTGTAGGTCACTGTCTAGTGAAATGTCGTAGTACTTTATTTCATCTACAAATTGCTTTAAATAGGCATCGTATTTAACTAATGATACTTCATTTGAAATATTTACTATTACACCTTGACTTTTTGATAAATAATTTAATAAATATGATTGCCTTTCGAAGAATTCAAAAAAGGAATTCGTTATTGTTTTATTTGAAAGTGTGTGTGATGACATACCACAAGAATCAATAAATTCACCACTAAAGATAACTTTATTAGAAGCTATTTTTTTACTTTCTCCATTATATAATGAGGTAGCTAGAAGTGTTTTTTTTTGCAACGGGTTAGAATTAATTAAGATTTCTCTTTCGAAAAACTCACCTAAGGTACTGATTAAATCAGAAGTATTATAATTTAAACTAGCCTCATATGCTTCGACTGTCTGATGCCTATCACTTCTACTGATGTATATGTTGTTGTGATGACTATCAATAAAATCGTCTTTGTTAACTCGAAATGTAACATCATTCATTAGAAATCCGACTTTCACAATAATCTCCTCCTTACATCAAATTATTATAATAATAAACAGCTCGGGCACTTGGATAATACATCATTATTAATATTGTATTTATCATGTATTACTTTTTTCTTATTTAATAGCCTATCTTTTGTTGGCAAACAATTAATCAATTCAATAGATAAACATTTTACAGTCAAGCTAGAACAATCATTTTTAGTGTTTAAAACGTGAAAGTCTAATGACGTAATCCAATCAGGTAACTGAAGCGATACAGCTTCTTCTTCATAGGACTTAAACATTATTGTTTTATTCTTACAATCTTTTCTCATTTTATTAAGATGTTCTAATATTTCATCATTTTCATTCGAAGAAATGCTACTTAAATGGGAAAGAGGATTATCTTTATTTAGCCATTCTAATAGTCTAGCTTCTTTAAGTGCTTTCTTTAAAGCTGCCTCATCGGTTTCAGCTATTCCAGCCCCTGAAGCTATTAATTTATTTTCTGAAATCAAAATAACAAAATAAACTGGGAAATTCGTTAAATTTTTTGCGCGAAAAACTTCAACTGTTTCGCTAGAATAATTCATGTTTTTTATCAAATAATCAAGTTTTTCATCTTTTATTATATAATCCCCTAAGGATTTATACCAAAATAACATCATTTCATTTTTTTCTATAATTTCCAATATTGAAAAATGCGTGGCTTCACTTGAGCTTATTCCAGATACTGTTCCTGTCGTATCTACATATCCATAAATTTCATTATACCCATAACCAAAGTAAATTCTTTTAGTCTTCTTTATCTTATTCTGAATTTTATCGTATACTGTTATTGTTTGAGTATTGTCCATCTGTAAACCTATTTTCTTTCTCTCTAAATTCTCTTCATATGCTTTTCTTAAGGATAGCTGCTTATTTTTATCAATTGCAGTGCCCTCAGCGGGAGTCATGCCTTTCGTGGTATTAATTCTACCGATTGATGTATATGCAATATAATTTTCTTGTAAAAAGTCACCAATTGCCACACCGAAAAAATTTCTATTTGTAAATATCATAATATCAAGCATTCGTTCTTTATTAGAATTTGTTTTCTTAAGTTTATTCCTAAATCATGAGTGAATGTTTGAGGCTGAATAAAAATATCTTTGGATTCCAAATTCAATTTTGTTATCAAAGTTCCCGAAAACTCTCCGATTTGTAATATCCCCTT
>NZ_PYWM01000065.1 GCF_003049665.1 Lysinibacillus mangiferihumi | reverse complement strand
TTTACTCATGATGTGCTCCCGTTCATAAATGGTATGGTTAGTATAACGGGGTTTTCAAACGTTGAAAATAGAAAAACCCCGAATAGGTCCACTTTTTTAAAGTGTCCACTATTCGGGGTTCAGTTCAGAAAACCTATTTGTGCTGAAGATTTAGTTGTTGCGCAGTTAGGAGGGAACCATCAAATTATTATTATGACAGATGCAATTAGACCGAGAAAGGAAAACAGTATTCCAGTATGTAAAAGATGTCAAACCAAAATTTCGGATAAACAATTTATTGAGGGGACGGAGTTTGATTAATGAATATCGAAGAGTTATATAAAGAGTCAGAATGTTGCATGGGATTCAGTAACGAGGAAATTTTAGATTATTATGTTAAACCACTAAAGGATAAACCGAATCTAATGATTAAGATTTTAACGGAAGATAAGGAAAATCCAGATTTCCAAAACGGAAAAATTGAAATAGTTTGTCTGGATGGAGATAAAGAAGAACTATATATTAGTTTTATGGGTTGCCAAACTTCAATATTTATTAAAAATGAAGAAATAATGTTCATTGATGAAAAAGCAAAAAGTAATTATACAATAAGTGATACAAAATATAATGTTGTGTATGAAGGTATTCTTAGGAAATTGACACATAAAGAAATACTTATGTTGTTTGTTGATTTTATAAATTGCTTTATAGGTGTAAATGATATGAGTATTTATGAAGAAGTAATAGACAGTAGTCATACTTATCAAAAGTGCAACTATCGGATTCAGATTAAAAAGGAATCAGCTGAAAAGAAAATAATAAGATTCGAAAATATTTACCTAGATCTCGAATCATAATTGTTGAAAATAGGTGGAATTTTTCTTCTTCAGCTTTGGATTAAATAGAGTATACTTATCGAGCTACCTAGTACGCATTTCATTTTTTTAGGAAATAATGTACGAATAGCAAGAGGTCATTAGAAAGGTGTCACCGTCTTTTATTTTTAAATGTAATACTACTATTTAGTACTAGGTGGTAAATAGTAGTATTAATCTTAATGAACATTTACAGCAAAATAACTGAATCATAGAGAGCAAATTAAGAAGTTGTATTCAAGCAATACGGAATTTTTACGACAAAAACAGTCCATAAAACCATGGAATTCGGTTAATATATGGGTTATTTTTAGCACTAAATGACTATTTCTAACCAAACGAAGACGATAGTTGCCACCTTGCCTTCCCGACACATCAGGAGGAAGCAGCAGTGTACGAAGGGACGGGGAATCCAATCTAAAAACAGCCAATCCGAAAACGTCCTACTAGGGTACGCCAAAAGGCAAGGACATCAAGTTAGCTCACAATCGGTGACGTTTACCGCACAGGAAGGCACCCTTTTCCTAAAGCTGGATCAGGGCAGCGGAGTAGAAGTACGTAGTAAGCAACCGCTTACACTAACAGCCTATGATACGATCACCTTTGCAGGTGAAAGCATCTCCATGGGCGCAACAGAATCATGCGCTTAATTATTAGTGATTATCTAGGAACGCCTGTCGAAGCCTATGATGAACAAGGTCATAAGGTTTGGTCGGCTGAGCTTGATGTTTATGGACGAGTAAAAGAGTTTACGGGTGACAAAGATTTCATTCCGTTTAGGTATCAAGGGCAGTATCATGATTTGAGCAGTGGCTTGTATTATAACCGATTCCGATACTATTCACCAGAGGACGGATTGTATACACAGATTGACCCGATAGGACTGGCTGGTGGGAATCCTACTTTGTATGCATATGTGAATAATCCCAATTTAAAAATAGACCCATTTGGACTTGATGATTTATATGCGTTACTTGTATTGGAAGATGGTTGGTATAATGTAATGGAATGGGGAAAGAAAAATCCAGTTGGTGAGGTATTTTTAAAAGAGGGAGAACTTTGGAAAATCGGAACTTCAAAAAATGCTTTGAAAAGATAATCATTAGCATATTTAAATAGAACTGGTGTAGAAATGAAGATATTGCATACAGATAGTAATAATGCTACTGTAAAACATTTAGAAAATCTAAAAATTCGAGGTTATGAACAATGGAAAGGACATTTACCACCAGGAAATAAATGTCGCCATTAAATTTGAAAGGGTATGATATGATATGCAATTTAACATTATAACTGATACGGCGAGTTCAAAGGTTGGAGAATTAGCTAGTGAGTTGCGTAACCATTTAAAACCTAGAATTCATAGTAAGTATGCCAATGTAGATGTTACTATTCTAGTAGGATTTCGTTGTTTACCAGAATCTTATAAGAGAAAATCTTTTATTAGATATACAAAAAAAGATAATTGTTTGGCTATTGATATTTCTGTGAAATTGGAAGATTATATAAAAATGCATAAGATTGAACAACGATATCATCTAGGAAATATCTTTATTGAATATTTAAGAAAAGCATTGAAAGAGAGAACATTTGAAGGGTTGGATAACGAAGAATTCATTGATGATATTATAAAATGGGGGAAAGAAATTCCTATAAAAATGGATTGTGGACCAATAAAAGTAGAGAATTGGTTTAGAGATGAAATTGATTGGTCTTCAGACCTTGATAAGTAATCGAGGATTATGGACTGCAAGAAAGTAGTTAGAATTGTGAATACGTAAATCAAAATTAAATAAGCGAGTAAAAATGAACACATGAAAGGTGAGGCTAAAAACTTCCCTCTACATGTGTTAATGCCTCGCAGACAGACGCATTAGATAGTCTCGTTACATGGGTATTCAATGATGGCTTTGTCCCTTCAGCTAAGATAACGAGTGAAGGCAACTACAGCATTATTAGTGATTATCTAGGAACGCCTGTCGAAGCCTATGATGAACAAGGTCAACGGGTTTGGTCGGCTGAGCTTGATGTGTATGGACGAGTAAAAGAGTTTACGGGTGAGAAAGATTTCATCCCATTTAGATATCAAGGGCAGTATGAAGATGTAGAAATTGGCTTGTATTATAACCGATTCCGATACTACGACCCAGAGCAAGGGAATTATACGCAAGTTGATCCAATTGGGTTGGCTGGTGGGAACCCTACGTTGTATGGGTATGTAAATAATCCAAATAACTTGTTAGATGTATTTGGTTTAAAAGGGGACTACCACCAAATGCCAAGGATGCCTGGGTATCAAAAACATCATATCATTCCACAGTCTATGAAGCATCTTCTTTTAGATAGATTAGGATTTGATGTTCACCAAAGTAGTAATATTGTCCAACTACCAACAAACTAGATCCTACCCGAACAGTGCATAAAGGCAGACATAATCGGGATTATGATAGCTTTATAAGTCTGAAACTTGATGAAATTGAAGCTTTAAATGCAAATAATGATGTAAAACGAATGCATTTAAATGACATTATAGAAAATATTGGGGATGATTTGCAAAAAAAACGAAAGGATGTTAGGCATGAGAGGATACATTATTAGCACAACAAAGAATACAAACAATTTGGTTACCTATAATAATGAAATATCAATTGATTATAAAGAATTTCTGCAAGGAAAATCTTTTTTTGAAACGGAATTACCCCTTTTCTATACTGTTCAAAAAAAGGCTGATTTGAACAAAGTAAAAAAAGCACTTATATTGGAATCATCAGGGCCTGAGCTGATAAGTAAAAGATTAAAAGAAATATTAGAGGAAAATACCAAAAATGTTCAATTCTTTGAAGTAGAAATGTATTGTGAAGATGAAAAAATTGAAGGTTTTTACGCTATTAATTTACCATATTAGAAGATAGTGAATATAGACTGACGAATTTTGATCCTAATAATCCAAATTACATGTTTTATTATATGAAATTGAAAGAAGATATTTTTTTAAATGATAGTAATTATGATATTGTACGATGTAAAGAAATGCATCGAACGATTATTATAAGTGAAAAAATGAAGCAGATACTATTTGAGGCAAATCTAAAAGGTTTGCAATTTAGCGATAGTATAGACATCACACCACAGGAAAGAACTGTTTATGAAAAGATATAATCAGAAAAGATATTAATTTTTATAAACAGAAATTTTAAAGCAGTTATAAAAGGGAAGGATTTCCACGTGATTTTAGAATAAATCTATAGTAAAAAGTCCAATCCGTTTGATAGCAAATATAACTTCTCCAAAGTTAATGTAGATTTAAAAAGTTATAGAAGGGGTTCGAGGCATGGATTTTTAAATAGTTACAGTTACCACAGGTGCAAGAGTTGGTGAAATAGTAATGAATTAAGAAGCGCGTTGGAAACTAATGTTAATTAAAATATAGCATTGTCGGTGTTATATAATTGATTCATCACATTAAATATATCAATTTTTGCAAAATGCTTTATTTAATGTGTAATCAAGTTAAAGGGCAATAAAACCATTTAAGGGTTTTGTTGCCCTTTTGTTTCGTAATTAAAGATATGAATTTTTAAAATAAGTATGACGCTGATCTAAACTTAAGCCAAGTCACATTGCCAGATGGGAAGTTCAACATGGACATACGACAGGCGTGGGAACTGCATAAGCACAACTAATCCGCTTGGAGCCACGGAAAAGTTCCATTATGACCATTTAAATCGCCTTGTTCGTGCCCATCTATCTGATGGTAACGACGTTCAACTAAAGTACAATGCCTATGATGATATTATTTTTGCAAAGGATAACCATACACAAGTCGCTTTTGACTACACAATTCTTGGAAGCCTAACGTCTCGCAAACAAGGTGGCAAGCAAGTACAATTCACCTACGATACAGAGGAGCAATTAACCGCTGTGATCAATGAAAGAGGCGAAGCATATACCTTTGAACGCGATACCAAAGGTAATATTATCAAGGAAATCGGCTTTGATGACATGGAAAAATCGTATGAGCGAAGCCTCGCAGGAATCGTGCAACAGATTCAACGACCAGGGAATCGTTGGACAGCGTATCAGCACGATGCGCTAGGAAATATTATTCGCTCTGACTACTATGATGGTACGTGGGAAACATTTAGCTATGACAAAAACGGCGCATTACAAGAAACGGAAAATGAGCATATAACCGTTAAGCTAGAACGAGACCCATCTGGACAAGTCATCAAAGAATGGCAAAACGACCATTGGATTGCGAGTAGCTATGACGAGTTAGGCAATCGTTCACAGATAATAAGTAGCCTTGGTGCTAAAATCGATGTCACGCGCAATGAATTGGGCAATGTCTTACAAATGACCGCCTCTCGCTCCGAGCAAGCCCAGTGGACAGCCTCGATGCAGTACAATGAACTCGGTCAAGAGATTGAGCGAATCCTACCAGGGGATGTTATTAGTAAATGGCAATATGATATTACAGGTCGACCAACACATCATAGAGTAAGTAGCCAAAGCCGCGATACCCGAAGACGCGCCTACAATTGGGACGTCAACCATCAATTACGCAGTATGGTCAACGAGCTAACGGGTGTAAAAGTGACTTATGGTTACGACGAATTTAGTAACCTCGTGTGGGCCAATCAAGACAGTCGTCAATTTGATTTCTTATACCGTAGCGTCGATGATGTCGGCAATTTATATGAAACAAAAGATAAAAAAGACCGTGTTTACGGCGCTGGCAGTAGATTACTTGAAACGAAAGATGCCAAATTCTCTTATGATGAAGAAGGAAATCTCGTAGAGAAAGTCGAACATAATGGAGATACATGGAAGTACGAGTACTATGGCAATGGCATGATGGCGAAGGTCATGAAGCCAGATAATACGGAAGTTACTTTCAAATATGATTCATTAGGTAGGCGAATAGAGAAGTGTTCGGAAGGTAAAGCTACTCATTTTGTGTGGGATGGCAATACGATTTTACATGAGTATTTCTCGCAGGATAATTCAGTGGAGAATGCCTCACAGACAGATGACTTAGACAGTCTCGTTACATGGGTATTCAATGATAGTTTTGTCCCTTCAGCAAAAATCACGAATAAAGGTAGCTACAGTATTATTAGTGATTATCTAGGAACGCCTGTCGAAGCCTATGATGAACAAGGTCATAAGGTTTGGTCGGCTGAGCTTGATGTATATGAACGAGTGAAAGAGTTTACGGGTGAGAAAGATTTCATTCCGTTTAGGTATCAAGGGCAGTATCAAAATTTGAGTAGTGGCTTGGATAACAACAAAAATAATGATGACAGTTCTTCTGAAGAAGAATTTGGAATAGACTTTATACCTTTTCGCTCTCAAGGACAATACCATGATTTGGAAACCGGGTTATATTATAATCGTTTTAGATACTACGATCCAAGTATAGGCATGTACACTCAACAAGATCCAATTGGATTGGCTGGAAATAATCCGACGTTGTATGGGTATGTAGCTGACCCGAATAGATTTGTTGATCCATTTGGCTTAAGTCCTTTAAGTAGTATTCAGGAACAAGTGAATTCAATTTTGATGGAGCATCTGCCTGCAATACAAGCAATTGATCCGAATGCAACTATTGGATATCGTGGCGGTGTTGCAAGTGGCATCAGTAAAGCACATGACTCTGCATTAGCAAGACCTTTTAATCCTTCTAGTTTCGATGTGGATGGTTTTATTCAATCTCATTTCTTAGCAAATGATCCTATTTTCACTAACAGACGACGTGTGGCAGGAAAAATTCCTGGTATGAGTGAAATCGAAGCTTCAATTGATAGTAAACTAAGAGAAGCTCTCCCAGGATTAAGAGATGAATCATTCGGATTCAGGATATTTAAATCACATGAATTAAGCGCACTTGCTAGGGAGGGAGACGTTCAAGTCCATTTAGGATGTCATTAATTATGAAAAAATATTTAAGTGTAGTTTTATTAGAAGATATCCCTTTTGAAGATCTGGTTCATAAGATGGAAAAAACATTTGGCATTCAACTTCCTTATAATAATAAGAAAGGTCGAAATATAGCTGAAGGAAGTACAGATGTTTATCAAATACTGATTATTGACCGCATTGATGAGCTGAGTGAAGTGTTGTGCGATGAGAATCACACTTTAGAAATACAGATAAATCCAAATGTAGCATTTGACTACGAAAAAATTGAATCAGATTTAAAAATGAGATTTAAAAATAACAAGATTAATTGGCAATATGGTATTTGGTCAAAAACGAATGCAGATGAACAGTATCGAAGAATCTATCCGCATTAGTATAAAATGTAATGAAAATTCAGAATTACTTAATTCCGTTTTTTTACTATTTACCTTTATCTTATGAGAGTAGTATCTGAACATATCGTAATAAGTGTTTTTTGATTGCTCTTGCAGAAAAAAGCCCGGCATGCGTATAAAATGTACCCTATCAGATAGACACTTTGAAAAAAGTCCTACTGATAGGGGCTTTTTGTTTATAATGAGAAAAAAAGATGTTGGAGCGGAACTAATGACAAAAAGATTATTCACAAAAAAAGAAC
>NZ_PYWM01000064.1 GCF_003049665.1 Lysinibacillus mangiferihumi | reverse complement strand
TTTTACTTTGCGGGTTTACCTTCGTTCCGCGGGTAAACAAGCTGCTTCGCGGGTATTCTCCTGCGTTCCGCGGATAAACGTTCTACTTTCGCGGGTATTCTCCTGCGTTCCGCGGGTAAACGTTCTGCTTTCGCGGGTATTCTCCTGCGTTCCGCGGGTAAACGTTTTTACTTTGCGGGTTTACCTTCGTTCCGCGGGTAAACGTTCTACTTTCGCGGGTATCTACCTTCGTTCCGCGGATAAACGTTTTACTTTCGCGGGTAAACGTTTTACTTTCGCGGGTATTCTCCTGCGTTCCGCGGGTAATCTACCTCATTCCGCAAATTCCATAATCATAAAGAAAAAAGTGATTCCGGTTGAACGGAATCACTTTGTTTTTACGGGTTAGTCATTGTGTTGCGGTCTTCTCTCATAGTGCCGTTGTTTCGTTCAGCACCATTCACACCATTGGCATTTGGTACGTTGTCATAGCCATTTGTGCCATTGACATCCGCATTCGAACCTGGTGTTGTTGCTTCTGGCATAACAGTTTTTTCTCTTACTGTGCCATCATTTACAGTACCGTCGTTAACAGTACCATTGTTGACGTTACGATCGTAGACATTATCGTTTCTATCCGGATCTACGACATCTTCTACATCGTTAACACCTCGTTTAACGTCGTTTTTCACGTTCTCCATTGGGGTTTCAGCTGCATTATTACCCCAGTTACAACCTCCAAGGAATACTGTAGCAAGGATAATGGCTAAAAATGACATTTTCCACATATAAAAAACCTCCTTTCTTGAGTACTATGTCATCAAATACAATATGTGCATTTGTGATCCTACATAGATTGCCCGAGAAAGGAGGGAACTATCCGATTTTTTGTGCAAAAACTATTTTTGTTTATCTTTCAGTAAATGCTCAATGTATGCAGCTTCTGCTTTACAATTATAGGTATAGTTTGTACCTAATTCTTTTTGTAAAGCTTCGATTGTTTCGACTTGTTTAGCGGTTGGTTCTTCATTTAAAATTTTTGCAATTACTTCATCGATTTTTTGTGCCATCTCTTCATGGAATTCAGTACTCATCAAAACATCGGCTGGGATTTTTTCGATCCAAGCGGCATTTTCCTGAAAATAAGACTGCCAGCTAGCAATGAAGTCTTCCATAGAAAAGCGCTCTTCTTCCCAACCAATACTTGCTAAGTATGATTCAAAAGATGTTGAAATCGAACGCGTAATGCTAATTTTAACACCTGAAGACAATTCCTTATACATCTATATAATCCTCCTACTTTTTAAAAAACCTAAAATTACATGTATTTCAATTCACAATACTATCTATGCCATCGCATTAAAAAAACTAAACTAAATTCTGTCAAAAAAAATTGACAATAAGAACACTATTCGACAAGATTATTTTATAACTTTTAGCCTATAATTGCAAATTAAGGCTGTTTTGGTTGTTCAGGCCCTATTGCAAATAAAATATCTACCTCACAAACTAGCTCGCCATCAACGGTAGCTACACCATGTCCTTTGCCCATTACACCGCGCAGTTTAACGAATTCTACTTCTAATCGTAGCTGATCTCCCGGTACTACTTGGCGCTTGAAACGAGCGTTATCGATTCCTGTTAAAAATACTAAACGTCCTTGGTATTGTTCTGATTTTAATAAGGCTACGCCACCTACTTGCGCCAATGCCTCAACAATTAAAACACCTGGCATAACAGGATATCCTGGAAAATGTCCATTAAAGAAATCTTCGTTAATCGATACATTTTTAATACCTACTGCACGCTTGCCTTCTTCTAATTCCACAATACGATCTACAAATAAAAATGGATAACGGTGTGGTAAAATTGCTTGAATTTGCTCTGCTGTTAACATTTCTTTTCCCCCTCTAATATAAGTATGTATATATACCTTACGTCCAAAAGAGGATGTAGGTTTCAACGTATAATCGCTTTTAGATTTAAAATACTCGATTTTTTATGTGAAACACAAAGTATGGTAAAGAATATTATTATTCTTTACCATTCATAATGTCAAATATATGCTGCCATGTTTCTAATTTAAAGACATCCATTGCTTTTCCTTGACCAATTACACTGTAGCCCACCATTGTACCTAAAATAGCGGCAACAACGATTAAAACAAGAACAAGTACAACTCGTAACCAAATCGGAATCAGCCGTATTTGCACCCATCGAACCTCGCGTTGCTCTCCGTTTGAGCGACGTCCCTTCTCTTCTGGTGGCGTTTCGGTTTCTTGTGTCGGCACAGAACGTCGACGTGAATCGTTTGTCATAGATATTGTACCCCTTCATTTCTTACTCAATAATGCACTTATCTAACACCATTAATAAGCCCTAGCATTTGGTCAGCTAGTGTTACGGCTCTGGCATTAAATTGATAAGCACGTTGCGTTTCGATTAAATCTGTCATTTCCTTCGACAAGCTCACATTCGATAATTCGAGTGCATCATTTTGCATGCCGATTTGTTGACGATTTGCTCCTTGTAACTCTGTTACAACTTCGGCTTGTGTATATCCTAGCTCTGCTAAGTTATCTGGCAAGCCTACATATGTACCAGAAATATGCTCCATTAGTTGCGGCTTTTGGAATTCCGTTACTGCTAAATCCGTACGAATAACATCACCATTCGGATATGTAGCTTCTAACATGCCTCCATTGCGAACAATAAAACCTTTTGCATTATCAGGTAATGTAATAGGCTGTCCATTTGCATCTGCCACTGGATAACCATCTGTATTGACAAGCATCACCGTTCCATTATTTAAAGGTGATAAATAAAAGTCACCTTGACGAGTATACACTGTTTTTGTGCCATTTTCACCATCTGGCATTAAAATGTTGAAATATTGCTTTGGTTTTGTAAAAGCAAGATCCAAATCACGATCTGTTGTTTGAAGCGAACCTTGCTTATGATTTGTTTGAATTTGTCCAAGCTGTGCTCCAGAGCCATAACGGATACCTACTGGTGATTGACGCACAGTTGGGTCCTGTTTATCATTATTAAATTGCTGATACATAAGTTCGTTGAACGTTGCTTGACGTGTTTTATAGCCATGCGTTCCACTATTAGCAATATTATTACTAATTGTATCTAATTTATTTTGCAATTGCCCCATTGTATTTGTTGCCGTAATCATTGTTCGTAGCATGTGAAAACGCCTCCTGTTCGCTTAATTATATTTTACCGATTTCATTTACAGCCTTTTCCATACTTCGATCATACGCTTGCAACACTTTTTGGTTTGCTTCAAAAGCTCGGTATGCTGTCATTAAATCTGTCATTGTGCGTCCAGAATCTACGTTTGAGCGCTCTAAAAATTTTTGTCCTAATGTAAACGATACACCATTTGCACCGTAAGCAGTCGGCAAGGCTTCTCCATTTTCTGTACGAATTAAGCCATTATCTTGTTTACGTAGCATGTTCGGATTGGCCGCAAATGATACACCTACGCGCGCTACTTGCTGGTTATTCACATAAATGCCACCGTCCTGATCAAGACGGAAATCATCATTTGGTAGCTGGATGCGTTGTCCGTTGTCAGATAACACGTAGAGACCTTGACCATTTACTAAATAGCCTTGACCATCTAATGTGAAATTCCCGTTACGTGTGTAGGCTTCTCCGCCGTTTGGATGTGCTAAACGGAAGAAAATTGAACCAGAGACACCATCTTCATTTTGAGGTAAGTTTCCATCGATAAGGGCCATATCTGTCGTTAAATCTGTGCTATAGATTTGACCTTGTATGTAATTTGGCAATGTTTCTTGCATATATATCCCTGTATTGAGTGCACCAACTTGACTCATATACTGTGAGCCAGCTTGCTGATTGGCAGGTGCATTTGTTTTTCCTACGCTGGACATTAGCATATCTGGAAACGAACGGATGGTAGATTGATCTGCCTTAAATCCAGGTGTACTTGCATTTGATAAGTTGTTTGTCAGTAATTCTGTTCGTCTTTGTTGTGCTATCATACCTGTTGCTACTGTATAAAACCCTTTAAACAAAGGAATCACCTCATTGTATTTTTATAGTGATGCTGGAACACGATCAATATTTTCTAACATAATGCCAGTGCCAATTGCAACACAATCCATTGGATGTTCAGCAATAAAGACTGGAACTTTTAACTCTTCGATTAACAGCTGGTCCATTCCGTGTAATAATGCGCCACCACCAGTAATAATGACACCACGGTCAATAATATCTGCTGAAAGCTCAGGCGGTGTTTTTTCTAACACGTTTTTCGCCGATTGTACGATCATGGCTACTGATTCATGTAATGCACGTTCAATTTCCTCTGAATGAATCGTAATTGTACGAGGTAAGCCTGTTACCATATCACGACCGCGAATATCCATTGAGTCGTTACGTCCACCTTTGAAGACTGTGCCAATTGTGATTTTGATTGCTTCGGCTGTACGCTCACCAATTAACAATTTATATTCTTTTTTAATATATTGTAAAATATCATTATCAAAAACGTCGCCCGCAACCTTAATAGACTCACTTGTTACAATGTCACCCATAGAAAGAACTGCGATATCTGTAGTACCACCACCGATATCCACTACCATATTGCCACTTGGTTGGAAAATATCCATCCCAGCTCCGATTGCCGCAACTTTTGGTTCTTCCTCTAAATATACTTTTTTACCACCAGATTTTTCAGCAGCTTCGCGAATCGCTTTTTGCTCTACACTTGTAATATTTGTTGGACAGCAAATCAATATACGTGGCTTTGTTAAAAATCCTTTTAGATTTAATTTATTGATGAAATGTCTAAGCATCGCTTCGGTAACATCAAAGTCTGCAATTACTCCATCGCGTAATGGCCGAATTGCTGTTATATTACCGGGCGTGCGACCCACCATTTGACGAGCTTCTTCACCTACTGCTAATACCTTATTTGTCTTTTTATCTATTGCTACCACAGATGGTTCGTTTAGGACGATTCCTTTGCCTTTAACGTGGATTAATACGTTCGCAGTTCCTAAGTCAATGCCTATATCCTTCGAAAACATTTTTTAAATTCTCCTTCCCGCCAGTTCCAACTACATAACGTTCCTATTGTCTATTTATCTAGAATATTTTATCACACCCCATTGGTAATTTCACCTAAATTTAGTTATTACGCTTGTTTTCCTTCAATTATATGTACACAAATAGAAATGTACAAAAAAAGAACGAATCATTCTTGACTCGCTCTTTCTTTCCACTTGTTTTTCGTTGCCTCTCCTCCACGAATATGACGTACGGCTTTATGGTAGGCGAGAATTTCTTTCACTTGATCAGCTAATCCTTCATGAATTGTTGGTAATCGCTCAGTTAAATCTTTGTGCACCGTACTTTTAGAGTAACCTGTCATTTTCGCGAGGACACGCACAGTTTCACGCGTCTCAATCAATAATTCACCGAGGCGTATGCAGCGCTTCCGAATGTGCTCGTGCACGTTCTCGTCCTTTCCACACAATTTCACAAAATGGCTTTGGCATCAGATGCACGTCTGCGCATTTCTTCACCTTATGTGAGGACAAAGCTATTCAGAACACGATTTGCACTTTCTCGTTAAATTGCTGACTTTTTTAAAATCCTAGGAATTTTTTCGGATTAACGTATTTACCGTTTTCTAGAACTTCAAAATGCATGTGAACGCCAGCTGCTTGATTCCACTCATTGTCAGTCGCTTTTCCAAGTGCCTGACCTTGTGCTACTTCATCGCCTTCTTTCACAGCGATATCTTTTACAGAACTATAATGCGTTTGCACACCATTCGCATGCTCTAGGACGATTTTATTGCCTGTGAACGCATCTAGTTTTACTTCTATTACTTTACCAGTTAACGCAGCAACTACTTCGAATTCCTCTCCATTCATAGAAAGGGAAATGCCTGATGAAGTTGTAAATGTTTGATTGAATACCATTAAGGCATTCTCACGTGACTCTTCTTTTGCTTCTACATCATAAAATTCCTGTGAAACTTGTACTTTACTAAGCTCTGCTTCCTTGAATGGATACTTCATTGTTTCTGTTTTTGCATTTGTTTCAACTACTGGACCTGGGTCTACTTGCGCTACATCTGGTAATGGTGCTTCTTCTTTTGTCACGAGACTATTGTAACCAAATAACATACCTGCTAACATTAATGCACCACCCGCGTATACCGCCGGCCAAAACCAAGGTTTTTTCTGCAATTGTCCTTTTTCATTTTGAGAAGTTTTACTATTTTTATCCTCTCTCATTTTCATCACCTCTAGTTGCAGTGTGAACAACTAGAAGCTATTTTAAACATGCATCTATTTTTTTTATCTCAATTTGTTGATAATAATAGTGTAAAATCTCTGAAGCGTTCTTTCCTTCCCGTGCCATCGCATCTGCACCGTACTGGCTCATACCAACGCCATGACCATATCCTTTCGTTGCTACCTGAACCTTGCCCGTATTCTTATTATATGAAATCTTAAAGTCTGTTGATGGCAATTGTAAGAGTGTTCTAACCTCTCTGCCCAACCATACATTTTTACCTAATTGCAGGCGTTCAACACGTCCTGAATCATTGAGAAACAATTGCATACGACTGAAATCATTCGCCTGCCATTTAACTGGCCACAGCGCATTCCATTCGGCTAACGTCCATTCTTTTATTGTTGCAAACTTTGGAGAAGCTTGATCGGACATACTTGTAACGCTTTGTAAATACGGTAAGTCATTCCCACTGTAACCGTAAGCACTCTCTGTTTTACCATTGCTCGTTGAGTGAAACATCGCCGTAATTAATTCATTATTATATAGAAGAACTTGTCCTTCTGTTTCCGTAATGGCTTCGACAATTTTCTTTTCATTTCCCGGGAAATTGCTAGTCCAATTGGCTTTTCTTTGTTCTTTATTGTAGTAGACTTGCCTTGCAACAGTAGGTGCGATGGCTTTTTTACCGTAATTTGTCGTTTTCAGCGCATAGGTTCTCGCAGCAATGGCTTGCGCTTTTAAAGCTTCTTTGTCAAAGGACACGGGCATTTCTGCAGCCACTACACCAACTATATACGTTTCTAAAGGAATTTTTCCCTTTTGTCCCTCCACCTCTATGAATATTTCACAGGCGTTTTCCATCTTTTGTGGGGAATTGTTAGAATGATCATCGATTCGTCTCTCACTGAATGCTACTGGCAGCATATATAATGCACCAATTAAACAAATCACAGCAATTATCATTATCCAATTTTTCATAAGGAATAATATGCGAGTACTACAGAAAATATGAGCGTTCCATGATTCCGGGAGTTCGTTTTGCTTTGGTTTATAGGGGTCACTGTGCTTCGCGGGTATTTCACTTCGGTTCGCGGGTAAATCACTCTGCTCCGCGGGTATCTCGCTCTGCTCCTCGGGTATTTCACTTCGGTTCGCGGGTATTTCTCTCTGCTCCGCGGGTATTTCACTCTGCTTCGCGGGTATCTCTCTGCTCCGCGGGTATTTCACTCTGCTTCGCGGGTATTTCACTTCGGTTCGCGGGTAAA
>NZ_PYWM01000063.1 GCF_003049665.1 Lysinibacillus mangiferihumi | reverse complement strand
GCTTCGGCAAAACGAGGCTCGGTGAAACAGGAAGGTACAAGACGAAATTCGTAAGATATAAGTCGTACCATAGTAAAAATTGTTTAAATACAAATTTTAATTGGTTTAGATATATTTTTCGTATCGGCATTCTTTTCAACGGATTCAAATCCATTTAATAAACTTGAGCTAGAAGATAACTTATTAAAAGCGTATTCAACCTCTGATTTAATTTATGTGATAAATATTAACAAACCAGAGAAAATAACTATAAAACAATTAGTTGATTTAGAGTAAATCAAAGTTATTCTAATCTATAATTCCAAAACAAAACATGTGTAAAGAAGGTGTCAATAATTCTTTGTTTACAGTGAAAAAACGGTTTCAAAATCAAATGATGGGGAATTTTAAAAGTTTATTTGTTGAAAGATCAAAAGCATTGATTTTTGAAGGGAAAAAATTCATTGAGGGGGATACTAGCTGGATTGGAGGTAATGCTCCAGCTTATTTTGACAATCAAGAAGATTTTCAATGTAAATATAGTTCTAAATATTACTTTTTCTTATCATTAGTAAATCCACTAAATCCAAATATGATGTTTACAATTTTTTTTCCTAGAGACTATGATGAATACTTAGAAAATAATATGTATCCTAATTGTACAATTCTCTTAGTCGAACATCCTTTATCTAATGAGAGTAGTAAAGAAGTGTTTACTAATCCAAATATGAAGAAGTATGCGATTAATAATTGTAAATTAATAAATAACGACACTAGCGAGAATCATAATTTTTTGGTTAAATTTGGAGGGAGCCCTGTGCACATACAAAATAAAAACATTTTCACTAGAGAATTAAAAGCTGATTCTTTTGATTTTTTATTTCAAATTGATGAACAAGGGTATCCAGAAGAAGATGATTTTATCCAAGGAAACTATCCATTTTCATATGGTGCCATATACGTATATGCACAAATTAGTAATGAGAGTGTTACAGCTCCTGTTGTTGGATATTGGCAGTTCTCTTAGTAAAGCAACTAAAAGTTATATATGAGAGATTTTATTATGCAGCTTAAAATATTATTTCTCTATTGTCACTTAAACGTTCATTAAATTAAGACTTGTATAAGCCTAAAAAAGAGTAGCAAAATTCTAGGAATTGGATTATTGTGTACTCTTTTTTAATAGTGTTTTTGTGTGATAACTCGTTAAGTTGTAGTTAAATGAGTTAAAGGTCAGGCAAAAGAGAATACCAAGGAAAATGATTTTCATAAGATTAAATAAACGAACAGAGGAAAACATTACGAAATGTTAAAACAAAACTACATTATCAAGGATGATAAAGATGAGTTATTATCAGCTATTTAGCAATTACGGACGAGATGTGTATTTTTCTTACACTGAAAAAAACGAATATGATCAATCTGACTTTAGAAAAGGTCTAGTCTATCCTCTAGATGAGAAACTTCATTATTCAATAGATAAATTTGATCCATATTTAAACGAATATGATATCCTGCCAACAATAGGGGGGCTATTGGTAAGTTTAAAATTCAAGAAGCTAGTAGAGCGATTAGGTTCAGATTGTCAGTTTATTTCTGCGGTCATAACGTCTACAAAGAGCGGTGAAATCAATGACTCGTTTTTTGTCATGAATATATTAAATGTAATTTCTTGTTTAGATATGGAGAAATCGGAATATAAACCGTTATTAAAGTCTTTGCCTAATGGACCAATCGAAGTTTTGTCTGTAAAGTATGTACCCAACTCCCTAGATGGACATCATATTGCCAGAATGAAAGAATATAAAGGCTATATTATTGTAGATGATGTATTTATAAAAGCATGTAAAGTGCAGAAGATTAAAGGTGTAATGTTTGTCAAAGAGGGAAGTACCCAACGACCTGAATTCGTTGAATTGTAGGTATCAACAATAAAAGTTAGTAATGACTTATTATTTAGAGTTAACATTTGGAGAAGAGGGATTTTATAATGAAAATATTTAAAATAGAAAATGATTTTAGATTTAAAGATCTAACTTTTTTAAATGAAGAAGATGTTAGTCTTTTTTCAACTTTTGTAGGAAAGAAGATTACGCTAGATTGGAAAGAAGAAATTTTTGGTATCTCAGAAGACATACATACCAGAGGAAAATTGTTAGATTTTGATTCGCGTTGTTATGGAGATACATTAATAATAAAAGCGAAATTTAAAAATCTTTTTATTGAAAAATTTTCTGACATTATAGAAATTTTCCCGATAAAAATCAAAGGTATTGCAGACGATTATATTTATATAAATGTAACGAATGTGGTCACTGCAATTAATTTTGATGGGTTAGATTTGCAGGAATCTCTTGCAATGATGCGGAGTAAGAATATCCTATTTAAATTAGAAAATTTAGGAAAAGAAATTATATTTAGAGACACAAAAATTAATTCAAGCTATTATTGTACACAAAAGTTTATAGACTTTATTGAAGGAAACGAAATTAATGGATTGTGCTTTGAGGAGATAGGAACAGCTAAGTGAAAATTAGAATAGGATAAATGAAGGTTACTTTTTTCATTGTTTTTTATATAATCGAATATGCTATGAAGAGAATTATTTCTCTTCATAGTCACTATAATGGTTACCATTAATGAATGTATCTGAAGTGTCCAGATTCAAAAAAGCTAACTCTCCTAGCTCACAAATACAATTAGTTAGTTTTAATATTGCAAACTGCTTTTCATTAAAATTCACAATGATATTAAGAAAATTATCTAAGTCGTCCACAGTAATACCCTCTTCCTCCATTTCTTTCTCGGTTATAAAATCATCTATATGGTAAGAAATGTCGGTAGCATCTAAAAGAAGTAACTTTTCAAAATCCTCGCTTATTTTATTACCAAAAACTAACTCCATTAATTCGAATTCTTTTGAGTTTTTAACTTGAATGAATAGAGCTCGTAGTATGTATTTTAATGAATAATTCATAATTGAATTAAAATCTTTTTCAACAGTCCCATCTTCTATGTGAAAAGAAATTTCATGAATCATAGCTGTATGAAAATTATTTAAAATAGATTGATAAATAGGGTGACTAATTTCTGCTAATGTGTCATTCCAAATTTTTATATTCTTTTCAAAGGTTTTCATTATTCTATCCCCTTCTATATTGTTTGTTTAATTTTACCATGTTTGTTTGTTGGATTAAACTGTTGTATTAAATAGGTGTTAATAATGTTAAAATTTTACTATATAAGTTTTTTCTAGAAACACTAGATAATCTAGTACCATGGCATCTAATATGGCTTTGACCTTTTAGCTAGAAAGCTTGATGTTTATGTCTGTGCTATGAAACTTTAGTGGAGTGGTTGGGACATAAAAAAGAATTTAAGGAAGTGTAGTTGATGATAGAAAAGGATTACGAGTTTATTATAAAAATTTACGAAGAATATAAATTTTTATATAAAGAGTTGCTTAATCAAGTTGAAGACATAAGAAATCAAACAGTTCTTTGGAGTAACACATATCTCGAAATGTATCCATTTCAATATGAATTGAATCAATTACCAAAGCCGAAAATATATAAAAATGAACCGAAATGTAAGGAAGGAATTATTGTGAACAACCTAAAAAACAATGAACTATTTTATTCTTTTAAGGCTGAAAATAAGGGTTGGGGAAGTTCTTTCATAATCAATGAAGATGAAAGCAAGATTTGTCTAAGATTTATTAGCGAAGATGATAAAATGATTTTAAGTCAGGTATATTGTGTAAGATATAACGGAATCTTGATACAAAAAGTATTATTCTATACAAGAGACGATGATATGGAAGAAGAAACGTTTATGATTGACAGATATTTATATCATCATGATAATAACACGATTCAAACGATAATGAGAGACGGTTTTTTTGAAGACAAAATGAATATTTTACCCACAAGGAAGTTTAGGTTTGAATATACAAATGGAGATGTATCTATTTATTCAAAACAATTAAAAAAAGATAAACAATATGTTGAAGAATTATTGTATTCTACGGTTCAAGTAAAAAATTATGATCGAACATAGTCGTAAAAGATAGTTCAAACGATGTTGCACGAATGAGAGTAATGAGATGGGGAATATTTTCTAATGACAGCGGCATCTCGCTTAGAGCAAATCCAGTAAAAAAGAACGCACGATAATCCGTTTGTTTAAGACTGGAGATTTAATCTGTTTTTGAATGATCAAATACATATTGTTTTGGTAGGATATTGTCTAAAGTTTCGATAAGAAATGTAGCAGAAATTTTTGATTTTGATTCCCCCACCTAATTATAGGAGTAAATGAAATAGAAGAGTGTAAAAGGTTAATTGAGCTAGCAATTCTGGTTCCTACTCTTTATTCGAAAGAAAAATTGAAGGTGACTGGAGAATAATAGGTTATCAAAAAAATTATGGTCCTACCGATTTTAAACATATTATTTTATTTAGGTGTTGGAGAATATGTCGTAAAGCTGATATTTTTGATAAAGAAGTTCCAATTACAGATTGTGAAGCACAGGGATTACATGAAATATGATATCAATTGTTAGCAGAAGCAGCATAAAAAGTGAGTTAATAATTAGGATATGCCTTTGGAATCCATTGTTGTATCGATAAGGATGATGTTCCAACTGTAGTGGTTAACAAACCGAAGAAAATGGCATTGTAAATAAAGGAAGTGAATTATTTTGAATAATAAGTTATTAAATATTGAGGAAATAACGATAATTTTAGATAGAGATTTTATTCCTTTAGAGTCCGTTGTTACAGGATTAAGACTAAAGAAACAAGTTGAAATGGAAACAAATGTTGAGGGGGTAGAGCGGAGACTTAAGGTGAAATTCCCTGTTGATTTTGTTAATTTAATTTTAAATTACGATTTTGGGGATTTTAGTATTTTAGGGGTACATTTTGGTAGTCATACAAATTATCTAGAAACGTTAATAAGTTACCATGAACATTTATCTAATGAAGATATAAAGAATTTTTCCAATCAATTTATATCTATAGCTATGGGAGATAACTTTACACTTATTATGAATGTTAATTGTGGGAGTATTTACGTTTATGGCTCAGAGACACTATTTAATAACAAAATAAAAGTAGCTGAATCTTTCACGAAACTAATTGAAACATTAGGAACAGCGTATTTTCATACTTCTCAAAACACCCAAACTGAGTTTTTAGATATTATAATGAAAAAATTTGACGAAGATTGCATAGACTTTTGGAAAGAAATCATCAATTAAACATGTTACGATCTGGATGATGCAATCATTGTAGCACCTTATTCCTCGAATTTTGCAAGCACATTCAAGCAAAACAAAGGTAGAGGAGACAGTTTCTAATAAGTAGAATCAAAAGAGTAGTAAAACCAAAGACGGTTTATCTACTTTTTTTACTTCTAATATGGAAATGTTTACATACAAATGATTATTTTGTTAATATAATTGATAGATAGATTGTGTGATTAGGTAAAGAATAAAAGGGAATCTGGTGAAAAAAAGAGATAGTTAAAAAGAAGAGTAGGAACGTAAAAATTCAAATATAAAGGAATGATTAAATGAATGGGAAAAAATATTGGAAGTATTTTGATCGCGCTATAAAAGACTACAAAAAAAGAGTGATTTCAGATGAGGAAGTAAAAGAAATACTAGATAATCGAATGGCTGAAATGAAAGACTTAATTCAAAAAAATGAAAATAATCGATTAGCGGATCGTTTAAAAATGGGAATAGGTGTTCACCTCGAAATGAATGCAAAAAATAGAATATTAAATGGCGAATCCTCAGCATGGATTTTATTAGAGCAGCAACTTTTTTGGTTGAATCAAATGATCAAAAGTAATCCTAGTAGAAGAAGTGTTTCAGGTAGTCAAATAGGAGGACTTATCGGGCTTTCTTTATTATGGGATTATGAAGAAATTGCAGAACTAACATACAAATATGCAACTAATATGTTTATGAAAGATCGAGATTTTTATTCTGAGAATAAGACGCATCATGTTTTTATGACGTGCCTCTATCATTATTGGAAAACTGGAGAAATGCCTGAATTGTTTAATGTATTACCAGAAGAACATATCTATCAAAAATTAATGCGCAGTTGGAATGAGACACATAATTTTGCAGAGCATCTTTATGAATTATGTAATTTTCATATCTACAGTCTAAGCGATACGCCAGATAAATCAAGTGAAATTTTATCGTTTGACTGTATTCCTTATGATTATTATTGTATTCGAACAATACGAGAGAAAGAGGGGCTAGACACACCTTATATAGAGCATCCATTGCTTCAAACATCTCTTGCAGAGATACCACAAGAGAAACCTGGATACAAGCTTGAGGATGATGAGATATTGCAGTTCGTCATTCAAAATGAAAAAGTACCAGATTCACAGCGTATTATACGTTAGTAGTATTTCATTATTTAAATGAACCAATCATTTTTTAGGAAAAGGAATGAGTGTATGCATACACTGTTGTTGCTTGTGCAAAAGCTTTCATGTGAAGTAGAAGAACAAATTTTTTCAGAGGTTTCATTAGCTATACAAAAACCAGAGTCCTACTTCGAGATGTTTAAAGATCGACTCGATGAAAGAGGGATAGACAGCCCGATTGATGAATTGGCATGGATTTCTTTGGTTGATGCACTTCTTGATCATGGTTTGGCATTTGAAATCGATTGGAAAGAGTCAGGTTTATACATTTGTGATGTTGTTGATGAATTGCTAGATAGAAAAAATATGGCGTGCGTGAGTTGGGAAGACTTTGAAGATGGTGAATTTGATGAGCTACCAACGTCCCAATATTTAAATAAAATCTCCGAAAAGTTAAAAGAACAGGCAATATCGTTGGCAAGCTTGGATATTGAAAGTGACTGTTACGTTCTAATAACCGTTCCATCATCTGACATTGATGAAATGAAAGCTTTGGCAAAGGAAGCAGGTTATAGCATTCAAGATTCATTTTGAAATCGTGGGGAATTCTTTTCATTAAAAATAATAAATTTTGGAGTGATAGAATGAGTTACTTTATGCTAGTAAAGGATGAGGTTAATTCTCCTAACTTTTTAAAAGGTGTGTTGCATGAAGAATTTAATGAAACAAAATTTAATGAAGGTATGGAATATAATTGGAATAGACTCTTTTTTGAAAAGGCGGATTTACCGAAAAAACTTTGGTTGATTACTACAAATAAAATTGAATTTGATTACTATGAAGATTTTTCAGGACATATCGTTAGCAACAAATTTTTAAATCTAATGAGGGAAAGTAACTGTTTACAAGATTATGTAATATCTAGCCTGGATATAGTAAATACAAAAGGTAAGCCCAAAGTCAATGAACCTTATTTTTTTCTGAAATTTTATAATAGAGAAGATTTAGTGGATTATGAGAAATCGGATTTTATAACTAGGGAAGTCCCAACAAACAAATCCTTTAGCTTAAATGGAATTTTTGTTGAAAAATATAAGGAAATTATTTTAAAAGAAACTAATAAGGATATTTTTTGTTTAAAGGATTTAAAATTGGTGAGTTATTTGTTTTGTTCAGAAAAATTCAAACGGCAATGTAAGATCAATGATATTAAAGGGCTCCGTTTTATTGAAATTGGTGATATACCACAATACTTTTTGTCAATAGAGCGCTAG
>NZ_PYWM01000062.1 GCF_003049665.1 Lysinibacillus mangiferihumi | reverse complement strand
TGGGGTACTGTGTGCAATGATAGAATAGAAAACGAAGTACGAGCTTAGGCGAAATGACATTTTACATGGCGGTGAATATAAACACATGGAATGGGCATGAAACTAACGAACTCGTACAAACTCGTAAGTTTTAACGTAGTAGTTGTCATGACATACAAAAGGTGTCATACTGTTACTACAAAACTTACAAATTTATGCTACTTAAAAACATATGAACTTAAAGCACTTGATTGTCAATTAAAGGCAACAAGTGCTTTTTTGCATGTTTAAATACGTAAATTGAAAAGATTACGATTATTTACTAAGTGTTAAATTTTATACAAGTATTAGCATACAAGGGGAAGAACAAGCGATGGAAATAGAGGTTTCGATAGATAAGTTTGTATTAGATTATAAGGATATACCCCATTCAGCATTTTTACGTGTTTATATGGTCGAAGTGCAGAAATATAAAGTGAAAATGAAGATTTATAGTAGAACATATAGCTATGAACTGCACATGCGGAAAAGTGACGATGTATACATTCATATATATTTTAAAAACTTTAGGGAAACAGAATGACCCAGACCAGATAGCAGGTGGAAAGGCAGAAATAATAGGAGGTTTGGGAGATAAGAGAATTAATTCATCAATAGGTAGTCAAAGGTGGTATAGGATTGATAATGTTGATGAACAAATCAAGGAATCAGCAAAAAGTATGACACCAGAACAACTAAAAAATACTTATTTGAATGTGAAATTAACACATTAGTGGGAGGAGTTTAAATGGAAATGTATTTAAAAGATTTTAAATTGCATAATAAAGTTCCAAGTGAAATCATTAAAAAATATAGGCAATTGGTACCGATTGTAATTATTGATTTATGGAGTAATTATGGATTTGGTACATTTATGCAAGGGTATTTTAAAAGTGTAAATCCAGAGGAATTTAAAGAGATTTTGGAGGAGAGTAGTCAAAGATACAAGAATTCAGTTGTGTTGTTTGCTACAGGTATGGGTGACCTAGTTATTTGGTCAGATGGATATGTTAGACTACTTAATTACAGGTATGGTTTGGTAAAGACAATTATGTTTTCATTTGAGTTTTTCTTTCAAAATATTAATGATTTGGAATTTAAAGATGAAGATTTGTCTTGGCAACCTTATCCCGAAGCCCTTAAACAATATAGTGAGTTGGATTATGATGAGTGCTTCGGCTATACGCCTCTATTAGGTTTAGGTGGAGCAGAAAAAGTAGAGAATTTAAAAAAAGTCAAACTGAAGGAACATATTCTTATTATTACTGAATTTATGGGACCAGTTCAGTAATATTCGGGAGTATATTACAGAATTATATAAACACTTGATTGCCTTATTAGGCAACAGGTGTTTTTGTTTTGAAAACTTACATTCCCTAAGAATAAAAGCAAGAGCAAAACATTATTCATATTCTATAGAAATAGCTCAAAAGGCGAATAATGCCAAGTAACAGAAAAAGTAATTAACAACTAGACACCGTAAAAGATAGGTTCCAAACCAAAGTAGCCGAAGTAAAGGACCAATTGCGTCAGTTGGGAACACCGCAGTTAGAGTTTGCTGGTGTGAACGTTGGCCTAATAACGGATACGGGAACAGTCGGGAAAAATAAGCCAACGCCGAATCCAAAACCATCGAATAGTTCCAAACCACCAGCAAAAGATAGTAAACCTGCTGAGGGAACTAAGGGTGCGGATAAAGGTGGTTCAAGTGGTAACCTTCGAAATTTTAGGGAAGCAAAAGATCAAGATAAGAAACAGATTGATGATGTGTTTAATAAATATAATGCTGGAAAACGGAAAAATGCCGCTGTTACAAAAGGTGAAATTAACGGTGAAAAGATTGATTTGGAATCAGTAAGTGGAAAAATAGATCCAGCGAATCCTAATCATAAGGATAATTTTAGTAAACTTTCAGAAAACTATTATAAATACAGTGGTTCTGATAAGAATGGCAGGTTAAATGATACAGAGCAGAAAATGATTGAGCATCTTAGGGAAAAGTACAAAGATACTCCAAATGTTAATGGTAATATTGAAATCATTTCTCACAAGCGATTTGTCAAAGTTGTAATGATATTATTGATCAATTTCAAAAGGATTTTCCAAACATTAATATTACGAGAGTACAAATATTAGATGAGTAGAATATGGAGGAGATTTAGTATGAACTTTAATAAAAGTAGTAATATAGAGGATTTCTTGGCATCCTTAGAGAACGACTCTTATCCAATGAAACCTTGCAGTAAGGATGATATCTCAAAATTAGTAAAATTATCTCCAACTCGAACACTTCCTAAAACTTATTTGGATTTTATGAATAAAGCTGGTAATGGAATTGAATTTTTAGTTGGTACGGATTATTCCATGAAGTATATTTTTGATTTAAAAGAGTGGGCTATTGAGCTTTTGGAGGAAAATAACTCCATAAAAATACTCACAGATAATCAGTTTATATTTATGATGCACCAAGGATATATGTTCTGGTTTTTTAATCTAAATGATGGGGACGATCCAGCGGTATATTGTTATGATGAAAGTTTAGAATTAGAAGATTTTAATAAGGTCAGTGATACTTTATCAGATTTTTTAATTTCCCTATACGATTGATAGAAGAGTCTAAATAACATAATGATCTTAACTTGACAATTATTTGATAATCTCGCAAAAAGCTTATTCCAACTCGAAAGATAAAAAGGAATTAGCTTTTTGTATTTCTGTTACTGCTGCAGTTGATATGAAAACCGGAAAGAATCTATAATGGTGTTGGAACAGATTTTTCTTTTATTTTGAATTAATAACTCATGAAGGCTAGGCCATCAAGAAGTGCTATTTTAACGCTAATGTAATAAGAGCGAGAATAGGCGAGATGACATTTTACTTACAAGGGACCACTCATGGATATCATAGGGACGAAACACACGAGATTAAACAAGCTAAAGTGTTTAAACGTTACACTTGCCAACCGGTACAAAAGATGTCATACGCTCAAAACTAAAATAACTTATAAAACTTGCAAATATTAATAAATTTAGAGAATTTATAAACTTAAAGCACTTGATTGTCTATAATAGGCGACAAGTGCTTTTTTTGCATGTTTAAATACGTAAATTGAAAAGGTTACGATTATTTACTAAGTGTTAAATTTAATATTAGCATACAAGGGGAAGAACATTGTACGTTTACCTTTAAAGGAAATGTAGCAGATGTATTGACGGGATGGTATAAAGGAGGAGATTAGGGTTGAATATGGAGAGATTTAAACATATTTCATTTAGAGGTAGAGTGGCATACGGGGTTAGTTGTTTTGAAAATGCATTAATATCATTAAAATATGTTTCAGAAGATTGGAAGATTGTTTTAAGATACCTATGGGAGTTTACAAATTCAAGTAATTTAGAAGATTGCAACTCAGCTACGGCTGAATTAATTCCTGAAAATTTAATGGAAACAAAAATATATGATGAAGATTTTGAGCGAATAAGTGAAGATGAGTATTTATGCTTGTATAGACTTTATCAAAATATTGATGAATCCATTCATATTTTACTACGAGACATTCACGAACTTGGGGTAAGTCATGCTTATACTAATATTAGTGGGTATGGAGAAAGAAGTTTAGAATCATTACAAATACTCATTTGTCATATGTTGGACTACAATTATCCATTACCTAGTATTGAACCCTTTTTAAAATCTTCTATATTGGAAGACGATGGCTGGGGATATGAATTTGACGGTACAAAATTTTCTAAAATTCTATAATAATAAATAAATCTAATCATCTATTTAACCTAATAAAAGGATATAAAGTTAAAGGGTGGATCTTATTACTGTTAATATTAAAATAACTTATTTAATCTGCAAATAATAATAATAAACTTAGAAAATTTAAAACTTTAAAGCACTTGATCGCATATAACAGGCGATAAGTGCTTTTTTGCATGTTTAATATGGATTACGATTATTTAATTAGTTTACTAAGTATTAACTTTTATTAAAGAATTATCACACAAGGAGAAGAATAGGCGACGGAAATAAAGAAAAGCTCCATTTGATTCGAATTAGTAGCGAATTCTATCCAAACAGTATTGGAGGTCAGGGGTAGACATAGCTGAAGTAAAGCAAAATAGATTTAAGTGAAGAGAACTATAAAAGAATATCTATCTAGCAAGAGTAGGTAAAAAACAGGGGAAAATAATAAACGGAAAATGTTAATTATATGTTAAAATGTTATTTGGAGGAATTATATATTAAATAGGTTCAAGTAAGTTTACATATCAGCATGGATGAGGTATAAAAAGAAAGCTGGGGTGACGTCTAATGGGTCTTTTAGGAATAGCGGGAAGTATGCTGGGGATGATTCCAAAAGTAGGCTCCGCAGGTGGCAAGAAAAAAGGAAAGGGCGGAGGGTCGAAGAAGGGGAAAAACTCTAAAAAATCCTCCAACAAGAAAGGGTCTTCAAAGAAGAACCAACCGAAGTCGAAGAAAAAGAAGAAAAAGAAAAAGAAAAAAAAGAAGAAAAAGAGTATATTGGGTAAAATCTTTACCAAGGCACGCAAAGTCTATAATAAGGTAAAGAAAACTAAATCAGTGAAGAATGTTAAGAATTACGCAAAAGCGGCGGTGCTAGCGGTCAAAAATACTTGTCAAAAAGTGAAGCAAAAAACAAAAGAAGTGTATAACCAAGCGAAGCAAAAGACGAAAGAAGTGTATAGTCAAGCGAAGCAAAAGACGAAAGAAGTGTATAGTCAAGCCAAGCAAAAAACAACAGAAGTGTATAGTCAAGCCAAACAAAAGACAAAAGAAGTGTATAATCAGGCTAAACAAAATGTGAAAGAAGCAAAAACGGCCTCAAAAGAAGCCGTACTAGCCTACAAGTCGTTAAATACCATGGAACTGCAAACGCCAAGTAAGGACATGAGCTTTAAAGAAAAAGCCATACTAACAGGCCAGAATCTGCTTTTATCAAAAGCTCAAAAAGAAAAAGGCAAACTAGATGGAACGGTTGATGTATTGAAAAATACATACGGCGAACTAAAAGAATTGGTGACCAACCCTGGAGGTGTCCTCAATAATCTAGTGACCGCAGTATCCCACCCGATTGAAACGACAAAATCTATAGGGAATGCAATAAAAGACTCGTACGAAAAAGATGTACTCAACGGCAATGCCTATACAAGATCTAAGTGGATGACAAATGCAAAGCTAACCACAGCGACAGCTATTGTTGGAACAAAAGGCGTTGGCTCCGTAACTAAAGTAGGGAAACTAAAGGGTAAAGATCCTAAGAAGCCTGAAGAGACTAAGGGTACGGGTAAAGTTGATTTGACTAAAACAACTAACCCTGAAGATTTCTTAGATGAAGTAATGAAGCGACAAGGGCTAGATGAATTACCTGGAAGATTCAAAGAAAAGTGGGTTGATGGTGATTATAAATACGAGATAAGAGCTCACGAAGCTGAAACTCAGTATGGAAAATCGGGAAGTATTTATAGAGTGGGGAGACAGAAGCCTGGTAACGGAACAGAATATATGGATTCTAATGGGAAATGGCACCATGAAAGTACATTAAAGGAAACGCATAAAGATGGGCGGCCGAACCCTTTATTTAATGAAGAGGCTGCAAGAGATACGCATATTCAGTTAAATAGATAAGGAAGTGATAATATTGAGTGAACAAAGATTTTTTATGAATGAAGATGAAGTACTTCAAGTAATAACGCGAATCAATGAATATGCTTCTCAAGAGCTATGGATGGATTTTGATGTTGCTTTATCAAATGGATGGGATTTAACAATTATAGGTCGGTTGGATAATACCACAAAGAAGGTTAATATTGAGATTAATTTTGAGCAAGTCCACTTTGTTTCTCTGCCTTTTGGCTGGAAAACAGATACATCATATCCCGTAATTAGATTAGCTACTGAGGAAGAAATAGAGAATTTAACAGATAAATTTGAAGTGGATAAAGGTAATTATATTTTTAAGTTCATTGCTGAAGGTTTCGATAGTGAAAAATATTACTTTGTTGGAGCGAAAAAAATCTCCTGTCTATTGCTTGATAAGCAGACTAATGAGTTAAAATAACATATCAAGTTTAATCTGGAAGATTTATTGAACAATAAGAACAAGGATAGCGAGAAAAGAACGAAAATTGGGCGAGACCTTTTAAATTGAAAGGGTAGTATAAATATGGAATAACTAACAAACTAACGAGAATGATAAAGCTCGTGGCGATAAACAAGGATATAAATAGTTTTTTAATTGTGTACAGTTAAAGATATCCTTGAATTTGAATTAATAACTCATGAAGGCTAGGCCATCAAGAAGTGCTATTTTAACAATAAAGCAATAAGAGCGAGAATATTACAAACACACGAGATTAAACAAGCTAAAGGGTTTAAACGTTACACTTGCCATGTGGTAAAAAAGATGTCATACTGTCAATATTAAACTAACTTATAAAACTTGCGAATATTAATAAACTTAGAAAATTTATAAACTTAAAGCACTTGATTGTCTATAACAGGCGACAAGTGCTTTTTTTGCATGTTTAAATACGGATTACGATTATTTAATTAGTGTACTAAGTATTAAATTTTATACAAGGGGAAGAAAATGCGATGGAAATAGAGGTTTCAATAGATAAATTTGTTATAGATTATAAGGATGTACCACATTCGGCATTTTTACGTGTTTATATGGTGGGAGTGCAGAAATATAAAGTGAAAATGAAGATTTATAGTGGAACATATAGCTATGAACTGCACATGCGGAAAAGTGACGATGTATACATTCATCTATATTTTAAAAACTTTAGAGAAACAGAAGGTCACTTACATACCCTAAGGATTGAAACAAGGCCAGAGCATTACTCACATTTCAGAGAAATACTAGAGATGATAGGGAAGCGGGCAAGCCGAGTAGAATTTGTGAGCTGTGATGTAGCGTATGATATACGAACGGGTTTGGAAAATATAGTGGTAATACCGACAGATGCACGAAGGGTTATGACACACTTTGATACAACTCGCTATTTTGGTAGAGGCGACCAACGTAAACAGAATGGTTACTGTAGGATTTATGATAAACGGCTAGAACTAGCAAGGAATAAAGGAATTTATTTAGCACATGAATTAAGCCGAATAGAAGTTGTGTATAAGGTAAATGAGCAAGTATTGCTTAAAGACCTCATGAAACATCCACCAAAACAGAATGTACATTATTTTGCGGTTGTAGTGACAGATTGGCAAATACTTAAGAAGAAGCAACGAGAACGGGTAGCTAGCATGCGAGATGGAAGAGATATGTATACACAGTATATACGGAGGGAAATAAAAAAGACCCTTACGAATCAGTATCGATTGGACTTCGACGAATTAGCAAGGGTGGAGTGGAAAAGATTGATAGAAGAACCAAGTTCAATTGTTCTTCGAGTAAGTTAATCGTTTATCTCCAATACAAGTAGGTCTTGGATAGAGACGTGTAATGTGTCGCACAAAGCTGAAAGAGTACTTAGATGCAGACGTTGTATGGGCTGAGTACATAAATCATTGACGGTATTAGGACGCAATGAGGCTTGCTTGGCAAGTTGCCGACGGCTCATTTGTTTTTCAATTAAAATTTCATTGAGACGTAGACGAATAGTAGAAGACATAATAAAAACACCACCTCTTTTTTTTGATTGTAACGGTTACTTATAGTGTACGACCCTACTAGAGAAAAAACGACTGTAAAATAAAGGGTTGTGCAAAATTTGGGTAAGGTCGTACAGTATGTTGTAACGGATAGACGTTACACACAAGTTATCCGCAAAAAACGGGTAAGCGTTACAGGGACTTTAATTGCTGTAACGGGAGGGGCATTATGAAAGAGAAAGTAGTTGGTTATGTACGAGTTTCAACAGAAGGGCAAGTACGTGAAGGATATAGCTTAGCGTATCAAGTAGAAGAAATTGAGAGGTATTGTGACGAAAATAAGCTACAACTGCTTCACATATATGAGGATAGAGGACTCAGCGGAGCGACAGTTGATGAGGATGGATTAACTATTGAGCGGGAAGGCTTGCAAAAGCTATTGGCAGATCTAGAATATCATCAAGTGAGCCAAGTAATTGTATTAAATACGTCTCGTTTGTGGCGCTCTGATATGGCAAAAGTATTGATACAACGAGAGTTGAAAAAATATAACGCAGATGTGAAAGCGATTGAGCA
>NZ_PYWM01000061.1 GCF_003049665.1 Lysinibacillus mangiferihumi | reverse complement strand
CAAACAAAAGCTGGTATTCCAGTAACTTTCTTCATCCCAGGTTCTGCTAATGGCGTGAAAGCTCCAGTAACAGTTGAAGCTGTAACAAACGATGAAGGTATCGCTACTTACTCTTACACTCGTTATGCTGCAACAAACGACACAGTAACTGTATATGCTAACGGTGACCGTTCTAAATTCTCAACTGGTTATGTATTCTGGGCTGTTGACCAAACGTTAACAATTACGGAAGTTACAACTGGTAATACAATCAACAACGGCGCTAACAAAACGTATAAAGTCACTTACAAACACCCGGAAACTGGTAGACCGGTATCAGGTAAAGTACTAAACGTTTCTGTACTTGAAAACATTGATGTAACCGTTGATAAATTACAAAACGTTACTGTAAATGGTATTAATGTAGTTCAAACAAGCGATAACAACACACGTGCTGCACAAGTTACAACTGATTCTAAAGGTGAAGCTACATTCACAGTTACAGGTTCGAACGCTGAAGTAACGCCAGTAGTATTTGAAGCAACTCCAGTACAAGTTACTAACACAAATGGTACAGTAACAACAACTGGATACACTCAAAAATACACTGCAGATACACTACAAGCTGTTGCGGCTAAAGTAACATTCGGTGCTATTCAAGCTGCTTACACAATTGAAGTAACTCGTGATGGTGGTGAAACTGCTGCTACAGGCTATGAAAATGGTCGTAAGTATAAAGTAATTGTAAAAGATAAAGATGGTAAGTTAGCTGCTAACGAAATTGTTAACGTGGCATTTAACGAAGATATTGATGGCGTAATTTCTACAGTTACTTCTGCTCAATTCGTAAAAATCGAAAACGGAAGACAAGTTGACTACGACGGCAAAAAAATCACTGTTAGAACAAACGCTAAAGGTGAAGCAAGCTTCGTCATCGGAAGTAACGCTGTAAATTCTTACGCTACACCAATCGTTTGGATTGATATCAATAACCAAAGTGGTAAAGATGCAAACTTAGACAAAGGTGAGCCTTCAGCGGTTGCACCAATTTCATACTTCCAAGCACCATATTTAGATGGTTCTAAATTAGTATCTTACAATGGTACAACTGAAACTGACAAATTTGTTAGTGGAGAAACTGCAACATTTAAAGTACAACTTACGAACCAAAGCGGTAAAGTCGTACAGAATCCTAGTTACACAACAAAGGATGTTACGTACACTGTTTACAACACTGGTGCTAATAATGTAAAAGTTGGCAATGTTGAAATCGCTCCAAACCGCGTGTATACATTAGTTGCCGAAAACGGTGAAATCAACGTTACTACAGTAGATGGTCAATCTTCTTCTGTGAAAGTTCTTGCTACTGGTGTAGCGAAAGACGGAAACAAAGAATTCGCATTTACTTCAAAAGAAGCAACTGCAACATTCACTTCTTCGAAAGAAGTAACGAACCTATTTACTGGTGATATTCATTCATTCGATACAGAAAAAGAAACTATCGTATTTACTGATGGTTCCGTACTAAAAGATGCGGTGAAATACGCTGGTGAAACAGATAAAAAATATGAATATAGAAATATAAACCGTGCACCAATTTCTAAAGCAGAGTTTGTAAATATTCTTAAAGGGGCAATTACAGGGGTAAAAGTAACTTATGAAGTGAAAGATAATACGGTAATATTCAATGTTCTTTCTGTAAATGCTGGTGGTACTAAACCGGTTGATATTATTGGAGATAAAACATCTGATGCTACTGCTGTTACAACGGCAAAAGGAAAAGTTTCTGTAGCACCTGCTTTAGCCACAGTTGCTACTACTGATACTGCAGAAACTAAACTTGAAGCTGTAAAAGCACAGGTAACAAAAGAAGTTAATGATACTTCAGTAAATGTAACTGTAGTAGAAACCTCTACAACAGGAACTTATACGGTTACGTTATCTAAAGGATCAAGTACAGCTACAGTAACTGTTACACCGAAATTTGGTCAAAAATTAACTGCAACTTACATCACTTCATCAATTGCAGTGAACAACAACGCTAAAGATTTAGATTTAACTATATTATCTACACTTGCTGGTTTCACAATTGCGAATGTAAATCCAGATGTTCAAAATGCTCTTGATATTACTACAGGTTATAACAATAATGTAATTACTATTTCTAAAGCTTCTGGTGGTACTACTAATGGCTCTAGCAGCACAGTTACTACTGTAGAAGCCGCTGATATCAAGGGTAAAATTTTAAAGATTCACTTTGAAGCTCAAGCTACTGATTACATTAAAGAGAAGTTTACAGCAACTATTACAATTGATGATAGAGGTAACCGTACTACAAAAGTTGAGGTAGCTACTCCTTAATAAAACAAAAAAGAAAAGTTACTTCATTAGCTGACAAGTTTTGTGAAATGAGTGGAAATGAAAACCCATGTCTTGTTAAATAGCAATGCATTGGGTTTTCTTTCTAACTAGCACTACCAAATTGAGGATATAAATCCTTTTATTGAAATTATCCAATATAGTGCAATTCGAATTAGTCACCAACTTATCTTCTGTTCCTTCGCAATATATTGCATAGTTCCAACATTACTTTTACTAGTCCTTTTATAAAGCATGCACTAATGGAAGATAGTTTAGAAAGGGGAGTGAGGACATGAAGAACAAAGATGGACAAGCCATTGTTCTAGGAAATCGACTAAAAATGCTACGCCATAAACATCATCTAACGCTTGCTGCATTGGCAGATTTATTAGGAATTTCGCATAGTTATGTAGGTTTTATAGAAAAAGGGACGAGGAAAGCATCTGAAAAAGTATTGCAAAAGTATGCAGATTTTTTTGACGTGTCTTTTGCAGAATTAGTTGAATTACAGTTGCAAACTACTACTGCCATTCATAGTCCATCTAGTGAAACGCCTCCCCCTTTAACAAATGAAATAATGGAGTTAAACAGTTTATTACTGAAATTAAATGAGGACATACGATGTGCAATGATTGAAGACTTTAAGGAGCAAATTCAACAAACGCTTTATCATTTGTTGACTCCTTACGAGCTTTCAGATATCAAACGAAGTATTACGAAAATAAAAAATGCTTGGTTTTCAGACAGTGAAGAAGTTGATCAAGATAAAAGCTACAAGGGCTATATCAACATATCCAATGAGCCAATCTATTTTCAATTACAAGTTGAGCATCATATATTGCATCTCCAACTACTCCATGCTGATAGAAGACAACGCACACTTTTTGAAAGTTGGTTAGGGGATTGTTCCCTTTATTATCAAACGGAAGAATATTTACAGCATATTTGTGAACCACAGAAAATCGTTACTATTTTATGGTTAAGTCCTAATATGTCCTATCGCCAACAACATCACTACCTTGTGCAAAAAGGCTTAATTTCATTGGAGTTAAACTATTGTGATACGAAATTAAGCTGGTTTATTCATAATTACGAGCAGCACAATACAATGCAAGATATTCAAGAAAACATTAGCTAACGAGAAGGAGCTGATATCTCTTTGATTATCCATTCTGACTTTGATTTACCTAAGTACTCTAAAAAATTTCTTCAACATTTAAAAAGAAAGTACTATTCAGAAGAAACCATTATTGGCTATGAAAATGATATAAAAAAGTTCTCGTCCTTTATTTATGACTTATATGATGGTCATATTTTAACAGAGGAAATATCAAAGGATGATATTCTAGAATATCTAGATTTTTTAGGCAATCAAGATTATAAACCCAATTCAATTAGTAGATATTTTTACGGTGTGAAGGCATTTTTCAAATATCTTGTGATAGAGTTGAACTTTAAAGTCGATCCAACGATAGGCATATCCACTCGAAATGTCTATGTACCTTTACCCGAAATTCTGGATATGGAAGAAATAGCATTAGTATTGGCTACGGCGAAAAAGTTCTCCGAATTTTACTATGTATTAATCAGCTTACTCTATTACACGGGTTCCAGAATTACAGCTGCTCGAACGTTGTTAAAGGAAAATGTCGATATAAAAAATAATAAAATATACTTCCCACGGATTAAAGGGGGCAGAGATCTTCATTTACCTCTACATCCAAAATTACAAAAAATATTAGCGGAATATTTACAGAAAACGAAAGACAACGGATCAGATTATTTATTCCCCTCTCCCGTAAGCCGTAATATGCCCATTAGCGGAGTAGAAATCCGTATCAAATTAAAAAAAATTGGTGCCCAATGCAATATTACAAAACGATTAACCCCCCATGTGATTCGTCACTGTACCGCAACACACTTAACACTACTCGGTGTAGACCAACATTATATCGCAACTCTATTAGGTCATACCGATTCCCGTTCCACTGCACGTTACCAACATTTAAAAGTAGATGATCTAAGGTCGGCTATGAAGAAATTAAAATGACAATACAATATCTACCGAATATTTATTCAAATAAAATAATAAATATTACCCATTAAAAAGCTTTCTGTTAAAAACCCACCAGTAAAACTGGTGGGTTTATTTACGCGTGAAACGCTATTTAAATACCTCATGTCTTACACATTCTGAAAGATCCGCCAACCATACTTCTTTTTTCTACAAACCGCTAAAGCGGCTGACTTTTTTCTTCTTCCAGTTAATTCATTCACAATTTAAAGGGTCAATGATTTCATTTATTGACATCTGATCATAGCGTAAATCTTCTTGTAATTGTTTTTTGATATACTTGTGAATCACTTTTTGATTTCGACTAACTGTATCCACTAGGTATCCACGACACCAAAATTGGCGATTTCCCAATTGGTACTTTAAACTATCATGCCGATTGAAAATCATGACGCTACTTTTCCCTTTTAAATAGCCCATAAAAGCAGATACACTTAGTTTGGGAGGAATCTTCACCAACATATAAATATGATCCGAACACGCTGTTGCTTCTACAATTTCTACACCTTTTCTTTCACATAACTGACGTAGTATCCTTCCTATTTCCGCTTTGATTTGACGATAAATGACTTGTCTTCTATATTTCGGTACGAAGACGATATGATACTTACAATTCCATGTTGTATGTGCTAAACTTTTAATATCCATTTGGAGCTCCTTTCGTACAAAGTCGGTTGACTAGACCTGATTTTATTGTACGATTGGAGTTTTTTTGTTGTCTATAGTTAAAAGCTTTTCGGAACTACCTGCATAGCAGGGAGTTTTCAATGCATACAAAAAAGGAGTAATCACAATATATTGTAATTACTCCTTTATAATTACTGATCGAAAGACACATATTTTTAGGAAATAAGTTTCTTATTGAACTACTACTGACCTGACTGATTTTCTATGCTCCGGCTAGCTTTACTTTTCTCATTGTTTCAATACGAGTCCAAACAGCTAGCAATTGACACCTCTCTATAAGCCCGCTCAAACTAGCATGAAGCTGAATTGAAACGGACACATCAAACACACTCTTCAGTTCTTGTCTGAAGGGGCGTCTTGTGTAATTTTCTAAAGTTCTCTCTATAAGTATATTAATAAGGAAAGTTGAATTGTTTTTGAATGAAAAGTCGAATGGAACCGAACCTAATAGAAAAAGCCCTGTAGGAGATTATTCTCCCACAGGACCATTTATCTAATATTTAAATTAGAATTATTTAGTAAGAACAGTAGATGTTTTTACAGTGTTACCACCAGCATCTTTAAGGTCAGCGCCTTTAAATTTGATAACTGTTAGGGCTTTATCTACTACTACTGCTGTATTATATACATGTTTTACAGTAATAACTTTTTTATCTGTGCTAACTGTTGCTACAGTACCAGTAACTGGTTTACCGTCAATAGTTAAATCTAATGTGTCATTAACAGCTAATGCTTCTACAGCTTCAGAGAACGTTAATGTTAAAACTCCTTCAACTGCTTTAACTTCTGCTTCATAACCACCTGCTGTTGTACCATCACCTGCTGTTACAGGATCAGTACCTGTTGCTGCTACTGCTGCAACTACTTTATCAGCAACAGGTAATGCATCGATTGCTGCTACTACATCAGCTTGTGTAGCTCCTGTTGCGATTGTAACATTTAATTCCTTTTTAGTTGCATCATATTTAGCTTCAGCTTTACCAGCAGCTGGTGTACCAGCTACAAGTTTAACTTGAATTCCATTTCCGTTACTAGCTGCTGTTGCAGTAAATGTAACTCCTGAAACAATAGCTGTAGCTTTATCAGTTGGGTTACCTACTGCTGCTTTACCTTCTTTTGCTTCAGTAGTGATTTTCGCTGAGTTTAATGTACTTTCAGCTGCTGTTGCTTTAATAGTATAAGTTGCTTTTGTTTTGCCATCTGCTGCAGTTACTTCTACTGTCCAAGTAGCAACTTGACCAGCAGTAGCTGTTACTGTCCCTACTTTTGCACCAGAGTTTGTAGCAGTTACTGCTACATCTTCTACTTTTAAAGCAGCTAAATCTGTACCAGCTGGGAATACAGCATTATAAGTAGTGCCTGCTGCAGTTGCTGCAACATTTTTCACTTTAACAGAAGATAATGAAGTATCTACTGATCCAACTTTAACTGTATCAATTGGAGCTGTACCCCCAACTGATGCAAGATAGAATGTAGTTTCGTCACCTTTAACCTCGTAAGTAACTTCTACACCAGTAGTAGCATTTTGTAATGCTTTTTCGAAGTTTTCAAGTGATACTGGACGGTTTTGTTGATCGCGATAAACAAATGTTTTACCTGTTACATCAGCATATTTAACTGGATTTTTACCAGAAATAGTGAATGTTTGTTTATCTGTATTGAATGATTCAATAATACCTTTTTCTAAGTTACCTACTTCTTTTGTACCTGTGAATGTTGCTTTAGCTTCAGAAGTTGTAGAGATTGTGAATGGTTTTAATCCATTTGTAGCTAAATCTTTAACGATTGCATTAGCTGTTACTTTAACTGCTGCTGATTTCTCTGAATTTGCTGGTTTAACTGTAATTACTGGTGCAGCTGAATCTTTAACTGTTACAGTATAATCACGGTTTGGTGATACTGTTTTTACTTCAGTTTTACCATCTGTATGAACAGCTGTTACTTCTACATCATTATCACCAGTGTTTGTTACTGTGTATGTTGCAGCAATTACATCATAATCAGTTTCATTGATTGGCATTTTCTTACCAGATTGGTTTGTTAATTGGAATTTGAAGTCAGCACTTTCGTTACCTTTGAATTTCTCTTTGTCATCGCCTGAAACTGAATCAACAGAAGCTAATTTACCACCTGTTAATTTAGCGTCTTCGAAGTAAGAAATTTGTCCAACTTTAGTTGGTTCACCTTCGTCAAGTTGACCATCTTTAGCGTTTGAACTATTAATATCAATCCATGCTATCGGTGTTGCATAGTCATTTGTATTTCCTTTTTCGCTACTAATTACGAATGTTGCTTCACCATTAGCATCAGTTTTCACAGTAATTTTATCTTGCGTATTACCGTTATCTGGAGTTTTAGTGTAGAAATCAACTTGTTTTCCATCAGAATTCACTTTAACAAACTTAGATTTAGTGTTTGTGCTAATTACACGGTCTAAATCTTCGTTGAATCCGATATTTACGATTTCATTTTTAGCAACTTTGCCGTCTTTATCTTTAACTACGACTTTGTATTTACGACCATTTTGGTAACCAAATGCAGCATTTTCGCCACCATCACGAACTAAATCGATAGTATATGCAGCTTGTAATGCGCCGAATTTAACTTTTGGAGCATTTACTTGTAATAAGTCAGCTTCATAGAAAGATGCGTACTCTTTACCATTTGATTTATCAGTATTTAATTCGAATACTACTGGTGTAACTTCAGTGTTTGCACCTGATACTGTGAATGTAGCTTCACCTTTTGAATCAGTTGTAATAACAGCAGTTTTTGGATCTGTATTGTTTGTTAATTGTTTTACAGCTACGCCGTTTACTGTAGCGTTTTTAGCTTCATTTGGAGCAACATTGATGTTTTCAAGGAATGAAACGTTTAATTCTTTATTCGCTACTAATTTACCAGTTTCAGGGTGTTTGTAAGTAACTTTATAAGTTTTGTTAGAATTGTTGTTGATAGTAGCACCAGTAGTTACTTCTTCAACTTTAAGGATTGAATCAACACCCCAGAATACGAAACCAGTTGAGAATTTAGAACGATCACCAGTTGCGTATACAGTTAATGTGTCAGTTGTTGCAGCATAACGAGTATAAGTGTGAGTTGCTACACCATTTTCGTCAGTAAGTGCTTCAACAGTAACTGGAGCTTTAATTCCGTCAGCTGAACCTGGTACGAATAATGTTACTGGAATACCAGCTTTAGAAGC
>NZ_PYWM01000060.1 GCF_003049665.1 Lysinibacillus mangiferihumi | reverse complement strand
TGCTTGGCTTGACTATACACTTCTTTCGTCTTTTGCTTCGCTTGACTATATACTTCTTTCGTCTTTTGCTTCGCTTGGTTATACACTTCTTTTGTTTTTTGCTTCGCTTTTTGGTAGGTATTTTTGACAGCTAGTACCGCAGCTTTTGCGCCATTCTTTAATTTCTTCGCCATTTTACTTTTGGTTAGCTTATTATAGAGTTTGCGTGCCTTGGTAAAGAATTTACCCAACTTACTCTTTTTCTTCTTTTTTTCTTTTTCTTTTTCTTCGACTTCGGTTGGTTCTTCTTTGAAGACCCTTTCTTGTTGGAGGATTTTTTAGAGTTTTTTCTTTTATATTCCTTTTTCGAACAAATTTAGAGCATTCGCTTTGGTTGGTTTTTGCTTGTGCTGAAGATATTTAAAGAACCTTCTACTTCTTATCCAATTACTTTGGCAACCTCTTCTACAAGAAACGTACTAAATTTCTGAATCCATCAATTCAACTTTCGTATCGTTTTTAAAGTGAATTCTATAATCGAATCAAATTAAATAGCCAATTCCCGGTAAATTATCGTGAATTGGCTATTTATAAATATGGTTATTTGTCTTATGTTGATTGGACAATATGGTCAATAATTGTTCAATTAATTATTTTATTTTTGATCGTTATTATTCTCTTTTTCTTCAAATGATTGTAAATAATTCTCTAAGAAATCTCTGTCATCTTTATCTTCAGGTAGAAGTCCTAGGTACTTATACTTCCAAATAATTTCCCTTTCATAATCGTCTGCTTCTGATAAATCCTCGTAGTCATAGTCAATCTTTAATTCACCTTCACTGTTAAAAATAAACGTAAGATTTGTCCAAGGTTCTTGATTATTATTTTTAAATTCATACCAAAGTTCTTCTAAATCATCTAGCAGTTTATACCATAATTCATCATAATCCTCTTCCTTAATATCAAAAAGCTGGGGAATATTATGGCTATGAATTGGAATATTATTGTTTACTGAATAGTAAAAAAAGAATGCTGTACGTACATCTTCATTGATTTCACCATATACATATACTTTTGACCACTCTTCTGGAATCGTTTCAACTACTGTGTGAGCAATATTTTGATATATACTATTTAACTTATTTTCATCCATCATCATTTACCTCCAGGTTTATTTTTAAAATCTTTGCGCTTCCAGTCTCCATTTCCAATCTTATATTCTATTTTAAAGCTATCTGGACGTGTGAGTCGCCTTTATAAAAAGGCTTTATTTTTACCTCAACAGACTCCCCTTTGTCAAGCTGTTTTGCCCATATGTTCTCTAGTTTTTTCCACTCTCCTTTATTGAGGTTACCATTCATAGGCACAAGATTATCCAGACTACCTGAACCTTTAAAAATACTTGCAATCAAATGACCGCCCTCATCATCTGGCAAACGATCTTCTCGGCCCGCTACTTTTTGAGCATGATTATTTCTTTTCCCTTTACAAAGTTCAAGGTTACCTTCACAACTTGAAATACGACCTTTACTATCTGTTTTATAAGTATGGCCTTCTTTAGTAGTATATTCTATATTCTCCTTTAATACCTTTCTACGTCCATCTTTAGTATAATGATCTCCATACTTAACTTTTATAGGACCTTTATCCGCACCCTTATTCGTCTCAGCAGGTTTACTATCTTTTGCTGGTGGCTTGGAGCTATTGCATGGTTTTGGATTCGGCGTTGGCTTATTTTTCCCAACTGTTCCCGTATCCGTTATTCGGCCAACGTTCACACCGGCCAACTCAACGGCGGTGTTCCCTACTGACGGAATTGGTCCTTTACTTCGGCTACTTTGGTTTGGAACTTATCTTTTACGGTGTCTAGCTGTTTAGTGGCTTTTTCTTTTAGTTGGCCTATTGGACCTTTATTCGTAACGGTTTTAATACCATTTTAATACCATCAACTACACCATTAAATGCTTTTGCACCTTTATTTATAAATTTCGCACCTGCGGATGCCATCCCTGCAAATGGTATCATCGCTCCTAAGGAGAGGGCTGCATTTACCTTGTCTCCTCTTGCATAATAAATCACTGCATTCAAGCCATCTGCTACTTCTCCAACTCCCGGTACCAGCCCTACGACATCTAATCCTACTTGGAGCGTGTCTAACATATTTTAGGTGTTACAGAACTTACTACGGCTTTGCCTAATGCTCTGGCCTTATCTCAATCCTTAGGGTATGTAAATGTCCTTCTGTTTCCCTAAAGCTTTTTCTATAATTTGTTCAGCTGTTAAATCTTCATCTGAATAGTAAATATAATCTGAGATGTCTGTTTTCTTGACTGCATTTTCTACTATTAATAAAAGATTATCAATTTCATACTCCTTCCCATAAACATCTAGTATCTTAGTAACCATATCAATCAAATTTTTTTTAGATAGGTTATCTTTTTCTCTGTTCTCATAATCGATTATTCTATTACTAATATATGCATAATCCCGATCAGTATAAAATAAATCACCTACATCAGGAAAAGTTACGAGCGACTGAAGTTCCGCAATTAGATTATCAGCAGGCTCTAAAAGGTATTTTTGTTCCATTATTTCCTCAACTAGTTCTCTGATTCTTGCTTGCTTCATTTTAACCCTTACCTCCTAATAATTATTTATTGGTGGCAAATAGGTTTCATTTAACTTTGCCACTGCGGATCTATTTAACTATAATGATCTAAAACATAATTTTTGGAATTTAACATCCATTCTCTAACCTCTGGTGACTTCGCTCCATAATATCTTCCTGTACTGTTCCACCATGATACCGCATCAGTTAAATGAGCCATATCTGCTTTATCTATAGGATACCACTTATCATCACTTGCCATAAATTCTTTTTCTCCATCACGTGTTGTACAGATTTTGGGTGGGGTTTCCTCTTCCATTCTCTTTATTACTTCTTTACCCGTTTTGACCTGTCGCTGCCATTCCTGCAAATGGTATCATCGCTCCTAAGAAGAGGGTTGCATTTAACTTGTCTCCTCTTGCATAATAAATCACCGCATTCAAGCCATCTGCTATTTCTCCATACACCGGTATTAGCCCTACGACATCTAATCCTACTTGGAGCGTGTCTAACATATTTTAGGTGTTACAGAACTTACTACGGCTTTGCCTAATGCTCTGGCCTTTTCTCAATTCTTAGGGTATGTAAATATCCTTCTGTTTCTCTAAAGTTTTTAAAATATAGATGAATGTATATATCGTCACTTTTCCGCATGTGCAGTTTATAGCTATATGTTCCACTATAAATCTTCATTTTCACTTTATATTTCTGCACTCCCACCATAAAAACACGTAAAAATGCTGAATGTGGTATATCCTTATAATCTATAACAAATTTATCTATTGAAACCTCTATTTCCATCGCATTTTCTTCCCATTGTATAAAATTTAATACTTAGTACACTAATTAAATAATCGTAATCCGTATTTAAACATGCAAAAAAAGCACTTGTCGCCTATTATAGACAATCAAGTGCTTTAAGTTTATAAATTTTCTATGTTTATTAATATTCGCAAGTTTTATAAGTTAGTTTAATATTGACAGTATGACATCTTTTTTACCACATGGCAAGCGTAACGTTTAAACCCTTTAGTTTGTTTCTCATGTGTTTGTTGCTTATGCCACCCATAAAGTGGTCCCTTGTAAGTAAAATGGCATCTCGCGTATTCTCGCTCTTATTACATTAGCGCTAAAATAGCACTTCTTGATGGCTCTGCCTTCATGAAGTCTCGATTCTCAAACAATTATTGTTCATTGGGTCCATTCTTTAATCTTTATTTCATTATTGTTCCTTCTTCTCGAAGGTGACAATATAGCCAATCAAGGTTTAAAAGGTGTTTTCTACCATTCCCCTCTTATAAAATCTGAATCATCTATTTCTTTTATAAATACTGAAATCCATAATACTGTGTTATTCAAAGGGTCTGTTTCAATGTAAACTCCTTTAGAGCTACAATACACTTCTTCAAATTCATCATAAATAAAACTTGGTTCTAGCTTTATAACTTCATCAATATGCATTCCTACTCTGATTTTATTAAATAAAATACCATTATAGTTTTCTAAAGTAGTTATTTTAAATAATTTACCGTTTAATATATTGAACCATAATTCAATTGAGTTATCTATTTCGAAACTTATTAAATATTTCCCTAATAGTTTTGGTTGTTTACCATGTTGTTCTATCATTGTATAAAATTCATTGATGTGGCTATACAACTTTATATTCCCCATTCCTGCCCAAGGAACGATAGGTGCCTTTAAATCAATCATATAAATCACCTTTCCGTAAAAATAATAGTAGCATTTTCTTTTTCATCAGTTTTTAAGTGTTTTTTGTAAAAATGAAGTGAAATTTGCTGCCTAAGATAAATCAATAATACTTACATTCCCAGTACTTTCGTAATAATTAATAATCTGATTGAAATACTTTGCTCCTATTTTTTTATAATTCGGGCTTACTATACACCAGCTAATCGCATCTCAATCGCCTTCATTTTTACTTCATAGGATAACTCACTCTTGTTCCCATAGAAGAAACACCTCCTAATTGAAGTTTAGGTTTCTAAACCCGAATTCAATCGAAGATGCTTTTTTTATTTGTCTATATTTTTGAACTGCTCCCCAATTGTTAGACACATCTAATAATTGGGGGAGCACTTCAAATAGCCAATTAAGGTATCTTGTTACTTAAGTAGAACTGCTAAAAGGATAAGGTTTGTCCCATAGATTAACTGACATGTTCATTTTGCATACTTGTTTTACAGCCTCATCACATCGCTCAGTACTCCCAATGTCAACATAATAATCATAATCAAATCTCACAAACATTGTTTCTGATTCTAATTCAACCCAAATATACTCCCTTAAAGCCAAGCGAATAATAAATTCCACTTCAGCAAAACTTATACTCATGCCTTGTTCAACAATCTGAAAATAATTAAGCATTTCTTTGGATTCTTCCAAGGAAAATCCTTTTTTCACAATATCATCCTCAATCACTTCCAAGCTTAGTGATTTTTCAAGTTGTTTAACCATTAATTTAGTAGAGGTTGAAGAGGTCATAAAAACCTGAATAGCTTTAATAAACGTCTCTTCCATAGTTAAATATTCATTTACTGTAAATATTCTCCTATTATATCTTGTTCCTATATCAGAAACAGATGTCCAAGTAGGGCTTCCACCTTGTTGATTTAATGGATATTCGTCATCTTTATACTTAGAAATTTGCCAAAAGTAATTAATATTAATCACCAATCCTATTTAAATTTTTATCATATGTTCCTTTTCTAGTTTCCTTCCTAAACAAATCCTCTGGAGAATTTGCCTTTTTTCCATACTCCACCATTATCAGTTGAACCGGTTGTCTTTCTGGGTGTATCAGGAGAAATATACTCTTTTCCATTGGTATAAACTGCTCTACCATGTGATTTTACTCCAGGAACTCGTTTATAACCTAAAATTTCTGCAGCAACATCGGCCTCCTTATCAGTTCTATACAGTCCATTGGGTGGAGTTGTCTTATTTGCAGGTGTCCAATTTCCTGTTTTATTATTGTAATCATCTGTTCTTTGTTCCTTACGTTCATAATAAACACCCTATGCATCATTAGAATTACCATTACCCTTATCAACCTTCTTCACATACTCGCCTAGTTGATTGATTTCTTTTTGGGTATACTGAGCATCCTTCGCCTTTTTGTTTTTATTGGCAATATCATAGGCTTCTTCTATTCCTTTTTCCCCATATTTTAACGAGTCTAGTGCTTCCTTACCTATCAGTCATTGTCACATAATCTTCAATAAACACGGAGTATCCCATTACTGCATATGGGGCTAGACCATCCGGTGTGGCAGTTGATTCAGCACTTACAACCTTTCGCTTATCCATAAGAGTCATTATTGGCTCCCCATCACTGCCTATTACTCTCGTTTTTCTGCGCTCATCTAGTAGCGCTTTTAGTTCGTCTTCACTGTTTATCCTATTTTTATGCCCTGTCCAATCTTTTGCCTTTACTCTTGACTTACCCGTTGTTTTTTGAGTTACTTGTGTCGGCAGTACTTTTTCTTTCATTACCTGTTTCGTCTGTTTGACAGTAGTCTTTATCTGTTGCTTGGTTTGGTTATACACTTCTTTTATTTTTTGCTTCGCTTTTTGGCAGGTATTTTTGAACGCTAGCACCACCGCTTTTGCGCCATTCTTGACTTTCTTCGCCATGTTACTTTTGGTTAGCTTATTATAGAGTTTACGTGCCTTGGTAAAGAGTTTTAAAGTGGTACCTATGTAAAGGACACAGTAAAAAAGAGATTATTCAACTAAGAGATGGTTCCTGTATTGTGCAGGAGCCATCTTTTTAAGATTCCATTGATAACGATAATTGTTGTAATAGACCATGTAGTGATGAATCTTCGCCTTTAGGGCTTTAAGTGTTGGCACAGATTCAAAGTCTACTTCAGTCTTGACATACTCCATTACGTCATTTATATCACAATCCAAGAAATCACATAAATCGTTGATCGTATTAGTAGAAACCGATTCATTATTTTTCAATCGGTGACAATTCCTTTTCTAACAAGAAAAAGTAGCATAACTCCTTTAAAATCAAGGTTTATGCTACTCCTTTTCTAATTTCATGTGCTGGTAAATCATTTTACAATACAGTTCGATTTCTTCAAAAGAATTGATTGAATTTTGATAACATATTAATGTAATATAATGGTATTTTTGCAAATTAAACAATTAAATATTACTTATAAAAAAAGCGTAATCATTTTCCTCTGGCGATACATCTAACAACTTTTTCAAACTTCTATTAATTATACAAAGTCCTACTTGTGATTTAGAATTCAAATAAAAATCAAGCATTTTTTCAGTATCTAAAATTGTAACATTGACGCCGAATCCTTTATCCATAAAAACTACATTATTACCTTTTTCTAGGTATGGGGTTACTTTTTCTTTAATCCATGCTATCAAATGTTCTCTATCACATCTAGTATCTATTCGATCATTTGGTATACTATATGTTTTTGTTAAATACTCCAGTTCTCTACCCTCGTTTTTAGTATACTCATCAGGTAACAATACTTTTTTGAATTGAACCCCAGGGAAGTTTTCATACTCTTTTTTCAATACATGCCTTCGCAACTTTTCTCCTAATTCCATTGTTTCACTACTTTCTACATTTGATCTCTAAATGATGGTCTACACCTTTTGGATCATTTATTGGAAAATATTTATTTTCTTGGTTTTTAAAGTCCATTGTACGTCTCTTAGTCGTATCTGCTGGATGAACCATTCCAGCATGTGCATGTGTAGGACCAACACGATTTGGATTTGGATCATTGGTATGAAGCACAGTAACTTTCTTTTCTCCGTAAGCATCTGTAAATTCATAATATCTACCATGAGCTGTTTTATTAGAAATTTGTAAGACATTGCCTAGTTCATTACGCGTGACATCGATTTTGGCACCGAGGCTACTTGTTATCTGTGAGCGATTGCCTAACTCGTCATAGCTACTGGTAATCCAATGATCGTTTTGCCATTCTTTGATTACTTGTCCAGATGGGTCTCGTTCTAGCTTGATGGTTACATGCTCATTTTCCATTTCTTGTAGCGAACCGTTTTTATCATAGGCAAATGTTTCCCATGTGCCATCGTAGAAGTTAGAACGAATGACATTCCCTACACTGGATTTCCTTGTCGTTGCAGGCTTCTATAGTGGTTAAATTTCTGTCAGGATTCACTACTACATATTTTATTTAATAAATCTAAAAAAAGGACACTAAATCCCCTATAATGGGTTTATTGCCCCTTGGCTTATTTATCGAAATACAAATCATTTAAACATTTTTGCAATTATTAATACAAAATGCTTTTTATTAATCCCCATTTTCCTTATACATTAGTAGGAAGCAGAAAGATACTAACCGCTACCTTCAATTATTTAAACTAACCAATATATAAATAATTGATCAAATTATCAACATATTCCTCTTTTTTTAGAATATTAATTAAAGAAGACTTTAACATTACAATAAAATCATCATAGAATTCAAAAGTTTATCCATCCATAATCTCACCTTCAAAATTCTCATGTACTATTAATAATGTTGCCGAAAGAGAATCTAGAAAATCCGAAAAAGAGTCTGCAATAGGAAATAATTCACTAGTTTCATAGCTTGCTAAAACAGGTGTATTCTCTCGGTTTGTTACAACTACAATTGGATCATCATCCTTGTCTGCAAATACAATCCAATTTGGATTCCATTTTGGATTTTCCTCTTGTTCAACCCCTATCCATCTAAATCCTTCTTGCCTACGCCCCAAATTATATTTGATGCCCCAATTCGGTTCGATGGGAGCATCTTGCCACAGTGTCTCCAGTGGTGTGGCGAGTTGGTCCTTGATTTCTTTTTCATAAGTTGACTGATTGGCTTTGATTTCTGCTTGTTTCGTAAGCCAAGCGTCTCGTTCTTCTTTTGATTTTCGCGTTTTTTAGGTGATGCAGGCTCTTTTTTCTCAGAAGGTTTGGCTGCATCGCGTGATTCGAAATGTGTGGCGTCTATGGCGAGGTGCTCATCCTTTAGAAAGCCTTCTGTCATGGCGACTTGTATCAATGTATCTTGCATCACATCAAGTACATCGGATTGACTAATGACTTCAATCATTCGAGAATAAGATGCTTCAGAAGGCACGAAATCCGAAACAAGAAAACCACAATCTAAACGGAATAAAGGATCGTTGACCAAACGTTTGATTAAATTCTTGATCGTTGGGATACGCTCGACAATGCAAATTATCAGTGATTGAATCATCGCACCATAGTTTAGTTCACGTGGGGCACCACGCAATGACCTTTTAAAAAACAACTGAAAAATAGGTTGTACGTCGAAAGTGGCAAAAATTGCATCATAACGACGTGAACTCTCCATTTCCAATAATTCTTGGATGTCAAATAGGCTCATTTGTTTTACAATAGTCATAGGGCATTCACCTCATTCAGTATGTTAGTTTCGTCGCTACCATCATACTGAATTTGGGGAGGTGCCCGTTTTTTATTGTTTTAGAACCCTTGATAATAAAGCGATTGGAATTATGAAATTAACTCACTTATTACTTTGATACTTTTTCTCTATATAAGATAACAATTATTAATTGTCCCTTATCCCAAAAGTATTAAATTTGCTGAGCGTTTCACGGCTAATATCATAGTGATCTTCTATTGGCGTATTAAAATATTTCATACTTTCCTTCTCAATCAACCATGCCAATTTTCCATCTTCTATAAACGTATTTGAAACGAATCTTATAG
>NZ_PYWM01000005.1 GCF_003049665.1 Lysinibacillus mangiferihumi | reverse complement strand
CTTTCAGTATTGTCCCATGAGGGACAATAGATTATTCGGTATTAGCCCCGGTTTCCCGGAGTTATCCCAAACTATAGGGTAGGTTGCCCACGTGTTACTCACCCGTCCGCCGCTAACGTCAAAGGAGCAAGCTCCTTCTCTGTTCGCTCGACTTGCATGTATTAGGCACGCCGCCAGCGTTCGTCCTGAGCCAGGATCAAACTCTCCATAAAAGAAATTTGATTAGCTCAAATTGTTTTGCTGGCATCAATTTTGATGTCCAAAATTTTGTTTCGTTCACTAACGAAGTTAGCTAGTAAAAACTATATTGATTACGTTTTGCTTGTTCAGTTTTCAAGGTTCATTTATTCCCGCTTGTTTTCAGCGACTTTATTATCATAACTTGTATTCAACAAGAAGTCAACAACTTTTTAATTTCTTTTTTCATGTCGTCCTTCTTGTTAAGGACAAGTAATAATATATAATATAGCAATATAAAAATCAAGCTTTTTTCTTAAAAAACTTTAAAATCTTTTTATCATCCACTACAAACAGTAGAATCCCTGCTATTACAATGCATCCACCAATGATTTGTGTAGTGATTAAATACTCTTTAAAAATAATAAAAGCTAATACTGCCGCTCCAATTGGTTCAAATAATATAGCAATTGATACAACATTCGTACTAACGTATTTAATAGACCAATTAAATAAAGTATGACCTAATAAATTAGGGACAATTGCTAATAAAATAAACCACATCCAATCCATAGACGAATATGGACCGAATGATTCCCCTTTTAATAAAACATAGAAAAACAATGTAATCGTACTTACTGCGTAAACAATCATTGTATAAGTCACAAGAGATAATCGCTTTCGTACATCTTGGCCAAATAATAAGTATATTGTAATAAGTGCACAAGCAATTAATGCAAGCATATCCCCATAGAACGCAGATCCACTTAGTTTAAAATCAACCCAGCTTATTATCACACTACCAACAATGGCAATAGCCCCCGCAAAAATAGTTTTTACAGTAATTTCCTCTTTAAAGAAAAAGTATGTACCTACAAACGCAAAAAGTGGTTGAAGTGTCACAAGCACAGTTGAGCTTGCAACAGATGTGTAATTTAGTGACTCAAACCACAAAATAAAGTGGAAAGCTAAAAAAACACCCGCTATAGAAGAAAAACACCAATCTCGAATAGATAGCTGTTTTAATTCATTGGTATATTTCCAAAAAAATAGTGGTGCCATGATTATGACAGAAAACAACATACGATAAAAAGCAATAACACCAGCATCTGCAGTTGCTAATTTCACAAAAATAGCAGATAAAGATACTGAAATAACACCTATGAAAATTGGAATATATGGATGAATCTTCGGTTCGCTCATTGAATCCACCTCCATAAAAAAACTTATACTTCATTACTTGCGTGATGTACAATACAAAAAAGTAATGTACATATAATAATGACAGCTTGCATATTTCTTAGCAATACGAAATAACAATGGAGGGTTGCGTTTGGAAACATTATTGGAGAATATGATTACATATGAAGTTGGAATAAAATTAGTGATTGCAGCCACATTAAGTTTAGTAATCGGTATTGAAAGGGAATTAAAAAAGAAACCTGTTGGATTAAAAACAAGTTTAGTGATTGCTACATTTAGTTGCTTACTAACTATTATTTCTATCGAGACTGCATACTCAACACCTCCAAGGGGAGATATAAACATTACAATGGATCCCCTTCGTTTAGCAGCACAAGTAGTTAGCGGCATCGGATTTCTTGGGGCAGGTGTCATTTTAAGACGCGGTAATGATAGCATTTCTGGTTTAACTACTGCAGCTATGATCTGGGGAGCTGCTGGCATTGGGATTGCTGTTGGCGCAGGCTTTTATATGGATGCAACACTAGCTGTTATTATCATTGTTTTTGGCATCGAAGTGTTATCTCCTTTTCTTATGAAAATTGGACCAAAACGAATTCGGATGCGAGAAGTATCATTAAAGGTTCAGATTGATAATGATGACCATACAGAATCATTTCTTCTTTTTTTAAAGGAAAACAACATTGTAATTGAAAATATTCGTATTAAAGATATACCAATGGCGAATAATCAAGTATTACACGAATTAGATTTCCGTTTATCGTTAATTGTCTCAGATAATTTACTGTCGTTTTATCGTTCATTACGTACCTTACCTTATATTGAAAAAATAGAAATGGAAATTTTAAACTAGTTGGAGGACTCTATGACAGAAATATTAAAACTATTAAAAGACGGTAATAAACCCTCCCTTATGGCTGCATTTGTAAACACCTTTTTAGGAATCATTAAAGGGATTGCTTTTTTCTTCACAGGCAATGTGGCTATGTTTGCCGAAATGATGCACTCCCTTGGTGATGCTGCAAACCAATTTTTCGTCTATATCGGCTCCGCCCTTTCGAAAAAAGCACCTACAAAGCAATTCCCAGGAGGCTTTGGTCGAATTGTTAATCTTGTATGCTTATTCGCCGTAATTATTGTAGCCATCCTATCTTATGAGACGATCAAGGAAGGCTGGCATCATTTTATGCATCCTTCAGGTGAATCGAAAGGAATGTTTATTGCACTTGGTGTGTTGTTTATTGGGATTGTATTAGAAGGTACAGTTCTTGCAAAAGCAGCAGTCGAGGTGCTACATGAGGCTGGACAAGAAAAGGCTGGCCTAGCTTCTATTGCAAAAGCATTTACGTATTTAAAACGTGCAAAACCTGCAACTAAATTAGTTTTTATGGAAGATTTAGTAGCTACTGGTGGTAACGTTTTAGCCTTTGCCGCCATCTTAATTGCACATTTTACTGGTTGGGCGAGAATTGAAGGACTTGTGTCAATTATTATTGGCTGTATGATGTTTTATGTAGTTGGCAAGGTATTCCTAGATAACGCACGTGGTGTTATCGGTGAAACGGATGAGGAAATGCTGAATCATATTGCTCACCTTGTAATGGATGACACCAATATTAAAGATATCGTTCGTTTAGAAGTGATTAAAGAAGGAGAATTTCTACATGTAGAGCTTGTGGCAGAAGCTGACCCGAATTTATCCCTTGCTTATTTAGATGATGTACGCGACCATTTAACAGAAGTACTTCTAAGTCAAAAAGGCGTATCAAAAGTAGCCATTTTATTTGATGAGGATGATGGTAGATTAAATTGGAATCACCTTGGAGAACGACCTACAAAAGAACAATAAACAAATAGCCAATTGCCAACGTTAGGCAGTTGGCTATTTAGTATAAGAATACGTAAAAAGCTCTATCATTGACAAATGCATTCAAACTTCTGTGAGACAATTACATAATCCGTAATCATCTTAAACAGATCATTTTTTGTATGCCATCGTGTTGAATTATAATTTTTGAGAATTCTAATGTAGCTAGACGATTGGCTAAATCAAATTCTTCAGCATTTGTTAACGGCTCTCCGTCCGGACGACAACCTAAACCAAAATTACCCGCATAAGAATCTTTTAGTACATTCGGATGCATCGATTTATAATGCACCTCGGCAATGGCATCCTCACCATTCATAAGATTATGCGCTACTAAATAGTGCTTCAAAGCCCCACTTAAATCAATTGCAATCGCCGTTTCAGCTAAAAATTGTTCGATAATATACAAGCACAATTTCAGCATCTTCTAAATTCGGCGTTACCTCCAGCATCATTTCTCCAGAAGGACGAACGTAAAGTTGCACAATTGCTTCCCTTTGTCCATCAGTTAATGTGATAGTCGTTTGTCCATATCGCATGCTTTTAAAAAATAGTCGATTGTCGACTACATATCCTGCGGCAATATGATCATTGTCCATTCGTAACGCAGTCGCTTCAATTCCTAATACTTCGATACAATTTTTTAATTCGTAAATATTCGGCTGAAAAAATGACCCTCACAGTGCATCGTAATATGATTTTCAATCAATTGTTTTAACATTCTCTCTAAATCCCCTGTCAGTTCAAAAATGATTACATTCATTTTAAAAAAATTACCTGAACAAATTCTGAACAATTTTGACAATTAACCTAAATAATCGACAGTCGTTTGTAGTTGATTTTATGTAATGAGTAAAATAAAAAGATGTATCAGAAGTGATAACCTCACTCTTCGATACATCCTTATCTGTCATACTATAACCTAACGTGCATTTTGTAAAATTGTACGTACATCTTCTTCCTGCAACTTATTGAAGTTGCCAAAAGGTCCATTTTCCATGGCATGTTCAACAATTTGGTCGAATTTTGCATCGTCAATATCGTAATCGGCTAAACGATTTGGTGCACCTAAAGATGTCCAAAATGCCGATAGACGATCAATCCCCTCATGGGCAACTTCCTCTGTTGTCTTTCCAGTTGCATCAACACCAAAGACACGTGTCGCAATACCCGCAAAGCGCCCAGGATTAACTGATACATTTAGACGCATCCAATGTGGTTGCAAAATTGCTAAACCACCTGCATGCGGGATATCATAAATGGCTGATACGGCATGTTCAATATTGTGGGAAGCCCAATCCCCTTGGGAACCAATTGATAAAAAGCCATTTAAACCAATTGTTCCTGCTAGTAGAATCGTTTCTCGTAATGTCACATTCTCTAAATCTTCAATAAGTTTAGGGGCCGTGCTAATTACTGTTCGTAATACTCCTTCACACATTTCATCAGTAATGGGTGTATTGGTTGCATTATGGAAGTATTGTTCAAAGACATGGGACATCATATCCACTATACCGTAAACTGTATGATTTTTGGGCACAGTCACTGTGTATGCTGGATTTAAAATAGAAAACTTAGGGAAGACAGCTGGGCTACCCCAACTGAATTTTTCTTCCGTTGAAGCGTTCGTAATGACCGAACCGGAATTCATTTCAGAGCCTGTTGCAGCTAAGGTTAACACTGTTCCTAACGGTAGTGCATCTTTCACAATAAATTTTCTTTTAACAATATCCCATGCGTCCCCGTCATATTTTGCCCCGGCTACTATTAATTTGGAGCAGTCAATAACAGAACCACCACCAACAGCGAGCACAAGGTCAATCCCCTCTTTTTTACAAATCTCTATGCCTAGACGAGCTGTCTCTACACGCGGATTTGGCTCAACACCGCTCAATTCAAAAATGGACTTACCCGCTTCTTGTAATTTCTCCATGACAGCATTATACACACCATTCTTTTTAATGCTACCTCCGCCATAAACAACTAGCACCTTCTGTCCGAACTGCGCTAATTCTTTCGGTAATTTTTCCAACGCCTCTTCACCAAAATGTAACTTCACTGGATTATAAAATGTAAATGAATTCATGGAAATCGCCCCTTTCTAGTTGGATTTTCTCATATTTCTAGAGTAGAAAGCAAAGATTTAAGCGCATTATACGGGCGTGCAATAATCCGCATATGCCCTATGTATTTTTTCTGGTACAAGCACACCTAATTCATCTTGTAATTTTCTTTGTATTTCATCGTAGCAAAAGATGCATTCTTGTTTTTTACATAAAGGAATTTTGTTTATGCTTATTAGCACAATTATTAGATGGGGATTTATATTGGGGAGCTTGCTGGTGTTGCGTATGATGCAAATAAGAAAGAGGCGCGTGGAAAAGAAAAAAGTGTTGGCGGACCGACTGGAACATCTTCTGCTTACAAACCCATAAAAATCGTCGTAACAAGTTTTGTTAAGTTTAACTTTCGTAACGGGCACACAGCTTCATTCTATACAAAAAAGAGTCGCTCCAAATTGGAGACGACCCTTTTCGATAGATTAAACCCATCCGCGGAAGCGTGATGCTTCTGCAGTACGACGTACACCAACCATATATGCAGCTAAGCGCATATTGATGTTACGTGTAGTGGCAGTTGTATAAACATTTTCAAATGCTTCAACCATTTTTTTGTACAGGCGTTCTTCTACTTCTTCTTCTGTCCAGTAATAACCTTGGTTATTTTGTACCCACTCAAAGTAAGATACTGTAACACCACCTGCAGATGCTAATACATCAGGTACAAGTAAAATGCCACGCTCTGTTAAAATTTTAGTCGCTTCTGCTGTCGTTGGACCATTTGCTGCTTCTACGACAATGTTTGCTTTAATATTATGCGCATTGTCAGCAGTAATTTGGTTTTCAATTGCGGCAGGAACTAAAATATCACAATCAAGCTCTAAAAGATCTTTATTTGAAATTGTGTTTTCGAATAATGTTGTTACAGTTCCGAAGCTATCACGACGATCTAATAAGTAGTCGATATCTAAACCTTCAGGATCATGAAGTGCACCATATGCATCTGAAATACCAATTACTTTGGCACCTAAATCATTCATGAATTTAGCTAAGAAGCTACCTGCGTTACCAAATCCTTGAATAACAACGCGAGCACCTTTAATATCAATACCACGTTTTTTCGCAGCTTCTTCGATAACGATTGTTACACCTTGAGCAGTTGCACGATCGCGACCCTGAGAACCACCAAGTACAAGTGGCTTACCTGTGATGAACCCTGGAGAGTTGAATTCGTCCATACGGCTATATTCATCCATCATCCATGCCATAATTTGTGCATTTGTAAATACGTCTGGCGCAGGAATATCTTTTGTTGGCCCTACGATTTGACTTACCGCACGTACATAACCACGGCTTAGACGTTCAATCTCACCCATTGACATTTGACGTGGGTCACAGATGACACCGCCTTTACCTCCGCCATATGGTAGATCAACGATTCCGCATTTCAATGTCATCCACATTGAAAGCGCTTTAACTTCCTCTTCTGAAACAGCTGGGTGGAAACGCACGCCACCTTTTGTTGGTCCTACTGCATCATTGTGCTGAGCACGGTAACCAGTAAATACTTTTGTCGTACCATCATCCATTTTAACTGGAATGCGTACTTGTAGCATACGAAGCGGTTCTTTCAGTAATTCATACATTGCTTCGTCATAGCCTAGTTTATTAAGAGCATCTTGAATAACATCTTGAGTTGATGTGAACAGATTTAAGTTTTCAGACATATTAAATCGCCTCTTTGTTTTTATAATGATAGTATATCGGCATCATTGTAACACACTTCCGAAATAAAATGTGAACATTTTGTTAAAGTTTAAATACTTTTTCAATTTGAGCAATTGACCAATCTAAATCTTCTTGAGAAATAACTAATGGTGGTGCAAAACGAATAACAGTATCATGTGTTTCTTTACATAATAAGCCTAATTCTTTTAACTTTTCACAATATGGACGCGCTGCCTCTGTTAATTCCATACCGATAAATAAACCACGACCACGAACATCTTTAATCACCGGGTTGTTGATTTCACGTAGTTTCCCTTTGAAATATTCACCTAGTTCTTGTGAACGCTCTGCTAATTTTTCATCTAATAATACTTTAATAGATGCGATAGAAACAGCACAAGCTAAAGGATTTCCTCCGAAAGTTGAACCGTGTGAACCTGGGTTGAAGACACCTAAAATATCGCGGTTAGCAGCTACACAAGAAATTGGGAATACACCGCCACCTAATGCTTTTCCTAAAATGTACATATCTGGCTCTACTTCTTCCCAATCACAAGCAAACATTTTACCTGTACGAGCTAATCCTGCTTGAATTTCATCTGCAATAAATAACACATTGTTTTCACGGCATAGTTCACGAGCTGCTTTTAAGAAACCTTCTGGTGGTATAACGATACCAGCTTCCCCTTGAATTGGCTCAAGTAAAAATGCTGCTGTATTTGGTGTAATTGCAGCTTTTAACGCTTCTAAATTACCATAATCTACAAGTTTAATGTTAGGTAACATCGGTCCAAAACCGCGGCGATATTCTTCATCAGACGATAAAGATACAGCTAGCATCGTACGCCCGTGGAAGTTTCCATTACAAGCGATTAGTTCTGCTTTGCCTTCTTCGACACCTTTTACATCATAAGCCCAACGACGAGCTGCTTTAAATGCAGTTTCCACTGCTTCTGCACCCGTATTCATAGGTAAAACCATTTGTTTATTTGTTAATTTTCCTACAAGCTCATACCATTCACCTAAGTTTTCACTGTAAAATGCACGAGAAGTTAATGTTACTTTATCAGCTTGTTCTTTTAATGCAGCAATAATTTTAGGATGACGATGTCCCTGATTTACTGCAGAATATGCTGATAACATATCTAAGTATTTGTTTCCTTCTGGATCTTTAACCCAAGCACCCTCAGCCTCTGCAATAACGATTGGCAGTGGATGATAGTTTGCAGCACCATAATTTTGTGTTTGTTCAATAACTTGTTGTGATTTTGTCATAAAGCACTCTCTCCCTACTAACTCATAATAAAAATCTATGAAAGATAAGACTGCCTAGTAGAGCTGAAAAAGGGCTATATAATAGAAACAAAAAATATTTGTTCACCTTAATATGGTTAAATCGCACACCTCGTAGAATTTATTTTCTACGAGGTGTGCTAACTTTTTCTACTTACTAGAACAGTCTATCTTTGAACATGTGGTGTCATCCCACATTAAATCAGTAAAAATTAAAGCATTTCTGAAGTTGTTTTTGCTTGCATATGAAGTTGTAGGTAGTCTGGGCCACCAGCTTTTGAGTCAGTACCAGACATGTTGAAACCACCAAATGGTTGGTAACCAACGATAGCACCTGTACAACCACGGTTGAAGTATAAGTTACCAACGTGGAAATCTTCACGAGCTTTTTCTAGGTTCATACGATTATTTGTAATAACTGCACCTGTTAAGCCGTATTCTGTGTCGTTTGCAATTTCAATCGCTTCATCGAAATCTTTTGCTTTTGCAATTGCTACAACTGGTCCGAAAATTTCTTCTTTCATGATGCGAGCAGAAGGATCTACGTCTGCAAACACTGTTGGGTTGATGAAGTAACCAACAGAATCATCTGCTGTACCACCTGCTACAAGGCGTCCTTCTTTTTTCCCGATTTCAATGTATTCAGTAATTTTATTGAAAGCTGCTTGGTCGATTACTGTTGCCATGAAGTTGCTATTGTCAGCTGGGTCACCGATTGTCAATTCATTAGTAAGCTCTGCTACACGGTTCACTACTGTGTCATAAACATCTTCTACGATAACAGCACGAGAGCATGCCGAACATTTTTGGCCTGAGAAGCCGAAAGCTGATTTTACAATTGATTGTGCTGCAAGCTCTAAGTCTGCTTCTTTATCGACTACAATTGTATCTTTACCGCCCATTTCAGCGATAACGCGTTTAATCCAAATTTGACCTTCGTTATGTGTTGCTGCACGTTGGTTAATACGTAAACCGACATCACGAGAACCAGTGAAGCTGATAAAGCGCGTTTTCGGATGATCAACTAAGTAATCACCAACTTCTGCACCAGAACCTGGTACGTAGTTAACAGCACCTGCTGGTAATCCTGCTTCTTCTAAAACTTCGATAAATTTATATGCAACAACTGGTGTAGTTGAAGCTGGCTTTAATAATACTGTATTCCCTGTTACTAAAGCTGCTACTGTAGTACCCGCCATAATTGCAAATGGGAAGTTCCATGGTGAAATAACGATACCGATTCCTAATGGGATGTAATCATAACGGTTGTATTCACCTGGGCGACTTTCTACTGGTTGGCCGTCTTTAATACGTAACATTTGGCGACCATAGTATTCTAAGAAGTCAATTGCTTCTGCTGTATCTGCATCCGCTTCATTCCAAGGTTTACCTGCTTCTTTTGTCAATAATGCTGAAAACTCATGTTTACGACGACGGATAATTGCCGCTGCTTTGAATAACACATCAGCGCGAATCGCTGGGTCTACTTTTTTCCATGTTTTAAATGTTTCGTCAGCTACTTGCATTGCTTTTTCAGCTAATTCTCTGCTTGCTTTTGAAACGCGACCAATCACCTGTGTTTTTTTAGCTGGGTTATATGAAACGATTTTATCTTCTGTAGTAATGCGCTCTCCACCAATAATTAATGGATAGTCTTGACCTAAATAACTTTCAACTTTATTTAATGCCTCTAAATATGCGTTGTAATTTGCCTCTTGAGAAAAATCTGTAAATGGTTCATGTTTGTATGGAATCATACTATATCCTCCTTTTGTGAGCTGTAAATATTTAGTATGCAAAAACTATTGACGCAAAATATTTTTGCGTATAAAATATTCTTACACTTATTATAATGCAAAATTTCGTTGCATATTTCAAGTAAAAAATTTTTGAGGTGCACATTTTATGAATAATTCTGAACCATTACTACCCTTTTATGAGTTTATTGCAACGAATGTATCCGTTGGTATACATGCGATTGACGTAACGGGTAAAACAATTATCTATAATTCAAAAATGAAAGAAATCGAAGGATTTCATTTTGATGAATTAGCAGATCGTTCGATTATTGAATTGTTTTCCTTCCGTCAACATGAAAGTACTTTAATGCGGGTGTTACAAACCGGTTTACAAGAAATGAATGTGAAACAAACCTATTGGAATAAAAACGGCCATGAAATTACAACCATTAATGATACATTCCCTCTTTTTAAAAATAATCAATTGATTGGTGCGATTGAATTCGCACGTGATATCACATCTTTAGAAAAATTAGTCTATCAGCCGCTACGACGATATGGTGAACCTTTAACTTTTGATATGATTACAGCAGTATCTGAAGCAATGCAACAAGTTATTGTCAACGCTAAAAAAGCGGCTGCAGTAAAATTACCTGTTTTACTTATCGGAGAATCTGGTACAGGCAAAGATTTAGTTGCAGAAGGTATTCATCATGCAGCTTCTACTGATCCTGAAGCCTTTGTTACATTATTTAGTCGACGTTCGGCAAAATCCGTGCTCGATAAGGTGCAGGAACTTTTACAAGATGATAAAGCCTATACATTTTTCTTCGAACGTATTGATTTTTTAAGTCTTCCTATTCAGGAACAGTTACTTGAGTTATTACAGTCATTACCACCATCCAAATATATGCTAATCGGTAGTGTCGGCAGTGACCCAATTACACTTATTGCAGAAAATAAGCTGTCTAAATCTCTCTATTATTTCTTTGCAACAATGTCCATTACTATTCCAAATTTAACAGATCGCAAAGAAGATATTTTACCGTTCGTGGCAGATTATTTTAGTCGTCATCGTGAGCGATTTGCGTCAAATGTGGCAGAACTTGCACCGGATGTCCAAGCATTATTCTTACAATATGATTGGCCAGGAAACTTAAAGGAACTCGAACTATTGCTAGATGAAATCGTTTCGTTTATGACAACAGAATCAACCGTTACGTTTGATTTACTACCTGTTCATTTTCGATTTAAAGTGCAAAGCCAAGACACATCTGACCATGAACCTGAATTTTTCATGTTCCACCAGCAAAACGATGTCATGCCTCTCGATGCTTATTTACGAGAAGCCGAATCCTATTATGTGCAAAATGTCTTAAATCTATATGAAGGCAATATAACAAAGGCTGCTGGTGCTCTCGGTATGAGCCGACAAAACCTGCAATATCGCATACGGAAGATGAAAAAGGGCTAAATCATAAATAATAAAAAACGAGGATGCCTTCACATGAAAGCATCCTCGTTTTTTAATGTCCTGACTGTTCGATCCAGTCCTGTAATTTATCTTTTAAGGAATTAAAACCATTCGCATCGGATTCATCCACTCGATCCTGTAATGATTTTCGGGGTGGTGCGTCTTTTTTTCTTGCTGCTGGGCGCTCTTGTAAGGCACGAATCGATAAACTAATTTTTTCGGCCGCTTCATCGATTTCAAGTACCTTGACTTCAACCTCTTGCCCAACTGATAAAAACTCACTGACGTCTTTTACAAAGCCGTACGTAATTTCAGAAATATGCACGAGCCCTTGTGTATCGTCATCAAGTGCTACAAATGCACCGTACGGTTGAATACCTGTAACTTTTCCGGTCAATACGTCTCCTAATTCATATTTTTTTGCCATAACCTTTGCCCACTTTCTATATGTTTGCTACGTATATATCACGATAAATTATAACATACGTCAATAAGTGGGGCAAAAAATCATCCCATCAATCCATGATTGCTGTGATACGATAATTACCTTCCTCTGATTTTGAAAACTTGATAAGGAACTGCCTTCCGTACTTTTCCTGATTGCCTATAGCAACACGAGCAGCGACGGTAGGAAAAATTCCATTATATTCGCCTAGCTGACTAAAAACATCAAGACTCTGTATCGTTTGTAACATACTTGCATCCACTTCGGCATCTGGTGTTAATAAAGCATTTTGCACTGCCTTATCGTCAATGGTCACAGCATATAAGTAAAGTGAGGCAATATTGATTGGGTGTAGTTGATTGATGATTGCTTCATCATTATTGTTTTTATATTGTTCATATATTCCTTTTACTTGTGCAATACGAGACTCATTCATATCGACAACATTAAAGTCACTGTCGTTAATATAACCTGCTGTTTCTTGCCGTGTCTGTAAAAGTATTGTCCAGATATCATAAGATGTGAGTTGTGATAATGTAGCTGAGTGTTGCGTTTGCTGTAATTCTCCTAAAATAGTAGCAGCGGTCTTTTTCATTACTTCACCATACTTTCCACTAGCTACTTCCTCTAAAAATTTCATATAGTCCTGATGAGGTTGCCCGTCAATTGCTATGGCAGGATATTGTTTTGTACCTAGCAATAATACCACCCACGTATTTTTATAGGTTTCTTCTAAAAGCTTATAATCAAGAGAACTAGCATTTACATCTGCAAGTAACGTTCGTTCCATTATTTTAAGTGAGCGCGCCGTTTTTTCTCGCGTGTATCGTAAGTCATCTGCCAATAATAAGTAACCCATTTTTAAATATTCGAAATACCCGAAAACATCCGGATGTAATTGGTTGACATACTGCGGAGCAAATTCCCCATCGATTGGATTTGCTTTAAAATAAAACACGCCATTTCCATCCGTTTTCAACTCCATATATTGATTATTTGCCGCTTCAATAATAGCTTGTAAATCAGATGGATATTGTTTTACATCATCTTTTTCTTTTAATTGCTGTTGATAAGGCTCAAGAAGCTTGCTATAAAAACGCTCCAATTCCTCTACGGAAATAACGTAGTTACTATAAACTGCAAACGATTCCTCAAAACTTATATTTCTAAAGGTTTTTATCTTTTCTAACGCCCGCTTAGGCGTTATTAAACTATTCATTATATTTTCTTCCATAATTTCTACATAGTTTTCATCCGTTAATTTCAAATGCAAATTAGTCGTAAGATAAAAATCTAACATTGAATTTGCGTTTTTAATAAAATCAAACGCTTCTAGCTCATCTTTGGTCACTTTTAATTCCTTTCTAATATCCTCCTTTTTACTATTAAATTTTTTCGTTAAGTAATCCGCTATCTCTTCCTCAACTGCCTTTTCAACAGGCACATCTTGTGTTACTTCACTGTGTGTATTTTCCTGTTGATTCAATGTATAGAACGACACTAAGAGACCAACTAGCAACACACTTGCAACGCTTGCTATCCAGACTGCTGGCTTCTGCCATTTTACGGCGTGTTTTTGTTGTGCGGTAATCAATTGTTTAGGTAGTGCTTTTGTTTTTTCTTCTTCGATTTGCTTGAAAACATTGTCGGGATTTAATTGAAGTTCCATTCGGTCGTATGATTTTTTCAACAGCGCCATGCGTTTGTCAAATTGTTGATCATCCATTTTCAACACTCCCTTCCTGTATCAAAGCTACTTTAAGCTTTTCTTTTGCCCGCAATATGCGTACTTTGACAGTGGATAACGAAATGCCAAGTACCTCTGCAATTTCCTCATACTTCAACTCATGAAAGTAATACAAGACGAGCGGATAGCGATATTTTTCATCAAGCGCTTGAATGCTATGATGCAATACGCGGTCTTCCTCAAAATTTAGGACATGCTTTTCAGCTGAAGGACTTGGGACTTGTCGCTGCGCGTTTAACAACTCCTCCTTTGCTTGCTCGCGTCGCTCTTTTCGATAATAATCACGGGTAGCATTAAGTGTGACTTTATAAAGCCATGTCGTAAATCGGTCCTGCTTAAATTGATGTAAAAAACGGTATAGCTTGACAAAAACTTCTTGTGAAACATCCGCTAAATCACTACTATGTACGCCACATTGAAAGGCAAATTTCTCAACTGTTCGCTGATGGATGCGAATTAGTTCAATATAAGCTTCTTTATCACCTTGTTGTGCTCGCTCGATTAATTCCGTTTCATTCACTCGTTATCCCTCCTTTTCTATGTAACGACCTGTTCTTCCTAATTGTTACAATTTAATTATAAATGGCTAGCTTGAGAAAATCGCTAGAATTGATAGTAAAAACATGTATTTCGTTTAAAGAATTCTACTTGTATTAAGACGTTGTGGCGTAAAAAGTATTTATAATCAATTTTCAGAAATTTGCCTTGTGTTATGTCATATTTGCGGTAAAATAGAACTTTAGTATAAGGAGGCTTTATTTTCGTGTCATCTAGAGATCAATTTTCAACAAAAATTGGATTTATTTTAGCTGCTGCTGGTAGCGCCATAGGATTAGGCGCTATCTGGAAATTCCCCTATATGGCGGGAACCAACGGCGGAAGTGTATTTATTTTATTATTCATTTTATGTACATTTTTCATCGGCTTGCCGGTGTTAATTGCAGAATTTATGATTGGACGTCGTGGGCAAAAGGATGCTGTAACATCGTTCAAACAACAAGCCCCAGGAAAACCATGGTTTTTAATAGGATGGGGCGGCATGATTATTGCGGGTTTAATACTATCCTTCTATAGTGTAGTAGGCGGATGGATTTTAAGTTATTTAGGACGTTCATTAACGTTTCAATTAACGAGTGATGGTCATAACGGGAATTATGCTGATTTGTTTGGCAATATTATCTCTAGTCCATTTGAAGCGGTACTTGTGCAAGGGTTATTTTTACTGTTAACGATTGCTATCGTATCTGGAGGTATTAAAGGTGGGATTGAAAAAGCAAGTACGTGGATGATGCCACTACTATTTATTTTCTTTATTGTGTTAGTAATCCGTTCCTTAACACTTGATGGCGCAATGGAAGGCGTAAAATTTATGTTTGTACCTGACTGGTCTTACTTAAATGCCGAAACATTTTTAAAAGCGCTTGGACAAGCATTCTTCTCCTTAAGTGTTGGTATAGCTGTTATGATTACGTACGCATCGTATCTCCCTAAAACCGAAAAAATCGGTAATTCAGCCATTAATGTAGCATCTATGAATATTATTATTTCGCTTCTTGCAGGTTTAGTTATTTTCCCAGCTGTATTCGCGCTAGGCTATACACCCGACCAAGGGCCAGGGCTTGTTTTTATTATCTTACCTGCCGTTTTTGAGCAATTGCCACTTGGGGGCCTATTCCTAACGATTTTCTTTATTCTTTTACTATTTGCTACAGTGACTTCTTCGATTTCAATGTTAGAAATTGTAGTAGCTATCGCCATTGGAGACAAACCCGAGAAGCGTAAAAAAATCGCATGGATTGGTGGTCTTATTATTTTCATCTTCGGAATTCCGAGTGCCCTATCTTTCGGTATTCTATCAGATGTCAAAATATTAGATCGTTCCATTTTTGATTTTGTAGACTTTATTACAAATAGTGTCGGCATGCCAATCGGTGCCTTACTGATTTCTATTTTTGCAGGCTATTATTATACGAAGGATATTTCTCGTAAAGAGCTTGCTTCCTCAAGTCTACTGTTTAACACTTGGTATATTTTAATTCGTTATGTGTCACCTATTGCGATTTTGCTTATTTTTATCCAAGGTATTTTGCCGTTATTTCAATAAGAAAGTGAGGTTGTCTAAAAACATAAGACAACCTCACTTTTATAAGGAAGCAGCTTTCGTGCAATCATTTGCACACAAACCTTTCCAATAAAAAAACACTATATGTCGATTAAATAATACATTTTGCTTCAAACTTAATGGCCAGTAGTTTATATGAAATCGCAACACAATCTTCAATTGGAATCCACTGTTCAAACGAGTGTTCGTAAGTTTCTTGAATGACCTTCGCAAGAGCAGTTGGGTCATCAATACTTTGTAGTGCTGCAACAACATCTGCTGTTTCTGTATCATAATGCTCAGCACCTAAGTGGAAAGGATCCCACTCTGCTAGCAGATGCACAGCTGTTCGATTCATTTTTATATTATCCAAAATACTCACCTATTATCCTTTAATCTTAATAGGTATGATACCATAGTAAAAAAAAAAGAAAAGAGGGGTTTGCTTGTCGATTTTCGATCAAACTTTAAATCGTCGTTGTACTAACTCAGTAAAATGGGACGCAATGGAGAAAATTTATGGATTAAGCGATACAACAGAAATATTACCAATGTGGATAGCGGACATGGACTTTGCTCCACCTTCTGTAGTTGCAGCAGCACTGCAAAAGCATGCTAAAGAAGCGATTTTTGGCTATAGCTATGTAGGCGAGGAAGCAAAACAAGCGATAGTAGATTGGCAAAAAAGCCGATACAATTGGCACATTGAGCAAGAAGCCATTTCTTTCAGCCACGGTGTCGTATCAGCTTTGGCAAATATTTTGACTGCACTGACTCAACAAGGCGATAAAGTGCTTATTTCTACTCCCGTCTATCCGCCATTTTTTAATATCCCTAAAAATAATGGCCGTGAAGTGGTTACTTGCCCTTTAGTAGCGCAAGATGAAACATTTGTCTATGATTTTGAGGCTTTTGAACAGGCACTTGCCCAAAACGTTAAAGCATACATATTGTGTAACCCACATAATCCAGGAGGCTATGTATGGGACGAAGCCACATTAAAAGAAATTATTCGTTTATGTGCAAAATATGATGTGCTCATTATTTCAGACGAAATTCATGCTGATTTAATGTTAGATGGTGCACAACATACTCCGCTTGCTAAACTAGCAGGAGATGAAATTAATCGTGTTATTACCTGTATGGCACCGACAAAAACATTTAATCTTGCAGGAATTCAAGTTGCTTATATTATTACGACTGATAAGAAAAAGCAAGTGCTTTTAGAGGCGGTTAATATGGCTTGCGGACAAGGTTCATTGAATAGCTTTGCTCCTGTAGCACTGCAAGCAGCCTACACAGAAGGATTACCATGGCTAGAAGAGTTACTTCTTTATATTTCCAATAATATGAATTATGTTATAGCCGAGTTAACGCAATTGCCAGGCATACACATTGCAAAGCCTCAAGGTACGTACTTACTGTGGATTGATTGCCGCCAACTAGGTCTCAATGAAAAAGAATTAATGCAACGTTTGCTTGAAGTTGGAAAACTTGCACTAGAACCTGGTTCAAAATATGGTGAAGAAGGCCGTGGCTTCCTGCGTATGAATGTAGCTTGCTCATTTGATACGGTAAAAGATGCCGTTGCTCGTTTTAAGCTCGCATTGTCATAGTGCCAGTCACTCACACAATTTTGAATTTTCAAGCTGTGCCTGCTGTCGGGATGTATATAAAAAGACTACAGACAAACTCGGGAAATCTCAAGTTTGTCTATAGTCGGAGGCACTCTTTTGCAGAGTGCTTTTTTAATTGTGTCTATTGTTCGTGCTGTTTCTCTCAGCTAAAATACGTGCTTCGATTTCCTTAGATTTTAATTCCTGCTTTTTAGAAATTTTACGGAAAATCATAAATACGCCTATACATAAAATAAGCATAATTAAAAATTCAAAAGCTGCTGGAATATACGCTGATTTATCTTCAGGGAAATATAAAAATTGATACATCAAATGTTCCATATTTTCTACACGTCCTTACAATAATTATTCAAAAACTGTAATTGACTCGATTTTCACATCTTCAACTGGTTTATCACGGAAGTCTTTTTCTACTTCAGCAATTTTATCAACGATATCCATACCTTCTACAACATGACCAAATACAGAATGTTTATGGTCTAACCATGGTGTTCCACCATTTTGTGCATACGCCTCAATAATTTCTTCTGGGAAACCAGCACCTTGTAATTGGCGCAGCATATCACTTGGAAGGTGCTTCATTTGTACGATAAAGAATTGAGAACCGTTTGTGTTTGGACCAGCATTTGCCATTGATAACGCACCACGTAGGTTAAATAATTCATCAGAAAACTCATCTTCAAATGAGTTACCCCAAATTGACTCTCCACCCATACCTGTACCAGTAGGGTCACCGCCTTGAATCATAAAATCTTGAATAACGCGATGGAAAATAATACCATCATAATAACCTGATTTTGCATGCCCTAAGAAGTTTTCAACTGTTTTTGGTGCTTGTTTTGGGAACAATTTAATTTTTAATGCACCTAACGTTGTTTTCATTTCTACAAGTACTTCGCCTTCTTGTACTTCAGTTGTTAATTGTGGAAACATTGGAGTCTCTCCTTTAAATGTAAATTTCAGTTTCAACGAAAATGATTATACCTTATCATTTCTGACCTCATATTAGTCTAACATACTTCCTAGCTGTTTTCTCCATCAAAGTATTGACGAATTTTGCAATTTTACAATCGTTTAGTCAAGTATGATTATGAAAATCTAGAAACTTCTGTGTAGTACCAATGGTAGTATAACCCAAAATCATGTTGGAATGACAGACGACCTCAAGGCAATTCTTATTTTGTAATTTAGTATTGTGTAAATAGGTCTGAACGAGTATTTGGAATACATCCAAAATATGCTATTCTGATGAAAGACTTATTTTCAAAGTTGGAGGCATATATGAAAAAAGTTTTTGGTTTTATTATTGTAACGCTATGTTTACCTACCATTTGGTGGATTGGTACAAATATACGAGCAGAGCTGAATACAGCACAAGCCCACGAACAACAAATTCAGGAGAAAATTGAGGTTCCCGAAGTCCAGGTACAGCTTCCTGTCACACTAGTTGATCAGAACGGCCAAACCTTTAGTGAGGAATATGTCGAATGGCGACAACCTTTAACTTTACAAGAAATCCCACAAATTGCCCAGGAAATTTTTATTGCTAGTGAGGATGCAGACTTTTATAATCATGTCGGCTTCGATCTTAGCGCTATCCTACGCGCGGTTGTTGCTAACTCAAACACCAATTCAGCTTCACAAGGAGGCAGTACCATTACCCAACAGCTTGTTCGTATGCGTTATTTATCTGATGAAAAAACATACGAAAGAAAACTAACAGAGCTATTTTATGCCTATGAACTTGAAAAGAAATACGATAAAGATGCCATTTTAACGATGTATTTAAATGAATCCTATTTTAGCAATCAAGTTTATGGAATAGGTAGTGCAGCAAGCTATTATTTTCAAAAGCCTATCCAAGAATTATCGATTGCACAGATAGCGTTTATTTCAGCTATCCCTAACAATCCTTCTCTTTATAACCCTTTAAAACATTTTGATGATACCAAGGCAAGACAAGAACGTCTACTTGATACACTCGCTACAAGTGGTGTTATTACAAAAGAAGATGCAGTTACATATAAAGCAGAACCAATCACATTAAATGTTAAGAACAAGGTACAAAGCTATCCGATGTATAGTACTTACGTTCTTCAGGAGTTACGCTGGCTTGTAGCCGAGAAGGAAGGCTATACAGATCGATTGCTCAACACGCTAAGTGAAGAAGAAAAGAAAACTATTCAAGCACAACTAGACAATCGGCTTAATACTTTATATCAGAATGGTTTAACTATTTATACTGCACTGGATCCAACTAAACAGAATCATGATGAAGAGCGCATAACTGCTATTTTAGGCAATGGCCAATTACAGGCGGCGGGTGCTGTTATTAACAATTCATCTCGTGAAGTCGTCAGCCTCTATGCTGGAAAAAATTACGAAAAATTTGATTATCATCGAGCCTATCAAGGTCCGCGACAGCCAGGCTCAGCCTTTAAGCCACTTGCTGTCTATGCTCCCTATTTTGAAACAACAACCCATACGCCAGACTCTATTGTCAATGGTGGGCGCTATTGTGTCGGTTCTTTTTGTCCTCAAAATTATGGAGGATATAACTACGGTGATGTGACAATTCATACAGCATTCCGGAATAGTTACAATACGTCCGCTCTTCGCATTTTTAACGCTGTGGGGGTGGATACAGCTTTCAGTTATCTTGATCGCTTCCATTTCCGCTCCATGGTGGCAAAGGATCATACTTACGCTGCTTCATTAGGTGGATTAACATATGGCGTCACTGCTCTTGAGCTTGCAGATGCCTATACAAGCTTTATCGATGGCTCTTATGTGCTAGCCCACAGTATTCGAAAAGTAACAGCTAATGATGGCACTGAGCTATATAGTTGGGACAAGGAACGTGACCAGATTTGGTCGCCTAAAACCGTAAAATATATGCGTGGGCTGTTGGCAGAAGTTGTCTCAAATGGTACGGGGCAAGGGGTTTATAGTAATAGTAGCTATGTTGGGGCTAAAACAGGTACAACAAATGATTACCGTGATTACTGGCTAGCTGGTTTAAATGACCAATATACCGCTGCCGTGTGGCTTGGCTATGATAAGCCTCAGCCGATGGAAAAACTAGAAGCGTACAAAATTCATCACAAACTCTTTAATGTTTTACTAGAGTAACTTTCTATTAGTGTATCAGCGCCAATTGTTTCGGTGAATTGTTTCGGTGACTGGCACTAGCATAAAAAACCCACTTCGTTTTCTGCAGGCACATCACCAGCCTTCGCAGGAGTCAAAGTGGGTTTTTACTTAGAAAAAATTCAGAATTGTTTGGGTGACTGGCACTTTATTTGGCAAATGGGAGACTTGCTAGTACGCCGTTGTACAATTTTAAAATGACATAAACTAATAACGAGAATAGTAATGTCCACATGAAAAGCTCAAATATGAGTAATCCAATTGTTCCACCCATAGACATATAAAGGCTCATTTTATAAATACGATAAATGAAATATATAAAAACCGTTAATACAAAAATACCTGCCAATACATAGATAGATTGAATTGCAAAGGCAGAACACATTGCACCAATAAATAAAATGACATAGCCTTCACGTGCTTGACTCACCGCAGCCCCTTCATTGTCTTTCGAAAAAAACAACATTCCTAGTTCATGAATTGTTTCTCCAACTAGTTTGAGTGCTGAAAAAGCCATAAAAAAGATAAGCGCAAACACAACGAGTAACAATACACGTAATTCAAAATCTGATAAAAATTCTCGCATTCCAGAATAAACACCGATTGCTTGAAACAACTGTAATGCTTCACCTACGGCATACATGCCGAACGTTAAACTAAATAATAAAATTGTAATTAATGGTAAATAACCATATATGTAAGGGTTCCTCATAAAAAATTTTTTTCCTCTGTTTTTTTTGATAACTTCCTATTTATAATATAGCGAAAATTCTCCTTGTATCCAAGCTAAATCCTACGAGTCGATATGCATTCCCTACAAAAGTACGTTATAATTATTACACTTACCTGCATAAAGGAGGATTTTTTTGTTACAAGTACTCTATATTTTCATCCCGATGCTTGCTGCAATTTTTGTGCCTTTTATATATAAAAGCATTAAAAATATTCACACAGGCTGGTTTGTTCTTGCAGTACCTGCTACACTCGCCGTGATTTATGCTACTTATATAGCGAGAGTTGCAAAAGGCGAAGTATTTTATGATGGGATTCCTTGGATACCATCACTTGATATTTCTGTTGTATCTTATTTAGACGGACTTAGTTTATTATTTTCATTACTAATTACTGGAATTGGCTCACTTGTTGTGCTTTACTCCATTTTCTACTTAGATAAACATAAAGAAAAACTACATAATTTTTATGTTTACTTATTACTATTTATGTCCGCTATGCTCGGTGTTGTACAATCAGACCATTTAATTACTTTGTACTTTTTCTGGGAATTAACATCTATTTCATCGTTCCTATTGATTGGTTATTGGTACACACGCGATGCTTCTCGCTTCGGTGCACTAAAATCGATGATGATTACCGTTTTTGGCGGCTTAATGATGTTAGGAGGATTTATCCTTCTTTATTTAATGGGTGGAACATATTCAATCCGTGAACTTATTGCAATGGCACCAAACTTAGTGCAACATCCGTTATTCATTTGGGCCCTTATATTATTGCTGTTTGGGGCGTTTACGAAATCTGCACAATTCCCATTTTATATTTGGTTACCCGATGCAATGGAGGCGCCGACACCTGTCAGCGCATATCTTCACTCTGCAACAATGGTAAAAGCAGGTATTTACTTAGTTGCTCGCTTTACACCTATTTTTGCAGCTTCTGAACTTTGGATTTGGCTTGTTACAGGGGTTGGTCTGCTAACGCTCTTCTGGGGTTCGTTCTTTGCAGTAAAGCAAACCGATTTAAAAAGTATTCTTGCCTTTTCTACTGTCAGTCAGCTTGGGCTAATTATGTCATTACTAGGAGCTGGTGCAGTTGCATTTCATGTAAATGGAGCAGCAGATTCAATGTTTAAATATGCAGCTTTTGCAGCCATTTTCCACTTGATTAACCATGCAACATTTAAAGGTAGCTTATTTATGATTGCTGGGATTATCGATCATGAAACAGGTACACGTGATATACGTAGACTTGGCGGATTAATGAGCATCATGCCTCTTAGTTTTACGGTTGCGGCTATCGGTAGTTTTTCAATGGCAGGATTACCACCATTTAATGGCTTCCTAAGTAAGGAAATGTTTTTAACGGCGATGTTATCACTTCAGAATTTCGAATTTTTCGGCTTTGATACATGGGGCGTGCTGTTCCCAATTGTTGCTTGGATTGCGAGTATTTTTACGTTTATTTATAGCTTTTACTTTGTATGTAGAACATTTACAGGAAAATATAAACCAGAACTTTATGCTCATAAACCACACGAAGCTCCGATAGGCATGCTTATATCGCCGATGATTTTAGCATCATTAGTCGTGATTATTTTCTTCATTCCGAATCTTATTGGTGATACGTTTGTGAAGCCGGCTGTACAAGCTATTCAGCCGTTTTTATATAATGCACCTGAAGATATCAACATTCACGTGGCAGCTTGGCATGGCGAAATTACACCAGAATTAGTTATGACAATTGGCATTGTTATTATAGGCGTCTTATTATTTGTTGCCTTACCTAAATGGCAAGGCATCTACAAGCTATTCCCGCGTGCTCTTACGTTCAATAATGCCTATGACAAAATGATGCTTGCTTTAGATGTAGGGTTAAATCGTGTATCACGTCTTTATATGACGGGATCTATGCGTCACTATCTACTGTATATGTTTAGTGGCATCACCGCTATTTCAATTGGAACCTTATTTGTAAAAGATGCCTTTTCACTATCTTTTGAAGGTACAGCACCAATCCGCTCATACGAACTAATTTTAATTGTCGTGTTAATGATTGGAACAGCGATCACAATTTTTGCAAAGTCACGACTGACAGCAATCATTGGGCTAGGCTCTGTCGGTTATACTGTTGCATTATTCTTTGTTATTTTTAATGCACCTGATTTAGCGTTAACTCAACTAGTTATCGAAACCATTTCGGTTGCGTTATTTTTATTGGCGTTTTATCATCTTCCGAAGCTTGGCAAGCGCGAAGAACGTATGCGCTTTCAATTAAATCGTGCGATTATTTCAATCGCAGTTGGTGTGATGGTGACACTTATCGCATTATCTGCACATTCGCAAAAACTTGTGCCGACCATCTCAAAATATTATGAAGAAACCGTTTATTCTAAAGCGGGTGGCGGTAATATTGTCAATGTGATTTTAGTAGACTATCGTGGCTTTGATACATTATTTGAAATTACAGTATTAGGTATTGCAGGTATGGCAATTTTAGCAATGATTAAGCTGCGTATGAATAGAAAGGAGAAACCACATGAAAACAAATGATGTGATTATACAATTTACAGCTAAAATTGTATTCTTCATTATTTTCTTCTTCTCCATTCATATCTTCCTAGCTGGTCATTATACACCCGGTGGCGGCTTTGTTGGGGGGCTTTTAACATCCAGTGCCATTGTACTGTTAGTCCTTGCCTTTGATTTAAATACAGTACGAAATGTTTTACCGATAAACTACACGTATTTAACGGCTACAGGCTTATTATTGGCATTTGCGACAGCCGCATTCCCGATGTTTTTAGGAAAACCATTTTTTACACATTTCTTTGATTATTTCGAATTGCCGCTTCTAGGTAAGCAGTCTTTGCACACAGCAATGCTTTTTGACAGCGGTGTTTACTTGGTTGTTGTTGGCGTTACGATGACCATTATTCAAACGATTGGAGAGGATGAATAATGGAAATAATTATGGCGTTTGTCATTGGCTTTCTGTTTATGGCAGCGGTTTATTTAATATTATCGAAAAGCTTATTACGCATTATTATTGGTACTGGACTTTTAAGTCATGGTGCCCATTTACTTATTTTAACAATGGGTGGATTAACAGGTGAGGCACCTCCTGTTTTAAAAGAAGGAGCCAAAACGTTTGCTGATCCTTTACCGCAGGCATTGATTTTAACTGCGATTGTTATTAGCTTTGGGGTAACGGCTTTCTTCCTAGTACTCGCATATCGTTCCTATCAGGAGCTTGAGACAGATGATATTAGCTTAATGAGAGGAAGTGATGAGGATGAATAACTTCCTTTTACTGCCGATTATCATTCCGTTCTTCTTCGGCATGATGTTAATGTTTGGGCAAAAAAATTTAAAATACCAGCGTTCATTTGCTTTACTAGGCATCCTACTTGCTTTTGTTTCAGCCGTTGCGCTATTAGTAAAGGTTAAAAATGATGGCATTCAGAAAGTCACGTTTGGCAATTGGCCAGTACCATACGGTATTACAATGGTTTCTGATATGATGTCGGCACTGTTAGTAACTACATCATTACTCATTGCATTCTTTGTTGTCTGGTACGGCTTTGGCTCTATTACAAAAGAGCGTGAACGCTTTTTCTATTACCCTGGTATGATGTTTATTTTAACTGGTGTAAATGGTGCCTTTACGACAGGAGATATTTTCAACTTATTTGTATTCTTTGAAGTACTCTTAATGGCGTCGTATTTACTAATTGTGCTAGGTGGAGAAAAAGGACAACTGAAAGGCTCCATTAAATATATTTTAATTAATGTTATTTCTTCTGCTTTGTTTGTTATTACGGTAGCCTACCTTTACTCGGTTGTGGGTACACTAAATATGGCAGACATCGCAGTAAAGATTAGCGACATTCATCAGCCAGGTATTATAACCGTAATTGCTGTTTTGTTTTTAATGGTTTTTGGACTAAAAGCAGCCATATTCCCACTTTACTTCTGGCTTCCAACTTCTTATGCTGCTGCACCTATTCCCGTGTTAACACTTTTCGGTGCACTGCTTACTAAAGTTGGCGTTTATGCGATTACGCGCACATACACATTATTTTTTGTACACGATTTATCGTATACACATGATTTACTAATGGTGCTAGCCATTGGAACAATTATTGCTGGCTGTATCGGCGCACTAGCCTATTTCGATGTCAAGCTCATTATTATTTACAACATCGTGATTGCAGTAGGTGTCATTTTGTTTGGTGTTTCCCAAATGAATGAAATGGCGCTAAAGGGCGCAATGTTCTATTTGATACATGACATGCTTATAAAAGCAGCCCTCTTTATGTTAATTGGTATTGTCATCTACATTACTGGTACATCAGATTTACGTAAAATGGGCGGTCTTATGAAAACATATCCTGCTCTTGGATGGTTCTATTTAATTGCTGCCTTTGGTTTAGCTGGGATTCCTCCTCTTAGTGGTTTCGTTGGAAAGCTTTTAATTGTGCAGGGGGGCTTTGAGGCTGGCAGTATGTGGAGTAGTATCTTTATTTTAGCCTCCTCTTTACTTGTCCTACTGTCGGTTATTCGTATTTTCCTATATGCCTTCTGGGGAGAGGAAAAGGAAACTAAGGGAACTGTCGATAAAAAAGTCTATACTACACTTTTTGTGCCGACTGTCCTATTAGTGCTTATTACCGTTGCCTATGGTGTTGGTTCGGAATGGATGACACCATTTATGAATGATGCTGCAAAACTTTTAAATGACCCATCTATTTATATAGATGCTGTAATGAAGGGGGATTAGAGCTATGGCATTTCAAATTATTTTAAATTTTGCTCTTGCCTTCGTTTGGATGTTCCTTTCATCTAATTACACAGCAACAGGCTTTATAGTAGGCTTCATCCTTGGTATTGTATTGCTCGTCATTATGAGAAGATTTTTCTTTACACGTCTCTATGTATTTCGAGTATGGGCAATTATTAAACTCACTGTTCTCTTTTTAAAGGAATTAATATTAGCCAATGTTCAAGTATTGAAAGTTGTATTAAAGCCCAAACTGGACATGCAACCTGCCTTCTTTGCTTACCCAACTGTATTGAAAGAAGACTGGGAAATTACATTACTATCAAGTCTCATTACATTAACTCCTGGGACTGTTGTAGTGCATGTTTCAGATGATGCTAAAACATTGTTTGTCCATGCTATTGATATTAGTGATGTAGATGATGCCATTGCATCCATTCGAGACTCTTTTGAAAAAGCTATTTTGGAGGTGAGTAAATCATGATGACGTTTATTATTGCAGCGATCGTAGTGATTTGCTTATCGATGATTGCAGTGATTTACCGTATGGTGAAAGGACCCTCTGCATCAGATCGTGTCGTAGCACTTGATTCCTTAGGTGTATCACTTATTTCTTTAATCGCGTTATTTTCAGTTTTAGTGGAAACAAGTTTCTTCCTAGAAATTGTTTTATTATTAGCGATTTTATCATTCATCGGTACTGTTGCTTTCTCTAAATTTATAGAGAAAGGAGATATCATTAAACGTGACAATTCTCGCTAATACGTTAGTTATTTTATTTATTTCGATTGGTGTACTATTTATCGTTGTAACAGCTATTGGGCTGATTCGATTACCTGATTTGTACACACGCGCACATGCCGCATCTAAAAGTGCCACACTTGGTGTTATGTGTGTGTTGGTAGGTGTATTCTTTTATTTTTGGCTAATAGAGGATCATTTTAACCCACGTATTTTATTAGGTATTTTGTTTCTATTCATAACTGGACCTGTCGGAGGACATATTATGACTCGTTCCTCCTACATAGCAGGTGTTAAGCCATGGAAAGGAACCGTACGTGATGAGCTAGGACCAGAAATTGAGAAAATGAAAAAAGAACAAGGTATTAAATAAACAAGGATGAGACAAAAATGAAAAAGTGTTAGATTGACTACAATCAATCTAACACTTTTTTGCTACACCGTTATTGTCCGCTTCGGCGGTGCTTTCCGCTCAGCACAGTAAGCCGCAACCCTCGCTAACGGTTTCTAGTGCCTGGCACTGCGCATATTCAGCGGGCATAGTTAGCATTGAAATTGTTTGAGTGCCTGGCACCCTTTAAATATAGCCTTTATCTGTTAAAAACGTTGTTAACTGCTCTACACATTCCTCAATAGAATAGCGTTCAGTATCCAAAATAAATTCGGGATGTTCAGGTTCTTCATAGGGCGCACTAATACCTGTAAAATTAGCAATTTCCGCATTGCGCGCTTTTTTATATAGACCTTTTGGATCGCGTTGTTCACATGTTTCTACGGAGCATTTCACATACACTTCTAAAAATTCCCCCTCTTCCACTAGCTGTCGAACGACTTGACGATCTTGTCGATAAGGTGAAATAAAGGCTGTGAGTACAATTTGACCACTCTCCACAAAAAGCTTAGAAACTTCCCCGATACGTCGTATATTTTCCTTACGGCTCACTTCGTCAAAGCCTAAATCATTATTTAAGCCATGTCTTACATTATCACCATCTAATACGAACGCCTGATTACCTCGCTCAAATAATGTACGTGCAAACGCGTTTGCTACGGAAGATTTTCCTGATGCCGATAATCCTGTAAACCATAAAATAAAGCTGTGATGTTTGTTTTGCGTGCGACGCTCTGTTTTCGTAATAGAAGCTTCATGCCATACGATATTAGAACTCATTTTAATACCTCCTTACGCATGCCTTTTATTAGTACATCGACAACCTCTTTACGGCTAAATGTACTTGGAGGCACTTCTCCATTACGGAGCATTTCTCGGACTTTCGTTCCTGACAAAATTACATGTGATGCACTATCATGCGGGCAAGTTTTTGTAGTTGCCATGCCTTCACATCGAGTGCAATAAAAACTATGTTCAAACTTTAAAGGCACAATCCCAAGTTCATCTTCGGTAAATTGTTCAAAGATTTTTTGCGCATCATATGTGCCATAATAGTCCCCTACACCTGCATGGTCACGTCCAACAATAAAATGGGTACAGCCGTAATTTTTCCGCACTAGTGCATGGAAAATGGCTTCCTTAGGCCCTGCATAGCGCATAGCCGCTGGGAACACACCTAATTGCACACGACTTTGAGGATAGTAATTTTCCAAAAGCACTTCATAACTCTCCATACGTATAGCAGCAGATACATCATCCGACTTCGTTTCACCGACTAATGGATTTAAAAATAAGCCATCAATTGTTTCTAATGCCGCCTTTTGAATATATTCATGCGCACGGTGAACAGGATTACGCGTTTGAAAGCCCACAATTGTTTGCCACCCTTTGTCTTTAAACAACTGCCTTGTTTCTGTTGGATCAAATGAATACGTAGGGAATATTTGCTCTAGACGCTTAATTAACGTAATTTGACCACCAACATATATCCCCTGCCGTTCATGTAACTTTTTCACTCCAGGATGGGCTAAGTCTTGTGTACCGTAAATAAGTAGTGCCTCTTTTTGCTTATCTGGTTCATATATATCCTCGATATGAATAACACCATAGACATCATTACCATAGATTAATTTTGCTTCATCACCTGGTTGTAAAGTTGCTGCTACTGCCTGATCAACAGGAAGTGTAATCGGTATACTCCACACAATGCCAGAGGCCAACCTTGTATGTTCAACAACAGATTCATAATCTTCTTTAGTTAAGAAACCGTCGATTGGGCTATACCCTCCAATTGCGATTAATTCTAAATCACTTAACGCAATGGTATCCAAAACAATCTCCTTCTCAATATGTACTACTGATTTTTGTGGATTATAAGCTTGCACTAAAGTGCCGCCATGTGGTTGTAAACTCATTCAATATTCCCCCTAATTTTATTTGAATACTATGTTTTATATTTAAATGCCTTCACCTGCATCGTATATTGAGCGTTCTTCTTCACGCATTGTTCGCATTAAACTAATAGCACCAAGCGTTCCGATTATAACGCTCCCCATAATGACGATGGCATATAAATCTTTCTCCATAAATAACTGAATTAGACTATAAGAAATCGCTAATGAAAAAATTGGTGATACAATCCAAATACACATGATTTTCTTTACGATATGTTTATGAAAAATTTGTTTACCGCTTTTCGCCATTCCGATACCAATAATAGAAGAGGAAGTTACTTGCGTTAATGGCACAGGTAATCCAAACAATGAACTAATACCAACAAGCAAGGCACCTGTAGTTGAAATAAGAATACCTTCAGCTTTTTCAAAACGCACTATCTTTTTGCCATTTGTTTCGAGTACACGTCTTCCTAGCAACAACGCCCCTAGTGCAACAAAAGCACCGCCTAGCCAAATACCCTTTGTCACCGTAATCATACCAGCACCAACAAGTGGGCCTACTGCATTGGCAACATTATTCATACCTGCTGAAAAAGCTTCAAAAAATCCAGCAAATATGAGTAGCACTGTTAAAATTGGGTGGTTTTTTAAAAAGCTCTTCCCTTGAAATTTATACAGTACTTTGCCAACTATAAAGGCAATGACAAACGCAATAACAGGAACGATTACCCAAAAAGACATAATGACGAGCAATGATTTGACATATAGCACGCGGTAGGCAATTCCTACACCTACGACTGCTCCTACGGTCACTTCACTCGTCGATAAGGGAATGCCTAACAAATTGGCAAGAAACAACGCACTTGTCGCAGAAATTAATATAATGATGACGATTTTTACAGTAATATACTGTTGTGGCATAATCCCTGAACTGATAGTCTTGACAACTTCACCGCCACCCAATATAGCGCCTGCCAAAACACCTACCGCACAAATTAACAATGCGTGCCATGCTTTTTTTATAGCGCCTGCCCCATAAGCAACACCCATGGATGCTGCTGCACCACTTGCCCCAATATTCATTGCAAAAAATAAACTTATAGCTAATGCAATATATTCCAGCATGATTTAAACGCCCCTATTCATGTAACCCACATTCAGTTTTACCCGTTCCTTGCCATCTACCTGCACGTAAATCATCCAACGTAAATGCAGGTTGTGTGCAGTGTTCACAGCCAATACTTGGATAGCCTTGATCGTGTAATGGATTGTACGTTAAATTATGCTTGGAAACATAACGCCATATATCTTTCCATGACCAATGAATAAGCGGGCAAATTTTAATTGATTTAAATTTGTCATCACGATTAATAAAATTTGTCTGTTGCCGAGTTGGCGATTGTTCTCTGCGCAGCCCTGAAATCCAAGCTTTTGCTCCTGATAACGCCTCATGTAACGGCTTTATTTTTCGGATGTCACAGCACTGATTAGGATTGGACTTCCATAATTCATCGCCATATTGTGCCTTTTGCTGCTCAAGTGTCAGCTTAGGCTTTTGCAGTATAATCGTTAGCTGCGGATAGTTTGCTTTTACTCGTTCAATCGTGTCATACGTTTCTTTGAAATGGACATCTGTGTCTAAAAATACAATCGTAGCATTTGGCTTTACTTTTGAAATCAAATCAATTAACACAATTCCCTCAATACCAAAGCTACACGCATATACAATCTCATCGCCATATTGAGCATAGCTCCAGCGTAACACCTCAAGTGCACCCTTATAGGATTCATCCACTTCAAAATTAGTCGTTGGCTCCTGCCAAGTTGCATACGTTAACATAAAATCCCCCTCGAAACATTTTCGGATATAGAAAAAGGCGTTTAACAACAGATACAATAATGCATTGTACCTTCGTTAAAACGCCTCTAGTTTGACTAGCCAGCATATATGATAATTGTAAACTAGTAATCTTGTACCTCATTCAACAATCACTTTTCTTATTACCCAATATATACTAAATTACACCTAGTAGTCAACTAGGTTTTGTAAAAATATAAACTTATTTAAAGAATGTCATTTTACACCTCTTTAAACTGTCACTATCGTTATATACAAATAATTTTATTCATAAAAAGAGTCTTTTGCTACTCGTTACTGCACTTAGGGAAAAACCTATCTAAAATTTTAAATATTTTCAATTCCTTGTTGACTAATAGGAAATATATGTTTAATGTGGTACTAAGCTAAAAAACAAAACATGCTGATCAGATTATCTGAAGGCCATCTCCTTAACATGTGTTGATACATGTTGCAAGAGATGGTCCTTTTGCATTTTGTAAGAAAAAGGAGAGATTTTCAATGAAAAAAAGAAAGACTATTTTTCAAACAATTGTACTCTTATCGGGGTTAACAATTATGTTAACAGGATGTAATAGCACGTCCAAAGATAACGATACAACTTCGGAAGACACACAAAAAACAGTTGAGTTACTAAATGTATCTTATGATCCAACACGTGAGCTTTACGATGAATTTAATCAAGACTTTATCGCGAAGTGGAAAAACGAAACAGGTCAAGAAGTAAAAATTCATCAATCACATGGTGGCTCGGGTAAACAAGGGCGTGCGGTTATTGATGGTCAAGAAGCCGATGTTGTCACATTAGCACTTGCTTACGATATTGATGAAATTGCACAAGCTCGTAATCTACTAAACAAAGACTGGCAAACAGAATTTGAAAATAATTCTACACCCTATACTTCTACCATTGTTTTTTTAGTAAGAAAAGGCAATCCAAAAGGGATTCAAGATTGGGATGATTTAGTAAAAGACGATGTCTCAGTCATAACGCCAAACCCAAAAACTTCAGGTGGTGCCCGTTGGAATTACTTAGCCGCATGGGGCTATGCAGCGAAGTTGTATAACAATGACGAGAAGCAAATAAAAGATTTTATGAAGGCTTTGTATAGCAATGTAGAGGTACTTGATTCTGGTGCTCGCGGCGCCACGACTACATTTGTTGAAAGAAAAATTGGTGATGTGTTAATTGCCTGGGAAAATGAAGCTTATTTATCACTTAATGAATTAGGGAAAGATGCATTCGAAATCATTACACCTTCTTTAAGTATTTTAGCAGAGCCTCCTGTAGCAATCGTTGACAAAATTGTTGATAAAAAAGGGACGCGTAAAGTGGCAGAAGCATACCTACAACATTTATATAGTGACATCGGCCAAGAGATTGCTGCGAAAAACTACTATCGACCACGCAATGAAGATATATTAGCAAAATACCAAGCGCAATTCCCGAAGCTTGAACTTATTTCCATTGAAGACTTTGGGGGTTGGACTGAAGCTCAGACAACACATTTTAAAGATGGTGGTACATTCGATGAAATTTACGTTCCACAATAAGGAGGCATATGATGACTAGCCTAACATTTAAAAAGAAGCCGGCTCGTGTTATTCCCGGCTTCCCCCTTTCACTTGGTTATACGATGCTCTACGTAAGCTTGCTTGTGCTGTTACCTTTAGCAATGATTTTCATTCAGACAATGTCCTTAAGCTGGGCAGAGTTTACCGCAATTGTCACCGACCCTCGAGCAATTGCCTCCTATAAGCTAAGCTTTGGCACTGCGCTTGCTGCTGGTTTAGTAAACGTTGTGTTTGGCACCATTATCGCTTGGGTACTCGTGCGCTACCACTTCCCGTTTAAACGTATTATTGACGGTCTTGTAGATTTACCATTTGCTTTACCTACGGCAGTAGCAGGTATTGCTTTAACATCGCTATATGCACCAAATGGCTGGATTGGGCAGTTTTTCAATTTTAAAATCGCCTTTACACCACTCGGTATTATAATTGCTCTAACATTTATCGGTCTTCCATTTGTTGTGCGTACTGTGCAACCTGTTTTACAAAATATTAGTGTAGAAGTTGAAGAAGCCTCAGCAAGTTTAGGGGCAACACGTCTGCAAACTGTATGTAAGATTATTTTTCCTGAACTTGCACCAGCCATTTTGACTGGCTTTTCATTAGCCTTTGCACGTGCATTAGGGGAATACGGTTCAGTTGTCTTTATCGCTGGTAACATGCCGATGAAGACAGAAATTACACCGTTAATCATTATGACAAAGCTTGAACAATATGACTATGCGGGTGCCACGTCTATTGCCGCTGTTATGCTGATTACATCCTTTGTCTTATTATTTACGATTAATCTTATTCAATGGCTAGCAAATCGCCGCTTTATACATTAGGAGGTATTTATGGATCAGTCTACGATTATCGAACCTTTGGCTCCACAAACACGGATTGTAGCAGCAAAGCCCGCTGCCTTACAGGAGCCTCGCTTCTTTCGTTATGTATTAACATTTATTGCACTCGCATTTTTAGCATTTTTTATCGTACTCCCCCTCGTATCGATTTTTATTACGGCCTTTCAAAAAGGGGCAGACGTATACTTTGCAGCAATCACACATCCAGATGCTTTAGCTGCTATTCAGTTGACCTTAACAGTAGTAGCAATTGCCGTTCCTTTAAATGCTATTTTCGGCATTATGGCTGCTTGGGCATTAACGAAATTCAATTACAAAGGTAAAAATTTATTATTAACAGTAATTGACTTACCTTTTGCTGTATCGCCCGTTATTGCAGGCTTAGTATTTATCTTGCTATTTGGTGCACAAGGGCTATTTGGAGATTGGCTATTTGCTAATGACATTAAAATTGTTTTTGCCTTACCTGGCATTGTACTTGCGACTATATTTGTAACATTGCCTTTTGTTGCACGTGAGCTTGTCCCGTTAATGCAAGCACAAGGGAACGCTGAAGAAGAGGCTTCTATTTCTCTTGGTGCAAATGGTTTTAAAACCTTTTGGTATGTAACTTTACCCAATATTAAATGGGGATTAATTTATGGTTTGATTTTATGTAATGCACGTGCCATTGGTGAGTTTGGGGCAGTTTCTGTCGTCTCGGGTCATATTCGAGGCATGACGAATACAATGCCGCTTCATATCGAAATTTTATACAATGAATACCAATTTTCAGCAGCTTTTGCTGTTGCTTCATTGATGAGTGTGTTAGCGATTATAACGCTAGTTATAAAAGATATTGTTGCATGGAAATCGAAATCAATTTAAAGGAGGTATTCTTGCGTGAGCATTCAAATTCAAAATGTTTCTAAGAAATTTGGTTCTTTTCAAGCTTTACAAGATGTATCCATCGATATTCAATCTGGTGAATTGGTAGCACTACTTGGCCCTTCTGGTTCTGGTAAAACGTCTTTACTGCGCGTGATTGCAGGGCTTGAAGCATCGGATGTCGGCGAAATCTTATTTGACGGCCAAACGATTACCAATCGTCACCCGAAGGAACGAAACGTAGGCTTTGTCTTTCAACACTATGCGCTCTTTCGCCATATGACGGTCTTCGATAATGTTGCCTATGGATTGAAAGTACGACCACGTAAAACAAGACCATCCAAAGCAGAAATAACCGATAAAGTAATGACCCTACTGCGACTTGTTAAACTAGACAATTTTTCGGATCGCTATCCCACACAGCTATCTGGTGGGCAACGTCAACGGGTTGCACTTGCACGTGCACTTGCTGTGGAACCTAAAGTCCTTTTACTAGATGAACCATTTGGAGCACTTGATGCAAAAGTGCGTAAGGAATTACGGCGTTGGTTGCGGAAGTTACATGATGATTTTCATATTACAAGTATTTTTGTTACGCATGACCAAGAAGAAGCACTCGATGTTGCAGATCGTATCGTCGTGATGAACAACGGCAAAATTGAGCAAATTGGAAGTCCAGATGAAGTGTACACCCATCCTAAAAGTCCATTTGTTTATGATTTCTTAGGTAATGTTAACCTCTTTAAAGGGCGTTTACATAACGGTAAGTTGACACATGGAGAATTTGCCATTGATGTGCCAGATACGCATGCCCATACGCAAGAAGATGCAGTAGGCTATGTGCGACCACACGATATACAAATTGAAAAAACAGCGGTGGCAGGCACTGTCCCCGCTCATATAAGCCATATTCATTTGCTTGGGCCGATTGTCCAAATTGAACTCCGACGTTGCGACATGGATGAATTTTTAGAGGCAGAACTGACAAAAGAACAATTTTTAAATCTTCAGCTTAAAGTAGGCGACAATGTATTTGTGCGACCAAAGCAATTAAAAGTATTTATTCCAGAAGATTATTCTATTTAAAAAAGCTGGGACAAAAAAGAAAAGTGTTAGATTGACTGCCTTCAATCTAACACTTTTTGCTATGTCGTTGATGTCCATTATGGGGGAAGCATTCTTACCTCCAATTAAGTGTTTCCAAGGGCACACGTAAACCGGGACACTCGCTACCATGGCTAATGTAATTGTTTGAGTGACTGGCACTAATAGAATTCAGAATTGTTTGCGTGCCAGTCACCCTCCTTTTACTCTTTATGAAATTCTCGGCCATCAAAGACGGCTGTTACATAACCTGCACGAATTACAAAATCCCCGAAATGCTCGCCCTCTAAACGGTCTTTTGCATAGTGCAGCAAAATTGGACGTAGTTCGGCTAAAATTTCTTCTTCCCCAATATTTTCGCGATAAATTTTATTTAAACGATTACCTGTAAAGCTTGCGCCAAGATACATGTTATATTTTCCTGGACCTTTGCCGATAAAACCGATTTCCCCCATTGCAGCGCGTGAGCACCCATTTGGGCAACCCGACATACGTATAACAATTTCCGTATCATGTAAACCCGCTTCATCGATAATCGTATCAATTTTCGTAATGAGTGAAGGCAAATAACGTTCTGCCTCTGCCATTGCTAAACCGCAAGTAGGCAACGACACACAAGCAATGGAATTACGGCGCAGCGCTGAATAGTGGGCCCCGTCTGTTAACTTATACTGCTCAATAAGCGCAGCAATGATTTCCTTCTGCTGTTGCGATACATTGCCAATCATTAAGTTTTGATTTGGTGTTAACCGGAAATCTCCGGTATGCACTTTGGCAATTTCTCGTAAACCTGTTAACAGCTCATAATCCTCAAAATCTTTAATGCGCCCATTTTGAATAAATAACGTATAATGCCATTTACCATTTGCACCTTTAATCCATCCAAATTCATCGCCCGTTCGGTCAAATGTAAATGGACGCTCCGCTTGTATTTCCCACCCTAGCCGACGATGTAATTCTGCTTTAAACCAGTCGAGTCCACGTGCATCAATTGTATATTTAAAACGGGCATTTTTACGAATTGAACGATTACCATAATCACGTTGTATCGTAATAATTTTCTCTGCCGTCTCAAGTAATTTATCAGGCGTTATAAAGCCAATCATACGCGCAAGCTGTGGATACGTTTCATGATCACCATGTGTCATCCCCATACCACCACCAACTGCTACGTTAAAACCTACAAGCTCATCATCTTCAACGATTGCAATAAAGCCAATATCTTGTGAGTAAACATCGACATCATTGCTCGGTGGAATCGCAATACCAATTTTAAATTTACGAGGCAAATATTGTGCACCGTAAATTGGCTCGATTTCTTCTTCTTGGCTATCCACTACTTTTTCGCCATCTAGCCATAACTCGTGATAGGCACGTGTTCTTGGCAATAAATGCTCACTTAACTTTGCTGACCAATTGTAAATTTCCTCGTGTAATGCTGATTGATTGGGATTGACATTACACATTACATTACGGTTGACATCCCCACATGCAGCAAGAGAATCTAACAGTACTTCATTTATTTCTTGCATATATTTTTTGACATTCCATTTTAAAATCCCGTGCACTTGGAATGCCTGACGTGTTGTTAATTTTAATGATCCATTGCCATATTTTCTTGCCATCTCATCCATAACAAGCCACTGTGCAGGTGTTGCCGCACCACCAGGTGTACGTACACGCACCATAAACTGATACGCGGGCTCTAATTTTTGACGTTGCCGTTCATTTCTTAAATCTCGATCATCCTGTAAATAACTGCCATGAAATTTCATTAAGCGATTATCATCTTCAGGAATACCTGAACTTAAAGGTTCGTTCATCGTTCTTTCTAATGTTCCACGCAAGTAATTACTATCGCTTTTAATACGCTCAACATCGCTTGGTGTTCCAGGTTGTGGGGGTAAAATAATTTTTCCAGTCATTTATCTCGCTCCTTTACTAATAAACATCACGTTGGTAGCGCTTCTGCTGTTTCAAATCATTGATATATGCTTTCGCTTCCTCAGGCGTTTTATGCCCTTGCTGCTCAATAATGCGACAGATTGTTTGATCAACATCAGCAGCCATCGATTTTTCATCACCACAAACGTAAATAACAGCCCCTTGCTCAAGCCATTCATAAAATACTTGTGCCTTTTCGTGAATTTTATGTTGGACGTATACTTTTTTATCTGTATCACGTGAGAAAGCAACATCCATTTGAGCCAATGTGCCTGAAGCAAGCCAGCGCTGCCAATCTGTTTGATAAAGGAAATCGGTGACAAAATGTTGATCGCCAAAAATCAGCCAAGAATCCCCTGTTATTCCTAATTCCTCTCGCTGCTCTAAAAAAGCCCGATACGGCGCAACACCTGTGCCCGCACCAATCATAATAATTGGTGTATCTGCTTGTTCTGGCAATCTAAAGTTTGGATTTTTATGGACATAAATCGGTAATGTATCGCCCACTTGAATTCGCTCTGCAATACTGCCCGAACACACGCCCAAACGCTTTCGACCATTCGTTTCATAACTCACTTTAGCAATTGTTAAATGGACTTCATCACTATTGGCCAATTGGCTACTAGCAATGGAATACAATCTCGCTGGAATTTTACGAAGAAGGGCTACAAACTGTTGTGCATCCCAAGTAAAAGGAGCAAAATCTTCAACGACATCAAGTAAATCTCTTCCTCTTGCATAATCCTTCCATGCTGTAGCACTTTCACATAGCTCTGCAAATGCTTTATGCACCGTAAAAGCACTTATTTTTTGTAAAAGAGGCTTCGATAACACCGTAATTTCTAATTTTTTTTGAAGAGCCTCTTTTAATTGCAAGGATTCCTCAAAAACCGTTACTTCTGTTTGGGGATGAAACTGTAAGGCTGTTATTAATGCATCTACTAAAGATTCATCATTTTCTGGAAGAATACCAATGCTATCTCCAGGCTCAAAATGTAAATTTGCACCTTCAATGGACAACTCAATATGACGTGTTTCCTTATTCGAGCCACGACCATTTAAATTGATATTTTCCAGTACTTCGGCATAATACGGATTTTTGCGGGAATATGTAGCCTCTTCTTCTAATAATGGCGTTGCATTCGAGACAATCGCTGTATCACTTTGCTGTAATAATGCCTGTTGAACAGCTGTAAACCATTTGGCTGCTGGTTCATCGTAATCAACATCACAGTCTGTACGTGGTACGATGCGTTTCGCGCCTAACTTTTCAAATTGTGCGTCAAAATCCTGCCCAGTTTTACAGAAAAATTCATATGAGCTATCTCCTAATGCCAAAACGGAAAAGTGCAAATGTTCTAATTTAGGCGCACGCTTACTGTGCAAAAATTCATAGAATTGAATTGCTTGATCGGGTGGTTCCCCTTCACCATGCGTACTCACTACGAGCAAAAGATTCGTTATTTTCTTCAAATTATTTGGCTTAAACTTTGCTAAAGATGTGACAGTCACCTCAATATCATTTGCTTTTAATGCAGCTGCATATTTTTCAGCAAGTCCTTGGCTATTTCCAGTTTGTGAGCCATATAATAGCGTCACCGTTTTCATCTCTGGTACTACTGACAATGCTGCTTCTTCTACAACGGTATCTAGTGTTGTTAGTGGAGCACTTAAGTATCCATTCAACCATATTTTTTGTTCTCCAGTTAATTTAGGTAAAAGTTCATTTAATAGCTTCACCTGTTCCTCATTAAAAGGACTGTTAATTACTTGCAGTTTCAACTAAGCCACCTCACGTATCATTATTAAATTATCTAAGACGTATTTTTTCTTTCTTTTCAATTTGTACAACGTAAAAGTTTTGAACAGTTAATGTAATCGAGCCATGGTTAACTGTATTTAAAATTTGTCGGACATTATCTAATGCTAGATTTATATTTTCTTTTCTTTTATCTACCATTACGAAAAACACCCTTCCTCCAAATAATGTAGTTTTATTAAGTCCATAATACGTTCCACTAATACCTTTCTTACATTATCGTCATAGCCCAAGCTATTACATAAAATCATGTTATTTACCTCATATCCTTGTAAACGCTTGGCAATACTTTGACGTAAAATGCCTGTAAACAATAAATATGGCACAATAAATACCTGCTCATTGTCTTGTTTTCTTTGTGCTAACCATTCCTCCAAATTAGGACCTGCTCCGTATAAAAAGCACGTATCGACCTTTCCATAACCATATTTATCGCGTAATCTTAATGCGATTTTTGTTAAATCCTCTCTTACTGCTGGATCACTACTGCCACGTCCAATCAGTAATACACTTGCATTGTTAGAATGGAGATGTGTTTCTAAAATTCGTTTTTGAAGTGTATCAATTAATAGTTCATGTACGCCGAGTGGTTCACCGTATGTAAAATGTACTGTTGGATATTGCTTTTGTGCTTTGTCAATTTCCTTGGGAATATCATGCTTGGCATGCTGCGCGGCTAACAACAAAATTGGCATAATCGCAATGGCCGTTGCTCCTTGGCGGAAGCAGTTTTCTATACCTTGTGCAATCGTCGGCTCGGCTAGTTCCAAAAAACAAATTTCTTGTATTGGTAAAGCAATGTCCTGTTGCACGCGTTGTAGAAATGCAACTGCTTGCTCTACACCAGCTTTTACACGACTGCCATGTGCTACATATAAAATCGCTTGCATCGAAACACTTCCTTATACTGACATCTCTTTGAAAGGCATTTGTGGACAAACTTCCTCAAACCATTGGATTTTTTCCCTTAATGTCACCACCTTACCAATTACAATCATGCTCGGATTTTGAATTTCTTCTTGCTGTACGACATCCACAATAGTTGCCAATGTACCTAGCACCGTTTTTTGTTGTGCACACGTTCCCCAATGAATAAGTGCGACAGGCGTTTGCGCATCACGTCCATATTGCAGTAACTGCTGTTGAATATAAGGCAAATTGCCAACGCCCATATAAATCGCAAGCGTATCGATCCCTTTAGCAAGACTTTCCCATTGAATACCATCATCTTTTCCTTCTCGCATATGCCCTGTGACCATTGCAAAGCTTGAACTCAAATCTCGATGTGTAACAGGAATTCCCGCATAGGCAGGTGCAGCTATACCAGATGTAATACCAGGTACGACCTCAAATGGTATATGGTGTTGTGCAAGTACTTCAGCTTCCTCCGCACCTCTACCAAAAACGAATGGGTCACCTCCTTTTAACCTTGTGACAATAAAACCTTGTTGTGCATAGCTTACAAGCGAATGATTAATATGATCTTGAATCATGGCATGCCGATTTGGTAACTTACCGCAAAATATTAACTTGGCACTTTTTTTCGCATAGGCTAATAAATCCTTATTGACCAGTCTGTCATATAAAATGACATCCGCTTGTTCAATGCAGCGCAATCCACGGACGGTAATCAAATCAACATCTCCAGGACCCGCTCCTACTATGAACACTTTCCCCATGTCGTTACACTCCTTTCATTCGATAAAAAAAGAGACTCATACTATCCATAGACACAGTCCTGCCTTTGGATAATAAGAGCCTCTAGTTTGCTAGTCAGCTTTTATTTTTAATTCTTAGTAATATAATAAGAATAATAAATAATTTAGTATATTCTGTCAACAGTTGTTTTATTCATTTTAAAAGTTAAACGACGAAACCAATCATTTAAAATTTACAAGACGCAAAAAAAAAGATGGGACATAACTAAAAAAATTGAGGAATAGAGGAAAGGTGTTCATAAATTTTTGCTATATGGAGAACTTAGCTATTCTTGCTTTTGCAATAAATAAAAATTTAGAAGGGTTCACTAGTTGTTGGTAGCGAAGGGGTGACTCCTGCTCAGAACGCACACAACGTAAGACGCTGGCATTCCTCGCGTTAGCGAGGGTTACGGCTTACTGTGCTGAGTGAAAAGCACCGCGCCGAAGCGGACAACAACAGCGCAGCAAAAAAGATGTTAGATTGACTGCCATCAATCTAACACCTTTTCTCCTTTGTCCCAGCCTCACCTTTTTTACTTTTTAATGAGCCCATAGTTAAACTTCTGGCACTCGTTTAATTCACATTAATAAGGTCTACGATACCTCGGGTATGGTCTACCTGGCGGGTAAAATGGACCTGGTGGGTATGGACGATAGTTTGGATAATTAGGATAGTTTGGATATTGATTAAATTGTGACCCAAGTAGACCGCCTAAAAATCCTCCAAAAAATGGTGCACCAATTGGCCAAAAGAAGCCACCGAAGCCTCCTGGATATCCTCCGAAATTCCGCATATGCTACCTCCCTTTTTCTCTATCGTATGAAGGGAGGTACATATACCGCAAGTCCTTTGCCTACTCTATTTCTCTTCACCTAAACGTTGCACAAAGTTTGCTAATGTTCGCACCATGACACCTGTACCGCCTTTTGGTCCTAAATCATGTGCAGAGACTGCATCCGATGTACCTGCAATATCTAAATGAATCCACGGTAAATCCCCAACAAACTCACCTACGAAGCCACCTCCGAAAATCATATGGCCATCGCGACCAGGAGAGTTGTTTAAATCGGCAATATCTGATTTCCGAATTCGCTTTTTATCACTTTCTGTTAACGGCATACGCCATACAAACTCATCTGTCTCTTGTGCTGCCTCCATAAAACTCGCATAGAATGCATCGTTATTAGAAAGCGCACCCGTTTTATCTAAACCAAGAGCTGTAATAACACCACCAGTTAAAGTGGCAACGTCGATTAGCGCAGTTGCACCTTGTTGTTTAGCATATGTAGTAGCATCTGCAAGTACTAAACGACCTTCAGCATCAGTATTTAAAATTTCAACCGTTTTACCGCTATACGTTGTAATCACATCATCAGGTTTAAAGGCTGTATCCGAAACCATATTGTCCGTAGAACCAATAACGGCTACAACGTTTTTATTAGGGCGTAATTCACCAATAATTTTCATAGCGCCAAGCACAGCTGCTGCACCACCCATATCGCCCTTCATTCCAACCATCGAATCTTTAGGTTTTAGAGAATAGCCCCCTGTATCATACGTTACACCTTTACCAACAAGCCCAATCGGATCACTGAAATCTTCAGTCGCTTTATACTTTAAAGTGATAAGGCGAGGTTCCTCATATGAGCCTTGATTTACACTTAAAATGCCACCCATTCCCAGTTCCTCTAGTTGTGCTTTATCTAAAATTTCCACTTCAAAATCATAGTCAATCGCAAGGGACTGTGCATAATTTGCTAAATCTGTCGCTGTTAATAAATTTGGTGGAAGATTAATTAAGCTACGTGCTTCGTTTACGGCATCTGCATAAATAATTCCGACCTCAAAGCTAGCTACAACATTATCTAAATCTTCAGCAGTAGTCACGAAATGTACAGCTTCCATGCGCTTATCTACTTCATTTGAAGTTGTTTTATAATGCGGAATCGTATAATAACCTAGCGTTGTGCCCTCACCTGCTAAAAATGCAACATCATCTACCGTTATTGTTTCTGTTGTAAATGATTCAAGCCAAATCGAATACTCTTTCACTTTTAAAGCATTTAGCTCTTTGCCGACTAAACCAAAGGCTGCACGTAAATCGCCTTCCGTTAAGTTTTTACGTTCATCTAAGCCAACAAACAAAATTCGTTTTAGATGGGCATGCTCCTTCATAAATGGCAATTTCGTAATGGCTTTTAGTTCAGTCGAAACATCACCTGCACTAAGCCAACCATTCAGAGATTCTCCGTAAAAAGTCGAAAAACTTGCCCAATCTTGCATTTGTTCACGATGTTTTGTGACCCCCACCACTAATACTTCTGTAGAAATCGTTTCAAATGTTTTTGCTTCTTTAACAATATGCATAAATATTCCTCCATTCAATATTTCTATTATACCTAACTTTCAGAAATGCACGTAATATTTAGCTATTTCTTCTTTTAGAAAATAATGAATGTTATAATAAAGGCAATTACAAGTGAAGGTTGTGATGAATATGTCGATACTTCAAAATACTCCTCTACTCGTCGCCCTCTTTTCCGTTCTTTTTGCACAGTTTGTAAAAATCCCTATTCATTTTTTAATGACCAAACAATTAAAGTGGGGACTGTTCACATCCACTGGAGGAATGCCTAGCTCACACTCCGCTTCTGTTACAGGGTTAACAACGTCCATCGCTTATGAAACAGGCTTAGATTCTCCCATTTTTGCCATAGCGGCTATGTTTTCTTTTATTGTCATGTATGATGCAAGTGGTGTTCGATACCAGGCAGGGCAACATGCCGTTGTCTTAAATCAGTTGCGCAAAGATTTTCAAACATTGTTACGTGATATAAAGGATTGGCCACAAATGGATGGGCAAGAAAAAATGGAAGAATTAAAAACCTTGCTTGGGCATAAGCGAAGTGAGGTATTTTTCGGAGCATTGACTGGCATTTTTATCGCCATCATAGCCTATCAATTTATTCAATAAAAAAAGAGTTGGTTCACATCCTCGAACCAGCTCCTTTCACAATTACATTGTGTCTTGTAAATATTAAAACATTCGATATCCACTTTTACGTAAATAAATCATTACAATTCCTGCTACAATCGCTCCTGCGAAGCCGCCAGATAAAATAGCAATATCTACTGTTTGAAGTGCTTGCAATTTCTCCAACAGCGCAGGGAAAGCTGAACCAGGTTTAAAAATATAATCTAAAAAGCTTACTTCATCGACAATAAAAACAACAACAATTGGATATACAATTGCCATTAACCATGTCATTCGCAGTAACATATTCAATAAGAATCCGATACCAAAAAACATGACGAAAAATAACACAATTGAAATGATTAACTGTACTAATGAAACTGAACCACCCATGTATGTATAACCTCCGTTTTCCTCTCATTAGTTTACATGATTATGAGAGTGCTTTCAATGAACATATCTTTCATTTCGCATGTTCGTCATATTTTAGTAAATCGTCAACTTTCAGTCAATATACTAGCTGTTCCTTGCATTATTTTTTAAAAAACAAACGGTAAGAGGTGTAACCGAATACCTCTCCTGGATTGATACCTTCAATGGCATCTAATTGATGCTGTTCAAACTGATTAGAAACCATTTCTTTTAACATGACCGATGTCATTTCATCCTGTGCCAATTCCCATGGATATAACCATTTTGCCTCTAACAATTCATTTTCTTGAATACACAGCTGTTGTCGCTCGTCTTTCATCTTACAATAAAAAATAGCCATATTATCACTAACTTCACCGTGAATCACACCTGTACGGAAGCCTATTAAGCCCGAAACATAACAATCTAAACCTGTTTCTTCTTTTAATTCCCGAACAATCGCCTCATCCACTGTTTCACCTGCATTTACAAAACCTGCTGGCAATGACCAGCGCCCCTTTAAACCGCTATAAGCCTTTTTGACAACAAGCCATTGTCCAAGTTCATTGACAGTGCAACCAGCGACTCCTAACCAAACTTTGCCTCGATCCTTTTTCATATCCATTCACCTCTATGTCCATATTATAGCGTCAAGCTTGCTATAGTTAGAAGTTTTAATTATAGAAAAAAGACGATATCTTTGCAGACAGAAGCTTTAAACTCAAGCACACGCATCCTGCGCAAAAGAAATATTCAGAATTGTTTCGGTGACTGGCACTCTATCCAATTGAGTTGTAAGATGTTTTTTAATTTTGCTACTTGCTCTTCACCGATAGTACGAACCAATTGCTGTTCAATTTCTGCTTTATTGCGTTCATTTTGCTCATAGCACATTTCACCGAAGCTCGTCATCCGAATTACTTTGTGCTTTTTACTATTCTCAGCGTTGCTCACTTCCACCAAACCTTTAGCTGCTAAACTTTTAATAAATTTATGAGTAGCTTGGCGAGAAAAATCCACAACTTTTGTTACTTCTGAAATAGTCGGTTGGTTTTTATAAATTTTGCTTAAAATATGCCATTCTGAGTTGGATATATGGACTGTATTATGTTTATTCCATTTCTCTTCAGCAAGTCGTCGAAGTATTTCATGACGTTCGCTCAACAAATCAATGACATCTCGATTTTGCAATTCGTCCTTCAACTCGTTCACCTTCATTCCCTAATTTCGTAATTACTATACAAAAAAACGAAGTCATCGTCAACTAAGTTGACAAAAGTTCTTTTATTGTTTACAATTAATTTAGTCAACTTAGTTGACAATAATGTTTGATGGAGGGAATATACATGTATAATGTTGGCGATGTAGTCATTTATTCATCACATGGACTTTGTTCAGTTGAAGATATTTGTGAACAAACCTTTAGCGACATTACTAAAACTTACTACGTTTTACAACCACTAAACGATTCAAAATTAACGATACGTACTCCTATTGATAATGCAAAAAAACAGCTTAGAGATGTTATTAAAAAAGAAGAAGCCATTCAAATTTTACAATCCTTCACATCTCCTGGTGTGGAATGGATTGAACAAAACACACATCGTATGAGATTTCACGTAGAAATTATTAAAACCGGTGATCGACAAAAGCAAGCTAACCTCTTAAATACACTGTTACGCAAAAAGTTTGAATATGAAGCGAATGAAAAAAAATTCCCAAATCAAGAAGAAAAATTATTGCACTCTTTACAAGAAATTATATTTTCGGAATTCTCCATTGCACTCGATAAACCTTCAGAAGAAATTTATGACTATGTATTAGCGAAACTTAGCTAACCAGCTTTTACCGGTACATAAAGAAGCCGCAAATATCTCTATTTAAGAAGATATATCGCAGCTTCTTTCTTATTGTACGAATATCCCCTTTCACCAAAATCAAAGTAAGCTTATCTACAACACCACGCTCACCCTATACACCTAAATATTTACATAACTATTTATTATTACTTTTATATGTTATTATTTGTAATAGATATGTTTTAGTTAACAAATAGGCAACAATACTAAAATTATATATCATAAATAAAATCGGGGAGTAGGCAATTAATGGGGTTCTTTAATAGGTTTTTTAAAAAAGTTGAAGAGGTGAATAAAGCAGAAGCTGATATTTCTGAACTTGAGTCTGCGTTTACTCTAGCGTCACCATTAGATGAGGCAAATGACTTTTGGAAGGAAATTGCACAAAATATTATCGTAAACACAGTGAAGGCAACTGACAACACAGTAGAACGTGCCTTTATTTTAATAGATATGGGTCAACATCCATCTTTCCATATTTTTTACCAAATTGATGGGCATCTATTGAAGTGGCATGAGCTTGAAAATCCTACTATTATAGATAAAATTCAAAATGAGTTACTACCTCAAGCTTCTAACGTATCTAAAGCAGTAAATGATAAATTTATTCAAGTGAACCATCCTAAAATTTCATTTGCTGAACTGCAATTTGAATGGGCAACAGGAGCTTGGTTTTCTCATATTATCTGGGAAGATAATGACGATATCAATCTCAAAGCAGAAGAAATTTCAAGTCAATGGTTCAATACTTTGAGTGAGGAAATAAAAAATAAACCATTAGATAGTGATGCTAAACTTTCATGGTATCCTTAACATCTTAATAGGATTATATATTTTTCAAAGAAATACTTTTGTGAAGGCTTGTGCGTTTGAACGACTATTCAGCACAAGTCTTTTTATTCTGCTTTCTCAATCGCTACTGGAGGTTTACATTACAACAGTGAGGTTTTTTTATAAAAACCACCCGATCACTAACACTGAATATTCATTCTCCATTGCAATTTTCACCTTCTTTAAAACCATACAAAAAAGCCTTTTAAATTAATTATGCTGTTGCAAGCACCAACTTAAAAGGCTTTATATCTATAGTTCTAACTATATGAATTTTATTTACGATAATATATTAATTTTGCTGTTGTATAAAGATTGTCATCATTCACTGAAATTAAAATTGAATAATCTCCTTTTTCCCAACCTGTAAATAAGCTACTATACTTATCATAAGTAAATTGATAATCATTACCAAATTCCGCTATTCCTTGTCTATGCAGTATGTCATGTAAAGCAGACATTTCATCCCATGTGTGATAACTATTATGTTCAGGAAGGAAATCATACGTAATATACTCTAATTGCCCACCTATAAAAATGTATGTTAACTCTGCAAAATAGCCATATTTTTTCGTCTCATAAATTAAATAAGTTTCTCTATCGTCTTGAATTTTTTGAATAAACGTTGATTTTTCATTTCTCTCTACATCACGAATAGACAATTTAAAGTTAATATTATTGAAAGGTACAACAGGTTTTTTTGTCGATAAAAATGAATCGACTACATACCCTTTAACATTACCAGCCGTTATATAAGACCACCCTACTAATGTAGAATGTAATGTTACTTGTGTACCATTGCTTAATGAACCTACTGAAGCTCCAGATTGACTGGCAATATTGCGAACAACAACCCCACTACTTGTATTTACATACTTAGTCGATGTTTTAGTCTTTCCCATAAAATCTGATTTAACATAGCCTATCACATTACCATATTGCACATAGGACCATCCATTCCCTACCGAACCATAATCTTCAACGACCATATTGTACTTCAATGTCGCTAATGTGGCTGCCGATAGTGACGGCGTAGATTTTACAACAAGACCACTTTTAGAATTTGCAATTTTTATTGTTGAAGGTGGAACGCTTAAAAATGAAGTATTAACGTAGCCCTTAACATCACCAGCTTGAATGTGAGACCAACCATTAGAAGTAGAAAACTCTATTACAAATTGGTTCTTATCTAGATTACCAACCGAATTGGCTGTATCACTCGGCGACTCTCTGACAATTAAGCTGGAGCCACTCACAACTTTCACTGTTCGGTAGTCTGCTGCTTCGGCTACTTGGTGCTGAAAAGTAAATAACATGATGAGTACAAAGGCTGCAACAAACCATTTCTTAAGTATATCCAATCAAATGACCTCCTTTTAATCTTCACTATTCTACCATTTTTACTATTCACAGTATATATTTCCATAATAAATTTTACCTATTTTTAAAGCTGAACATAAATGAATAAACAAGTATGCAATCCGCTTTCATTGCTTCGATTCGACTGTGCACAACCTCGATATACTTTGTAAATGAACATCAAGGCATTCTAGAAAATACCTTAGTCTTTCTATGTGTATATATTCACTCACTTTTATCAATTCAATAAGGTAAGCAACATGCACAATATTATGTTATAACTTGAAACTTTCGCCAATATATATCGTTAAACTTATGTATTGATAATTTTTCAAAATATGTAATTTATTTAGAAAGGAAGGGTATAAGTGTTAAAAAGAGCTATGCTTTCAGGAATTGTTTTTAGTTCAATTTTTTTAGTTGGCTGCAATAAAGAGGAAATTATAGATATTACGGAAAACAAGGAAAATGATGCAAATGTAATGTCAGAATCAGAATCAGAATCAAAAGAATTAAATTTGATTTCAGAATTTAAAAAAGAAATAATGGCATCTATTACAGAACAAACGGAATTGGATAGTGAGTCAATAGAAGGAATAATGGTAAGTGGTAGTCCCGTTAAAGGAATTATTGATATATCAATAAGCTTTCCCAAGGATACAAAAGTTGATGATGCGATGATTAAACAAATAATTAAAGATTCTATAAAGAAAGTATCTGAAACAGAAAACATCACAATTAGCGAAGAAAATATAACAATAAAAATTGAGAAACTCTAACGGAGAAGTTCTTAAGTTGCTTTATAAGATTGTTCAAAAAAATTATAAAGAAATATGTTATTGATTCAAACTACATTCAAATGGAGGTTTTTATATGAAAGGGAAGTTAGTCTTCACTATTGGTTTAACAGGCGTTTTAGCATTCACAATTGGTTTTGCAAAATACAATATAGGATCAGCTGAAGAACAAACCTTAGTTGCTTCAGAACAAACAGACATTACTACGGTTATAACAAAAGAAGAACAAAAAATGGTAGAAAATATGTCCGTTAAAGAAGGATTTGTACCGCAAGAAAATGGAACAGGTTTCTTTTTTAATAAAGGGGAGCCAACTGAAAAAAAGGATGTTACCGCTGTAATTACAGCACATGAACAAAACACTATAGAAAAAATGTCCATTGAAGAAGGATTTATACCACAAGAAAATGGAACAGGTTTCTTTTTTATAAAAGAAAAATAAGATTGGGTTCCTGTTATTAAGAAGGAACACTTTTCACTTACGCAGTTACTATAATAAGAATAGGAAGCCCCTCTGCATTTTTAGCAGAATCCATAAGGTCAATTGATTGTTCAAAGTTTTTGGATATTCTTTCTACATTGCCATCTTTCCACTGTTTATTTACTCTTTTTAAACCATACAAAAAAGCCCCTTCAATTTGTGATGCTTTCCGCAACAGACAAATCAAAAAGGCTTGGTATTCACAGCCCTAATGACGCTAATTTAGGGTTGTGTTTACTTATAATCGGGAGTGTATAGACCTATACAACCCTTCTTCAACATTTAATATCACGTTTAATTAGTCACAAACTTCAGGCGTACCTTCACGTTTTGCTGCTTTAAAGCTTGTGCCGCAGCCGCAAGATGCGATGGCATTTGGGTTGTCGATGGTGAAGCCACCACCCATTAACGATTGTTTATAGTCAATTTTTGTTCCCATTAAAATAGGCGCATCTTCGCGGGAAACAAGAATCGTTAAACCATGTTGTACATCTTCAAAATCGTCTTCTTTTTTCTCTTTATCGAAATGCATGCCATACGATAGACCACTACATCCGCCACCATTAACAGCTACGCGTAAAAAAGAACCTTGCTCCTCATTATGCTCCATCATTTCATTAATATGAAATGCAGCCGCTTCAGTCACTTCTATTACTTGCTTTAAACTTGTCATCCCAATCACCTTCCTTCTTACTTATCATATCAATTTTGACTATTGTATGACAAACATTCAGCTTGAAGTAGATTATTAGCAAAATTCCCGATATTTTCACTTAATTAGTATTTTTTATTCATGTGTTAAATGCATCTATTGGTATAATAGTTATAATTACATCGATGAAAGAGGTATATATTATGGAGATTTCACCGTATTATGAAAAAAAAATTCAATGTCTTAATTGTAAAAAAGAATTTCCAACATTAAAAGTACGCTCTAAATTCATAAAAGTGGATCATACGGAAACCGATTTTCAGCCGATTTATGCTGACGATGTCAATGCTCTTTACTACAATGTATTTGTTTGTGAGCATTGTGGCTTCTCCTTTACAGAGGACTTTACAAAATATTTTGCGCCTGGCGTACAAGATGAGATAAAGACACAAATTACAGAAAAATGGGTTCACCATGATTTTAAAGGTGAACGTACGGTCTTCCAAGCGATTCAAGCCTATAAATTAGCATTTTTATGCGCTACGATTAAAAAAGAAAAATTCGTTGCTACTGCTGGTCTGACTTTACGTCTTGCGTGGTTATATCGTTCATTAAAAAATGAAGGTCAAGAGCAGCGTTTTATGAAAATGTCACGAGATCTTTATATGGATTCCTATTCAAATGAGGACTACAGCGCAACTCAAATGTCCGATGTACGCATTATGTATATGATTGCCGAGCTATCACGACGTATTGGTGATATCGAAAATGCGACACGCTTCTTTTCTAAGGTTATTGAGAAACAAAGCATTGGTGGCGAAGCAAAAATTATCGATATGGCAAAGGAACAATGGACACTGATTCGCGAAGAAAAAGAAAAATCTCGACAAGCGTAAATTAAAAAAGTTCTAGCCAAAATTCAGCTAGAACTTTTTGTGCGTAAATGTTAGAAAACTTGTTCTACTTCAATAATTCCTGGTACTTCTTCTAATAAAGCACGTTCAATACCTGCTTTTAATGTAATCGTAGAACTAGGGCAACTACCACATGCACCTAATAAACGTAATTTTACAACCCCATCTTCTACATCTACTAATTCACAGTCTCCACCGTCACGTAATAAGAATGGACGTAATTTATCTAATACTTCTTGAACTTGGTCGTTAATTGTTGCTTCTGCCATTTGTCTCGACTCCTTTCCTTATAATGATTATAATGTTAGCAACAGAAAAAATCCAATATAGAATCACAAGGGAGAATAAATACTATGGGTCAAACAAAACCAGTTATCGAAATTTATGGCACTGCGGTCATCTGTGCTAGCTGTGTCAATGCACCATCTTCTAAGGATACATATGAGTGGTTGCAAGCCGCTATTGATCGTAAATATCCAGACCAAGCTTATGCTATTCGCTATGTCGATATTGAAGGTCCAATTGAGAATGAACGTGATTTAGATTATGCTAGACGTATTCAAGAAGATGAATTTTTCTATCCACTCGTGCTCATCAATGATGAAGTAGTAGGAGAAGGGTATGTTCAATTAAAGCCGGTCTTTAATGCACTTGAAAATCTTGGCTTTACACCAGACGAAACCGTTTAATAATAAATGAAAGGGATTGTTCACAAGTTTACCTTTGAGCAATCCCTTTTATTATTTACTAGTATGCTCAAAAGAATATGAGCAACGCATTAATCATTTTGATATTTGTACATCCATAGTAATCCAGATTTCATTAAACGTGCAATACGACCAGTAACAGTTGTATCCGCTAAGTAAGCAAAGCCTTGTTTTTTACCTAATGATCCCATGAAACCTTTTAGTTTAATATCAGGCATTTTTTCTGGTAAACGCTCACCTTTCCAACGCATACGTAATACTTTTACGATATGTTCCGCCTGCTCCTCCGCTAATTGTGCACTAGGAGAAAAGTCAGAAGAAGCGCAGTCACCAACAACATAGACGTGCTCATCATCCAACACATTAAAGTATTGCGTGACAATCGGACGACCTTGACGATCTTTTTCAACATCCATTTCACGCACAAGTTTAACAGGCTGCACACCTGCAGTCCAAACTACTGCATCTAGTGGTATTTCCTCTTCATGGTTAAAAATTTTCCCTGGTTCTACTTTTGTAATATTAGAATTTGCAATAACATCTACATTATGTTTCGTAAACCAATCTTTCACATATTTACTAAGCTTCTCTGGGAAGTCTTTTAAAATACGTGAACCTCGGTCAAACAATTTTACTTTTAAATCAGCACGGCTTTCTCGTAGCTCACTCGCCAACTCAATACCGCTTAAACCAGCACCAACAATGCCGACAGTTGAGCCTGCTGGTAAACCACATAACGCTTGGAATGTTGCACGTGATTTTGCCATCGTCTGAATGCTGTATGTGTACTCTTCTGCACCTGGTACACCATGGTATTTGTCCTCACAGCCTAGACCAATAACTAAATCATCATATTCAATACGTTGCCCATCCTCTAGAATGACTACTTTTTCAGCACGGTTAATCCCAACGGCTTCACCATACACAGCCGTTAAACGCTCGTGCTCTGGGAAACTTACACGAATTTCTTTATCTGTTGAAGTCCCTGCTGCTAATGCATAAAATTCTGTTTTTAAACTATGGAAAGGCGCTCTATCTACTAACACGATTTCCGTGTCCAAAGGTAAGTTGTTTGGTAAAAGTCGAAGCATGACACGCATATTGCCGTAGCCGCCACCTAAAAGTACTAATTTCCCCATAATAGTCTCCTTTAATGTATCTAATAATAAGTGTTCACAAAGTATCCACAATTGAGTATAACCGATTGTGAGAAGTTTCACAATATAAGATTGCAATTTTGTGAAAGATTTCACAATATCGATTACTTCTTTGCATTTTCACACAACAATTATGCCAAAGTCCATTACATTTTGGCAGAATTTGTGCCCCGTGATAAATAAGCCGACTCGAAAAGTTTAACTTAAAATTGGTGACATCCAAAAGTATCTTTCAATAATTTGCATCCCCATTACATATAAACGGTTAGTCAGCATTCATATAAACTGGAACGACTTCAACTCAATCAATTTAAATCATTGACGAACGTTTCAAAAGCTAGTAGCATATCAAGGGTGAGGTGAACATATGAATCCAATGGTTGAATTTTGTGTAAGTAATTTAGCAAATGGCTCACAAAAAACTTATGAAATACTCGAACGCGATCCAAATATCGATGTTTTGGAATATGGCTGCCTTAGCTACTGTACAAAGTGTTCTGAATCTTTTTACGCGATTGTCAATGGTGAATTAGTAGAAGCTGCTTCACCAGAGGAGCTCACAAAAGCCATATATCAATTTATTGATGAAAATCCATTATGGTAATTGTAGACAACATGGATACCATCAATATATTTACGAAAAAGTTTGAGTCCTAACAAAATAAAGTTACACATATGAAAAGGATGTTATACCAAAATCGGCATAACATCCTTTGTTAATTTATACCTCGAACAAAATTTTAAACCAGCGTTTCCACTAAATAAGTAGGTTGCTGTTCTTTTGTTAAAACTTCGCTTGTTGGTGTTACACCTGTATTGACATGAATGGTATCACAGCCAAAATGAATACCACACATAATGTCCGTATCGTAGTTATCACCAATCATAACCATCTCATCTTTTGTCAAACGATGCTCTAACGCAATGATGTCGAGCATTGCAGCAGACGGCTTCCCGATGTAGATTGGTTCAACCCCAGCTACCTCTCCTACTAGGCGCGCAAATGAGCCATTTCCAGGTAAAAATCCATATTCAGTTGGAAATTTAATATCTTGATTAGTTGCAATAAAGGCAGCACCATTTTGTACAGCAATTGTAGCCTTTGCCAGTGCCATATAATCTAATGTGCGATCGATGCCCATAACAAATACATCTGGCTCATTGTCTACAGGTTCAATCCCTTCATTTAACAACGCCAATCGAATACCATCAGCGCCCATCATTGCTACTCTTTTGTCTGGGAAATTCATCGCTACATACTTTGCTGTTACTAAAGCACTTGAATAAATATGATGAAGTGGTGCTTCTACGCCAATTGCGTGTAAAGCTTCTTGTAACTGCTCTCTCGTTTTAGAAGAATTGTTCGTTACGTAAAACGGCTCAATCCCTTGCTGCTGTAATTGCTGTATAAAAGCAACCGCAGAAGGAATACCTTCCTTTCCGCGGTAGACAGTGCCATCTAAATCAAAGCAATAAGCCTTATAGGTTTTCATTGATGATCCTCAGGTAAAAATGCTGATACGGGACCTAGCTCATTTGTTAAGTAGTTATTCACTGCTGGTGCAAACTGCTTTAAAGCCGGTAAGCTTGCTGTTAAAACCGTCACAACTTCTGCTATATCTACAGATGCGAATTCACGAACGAGCATTTTACGTAAGCCTACAACAGCTTTTAACGAGGCTTCCATATCAGTTGATACGACTTTTTCATCGATTAATATATCAATAATATCCTCATAGCTACCTGGATCACGCATGATGAAACCGTCAATCATTAAGTTACCTACATCCATCATTGATTCCATTACATTATGCCCAATACGTTCGAGCGCTAATTTCTTAATATCATTTTGTAGCCAGTTATCCTCTGTCTCCAAAATAGCTAATAGTTTATCTAAGTACTGTAAGTTTGTTGTGATTTTATTTCGATCTACAAAATACACAAGGAAAGCCCCCATTCAAATCATTTAAAGTTGATAGTCTTTTCTCTTCTATAGTACCATATCTATAGGACTGGAAGGAGATTAAAAGATGGAACGTTTTTTCTTATATGATGATGTAGAAGATACAAAAACACGCTTTGTTAGTTTTGCAGGACAGAAACTACGCTACGATTTAGCCATTTTACAATCTGGCCGCTTCTTTGGCAAAGTACTTGTGATGGATATCCAATTTGGCCGTTTTGCGATTATAGGACCAGATGACATAGAAGAACCTGGCTATCTTGAACACGTATACAACCGTTCGGAAGAAGAGACAGTCGAACTGCGTGAATACTTACGGGAATTACTAAACTAATACTGTAAAAAGATTTAAATAAAAAAATTTCGCTAATCCATTTGCTTGGGACTGCAATAGACCCTTTGGCATATAGCGAAATTTTTTTGTCAAAATCCCATCATGTCTATCGAATTTTATTTTTTGAATCAATTACACTAAATATAGGACCACTTACGTATCATTATTTATTTAAAGTGGAAGGGTTATCTTTATTATGTGGTTTGTTTTTGTTTTCATTATCATTTTGCTTTTTCGCCTGTTTATTTTGCCCGATAACAGCTAAATCATCCACACTAATATCAAATCCATATCCATATTCTTCACGGTCTAATTGTCTTTTCTTTTTTTTCTCGTTCGCCATAATTATCACCTCCATTTTATAAACTATCCTTTTTCAAGTGATTTATACTTTATTGCAATAAAAGCTATAAGTGTGCATCTTCTATTATCCAGTCAACAGCACTTATTAAATCTGGGAATACGGCATCCGCAAGTGGATCATATTTACCTAAAAAAACGCCTTTTGTACCAGCTCGTTTGCCTGCAATAATGTCTGTATCTGTATCCCCCACCATATAAGATTTTGATAAATCCACATTGTATTTTTCAGCAAGGTCTACAATTAACTTGCTATTTGGTTTCCGACAATCACAACCAGCTTTTGGTTTATGAGGGCAATACACGACTTCATGAATGATAGCACCTTGTGTCTTTAATTCATTTGTCATATGCATGTGTATTTTTTTGAGCTGACCTTCTTTCATAAATCCTAAGCCTACGCCACCTTGATTGGTTACAACAAAGACAAAATCAAAAAACTCATTCAATTTTTTTATTGCTTCTGGTACGCGTGGTAAGAAAAACAGTTGCTGCGGTTTATTCACAAATTTAACTCTTTTTGTCAACACTTCGTTAATAACCCCATCACGGTCCAAAAAGACTGCTCTTTTTATAAAAATCACACCTTTAATAAGAATCAATTATATCGTGCCCCATTATAATTCAACTTATAAATGCACATTGAAAAATACATTTCATTTTCGTTTCAAGTATAAGCATTTCACAAAAAAGACTAGTTAGTCACTGGGAATAGCAGCGTATGACCATCATACCTTCTTGTATTTATATTACAGTTGACATTGCGAAACATATAAAAAGACTTTTCTATTTTTCATAGAAAAGTCTTTAGACTACAGCCCTATAGTTGAATTAACGCTCTTACCTTTTTGAATGGCTGCTTTAAATGCTTTAAATCCACCATTACCAATACTTTATGTTTAATTTCATTGCTTATTAAAATTTGACCATCAATTTAAATATCATTAAAAAATTTAAAAAATCCAATCCCCTGGTACCTGTCTAGTTCCTATATGTTCTTTTTCTTCTTCATTTTTTCAATCCCATCAATTAGAATACCTATGCCAAATAACATAAACCCTATCTCAAATAAATATTTAAAATAAATAAAGCTATTATAGAAGAGTTTGTAAACTAGACCAATCAAAATGAGGACAACACCTATAATAATAGTACTATTCCCGATATTCATTAAAACTCCTCCTTTTTCTTAATTATCAATTAATATTAAATACTTTTTAAACAAAAATAGATTACTTATTATATTTTTAGAATAAAAGTAATAACATTTTTCAATTTTCAGAAAATGGAATAAATAAATAGAAATCTTTTAGCAATTAATAAGGCATTATGGAAGTCTTTGTACAAAATTTGGAAATCAATAAGATATGCTCGAGGAACAAATAGATTAATCATCTAATAAGAAGAAGTGTTGAAAAATAAGCCAGCAGCTCAGAAGAAGGGGAAAGAAGCTCCTCAAGCTCATTATGAATTGTAAGAGTTGATTCTTTACTATTAAAACATTAAAGTGGCTTAATGTTAAATGGTATATATGGCTTCATTTTAGTATGATATAAAAGATATTTCAAGAATAAAATGATATTTTTATTATCTGAATATTTTCATTTTTACTGTATCATACTACAAAAAATATTAAGAAAGTTTCATTATTACCAAGCCTACTTCACCTTCTCTTTTGGTGATTGATAATACAACTGATAACGAGCTCCCTGACTTAAACTAGATCCCGCCATTTGATAATCAATAGCATATTTATTAAAAGCGACTGGATTATGACCAATCTACTTTTAAACATCATGCTCCTACTAAAACACTATAATTCGAATCTACTGTGCTTCAATTACCATTAGAGTGACTTAATCTTAATTATAGTTCCAAAATGATGTTCTCCGTTTAAATCCTATCTGATTTAATTGCTTTACAATATTCCATAATTCTATTTTATCTCGAACTAATACTATACTCCCAAGCAAAACAGTTGCAGTTTTAGCTGGAATAGTCACAAGAACATTATAGGTAAGCCAACAGCAAACAATACGAACAAATACGGCAGACCATAATCCTTATTATTTTGTTATATTATAAAAATTTAATATTATGTAATTTTATACTATTCAATAGCTAAGTGCATCACAAATATACGATAAAAGCTATTATGATCGCTAATATAATTCGATAAATTGCAAATGGCGTCAGTTTAATACGAGAAATCAACTTTAAAAAGAATCGAATAGAAATAAGAGAAAAAGCGAACGAGCTAATAAAACCGGCAGTATAAAATCCTACATAATCAAAAGATAAGTAATCCCAATTTTTAATAATTGATACACCACTCGCTCCTAGCATAATTGGTACAGCCATGATAAAGGTAAAATCGGCTGCTATTCGATGACTCATTCCAAATAAAACACCACCTGAAATCGTCGCTCCTGAACGTGAAAATCCAGGCCATAGTGATAAGCATTGCATAAGTCCAACCATAAATGCCTGTTTATATGTAATTTGATCCAACGATACAACTTTTGGTTTTTCAGGACCAAATTTATCAGCTACAATCATCAGACTGGCACCGATAATAAGCGCCACTATAACCGCTTTTATATTGAATAGCTCATCTATCAAATCTTTAAAAATTAGACCTAGTATCGTTGCTGGTAATAAACCGATAACAAGATGTAATAAATTGAAGTGAGCCGTTGAAGTATGATTATTTATTTTATAGAACCCTAATAGACTAACGAAACGTTTCCAAAAAACAAGACAAACAGCTAAAATTGAACCTAATTGAATAACAATTTTAAATGTAATGGCAGCTTTATCTCCTAATAGATTTTTTGTTTGTAGCCACATGTCATCTACAATAATCAAGTGACCCGTTGATGAAACAGGTGCAAACTCAGTCATTCCTTCAATAAAACCTAAGATAATCGCTTTAATTAGATCAAAAAATTCCATAGTTGTTCCTCTCCTTCTTCAAAAATTACTACAATGGTAGTTATTTCATTATATATTATAATAATTGCACTCTAAATTAGTTGAATGCTCTTAAATATTTCATAACCCCTATAAATAAAAAAACCTGATGCGAATTTCACATCAGGTCGTTATAGCTATTCTGCTATATGTTCATTGTCATTTGGTTTTGTCACTTCGGTAGCTTCATTTATTACAACGTCTGGCTGCAAAATAGCTTTACCGGATTTACGCAATACAAAATAAGCACAGCCAAAATTACAATACTCATATAAGTAATCTTGTAGCGTACTGATTTTTGTATCAAAGGTAGATTTCTGATTTTTATCATCAAAAAAACCTTTTAACCGCAATTGATTATAGCCCCAGTCGCCTACAATATAATCATATTTGACTAAAATGTCTGAGTACCGCTCCTTAAAGACTTCTTCCTGAAAAGCTTCACGGTAATCTTCAACAACTTCGTATTCATATCCTTCAATAATGATCAAAGTGACACCACCTTTCTAAGTCTACTAAATTACATTACACTTCAGCCTGTAATTGTCGCTCTTTTGTTGCGGCATTCACTTGCTCGTCTGCGTGGTAACTACTGCGTACAAGTGGGCCTGCTTCACAATGCTTGAAGCCTTTTTCCATTGCAATTTTGCGAAGTTTACCAAATTCAATAGGCGAATAATATTTTTTTACAGCTAAATGTTTTTTTGTTGGTTGTAAATATTGACCAATTGTCATAATATCCACGTTATTCGCACGTAAATCGTCCATTACTTCTAAAATTTCTTCATGCGTTTCACCTAAGCCAATCATTAATGATGATTTAGTTGGAATGTCTGGTTGCATCTCTTTTGCTAAACGAAGAAAGTCTAAAGAACGTTCGTATTTTGCACGCGCACGTACTCTTGGCGTTAAACGACGTACTGTTTCAATATTATGATTTAAAATATCTGGTCTTGCATCCATTAGAAGTTGAAGATTTTCCTTAATACCTCCAAGGTCTGAAGGCAATACTTCTACTGATGTTAAAGGGCTTTTACGACGAATAGCGCGCACAGTTTCCGCTAACACTTCTGCACCGCCATCCTTTAAATCATCACGAGCCACCATTGTAATAACAACATGTTTTAAGTTCATAATCGCTACTGAATCTGCCACACGTTCTGGTTCTGCAAGGTCTAACTCATTTGGTAAACCCGTTTTGACAGCACAGAAACGACATGCGCGTGTACAAACTGAACCCAAAATCATCATTGTCGCTGTTCGACGCTCACCCCAGCATTCATGAATATTTGGACAACGTGCTTCTTCGCATACTGTATGAAGATTTTTTTCACGCATAAGCTTTTTAAGACCCTTATATTCATCGTTCGTGTTTAGTTTAATTTTAAGCCAATCAGGTTTTCTTACATGTTCTTCTTTTTCATTGCTAGTAGGTTTACAGGATGTCATACAATTTCGCCCCTATCAAAGTAATCTTTTGTTGAATATGATCTACCATCACTGTTGTCAATGTATCATATTACACGAACTGCAACAACTAACATTTACTCTCAACCTAACATTTCTATTGATATGGCACCGGCACTTCTATAGATGGCTGTACCGCATCTGTGCCATTCGTATAAATATTTGGTACTGGTCCTCTCGTTAACCCCATTGCTACAGGAATATCCTGTGATACCGTCGTTGACTTACTAGCAAATGGCACAATTATTTGGACATTCACTTCTATATGAATGCCAACTTCGACATACGCACTATTAATACCAAATTCTCTAATATCCGCTGTAACATTACTATGGACATTGCCAATTACATGAAAACGTATGGGTATTTTAGGCCCTAAATTACCGAGTAAAGGAATATCAGCAGCCTGTGCAAGCGGAACGAAAAAGACAATACCATCTCCTTGTTGAATTTTATTCACATCATATTCAACATTATCTAAATCCGGTAAATGGGACAATTCTCCGTGCTCAGCTTGTTCTAAATACATTTTCACAAGTTCAAGTGTTTCTGCACGCACTCTATTAATAATTTCTGTATTAAATTTTGTGGTCACTGACGTACCAGATGGTACATCTTCGATTATATCATTAACGTCCAATACGTTAGAAGTACGTGAGTTAATGGCTTTACTAACAACATACGACGCAATTTTATTCGTCTGCACTTCTGCATATTCCAAATATGTGGGTTTAAGACGCTCATTTAAAAAATACAGAAATAATGCGATACAAATAATACTTGCGACAATTAATAAGGTTAAACGATTGAGCTGCATTCCTCTTTTATGATTCGTTCGCAATTTCATCCTTTTTCGAGGGAAAAACAAAAAAATCTCCTCCTGTTCTACAACGTATGAACAGGAGGAGCAAATTATACGACTCTCGTTGGTACTACATAATCAGTTTCAATACTATCAATTTTTACAGTTGGATAGTCCACTAAATTAATTTCATATGTCGCTGTAAGTAATTCATTACGCTCTTCAAAAATTCGAATCCATGGCAAGGCAGCATCAAACGTATTTTGTTTAGAAACAATGCCTCGGCGACCATCTGATAATTTTAAAATCAGCCCATTCGGATAATGGACAACCGATCTTTTTAATGCATTAACAATTCGTGCATCATAAATAGTGCCTGAGCCGGCTTCAACAATGGCAAGCCCTTGTGATGGTAGCATTTTTTCACGATATACACGGTTTGTCGTCACCGCATCGAATACATCCGCTACACCAATAATTTTGGCAAATGGATGGATTTCAAAATCAACTAAGCCACGTGGATAACCACTTCCATCAATGCGTTCATGATGTTGAAAAGCGCAATGTGCAACCAGTAAGGAAATAGAATGCAAATTACGTAATAAATCAAACCCGTAACGCGTATGCATTTTCATCATCTCAAATTCCTCATGTGATAAGCGACCTGGTTTTTTTAATATCTCTTTCGGCACCATAAGCTTTCCAACATCATGCAATAAGGCACCAATACCAATTAAACGAAGATCTTCAGCAGAATGACCTAATTCTTTTGCTATTGCAATCGAGTATAAAGTCACATGAAAAGAATGCTGATATAAATATTCATCAAATAAATAAGCATCTGTTAAAACCGTTAAAATTTCATTATTACCCGTAATAGCTGAGAGTAGTTCATCGACAATCGTGACAATCGCTTTCGACTGTTGATCCAGTATATAAGAGGCATTCACCGTACTTAAACCATTCAATGATTGGAAAGAATCTTTAATAGTTGAAATGGCTTTATTCCGGACATCAGTAGGAACTGTCTCCTTGACTTCAATGCCTTCAGAAATTTTGTCATCAATATATAAATAATGCGTATTCAACTGTTGAAGTCTTTCAATAATACGTTCATTAATGACAACGTCTTTCTTTAAAAGTGGATGACCTGCCTCATTCCAAATGGTTCTTCCTAGTACCATTCCTTCTTTTAATACATCGATTGAAATTAATCGCATGACTTCTTCCCCAATCCATTCTTAAAGCATTTTATCTATCGCTTAAAGAAACTTTGCCCATAATCTAACATAATGTTTCGTAAAAAATCAGGTAAAATATATTTTTTCTTTGCATATTTAAAGCTAGGATAAAAATAACCGAACGTAAATAAATCCAGCGTTACTAATTTATAAGTACGTTCATTATCTGCAATCTTTCCATTAATGAGCAATTGACGCTCCTCATTCATTGCAAAGCCATACGTCAGCATCTTACCAAAAACAACGCCCCTAAACCCTAATCCTTTAAGCTCCATATTGGGCCACTCTTCATTTTTCGATTGCTGAAAAATCTCTTTTATTTCAGATACCGACAATTCGATTGTACATAAATTAATTGGATGTGGAAAAATTTTATGTAAATCAAGCGCGGTTACCGTTCCTTTTGGAAGGCCCTCTAAAAAAATCCCTGCATTAAATAACGCACAATCTGCACCGCTTTTTTCTATAATTGCTTGCGCAAATAAGTGAGATAATTGTGAGTAATGGAACCATTCTTTATTGTACATTTTTTCTGTTGAAAATACAGGCTTGTCTAATAACCTTTTGCCTTCTTCTTCTAAAGTTAGCAAAAATTCATTTTCATTTTCAACAATTGGCAAGTCCTTATTATGAATTAAAGTATCCTTTTTTTCAACAATTTCTCTCGTTTTTTTATCATATTCTATCACGAGATGTCCAGTATATTGGCCAAATTTTCCTCCGCCAGTAAGCAATACACCATTGATGAACTTTCCATTTGGCAATGTATGATGCGTATGAGACCCAAAGATAACATCAATTTCAGGACATTCCTCTGCGAGCAGTTCATCTTCAGTAATTCCTAAATGTGACAGACAAACAACAATGTCTACTTCTTTACGCAGTTGATGGGTTAATCGAATAAGGGAACTTCGTGCATCGTCTATTTGCCATTGCAATTCCTTATAATAAATTTCGAACATAGCTGTCGCTGCAATAACCGCGATTTTCGTGTCATTTTTTGTAGTTAACACAACGTAAGGCTTTAGCCACATTGGGTTTTGTCCCTTCAAGGCATTAAAGTTCGCCACTACGACTTCAAATAGCGCGTCATCATATAGATGAAACAACTCATCATGAGACAGTGTAATGCCTTCATTGTTACCGATTGTCACAACATCATAACCTGCATCGTTTAATAATTGGACATTTCCCTTCCCAATAGTCGCATCTGTATAAATATTTGACCTATCTAGATGATCTCCAACATCAACTAAAAAGCTAGTTTCCCCTAGAGCTGCATATTGAGCACGTTGCGCATTGACATAGTTTTGCATGCGTGGCCAATACTTAAAATGACTATGCAAATCATTTGTGTGAAAAATATGAATTTTTTCTAGCATTCCAGCCACCTCTTCTTTACAATAAGCCCTCTATAATGGAACGAATTCCTAATAATAATAAAATAATTCGAAGTGCCAGGACAAGTGTATCTGATTTAATTTTTTTATTGAGTGCTGCTCCTAACTTAGCTCCAATATAAGCCCCAGGAATAACTGGAATCGTATAAAGCCATGGTACATGACCTAAATAAATATGGCTTGCGGAGTTCACAATGGATGTTAAGAACACCATAAACATGGATGTTGCCACTGCCACATGGGGTGGAAATAAAAATAATATGATCATTGCAGGCACAACCATCGAGCCGCCACCAATACCAAATAATCCTGATGCAAAGCCAACTGCAAAGCAGAACAACAACGCAAACCAAATCGGATAGCCGTAAACATATGTTTGTCCCGATGCATCGATAAACTGGTGTTGTGTACCATTTTTCACAAACCATTGTACAGGTTTTAATTTATCGCGTACAAGTAAAATAATCGATATAACAATTAACAATAACCCAAAATATAAATTAAATGAAGGTAAATCCAATCCTTTATTTACCCATGCACCTACCATTGTTCCTGGAACACTACCTAAAAAAAATATAAAACCACTTTTATAATCCACCGTTTTGGATTTCATGTAGCTTAATGTTGATGCTAGCCCGGTGAAAATCATCATCACAACAGATAGGCCAACTACCTTTTGCGGTGTTATATCTGGAAGCAACCCAAGATTTAAGCCAACAAATAAAGTAGCCGGTACTAAAATAATCCCTCCACCTAGCCCAACAAGAGAGCCGATTAGCCCCGATGCTAGTGCAATGATAACTAAAAGAATAAACTCCATTATATTTCTCCTTCAAACATATTTAATTGTTTTGGCGCTAAACCAACATCTCGTATTGCTAATAGCTCCTGAAGCTCCTTTGCATTTTTCGCAGCATGCAACCCTGAGTTATTATTAAATAACACAAATAGCTCCTGTACCTTTGGCTGTATAGCTTGAATATGCTGGCCAAGTTGTTGCAATTCTTCTTTATTATAATCATATAGAAACCGAACTTTGCGCCAGTTTTCCAGATTGCCAGTATTACGCCAACCATGAATATTACGACCATGAATGCGTACAAGTGCCCTATTTGCCGTTACTTTAGGGTAAAAGGGAACAGAGCCAATACCTGCTTGTGGTTCATCACAAATCGTATGAATAAATTGATGTTGCTGCAAGAAATCCATTGTTTGCTGGACAAGCTTGTCTGCATACCACGTGCGATTACGAAATTCAATTGCCACATCGAACTCTTTTAATTGTTGCCTAATATACAATAAATATTGGACATTTTTTGACTGACAATCAAACCATGGTGGAAATTGTGCAAGTACCATCGCTAATTTTCCATGACGTTTAAATTCATTGGCACACTCGATAAACGCGTTAAACATATCATTTTTGGATTCGAAGGGGATTTCCCCACGTAAATGACCGGTCATTCCTTGATAAGCCTTTATAACAAAACGGAATGAATGTGGTGTTAGTTCACACCATTTCCGCACATTGTCAACTGATGGAATTGCATAAAATGATGTGTCTACTTCTACTGTTAAAAAATGACCTGCATAATCAAATAATTTGTCCTTTGAGGCAGTCACACCACTGTATAACGAAGGATGATCGCCCCAGCCTGTTAACCCAATTCGAATCATAAGACTCCCTCCCTATGTACCTAATGATAGCATACACTTTCTAGTGCAAATACTTACAAAAATCAGAACCATCAGTTGATTATAATTGATAATGCAGGATTACTTAAAACGTTGAAAATCATTAATAGATCCCGACATTAATATCAAAATTTTTGCAATATTCTCACCTATGTTTTATAATAGATGCGATTTTAACCAAACATTCTAAAAAATGAAAGGAAAGGGGCAAGGGAAGTGCAAAAAAAAATCATTTATTTCATAGTAGCTTTGATTTTGGTTGTTTCGTTTGGTTCAATTGTTATTCAGCCACAAGCATTGACGACAGATGAGGTAAGTGAAGATTATACAAAAGAAAAGGTTGGTGATACGAGTGGTAAATTATACCAAATAAATAAAGATGAGGTTACAACTTATGGATGGCCTTGGACTGCAATAACTAAAACTGTAAAAAAAGAATATACTTCTGCTGCTGCAGTCCCAGATTCAATCTATTACGAAGAGTATATTGATGGTAAATGGTATCATGGCAAACTAATAAGAACTGGAGAAGTAGAAAAGCTTCAATATACTTGGAGAGCAACTTTCGCAGGTAAAATTAATTATTAAAAAAGGAGTGTTATATATGAATAACTTTTTTAATAAAGGTTTATTGATGGTAAGTGTTGCTTCATTTATTTTACCTTTTTCTAATCCAACTGTTCAGGCAAGAGAAACAACTATACCTTGATACAACAAACACAAACTGATGTATCACCATTTTGGGTTTATGATCATATTCAAACAATCACTTTGACTTTTCCTACACCTTCATTAATTCCTAAGGAAGTACCCTATGAGTATTATCATGAAGTTTACGGCGTAATGAGGAATGTTTTAAAATATGTAAAACATGAGTATATTAAAGGGGAATATATAGCTACATTTACTGGCAGAATGTATAGTAATCCTCTATAAATGATCTTCATTAGAATAAAATAAAATTAGGATGAGACAACCCCTCTTAAATATAAAGTAGATTTGTAGCGTTAGGGAAATACAGACCTACGATGATAAGATTATATCTTAAACAAGGGGTGCAGGATCGCTTAAAATATTTAAATTTTTTGTATAACAAGTTCTGGGAGAAAATTTATAAAAAAAACGCATAAACAATGTTCACAAACCATTGTTTTGTAATTAATTTAGAAAAGGTCGATAGCATAAAATGGGACTAAACCTGGTATATAGGACAACAATTAAAATAGCATCACTCAACCAGTTGTCGGTATTGAACCGGCTACTGGTTGTTTTAAGTTTTGTTTGGATTCGGTTATAGTAATAATAATTTTTATAGTCTTTTACGATCCATTTCCCTCGAGTGTCTTATCTAATTTGTTGGTCTATTCAACCTAGGTAACAGATTCATCATAAACCTCGCTATGTTCTTGTCCCTTTATCCTACTACAGCATAACTGTAGCTTTCTATTTCTCGGATGCATCTTCCAAGCTAAAGATAAGACTTGTATTGTCATAAATCGCTATACAGCAATTACTTACTTATATATAAATAAAAAAGATCGAGCGCAATGCACTCGATCTCTATAAAAAACATATAATTTTATAATTTGTGGATGATTTGTAGGTATTTCACACATTTCACCTTACACATACCATACAGAAACGCTGATGTAGAAAGGTTTACCGGACGTTTACCCGATACTGCCTTCCATCTCGAACTTGATAAGACGGTTCATTTCTACTGCGTATTCCATTGGTAATTCTTTCGTAAATGGTTCGATAAAGCCCATTACGATCATTTCTGTTGCTTCTTCTTCAGAAATACCACGAGACATTAAGTAGAATAGTTGCTCTTCTGACACTTTTGAAACTTTCGCTTCATGTTCTAAAGAAACATTATCATTTAAGATTTCGTTGTATGGAATTGTATCCGAAGTAGATTGATTATCCATGATTAACGTGTCACATTCAATGTTAGCACGTGCACCACTTGCTTTAGGACCGAAACGAACTTGACCCATATATGTTACTTTACCACCTTGTTTGGCAATCGATTTAGAAACGATTGTAGAAGATGTATTCGGTGCCATATGAATCATTTTTGCCCCAGCATGTTGGTGTTGTCCTTTACCAGCTAATGCAATTGATAATGTCATACCACGAGCGCCTTCACCTTTTAGGATACAAGCTGGGTATTTCATCGTTAATTTTGAACCAATATTACCGTCAATCCATTCCATCGTACCGTTTTCTTCAACAACTGTACGTTTAGTTACTAAGTTGTAAACATTATTTGCCCAGTTTTGAATCGTTGTATAACGGCAGTAAGCATTTTTTTCGACGATAATCTCTACAACTGCAGAGTGTAAAGAGTTTGTAGTATAAACTGGAGCAGTACATCCTTCAACATAATGTACGTGTGCGCCTTCATCAACGATAATTAACGTACGCTCAAATTGCCCCATGTTTTCAGAGTTAATACGGAAGTATGCTTGTAAAGGCGTTTCCACTTTTACACCTGGTGGCACGTAGATAAATGAACCACCTGACCAAACTGCTGAATTTAATGCAGCAAATTTGTTATCAGTGTATGGGATTACTTTGCCCCAATATTTTTTGAAAATCTCTTCGTTTTCACGTAAAGCTGAATCAGTATCTTTAAACACAATACCAAGGTCTTCAAGATCTTGTTTCATGTTGTGGTATACTACCTCAGATTCGTACTGAGCTGATACACCAGCAAGATATTTTTGCTCTGCTTCAGGAATACCTAATTTATCAAACGTTGCTTTAATTTCTTCAGGTACTTCATCCCAAGATTTTTGCGTAGCTTCAGATGGTTTAACGTAGTACGTAATCTCATCGAAATCTAAATCGCCAAGGTCGCCACCCCATTGTGGCATCGGTTTTGTATAGAAAGTTTCAAGCGCTTTTAAGCGGTATTCAAGCATCCACTCTGGCTCTTGCTTCATATTTGAAATTTCACGGACGATTTCTTCAGTCAAACCACGTTTTGAACGGAAAATTGATACGTCCTTGTCATGGAATCCGTATTTGTAATCGCCAATATCCGGCATTTTTTTAGCCATTATTTCTCCTCCGTTCACGAATTATTATTCTTTTACGCCTTTTTCCATTGCTTTCCAAGCCAATGTCGCACATTTTATGCGTGCAGGGAATTGTGAAACACCTTGCAGTGCTTCGACATCCTCTAGGTCGTATTTATCGCTATATTCTTCACCCATCATCATTTTTGAGAAAATATCAGCAAGTTCTAATGCTTCTGCTACTTTTTTCCCTTTAATGATTTGAGTCATCATCGATGCAGAAGACATCGAAATTGAACAGCCTTCACCGTCAAATTTCGCATCTTCTACAACACCATCATTCACTTTAAGTGTTAAGTGAATACGGTCACCACAAGTCGGATTGTTCATATCAATTGTGACAGCATCTGTTTCTAAAGATCCTTTGTTACGAGGATTTTTATAATGATCCATGATTACTGAACGGTATAGTTGATCTAAATTATTAAAAGACATCGCCAAAATACTCCTTCGCTGAACGCAACCCAGCAACTAAGCGGTCAATATCTTCCTCCGTATTGTACAGATAAAAGCTTGCACGCGCTGTCGCTACTTGTTGGAGACATTTCATTAGTGGCTGTGCACAATGATGTCCGGCACGAACAGCGATGCCATTCATGTCAAGAACAGTTGCAACATCATGCGGATGTACATCATCTAAGTTAAATGTAACAAGTCCACAACGCTTCATAGGATCGCGTGGGCCAAAAATTTTAAGTCCGTCAATTGTTTCAAGCTGATCCATCGCATAGCCTACAAGCGCATGTTCATGCTTTGCGATATTGTCTAACCCTACTTCAGTTAAGAAATCGATAGCAGCTCCTAAACCAATTGCTCCTGCAATAATAGGTGTACCACCTTCAAATTTCCACGGCAATTCTTTCCACGTTGAATCATGTAATCCAACAAAGTCGATCATTTCGCCACCAAATTCAATTGGCTCCATCTTTTCAAGGTGCTCTTTTTTACCATATAGTACACCTATTCCAGTCGGTCCGCACATTTTATGTCCTGAAAATCCTAAGAAATCGACATCTAGGTCTTGCACATCAATTTTCATATGCGGTGCTGCTTGTGCACCATCCGCTACCATAACTGCTCCATTGGCATGTGCAATTTTAGCAATTTCTTTAATCGGATTAATCGTACCAAGAACATTTGATGCCATGGATACAGACACGATTTTTGTTTTCGGCGTAATTGTTGCTCGAACCTTTTCTAGGTCAAGCGTTCCATCTGCCTCAAGGTCAATGTACTTTAATGTTGCATTTTTTTCTTTTGCAAGCTGTTGCCAAGGTATAATATTAGAATGGTGTTCCATATGTGTGATGACAATTTCATCACCTTGCTCAACATTTGCACGACCATAACTAGAAGCTACTGTATTTAACGCAGTTGTTGTACCGCGAGTGAAAATAATTTCTTCTGTCGTTTTCGCATTAATGAAATTACGAACCTTTTCACGAGCACCCTCGTATTTGTCAGTCGCACGATTCCCCAATGTATGCACACCTCGGTGAACATTTGAGTTATCAAATTCATAGTAATGCTTAATTGCTTCAATTACTTGAATAGGCTTTTGAGATGTTGCTGCACTATCAAGATAAACAAGCGGGTGACCATTTACTTGTTGATTTAATATTGGGAAATAGCTTTTAATGTCTTTATTGATCATTAGCGAACTTTCCTTTCAATAACCTCCGTCAGTTGCTTTTGAACGCCCTCAATTGGTAATTGCGTAACAACTGGCGCAAGGAATCCATGGATAACAAGGCGCTCTGCTTCTGCTTTCGAGATACCACGACTCATTAAGTAATAAAGTTGTAGTGGATCTACTCGTCCTACAGATGCTGCGTGTCCTGCTGTTACATCATCTTCGTCAATTAAAAGAATTGGGTTCGCATCGCCACGAGCTTTTTCAGAAAGCATTAGCACACGTGATTCTTGCTGTGCATCCGCTTTTGTAGCACCGTGTTCAATGTAACCAATACCATTAAAGATTGACTGTGCTGCATCTTTCATCACACCGTGCTTCAAGATGTGACCATTTGAGTTTTTACCCCAGTGACGAACTTCTGTAGTGAAGTTTAGCTTTTGCTCTCCGCGACCAACTACAACTGTTTTTGTATCTGCATGAGAACCATCACCGATAAGGTGTGTAATGTTTTCAGAGATTGTATCTGAATCATTCATTAAACCTAGTGCCCAGTCTACTTTTGCATCACGCGCTAAACGAGCACGACGATTTACATAAGTAGTATAACCTTTAGCCAGTACATCAACCGCACCGTAAATTACTTGCGCGTTATCTTGTACAATGACTTCGGAAATAATATTAGCCTGACCTTTCGCTTCTTCAACTGTAGAAATATATGTTTCTACGTATGTGACAGCTGCATTGGCTTCAGCAACAACTAATACATGGTTATATAGAGAAGCTTCGGCATTATCATTTAAAAATACTACTTGTAACGGTTGCTCAATAACGACGTTTTTCGGTACGTAAACAAATACGCCACCATTTACAAGTGCTGCATGAAGTGCAGTTAATTTATGTTCATCGACTTTTACTGCTTCAGTCATGAAATACTTTTGTACAAGCTCACCATGTTCACGTACAGCTGTTAACATATCTGTAAAAATAACGCCTTTGTCAGCAAGCTCCTGTGACGTTTTAATAAACGCTGGTGTGTTGTTACGTTGAATATATAAGTTTTCTTGAGACTCAAGATTAATTAACCCTCTTGCCTCTTCTGGTAATGCATCTAATGAAGTTAATTCTTCACTGACAACTGTGTGAGTTGGGAAGTTCATAAAATCCCATTTTGTAATATTTGTTCTATCTGGTTTTGGCATATCTAAACCAGCTGCTTTGTCTAGTGCTGCCGTACGAAGCTCTGCAAACCAAGTTGGCTCACCATTCGCTTCTGAGAACGAGCGCACGTCCTGTACTGTTACAGGCAAGTTAAGTTCCACTGTCATGCTAGTTCGTCCTCCTTCTTATGCTTCTTGTTCTTCTGTTTCTTCTTCGATTCCTAGTTCTTTTTTAATCCAATCGTAACCTTCTGCTTCTAAACGTTGTGCTAATTCTTCGCCGCCTGATTTTACAACACGACCTTGCATCATTACGTGTACGTGATCTGGTGTGATGTAGTTTAGTAGACGTTGATAGTGCGTAATCATTAAGCATCCAAAGCCTTCGCCACGCATTGCATTGATACCTTTTGACACAACTTTAAGTGCATCAATATCAAGACCAGAGTCAATTTCATCTAAAATAGCAAAAGTTGGTTTAATCATCATTAATTGAAGAATCTCGTTACGCTTTTTCTCACCGCCAGAGAAACCTTCATTTAAATAACGTTGTGCCATGTCTTCATGCATTTCAAGGAATTCCATATTTTTATCTAATTCACGAATAAATTTCATTAGTGAAATTTCGTCGCCTTCTTCACGACGTGCATTAATAGCTGAACGTAAGAAATCAGCGTTCGTCACACCAGCGATTTCTGATGGGTATTGCATCGCAAGGAATAAACCTGCTTGTGCACGCTCATCAACTTCCATTTCAAGTACGTTTTCACCATCAAGTTCAACTGTACCAGAAGTAACTTCGTATTTAGGGTGTCCCATAATTGCAGAAGCTAGTGTTGATTTACCAGTTCCGTTTGGTCCCATAATTGCATGGATTTCATTTGTATTAATTGTAAGGTTTACGCCTTTTAAAATCTCTTTCCCGTCGATTTCAACGTGAAGATCTTTAATTACTAAAGTTGACATGAAAATACCTCCATAATGTGTTCTATGAATGGGCAACCATTCCTTAATTATTATCATTCTAATCTTAACTGAAAATCGTTCTCTATGCAAACCATTTTGACCACTTTCACTTTTCAATGATGAAATCGTTAAATATAAAGACTTTGTAAGCATTTTCAGATTATTGGAAATCGAAACTGACAATGAGAATCAACAAAGTTTATTTTCAATGAAATATCTCTAATTGAGAATAGATTTCATCTAGCTACATAGTGGAAACCTCGCATAGAGCGTTAATTGTAACGGTTTTGTGACAAATACGCACAAACAACCCTATCTATACTATATCCTATTTCATTCGAATGGAATCACTTCAAGAAATAAAATTATAGAGTACTAGCATAATAAACACATCAAGCAGATTTACACTTTTTTACTGTATGATGAAAATTTAATTTGCTTTCAGCAGAAGTCTCCATAAAACTTTGTATGTAAATATAAAAAACAAGAATAAACCTGTTCGTAACTTTTAGCTAGGTTCAATGAATGGAAAACCTAGTGATTCCTTCCTTTGCAATTATTTTACCAATGTAGAGAGCATACTAGTTGTAGCAAAGGACATGGCTATAGTAGGAACAACATAGAAATGGAGATGCAACAAAGCGTGGCATATAACGGGGTGCATTCTTAGCGCGTGCGCATAGCCGTTGTAACGGACATTAGCAACATAGCAAAAAAGCGTTAGATTGCTAGCAGGTCAATCTAACGCTTTTGTCTTAAGATCTCTTCTTTACTATTTTTTAAAAATATAATTCAGCTTATTTTATATGCCCATAAATAGCCCTTTGATTCAAGAAGGAATGAATCAGGCTCATTGGGCATTTGCAGCACAACGGCATTATTTGTTTTTAACTCATAGCCGTCATTGATACGTTCAATTTGGATTGGCACTTCTAATTCATTAAATAGCTGGCGCAAGCGATAAATCGTATTATAAAGGTTCGCTAGTGCCTTTCGCTCATCAAGATTTGGCCAAATATCATCTAAAATACGATATTTAGAAACGACAACTCCTTCATTCAGCAGCAAATAGTAAAACAGTTCTTCTGTTACCTTTGTACGCCATTTAATCGCTTGACCGTTCATACGAGTTCCTGCTTCACCTCGAAGGCGAACTTCAAGCTTCGCAATATTGTGTTGTTTCTGACGACCATAATATTTTGCAAGTCGTTCATCTAACTGTAGGACCGTATTCGGTGTCATCGGTTTTAAGACATAATCAAGCGCCTGTACGCGGAAAGCATCTACTGCATACTTCGTATAAGCTGTCGAAAAAATGATTGGTACATCAATCCCTTCCTCTACTAGCTTTAACGCAAGCTCTAAGCCATTTATTTTAGGCATTTCGATATCCAACAGAATCGCATCTGCCTGAATTGTTGAAAGCTCTTTGGCTGCTTCTATGGGCGAAGTATAAGATGCAATAACCTTAAAAAGACCACTCTTCTCCAGTAAACGCTTATGCAAGTTTAGAATAGGTTCTTCATCTTCTACCATAATAATTTTCCACATTGGCATGCTCCTTTAAAGGTTGTTTTAAAATCATTGTAGTTCCTTCATCCAATTTAGATTGAATCATGAGCGAAGCTTTTGGTAACTCTTTAACACGACGTAATACGTTCGTAAAACCAATTCCATTAGAACTGATATTTTTCCCCATTGTTAAAGCGGCTACTTGTTCTGCTGTCATCCCAACGCCATCGTCGATAATTTGAACGACAAGGAAATTTTCTTCTTTTTCTATTTTCACAATGACACAGCCATTTCCTTCTTTTTCAAAAATTCCATGACGAATCGCATTTTCGACAAGAGGCTGTATAAGCAGGCTAGGCACCTCAACTTTTGCTGTATCAATTGATTCATCAATTTCAATTACAACGCTTAATCTACTACCAAAACGAGCTTGTTCAACTTCAACATAAGCCTGAATGATTTCTAGTTCTTTTTCAAGCGTTGCTCGATGTCCTTCTTTTCCAGAATCAAAAATATATCGTAAATACGTAGACAACATGGTTAATAAATGGCCTGCACGTTCTCCATCTGTATAACAGAAGGAAATAATACTACTAAGTGCATTATATAAAAAGTGTGGCTTAATCTGCGCTTGTAAAAAGTTCATTTCATGCTCAATAGCATTCGTCATCGCTTCTTTCGTTAAAGAAATGGCAGAGAGTCGTGCCAATAATGATTCCTTGGATGCAGGCTTTCGAATGTAATCGTTAGCGCCTGATTCAAGTACAAGTGAAATATTCGTAGGATATTCATTAGCTACTAGCATGATAATCGGTAACTCAATATAGCTATATTGAGTTCTTATTTGTTTGGTTAACACTAAGCCATCCATCACCGGCATCACTTCATCGATTAATAAATAATCCGGTTTTTTATGCTGAATAGTGTAAAGCGCTTCTTCAGCACTATGCGCTAAAGATATTGCGTAATGATTCTGAAGCAAACTTCGCAATACTTCTGCATGTATAACATCATCCTCCACAATCAATAAATTTGGTAAATTATCATTTAGTGTTGGAAGGGGTAATGGCAGAATATAATCTGTTTTATTGTGTAGGTTTTTCTCATATCCCCCAAAAGGCAATGTGATTAAAAACCTTATGCCATTATGTAAAATATCTACCGAATAGCTGCCACCCATTTGTTCAATTATTGCTTTTCCGATTGATTGACCCGTTTCGTCTGCAGCGATTTGCTTGATAACGTCAGGTCCAGTCCCTTCAACTACTATTCTTACATCTGCATCATGATGCATAATCGTTAGGACGACTTCTCCATTGACCGCGTGAGCAATGGCTGTTTCCACCACACGATAAACTATTTGACTAATTCTTTGCTCATCTGCTTGTATTAGCAATTGACTATCTGCATGCGTATAAAATCGGATATTTGCTTTTTCCATCGTACGTTCATGCATTTTAACGACATGCTGGAAAATCATTTGCACATTTACCGGATGAACGTCAATATGAAAATCTTGGAAACGGATTCTTGTAAAATCCTTTAAGTCATTTACTAAATATAGTAAACGTTCAAGTTGTTGCTCAAGTAATTGATGCTCTATTAAAGTTCGATGTGCTGATAATGATTTTGTGACGTTCAGTGCATGATAAAGAGGTTGTTCGAGTTCTTTTGTTGTAACTTCTAAAAAAGAATCTTTACCTATTGTAGCCTTTTCCAATCTTTCGCTAAAAACTTCCGCTTCCGTCGTTCGATTAATAAGACGCATTGCAAGAAAGACGTTCATGCCTAGAATAAAAAATAGTAGTCCCGCCCGATTCAGAACATTTTTTCCAGAGAAAAAAAGTTGATCGACTGCGCCACTTATCGAAAAGATAAGTAGTGAAATCATCGAGGCACTTAAAATCATTAGTTCATTTCTAGGTATTTTCGTACTTTTAGTGATAAGTAAGTGGACCAATCTCCCAATAATGATTAAAGCCAAAACATTTATGTATCCAAAGAAGAAATATTGTAAAAATGATAATGACCTTGCAGGTAAGAGTAGCGTTCCTACTCCGTATAAGATAAGCGGCATCGCCAGCGTAATAGCTGTTCGACGCTTGACTAGCGTTTCAACGGTATAGACAAAGAAAAAGAATAACGTAACGGCATTGATATACGTAATAAAATCTTGTAATCGAAAGTACCATTCGAAGGAGATGGCAGGGTACTCCCGAATAAGCGTCCGTTCGCCTCTTGTAGATACTAATAATGCCAGTGTGAAAAAGTACAGAGCACTGTAGAAAAAAGCTCGATCTTTTGTCCTTAATAAATACAAGCTAAAATGAAAAATCGAAAAAATAAATAAGATAATGATTGTCGTTTTTTCTAAATTAACATCCTTTACAACATCGTTGGCAATCGTTTCTGCATCACCAAGATCAATTGGAAAAATGACGCCATGTCGTGCATTATAGAAATCCGCTACTTGCAATGTAATGGTCAGTGATTTTGTTTTAGGCTTAAAATATATTTCATACACTGGATTACTCGGTACTGCCCCCTCCTTTTGCGTTCCAAGCGTTCCGTAAGACGCAAACTCTTCTCCGTTGATAAAGAGGCGATGTGCAGACCAAATATTTCTTACACGGATGCCTAGTTTATCGAAATGGGCAGGCAATGTAACTTGAAGCTGATAAGTACCATATTGGACGTTTTCTTTCCAAGGCCCCGGCACAATTTCCACCTTTGCATTTTGCAGAATATCTGTTGGCTTTACGTATTCATTGCCAACAAACTTCCATTCACCTGACAAGGCAACTACTTTTTCATTTTTAGAAATACCCGTAAGATCTAATATGCCATCTTTTGCTTGCAAATCTGTATTGCTCGTATCTTGATCGTTAAATGTTAAACCAGCTAACATTGTAATGGCCAGTAGAATTAGTAGCCAGCTAATTCCTTTCTTTATCATAAATTTCCACCTCATATACATCTTACAAGACACAACTCTCAAATTACTAACAGAATAAGTGTAATTTCCCTTTTTTAATATGATCATTAAAAGATTGTGTTAAATCTTTCAGTTCCAATTGTCTTTTCTGTAATTTATCATATTTTTCTTTCGCACTATGCTATTTTTTCAGACTATTTATATATTAAATATTATATAATTAAAGTATAATCAATCGGATTTTTCGATTAATAGAGGTGAATATCCAGTGGAGTTACGTCAATTACGTTATTTTGTGGAGGTTGCAGAACGGGAACATATTTCAGAAGCTGCTGAACATCTTCATGTTGCTCAGTCAGCAATAAGTCGTCAAATTGCTAATTTAGAGGACGAATTAGGCACACCACTTTTTGAACGCGTCGGTCGAAATGTAAAATTAACACCGATTGGAAAAACTTTTCTCGAACATACGATTACTGCTTTAAAAGCCATAGATTTTGCAGCGAAGCAGGTAGAGGAATATTTAGACCCTGCAAAAGGTACTATTAAGATAGGCTTTCCTACAAGCCTAGCAAGCTATGTGCTACCGACCGTTATTTCAGCCTTTAAGCGCGAATACCCAGATTTGCAATTCCAATTGCGTCAGGGCTCTTATCGCTTTTTAATTGATGCTGTTAAAAACCGTGAGTTAAATTTAGCATTTTTAGGACCGCTTCCCCCAAAGGACGAGGCAATCCAATCAACTATACTATTTACAGAAAACATTGCAGCCTTATTGCCAGCAAACCATCCATTAGCTAAACGAGAAAGCATTCAACTGGCAGACTTACGTAATGACCTTTTCGTTCTATTTCCAGACGGCTATATATTGCATAAAGTTGCAATGGACGCTTGTCGTGCTGCTGGCTTTTTACCGAATGTAATCTCGGAAGGTGAAGACTTAGATGCCTTAAAAGGTCTAGTTGCAGCTGGAATTGGCGTTAGCTTACTTCCTGATAGCTCACTATATGATTCAGCTGCCCGCTTCACGATTAAGGTACCCATTGAATCACCTACAATACCAAGAACTGTTGGCATTATTTCACCGATAAATCGTGAAATCGCTCCATCTGAAAAAATATTTTTAGAGTTCGTAACTAATTTCTATTCTCGACTTTCACAATTTCAATGACCTAAACAATTGAGATGCGTCCGACGACGGTGCGACAACAACATTCACAGTAAAAAGAGGTTGGGACATAAGAGAAAAAGTGTTAGATTGACTGCAATCAATCTAACACTTTTTTGCTATGCCGTTGTTGTCCGCTACGGCGGTGCTTTCCGCTCAGCACCGTAAGCCGCAACCCTCGCTAACGCGCGGAATGCCCGCGTCTTACATTGTGTGCTGTTCTGAGCAGGAGTCACCGCCTTCGCTACCAACAACTAGTGAACACTTCTAATTTTTTTATTGCAAAAGCAAGAATAGCTAAGGTCTCCATACAGCAAAAAATTATGAACACCTTTCGTCTGTTTCTTAATTTTTTTTAGTTATGTCCCAGCCCCTTTTTCTGTTTATCCAATGCTTCAAGTGTATACGTTAATCGTCTTTAAATACTTTTTGTAAAATATAATAAGATTGTTTTAAGCGTTCATTGTACTTCGGTTGTTGCCAAGTATCCCAACTATATGAATCCAATGCTGGCAATACATTATTCGCAGACTTCGGTAAAGATTGGACTACTTTTCCTTCTTCATCGACAAATACTACACCAACAAAAATATTATCCACTTTAACTGACGCTGTTTCACCATTTGCATATAAATCTCCCATAAACTCTCGCTGACTTGGATCTTTGGATTGTAGCAGAAGCCAAGGTATTCGTAGCTCAATCACATTATCATCTGTCCATGTGTAGTCAACGAGTGAATTATAGTGAGACGCTTCAGGATTTGCATTTCCTTGTAGCAATTTACCTGTTTCATAAAAGCTAAAGTCTGTCGTCTTTTTTTGTTCTGGTAAGTACAGTTGTTTATTTAAAACATAATAAATCGGCGCAAACTTGCCACTATTTTTAACCGCTGCTTTCATGCGTGGTGAAATCATGCTTAAACGATGTCCATAGAAATAATCATAGAAATCGTAGTATTCATCAATGACAACTCGCGAATCGCTATTTTTATTTAACTCAACAATAAAGTCAACACCATTTGAAAATGTCATATTTTTAATAGTTGTTGCAGATGTATTGCCTTGCTCTGGTACTACGTCTAGTAAAATACGTGGTGATGCCGTTTTTATCTCATCACTTTTCAACTTCATGTACACATACTTTTCATCGTAATCCACAGCAAAATCAGTCGAGCTAGAAGGCGAAGTTTTATATAATTGTGTACCTTCTTCCCAATCATTTAGCTTTCCATCTACTTTCACTTTATTTCGATCAAAGCTCATTAGACCGAATTGCTGTTCATTAGTTTGAGCATTGGACCAAAACGGTCGACGATTCGGGTCGTCGTAATCCATTGTATTCCACGTCCGTTTAAACCACTCATCCTGCCATGTAAATACAAGCCCACCAAGCAAGCCTTCATGCATGATATCTTCATACAAATGCTGCAATGTTTCACCTTGTTTCTTTTCAGACATGTGCCCCTGATTCCAACCGTAGACATTTTCATGTGTCATTCCACGCGATGCTGGAATGCCGAATTCCGCGATAAGTACCGGCATTGTATGGGCCTTATGCAATTCATTTAAATAGCCTGCATAACTATTTTTTTGACCACGAAAATCTACATAATTTAAATAATCTTTATCGAAATTAAAGAAATCTGGGTAATAAGGATAGACATGATACGAAGCAAATTGTCCTGGTGTTTGCATTTCCCCTTTTGTAAAGATGACATTCGGGTTAACGCCTACTAAATCTTCTTCTTCTGATGGTTCAGATGGATGATCTAGTAAATCTGTTGTTACCCAGTTGGTAAAACTCATCGGTCGCATCCAATTGTATTTCTCTTTCTCATAAACTGTAATCATGTCCATCTGCTCAGCAAGCCAATGCTCAAAAGGTGTCGCATTTTTTGTTTCGAAATATGTTCCATTATATTGCCCTAAATTAGCATGCTTTTCATTTGTTCCGACGACCATATGTGGATACCACTCAATCCCAAGCACCCAACCAATTACATATTTTGAAACATCTACATCGTATAAGCCAGATGCATGTCCCGTAACAGGCTTCACATAAATATTACCGTGAATAACATCAACCATGCGCTTCATTTCATGTTGAAAATCCTTTAACGTAGTTGCATCATAAGCATCAAGTGATTGTGATAAGCCTTCTTCATTAATCCAAACACCATGTAAAACGTATAATGGGCGATTAGGATTTTCTTCGTTGTACTTTGCCAGCGCTCGATAGAAGCCTGGCGGGTGTAACGTATATACCCGTATCGTATTCGCATTCATAGCTGCAATTTGATTAAACCAACGATAATACTCTTCTTCAGTGATTGCTGCTTCCCCAGGAAATGCACCTGGTTTCCCCATACCAATATTGACACCTTTGAATGTTATCGGCTCCCATTTTCCATCTTGTAACACTTCAAACGTTTCACCTTGAACACGTGCATTATAGTTTAATTTGTTTGCATGATTTGTTTCTTGCACTTGTTTTTTCTCAAATGTCTTAAATACTTTGTGCATAACTGGTATGTAAATAGACCAATAAAAAGAGCTGTCAGCAAACTTCTCAGCATATTTATAAAGAGTAGGTAAACCTTTGACTTTAGATAGCGTAGGTAAACGCCCCATATCATTGAAATCTCCTGCAAAATAATAGCTAGTTGTATAACGTTTATCCTGTGAGACAATCGCTGCAAATTGTTGTGGAATATGATTGTCATCTAAAATCTTGGACCCTTCTTTAGTTAAATCCCACTTGTAGTTGGCTAATGCATCTTCAGCATATTTCGGCGTAATAATATCAAACCAATACTCATATTTTGCACTGCTAGAGGTATTAAAAAATTGCTTACCCGATTCCGTAAATTGTAGCTCAATCCCTGCCGTCTTAATATGTTTGTCCAACTCTAATACTACGAGCTTTTCTGTAATTTCATTAAAGACGATAAATCCTCCACCTTTATAGGACCAATCTTCTCCGTATTCATCTACTATCCATTGTGGTATTTCTAAATTTTTATGATAATCGAGCTCATCAAAATAACGCCCAATCCATCCTGACCATGATATTCCCAAATAATCTTGAAGCTCTTTTCGGACTGCTTCCGTCGTTGGCGAAGCGAATGTATTGTACTCGGCTATTAACATACTTTTTTTATTACTAGCTAGTCGAGATACAATTGACTGCCATTCTTCCATCTCTAAACCACCGACAATTTTTTCTGAGCGTTGTCCTAGCCTTTTTTTTTGTCCTAAATCATCTTTATACACACCATACGTATCTGCTAAATAAATCACATCATAGTTACTATAGTCTGTTGGGAATTTTTTTTCCGTTACACTTTTTAATTTGTCATCTGGTTGCGTACCGAAATAACTGTCCACTAAATCATAAGGCTGATTGTCCATCGTATACTTGTAATGATTTAAAAACCAATTCACGCCGAGATGTTCGCGATATGTTTCATTTGGAACTGTTTTATCTAAAATCGCTACGTTTAGCGGGGTATTATCATCCAAGTACCAAATAATAATCGGAGTAATAATGAGCATTAATGTAATGATAATTCCTATATATATTCGCTTCATACACTTTTCTCCTTTTCAGCAATCCCGACACGCTTCATATTTCCCCATTCACTCTTTCTACGTACAAATCGAATTAATCCTTCACAACGCCATAGTAGTGTAAGTGGGCGATACCAAAAAATTTCAGTAAACGCTAAAGTAATCATACGTAACAAGTCTCTCTTTCTTGGATACGTATTCATGCTCCAAGCCTCAAATAATACGGAAGCAACGGAAAAAATAACACCATAAATAACAAAAAGCAATAATAACAAAATCGCCATTTCATAATAAATTTGCCCTAAGAAAAACGCGATAATAATATAGATATAGCCACCTAGTTCTACAACAGGTCCTAAACATTCCACAAGCCAAAAATACGGAAACGACACCATACCAATCAAGCCGTATCGTGGATTTAACGTCATTTTCTTATGTTTCCAAAGGCTTTCAAACATCCCTTGGTGCCAACGTCTTCGCTGATTTCGCAAAACACTTAATGTATGCGGCGCTTCTGTCCAACAGACAGGGTCTGGCACAAATTCAATTCGTTTATTTTCTTTTTTCTCTTTAATAAGTCGATGAATATTGACAACGAGCTCCATGTCTTCACCAATAATATTGGTCGAATAGCCGCCTGCTTCAACAGCCCATTTTTTTGAAAAGACACTAAATGCACCTGAAATAATCAACACAAGATTAAATTTACTTAATGCAATTCGCCCCATTAAAAAGGCTCGCAAATATTCAATTATTTGCATGATAACTAAATAATTACTAGGTAATCGCATATCATAAATCGAGCCAAGTTGCATTTTCGCTCCGTTGGCGATACGTATATTGCCCCCAGCTGCAATCACTTCTCCATCAGATAAAACAATCGGCTTCATTACACGAAGCAATGCTTTTTCATCTAAAATGGAATCCCCATCAATGGAACAAAAATACGGATATTGTGATACGTTGATACCGACATTCAATGCATCAGCCTTGCCGCCATTCACTTTATCTACTAATATACAATTCATATAAATTTCTGATTCATAAATTTGGATAACTTGCTTCGTATGAATATTTGTTTTTATAATTTTATTTACAGGTTTCATCTGAAAGTGCTTAATGACCGTTTGTAGAGTATTATCAGTGGAACCATCATTAATAATAATAATTTCTGTTTGCGGATAACGTAAATTAAGCAATGAATAGACGGTATCTACTACCCCTACCTCTTCGTTATAGGCAGGAACTAGTAAGGACACAGGCTTGGAATAAAAGGCATCTATATGCGCATCATCATACTCCGAAGGGTCTAAACGGTATCGCTTACGCAAATCAAGCATTGCGATAATTAACATGGTGCAATACGAAACAATAACAAACAGCATATAAAATACAATTACGCCGCCAAAAAACAACATGGAGTAATGTAAAATTTTCATCTCGTTCCCTGCTTTCTCATTATTGTTTCTTGTGCCATCTCTACTGCATAATGATCAGTAGAATATGAAATAAACTCTTTTAATTTCTCTAATCCGTCACGATCTTCAGCAATCGTCTTCGCAGCTTGAGAGCGAACCCACCAATTTTCATCTTGAAGAAGCTGTTCTAAATAGGGATAAGAATAGGACAAGGGGACATATTTAAAAATCTTCCCTACCATTAAGCGTACTTCCCATAAATGTGACGTTACGAAAGGAATATACGGATTGATATTTTCAATTACACCAATTTCAAACAGGCCCTTTAGCGCGCGTATTTTAATTTCATCATTTTCATTCGTTAATAATTGCTCTAATTTCTCAATGTATTTCATATTTTTTTTGGCCGCAGCCGTATCGATTACAGCAAATTGGATGCTCATTGACCAGCTCGTAAACTCATCAAAAAATCTCATAAATGTATCTTCCTCTAATAAAACGAATAATCTTCTATATTCACTTTCAGAGTAATTTGCATTGGGGACCTTTATTTTTTGAATAAATAATTCCGGCTGAAATAAAGAATATATTTTAAGCAATTGAAAAAACTCTTCCTTCGAGTATTTCGTTGTCTCTAATTTTTTACAAGCATCCAGCAATTCATCGAGCTGCAAATCGGCGATACGATATAAAGCGTTCATGCGAATGCTCCAACGTTTATTCATTAAATCATTTTCATAAAATGTCTTTAAATACTGATTGGAAAAATTCTTCATTTTCCATCTCATATCATCATTCGTAATGTTCTTTAAATAGGATGAAAAAATCATTTCGATTGCCTGAACTTGCGGCTTGCCACGTGGTATAAGCACCACTGAAAAAATTTCATTATTAAAAAGATATTCATACCAAAGCTGTGAGTAGTCTTTTAAATAGATATCTCTCGATTTTTTAAAACGCACTTCACTTTGACGTTGATAAAATATATACATCATGAAGCCACACAGAACGATGAACAGTATAGCTATTACGGATAAAAGAAAATCAAGCGATAAGTCTATCATAGCCAATACCTCGCAAAAGTGCGTTTAATTTTTGCTTCTAATAAACGTAAATTAAACGGTTTAACTATAAATTCATCCACGCCACCTTCATATGCATTTAGTGCGGCGATCTCTGAGTTACGTTCAGACATCATGTAAATGAGGAATCTCTTTTCGTTCGGCATTGTTCGTAAGCTGTGTAAAATTTCTAAGCCATTATTGCGCGGTAAAATATCATTCATAATAATTAAATGCAAATGCCCGGATTGATAAGTATTAGATTGTAAAAAACTATAACCATCTTCATATGCTGTGACATCAAAAGTAAAATTAGCGATATCCATGGAATTTAAAGTCGTTTCTAGCACTTTTCTAAAAATAGCATTTTGTTCAATAATACTCACTTTTACAAGTTCAATGGATTGTAAACGATAATCCTCTATCTGTTCAATCCACCATTGCTGTTGATTGTTATCAGCCAGTAATGCTTTATTTTTTTCTACTAGTATTTCAAAGTTGATCTGATTATTACGTATTTCTGTTATAGAAGCTTTTAAGGCAACGCGACTTTCTAGCGTTGAATCTTTCTTTAGTAAATGGAAGATTCTTTTTAAAAATGCATTCGCTTCAACATCGCTACTTTGTAAAAAAATAATGCCCCAATGCTCTCCATCTGCCAATTGGAAGAGTAAATCCGTCTTCCGAATATTTTCCGTTAAAAAATCAGTAATTTGAGTATTTACATTGCTATGATTTACTTCTGAAGAGGTACTGTGTACACACTTTAAAAAAATTGTGGTAATCGTCATATGTGAACGAATAGCACTTTCAAGCATAATTTCAAAATATTTTTTAACATCTTGTTCTAGCATTATATCTTTTGCGAAAATTACTTCATTCATTATTCCTACCTCCTTGTAGCTCTCCTCGAAATAATTCGAAGCCTTACTTGTTTAGTGCCCGATAGGAACAAAAATAAACCTTGTACTAACCGTACATTATGTTTGATAAACAAGGTAAACCCCACCAAATAAACTTTTATAGGAAAGCGAGTCAGACAAGCCCCCTCAATATGGCACATGCCATATTGAAGATGCTCGATGCTCGCCCACGAAAAGTTAAATGGTGGGGCTTGTCATATTTAATCATTATATAGCTTTTAGCTATTTCAAACTACAGTAAAAAATACGTTTAATTGACTTATCTATCCTTCATTTGATAGATTGCTTGTCAATCCACTTTAATGTATCTGAACTTAAACCGCCAGCGCGCCATAATACTACCTCATGATAGCTTTTTTGTTGGACATAGCTAATCCATTTTTCAAGTGTCTCTTGATCCGCATACCATACCTCATGACGTACATTATTGTCATCAGAATAAGTGAAATAGGCAGCCCCGCTTGCTTGATCTCGTTGTTTCTTTACTTTCGTTTTGGCGAGTAGTTGCTCTGCCTCAATTTCCGTTAAAGCAACCGCTTTCCCTTGTGCAGCCCATTTAAATCCACCCGTTGCAAAAGCAATGGCTAAGTCTTGATTAGACTTTTGTATTTTTTTTAGTAAGTCATCTAAAAATGAGAATGTTGCTTTCGCTCCAGGTCCACTATGATAACCATGGACATTGTACGCCATAACAGTATACTTTGGGCCATCAGGCAATTTCATATCGAATGGAAAACGCGGTTCTAATACAACATGTAGTGTGATATTTTTTTTGGATAACTGTTGATAAAGCTCTTCTAAAAAAAGTATATATTTCGGAAGATCCTCTTTCGCTACCTTTTCATAATCAATTTCTATTCCCTTGACCTGATATTGCTCAACAATTTGCAATATATTATCGATATGCTTTTGTCTCGTTGAAGTATCTTGGAGCAGGCGATGTAATAACTTACTATCCTTCTGAACTGATGGGGCGTTATCTGTAACATAGTCATTGATTAACGTAAGCATCACAGAATGTGTGGCATGAAATTGTTGCTGTGTTTGTTGCAACATCTCTACCGCATTATCTGTTAATAATAATTGATCTTTACTGTTGAAATAAGCGCCAAATACACGGATATCCTGTAAACCCTGCTGTGAATTTTTCACGTCTTCTATTGCTGATTTTTTTTGCCATTCAGGCAACCAAATAGATAATTGCAACTTATTTTTATTCTTTAGCTCTTCCTTTGCTTCAACCGGAACTTCTTTGCTATTACTACATGCTGTGATAATTAGTAGTGCCATACAGATAAACAAAATAAATTTTCTCACGTGAATCTAACTTCCCCTCGGTTTAGAAGGTTTCAATAAAGAAGTCTACAACGTTATTAAACAATGTCGTTGTTTTATACTTTACTTTATCAAAATTCGTATATTGATTTGAAAAGAGTGTCGTCTTGTTTCCATCTGTTATTAATAGATCATCGATCAATGTATCATAAATATCATCTGCATACTGTTCGTGTGTCGTATCTTTTTTACTATACATTGCTCCGATTCCCAATTGTTTCCCATTAATAACTGGATTTACCTTTATTGTCTTCGATAATACATCGTCGACATTTATCTCTATTTTATCTTTATTCACAGCGATATTAAATACTCTTTTTTGTGTTAAATTTCGTGGATATTCATCTTCATCAATTCTAGAACCTTTTTGTGTATCTTGATAGTTATAGACAGTTGCTTTATTAAATGCGTATTGTTCTTCATCCCACTTAATATCATTTAACTGCAAGCGTTCCTTTTCAACAACACTTGCTCCAGGTAATTTTTCTGACACAACGATCTCATTGTCTATTAATGCAATACGAATATAGCTATTGCTTTTTTCATCATAGTTCAAATATAGAGATTGCTGCCCTACTACATTTCCTTTAAAAGCAAAATTGACATTATATTGATTAGGCAAGGCATCCTTTAAAATAATGCGCCCTTCACTGGATGGTGCAGACGTTATAATGATTTCATTATTTTTAAATTCTGCGGCTCCATTAATAATGGACCATTTTTTTGCTTGTTGAGCATCCCCTACTTCAAATGCTACATTTTGTTTACTCGCTTGGCGGATTTTCATCATCACATGGTTTGTTGACCAATATGGCGATACTTGTAATCGGCTTAAGTTATAGAGATCTGCGTCTTTGTTATTATAGGCACCTAGCTCTAAATTGAAATGCATACGAAATGTATTTTTAATTTCGGTATCGTTGATACTCTCTACTAAAGGGTCCATATTATTGTAAAGTGCATTGGCATGCATAATGGCATACGCCTTTGGCACTTCCTCTAACTTTTCTTCATAAATATCGTGCATTAATTTATAATCCTTTTTAATTCGCGTCTCCATTTCTTTCCGCGTTTCACTCGGAATCATAAACTGATTGCGAATAAAGTCCATTAAATAGTGATTATAATATTCGATTGTCGTTTTATTTGGCACATCATTCTCGTCGATCATGCCTAATGACTGTCCTTGATCATTATAAATATTAATATACGTCAGACGGTATCCATTGGAACCTAATTCCCAAAACCCACTTTTTTGCATAAGTAATAAATCTTTAGGTTTTAAAAATTTATTGTCTCTCGTATCCATCTTATTGGCATACGTAAACATGGTTGCTTTATAATTCAACTCTTCCATAATGTTTTGAGCGAAAATACTTGAGTCTGTGCGTCCATCTTCAAATGATAAAAACAATGCTTTCTCTGGTAGAGGTTTGTTCTTTTCATAAAAATCTAATATATCTTGCTGGGTAATCGTTTTGTAACCTTGCCCTTCAAGTAACTCCAACTGTTTTTCCAAGTTCTTTCTGGACACGTATTTTGGAGAATCATTTCTACTTACGCCAAAGTAGGATAATGCAATAAAACCATCTTTATTAATTAGAGGAACTGTTTCCTCTTCTTTTTTTTCTGTTAAGAACACGACACGTATTAAAATCACCGCTAAAAATACAACGATAACGAATTGAGCAATAGAACGAAGTAATTTTCTGCGATTTTTTTTAGCTGGATCTAATACAACATTTTTTTCACTCATTCCTTCTCACCCATTTTTCTTATTTTCAGCATTGAAAATCGGGATTTCCGAATCTTTTGTTTTTCCAATTTCTTTTCCCTTGCCAATACATCTTGAGGTGTTTCTCTTGTACCCCAAGTTGATTTCCAAAATGTCACCCACGCCACAGGCATTTGCCAAAGTAAAATAAATTCGTAGAAAAGGACAAATATAAAGCCAAACGTCCATAACTTACTTCGTCTAAAGAATAGGTGGGCCAAGCTCATCAGCATTGCCATTAACAATAGACCCATTAAAAATGTTGTTGGAAATATCCCATGCATAATAGGCACATAGATTAAATTGTAAACTACGACAATTGGTGCTGCGATTGGAACAATTAAACCAATGATAAAGAACAAAAACATAAAAGGTTCTTTTTTCCACATAAATAAAAAGGCTCTTAACGACTCTCGTAACCATGATCGTTTCCAGCGCATTTGTTGCGACAAAAAGACTTTTGTATCTGAAGGTACAATCGTAGAACATACTGCATTGTCTTGATAGCCTGTGCGATGCGTCTTTAAAATATAGTTTGTCATACTACGATCATCACCAAATGTTGCCGGTTGCCCTAAAAACTTTTGATTTAACCACGCTGTTTCATTTTTTAATATAAGCTCTTTACGATAGCATGCAAGTGGCCCCGATAAGCATGTTACGGTGTCAAACCAAGACTCTGCCGCTTTCATTATACGAAAGGCTATATAATATCGAACCGTTTGTAGTTTTGTTAGAGCATTCGTAAACTTGTTTTCTACTTCTGTTCTCCCTGCTACACCGCCCATTTTAGGATCTTGGAAAGGTTGTACTAAATTTCGAATGGCGTGAGGCTCTAAGAAGCTATCTGAATCGACGAAAACGACTAAATCATGTTTGGCCAAATGCACTCCCGCTATTAACGCTTCACGCTTCCCCCCATTTTGTGGTAGCTTATGAAATTTCAAACGTCCCTCTGTTCTAAAACGCCCACCTTCCCTATGAATCAGCTCAATCATGTTATTGGCGGCTTCCTCTGTTCTATCTGTAGAGTAATCATCTACGACAATAACTTCTAATTTATCCACAGGGTAATATTGATTGATACAGCTTAAAATGGTTCTATGAATCCATTGTTCTTCATTAAATACTGGAATAATAATAGAAACACCGGGTTCATATTGAGGATTGATTGGCACATTCTTATAGAAAATACCAAACAAATATCTACTTAGAAGAAATGTTGCTGCGATTATACTATATAAATATAAGAACTTATTAAACTTAAAATAGATGACACTTTCAGCACGCATTAATACAACGATAAGTGAAACAATAAATAAAAATAAACTCGCTACAAAAATTGAAAGTCCCCAACGTTTTTTCGTTAAATACTCATTTAAAGGATTTAAAAATTCAAACGCATAGTAGTATCTCGTTTTTCCATCTACATCTTTTGTAAATTGACGGACTACTTTAGCTTTTAACTTTACTTTTGATTCATAACCCTCAGGCATCGCTCCATCAGGTATTGTGAACTGCATCGTAACAATTTCATCAGCTAATAATCTATTTGCACTATCCGTATAAACAAGGATACCTGTCACCGAAATATCTTCAGCATAATATTGATAAGGATTTTTTTGTCTAGCTCTTTTAATGTTCACTTCAAATGCAGTTTCATAACGCAAACTTAATAACTGTAAACGATAAATTTCATTTACATTTGTAGGGTCAATATCCCCTTCTGTTTGGTACGAAGCCCCTCGACGATTAACGAGGCTCCGCACATTTTCAGGATCAGGAATATTGGATAAGATACGTCGATCAGAGCGCGGCATTGTTAAAATCTCTTTTTTCGTTTTCATGATTATCAATTCACTTTCTTATTTGAATCTTCTTCAATCCAAGTCGACATTTTTGCAAAACTATAGCCTTGCTTTTGAAGTTGTTCAATAATTAATGGCAGTGCTTCGACTGTTTTTGTACCGTCTAAAATATGCATCACCACTACCTTTCCTGGAGCTGCCCTAGTCATAACCCGATCATAAATATCTTGTGCCGTATAATCTAAGTTCCAATCAAATGATGCAATATCGTACATGGCAATTGTTTGAACGCCAGTAGCGGCAATAATTTTAGCAGACTCCTCATTGATAACACCTTGATTTGGTCTAAAATATAATAACGGTGATTCCTGTAGGGCATACGTGAGTGCTTGGTGTGCCTTCAATACGTCTTCTTGTAACTCCTCTGGTGTCATCGTTGTTACATCGACATGATTATAAGAATGACTCGCTACTTCGTGTCCTCGATCTACAATTAATCGTGCTAATTGAGGGTTTTTTTCAACACCCTTCCCGATTAAGAAAAATGTACATTGAATATTGTACTTATCCAAAACATCTAAAATTTCCTTCGTTCGTTCCTCACTTGCCCAGTCATCAAAGGATAAAGCAATTTCTTTTTTTGTTGTATTTTTCCGATAATAGACATGCGGCTGGACATTTTCGTATGCTGGATTTATTTTTATCGCATCGTAGCCTTTAATTTCCTCTAATGATTTAACCAAATATTCGTTTTCAAATACGTCCGTTAACGTAGAAAATGTAAAGCCTTTTTCTTTGCCAAACTGTGCAAGTAACGGGACAACATCAATGACGGCCGGATTAATATACGTATTTAAATGGATGACTGAACCACTATCTACATACGTTCGAATATACGTCATTATTTCCTCTGCACTTTGCATATTACGATCTTTCGGATTAACAGATGCCTCTACAACAGCTTTCATATTAAGAGCATTTGTAGCATAACGCATATTGTCTGTTGCGTCCCCTGAACGACTTCTCACATACTTCGGTGTATAGCCTAATTGCTCTTCAAAAATTTGATTTGTTAAATATATTTCTTTATAAGTTTCTTCATAATCTATATCTGCCATATCAGGGAACGTTAATGTACCGTTTTCTACTTCATGGCCTTTGCTCAATATGTCCTTAACCAATTCAGGTTCTTGTGCAAGACGCATACCTTCGATAAAAAACGTTGCCCTGATGTTCGTTTGATCTAATACCTTTAAAAGCTTTTGCATTGTCTCATTGTCTGCAAGTCCATTAAAAGTCAAAGCCACTTTTGGGGTAAGAATATTGGCATGACGTAAAATATCGCTCATCGTTCCATCATGCTCTTTTATTTCAATCGACGAATCTACTGGTGCAACTTGACTTTGTGTTTCGGATTGACATCCTGCTATGAACAAAGCGACTAGTAAACTACATAATTTTAGTCTTTTCATTTCCACACAGTTCTCCTTACAATTTATGATAATTTTTATTGGCAAATAAAAAATGGGTATTCCGTGTATCAAAAATTAGTGCAGCATATTGATCGAGCAATCCATAATCAATTTCTGCATGATTCGTTAAAATTAATACAGCTTCTGCTTCTTCGATTAATTGTTTTGATAATGCAACAGTATTAAGTGTGTATTGGTTGACTGAAAAAGTTTCGATAAATGGGTCCACAACCATAACATCATATTGCTTCTCCAATAATTCTTGGATGACGTGAAGTGCAGGAGATTCACGGAAATCATTAATATTTGGCTTATACGTGACACCAATAACAACAATCTTTCCAGCTCGTAGCTCTTTCTTCTGGTCAATAAGATAATTTTCCAGTCTTTCAACCACAAAACTCGGCATGGAATCATTAATTTTATCTGCCGCCTCAATTAATGAAGCCGTAATACCATGTTGCTGTCCTGCCCATAATAAATATTTAGGGTCAACAGGGATACAATGCCCCCCTACCCCTGGACCAGGTGTAAACGGCATAAATCCATATGGTTTTGTCGAAGCAGCTTCGATTACTTCCCAAATATCTACATTCATTTTGTAGCATATTTTGCTCAGCTCATTAACAAGTGCGATATTGATTTGGCGAAAGGTATTTTCCAGTAACTTCTCCATCTCTGCAACCCTTGGGTTAGAAACAGGAAAAACATTTGTATTGATGATTGTTTCATAAAATAGTTTTGCTATTTCTAAACATGCTTCTGTCACACCACCGACTACTTTCGGTGTATTTGAAACGGTAAAATTAATATTTCCAGGATCAACACGTTCAGGGGAATAAGTTAAAAAGATATCCTGCCCAATCACATAATTACTTTTTTCTAAAATTGGTTGAACGATTTCTTCAGTCGTTCCAGGGTATGTCGTACTTTCAAGAATCACTAGTGTATTGGCAGAAATATATTGTGCGATTGATTTGGACGCATCTTCAATGTAAGAAATATTCGGTGTACCATCTGCTGATGTTGGAGTTGGAACACAAATAATCATGACATCTACACTTGCAAGCTTTGAAAAATCCGCAGTCGTTTCCAACTTCTCTTCTTTTAAGACCTCTTGGATAACAGCATCCGATAAATCGGCAATATAACTTTCTCCATTCGTTAGCTTAGCTATTTTTTCGTTATTTTTATCAATACCAATTACTTGATACCCTTTTTTGACCATTTCTATAGCGAGTGGTAATCCTACATAACCAAGTCCGATTACACCAATTTTCGCCTCTTTCGTTTTGATTTTTTTCGATAAAGCTAATTTTGGTGAGTCAATTTTAATCCCCATAAACAAATTACCCCTTTACCTAATTTTAAACATTAAATACAAATAAATCCTTTTTCGTGCAAAAAGTATTCATTCTCTTGTCACCACAAAATAAGCACACATTCCCAACATACCTATAGTACTAATTTTAACTAAACAAATTCTAAACAATTTTTAAATGAATGTATATATAACTATTTTAAAGTAAGTTGATTTCACCAAAAACCTTCATATAATCCTTAAGTATTATATCATTTTTGGTAAATTAATACATGCACTATTTTTCTAAATATAATTAACTAGATGCAAAGATGGCATTATTTCAAAAAAAGAAAAAATATCGTCACACTCCGATTGCTTAAAATAAATGGCCTTTTCCTAATTGTTCACTTTTTCACACACCTCTTTTTAACTGTATTAATAAAAGTCACATTGTAACACTGAACAATGTTAATAATTCACATTTAACATAATAAATACTTTCTTACTATCGTTTGTTAACACAAATATGCTCGTAAAAGATGGATTGGACATTGCCTTGAACAACGGATATTTTCCTTACATAAAAAAGAGTATGTAAGATATTTTTATCAAGACCTATTTTTAAAAAAGATAGAAAAATTAAAGGGTTTTACATATTAGATATGACTAATATGTAAAACCCTTTCTTCTTTTACTAAAGCTCCCGTTAGCTTAATAAGGCTTCTCTTTATTTTTTTAATATCTTCGCTTCGACTTAATACAAAAACACCTCAGTTTACTATCAAAGATTATTTTTATTACTTATAAAGGAAATTTGTTCAGCTGATATAATAAAATCAATTAAGTCCTCCGTTTTATTTTGTAGCAAGACGTGAAATTCATATGTGTCATTCACTTTATATATTTCCTCATACAGCCACCATGAATCTTCTAACAAATTATCCTGTTTGATAATATTAAAATTTTCAAATATGACCTCATCTATATTTGTATCTGTATAACTCCCTTTATTATCAAGGAATAATTTTAAGGATTTATCATTCTTAATTGATTTTATAATTTTGCAATCATGGAAGCTAAAACCCCCATCAATTTCTATATCCAGTAATGTTGAGTTTTCTTTTATATATCTTTTGTAATCTTCAATTACTGTGGTTACAATTCTGTCATTTTCCTCGCAAAATTGAGTTACAGCATTTATTACATTACGAGTTGCCTTATCTAAAGTAAACACCCTTATATCTGCAATCTGTTTTACTATTGTTTCTGGTAATTGCTTTTTTAAAAACATAAGATTATGTATGAAAATATCATGAAATTGTTCTATTCCCTTTTCTTTATTAAAAGGTTCATAGTTTTCGTGAGATTTTAATCTTAAATTAGCTTCTTCTTGTAAAGTAAGCCAACTATTTAATTCAATGTGGTAAAGCTGTTGAAAATATTCTTCTGAGAATGTTTCAGCTAGCTTTTCTTCCTCTAAATGCAGATGTAAATTATTTTTTTGACACAATTCATGCCATTCTTTAGTAAAATATTTCATTTTATTACCCTCGTTTCTCTAAGTAGATAATTTTTAATTAACCTGCCACGTTAGTGGAACAAGGATATCCTGCCATCTTACTCGTACAATTACCTTATTCCCTTTTGTAATTACAGCCACAAGAATCACATTCACATTTATACCAGCCACAAGTTTCACATCTGGAATGAGTCTTATGGCTGACCATTTCCCCTAAGAATGACAATTATTAATATAAGGCTCATTTACTTTTTTACCCTGACTATTCTTATAATCAGTTCTAAGTTTTTTTATATCCCAAGTATAAACGTTAATAAAACTTCTTTTTCAAATCTACTGTTATCTTCGTAATGATAATCTTCATCAATGATATCTCGAATAAATACTCCATGTTCCTCTTCAAATTCAACTAACAAACTGGATTTATCTTGTGAATCAAAATTTACTATTTTTCCCTTGCCATATGTTTCGTGTTCTACCGTATCAAAAGATTCTCCACTTATAAATCATTTTCCTTCTTCAACTAAACTGCTCCTTTAGTTCAATAAGAAAAAAAACCTGCTTATGCAACTCAATGATCTTCAAGAAAAGCACCCCGTTCGTCAAATATTGTTACCGAACATCATCTGTACTATGTGCGTTTCCCTTATTCTATTACTATACTAAATGAGATATTAAGTTTATCCCAAACCCAAGCCTGAAAAATTCTATCTATTTCTATTTTTAGTGCTTTATCATCCAAATCATCATCAATACCTAATTCTTTAAAAGTAAATGTTTCTGTCGCCTCTGTACCTTCATATTTTGTACTACTGAATGAAAAAGTAACTGTCTTATCCATTGATTCACCCTCCTATTTTAACCTTGCATAAATTCACCTTTTATTACAGTTTACAATATTCTTTCTTATTGCACTAAATTGCTCCGTTAGTACAAGAAGAAAAAAGAGTTGTTTAAGCATTTCATACGAAACAAAAGATGGTGAACAAGTTGAAGTGAACGTAGCCGTACTACTCCTTGCACAATCAAGATTACGTACATTCCATTTGAGTATATCGAAGTCGCAAAGTGTTCTACTTTCCTTCTTAACAGAAACATTTGAAGCGCTTGGTGGTGTGCCTGCGGAATTAGTGACTGACAATATGAAAACCGTCATGGATGAGGCCCGAACAGAACACTTTCCAGGCAAAGTGAATACGAAATTTGCAGAATTTGGAGTATCTAAAGCTCAAACAAATGTCTCTTCATGTAAATGAAGTCATTGACTTCAGTGTGCGTAACCAAATGTCTTTCGTTGATACATTGATTAAATTAACGACCTATGAAATTGATGTGCGGGAACAAAATATGATGCATGCGATGGTGAAAGTGGGTGCTTTTCCGCATTTAAAAGAGATAAAAGATTTTGATTTTAGTTTTCAACCGTCCATTAATGAGCAATAAATCTTAGACTTTTTAACACTTCGTTTTATTGGAGGAAATGAGAATATTGTCTTTTTAGGTCCGAGTGGTGTTGGGAAAACACACTTGGCCACATCAATCGGGATTACAGCTGCGAAGAAACGGACGAGTACTTATTTCATTAAGTGCCATGATTTAATTCAGAATCTGAAGAGAGCAAAACTCGAAAATCGATTAGAAAGCCGATTGAAGCATTATACGAAGTATAAGTTATTGATTATTGACGAGATTGGTTACTTACCAATTGAACCAGAAGACGCGAAGCTCTTTTTTCAGCTCATCGATATGCGTTATGAAAAGCGAAGTACGATTTTTACAACAAACGTGAATTTCAAATCATGGGATGAAGTCTTCCAAGAACCAAAGCTAGCAAATGCAATACTAGACCGTGTTTTACATCATGCAACGGTTGTAACAGTCGTAGGTAGCTCGTATCGAATGAAGGATCATTTAGCGAAAGAAAACGAGTGATTCTGTACAAGCTTACGCAAGCGAAAGTGTACAAAATTGTGTTGACATTTATAAACATTGCACCGTTTTCTAATTCCCCACGGTCTGTTAACCGAATCCGATGCCCCTTTCCATAGTCAAAAACAAAATCCTCCATGAAAAGAGCGAGAACTTCTCCAATACGCAATCCCGTTTCAAATAACAGTTGAATTGTATTAACGCTCGGTCTAAAGACCTCACTACGCCTCCCGCTGTGGGCTTTGTTCTCCACCAATAATAAAACATATGTTCCTGTATATTATATACATATTACACGATATTCTTAACATCTAATTAAGAAATATAATATACATAAGAAAAGAGGATATATGCTCATATATTGAACATAATATCCTCTTATTAGTTTAGTCTATTTAGTTTTCACTTACATACTCTTTTTAAAAGCTCATATTATTTAACTGGTACTACTGCGCCTTTCCATTCATCCAGAATGAAGTCTTGGATTTCTTTAGAAGTTAATACTTCTAATAATTTTTTAATTTCTGGTTTATTTTCATCTCCAGCACGTACCGCAATAATATTAACATATGGAGATTCTTTGTCTTCTAAAGCAATTGCATCTTTGATTGGGTTTAGGCCATTATCAATAGCATAGTTAGAGTTGATAAGGACTGCGTCGCCTTCTTCATTTTCAAACATTTGAACAAGTAGTTCTGGTGCAGTATTCGCATCAAATTTAAAGTCTTTCGGATTATCTACAATATCTTTAATTTCAGCTGCAGTTTTATCGATACCATCTTTTAATTTAATTAAGCCTTTCGCTTCTAATAATGACAGCATACGACCATGGTCTGGAACAGAATTAGATAATAAGATTGTTGCACCTTTAGGAAGGTCTTCAAGAGATTTATATTTTTTAGAGTAAATACCGATTGGCTCGATATGTACACCACCAGCATTGACAAAGTCATAGCCGTTATCTTTAATTTGTGTATTAAAGTACGGAATGTGTTGGAAATAGTTTGCATCTATATCTTTAGATTCTAAATCTTTGTTAGGTAATACGTAATCTTGGTATGTTCCGATTTCTAAGTCAATGCCTTCTTTAGCTAAAATCGGTTTTGCTTTTTCTAAAATAACTGCGTGAGGTGTGTTAGAAGCACCTATTTTTAATGTTACTTTTTCTTCAGTTTTTGCATTGTCGTCTGCCTTATCTCCAGTTGTTGAACCTGCTTCATCTTTGTTACCAGCACCACAAGCTGCTAAAGCTAGTACAAGTACTGATAAAAATAATCCTGCTAATAACTTCTTCATTTGTCTACACTCCCTTTATTTTGTTCAAACAATAATATGTTAGCGGTAAATAACCGGTATAACCTTTTTAACGTTTGTCTGTTTTCGAAGTAATCATATCGCCAATCCATTGGATGATAAATACAACTACTAAGATCAAAATAGTTGCCATTAATGTCACATCTTGGCGATTACGTTGGAAGCCATCTAAAAAGGCTAAGTTTCCTAGACCGCCAGCACCAATAATACCAGCCATCGCCGTATAGCCAACAAGGGCAACAGCCGTTACCGTAATCCCAGAAATAAGTGCTGGTAATGATTCTGGAATTAGTACTTTCCATATAATTGTGGACGTTTTAGCACCCATTGAACGCGCTGCTTCTATAACGCCCTTATCAATTTCTCGTAGTGCAATTAATACCATTCGTGCATAGAATGGTGCTGCACCGATAATAAGTGCTGGTAAAGCTGCATCTGCTCCACGGATTGTTCCAAGTAAAAACTTTGTAAACGGTATTAGTAAAATAATTAACACGATAAATGGTATCGAACGGAATATATTGACGATTGATCCCGTTAAAAAGTTGACGATTTTATTTGCCCATAATTGGTTCGGGCTCGTTAAAAAGAGGATAATACCAATAGCTAAACCAAGTATGAACGTGATGACCGTTGAGATAGTGGTCATATAAAGTGTTTCATATGTGGCAGACCACATTTTTTCCCAGTCGACATTCGGAAAGAGACTAGTTAGCATTTGCAATCACCTCCGTTTGTACTTCAACTGTATTCAAATAATTTAATGCGGCTGCTACATTTGTCTCTGAGCCATCAATTTGCACAACAAGTGTGCCGTATGCGCCGTTTTTAGTTTGTGAGATATTACCATGAACAATACTAATTTCTACATCAAACTGCTTCACTAAATGCGATATTACGGGCTGCTCTGTTTTTTCTCCTACAAAGACAAGCTTGACCAATTGCCCTGTAGGATAATTCGCTCTAAGCTGTGCAACAGTCTCCTGCGTTTCCTTCGTATCAGTAATTTGAGAGACGAATTTTTTTGTAATTGCCGCTTGAGGTGCTTGGAACACTTGCAATACTTCACCGCGCTCTACAATTTCTCCAGCTTCCATCACCGCCACACGATGACAAATTTTGCGAATAACATGCATTTCATGCGTAATTAACACAATGGTTAAGCCTAATCGTTCATTAATATCAACAAGTAAATCGAGAATTGCATCTGTAGTTTCTGGATCAAGTGCAGATGTGGCTTCGTCACATAACAATACTTCTGGATTATTGGCAAGGGCTCGCGCTATACCAACCCGTTGCTTTTGACCACCTGATAGCTGTGATGGATACGCTTTATCGCGACCTTCTAAGCCAACGAGTGCAATTAGTTCTTTCACGCGTGCTTCTCTCTCACGCTTAGAAACGCCTGCTATTTCTAGTGGAAAGGCAATGTTTTCTGCCACTGTTCGGGACCAAAGTAAGTTAAAATGTTGGAAAATCATACTTACCTTTTGTCTAGCATCACGGAGCTTTTGCCCCTTAATAGATGAAAATTCTTGATTATTGACCTTCACTGTACCTGTAGTAGGTTTTTCTAAACCGTTTAATAAACGAATCATCGTACTTTTACCAGCACCACTGTAGCCGATAATGCCAAAAATTTCACCTTTGTTAATCGAAAGATTTACATCTTTGACAGCAGTCAATTCGCCATTTGCGGTTTTGTATTTCTTCGTAATATTTTGAAGCTGTATCATAGCGAATACTCCTTTTCTCATATAGAAAACCCCTTCTCTCAAGACAAGTAGAAGGGGTCACGTACTTTTATACGCTAAACCGTTCTCTCATCTTTCAAAGATAAATCTTTGGGTGATTTGGCACCTTTTCACAAATGTGATGGTTGCTGGGCTTCATAGGGCACGTCCCTCCGCCGCTCTTTATAAGAGTTCGATATATTTAATAGTTTTTTAATATATTTGTTACTTTACCACGCTAGCAAAGTTCAGTCAATTGGTTTTTTTAACAATTCGTATAAAAATGGTACGGATTGAAAGGCATAAATCTTTTCAATAACCTCTCCTCCATCGCTAACAAGTAAACAAGGTACACTTTCAATTTGAAAATCAAAAGCTATTTGTTCTAAAAAATTGATATTTGCCTTGCCTATTTTTACCTCTGGCAGTAACTGTTCAATGATATTCATCATTTTGGATGCAACGGCACAAGTTCCGCACATCGGTGTATATAAATAAAAGGCAGTTTTGTCTCGAGACTGTACAGCCGTTTCCCACTGCTCTTTTGACCATTCTTCCATGATTTCACGCAACCTTACAAAATATATTCATTATGGATTGAAAAATGAGCACGCAATAAAATCGTCGCTAGCACTTTCCTCGGTGTTGTTTCTACTTCTTTATATGTTGGCATTGTCCGTAAATGCTCGGCCTCTGGATAATGTCTATCCATTAATGCTCGTAGTTTATCGCCTGATGTATCCGCATCAAAAAATGTATAGAGCTCACAGCCCTCATATGGGTCGAGTAATTCTTCTAATTGATGCACACCAATTGTACCATTTGTACAAAGGATTGTAACATCTTCACTCAGAATAGGTTCAATTTGAAGCTTATCCGAACGGCCTTCCACGATTAAACATTTCCCTTCGAACATCACGCCACCCCCATTTAGACAGTTATCTACTACAGCATAACATTTGAATAATTGAATTTCATACTATTGCATCTCAATTTTTGGGCGTTTCCATAATTATTCATTGCACTAGCAATTCCTAAGAATGCGCCGAAAAACTGTAGCACTATATAATAAAAAACGCCGGTAAATTTGCCGACGTTTTTCTATTACAGGCTTGTTTATTCTGCAATCAATTTTTCGTATTGCTCAGCTGTCATAAGGTTTTCAATCTCTGATGCATCAGCAGGCTCTACAACGATCATCCATGCTTTTTCATATGGTGATTCATTTACGAATTCTGGGCTATCTTCTAAGTCTGCATTTACTTCAACTACAGTACCTGAAATTGGTGCGTAAAGTTCAGAAACAGTTTTTACTGATTCTACGCTTCCGAATGGATCATCTGTTTTAATTTCGTCTCCAACTTGTGGAAGCTCAACGAAAACGATATCTCCTAGTTCTGATTGTGCGAAGTGAGAAATACCGATACGTACTTTACCATCTTCTAATTTTACCCATTCATGTTCTTCAGAGTAACGTAAGTCTTTAGGTGTGCTCATGCCAAAAACCCCTCCATAAATATGTAATATATTCACTATCAGTGTGCCATACTTCTATCATAAAAACAAGGATAAAAGCAGTTATTTCCAAGCTTGCTCAAATTCTGTTTCTTTAAAACCTAACGTTACTTTTTTTCCATCTGTCACGATTGGTCGTTTAATTAGCATACCATCTGACGCAAGCAGTGTAAGTTGCTCATCTTCCGGCATTTCCGCCAATTTATCCTTCAATCCAAGTTCACGGTATTTCATGCCAGAAGTGTTAAAAAACTTCTTCAGTGGCAACCCGCTCGCTTGCCAATATTGCTTTAATTGTTCTTTCGTAGGTGCTTGTTCAACGATGTGTACCTCTTCGTATGAAACGCCATTGTCGTTTAACCACTTCTGTGCTTTTTTACAAGTTGTACATTTAGGATAATGGATAAATTGAATCATATTTGTAGGCTCCTCTACTATCATTTTCTGTAGTATACCATCATAACTAGTATGTGCCAAAATGAAACAATTATAATTGTTTCGGTGCCTGACACCAAAAATATTCAGAATTGTTTGAGTGCCTGGCACCAGTGGATTTCAGAATTGTTTCGGTGCCTGGCACCAAAACAACAACAGCAAAACAGACTGTAGATTAAGGTATCTACAGTCTGTTCATAGCTCGTATTAGACGATGAATTTTTCAGCTTCGATAAGTTTAACGGAAGCTTCACGTTTTTTAGCAATAAGGTTATAAGGATTGTTGCGAGTCAGTTTGCGAAGCGCTGACAATGTCATCCGTGCAGCATCTCCATCTGCTGAAGCAAGAATTGTATCCTTTGCCTCTTTCTCAATTTCTGCAAAAGCTTCTTGGCAGAAAATTTGCGTGTAAAGTAATTTTTGTTGCGATTTTTCTGCACCCTCACGAGCAATCGCTTTTTCTGTACGTAACACAGCGGACTCCATAGCGAATAGTTGGTTTGCGATATTCGCGATATTTACCAATACTTCTTGCTCTTGGTCAAGCTTCGCACCGTAGCGTTGTGCTGCCATACCTGCTGCTAACACAGCGATTTTCTTAGCATTTTTCACAAGATATTTTTCTTGTGCTAGTGGCTCTGTCCCTACTTCTTCTGGCATCATCATCAGCAATTCTTGTTGTAAATTTTGTGCGACTTGCAATAATGGCAATTCGCCTTTTAATGCTTTTTTCATAAATGTGCCAGGCACAATCATGCGGTTAATTTCATTTGTTCCTTCGAAAATGCGGTTAATTCGAGAGTCACGATAAATGCGCTCTACCTCATATTCTGCCATAAAGCCATAGCCACCATGTAATTGCACCGCTTCATCAGCAATATAATCCAATGTTTCTGACCCAAATACTTTCGCAATCGAACATTCAATTGCATATTCTGCAATTGCATTTGCAATGACTTTCCCTTGCTTTTGTTCTTCAGGGCTTAATTGGCTTAGACGATCTTCAAATAATCCAACTGTACGATAATTTAATGATTCTGACGCATAAAGTTGAGACGCCATAGTCGATAGCTTTTCTTTTGTTAGGTTGAAATCAGAAAGCTTTGTTTTAAATTGTTGACGTTGGTTCGTATATTGAATCGCTAGCTCTAATGCACGTTTTGAGCCACCGATTGTACCTACACCTAATTTATAGCGACCGATATTTAAAATGTTAAAGGCAATGACGTGTCCACGACCTACTTCACCAAGCAGATTTTCAACAGGTACTTCTGCATCTTCAAGCACTAATGTACGAGTTGATGAAGATTTAATCCCCATTTTCTTTTCTTCTGGCCCAACAGAAACACCATTATATGCACGTTCTACGATAAATGCCGAGAATTTATCGCCATCGATTTTTGCATACACAACAAATACGTCAGCAAATCCAGCGTTTGTAATCCATTGTTTTTCACCATTTAAAACATAATGAGTACCAGCAGCATTTAGCTTGGCAGTCGTTTTAGCACCTAATGCATCGGAACCTGAACCTGGCTCAGTTAAAGCATAAGCTGCAATTAACTCACCTGAAGCAAGCTTTGGTAAATACTTTTGCTTTTGCTCTTCGTTCCCGAAAAGCACGATTGGTAATGAACCAATCCCCACATGCGCACCATGTGTAATCGAGAAACCACCTGCTACAGACATTTTTTCTGCGATTAATGCTGAAGAAATTTTATCTAAACCAAGACCTTCATATTCTTCAGGTACATCCGCCGCTAAAAGGCCTAGCTCACCAGCAGTTTTTAGTAAACGTACTGAATGCTCGAACTCATGATGTTCTAAGTTTTCAACGACAGGTAATACTTCATTCGCAACGTACTCTTCCGTTGTTTTGGCGATCATTTTTTGCTCATCTGTAAAATCTTCAGGTGTAAATACGCGATCTAACGCCACATCCTCAATAATAAATCCGCCGCCTTTAATGATATCTGTAGTTTTTTCTGTCATGTCCAATTCCTCCTTATTTTTCGGTGCCAGGCACACATACAATTCGCAATTCTTAAACAATTTTCACATAACTTATAGAATCTCAAATACTCCAGCAGCGCCCATACCGCCGCCGATACACATTGTGACAACTCCGTATTTTTTACCTTGACGTTTCAGCTCATGAATAAGTTTTAATGTTAAAATTGCACCGGTTGCGCCAAGTGGATGTCCTAATGCAATTGCGCCACCATTGACATTAACCTTCTCTTGGTCGATGCCTAAATGACGTACAACTTGTAAAGACTGTGAAGCAAATGCTTCGTTAATTTCCCACAAATCGATGTCCTCTATAGATAAACCGGCAATATCAAGTGCTTTCGGTACTGCAACGATTGGACCGATTCCCATCACTTCTGGTGGGACACCACCTACCGCAAAGCCTAAAAACTTCGCCATTGGTGTCATCCCTAGCTTTTCAGCTTCCTCACGATCCATCACAAGAACTGCTGCTGCACCATCAGAAGTTTGTGAAGCGTTACCTGCTGTCACACTACCTTTTACATGAAAGGCAGGGCGAAGTTTCGCTAAGCCTTCTACAGATGTGCCAGGACGTACCCCCTCATCCATACTGAAAGTAAATTTTTTCACCTGTAGTTTATTATTAGCATCCACATAATGTTGTTCTACTTCAATTGGGACGATTTCATCATTGAATTTACCTTCTTTAATTGCTTTTTCTGCAAGCACATGCGAGCGTACAGCAAATGCATCTTGATCTTCACGGCTAACATTATACTGTCGTGCGACTTCCTCTGCTGTATGCCCCATCCCCATATAATATTGAGGGGCTGTTTCGGCTAATGTTGGATTTAAGCGTGGTGTATTCCCTACCATTGGTACCATGCTCATAGACTCAACACCGCCAGCAAGAATTGCCTTTGAATGACCAAGCATAATACGTTCAGCTGCATACGCTATTGCCTGTAAACCCGATGAACAAAAACGGTTAATAGTCAAAGCAGGTGTCGTATCCGGTAGCCCTGCAAGTGCACCAATGCTTCGTGCAACATTCATGCCTTGCTCTGCTTCAGGCATTGCACACCCTAAAATTAAGTCATCAATAGGCCCTTCATAGCCCGCTCTTTTCAATGTCTCTTTGACAACTGCTGCCCCAAAATCATCTGGTCTTACTGTTGCTAATGAACCTTTTTTCGCTTTTCCAATAGGAGTTCGTGCTCCTGCTACAATAACGGCTTCACGCATCGTCTAAATCCCCCTTTGTTTCATGTGCAAATATAGTCATCTATCTAATTAGTTACGAAGTGGTTTTCCCTTTAACAACATATGTTGCATTCTTTGTTGCGATAGTGGATCTGCTACTAAACTTAGGAATGCTTCACGCTCTAAGTTTAAGAGATATTGTTCATCTACTAATGTGCCGTATGGAACTTTTCCACCTGCGATAACATACGCTAACTTCTTGGCAATTTTTAAATCATGTTCACTGATGAAACCTGATTCAAACATCCCTTGAGCACCGATTAGTAACGTACCGTAACCTGATGCACCGACAACAGGAACTTTTGTTGGCACCGGTGGTTGGTAGCCTGCCTCATAAAGTGCCAAAGCAGCCTGCTTTGCATCATAAATTTGGTGATCTGCATTGACTGAAATACCATCTGCAAAGTTTAGGAAGTTATTGTCTCGTGCTTCCTCACCTGAAGTTGATACTTTCGCCATGGCAATTGTTTCAAACACTTTATTGGCAATATGTTGATAATCTACTTCCACACCATGCGGTAAACCTTTTAAGAATTTTTGGTAAAGTGCTTTGTTACCGCCACCGCCTGGAATTAAGCCAACACCGACTTCTACTAAGCCCATATAAGTTTCCATTGTCGCTTGGATATGTGCAGCAGGTAAGCATACTTCTGCGCCCCCACCTAATGTCATAGCGAACGGTGCAGCGACAACTGGTTTTCTTGAATATTTTATTTTTTGCATAGCATCTTGGAATGCTTTAATAACAAAATCTAGTTCGAAGATGTTATCATCCTGTGCTTCTACTAAAATCATGCCTAAGTTCGCTCCGACACAGAAGTTTTTGCCTTGGTTTCCGATTACCAAGCCTTTATAATTTGCTTCTACTTCATCTATTGCGTAGTTAATCATTTGAATAATATCTAAACCGATGGCATTGGATTGGGAATGGAACTCTAGTAACGCAATACCGTCACCCAAATCTATTAGGCTAGCACCGCTATTGGACTTAATAACACCATGTTTTTTCTTATAACGCTTTAAGTTAATTTCTTTTTCATTCACTGGAACTTTCACGTATTGTGAACCGTTATAATACGCTACATCACCGTCTATTTCTGAATAGAATGTAGTAAAGCCCTGTGCTAACATATCTTTCACAAATAGTGGAACCTCTCGACCTTCTGCCTCCATTTTCGCAACAGATTCAGTTACACCAATGGCATCCCAAATTTCAAATGGACCTTGCTGCCAGCCGAATCCCCACTTCATGGCATTATCTATTGCGACGATATCATCAGCAATTTCACCATGTAACTGCGCAGAGTAAATTAGTGTAGGTGCAAAAATTCCCCATAAAAGCTCACCTGTACGATCTTTTGCGTATGTTAATGCCTTCACTTTGTTCGCTAGTCCGCGCGTTTGTTTCGCCATTTCAATCGAAGGTGTTTGTAATTTTTTAGCTGGACTATAAGCTAAAGTATGTGGGTCAATTTCTAAAATTTCTTTTCCTTTCTTTTGGAAGAAACCTTGACCAGACTTTGCACCTAGCCAGCCGTTTGTCACCATTTTTTGTAGGAACTCAGGTACTGCAAATACTTGCTGTTCCTCTCCTGTCGTTTGGTCATATACATTTTTTGCCACATGGATAAATGTATCTAAGCCAACGACATCTAATGTACGGAAAGTAGCTGATTTTGGGCGACCAATGAGCGGTCCTGTCACTGAATCTACCTCTCCGACTGAATAACCACCTTGCATCATTTGCTGTAAAGTGATTAACAGACCGTATGTGCCGATGCGATTGGCAATAAAGTTTGGTGTATCCTTAGCCAATACAACACCTTTCCCAAGAATGTCCTCACCGAATTTTTTCATAAAGTCAACAACGTCTGGTGCAGTTGTCGTTGCCGGGATTACTTCAAGTAATTTTAAATAGCGCGGAGGGTTGAAGAAGTGTGTCCCTAAAAAATGTTGTTGGAAATCTTCTGAACGTCCTTCAGCCATCGCATTAATGCTAATGCCCGATGTATTAGAACTGATTATTGTACCTGGCGTACGAACAGCATCAATTTTTTCATACAGGCTTTGTTTAATCACTAGATTTTCTACGACAACTTCAATAATCCAATCGACATCTTTCAGTTTGTCTAAATCGTCTTCAAAATTCCCCACCGTTAGAAGCGATAAGTTTTTCTTAGAAGTAAGTGGTGCTGGTTTTTGCTTTAATAACTTTTGAAGAGCTCCATTTACAAAGCGGTTTCTTACAGCTGGATGTGCTAACGTAAGCCCCTTTGCTTCCTCCTCTTTCGTTAGTTCCTTTGGTGCAATGTCTAATAATAATGTTGGAATACCGATGTTTGCTAAATGTGCTGCAATTCCAGAACCCATTACCCCAGAACCTAGAACAGCCGCTTTTTTAATGTTGTAAGTCACAAGCAATTCCCCCTTATTCTCCCATTGAATGAATGACCATTCATTTTTTGGTCAAAAAAAATCAAAATTGTGCTTCGGCGTTTTTGCGCATAGATTTTGACCCATCTAGCATGAATGCGAAGTTTTACACTACCATTGCTCAAAATCTGTGACAATCGCCAGAGACTTATTTTCACTCAATTCACTTTCTTAAATTACGAGAAATGTCTTCCACTGAATGAAAATAAAACTACTTTTTCTGTTTTTAGTGTAGATTATTTTGTCTAAATTAGCAATCTTTTTTCTATAATTATTTTTGCGATATACAACTTTTTTTGTTTTTTACGAGCGAAAACAAGACAATAAGTAGCTTTCACATATCCCAAACAGATAACTTTCAGGTTGAAGAGAAAATGTGTAAAATGGAAAGCAAGGAGAGTGATTTACTAATGAAAACAATAACAACTGCAGAACAATTTAATGGGCTTATTTCTGGTGAACAAAAAGTACTTGTAAAATTTTATGCTGGATGGTGCCCAGATTGCACACGTATGAATATGTTCATCGACCCAATTATTGAAGAATACAACCAATTTGATTGGTATGAGCTTAACCGTGACGAGCTGCCAGAAATCGCTGATAAATACGATGTAATGGGTATTCCAAGTTTATTAATTTTCCAAAACGGTGAAAAATTAGCCCACTTACATAGTGCGAACGCTAAAACACCACAACAAGTTACGGAGTTTTTAGCTGCTCAACAATAATAAATCGTAACAAAAGAAAAAATAGTATGCTGGGTATCCCTTGGCATACTATTTTTTCTTCTATATCAATCGAAAGCAAACACCTTATTAAAAACACGTAGATTATAAAGCGTTTTTTGGAAGGGAGATAATAATGAAACAGCATTTGTCATTACAAGGAAAATCACAATACGATGCATCTATTGCACCTCATTATCGTAACTCTGCCTGTGGGCCGACAACAGTCCATGTCATCCTGAAGTACTTTGACCTGTCAGCTCCATCGGTAAATGACCTTTACCAAATCCTTGGTTGCACCAAAGTTGGTTTGTTTAAATGGCGTTTAATTACTAACCTTCGAAAGCTGTTACCGACATGGGACATACGCAATTGCACATTAAAAGAGGCGCTGCAAGAAATTGACGCAGGTCGCCCCGTGGCAATGCGCTTTGACCGTTATTTTAGCCTACAATGGTTTGATAAAAAATCGACCTTTGCCTACCATTGGGTACCACTTATTGGTTATGAAGTACAAGATGATAAGCTATTGTTAATTTTCCACGATAACGGAGGAAACAATCGCGACAGTCAAATTCGTAGTGCTCTATTTCAACAAAATCAAAACGTGTTACGCTTCGTTAAAATAGCACCTAACTAAGGGCATACAATGAACGTGCTTGCTTCGCAATAAGTGTAAAGCCACGTTCCTCTATTGCATTAATCGTCTGGTGCTCATAGTTTGGTACTGCTAAATGAGCAAAATCGGCTTCAATCGGTACATTCGTTTGTATCGTTGCAAGTTCATGTGATAACTTCAGCATATCCAGATTGTCTTTAATTTTGGTACGCTGACCAGGCTTTAAGTCCTCTAAGGAAGCGATCACATTATCAATCGAGCCATACATTTGAATAAGTGTCAGTGCCTGCTTAGGTCCAATTCCTTTAACGCCTGGGTAGCCATCACTCGTATCACCCATAAACGCTTTTACTTGCGCAAATTGAATTGGCTCTATACCATATTCTTCTTTAAAGCGTGTATGTGTATAAAGATCATATTCAGTGTAACCTTTTTTTGTAAAAGCAATTTGCGTTGTCGGTGTGAGCAATTGTAATAAATCCTTATCCCCACTAATAACCGTAATATCAGCTTCATCCTGCCACTTCGTAATCATCGAGCCGATTAAATCATCCGCCTCCATACCGACAACGCCAAAATTTTGCCATCCGATATGTTGAGCTAAATTTTTAGCCATATCAAATTGAGGAAGCATCTCCTCTGGCGGTGCTGGACGGTTAGCTTTATAGCCATCATATAATTCATTGCGGAATGTTTGTGCCCCCATATCCCAGCAAATAGCTAAATGTGTTGGTTGCATAATAGATTGTGCCGTCAACACATGGCGCACAAATCCTTGCGCACCATTCGTTGGTGTGCCGTCCTTTAATCGAATAAAATGCCCCATTGCTGCTGATGCAAAAAAAGAACGAAATAACAACGCCATACCATCAACAATGAGTAATTTAGGTTTTGTAGTCATAATAAAAATCCTCTCTTATCTATTATTCTATTATAACAGTTTAAGGTGCCAGGCACTCAAACAATTTTAGGAAGGTGTCAGGCACCCAAACAATTTAGATGTGCCCGCGGGAAGCGTCCGCCCGTAGCAAAACAGACTATGGAGTAGCTCCATAGCCTGCCTTTTCTTTCCTTGATATACGATTACGATGATCCAATTGAATGCCGGTCAGCCATTGCAAAAATGCAGTAACCCCCGTTTTCACCGTTTCTAAGCGAAGTTCATTTTGTTTTGGATCAGGGTAAATAAAGTCAATATGCCGTACACCTTCATTTTCACCAATCAGCTTTAAAATATCAAATAATTCATAGGCCGTTAATCCACCAGGTGTGGCTGCAGGTACGTCTGGGGCAAACGTAATATCCAATGCATCTAAATCCACGGATACATAAATCCTATCTACCTCATACATAAGCTGACGTAGCATTTCACGGATAGTCAACTGGATACCATCACGTCGCATCTGCTTTAACGTAATCATATGAATTCCTTGCTCACGAGCATAATAAATCATTTCTGGTGAATTAAAAAAGCCATGCAAGCCAACGTTATACATATGTTTCCCCTCTACAACGCCTGATGCGATTAGTTGATGAATCGGTGAATTCATTGCTAAACCTATATCTTCTTGATTTCTTGCATCTAAATGCGTATCAAGTTGAATAATGCCAATTCGCTCATTCGGAAAAGCATTTTTAATCCCTCTTAATGAACAAGCCGTGATTGCATGGTCACCACCAATCAGGCAAGTGAAGCTTTTCTGATAAGCGATACTTAAGTTTTCAGCGGCTGCCTCAATAGCAGATTCCGAAAGCATGCGATTGGTCGAGTCGATTGCCACGTCTCCAATATCAACAATTGCTAATGAACGCAAATCTACTTGTTCGTCTAAATTATAGGATTGAAAGCTTGACCACGCTTTCCGAAAAGCAGTAGGATACTGCGCTTTTTTCATAGGATCGCTCGCATAAGATAATAAGGCTCCATAGACAATAATATCTACATCATTTGCATGTGGGTTTTGCTTTTGCTTAATCCACTGATGCATGCCTGAGCCGTTTTCTTGTTTCCATTGCCATTCAGGTTGGATAAACATCTTAACCTACCACCTTCACACCTTTTTTCCAAACCTTTTTCACATGATTCACACCAAAAATATAATGTAATTTTTGATGATTATGGACATCCCAAAGCACTAAATCAGCTTGTTTTCCAATTTCGATAGAGCCTACGCGATCTTCAATTTGCAATGCACAAGCCGCATTATAGGTAGCGGCACATAAGCTTTCTGCCGGCGTCATTTTCATTGTGATGCATGCTAAGTTCATAACAAGTGGCAGCGAAATCGTTGGCGATGAACCTGGATTACAATCAGTCGAAATCGCTACAGGTACACCTGCGTCAATAATATCTCGGGCACGTGCTGGTTTTTCACCTAAATATAATGCTGTTGCTGGTAATAAGCATGCAATTACGCCCGATTTAGCAAGTTCTTCAATACCTTCATCCGACACTTTTAATAAATGCTCAGCAGAAATAGCACCTACTCTTGCCGCAACATGCGCCCCCTGATTTTCTTCAATTTCATCGGCATGTATTTTAGGTATAAGCCCTTGTGCCTTGCCAGCCAATAAAATACGTTCTGCTTGCTCGGGTGTAAAGACATCGACTTCACAAAATACATCAATAAATTTTGCAAGCTTTTCTTCCACCACTGCAGGAATCATCTCATCAATAACTAAGTTAACAAAGTGCTCTGGGTTTTCTCGATATTCTTCTGGTACTGCATGTGCGCCCATAAAGGTCGGCACAATGTCCATCGGATGCTTATTTTGCAATCGTTGCATAACCCGTAATTGTTTTAACTCGTTTTCTAAGTCTAAGCCATAGCCACTTTTACTTTCTAACGTCGTAACACCATGTTGTAAAAATAAGTCCAAGCGTCTCGTCGTCTGATTGAAGATATGTTCTTCTGTCAACGAGCGCATTTTTCGAGTTGTTGCATGGATGCCTCCCCCAGCATTCATAATGTCCATATAGCTCGCGCCTTCTAAACGCATCTCAAATTCATGTTCACGACTACCGCCAAAAACAACATGGGTATGAGGATCAATCAAACCGGGCGTGACAATTTTCCCTGTAGCATCGACAATCTCCGCTTCCTCTGCACGGGGTAAATATTTTAATATCATTTCTCGTGTTGTACCAAGATCTTGAATCACACCATCTTCAAGCCAAACACTTCCTCCTTCAATAATAGCAAGCTCTCGCATTGCTTCTCGTACTCGCGGTCCTTTCTTGTCACTTGCAAGTGTTACTAATTGAGAAATATTTTGAATCCAAATTGGCTTTTGTTGCTTGTCCTTCATCCCTAACTCCCCTTTGTCTATGTATAACCCTCATCCGTTAAGTGAACTTTTCATTACTATGATCTCACTAAAATATGAACACGCTTAGTCAATGTAAAGCAGCCCTATAGTAAGGTACTTACATCTTCGTCACGCCCCGCGCAATTCCCTCTTATTCTCTTAAAATTTCTATAAAACCTAACGATCCATTAGACATTAGCGCAAAATGAATCCATATGTTCGAAACTGCTCGAATAGTACCTTTTCAAATCTGTAACATTCAGCGAGTTAATTTTAGCGCACGCTTCATTGCCCTCTTTAGAGTAGCAACTAAATTTCACAGCAAGACAAAAAAAGCAATAACACTCTATACAGAAATGTTATTGCTTACATAGCATTGCTACCTCGTACATGGAATAGCTTTGGAAATCATAGTCTCTTTGCAATTCTTGATAATATTGCAAAAGCTCCTCAAGCATCGCTAAATTTTTATCAATATGTCTTCCAAAATTATGTGGATGCCACCACAAATGATAAAAGGCCCCTTCCTTAGCAGCAGCAAGCATCCCTTCTTTAATTCGTTGTATCTTGCGATGCTCAAATGCACGTAAAATACGACTGTAAGGCCTTAAAAATGCACTTGCTCGAACATTAATAAATGCATCCTCTTTCATTTCTTCTAATCGGACCATATGATTGCCCGTAATATTAACATAGCTATCCAGCCATTTCATTGCACCTAATGATAGTCGATTTTTTTTTGTGAACTTTTTCGGATTGTATAAATCATGCCGTTCATTTCCTCTATAGCAAACATAGCCTGCTTGCTGACACGCAGCAAAATAGTTGTCGTTTACCTGATTACGTGGAAAAACAATCGACTTCATCGGTGCAATATATCCTTCACAAATCATGGACATCGCCTGCAAATCCGCTTCAAAATCCGATTCAATTTGTCCACTCTCTAAACAATAATAATGCGAAAACGTATGACTACCAATTTCCTGATAAGGTGTTTGAATAATTTGTTCTATTAACGATTTGCCAAAGTGTAAAAGATCTTCTTGCTCATTTTCACCTACTTTTGCAAGTTGTGAATGTGCTGCATACTTCATTTGCTCGTACTTCACTGGAATGCCTCGCAAGTAGTGCGCCATTTCTCCCTTAGACTCCGCAAATAATAAGCCAACAGTGGCCCATGTTGCATGAATTTCATATTCCTTAAACAGCATTAGGATTTTAGGTAAGGCCTGACGTACTCCATATAAGTTTTTATTATATTGCCCATACCTAAATACATCATGGACACCCCAATTTAGCTCAAAGTCCAAGGAAATAACAAAACCTCCATGATTGACTTTGCTTGCTATTTTCTCCACTTTTGCACGCCCAATAACAACGCACTTATTCTCGAATGTGCGATGTAACCAGAATATACGTTTACAACTTGTCCACCGAAACTCAATTTAAATTGACGAACCGTTTCGATATCTGTTAGCTCACCCATATCATATAGAACGAACCCTTGCTGTTTTAAATACATGAAATTGTGCCATAACAAGAAACGATTCGCATAGCGCATAGGACGTTTTAAATGTGTAGGTAATGCGCTAGCATGACAGGTCGCTACATAATAGGACATCGCTTTTTGTGCATGGACAATATCCAGTCGATAGCATAAGGTTTGTCCACAAATACTCCGCACCTCTGACAATAACAAAGCATGTTGTTGATTTAATAGCATGATTGCTTCCATTTGAGGCTTATTTATTTGGTCGATTTTTTTCCTTTTGGCAAACTCATTATAAAACTGTTGAAATGCTCGTAAATTATCCTCCGAAGGCTCTTTATATAAGAAAACTTGATAGGACTCTTCTTGTGCACGACGCAATAGTTTTCGAGTGTTTTTCGACAGTGCACTCAACATCATGTACTCATGATCTGTTAATCGAATATGAACCGCTTCACGCTTAATCAACTTACGACTTGGAACAAGTGAATGTGTGTGACAAACTAACTTCATCGGCTTTCTAGTATTTGCTATCTTTTCTGCAAAGTAAATATGCTGCATCGCGATATTCCATCGCTTACTTCTAATGGATAGAATGAACATCGCCCCCACTCTCTGTGTAATTTTCTACATGATTGCGCTCATAACGAGCACATTTAAAATGCTTCATTCGAGAAATACGTTTATAGCCTATTTGTTGTAGACGTTTTCGCTTACGCCATTGCCAAAAATTTGCCGTTATCCACAGTGTTTTATCTGGTTTTACTTTTTGAATATATGCTGTGATAATGTCGATATTTTTATAGAGATCATAAGTTAAAAAATAGGTTTGCTTTGGCAATGGCTCAACAATTTGCAATGCATCCACACGTAAATTTTCCGTATGTAAAGCAAAAGCAGGCTTACTCGTTTGAGCAAAGGAATCTTTATAGATGGTATATCCCTTAGACAATAAGGAAATAAGCTCTTCCTGATCGATTTGTATCGCCTCTTGAATCGTCATTTCCTCAAACAACTCTCCTACTGGTTGCTGTGGTATTACTCGATCCGTTGGGGATAACTCGTACAATTCCACGCGCTTTAAACGAACAAACTTTTCAACGAATTGTTGTCCATATTCTAGCCAATCTTTCCCTTTCCCATACTTTACTAAATAGCGTAAATGACCAAGCGTATGACGTGTCCATTTGACAACGCGCTGATTACTGCGCAACATTTCCTTTATGCGTTCCTTCCATACAAATCGTCTAAATAATAACTTGGCACGCTTCGTGTTACTACTCACCGCTAGCCGCCTTGTAAAATCAATGCCAGAACGCCACGCGAATTTAGAAGGCTCATAACCAGCACTCATATCGTACAAAAGGTAGTTTTCTGTAAAAATACGTTTTATTGTGGATTGATTCAGTAAGTGGTCTACCCCAAAACTTGTAAAGTTGGGCTCATAACCGCTTGCATACGTTACATAACGTCCCCGACAACAAATACCGTAGTTAAAAGCTAGCCATTGATTGTCAAAAGCAAGAGCATCTACCTCGACTTGCATTGCTTCCCCTTGCAGTAGCATAAGCCTTTCAAAGAAATCTTTTTTCTTCCCTTTTGTAAACTCACTCGTATCTATTTTTTTTAGCCAACATCTATCGTATAACTGAAACAATGCTCTTAGGTCTTCTTGTACAGGCGATTTCTTGCGCAAATAGCCAAATGTTCGCAGCTTATTTTTCCGACGTTCGACATCATGCATTTTTTCCCTTTCCTTAAAATAGCTATCGAAATCAACTTCGCAAAAGGCGAGATACGGTGTTACATCTCGAAAAATACGAGGTTGTAATTGCTTTTCAACAAAATACTGCTCGATTACTTTTGATGATTCTTTACTTTCTAGTAATCCATGAAAGGAAAATAATACGTGGCGGTGCTTTTTCATAAGCTCATCAAATACGAACGTAATGGCAGAAAGTTGCCACTCTTTCCTTGCGACGATTCCTGTATAATGAGCTATTTTTTCACCTGTAAAGGCATATATGCGCACTCCCCAAAGCATTTTTACCGTAAATGGCAAAAACGCTATAATATCCTCATCCTTTTGAACAGCATATAGCTCCACTCGTTCTTTTCTTCCAATCGTAATCCACCAGTTATAAAACCATGCATATTCAATAAATGGATTATCATTTTGTTCATGCGCTAAAATGTCATCCCATATCTCCTTATAAAGCACAAGTTCATCGTCCGTTCGAATGCGAAGTAATTGCAATTTAATCACCCTTCTTAGCAAACTTTGAAATAGCTTGTTCATAAATATCGAGCGTCTTTTGATACATAGGCAAAAACGTAAAGTTTCGTAAAAAACGGCGTTCGCTTGCATCGCCCATTTTTTCGCAAAGTGTTTTATCTGCTAAAAGCTGTTTTAGTTTTTTTATTAATAGACTCTGATTTTCATCGTCACGAGGAATTAAAAATCCATTTTCACCATCAGTCACTAATTCATTCACTCCACCAACATCCGTCGCAATAATGGGAAGCCCAGCTCTCATCGCTTCAATAATTGAAATAGGCAGGCCCTCCCAGTCGGATAACAATACAAAGATTTGACTTTCAGCAAGTAGTGTTGTGACATCCAATTGATTGCCTAAAAAGGTCACTCTCTCTGATAACCCTTTGTCTTTCACATAATTTTCTAATGGCAGACGTAAAGAACCATCCCCAATAAATTGAAGATGCCAAGGAATGTCACGTAACGCCAACAAAGCTTCTAGCAATCGATCCTGTCTTTTCGGTATCTCAAAGCGAGCGACCATAACAAGTTGAGGCTGTTCATTCCATACTCTATTTGGTGCCATTATGCTTTCTAAATGTTCTATACCATTATGAATGGTCTGCATTTTATGAGCGGGTGCGATTCCCTTCGCTAGCGCTAACTTGCGATCATAATCAGAAACGGTAATAATTTTTGTTGTGAGTGGTTGGACAGTTTTTTCAAGCTGACGATACATTAATTGTTTTTTGGGCGGCACTCCCTCTGTAAAGCTCCAGCTATGCGCAGTAAAAATTGTTGGAATACGTAAAAGACGACCGGCAACACGTCCAATTGCACCTGCTTTAGAAGAATGTGCCGCAATAATGTCAGGCTGCATTTTTTTAAAAGCTGCTCGTAATTGCCAAAGCGCTTGCATATCTTTTGTCAGATGAATTGCTCGCTGCATGGCTGGGATACTAATAACTTCAATTTGCGCCTCTTGTAAGCGCCATAATGATGCATCATAACTCCCTGTCACAATCGTCACTTCATGGGCATCTTGCTTTAATTTTATAGCAAGCGCCTCGACATGCTTTTGAGCGCCACCTACCTTATCCATACGTGTGATTAGTTGAACAATCTTCAGTATCCTCCACCTCCTGCTTTCAATAAGCACCTGTTCTGGCCAGTACGACAAAAAGTGTTTTCACAACAATTTTTACATCCATCCAAAAAGTTACATGGTCCACATAGTGAAGGTCATAGGAAATTTTTTGTCCATGCGATATATTAGAGCGACCGTTAATTTGGGCAAGCCCTGTTAAACCTGGCTTTACTTCCAAACGACGTGCTTGTAATGCGCTATAGCTATTTGTAATTGCAGGAATTTCAGGCCTGGGCCCAACAATACTCATATCACCTTTTAATACGTTTAAAAGCTGTGGAATTTCATCAATACTTAACTTACGAAGGACTGCACCAATTTTTGTAATGCGCGTATCTTGGTCAGTTTTAAAATAGTAATCATCTGGTATACCATCTGTACATATCACAGGCATATTGACAGGTGTTGCCTGTATGGACATGGTCCTTAATTTCCATATGATAAAACGCTGATGATCATATCCCGTTCGAATTTGTTTGAAAAAGATGGGGCGTCCAGTAGTAATAAGTAATAGGAGGAAAATAGCTATCATAAGAGGAATTGTTAAAAGCAATAAAATAAGTGCCCCTACTATATCAAAAATTCGTTTTCCATACTGACCGTAAAATGTGAGTGTCTCGGCTGTCTGTACGTGCAATACATCACCCTTTTCATTTTTTTAGTGCTTAACTTTATATATTCATTTCGCCCATTTATAGAACTATTTCAGTCCAAGTAAATACTATGTAAAAATGACAAAAGGAATTACGCTAGAAAAACTTCTAGCATAATTCCTTTCATCATTAAATCGTTGAGGTGGCTGGTTGACCATCAGTCGTATGTTCAATTTGAAGGTGACATTCAATTTGCACATTTCCTTTTAAAGCTTTACTAATCATACAAGTTTGTTCTGCTTTATGTGCCAATCGATTAATACGTCTTTCCTCACGCTCCGTGAGATGAGCTACTTTGACATTCGGTTTGTGGATAATTTTTTCATATGTAAAAACACCATCCGTTACATCGACAAACCCTTGTGCCTCCATTGATAATGCCACGACAGGAATTTTAGAATTTTCAAGTAAAGCAGCAAATGTAATTAAATAACAAGTTGCGGAAGCACCCAATAACATCTCATCCGGATTTGTTCCTATTCCTGGCCCATTCATTTCCCGAGGAATAGATACATTTGTTTTCAAATGAGCGGCTGATAAATTGCCTGTACCATTTCTTCCTTGTGACCAAGATAAATTCATACTAAACTGATGTTGCATATTGAATTTGCCCCCTTCCACTCTAAAACTTTAAATTATAATACAATGTTGAAAATGCCCATCCTGCCATATGAATGAATAACAGAATCCCTAATACTTGGGCAGTAGAAAACTGCGTACCAAGAATCACTAAAAGGAGTAGCAGATAGATGGAGATAATCGTTATTTTCCAGCCAGTTGCCAGTGAATGAACTGTAATTTTTTCATATCTTTCATCTAGCCCATTTTTACGTGCAGCCATTCTACGTCCCCACCAAAGTCCAAAAAGACCGCCTGAAAGTCCTAATACGATACCAAGAAAACCTAGCATTTGTTCCAAAGTCATCATGCATCACTACCTTCCTCAAAAATAAATACTTCTTCAATACTTAGTTGAAATGATTTTGCAATCTTATACGCCAGTTCTAAAGACGGATTATAACGACCATTCTCTATCGAAATAATCGTTTGTCTAGAAACACCTAGTTTTTCGGATAGCTGTTCCTGTGTCCAACCAAAGGAAGCCCTCAGCTCTTTTATGCGTTGTTTCATTTTTCACCACCCCTATGTAAAGCTAACTTTACGTAAAGTGTACTTTACTTTCTTTATTTTGTAAAGCATCCTTTACATATTTTTCTTAAATTTACCAAACTGTATTTTTGCATTTTTCTTTCCTATGGGCAATTGCAACAAGCATTAGAAAACAGTACTACTAATTTTATGGTAAAATAGAAAAAACATTTTTTTAGGAGAATTAATAATGACTTTAACAAAGCAACAAGCATTGCAAGCACTAAATAAAAACAAATTTATCGGTTTTACGATTACGACAGGAAACATTATTATGAAAAAGGTAAATAAAACCGACTATAATATTTTTGTCTATGAAGAAGGTAGCGACAAACCATTACATTATGTAGGCTCCATTATGAATGTAATGGCAACAATGAGCGATAAAGCTTCCAATAAAGATTTTATTATTGTTGAACAACTTCCAGAGGAAAAGAAACCCGAAGCGCCTGCTAAAGAACAAAAACCTGTTGACAAGGCAGTTATTAAAACAACTAATTTAGATGAAGAAAGCCGTGCAATTGCAGGCTATGAAGGACTCTATGAAATAACGGCAAGCGGACGCATTATGACAGTGCGAGAAAATCGTCCACTCGCTCGTTGTAATGACGAATACGGTTTCCATATTGTCCGCCTAACAAAAGACGGCACAGCGTCAAATCATAATGTATTCGAACTATGGAAGCAGGCATTTCCAGAGCTTGAACAAACACACTTTAAAGGTGCCTTAAAAGCGAAATATGGCACAGGCTGTAAGCTTATTGATAAACCAGGCATTCACTTTTAATTTGATTTTTGCTAATGCACTACGTTAACAAAATATCACCTGCATTACAGCATGATAGTTACAATTAAATTTAGACAAGCTAAAAAAGAGGCTAGGACAAAAGAGAAAAAGTGTTAGATTGAACCCAATCAATCTAACACTTTTTTGCTATACCGTTGTTGTCCGCTACAGCGGTGCTTTCCGCGGGCACACCGTAAGCCGCAACCCTCGCTAACGCGCGGTCTGTTGCGTCTAACATTATGTGCTGTTCCCGCTGGAGTCACCGCCTTCGCTACCAACAACTAGTGAACACTTCTAATTTTTTTATTGAAAAAGTAAGAATAGCTAAGTTCATATAGCAAAAAATTATGAACACCTTTCCTCTGTTCTTTAAATTTTTTAGTTATGTCCCCGCCTCTTTTTGTTATATAAGCAAGGAAAGTATGGCTAGATGCCAAATATGCTCTAATTTATGCCCTTGTTTTAACAAATACTTTTCCCATTTATCCTGTTGACGATATATTTTTTTCCATTTAAAAAATTGATTGACCCATACACGTTCTACCTTTTGAAATCCCAATGCTGACAACTTCTTACGTTTCCTCCATTCAAACCAATTGGCAGACGTACAAATTGCTCGCCCTTCTCGTTGCACTTCCCCGACTATTATTTGGAGGTTCGGTAGTTCATAATTTTTAATATATGTAGTATTCGGTGGCAACTCCTGTATAAATCCAATTGCTTCCTCACGTATCAATTGATCATGTCGCAAATAAGCGACTTCCTGTTTGCTTTGTCCGTACAGTTTATAGCCTTTAAAATAATGCATAAGGAGCTCGGAACGCTTATCGTGTTCCAGTACGGATTGAATATAAATTTCACGAAAGTTCGATTTGTTATGACCTCGTTTTGACTGTAAATAATAAATATGAAATACCCGTCCACTAAAAACCCTACATTTTAGCATTGAAAACCACTCGTGCAAAGTTGCCTTTGTCAACCAGTATCGCATTTCTCCTAATGTATTACGTTTCCATTCAACAATTCTGCGATTTGCTTTTACTATTGTTAAAATCGTTTCATGGAGCACCATTGCATTTCGAAATAGTCGCTCCCTAATTCCTGTCGTACTCATAATGAATTTTCTTGTAAAATCTAAATGAGTATACCATTCAAACTTATACGGTTCGTAGCCACTGCCAAAATCGTAAAGATGTAAGTTTGTACTATGTGCTTGTAGCATATTTTCCTTCTCAATCAATCTTCCAGGTCCGAACATATTGAAATCCGGCTCATGCCCCATTGTGTGACAAAAGTTTCTGCCTCGACAGCAAATATCTACTGTAAAGCCAATCCAAATATTTTCAAATTGCAAACGATGAACTTTTAAAGCAAGTGCTTCATTTTGTTGTTTTGCGAGCTGTTCAATAAATGCCCGCGTCCGCTCTTTTGTAAATCCACTCGTATCTACTTTCTTTTGCCATCTTCTTTCGAACAACTGAAACATATTATCTAAATTTCCATCATCAACTTTTTGAAACGTAAGTTGACCATATTCTTTTAATCGTTTCTCTCGACGATAAATACTTTTAAATTTACGCTTATGCTTCTTTAAAAAATCCGGTAATTCAATTGCTCTAAAATCTATATAAGGTGTGACCACACGAAAAATTGAATGGGGCAATTGTCGTTCTAAAGTAAACTTTTCTAAAATCTGAGAAGTATCCTTACTTTCAAGCAAACCATGGAACAAGAAAAGAACCCGTTTATATTGGTTTGTCAGTTCTTTTAATAAATATTGCACCACTTTCTCTTTCCAAATTTTCTCGGAAATCACCTCCATATAAGAAGCAAGTCCTTGTCCTAAAAAGCTAAATTGATGAATGCCACCAAATCGAATAGCATGAACAAATGGAAAAAATGCAATGGGCTCTCCACTATGCTCAACTACGTAAATTTCCACATTTTCTTCGCACCCAAGTATCGACCACCACGTCGACACCCAACCATACTCTATAAATGGATTATCGTTTTTTTCACGTTCAAGTATCTTAGTCCAAGTTTCCTTATACGACTCAAGCTCGTCAATCGTTGTCACGAGTCTATACTCTAGCACGTGTGTAGTCACTCCTTTTTGCCTTCAATAACAAAGCATCACGTTCTTTGCCAAACGCTTATTTTCTAGTGTTACACTTCGCATCCTATTTCAGCACTTAGTAGCCACTATATTCATATAAGAACAAAATTAGAACAACTAGCACGGTCCTTGACCATAATCCAATGAATGAAAGAGACTGGGACAAAAGCGAAAAAGTGTTAGATTAACTGCAATCAATCTAACACTTTTTGCTATGTCGTTGATGGCTGTTACCGTCAACTAGTTACTCTTTCCGCTTTCCTACAAAAATCCATATCAAGAGCACTACGCTATACAGTATAGGCATATAAAATAAACTTCCTGCATCCACTCCATTTTTGACAGCAATGCCGATAAAAGCCCAAATAATAACTAGTGGAAACACAACATCCACTTCTACAGTGCGTATATAAATAGCAAGACATGTAGCGACAAAGAGCAATAAATTTGCCCACCATATTTCAGAGATACCAAAGCCATTCCATTGATAATACTTCAGTACAAAACTAATATTCGCCATTAAGGCTACACTAATCCAGCCTAAATAAATCGAGAACGGTAATCTTCCTGCAAAACGAGTATCCCCTTTTGGATAACTACTGTATATCAAGATTAAGCTTATAAGGAGACCTACCATCATTACAATGGATAATACGAAATATGCATAATGCCAACATAAAAGCCACGCAATATTAAACAGACACGTTAATGTAACAAGATTGATAATGGCGGTCTCCTGATTTTCTGTTTTCGAAAAGAAATGAATAAAAATCCATATACCCAAAACAATATAAATCACAATCCAAATGGCAAAAACATAGCCTGCTGGTGTGAAAAGTACCTCTATTTGATTGGATATTTCCGCTGTTGTTTTGCCATTAATACCGATTGTACTTGCTAAACCATTGATTATAATCATTGCTATATAACTTAACAGTGCAACCCACTTCATAGCCATCCCTCCTTATTTTTATCTATATAAGGTACTATATAGCCTTTTAATTATTGATATACATGTTTCCTTTAAAAACACGCTCTCCCCTTTTATACCTGTAGTGGCTACTTTTAAAACAGTCCATGATGAACAGAGACTGCTCGTTTCTACTCAAGGACATAAAAAAAATAGAATGATCTACAAGTTGGAGATCGTTCTATCTTAGTGAAAAATCTATCAGCATATGTGTTATCTACATATGTATGGCTGTCTGATATAAACTATCGGCTGTACTGGCAACAGTGCGTGTTTCGTTCCCAATAGAGCTAATTACCTTTTCTAAATTTTTTACATCCGTTTCTACCTGTACAATACATCGCTCATTTTCCACAATAGCTTGTAGGATATCGTGAAATTTCGATTGTGTTTCAACAGCAGCCTCAACACCATCTGCCACGCTTTCTTCAATACGATCTATCATTTCAACTGCGCGCATCGTTAAAGAGGTAGATGTTTGAACAAGCTTCGTAATTTCCTCGACAGATTGTTTTGACTGTTCAGCTAAATTGCGTACCTCCTGAGCAACTACAGCGAATCCTTTACCATGTTCACCTGCTCTTGCCGCTTCAATAGAGGCATTTAAGGCAAGCAAATTGGTTTGATCTGCAATGGCTTTGACGAGCAAAACAATATCAATAATACGATCCGAAGACACTTTTAAGTTGCCGATTAATGTGCCCATTTCTTCTGTCCGGTTATAAATATGTCGCATCTCTTGTTCCAACTTCATGACATGTTGATTACCAACATCTGCATCTTGATTAATATGATGAACAGTCTCGACATTTCTTTCAATTATTTGTGCAATCATCGTCGTTTGCACATCTACTTCATCAATAGACGAATTTGTTTCTTCAGTTAAATTAGCCAAATCTTGACTGATTAATGATATTTTTTGTTTTAACTCATTTTTAATGTGATTGTATTGATCATTTCTTATTTTAACGTTTTCCTTTTCGTATTCTTCCAACACAATTTGCATTTCAAGATTAATTAATTTTGAAATGGTTAACATAATTTGCTCACGAAGAGCAGGTGCTGTCATCTCTTTCACAATCAAATTGATGATTGCTTCTTGGATATGTTGAAAAGTACCCATATACCACTTTGGCTCTAGGCCAATTTTAAAATGCATGCGAGCTAGCTTTCTTTTTCTTTCAATTGCTTCTACATTAAAAGCTCCATCAAACATTGCAATTAAATAGTTCCCTAATGTTTTTTTCAAGCGATCGATTTGGGTACGCTCCTCAATGATTTTACGCAACGATGGAACTGCGAGTATGTTTTGGTAAAATACAGCCGTTACTTCTTCGATACCGTCGCGAACAAATGGCTGACATGCTTTTATTATGTAGAAATCTTCTCGTTTAAGCCCTATTAATACCATCTGTTTTTCTAACTCTGGCATAGTAGACAATTCAATAACTGGTTCAAAGCCATCTTCCAAACTAAACAATTCATCTTTAGAAGCTTCTAACTTCCGTTTCCACCATTTCGCCAAATTCTCCACCTCAATCACATAATTGTTTAGTACCTGTATATCATGAAAAATTAAATATTGTCAAACTATTAGATTTAATAGTTATACAATTATTATACAAATTATGTTTTATCGTTTAAAATAGAGCTATAGGTTTAAATATTCCACTTGATAAATCTACAGTATAATTGTTATGATAATTCGATACTTTTCAAACCGGAAAGAGGGTTGACGAACAATGACATCTGTCAATTCAACAACATGGCATTATAATATTACACAAGTTTCTGAAGTAACGGGTCTTTCTAAGCAAGTCATTCGAAAATGGGAAGAACGCTATCAACTTGTTGAACCAAAGCGATTAGACAATGGCCATAGAGTTTACACAGAACAAGATATTCAAATACTACTAAAGGTACGAAAACTATCCGAACAAGGATATTCTATAAAACAAGCGGCCACAGTTGTCAAAACAATGGAGCCAGAGCAAGAATCAGATTCTAAACCAATTCCTGTTCCAACTATCCATCACGAAATGAACGATTATGTTTTTCTTCTTCTAGAAAAAGGGGCGCATTGTGACGAAATAGAAATTAACAGAATTCTTCAAGATGCCCATTATGCGCTTGGCTTACCCAAATTTCTATCGACTGTAGTTATTCCTTTGTTACATGAAGTAGGTATGCGATGGGAAAAAGCGGAATGGTCAGAATATCAGGAAGCTGTTATCACGATGGTGATTCGAGATTATTTAGTACAGATTAGACGCAACTATCAATACAAAGACAACGCCCCGCTCATTATGGGGGCATGTTTACCAGGGGAATATCATGAAGTCCCACTCCATATTTTGCTTTTACAAGCGATGTTGCTTGGATGGAAGTCATTTTTAATAGGGAGCTCACCTGCACTAGGGGCAATTGAATCGCTTGTTTCGAAGTTTCAGCCTCAAATTGTTATATTGTCTGCTCTAACAACAATGCCTTTTGAAATGCACCCTGCTCTCTTACAGCAATTAGAGGATTTTGCTTCAAAGTATCCATCTATACAATTTTATTTAGGTGGAGCTGGCGCAATCGAATATACAAAAGATAAAGACTTACATTTTATTAAAATTGCTCAAACGATTGAAGAAGTCTTTCAATAACCCTATACGGTCTACAGATGGAAGGGAAGCTTGTTACTGCTCCTTTTCATTTGTACGAGCTGTAACTTTTTATTTGCTGTTCAATGTTTTCCTGCTCTACATAGCTAGTGAGATTGTATATTTTTAACAGCGTATCCTCATATAAACCCTTGAATTGCATATATTTTGTAAAACGGACTTCAGATTATAATGGGGCGGGGGAATTTCGCAGTTGAGTGCAATGATACTTGGAGGATTTCTTTTTTTCAGCATTAGTATAGGAGGAACAATTGCTTGGGTGTTCTCTAAGCTTTTTCAACATACAGCCCAAGGCTTATCGTTATTATGTGGCGGATTTTTAGTGGGATTGCTTATATTAGACATCATTCCATCCTCATTTCAAATGTACAAGTCTTTTGGCATTATACTAGGCATTCTCATCGGCTATTTAGTTTTTCAACTACTTAGTAGTTTATTTCACCCTACTAATTATCAAAATCCCTCCGTTTCCTTGCTCGCCATTGCAATGGTCATTCATACAATCCCAATCTGTCTTACAGTAGGCAATTTACTAGGAAACTCTGCATTAAGTATAACGATCACAGCTTCCATTATTCTTCATCATCTTCCTGAAGGATTTGCACTTACAACAGCTTTTCTCTCACAAAGTGAAAAGCTATGGAAGCTATTTATTTATTTCATCGGATTCTCCATTTTCTTTATCATTTTTATTTTAATTGGTCAGTATTGGGATTTAACAATAAGAGCACAAGGAATATTAATGGGCTTATCAATCGGATTAATCGGTACGGCTAGTATTTCAGAGTTTATTTTGCACCATGTACAAACAGTCACTTGTAAAGCCTTTCTCACCTATATATTATTAGGCTATCTTTTAAGCTATATGTTCCACGTACTTGCTGGATGAATTGTGTCAAAATTGTTTCGGTGACTGGCACGTAAAAAAACCACTTTTGCCTTAGCAAAGTGGTTTTTTACACTTACTATTTATTTACTGTCATCAGTGTAAGCGATAAGATTTTAGTAAATTGCGCACGTGTCAAATTGCCTTTTGGATTAAACTTACCATTTGCGCCTTCAATAATTCCTAATTGCTGTAATAAGCCAATCGATGCTACCGCTTCCTGACGCATGTCACCTTTATCTGTAAAAGTATTATTTTTATTAGCCTTTTCTACATCGAATTCTACTGATTCCAAGTAGCTTGCCGTTACATGAGCCATTTCCTCACGTGTAGCCGGTTTATTTGGTTCAAAATTTTCACCATCAAAAATTTCGAGTAAGCCATACTCTTGTAAAATCGCTACTTCCTTTGCCCCCCAGAAGCCTTGCATATCTTTGTATGTAGCTGGACCTTCATAATCTTTATTAACATCTAGTCCTGAAGCACGGAAAATCATCGCAGCTAATTGTCCACGTGTTACTTGACCATTCGGATTAAACGTTGTATCCGTAACACCTGTCACTATTCCAGCTTGATAAAGTAATTGGATATAGCTTTCAGCCCAGTGACCAATTGCATCTGTAAAATAACCACCTGGTTTAAGGTCAAAATCTGCACGGTTTAATACTGTCAACCAATCATTCACATCTTCATTACTTGCAGTTTGCCATTTTCCCTCTGCATAAACTTCAGCCTTGTAACTATTACCAGATTGAATAAAGCGCATTTGCATAGCATCACCAAATAGCTTTTTAATTTCTTCGTAGTTTTCTTTAAACTCTTTTTCACCCTCAGGATATAAGTTTGACCCATCTGAATAGCTATCCATTACTGCCTTTAGTGAAATTTTCACAGTAATGCTATTTTTAGTTGTTACTACAGTCATATTATCAGGATTGTCAATACCTAATTCTGAAAGTAATAGCATTTTGTAGATATCTTGATAAGACATAGACTGCGCTTGGTTTGTTGCTACAACAACCTGATTTGGATGAATAATATTGGCAATATTGTCATTGCCTTGAGCTTGTGCTTGTGTAGCAAAACCTCCTGTAAAACAAGCAATACTTAAAGCTCCAGCTAAAATCGTTTTCTTCATTTTTCTTTCCCCTTTCAATTCATAAATTTAGTGTACTAAATCATCTGTTAACAAATCTATAAATATATGTAAATTATTCAAAATTATAATAAAGTCCTATATTTAAAAAATAAATACACCGTCTAAATAATTAGTTGCATAGGTCTAATTAAGTACTACTTTTATTAATATAAGGGATAACTACTCATCTCGCACAGTCTTTTCGACTCACAACAACATCCTTTGTACAGTGCTCATCTAGTATAAGAGACCTCCACCTAAAAAAATGTTAGAGCCGTTATTTTTATTATCCATCAGCACATACTCTAAGGAGGTAATTTTGAATAGCAATCAGACATATTTTTATATCATTATAATAATTGAGTTTATTATTTGATTTTAGTTCATTGGAAGCAGTACTATGGGAGTGTAACAAGGAAATCATTTTGTAACGAAACTATTATATTGATGTAACATTATCAGAGGAGGAAGTCAGATGAATTATCAAAACATTACTGTTGCAGGAAGCGGAGTTTTAGGAAGTCAGATTGCTTATCAGTCTGCTTTTAAAGGATTTAACGTTACTGTATACGATATTAATGACGAAGCTTTAAAAAATGCGCAAGAGCGTATTACAAAGTTAAAACCATTGTACCAGCACGATTTAGGTGCCACACAGGAAGAAGTGGATGCTGCTTACGCTCGTCTATCATTTAATAGTGATTTAGCAGATGCTGTAGCAAATGCTGATTTAGTTATCGAAGCTATTCCTGAAGTTGTAAAAATTAAAACTGAATTCTACACAAACCTTGGTAAAGTTGCACCCGCAAAAACAATTTTTGCAACGAACTCTTCGACTTTATTACCTAGTCAATTTGCAGAAGCAACAGGGCGTCCAGAGAAATTTTTAGCATTACATTTTGCTAATACTATTTGGGTAAACAATACTGCTGAAATTATGAAACACCCAGGTACAGATATGAAAGTATTTGATGAAGTGGTGGAATTTGCACGTGCAATCGGCATGGTACCACTACCTTTATATAAAGAACAGCCTGGCTATATTTTAAACTCTTTACTAGTGCCATTTTTAGATGCAGCAGAAATGCTATTAGTGAAAGAAGTAGCTGACCCTGAAACAATTGATAAAACATGGATGATTGGTACTGGCGCTCCTCTTGGACCATTTGCTATTTTAGACGTTGTAGGTATTAATACAGCCCATAACATTGTAGAAGCAAAAGCTGCCGCTACAGGGGATGAAAACATGAAAAAATTAGCTAACCTATTGAAAACAGAGTATATCGATAAAGGTAAATTAGGACGAGCTACAGGTGAAGGCTTCTACCAATACCCTAACCCAAGCTTCGCTAAACCCGATTTCCTAAAAGGCTAGTTCCTGTCACTCATACAATTTAAGCCGCAACATGTCGCACTTAGCGCATGTTACGGCTTTTTTTTTAGTGCCTGTCACCCACACAATTTCACCATTTATTGATTTAATACTTTTCCCTGAGCACTCACTATTTTAATGTCATATGTACGCTTTTGAGATTGCTCATTTCGGTTTTGAAAATTAATTATTTCATAAACTGTCTCTTCCATCTCCAGCGCTAATTTTTCCGCGTCTTTCTCAGAACTATCTATTGTCGTTTGGATAGTAATGAAAGACTGGTAATCCGTCGTTACATGTTTGAATACTGTATAACTTTCAAGACTTTCCACAATCGTTTTAATAAAATTGGATAACCTATTATCGAGATTGATATCCTCTTCATCCCGTGAGGTTAGTTCCCAGCGCTCAAAAACAAGTGTATAGTCCATAAATGGCGAGTTTGCTATCACACTTTTGGCAATCGGCTCCATATCCTTTGTTACCAAATTAAAATAATCTTCGTCCGCAACAACTTGTAACACCAATTCTTTCTTTGGTGTCGTTTTCACATCTACACCAACATATATTGCACGCAACTTATCTTTCAATGTAGCCATACTTAATTGTTCTTGACTAACGAATGAACCCTGCCCTTCTTTATTTTCTGAAGTATCGGCTGCTAAAAGCCTATCGACAAGGTTAAAAGTAACTATAGCTACTAGCAATACACCAACAAACATTACTATTTTTCTCAACATGCATTCCCCCTAATTAGAAGGTATGACATAGAAAACATAAAAAATGCCATCATCCACATAATGGGTTCTTGCAAATTTGCTTTGAATAAATAGAATACGGAAGAATTAAAACATTTCATTACTTTTAAAAAAGTTCTTGAGAAACATTTTTAATCATATTACCTTAGCTAAAGAAGGAGGACGATACAATGAAAATCACAATTGAAGAATTACCCGCTTCAAAAATTGCCTTTTTTAGAAACGTTGGTCAATATGGTGAACGGCAAAACAAAGGGTTAATGGAGTCTTTTAAACAATGGGCACATTTAAATGACTTGTTGAACCAATCAGCCATATTCGGCATAGCGCAAGATAATCCCGAAATAACACCTAAAGAGCAATGCCGTTATGATGTTGGCATAATGATTCATGAAAATTTCCATGTGTCAAAACCTGCACATGTTGGTACATTTAGTGGCGGGAAATACGCTGTTTTCCTGCTCGACCATACCAATGAGGCAGTTAGCACATTTTGGAGCACTGTCTTTTCAGAAATCGAGCAACATCAGCTAATCATGAGACAAGAACCAATAATTGAAAGATATACGTCGCAAATGATTGATAATCATTTATGCGAAATATTAGTTCCGATTCAGTAAAGTATTCGAATTGACTTCTCGGGGTCAACGTTACTGCAAAGAAAGAGTCTGAGACAAAGGAGAAAAAGTGTTAGATTGACTGCCATCAATCTAACACTTTTTTGCTGCGCCGTTGTTGTCCGCTTCGGCGGTGCTTTCCGCGGGCACACACGTAAGCCGCAACCCTCGCTAACGCGCAGAATGCCCGCGTCTTAAGGTGTGTGCGTTCTGAGCAGGAGTCATCGCCTTTGCTACCAACAACTAGTTTTTCTTTCTAATTTATCATTCATTATAATAGAAGTAAAAGGAAATATTTCCCTTATTTTTCTTAGCAAAAATTTATCGAAATCAATGTACCTATATTTAAGATTTTAAGGTTATGTCCTAGCTTCTTCCCACTTTTGCGCATTTTATTAATTTACATTTTGCAAAATTTTACCGTCATTCATTTTAATGACTTGGTCTGTATACATAAGCATTTCTTCATCATGTGTAACCATTAACGTCGTTATATTTAATGTTTTAGTAAGATTTCGAATTAACTCCATTACGTCCTTCGATCGTTTCGAATCGAGACTTGCTGTTGGCTCATCTGCAAAGAGCACTTTCGGTTTATGAATAATCGCTCGGGCAATAGCAACTCGCTGCTTTTCCCCACCTGATAATGAAGAAGGATAGGCATTTTTGCGATGATCCATCCCTACTAATTTTAAAATACGCTCTACCTCTCTTTGCTGCTCGTGTTTCTTTAATGGCGATTCAGAAACTTCCAACATAAGCAGAAGCTGTTCTTCTACTGTAAGAAACGGAACTAAATGTGCAAATTGAAAGACAAAGCCAAATTTACTTGCCCGTACTTGACGAACTTGATCTGCACTCAATGTCGTCATGTTTTTCCCTTCAAAGATTACCTGCCCATCGGTTGTAGGTTGCAAACCTGCTGCAATCGTTAGCAAAGTACTTTTACCAGAACCTGAAGCGCCCACTAATGCTGTTACTTCACCTTCCTTCAGGGTCAGGTTAATGCCTTTTAATATTTCTTCCTGCACTTCACCATTTGTAAACGTTTTTCTAACATTCTCCATTGTAAATTGTGTCATATTAGACCTCTCCTTGTTGTATCGCTTGTAATGGTTGAATTTTTTTAATTTGGATCCCTGAAATGGTAGCCCCGATAAATCCAATAATAAGGAATACAATCGACAATTGTGTTATTGTAGCAAAACTTAAACTAAATGGCATTCCTTGTGGTGCAAACTGATTAAAAACTTGGCTTAGTGTAATAGATAGCACCAGAGAAATCACAGTAATCACAATCATTTGTGTCCAAATCATTTTGAATAACTTACTTGTTTTTAAACCAATTGCTTTTAAAATACCGTATAAGCCAATCTTCTGAACGTTCATCATATAGAAAAAGATTGCAAACAGCATGCCACTAATGACAACTAAAAACCAGACAATCATATTAAGAGACATTTGTTCTGCGCTATAACTCGGTATCGTATTTAAAAAATCACTTTTTGAAAAAGCTTGTAATCCTGTATACGCTTGTGAGGCATCCCCATCTGGTGTAAACACTAATTGCATTTCTTTAACCCGATAAATTTCTTGGTAATCTTCCATACTAATATAGGCTACTGGCGCATGGCTATATTTCTTTTGTTCAACAAAATCTTTTACAATAAACTTGCCACTAAACTGATTGTTCGTTACTGTATCGCCTATCTGTATACCTTTATCCTTTAATGAGCTATCTAAAATAATTTCTTGATGTTTAACATTTGCAAATAACGGCGAATCGGTAGCTGTTACAAATGCCACGCTTTGTTGCTTTCCTGCCTTATCATTGATAAAGCCCATTTGAATAGAAAAGGCAACAGCATCTTTTTGTTTGCTTAAAATTTCATCTTGGGTACTGCTATCTATTCTAGACAGATTATATGTTTCATCTGCATCTTCATTCATGTAAAACTGCCCCGCTGGCAAATCTTTAATAAGCGCAGCATTGTCTTGCGATAATCCATTTGCCAAACCCGAAATAATAAAGGTTAATAAACTCACCAGAAAAACAATCGAACCTAAAATCACAAATCGCACTTTATTTTTCTTCATTTCTTTTAAAGCCAGGTTCATCTTAAACCCCTCCTATTTCTTTTCACATTCTTAGAATATAGAGTCAACATGAACACAACATGAACTGAAAATGAACGGAAGATGAACTAAACATTACAGTTGAACATCACTGCCGCTTGCTATTCAAACAAAAATAAAAAACCTCCTACGCATAATGACGTAGAAGATTTTGTAAATGGTGATGTAACGATTCTTTTACTGCAGTAGCGCTAAAAGAATCGTTACAAATAGTGTTTTTGAATTACTCGCATTAATTTATTGGCATTTTCTTCGCTAATTGAGAACATCGTTTGTCTAAAGTTAAAACCTTGTCCACAAATAGTTTTCATTTCAGAAGCACTTAATGGACGCTTTAATGTACAAAAACCATTTAAAGGTGTATTTGTCTCTGCATTAGTATAGCCATTATAATTTTGCTTCTTATAATTACCCGAACCTTTTCCGTATCCTACAATTCCAGCGCCGCTTTTATAAAGGAATACAATATCGCCCTTTTGAATCTTTTCTATTTTTTCTTGCCATCCTTTATGATAAGCCGCTGCTTTCATTTCAGTTAACATTTCGTCTGTCGTTAGCGGATTATTGTTATGATTGGTGTTTAAAACGTAGGCGCTACTCTCATATTCTAAATAACTTTCAATCGGAGAATACATATTAAACTCAATATAATGTTCACCATTGACTTCAAATATCCAGTAGACAATGGCATCAATAGTCAAACCATTCTTCTTCCAATAAATAATTGCTTCTACCGTTTGTTGGTCTAAGCCATTTGTCATGACAATGAAATGTTGCTTATTATTAAACATCTCTTGGGTAATTTGATTACTTGCATCTTTACCAAAATACTGTTTATGGGCATCCATTAACGATATATTGCCTTGGCTATATTTGAGGTATTTTTCATTGAGCTCATCGTAACTACTATTGCCAAATAATTGACCATATCTCAATACTTGTAACAAATTCTCTTGATTTGAACCCCATCTTTTCAATTCAAATATGTATAAATCGCCATCTTTATCAACTGCTAAAATATCAGGTTCTTCTTGTCTTGGACGCTCGTTAAATATTGTCATTAAATCTTTGCTAGAAATAAAATCTTGCAGATGTTTAGATACTAACCTTTCTAAATCCTTCTCTTTCCAGCCAATCGCATCAAGACTCACTCTTTTAACCTTTTCATAATCCCATGAAGACTTATTTAATTTATATAACATGTAGACCATTTCCTTTCATTGATAGTATCAAATATATTATTTCACCTATTGTAAATATTTTCAATATCAGTACCAACGACATAAGTAGTTTACAGATAAACCAAAATCAAGTAATACCGATTACAGATAACAATCTTAAACAGGCAATTCAGCAAACATTGGGACTGTCTGGGGAAATCACATTAGGTGATATGATTACACTAACTAGTCTACATGCACCTAATGCCCGTATTACAAATCTAGAAGGCTTACAATATGCTAAAAATTTAACATCTCTCGATATTTCGGCTAATAGTATTACCGATTTCTCACCATTGAAAAGTCTAGGTGCATTGGATACTATCACTGCGCATCCCTAAGTTGTGGAAGTATCAAGCTTAACAGGTCCAATAGCGACGGTTGAGAACTTAGTAAAAGGTTTGGATGGTCAATACTTAAACCCTTATCAAATCGGTCTAAGAAATACGAAAACAATGAAAGAAATCTACGTAGATGTGGAACAACTTACACCGAATACAGACCACTTTACAATCGACCTTTCACAAGAAGAACAAGACACATATATGCTCGTCATCGCTTATAAATTAAACGAAGACACACTGATTCAATTAACTTATTATGTAAAAAATTAAGTATTGTGCTTTAGCATAAATAATCTAATCAATAACGCCCACGGATTTTTCCCGTGGGCGTTTTAGCTTATATACAAAGAACTGCACGTGGCATCGTTCAATAAACGCTAATTTGCGCTTCCAAATCCAACTCGCTCATTTTAAAATACGTGGTGAATCGATTGGACAATGCCTCTGTTATTGTCTTACACTGTTCCTCATTCAGTGATTTGGCATAAATTAGGATAACCCCAATATTTTCGTTGTCGGGTTCCAACGGGTTCATCACGACATCTTCTTTCAAAATTAACGCATTGCTCATCGCAACAAAGTTTAACACCGTATTTTGCAACATTTTTCTTTCCCTTGGATTTAACCCCACAGTATCAATTATTTCGACCCTAACATAATTCATACTCTGCACCTCCATAAAATGCTGTAAAAATTTATTTTTTATATTTTACTACTTTTATTTTAAACAGAAAATAATAGATTTTTAAAAAAATACGCATTAACCAAACCATTTTTCCTAATAAAATGGTTAGCACTCATTAGTATAGTCCATATTTACGATTTTATCTAAATGGTATTTACTACTATAAATTATTTATTTAAAATGAAATTATCCCGATTAATTCAAAAAAAAGTAAATTTTTTAATAATTTTTACTAGTAAAATATGATACAATAATCATGAAATTGTTAAAATGGATGAAGCAAAACACGAAGGAGCATTTTCAATGAGTACTGATTTTTTAGAAGATAAACTAAGAGAAACTTTCTCGTATTTACAATCAATAGAAGGTGTAAAGCCGGTTGATGATATTTTAGCGGTTTTAAACGACCCTGAAATTTTTCCTGAAATCACAACATTAATACATAATTCAAAATTGGAATTAGTTTACTTATATGAAGAGCAACAAGTAATTTTAAAAACGATGACGAACGGCATTACGATTGATTCATCTTTTATGCAGGAAGTCCATCTAATCTATCAATATAAAGAAATGATTGAATGTATCCTAACGGGTATTATTGCAACCGATAAAATTAAAAACTATTCACTAAACTTACTTTCCCTAAAATATAGCGAATTAATTCAAAGTATTTAATGGTGAGTGGCCCTATAAAGAAGAACCGATGAACGGGAAATTCGCTCATCGGTTCTTTAGCTATTTTACAAAATCACCTTGAATTGGCTCTAAACCATCCGCAAAACGAATGCGTAAAGATTGACAATTTAGAAAGTCTGGTGCGTCCATCACTTGAAAATGGATATGTGCCTCTGAGGAATTTCCTGAATTTCCGCAAAGCGCTATCACATCACCTTGTTTAACAGTATCTCCTTGTTGCACAAGACAAGAGTTCTTTTTTAAATGAGCTACCATACTATATTCATGATTGGTATGTTCGATAATAATTACATTTCCTGCTGGCTCCATTTCATACATTTCTCCAGGGACATTATCTTCTAGATGATTGACAACTTTAATTACCTTCCCATCTGCAGGTGCGGTAACTTCTTTATTAAAGGCATAATAGTTTTCATTGACGCTAGGAGATTCTTTAAATGTCGCATCATTCTTCATAATTACCAAGTCATATGCATATCTTTGTCCTTCATACGCGTAATGGTAATTGACAAACTCATTAACCCCTCCCCAAAATACAAACCACTCCTCTTTTATAGGCATTATATATGTATTTTGACTATACTTTTTATCACTTTCTGGAAAAACTACATAAGGTTTAATTAATAAACTATGAATGATATTACTTGAATCCATCGTTACCTGAATCGCTTTCTCTTGTCGATCATCCAACCAAACATATTGATGGTAATGAGCGATTGTTGTTTTATTAAATAACTCATAATTTTGTACATTCGCATTAAAAGATTTAGCTAATTCATTAAATTGCTCATTCGAAACCATCTCTTGAAACGTTTCATGACATTGGTTATAAATTTCATCAAATCTTTCTTGTAAAAAAAACATCCCAAAATTTTGAGGTGTTACTTCATTTGAACTAACTCGCATCCTAAACATCCCCTTTACGCTGACTATAGTACCTATACGTTTGATTGGATAATAAGTTTCAATATTTACCATTTTAAAATCAGATAAAGGACTATGTACGCATTGCAATCGTAGACAAAGTAAAACTAAACGCAGGACAAGCTCCCATTTTTAGTTCTCTTTTTATTCAAAAATCCATTCATATAAAATATCAGGTAAATTTTCTTCTTTTTCATGCCCTCTACCAATCACCTTAAATCCGTGTTTTTCATAAAAATGTTGGGCCTTTTCATTTACATCAAATGTATATAAAGTTAATTTTCCACTTGATTGGGCTTTCGCTCTATCCAACAATGTTTGCCCGATACCAAGCCCCTGATAGTTTATATGAATATACAGTTGACTTATTTCCCTACCGTTATAGGCAATCATACCAACAACTGTTTTATCAATAATCGCTAACTCTCATTATTTTTTGTTGCGTCATTATTGTGCCTCCTTTTTATAGAGATGGAATATGCTTGTTCCACGGGAGATGCGCTGGAATCGCCATGTAATCTTGTGTTATCGCCACTAAATCCACCGGAATCGCCATGTAATCTCATGTTATCGCCACTAAATCCACCGGAATCGCCATGTAATTTTGTGTTATCGCCACTAAATCCACAGGGAATCGCTTAATTTGGTACTTGCTAGGATTTAACATCTTACATATTTGCGTTTAAAGCCAATTCTGCCTTTATCTACTTCCTTTTGAATACTTTCATAAGCGTGAAGGAAACTACTTTTTTTATTATTCTTTTTAAGTTCTACAGGACCTATCTGTTGCGCTGTAGCTAACGCTTTGTCATGTAATGGGATATACGAGACCCCTACCGTATGGAGGAAATTATTCATAGCAGATTTTGTTCGTTCAGGTGAATCGTGAATCGCACTTTTCACCATTTCAAGCATATTAGCCATTTTACTTTCGGAAAATTCAACATCGGGACGATTTCCTAATAGCCAGCAGTAACAACTCCAGCCAGCAGACATTTTTAGTTCTTCCCCACTAGCAATCCATTTATCGGCAACCTGCTGCGCAATGTCCGCTTCCGCTAACGTCACTGCCACCACATAATCAGACAACATATAAAAATACGCCCCATCAATCCAGCGCTCAAAATCCGACTCGGTCATAGCTTTTGGCTCCGCAATAATGCCTGCAAAATACATTGCGTCATAATTTCCTGTGGCATAAAGGGCTTCCGCTAATGGTTGATTCAATTTGATTTTCTTAACTATCGGCTTCATCGCCCCCGTAGCCACCCCAAAAAGTGGCTCCTGTGCACCATTTGACATATATATTTTTTTCGTGCGCTCCTTCCCAAGTGCTTCAAGCTCTTGCATCACCATCTCAACATTCATTTTCACTGCACTCCCTTACGTTAGCTATTGTTACGATTGCCCATCTTCAATTTATTTTCATTATGCTATATCACTATGGCATTTGCCAGCTAGCTCTATATTGTAAAAAAAGCATAATCCTTACTTTTATTCCCTAGTGCCTATCAAAATTTCAGTAAAATAGATATTTTTTTGCTTTTTTAATAACTTTCTATTAATATCTCTATGTTACCTTTCTTCAACAAAGGGTATTTATATTAAATAAGTGCGGTTCTTTTTTAGTAATTTGGACAACATATTCAAGACAACACTCACAATTAATAAAGGTACTATGCGAAGGTAATTATCACATCATGTTTTCATACATCAGGAGGTTACATATGCAATACGTTATTTCTATTTTAGGTATTCTCATTGTATTGTTTTTCGCTTGGCTGGCTAGTTCCAATCGAAAAGAAATTAAATTCAAACCAATTATTACAATGATTATCATTCAAATTCTGTTCTCATTACTGCTGTTAAATACACAATTTGGCTTAATTATTATTAAGGGAATTGCTACTGTCTTTAACAAATTACTCGAATATGCAGGTGAAGGGGTTACCTTTGTATTTGGCGGCTTAGCCAACGAGGGAGAAGCGCCGTTCTTTTTAACCGTATTGCTACCCATTATTTTTATTTCAGCATTAATTGGTATTCTTCAACATTTAAAAATCCTCCCCTTTATTATGAAAGGTATTGGCTGGGTTTTAAGTAAAGTAAACGGCATGGGGCAATTGGAATCTTATAATGCTGTTGCCTCATTAATGGTCGGTCAATCAGAAGTTTTCATCACATTAAAAAGACAACTTGGTCTGCTGTCAAAACAGCGCTTATATACACTTTGTGCGTCAGCGATGTCCACTGTATCCATGGCCATAGTTGGTGCATATATGACGATGCTGGAACCAAAATATGTTGTCACGGCTTTAGTTTTAAATTTATTTGGCGGTTTTATCATCGCTTCAATTATGAATCCATATGACATTGACCCGAAAGAAGATATTTTAGAAATCGAGCACGAAAAGCAATCGTTTTTTGAAATGCTTGGCGAATATATTTTGGATGGCTTTAAGGTGGCAATTATTGTCGGTGCCATGTTAATCGGCTTTATTGCATTGATGGCAGGATTTAATAGTGTCTTCGAGTTACTGTTCGGCGTTACTTTCCAAACGATTCTAGGCTACATCTTTGCGCCAGTTGCCTTTATTATGGGCATTCCTTCCTCGGAAGCGGTTAGTGCAGGATCCATTATGGCGACGAAACTAGTAACAAATGAGTTCGTAGCGATGTTGGATTTATCTGGAGGCGATTATCACTTTAGTGAGCGGACAATGGGCATTCTTTCCGTATTCCTTGTGTCCTTCGCCAACTTCTCTTCAATTGGTATTATTGTCGGTGCTGTAAAAAGTCTTAACGAAAAACAAGGAAATGTTGTCGCACGCTTTGGCTTAAAATTATTATTTGGTGCTACCCTTGTAAGTGTCCTTTCAGGTATTATCGTAAGCTTAATTTTATAAAGAAAAGGAAGTGGTGAGTTCCACTTCCTCGTGCCAGGCACTAAAACAATTCTGACGATTGTTAATAACCATTCACAAAGTCAGAGATAGTTTCAATTTCATCTTCTGTTAGTTCTCTTTTTACATGCTTTTTATATGCTTGCATAATTTTTTGTGAATCACCATCACAACTATCGGTATATGTAGCAATCGTTCTAAGCAGCGCTACTTCTTGATTAAACGCTTCTTTTGTTATAGGCTGCTGATGCGAAGGAATATATGTATCCGCATCAAATTGCTCTAATTCAGCCAACAGACGAAGCGTTTCCTTAACTGTATAATGTTCTTTTTCAGCATACAGATTAGGATAAATACAATCAGCAAGGAACAGAATCTTTTCTTCTTTTATATAGACCACAACAGAGTCGGCCGCATGATCCCCTCCAACATGTTGAAGGATACAACTGACACCACCTAGGTCAATCTCCACCCGTTTATCAAACGTGACATCCGGCAAAACAATCTGAATATCTCGGTGATCCTTGAATTCTTCTTTAATAGCTCTGGCACAAAATTCAATTTCTATACCTTCCTTCACACGTGCATCAAGTGCCTCATCTGACCAAGAAAATGGAATTAATTGCTCCATCGCTGTTTTTGTTTTTTCCGAAGAAATAGACACCATTTGACGTAATGCAGAGAGTCCAAAAATATGATCCCAATGCCAATGCGTTAAAACGACCATATCAGGTTTAGGAACGCCCATTTTTAAAAGTTCTTCCTGAAAATAGTGTGCATGCTCCTCCGAATTCCCTGCATCAATCATTAATGTTTTGTTTTGACCAACTACCATCCCTAGAATAGGACGATCCGTTTCCGCTATAGGCGTCATATACCAAAAACAATCACCTATTTTATTTATTGAATGCATATTGGGTAATCCCCCCTTTCATAATAGTTTAATTCAAAAAAGGGCAATTTACTCTTTGAAAGAATTTTTTATTATAGGGTATTATTTCCTGTTGCAAAATAATCCAATAGCAAAATAAATCAATGCATTGATACAATAAAGAACAAAAGAGAAGTACATTCCAATTACAAAGATTTAATAGATTAGTTTTAATACTTTAATAATGTCTTTAGTAATGACCAACATTTCTGATGCAAAAAGTTAGGCAAAAAACGTAATAACGTCAAAACCTATTGCATTAAGGTTTTGACGTTGGGTTGAAATTATAAGGAATTATTAGATAGATACGAAATAAAAACATCTTCGAACACTAGCAATCATCGTTATTGCTTTCTTGAAGCTACTGTTAAAAGGTTTGTCTATAGAAAATGATTTATATTTTAGTAGAATAAAGAGCCTTCATTCCTACAACGTACTTTTCTTTTAAATATGAATGGTTAATTGATTAGCTTTTAAAACATCTTCAGCCATTCCCCATTCTTCTTGCATTGCTAATAAAAAACTATATAGATGTATTTTAGCATTTGAATTTATATTTAAATTTTCCAACATATCAATGCTCTTGTCGATTTCATCAATTGTGGGTTCTTTTTGTAATACATTACTTAATATTTTGATAAGATTAGAATATTTATCGTATTCATTATCATTTTCTTTTAAAGACTCAACTATTGATGTATTAACTAATTCTAATCTTTCATAAGACCAAGGTGTATCAAGAACAGGTAAATCCTTACCTAGACTCTCTACCGAACACATTCGAAGTCTAAAGAATTTATCTAACCATTTTAATTCTTTTACATTGGTCTCTATTCGTTCGGGAAAGGGACCTATCCATAATAAGTAACTTGTCCACAATGGTACAATATATATTTCTTCGTTTGTAATTTTTCTAACCGAACTTATTAAAGAATTAAGTATTGTTGAAACCTTTGGTATTGATATACCAGCCGCTGTCAAGGTTCCTAAAATATCCAAACAATGTAGTATTAGTATGCCATCTTTATTCTTTAAAGAAAGATACTTTTCAATCCATTCAATATCATATGCTTCTTCTACATATCCTTGTTCATTGTATACATCTACTATAATGGTCTTGAAATCTGTATAAATATTTCGTAAACTCTCTCTAAAATCACCGTACATTACATTATAATTAGCGTATAACCTATTAAAATCATCAAAACTATCATCTATCTCTAACCCAACCCCGCTTGCACAAACTCCCCATTTATCTAATAGCTGAACGAAAGTGCCAGCCCCAAATCCTACGGATAACACTTTATTATCTGGAATTGTAGCTACTGCCCACGCTAAGTAATCCCAATATTTATAAGTTAATTTTTTTCTTACTATTTTAGAATGTTTTAAATTTGTTAATTTCCCACTCTCTCTGTCACATAACACAATATTATCGTCAATTATTTCCCACTTTTTGATAAATATCACCTGTTTCTTTATTCAAGACTAAAGTTGGAGAAATATCTTCACAAATCCAATCTTCGTGATCCTTATTTTCATTTGAGTAGTCTAAAACATTAGGATAATTTTCGCTAAACATATGATGCCTATACCATAATCTCCAAAGAGATGGATCCTTTAATATCGTTGGTCTAAAAAAACTTAATACATTCGATGCAGTTGCGCTAACACTATTCGTTTTAATTGGAAGTGAAATTAGAATTTTATCTATTTCAGGCGTAATAACCCCTATCACTGGAACCTTTACTTTTTCTAACAATCTAAAAAGACCACTTCTAATTTTAATTTCTGAACTAATAAATGGTAATTGAATAGGGTACTTATCTTCCCCATACCCAGTCATTCCATCTAAATAAAGGAATACTACACCACCATCTTTTAAATGACGTACTATTTTTAATGCGGAAGTGGACTTTTCTGCAATCACCATTTCAACATTTTGTCTATTATATGTTTTTACTACTTCTATCGAAGCACTTTCACTATTATAAGATTCTTCATCAACTACTAATAAAATTTTTTTATCAGGATGGACTTTAATTAATTCATCAGTAATTCTATATTGTACGGGTCTATATGCACCATAATGCATACCGATTATGGCAAAACCCTTTTCAGCATATAATTGTTGAAGTTTTTCAATACTGAATCCCTCAATCCTTTTAAAACCATTATGAAAATTATTATTTACTCTATATTGATCACAAATTGCTATATACTCAGAATACTGGTTGAAGACATTTACCGGTGAATAATTCCCAAAATATCTTAGTTCTTTTATCATATTAGAGAAAGCCATTAAATAATCAAATTGTAATTTATTGGATGATTCCATTTATCTTTTTCACTCCTTTATGAACAAACAAATTATTTAAAATCCTTATTAATATATGTAATGGTATGTCATAGTCACCACCACTACTATTACCTCCAACTGATCCTTCAACAATATCAACCGCTTTTATATTTGAGAAATTAAAAATTAAATTGATTATCTCTAGTAACTCATTATTATTAAAACCGTTAGGGACTCTAAAATCGACATATGGGAAATAAATAGGATCTAAAGCGTCCATATCAATCGATAAATAGCCGTCTAAGTGACTATACTTCTCTAATAGTTCAGTTATTTTTTCCTTTGATGCTTGTTGTTTAGTTATTTGAACTACTTTTGGATGTTGAACTAACTGACTATCTGTTCTGAATCCCCTTCCTCCAATTTGAACAATGGCTTCAACAAACGGCAATTGTGCAATATGAAAAAAAACATTCCCATGATCTAAATTTTCTGGATTACCAAATAAATCATTGTGTGCATCAACTACCCATATGGCAATCTTTTTGTCCATTTTAGAGAATGAAGAAATAATATCATATGTATAAGAATGATCGCCTCCTATACATATAAAAGGTAATGTTGAGTTTACACAGTAACTAGAAACTTTCTGAATGGCAACCCGCTCACTATGATTATCGAAACTTTTAACATCTCCTAAATCTAAAACCCTTCCACAATCTATTTTTTGTTGGGTATCTAATTCGTAAAAGTTTAAAGGTTTTGATATAGGATAGTGATTAAACTGTGTCAGTTTTAAAGAGGCTTCTCTTAACAATTGAGGAAATTGATTAACTTGGGATTGTGGAGCGCGACTTCCTTGATTAAAAGGAACTCCAAATAACAACACATCTGGTACTTCATCTAGAAAAATATAGTTAAAGATAGGTTTTACTTCTTTTAAAAATGGACTAACATTTATGTTAAATGGTGTTGTATTTTCAATCTTATAAAATGCATTCTTTTCGATATCTTTTAATACTATTTTTTCATCATCTTTTGATATGATTTCATATGTGATGGTCAATTTTCTTATCCTCCAAATATAAATATCCTATTCTTCTTAAAGTCATCGTAAGAAGTAGTAAATAAACAATAATCATTATCCATTTAAAATAAAAACTACTTTCCCATAAAACGACAATGCCAATTGATGATATAATAATCAGTAATATTGCAATTGACCATAGCAATACTTTCAACTTTAGCGCAGGGTACATTTTATAAACAAAAGAACCGTCTGTGATTGATAAAGGAACAAAATTTATAGCAATAACACATAGATAAAAAATAGAAAAGATACTTAAGGATGTACTTTTCCATGTAATAATGACAATCAAAGAGACTAATAATTGAAATAGTACTCCGTTTAAAGTAAAAAATAGAAATTTGGGGATATTCATTTTTTTCGGGTATTGAAATTTTCCTTTCACAGATGAAAAAGAAAATTCAAAGCCTTTAATTTTACCACCTATTAATAACATTGCAATTACATGACCAAATTCATGAATTATTATCATTAAAATAATGTATAATAAAAAATAGAATACATCTGTAAAAAACAAACTATCACCCCATATATTAAGACAGACAGAAAGAGCGGCAACTCCTTCTGTCTATAGCTATTAGCAGCGGATAACACAACGAATTACATTGCGATCTGCCTCTAGCTTAATTAATTCTTCAACTGTAAGTGGTTTTGGCTGATTACTTGTTTGTTTTTTCATATGTATCACCTCCTTGAGTAAATAATTCAATGTTCACTAGCAGCGGATAACACAGCGAATTACATTACGATCTGCCTCTAGCTTAATCAACTCTTCAACTGTAAGTGGCTTTGGCTGATTTTTTGTTTGCTTTTTCATATGTATCACCTCCTTTAAATAATTTAAATTATTCTAGGATTTCACACATCTTTTTAATTAACCTTCTTATATTTTCCATTTCCTTAGGGTCAGGTAACTTTGAATGACTTACATAATAAATTACTAAGCCGTCTACCTGTGACCACCATAATCTAACAAATGCTTGAAGCAAATTTCTATCTATTGATGGGCTATGCTCTACAATGATTTTTTCAATAATTTGGAAGCTAGTATTGGATTTTTTCTTCATTATTTCTTTTAATTGTGGTATTTTGGAAGACTCAAACCAAAATTCAAATTGTATGCGTGCAAATTGTAAATTTTCTAAAGTCCAAGTGTCCACAATTCCATCCCAAACAGTAATTAATTTTTCCGTTAAAGTAAATCCTTTAGGGAATTCAAAATTTAGTACTGTTCGTTGATCGGTCATTTCTTCCCAATACTCAGCTAGTTGCAAGAAGATTTCCTCTTTGCTTTTAAAATACGTATATATTAATCCCTTACTAATGTTGGCATTATTAATAATGTCATCTACAGACGTTGCAGAATATCCTTTTTCGGAAAATTCATTAAGTGCCGCAGTTAAAATCTTCTTTTTTCTTTCTATTTTTTTATCCTCTGATAATTTAGGCATATGAAACTCCCTTAAGCTATTCAATAAATAAAACTGACTATTCCGTTTCTATAAAAATTTTAACATTGTTCAGAAAAATTAGTCAACGATTTTCCCTCTTTTTCCTTTTTATTTCTTTTTTTACCTTTCATAAACATTAGAAATAAAATGATAGATATAATAAAAATACTACATCCACCTAATAAAAATGTAGTTTGTAAGCTATAATTGTCTATTACTATCCCCGTGATAAGAAAGGACAAAGGTTGTAATCCAACCGACCCCATTAATTGGATACTCATTACTTTCCCTAAAATCTCCTGTGGGCTATGGAGTTGAAGCAAGGTAATAAAAAGAACATTGATACTGCCTATTGCTACCCCTGACAAAGCTAACAATACGCAAATTATTATAAAATGTTCTGGTCTTACAATAAAAGTCCACAAAAAACTAAAAAAAATACCTAATACGGATAATGAAAATAATAAATTCACTCTTTTACTGAAAAAACCAATTAGCGCTGATCCTACAATAGAACCCAGCCCTAAAACTGACAATAAGTACCCCAATTCTTTAGTTCCTAGTTTTAATTCTTTATCAATCAATATAGGTAGACCTATTTGTTGTGGACCTGCAACACCTAAGTTTAATACGGCCGTAAACAATAATAATAATAACAACATAGGGGTACTAAAAATAACCTTGTAACCTTTAATACCTTTATTACGCTGTGCCTGTTTCTCTAGTTGTTCAAAGTTTTCACTTCCATTGTCCAACTTTGTAAATTTGCAAAAGTAGATTAATATTACTGATAAAAACATCATGAAACTTAAGACGATATAGTAGTATTTTAGTTTTATAATACCTAATAATATACCAGCAATTGCAGGCCCTATAAAAATTGTTAACTGGTTAATTAATTGAATTGCAGCATTAGCTTTTGGTAGATTGTTTTGATTAACCACTTTAGGAATAATAGAAAATGTCGAAGGTAAAATAACGGCACTGATTCCTCCAAAAACACCTGCAAATATCATTAATACTTTTAACGACAGGAGATCCATCTGTTCAATAATTCCCATTGCCCCTAACAATATTGTCAGTCCTATAAATCCAAATAACATGAGAGTTTTTTCGTTATATTTATCTGTTAAAATTCCCGCTAAAGGCAGTATTACTAATCTTGGTATGACCATAACCATTAATACACTAGCTAACAGAACTGTTGAATTCGTAATCTCAAGCAACTTATTTATTTGACCAAGCATATAGAACTGATTCGTTAAATAAAGAAAAAGAGCTGCCACACCAAATAAAATAAATGATCTATTCATGCTGAAAAATGACTTTGACATTTTAACCTTTTCAAACAATACTCGAACCAATTAAAATTCACCCCCTATAAAAACTGACCGTTTAGTTTTTTAAAATTTAAAGAAAAACCTCACTCTTTTTAAGGAAAATTCTTGATACCAATCATACTATATTTTTTTATTTTTTTCTAATTATTTTTAATTAATTGTCTATTCTTGTATTACAGACTTACCATTTTTTTGCGAAAATCCCCCTTTTTCGAATGGTTGTTTAGAATGGTATGATTTATTTACTTCCATTATTCTCAAATTAGTATAAGGGTTAAATTGAAAATAAGGATTGAAAAGATTAAAAATGTCCAACGAAGTCTTTATTAGACCATGTTGGACACAATGAAAAAGTCACTGACTATACGCTCGCCTCAAGTTCTTCAAGAAGCCCAAAAACAAGACAATATAATTGTGCTAACACTTCATCAAACGGCTGCTGCTCACTAAATCCATCCAGCGCATCTAACGCAAGATTCACTTCCCAAAGCCCATCTTCCCCAGAAAATACCGCACTATAGGTCATCTGCTCATGTTGCAAATGTGCTGTAAAATAGGAATGCAAAAATGCACTATACTTCTTTTGCAATCGCAGTCCAAACAAGGCACTGTACACACCAAACGCCCCATCAAATTCAAGCGCAAGCGAATCCACACGAATCACATCCAAACGTTCAGACGTCACATACATAAATTCATTCGCATGCTCTTTTAAATAATGCACAGGTTTTGTTAGAAAAGAACCCGTTTCTTCCGCTAGTAATTCTTCCGTTTCCTTAAGGCAACGTTCAATCACGTCAAATGGTAAAGAAATTGTTTCTACCGTTGCATCCTCATCTAACAATTCGTGCTTTTGGGCGTAAGTCTTTTCTACATCTAGTAATTTACTATTGGCTTGCTCATTTATTAATGATTCAATTTGATTTTTTAACACTTAGTATCCTGCTCCATTCGATTGGTTTGGGTATAAGTATAGCTTAGGAAGGGTGGGTATGGGGATAATTATTTAATAGGATTCCCCCCATTGGATCAAATTATCAAACTAAATCTTTCAGACTTTTTCCATTCCTATCTTTCCATTCAGTCAACCCATTCGCACTTCGCCCCGTTACAATATCAGCTGCTGCCGAAGGGCTAGTAAATAAAAGATCTTCCATTACAACAAATTCATCATTAACAACTTTCACTTTTTCTGTATGTAATAAATCATTTCTTTTTGCTAATAAACGCTCTGAATACGAATTTACAATGCTATTTGCAATTTTAGATCCCTTTAATACGACAAAACCTTCTTGTGTTTGGATACCTTTAGCATCCACACCACGAGTGGATTTTATAAATAAAACCTCATCTGCATTAACTTCTGAGCTATCTTTGATTTCTTCAAATAATTTATGACCCAATGTATTGACCATCATTACAAGATTGCTAATATATTCATCCATCTCTGCACGGTCTGCTTCAGAAATGGATGGCATGGGAGGGATATTGCCATTCATTAGAAAGTAACGATTGGCGACTTTAGCTTTTTCATATAACTTGTTTTCAATGTACTTAATATGAGCTTTATTTAGATTCTCATCTTTACTTATAAATACAATCACTTCATTCCAAAAATCTTTTTCACGCAAATGGCTTTGTAATCGAGTATAAACTTCCTCTGCTTCCCCTATGTATACAGCCTCTTTATCATCAACATTTCGACCAAATAACATATACACACCAGTAGAATTCAAATTAGGGCGATCCGAGCATTTTTTCACTTCAGTTCTAGGGATTCTATACGCCAGCCCCGTCCAGTTAGATAATTCACACGTTAATCTTCCACTTGGGTCTCCATCAATCAAAAACATTTTTATTGTTTTGCCGAAAGTCATTTTAATCACTCCTATTGATTCATATCCACGATTTACTTTCACACAACCACTAGATTTTGCCCCTCAATACCCGACACATCACAATAATTCATAAATCAATTTAATTCTTGGTAATGTCCTACCATATAACTCAACTGCTTTTCAGTTAACTCAACTCGCAGCTCATCATGTACATTCAAAAATAGGCGAGTAACTTCATCCAACGTTTGCGAAATAACTATTTTCCCATGTACATCAAAGGAAATTAAATGTTTATCAAACAATGCATCATGATTAGGACATAGTAATAAACCATTATTTTCATCAAGCCGCTCCTCATTTGTAGAAACACTCCAAGGTTTAATATGACTAGCAATCAAAACACGAGGATCGGTTACACCGCATAATGCACATTTGCATTCACGTTCAATTAATAACTTTTTAAACTTTCCCTGACCAATACGTGCTTTGACCATGCGTTCTTTTTCAGTATCTGTTATTGGTAAATTTTCAACTTGCTGAAGTGCTCTAAATTCTTCTTCTAGTTCATTAACTACATTTGGTATAGATTGTATTTTCATAAGCTTTGCTTTGCTATCTTTTAAACGCAGTGGAAAAACCCAAACAAGTCGCAGCAATCCATCTTTATCCTTCTGCTGTTCCTGATAGGGCTCACCTGCAAGTTCTACTAGTCCCCGGTATGTATATTCCTTTTTCTTCAAAACCTCAAAGAAATGAACTTCTACTCCATTACTATTTGATTGTGCTAACGTCAAATTTTGCCTGCTCATCTTCTGATCACCATTCTGGCCCATACCGGTGTAATGGTATATTTCATTAACAGCTTTATCATCATATAGCTTAGATTTATCTGAAATAAGCGTTAACGTATTCGTACGATTTGACTTACGCATTCCTCCTTGAGGTGCACATAAGAAAACCTCACAAAGTTCCTTATTATTTATAACTTCATTTATTAGTAACGGACGTGTCATCGTCATAGCACAGCCTCCCAAAATCATTCATTCTTCTCATTAAGTTCATAACACTATGATCGATAACATAGTTCTATAATGTTTATAAAGAACAAAATTTCAACATAGCAATACTATAAACATTTTAATTTAAACCCAATTTTTTAAGTTTAATGGTAATTCCCAAAAAAATGTACCTAAATTATGTCTAATTAGGAATTTTATTTAAATAAAAAATGAGCTTCATAAACATGAAACTCATTTTTACTCTTTTAGGCTTTTGCATTTACACCAAACAATGCCTATTTACAGTACAATGATTTAAATTATGTTATTATGAATCATCTAACTATTTTGATTTTCCTCTTCAATCTTTTTCTCACGCCACTCTGCTAACGTAAGAGTTTGCTCTTCTTTTTCTAACAATGCCCATTCGTAAATATTAATTGTTGACCATCCCGTGACCTTCTGACCCCATTCATTATACTTCATCTTGTTCCCTTGATAAGAAACTTCCTTATCAGACACTATAGTTTCTTCACTACTTGTTCTTCCCTTAATACTCAATGTAGTATCCTTTTTTATAATACCCCACTTCCTTAATTGCGGCATTTTAGGCTTGATTCTACGACTAATTCTTTTTTTCAAGTTCCTTAAAGGTTTTAACTTCATAAGATTCTGTCGCTTCTACTAATGAATTCGTAATTTTTTGTATAGTGACTAACATTAAAAAACGCATCTAGATTTTATTATGAAATATCCTCCGCATTTCGATTAATGCTATCGATAATGTCCAATATCCCGCGGGCTTTTGGCAACTGTTCTTTAAAAACGACCATTATTCCGCCTATTGAACTAAATGGATCTTGTTGCAATGCTTGTCGCTCTAGCGTACCGTTTTTCACGATGTAATCAATAATTAGCTCGACGAACTGGGATTGCTGTAGGTTTAGATTTTGCTCTGATAGGAACGTTGAGAAAGCAGCCATTGCAGCTTCACGGTCTAGACCTACGATTTTACGAACAAGCTTTGTAACAGGTGTATCGCCATAATCTTTTTCATACTGCTCTTTCGATCCAAGCTCTTGCCATAAGATATGTTCTAAGTAATCAACGTCTTGCTTCGTTAGTGGCTTGTTATTACGTAATTTGTAAATTGCGAGCGTATCTTCATGTTGATGCTCCTTTAAGTAGTACTCGACCTTTTTGCGATAACTTTGTAGGTCGTTAACATTTAAAATAGAAGCATTTTCTGCTACCGTCATCACTTCATCTTGGAAATCCGTATAGTAGATATTTTGATTTGAGCTTTCAATATAGCGAATTAAATCACGCATTGCCATACGTACTTTTTCTAAATCAGCTAATGTGGCTTCTTGCCAGAATTCTGTTGTACGTACTTGATCGATGATATCTTTTTGTGCCAACACTTGCGGAATTGTACCTAGTTTTGAAAGTGCTTCGGCTGTATCTACTACACGGCGAATTGGTTTTGTCGCATTATTTGATTGCAGGCTGGCTAATTCAATTGTCAGCATTAATAGGTCAAAGCGTTTGGCTAATTCATCATCCTCTATTGGTACAATTAACGGTGAAACATTTTCTTTTACTTCATTTGTTTGTACAACTGATAATGCTTGCCAGTTATCTTCGTTTTGGTATTTATGCACATATTGCAAGTACTGACGCACTCGGAAATTTTCATCATTCAATGCGCGCACATCTGATAAAATCTCCTTCAACAGCTGCTCACGATACGAAATAAAGTGTGCTTCTTGATATTGCAATGACTGTAATTCACGTACAATGTCTACTTTCGAATTAAATAGCTTTTCCGTTAACGTTTGGGAGATTTTTGTTTCTTCTCCTTTTTCGTTTTCACGGAAATATTCGAAGTTCCTTAAATAATCAAAAATTAAGAAGTACTCTTTATCCATCCCTGGACCGAATAAATCTTTACGTAAACGTGTACCTCGTCCTATCATTTGCCAGAACTTCGTTTTCGAACGTACTTTTTTGAAAAACACTAAGTTTAATACATCTGGCACATCAATCCCTGTATCGAGCATATCGACTGAAATGGCAATTTGCGGCATCTTATCCGGTGTTGAAAAATCATCAATTAATGTTTGATAATATTCCACGCTATAATCAATAACTTCTGCAAAATTGCCTCCGTACTCAGGGAATTTTAAATCGAAGCGCTCTTTAATAGCCATTGCATGTTTATGGTTTTTAGCGAAGATTATTGTTTTTCCTAATTTGTCTCCACCTTCAACTTTTAAGCCATGCTCCATTAAGTCATTTAACACATGATCAATCGTATTTTTATTAAACACAAAGTTGTTAATTGCTGAGCTATCGATATCTTTCACTTGTGGATCGTCTTCAAAAATCTCATCAAATTCTTTTTTCTCATCCTCTGATAAGTCATCATAACGAATACCATCATCTAAAATTTTCATCGTTGTTTCACGCGTACGATAATCAACTAAATACTTGTCTTCCACCGCTTTCGCTAGTTCATAGGCAAAGGTAGGGACACCATTTTCTAAATCGAAAATTGTATATGTATTTTTGTCTAGCTCATCTTTCGGTGTAGCTGTTAAGCCGACAAGCATCCCATCAAAGTAATCAAAAATACTTTTATATTTTTGATAAATGGAACGATGTGATTCATCGATAATAATTAAATCAAAATGACCGACTGTAAATAAACGATTGCCATCTTTACGCTTTACTTCATCGATAGCGTTCATCATTGTTGGATACGTAGAAAACACCATACGCGCAGCTTCTGGGTCTGATTTTTTCTCTAACATATTGCTTAATGACAAGTTTGGTAACAGTGTATTAAAGTTACGAAACGCTTGCTTAACCAGGGATGTACGATCTGCAAGGAATAGCACATTTTTAATCCAATGGTTGTTTGTTAACACATCAACTAAAGAAATAGCTGTTCGTGTTTTACCGCTTCCTGTTGCCATGACTAGTAAGCCTTTACGCTGATTTTTGCTGAACGTATCGCAAATCGCCAAAATCGCCTCTTTTTGATAGTAGCGGTTTGTTATATCATCGTTAATTTCAATATTATCTAAAGGTTGTTTTAATTGGCGGCGATCAATTAACAATTGAAGCTCGTCTTGTGTATAAAAACCCGACACTTTTCGAGCAGCGTAATTATCATGCCAAATATACGTTTCAAAGCCGTTTGTATAGAAAATAATCGGACGCAATCCTTGCGCTTGCTCTACACAATCGGCATATAATTTCGCTTGGTTACGCCCTTCTTTCGAATCACGTGATGTACGTTTCGCTTCAACAATAGCTAAAATTTTGCCGTTTGTACCGCGCAATACATAATCGATATAGCCTTCACCTTTTACATTTGGCATTCCTGCTACAGAATATTCTGCTTCAACATTTTTATCGATTTCCCAACCTGCTAATTTTAAATCTAGGTCGATATAGCGTTTACGTGTTTCGAATTCTGATATCGTATCCACATCAAAATCATAATCTTGTTGTGCTTCTAAGCGGTTTGCTGTTAGCATTTCACGAAGTGCTTCATTTTGCTTACGTAATTCTTCAAGAGATTGATCCTTTGCACTGAGCTTTTCGTATAAATCATTTAATTCCTCTGGTCGCTCTCGTTTGTAATCCACATTGTATAACAATGCTTCATCAAAATCAGTCGCTGTGTATTCCTCTGCGTAGCAATAATCAATCCATGAAACAAATTGATGTAAATTATGAAGAGCAAGTACCGCCTCATCGCGCGTTATCGCAACATTTGTATGTACAGCCGCATTGCCTAGCTTCACGACATATTTCATCATCGGTAACAGCTCTTCATCGATGATACCTAAAAAGTGACTGTCATGAATTAAACTCGAAAGGTTATCACGATAAGGTACCTTCACATCATTATCAAACTGATACACCCATTTCACCGCAAGCTCCAACGCACGGCGCGACAAAATCGCAACCGTTGCAGGGCTAACTTGCATCGCCTTTTCCGCTTCAAAGCAGGCATTAGCGAAACTATTAAATGGTAGTTTATCTTTTAAAAAATCGAAGTTTAACATATGCAAATCTCCTTTGTAAGAATGTATTAACACGATTCCCCTTCATAAACCAATTATATAATTCCTCTGACCTATAAAATCGCTATTCAAATACACGCTAATTTATCTGTTTACAATCGTATTATTCTTTTGTAAAATGAACTTACATAATTACTAATAACACGCTAAACAGATAGGTGCCTATTTATAGGGGCTTAATCTCGAAGGTATGTTTAGAGGAAATAGGGTTTCCTGTACGGTATTTGTTTACAAATGCTTGAGTCAGGAAGCTCTTTTTATTTTCCCCATTTTAAATAATCATAGATCATAATAAGCCTTCTAATATTTGTTCTTTCTTGGGAATTGACATTTTGCAGTACATTTATATCTTCTGAAAAAATTTCTTTCAGCATATCCTCAAGCTCACTAATTTCAATTTGTACTTCCTCAAGATGCGAAATCAATCTAGTAGCACGCTCTAAGGACGTTTTTTCCCGATTCCAAATTTGCTTTACAGACTTATAATCGCCCAACCTCTTCCTATTTTTTTGAATTGAAGGGGAAATAATTTTATCGAAATTCAGCTGACCAGCCAATTTTCTACATTCCGGAAAATCCTTTGTTGCTTCAGATAAATATTTATTGACCGGAAGCCGTCCCGAGTTTTGATTCAACACCTTTGGAAAAGCATACTCTAGCATTTCATCTGCTGTAAACTCCAAATCTCCTATAACAATATCACGATACCATTCATTCCCGTCGATACCTTTTAGTCCTTTTAAGCCTAGATCAGATACTTTCCCTATGGCCAATACTAGTTCTTCATCATCTACCCTTGCATCATCTAAAGCAGCTACTCTTAAATTAGCAGTAGGCTTATTCGTAACCGTATAATTATACAGTTCTTCTTTAAAACGTCGTAATATTTTCACAGGGAGTTTAGTTTTCTTTTTCCCTAATGCGTTGTACAAAGTCATAAAATCGGATAGGGAAACTCTTTTCATAATTAACGGTTTATTATCAATCATAATCGTAAATGGACTAACTTCTACTCCTACCATATCAGGCTTATATTCCACAAATATAAAACGATCTTCAAGCAATGTCAGTTGTGGTTCGTCTAAGCAATCCACAATAGACTTGATAATATTTTGTATATTTGTATCACCAATAGAGTAACCGATGAAAATAATCGGATATTCCATGAAAATCGTCATTAACTTTGCCGCAAGATACGCACTATTCTTTTCGAACATGACATAGTCATTTTCATTAATGATAATACTATCGGGTTTTTCTACAGAACCGTGGATCTTGTATATTTCTGCAATGCCTTGAATCGCTGAAAATATTAATTGATTTTGTCCAATATATTTTGTGAATCCCTGCAATGTATCTTCGAGAAAAGAATCATAGTTCGTTGTGATGATTCCTGCTATACTTTTTTCAGAAATTTGAGCAAGTTTACTTACTTCTCCTTCATAATCTGAGTTAATCGTGGTTTGATTTTTTATAAAATTAGCTATTTCAGCCTTGAACGGCGATAGACCATGCTCTTTTATTTGCTCCAACACTTCTCCCTCAACCGTTCTAATCATAGGGTCAGCAAACCATTTAGCATCAAAATCATGCTGAATCAACTCCGCTACTTTAGGCAAAATACCAGCTTTGCATTCCAAGGCCTTTGCTTTATTTTCATAGGCACTGTAAGCAAAATCATTATTAGCTATCACTTTTGTAAAATGTTCTAACAAACCTTTCCAATCAGGTAAATTCAAATATCTTCTTGATAATCCTGAACCAACAAATAGAATAGGGGTAGCATTAAACCTGTGAACAACATCTTCAAGTTTCAACATTCTTATACACCTGCCTTGCTTTTTGGAGTAGGTTAATCAATTATTGCAACACGGTTAAGAAAAAGTTATATGCAGCGCAAAGCATGACAAAATCGCAACCGTGGCCTGGCTAACTTGCATCGCCTTTTCCGCTTTAAAGCAGGCATTAGCGAAACTATTAAATGGTAGTTTATCTTTTAAAAAATCGAAGTTTAACACACATACATCTCCTTTTTAAGATAGTTATTATTCTTGGAATAGCTCGCCTTTGAAGGCTTTTTGGAGTAGGGAGCCATATAAGTTATGCATTTCTTCAAGATTAGATTTTAATAATTCCTTTTGTTGATTAATTTTTTTGACTTTCTCTGCAAATTCTTGCTGAAGTTTAATTGGTGGTACTACAATTGACAAATCAGTGATTTTTTTTATTGTTAATCGTTTTATAGCCCCACCACTCATATTACTTATAATATTTTCTTTTATACGATCATTATTTAAATAATGTACCAAATAATAATTAATTAACTGTTCACTATCAGGTCTAATTAAAGCTAAACTCGATAACATACTAAATTCAAAATCGTAGTAATTTATACCTGCAATTCCTGTAGTAGCTCCATCTTTAATGTATAAAACATCCCCGTTAATTGGATCGCATCTTTTATAAATCTTTTCATGTTCTTCTTTAGAAATATACGCTGGATTAGAGAAAAAATCTAAATACCCTTTACCTAAATGTTTTGCTGAAACATATGGTATACCTTTCTCAACCATAGGAGGGGAATGATGTGTCCCATCAGTTATTTTAGTACATATATTTTTCAGTTTGCATAATGGATATTTTGAGGGATTCTTAGCTGGATCACCAAACATCTCTAAAAATAAACTTTTAGCTAATTCATCTAATGCTGTTATTTGGGATTGACGTTTATCAATTAACTCTTTCGTTTTTAACATCTGATTATAAATGTATTTTTGTTTTTCAATTCCAAATACAGGAATATCTAAATTTTCTAATGCTGCTCTAGAGATATGTGGTATAGTAGCTCCTGTTGCTGTTCTTTGGAAATAATCAAATTTCGACTGCAAATATAATGCTAAAAAAGGTGCAAATATATCTTTATCTAACACTGAAATCTTAGCAAGTGTACTTCCTATAGCCCCTTCTAAACCAAAACCAATAGTACCTGCATTCGCACCATCCCATGCAATTATCAAGTCGTCTTTTTTAACATATACATATCTAGAATCTGGAGAACAAAATTTAATATTATTATTATTTCTTAAGTCATCAATCTGAATATACCTAATTGAATTGTCTAATGCTTCCTCTAGTTCAAATACCTTTTTTCCCTTTTTAATTTCACATATATCTTTAATTTTTTTATAATTCATTTTTATTCCTCACCAATTAAAGTATTTAATTCTTTTAATCCTTTAATAATTTCAACCTCTAGTTGCTGAACATATTGAATTATTTCTTTTGGCGATTTATACTCCACTTCCTCATACTCAACCTCTTTATATTTATTAACTGACAAATCATAACCTTGCTCACGAATTTCATCGACTGGTACAAAGAATGATTGCTCTGTACGTTTACGTTCTACTTCACCTTGTAGGTTACCGAAACGTGTAAGTATATCTTCAATGTCATTTGCTTCAATTGGTACGCGTTTATCGTCTAATGAGAAACCATCCGCTTTCATATCATAGAACCATACGTTATCCGTTCCACCTGTACCTGTTTTCGTGAAAATTATAATACCGGTTGAAACCCCTGCATATGGCTTAAATACACCACTTGGCATGGAGATGATGGCTTCTAATTTGTGGTTATCAATAATTTCTTGACGAATCGCTTTATGGGCATTTGAGCTACCGAATAATACGCCGTCTGGCACGATTACTGCTGCACGGCCACCTGGTTTTAGCGTACGTAAAATAAGCGATAAGAATAACAGCTCAGTTTTTTTCGTTTTCGCTACTTTTAATAAGTCATTTGATACCGCTTCATAGTCCAATGAACCTTTAAATGGAGGGTTTGCTAGTACTAATGTGTATTTATCTGCATCTTTATTTTCCTCAGATAATGAATCACGATAATCAATATTTGGCGCATCTACGCCGTGTAGCATCATATTCATCGCACCAATACGTAGCATCGTTGTATCCATATCATTACCAAAGAACATATTGTGATGGAAATGTTCATTTAAGCCTTGTACTAAAAATAGGTCACTATGGTTTTTACGTAAGTATTCACTTGCAGCTACTAAAAATCCTGCTGAACCCATTGCTGGATCAATAATTGTATCTTCTGGTGATGGCTTCATTAATTCCACCATCATTTTAATAATGTGACGTGGTGTACGGAATTGACCATTTGTACCTGATGTTTGCAGCTTCGATAATAGATACTCGTAAATGTCACCTTGTGTATCGCGGTCTTCCATTGGGATACTATCAAGTGCTGTTACAACCTTTTGTAACGTAGCTGGCTTGTTAATTTGGAACATTGCATCTTTCATATACTTCGAAAAAGCTGATTCATCTTTACCACCTAATGTTTTAATGAACGGGAAAATCGTGTTCACCATTACTTCATACATTTCTTGTGCAGGTAGATTTTTAAATTGAGTCCATCTTAACATCGGCCAATGCTTTTTTTGCATATCTGTAAAGTCTGCTGATATTTCGGAGAAGATACCTTTATATTCAAGCCCTAAAAATGCCGCTTCGTTTTCTTTTTTTAATTCACCTTCGTCTAAGCCTTTAATGAACAGTAGATATGTTAATTGTTCAATGTTTGTTAACGGGTTTGTATTCCCTTCCGTCCATAACGTCGTCCAAATATTATCAATTTTATTCTTAATTTCACCTGTAATCATGCTGTGTTCCTCCTATCGAAATTACCATTCACGGTAAATAACGTATATTACTTATTATCTATTAAAACACTTTTAAAAGCGATAGACATTTTATTAACTAAGCTATTATGGAAATTATCCATTCATAATACAATACATAAAGCTCGTCTAGTGAATGCCATCTAATAATTATAGCTTTTCGATTTCATCAGACAAAATAAAAAATGCAGAGAGGCATTAACCCTCTCTACTTATTGAAATATATATTTCCTATGCCATCTAAAGTACAGCTTATTCTCTTCATACCTTGAAACCTTCATCTTTTGATGAATGTTATACATTCCGTAATCTGTGGCTGGAATCCGTTCTGAAATGTGAATTAAGCCAGTTCCATCAAATGTAATATAACCTTGGTCGTATAACACATCATGATTACAGCAAAGCAATACACCATTATACGGATCTAAGCGTTCTTCATTCGAACTCTCCCGCCAAGGCTTTGAGTGGCTTGCACGTAAAAGAGCAGGTAGCTCGATACCGCAAAGTGCACATTGATGATTCCATAAAGGTAATAAAGCTGCTTTAAATTTCTCTTGGCCAATACGAATTTTACGTTTCGCTTCAGCTTCTGTTTCTGTAATCACAGGAATAAGCGTATTTCGTTCTGTCCGTACTATCGTTCCAATCGCAAGCTCTAGCTGTTCTTCATCTACTTGATAAATATTCATATCACTAATAATATCTAATAGCTTGATTGCCAGCTCTTCATTACAGGGATATAGGTAACCTTGGTTTCCATCCCCATCTTGCTGAAAAGCTGAATATTTAACAGGCAATAACATTTTTAACTCATTAAAATAATCTTTAATCGTTAATGGTTGTTCTAATTCATGATATTGCAGCTTTACGAGAAAACCTTTTTCTTCCCACTGGTCATATGATGTCATTGACGTAGGCTTTATGCCTTCCTCACAATTAGACAAAGCAATGCTAATTGCAACAATCTTTCCTTTTACATAATGAAAAATACGGTCTCCCTCGTTCACTTCCATCATACGTCGCCATGAGTGCGGAGTGTTTCCTCCTTTATCTTTTTGTGGTGACCAAATGATTTGTGCTTCTTTTTCTTCTTGATAGGTATGCCCTTGCATGACGATGTAGTGGTTCATTTTTTTCTCCTATTCTATTATCCATTTCTTCTATTATAACTAAAGTACAATTTCATTTGATCAATAGAATGAATGTCTTTCTTTTGTTCTTGTACCATTTCTTTTTAATAACGTACTTATTTTTTATCCCGTCATCATATGAGACCTTTGTTTTTAGTATGCTTTTGATTATTTTTACTTTTTTGTTCACCTTCCAGATAAATCTTATCCTCAAAAATAAGAAAAACCTAAGTATTATTTATAAAACTAGGCTTTAAGGAATATGATTGAGTTCGTCTATGAGATGTAATATGCTACTAAAATAAGCTAAACTTAAATTATTAAAAAGAAAAAAGGTGATATATTATGAAAAAAACTGTCCATGTCGTTGGTGCGATTATCGAAAATGAAAAAAATGAAATCTTCTGTGCCCTAAGAAGTCCAGAAATGGATTTAGCAAATCACTGGGAATTTCCTGGTGGGAAAATTGAAATTGGAGAAACACCTGAACAAGCGTTAAAACGAGAAATTCAGGAGGAATTTGCTTGTACGATTCAAGTAGGTGCAAAAGTAGAAGATACAACATATGAATATGAAAGAGTAATTGTTCGACTCGAAACATACAAAGCACAATTAGAAGAAGGACAACCAAATGCATTAGAACATGCTGCCACGAAATGGGTTACGCGAGATAAACTTACACAGTTGAATTTCGCCCCTGCGGATGTCCCTGCAGTAGTGAAGATTACAAATGAAGCAAAATAAAATGAATGAAATGATGTGAATTTATATGGAGCAATTGCAACTGATTCAAAAAATCGAAAACTCTCTTTACAAGGGGTTTATCGATCAAAACAAGACTGTCACTGCACAATTTAAACCAAAACTTCTAACAAACAAGCATCATGAAACTGTCTTATCGACAATACTTCAAGAATTAAAAACATGTAAGACATTTATTTTTTCAGTCGCCTTTATTACTGAGGGGGGTTTAGCAACCTTAAAAACAATGCTTTACGACTTAAAGCAAAAAGGAATTAATGGACGCATTTTAACGTCAACATTTCTAAACTTTAACCAGCCGAAAATGTTTAAAGAGCTTCTTAAACTTGAAAACGTTGAAGTGCGAGTAACTAGTGAAAAAGGTTTTCATTCAAAAGGCTATATTTTTGAACATCAAGACTACTACTCTTTAATTGTCGGAAGCTCCAATTTAACTGATAGTGCTTTAAAAGCAAACTATGAGTGGAATGTATTTTTAACTTCATTAGTAAATGGAGAAATTATTAATCAATTAAAAAATCAATTTGAAGATGCTTGGAATAAAGCCCTTCCTTTAAAGGAAGAATGGATTGCTAATTACAAACAACATTACGAGTTACAGCCTCTTGTTAAATATACTACTTCGAATACATTAGAACTAAGTGCTGAATATTTAACAAATACGCTTAAAGAAAGCTTAGCTATTCAACCAAATAAAATGCAAACAGCTGCATTAGAACAATTAAATACGCTTCGTGCAACAGGCGCTAAAAAAGGATTAATTATCTCTGCAACAGGTACAGGTAAAACTTATATGCATCATTATAACCCTCATCAAAAACTTCTTTTTTGCGCTCTTCAAAACCAGCTTCATATCCGGCTTCATATATACTAGCTTCATATTTATTATAAGATGTCTTAATTTTCGATAAAGAATAACCATCTTCAAATGCAACACCTGCAATATTTTCTAGTTCACTTTGCACATCTTCATACGCTTCTCGAAAACCTTTATTCCATTCTAAACTCTTCTCTTTATTTTCTATCGGCTGATTTATTTTATCTAAATAATCGTCTGCCGCCTTTTTCTCACCTGATTTTCTTCCATCTTCTTCATCAGCAATTTTTTGAGCTTTTATCTTCTCTTCTAAAGCAACCTTACCTTCCTTATAGCCTAATTCATAGCCAAGTGAATACCGTTCATATGCAGCTGGTGAATTTCCTCTATGTAAATAGTAATCATATTCATCATATACAGCTCCTGACTCTCCAGCTGTATAACCTCTAGAATAGCCTTCTGCTTCTAAATCATCACCTTCTGTTTCATATATGTAGGGTGAATCATCATATGTATCGTAGCTCTCATCGCTGTTTGAAGTCGTATAATCTGAACTAGAGCTTGAAGTTGAGTCACCATCATGTCCATGGTACTCTCCATATTCTAGTCCCCATTTCGCACAATTCGTCCAACACGAATGTTTTCCTGAATCATCTGTATTTCCTGGATGGGCACTAACGGAAATCGTCATAAGCAACCAAATAATAATTATTAGTGCATACCTTTTCATTCTTATCTCATCCCTTTTCGAAAATTAATAAAGCAGACGGTTTTAACCTTTAAATCGTCTGCTGCATATACTTTAATTTGCTATTGTAGCTTTACTCATATCCAACTTTAAAAATTTGCCCTCTATAATCTTCGCAGATCCATTCCCATCACCTAACAACATTTAAGGGCTGGTGCGTAATATTACACACAACTCCTTTTGTTATGCTTCCTCATTACCATTCCACTCCCAAATTGGTTAGATGTAATACTTTCCAGAGAAATTCTCTTATCTGTTTTATTAATTGGACTGCCTATAACACTAATTATGAGTAATTCCATATCCAAATTATAACATTCATACTCTTTAACGGCTAAAAAAGTAATTAAAATTTTGAATATTAGCTTTTAATACTTACTTCTTCTAAATTATCAAGTTATGTTCAGCTACGTTTCCATAACTTTAATGGCATAAAAAATAGCCCACCCGATAATTTAACGAGTGGACTATTTTGGTGTCTGACCGAATTAATACAAACAACAATTATAACTTTTCTTGAAGCATCGATTTTAATAATTCGATTGCTGATTCATCTGTCGGGTCATTTGTACCAAGTTCACCTTTGAAGGCTTTTGAGAGAATTGATTGTTTTAAGTTTGCAAAGTCTACATCAAGATTCAAACTTTCTATAGCTTTCCTTTCTTTAGCTTTTAAATTCTCTATAATTTTATTGATTTCTACAATCTCATTTTTGGGTGGCAAAGGAATAGGTAAAGAAGCTAACTTTTGAGAGTTAATATTTGCTTGTCCAACCTGTTGCGTCACCATAGACAACAACATTTTTCTTCCTATTTTCGAATTAATAAAGGTAACTACATACGGAGCTAATATTTCTTTATCAATTAAACTTAATCTAATTAGATATGAAGCAAATGAATAGCCTTCAAATTCTTGGGTAACTAACGCGCTCTTCCCTACAAGTTCATAACTATTTGTCCTATTAAATAATATATCGTTTTCTTCTAAAACAAATTTCTTCACGTCTAAGTGATTTAAAGGTAAATACTTCAAATTATCATTTAACAAGCTTCCATCTTGGATATTCCCCATTCTTAAAACTGCTTTCCCACTACTATCATCATCTGTTTTAGCTGATGAGCCATAAGTCATTGATTCAATCAAATTATTGAGTGTAACCCATTTCCAATTTTCAGGTAATGAATATAACGTGTTAGTTATCGATTGATCAATTTGAGATTTAAATTTTTTACTACTTGCTATTGGTTTAACTAACTCAATACACTGATTTACATTTCGATATTCCAATGTAAGTTCACCACTAAAAGCTTTTTCCAAAATAGCCGCACGACGAAGTTCAAAAGTTTCTTTCACTTCTTCTATCAATTGTTTTGCTTCATCTAACTTAGCAAATAAAACTTCAATTTGATTTGTAATCCTCTTTTGCTCTTCCAACGGAGGTAAAACAATTACTTCTTTTTTCACATCACTCAGATTTAACTCAATTTGATTAGTGCTACCACTATAAGAATTTTCTAGCTTATTTTGAATAAAAGTGCTACTTAACCAATAATATAAATACTTTGGAAAGACTAACTTTTGATTAGCTCTAACCACTGTCACATGAGAATCTGCAACAGTTGGATGTATCACTTCTTCTTCAATGATTGCTACTCTTCCAATTGTTCCTGTGCCTGTCGAGTTCCATAATAAATCTAATTTTCTTAAAAATCGTTCTTCTGCATATTTTACTAGTGTAGCCTCATCGATATTACGTGCTACACTTATATCAAATCCACTCCATTGAACACATTTTTGAGATACAACTATTGCATTAGAACTTTCAACATATTTAGGAGATTTACCTCTTTGAATATAGTTACTGATTCCTTCTAATCGGGACCATTCCCAATTCTCAGGAATCCCATAAGGCTGCTCATCCTCTGGTACTACAACTTCTTCTAACAACTCTACTAAAGTCTTTTTCTTCTTAGTCACCAGCCTTCACCTCAATCGATTTCAGTTCAGCTACAACTTGACCTAGTAAATTCATCGCTTGTTGCAACTTATCAATCGCTTCTTCTGCCGATTCAATTGGATCTGGTAAGTTGTCATAAGCAGATAATGATTCATCTACAATTAAACCCATATCTAAGTTATCACCTTTAGATCCTATCTCTTCACGTGTGAATAAGTTCCAACGTTCATCTTCTACTTTTGTACGATTTTCTGCGTGATAAGCTTCAATAAATCCACCAAAGTGATTCTCAGTTAATGGTGTTCGTTTACCGAATGATGGCATGTTTGTACGTAGGTCATATACCCAAACCTCTTTTGTATTACCTTCATCTTTTGTGCCACGTTCAAAGAATAAGACATTTGTTTTCACACCTTGTGCATAGAAAATACCTGTTGGTAAACGTAAGATTGTGTGAAGATTACACTTGTCCATTAAGTCTTGGCGGATTTTTGCACCGACTCCATCTTCAAATAATACATTATCAGGTAATACAACAGCCGCACGACCTGTGCCATCGGTAACAAGTGAGTTATATATTAACTGTAAGAAGTTTAATTGTTTATTCGATGTTTCAAATGTTAAGTCATCACGTGTTGCACGTTCCCCGCCCTTTTTTGTACCGAATGGTGGGTTGGTTAATACGACGTTAAAGTTCTTCATCCATTTACCGTTTGCTGATAAAGTATCCCCTTGCTCTAAACGCCCTTCCATATCATGAAGTAATGCGTTCATTAAGGCTAAACGGTGTGTATCTTTTACAAGTTCCATACCTGTGAAAGCTTCTTTCTTTTGGAACTCAGCTTGCTCTGGTGATAAATCAAAGTAATCATCTGTTTGCTCTTTTAAGTAGCGGTCCGCTGCAATCATGAAACCAAATGTACCCGCTGCTGGGTCATTGCATCGTTCTCCAATTTTCGGTTCAATTAGTTTCACCATTACATCAATTAAGACACGTGGTGTAAAGTATTGACCTGCACCTGATTTTTTCTCACTTGCATTTTTCTCAAGTAATCCCTCGTATAGATCACCTAAACCTTCTTCTTTTGCGTTATACCAATCTAGTTCATCAATTGATTTGATTAGCTTTTCTAGGTTTTTCGGTTCATCAATACTTGTTGCTGCACCGTTATAAATTTGGCGTAAGCGCTCGTTTTCGACTTCACTACTACCAAGCTTTAATAATAGTCCTTGATAAAACTCTTTTAGCTCAATACCTTCTTTAGCAAGTAAATCATCCCAGCGATAGCCTTCTGGAATTACCGCTTCCATTTCTTGCTCTTTCATCATTTTTAAAAATAGGATATATGTTAATTCCGTTACATATTGTTGATAAGTAATCCCATCATCACGTAATACATTCGCTAAGCCCCAAAGTTTTGAGACAATTTCTGTGTTATTCATGTTCTTCCTCCATACCTTCTTATGATCTATGCACATTATAACCTTTTTAGGTTAATAGCTCTATTAGAAAAGGAGCTCTATTTCTAGAACTCCTTAACGGATCACTTATTAATTCTTTTATCTATTAAAATCGCATTTGAATTTATATCCATTTAAACTAAAATCTATTATTCACTTCCAAAAAAACAAGTAAATATATGGTATTGTTATAGTTAACTAAATTATGAACAGTAGGAGAATACTATGGAAGAAATAAATGAAAAAATAATCCCTGAAAATGATACAGTTAAAGCAAGTGCTGAAGCCGCTAAAATTCTTGCTAATTTAGCAAAAGAAGCACTGAAGTTTGGAAAAAGCAGTGAGGATATAACTAAAGCTGATCAACAATCAACCTCAGAATACAATACTGCACTTTCAGATACATTAAATGCAATTAATAAAGAAATTAGTGAATGTGACGATCCTGAAGAAAAATCAAGACTTTACAAGCAAAGAGAAGATGTTATGAATAGAATGAGAGAAGAAAAAGAAAAACAACGACAGAATAATAATGAAAGAGAAGAAAAAGACCGAAATCAGGCAACAGGTTTATTCGCTATCGTTACAGCAGTCGCATTAGGGGCTGGAGCAATTGCAACTAAATTATTATTGGATAATAAAAAAACTTAAAAAGTACGACTTCAATTTGATTGATTAAATATTAAAAAGTCATCTTAATAGAAAACAAAGAGCCATGTGAAAATTCCAACATGGCTCAATTTTTTTGACTAGTTTTAAGTAAAGATAAACACATTGTTCAAAAGTGTTTAAATCTCTAATTTAACTAGCATACAAACTATCATTTATCAGCTTTACAATTTGATCCACTTCTTCACCAAGCTCTTTTTTCAACCTTGTATAACCGCCCTGACTTTTAAATGGTTCTTCTGAAAAGGCATCTTGTGGATTAGGAGAAAGTACAGGCATTTCGATAAGTTGTTTTTCTATACGTTCTAACCATTTACGCTGTCTCGGTGTCCAATCATGCATTGAATATACTTTTTGCATCGCATTTTTCACACGTGATTCAGTAGATACTAAAGCTTCACCTAATGCTGCTTGACGAATAAAGCTAATAATATCAGCTGCAATTTCTTCATTCTTTGCTTGCTTCCATGCAGTCTGCAAATGCTCTTGTTTAAAATGTTTCGTTGCTAAAATCACTTCAATCTCACGTAAGTCTTTACGTGTTAAATCTTTTGGTCGTGTACATACTATTTGAAGTGCTGGAATTTCGTTCATATTCTCTCTAATGAATTGTACAAAGCCATCTAAATAATCGGCTGGTCGCTCGTTTCCTTCACCATAACCACGTTTAACATCTGTCACTTCATCTTCATGATTGGCAATCACTTGTAGCTCTCTCTGAGTTTTATAAGTCGCTACATAGTCAAATAACACACTATTATTCTGTGCCTGCTGTGGTGTATATTCTTTAAGCTCTTTAGCCCACTCATCAACTGTTAAACCGTTTGAGAGCTGTTCAAATTGTCGTTTGGCTTCATCATTTAGTTTTTGCTTTTTACGTTGGATTTTCGCTACTAATTGGTCTAAAAAGTGCTGCGCTTCATCCTGTGTTTCAGCTTGTACAAATGCACTATGAATCTGCTCAATCGTTTGATTCTGTTGCTTCACGACAGGCTTCATCTCTGTGTATTTCTGTAACTGATTATAAATACCAACTGCATCAAAAATACGGAAGTGTGTTTTCTCAATATCAGTACATAGACGAGTAGCACGACCTAACATTTGGTCATATAAAATACGTGATTTAATGCGACGTAAAAACACGATATTTGTAATAGAAGGTACATCGATTCCTGTTGTTAATAAATCAACTGTCACAACGATGTTTGGTAAACGCTCATTTTTGAATCGCTTTATCATTTCATTTGGATGATAAATTGAACCTGTAATTTTCACAATAGCATCATCAGACACTTCATCACCGTTCGCTTCAAATGCTTCCTTTAGTAAACGAACGACTAAATCAGCGTGCTGGTCTGTTGCCGCGAAAATTAATGTTTTTTCTCGACTCTCTGGATCTATGTATTCCGTGAGTTTATTTAAAATTGCGCGGTTAAAGCCTTCCGTAATGACACGTTTATTAAAGTGCTCAACCTCAAATTTCAGTTCGTCTTCTAATTGTTCTAAAACAATTTCACCTTGTTCTGGGTCATATACCTCGACCTCATCACCTTTTTCAAATTTAATGCCATGTTCTTTCAGCTCTGTTTCGAAAAGATATGGTGGCTCATGGTCTACTAAAAAGCCATCTAAAACCGCTTCCGTATACGAGTATTTATAAATTGGAGAACCGAAAATCTCTGTTGTGTGAAGTGCTGGTGTAGCGGTTAATCCAAGAACAGCCGCATCAAAATAATCAATTACTCTTCGATATTGGCTTACATAGTCATTTTGATCTCGGAATAATAGCTCTTCTTCTGTCATTTCGCGGTCACTTGTGTAACCTCTGTGTGCCTCATCCACAATAATGAAGTCATATTGCCCAACAGAAGGTAGTTGTTCATTATCACTATAAAATAATCGTCTTACCATCCCTTGAACCGTTGCAATTTGCACCTTCGTTTCCACATCTGGTGTCATATCTTCAAGTGACTTCACATCATAGATCGATGAAAACGGTAATCCATTTTCCATCTTTGAATCCTTTAGTGCATCGGCTGTTTGCTGACCTAAAGAATTACGGTCTACTAAAAATAAAATCCGACGACATTTCTTAGCTTTAATTAAACGATACATAAGGGCAATCGCTGTACGTGTTTTCCCTGTACCTGTCGCCATTGCAACGAGCATTTTTCTAGCACCTTGCATTAATGCTTCCTCTGCTGCTAATACTGCCTTTTGTTGATATTCACGTAAACCGAACTTCGTAATATCTTCATTTTTCAGGCGCTCATTTGCTTCTTTGTCATCTACGTCTAATAGGAGCTTTAAATCGGCTGGTGAATGCCAACCTTCTAATGCATGAGCTCGTTTCGTTTGATTACGTGAATCCCAGAACCAAATACCTGACTGATCTTCAAGCTGCCTTAAGTATGGTCGGCCATTCGAAGCAAAAAGAAATGGTACTTTGTATTCTCCGTTTGGCGGCAATAGTTCAATACCATCAATTGGCTGTACTGCACGTGCATAAACTTTTGTTTGGCTTTCAAGTGCTGCTGGAATATCACGATGTTTCGCTTTTGCTTCTACTATACCGACTAATTGGAAACCGATAAATAAAGCGTAATCAGCATACTTCGAACCAACTTTCCATTCTGCAATCGCCATATTTTTATTTTTTTCAGGCAACGTTTTATGCTTTTTAAAGTTGTACTTTTCTGTATCAACAATCCAACCAGCCGCGCGCAATTTATCATCAATAATTATACGTGTTTGGGCTTCAGATAGACGATGCTTTTGTACATGAAGCTTCGACTTTTCTTTTCGTCTTATACGTGTATCTTTGGCAATTGCATCATCAGCTAAAGTGTCTAGCTGTTTTAATAGTTCTTTCTCTTTTTTTGCAATTTCTTCTTCTAAGGCTTTCACCTTCAATTGAAGCTCTTGTGAACTTATTTCTGGCTCTGGTTCTCTATATGTAGGTGCAACAAATTCCCAATCAATATACACTTCCATAAACCAAATAGATATTTGATAGGCTAGTGCTAATAATTGTTTTGCTTCTTCTGTCGTACCATAAGATGCTTCATGTGAAGCGGTATTTCCTTTTCTACGTAATGTATGGAATATATCTAACATTTCAGGCTCAGCCAAGCCTTCTTTTTTCATAGTATTTAAGCGATCTACTTGTCTAGTATCATACGCTTCACGAATGTTATCCGATGCTAATACCGCCTTCGCAATCGACTCGCCAAGTAAACGTAATTTTATAACGGAAGTGTGCGGATCATTATAAAGATTGCGCTCTGCGCTTTCACCGAGCTTCGCTAAAACTTCCCAATCGCCTTTAAAAAAAGAAAAGTTACTCATTATCATTCACCGCTTTTCTATGTATTTAATCCAATTGTACTATAATGGGAAATTTGGGACTAGTAAAATAACTATTCTTGTAAAAATCATACTTTCCTTATGAATAATGCAATTGGACCCTTGCACACGCTTGTATAATATTCAATTAAAAGAAATATGTTTCATAACATAAAAAAGACCACACCAATGATGCTCATGTGGTCAATTTAGATGTTTGGTTATTAATAAAACTAATAGTATATTTTAACAACACATTACCATACCTCTTGCAAAGGACCCCTTAATTCAACTTTTTTCAACATTTTATACTTGTCTGCTGGTTCATTAAGGATATGTGCTTTTTTATGGCATACAACACATAAAGCAACACAATTTTCAATTATATCTGGCCCTCCTTCTGATAAGAATTCAATATGATGACATTCTAAATATGGATAACCATTTTTATCATTAAATTGTGCGGGCTGATCACACAACTCACATACACCATTTGCTCTTTTTTTAACATACAAACCAACATAAGGATTACGATTATAACTACTTATTGTTACCCTTCTGTTACCCTTTTCAGATGCTTGACTCGCTTTTATAGCAAGTTCTTCTAATGATAAGTAATTTGCTTCTTTTTCTATATCTATCATTAACTCATGAATATCTTTTTCTAGTTCTTTTTTACTCATTTCTTTTTCCATAACTAATTCAGCATGGTGACTGTCGAATAATCTATCCCATTCATCTGGGCAAGGAAAGAGATATGCTTGATTACCTTTGCCCCCTACTTGAAAAGCTGAATATTTTTGTGGACGACTTAATTCCATTTCTCCCCAAATTTCAGCAATAATAATTGGCTGTTCTAAAATTGTATAGTCCACGTCTACTTTATATCCTGCATCTGACCATAGATTTTTTTCCTGTAGTTCATGTGGTTGAGCTGCAATATAGCAATCAGACTTAGCAATACCAATCGCACGTATGGCTTTATCGTAGCAACTATAAATCTTATCCCCGGCCTTTATAGTTGTCATTCGTAGATAAGCATGGTTACTAGAACCCCTTTTGTCTTTTTGCGGTGACCACATATATCCACCATTAATTTCTTCACCATGTGTAGCATTTTGCATTACAATAAATTTATTCATGAATACACCTCTATTGTTAAAGTAAATACTGCTAGTCGTTACCATCTAAAATTATATACACATTTTTCCAACATTTATAGATATTCTTCTTATTTTCTGTAAGAGTTAAAAAGGATATTGCCAAGAGTTAAATCTCTCGTTCAATATCCCTCTAAACACAATTCACTTTCTATTATAGAGGACCAAAGCGCATACACCACTTTTTTTCATGAAGCTTATGTTAAATGCAGCTTCATTGGAGAGCCTGAGACACAGGAGCATCTTTGATGTACTGTGCGCTGAACTAACAAACTATTGATTTCGGCATTTCTTTACAACGCTTTCAGGTTTCCACCTGTGCTTTATGTCGTATATTGAAGTCTATTAATATCTGTTTGATTGGCACAGCTGCTAATGGTATCTCAATCATTTTCATTTTTACTTCATATAGATAACTCATCTTGTACCCATAGAAAAAACATCCCCAAATTGAAATTTAGGTATCTATAATACTTTTTTTATTTGCCTATAATGTTGGGGTCAATACTATAGGTACACATTCCTTTTTGCTATCATTAATCAACTATTAACCAACTAACTTCTAACTTGTACTATATTCTAAATTCAGCGATTGTTTCCCTACATTGTGTTAGGTTATTTTCTTAAATATTGAAGGGACTAGTAGTCTCTCCTCAGATCATTAACTCATCTTCATCATCATAAAATCGATATAGACCTTTATTGGCTAATTGTTTGATGACCTCTTCTTTGAAAGGAATGGCACCTTCAATGCGATATAAAACTAAATTATCTAAAACAGTGTTTTTTCCTAACATTTTAACTTCAACTTCAATCGCTTTTAGTGCTGCTTCCCTTTTTCTAATTTTGAACTTTCTTAAATACTCTTTATAATCATCTTCCGAGCAATTATTAACACTGATAAAGTGTAACTTTAACTTGTTTATCTGTTCATTATTTAACTTACTAAAAGTTCTTCCTATATGCTGCCAGGAATGGCAATTGACACAGATTAAATCTAAATCTTTTAAAATGCATAGTAATTCATCTTCTCCATACTCTTCTACTTCATGAACATGAAGTTTTTTAAATTCTTCAACTGGCGGCTGATATCCGCATATAGTACATGCATAGTTTCTTTCTTCCAATACACTACTTCTGATTTTCTTCCATAAGGATTGGGTAATATTTTTTCTGACAGTATTTCCATGATAAGCACCAGGTTTTATATCCATTTTCAGCTTAAAATCTTCATATTTATTATTCATATATTGATCTGCTCCTTCAAAAACATTATTCGTAATATTTAAATTCACATCATTTGTATCGATTTAAAGTATTAATCCCATAACATCTTACAGGTAATTTGGCTAATTCTTTCTTGATTTTACGTGTGCCATAATTAGTATTAAGGTAACGGAGAAAATAGGAATAATAACTGAGTACAATGAGGTAGATTGTGCTGATGATCATTCGTTACTTATGCAATCAAATTAACCCTAAGATTATCAAATTTGATCTCTTATCAAGAATCTAAGAATATTGTAAAGAAAGTAGTAACATTTGTTTTCTAGACAATAGCAAATTTTTGTAAACCTTATATTAGAAAATGTTTAAACTGATAAATATTACTTATCATCACTTGATTTTTATTTGTCACATTGACCAAATCAATTCAACCAAACACAAAAAGAGCATGTTAAAAGTTTAACAACTTTTAACACACCCTTATAAAACCATTTACCAAAATCAATTACATTCACTTCTTATTCTGTATCCCGCGAATCGTACTTTTTGGAATCGTGGCATCGTGCTCTACAATGAATACTTTTGAGAAGCAGTTGTAATATGTTTCATCGTGTCCTTTTGGCGATACAATGATTAGTTTACGTTGGAGCTCTTCGGCATAGAGATTGAATACTTTATTTTTTCGTTCATCGTCTAATGCGCTATCGAATTCGTCGAGGACGATATAGCCTGGTGAAGTGGTTAAGTTTTGTAGTAGGGCGAGGGCGAACAGGAGTGAGCTTAGTGATTCTTCTCCGCCGGATACGCCTAGGCCTACTTTGCCACTACGAGCTTTCATGCTGACATCTTCGAGGGCGCCTTGATGGCCAATTTTACGTGCTTTAATATAGAGTCGGAAAGTTACGCGACCTGATTTTTCTTCTATGCGTTCTTTTTCGACTTGTCCTTCAAATTGGAACAAATCCATATATTTTTGGAAAAGCGTATTGATTTTGATTAAGTGCATTGTAATCGTGGTTTCTAAGCGATCTTCTTGCTCATTTGCACGAATGGTATTGCTTTCAAGAAGCTGCTCCGACTTCGCTAGCTCCGCATTTTTCTTATCGAAATCCGCTTTTTGTTGATCGTAATTTTGCTGGGCATTTTCGTTTATTTTTTCTAAGCGTGCATTGCGTAGCTGCGCTTGTGCTTGTTCGCTTTCAGCCTGTAGCATCGTCAGTGACATGTTCGTTGCGAGTTGTTCATCTAGTTGCTGTGCTTCTTGCGGTAGTATCTGTTCAAGTTCAATTAAATCGAGCTGACAGCGACTTTTCATCGTTTCATCCAATTCTAGCTTGTCCATTGCCTTTTGAATCGTTAACTCATAACCTGTTATTTGACTTTCAACGATTTTTAACTCGCTTTCGAATTGTTGTTGCTGTTCACCTAGTCGCGATTGCTCGCGTTTTTGTTGATTGATTTCACGATCTTTTGACTCTTGTTCGATAGTAAGTGCTCGAATATTTTGTTGCAAGTATTTTCTTGCCTGCACAATTTGTTGTAGTTGCATTTGCTGGCCTGCAAATGCGCCGAGCTCCTCATGAATTGTCCATTGTTGCTCATAAAAATCCTGATTATGTTTTGCTTCCATTTGCTCGCTTTTTAGCTCGTCTAGTTGAATTTCAAGTGCTGTTTGCTCATCATAAAGATCTGATAATTTTTGTTCGACTAGTTCAAGTTGCTGCAAATACGATGCATAATCTGCTTGCTTTAATAGTGTACTTTCGGCTAATTGCATTGTATGAAGATGACCTTGTAGCTGTTTCAACTGTTGTTGATTTTCAGTGTATTGTTTTTCTAATTGTTGCTGCTCGTTCTTTGTTTTTGAATAGTTCTGTTGTACTTCCTGCAACAGCTTTTCAATCGCCCCATCACTTAAAATATATTGCGCCGCTTCCTGCGCACCACGAACACCTCGCGTATCATATAACAAGCCTTGCTCGATTTTCGGGCTCTCTAAGATAAACTGCTTGACCCACCAAAGTGCCTTATTCGCATAATTCCGCTGCTGTTCAGTTAAGTCGTTACGAATTTGTAAGCCAAACTCTGGTAGCTTTGAAATACTTTCTGTTGGCACAAGCTGTGGAAGTGATACATAATACAAATCATTGACTGGCTTATAGTTTTTTCCGACATAAAAAATGCTATATTTAATCGCCTCAAGCTGCTTTTCCAACTGCACTGGAGCAGATGGCATAAGCTCTATCAACTCACGTAACGTGTACGCCTCCAGTTGCTGTTGCTTTAAATGTAGTAGTCCTTGCTGCTGGCGTGTTGATACGACCTTTTTTAGTTCATACTGTGTAATATTTTGTTCCATCATTTTTAATTCCATGTTAAGACGCTGTATCTGTTCAAAATCACGTTCATTTTGCAGTGATACGGTGTTGATTTGTTGCTCGATTTGCGCACTGCTTCCATAAATTGCTTTGTGCTTTTCTGCCTTTGTGATTTCATCTTTTAGCTGCGATGAAGTCACTTCTAAACGGGCTTTATCTTGATCGAGCACGCGTTCTTGCTTGCGCAGTTGCGTGTGCTGATTGTTGAGCTCAGCTAATTGGTTGGTAATCGTAGCGTATTGTTTTTTTGTTTCTTCTAGACTACGTTGTGTCGTGTCGGCATCAAAACGTAAATACTTGCGCTTCTCATCGATTTTTTCAAGCTGCTGTTCTAACTGCTGCTGTAAATTTTGTTGTTGTGTATCTTCATCTTGTTGTTGTTGGAGCTGATTGATTATGTGCTTTAATTGCTCTGACAGTACCTCCATATTTTGTGACAATTGTGTTTTTTGTTGCTCTAGTTCACTTATATTTTGCTTTAATTTTTGCTGTGCAACAATCCGTTTTTCCTTTTCTACTTGATCATGCGCTTTTTGCTCGGACGTCTTGTCAATCGAAGTACTATAATACCCGATCATGCGATGGAGCAACGTATAATATTTTTGGCCGGATGTGAGAATACGTTTTTTGTTATCCAAATATTTATTGAGCTCTGTTTGCGCCGCATTTAAGTTTAACTCTGCCCCTTTTTGAATCGCCTTTAAATATTCAATTTCCGTACGAACTTCTTTAATTTTTTCTAATGAAGCTTCCCATTCCTTTTGCATCTCAGAAATCTCGAACATATCACTAAATTTGCGGAAACGCTCTTCCGGGTACATCGCCGCAAATTGATTGACTTCTTGCTGATACCAAATTAAATAATAAATATCTGGTTCAATTTTATAGCGTACACGCAAATCTTCACGATACGCCTTGAATGTCCGCCCTGCTGTCCCACCAGATGTATAGCGGGCATGCGATGTTAACTGTTCTTGATCTTGTCCATGTAACACCTCATACTCCCGCTGAATCGGGCTATTTTTCGTATCTTGATTGACTGTTAACTGAAAGGCGATAAATTTTGGACCGTCAATTTTTGTCTTGCCTTCATTTAAAAATATGAGTGTAATACGTGCATACCAAGGGTCATTTACTTTTAAATTTGTTGAACGAAGTCCCTCTAGTTCTACCTTCGATGAATATAGCACTGCTCCAAGGCAAAATGTTAATGTCGATTTCCCTACACCATTTGGACCCGTAATTAAAATATGCTCGTCTGGTTCCCCCAAATGAATACTGCGCGGTGAGTAGTCGCGTACGCCATGAATTTTTAATTGGTACGGAATCATTCGTTTTCCTCCTCAATATGTAAGTTATAGCGATTGAAAAACTTCATTACTTCTTCTTTACTAAGCTGGGTTTCCTGGGCAAATTCCGTTGTGCGTCGTAAAAATGACTCTGAAAACATATGTACTCCTATAGCCGTTAACATATAGGCCTCTTCAGAAACGGATTCGTAGTCTGTAACCGCGCCAATTTTTTTCAGTTGGTCGATATTATTTTTCAATTTACGATTGGCATTTAGTGATTCATGACCAAAATCAACTAGGATTTGATGTAGGAGCGTAAATTCATGACCGAGTACTTCTTGGTGATAAAACAAATACAACATAATGGCGAGCGCCTCACTGCTTAATGTTGATTTTGCATGTTTTGCGGTTACATGCATCATGACAATTACGCGGTCTCTACGGTCATCGTAAATCACACGGAAATAGCGACTTAACGCAGCATTTAAGCGATTGATAAATGAATGGAAAGCATCATCGTCTCCATTTTTAATGCCAAGCAGCTTTTCTAAATCCTTCTTTGCTAAGCCGTAATTTGCTCCTTTAATCGATGCAGATGAAGAAAATAATAACTGCATAAACGCTAATTCCTCGTCGGTCGTTAGATAGCCCTTTAAGCTATTCATCATCATAAGGGTATTGTCGAACGGTAAATCGTTTGTCGTCATCGTCTATCCACTCCCATTGTTTTTCATAGTCTTTCGTGTGCTCAATAGGCTGTTGTTCTACCTTTTTGTTACTCGTTAATGCCGAGACAGCTAATAATGAAAGAATCGCATCATGCCATTTATTTGAACTCGATTCCACAATAAGCTCTTCCATTTCCGTTTCACCGTGCTCGGTTAAATAATTTTCAATTCGTTCGGTATCAATTAATGATTGTGTCATTTTCCATGAAGCATCCTGCAATGCATCTTTTATTGGGCGAACATCCATTTCGGTTTCTTCATATGTATGCTCAAGCTGATGAGACATCGGCTTTTCTAGCTTTGGTTCATACGTTAGTAAATAATGTACGGCATCTGTAATATCTTGTGGGCCAATCGGTGCGGCAAATTTTACAGGGACCCACAAGCCATCCATCCCCTCTTCTTCATATTGATTTTGCTCCATAAAACTTAAAATATCGTGGGCTGTTGGGATATTCGTATTAGCTTCTGGTGAATGCATTGCCAAAATAAATTGACGCACCTTTTCTGGTGAAATAGTGTTAGCGGTAGGTGTGAGCTGCATATTAACAAAGCGAATATATTTTGTCAGTAAACTTAAGCTAAGTGAAGTCCCTTTTGAAATAGCAGCCGTTCCGCGACGCATTAAATCACTCATTTTCGTACTTTCTTCGACGGTACCAAACTGTTGTAAACGTTCATTTAATTTTGTTTCAAGCTCAAGCATTAGTTGATTAATTTTCTCCAGCTGCGGTAAGGCATTGCGATCAGCAAGAAGTTCAAGTTGGCGTTCCTCCAATTGCTTAATTGCCTCTTCAACGTTGTAAATCATCGATGCAATTTTATTGCCCCCAGAAATTCCTTGATCGTCATAGGCAGCGCTTATTTCGGCATCGCGTCTCGCTTGAAATAGCGAGCGTCCAATATCATCCTGCAAATAATAGGCTAGCGCATCGTTACCCATGCGAATTAACCCGTCCATTAAATTTTTCCCACGGTCACGCATTTTAATTTGACGGCTCTGTTTCACAATCCAATTATTGCGTTCTAAAATCGTCAGCATTCTCGTAATTTGCGCTAATGTTGGCGGTTCATTGTCTTGTGGATACGTAGACTGATATCGGTAGTACAGTACTTCCTCGTTATCGATGGCATCTTTAATGCCAAGAGATGCTTCATTAATTAATTGAATAACATTTAAAAAACGAATCGTTTCGATTGGAGAATCGTACATTTTTTCGGTACTTAATTCCTTTAGCACACCTGCTAATGAGGCTAAATCACGCATTGATTTCATAAATTCTGCGGTTTGATAATCACTTGTAAAAATTGAAATCGGTTCTTTTACACCCATTTGCTCCACTGTTCAACCCCTCCTAACTGCTGTTCCTGTTCATGCGCTTCTTGTACTTGAGCAGCATAGCTTTCAATTGAATGATACAGCTCATAATCACGCCCAACAATTTTTACTGTTCCCTTAACTAAGGCTGCGGCATATTTGGCAATCGTTATACCTGCGCTATCGGTATCTGTCCAAATAATCGTTTGTTTAATAGAAGATTGCAGTAATTGCTCGATAAATTGCTTATGGGCAGAACGAATTTGTCCGTCTAAACAAACGATACAAGAATTCGTGTACCGTAAAAATTCCGTCTCTACAGCCATACGCGTTAAAATAGCGCGGTTTTCAACAAGCCATAGCGTTGTATTTGTCGTTGTAAAAGATGATGTTAAGACCGCATTATCCGTCGTCGCATGCACCGCGCCAATCGCATACGTTGCAACGCTATTTTGCACATTACCAGTAAAATAAATGGGCACAATTTTTCCGATGCTCACAAGCCCATAAAGCGTCGGGTCAATACCGCTTTGCTCCAGCTGCGCTAAAAAGGCCTCGCGCTCTTGGTCAAATACTTTTGAACCCCCTATCGTATCGTGTAAGGTCGCGCCGATTTCCTTAAAATCAAATAGCTCCTTTTGCAAGGATAACGCATAAAATGCTAAACAAAACTCAATATATTTCATGCGCTTTTTCATCGTCCACTGTGCAGGTAGCACGTTCCATTCGATTGCCCGTTGGAATAACTCTGGTAATGCTAGTTGCTCAACTTTTTGCTGTAACGCCTGCATCTGTTGCTGTTGTTTTATCATCTGTTGTTGCTCGGATTTGTGTTGCGCTTCTATGTAAGCCGGGCCAATGCGGTAATAATCTTCCTTAACGCTAATACCGTCTGTGTGATAACGAATTTCACGCACAATCCACCCCTGTTGTAACCACTGCTGAATCGTGTCATTCGTTTCATGTAACGTTCGTTTGGCATTTGGTGTGAATTTATAAATTGCTAATTTTTTAGGAAAAGGTGAAGTAAATTCTGTCTTCATCGTTATCTTTAAATGTGCCACTTTACGAAATGTACGCGCCGTCTTTCTAACAATTGTCATAACAAATAGTTGCTCTTGCTGTTCTACCTTTTCGATCGTCTCATCCTTTTTCAAAAAATACGATTGGATAAATGCCTCATGCATCGCAAAACCCTCCTCTACTGTGTGCTCTGTTAGTAGTAGCGTACCATATGTTTTGATTGTTGTGGAGAAAGGCAATAAGCCGCGCAACCGTACCTACGATAGCTATTGAGTATATTGGCGACACATGCGTAAAAAGATTTATAAGCTGGTGGCAACCTTTCGTACACAGCCACGCCTAGCTATCACTTCTATTAGAAGGGCATACTTCATTTACAGAGAATGATTAAAATTTGAATTTACGTACTTAAAATAAAGTTGATAATACTCTCTTTTATAGTAAAATTACACTAACGGTTAATTATCTTCCCCGTTTGGTAAGGGCTATGCATATTAATAATTAGAGGAGGGATTGTACTTTGAAGAAAAATAAAGTTTTTTTACTTGTTATTGTAGGCGTTTATTTACTGGCGCTCATAATTAACTTTACTGTAGCTATTAAGTATCCAGATTTAAGTATTAGTACTCCAAGTTTCCTTATTTCACTTATACTCCTGTTATTATTATTGTTTTATTCTTTCTTTGGTGAAAGAATTTACAGATTCATGATAATTATTGGAGTTGTAGGAAGTGTATTTATTTCTGTAGTTCAGTATTATCAGGATGTTATTTATGATATATGGATTTTGGACGTTCTATCTGCACTTCAATATCCATTGTATGTTATGTACGTAGCCCCCCTATTTGGTATTAACCTTTTATTAGATTACACTCCGGCGATGTATACATTATCAGTATCAATTGTATTTTTAATCTGCTTGATTATTTCCGTATATTTCAGAAAAAGAGCCTAGTTTCGCTTTATATAAGAACTTTCATTTCCACTAAAGTAACACTCAACAGCTTGACAATATATTTGACAATAGAAAAACTGCACATCAATTGTTAGAGGGTGTCTAACAATTGATGTGCAGTTCAAACTGGCAAGGTTTTTTGTAATTTCAATAAACAAATAACAAATATATAAAATTGAAGATTAATTGTTACCTTTCCAATGATCTTTGCAACTTTAAAGTTCAATAACATTATTAGCTTCTACCTTTTTTGCTATTGTGTGATAATCCTTCATTCTTTCTAGCAATTAAAACAGCTTCCTGCCCCATTGAGTAATTTTCAAAGTAGTTAGAGATGGCTGTATTCTGTAGTTCAGTCTACATTAAACCCTACTACTGATAAGATATCCTCTGGTACTTCATATCCCTATTTTGAAAAGCCTGCATATCACCTATAGCTGTAGGATCATTAGCAACCAAAACAACGGTAGCAAGCTACTTTGCTCTAATAATTTTTCCGCTACTTCATATCTACCGCTAATGCCTTTGTCTCCGAATATAACCTAGGACTTCACTTTTTAATATCTGCGCTATTCAAGATTTTTCTAATCTTATGTCTTCAACTTCCTCAGCATCTTAACAACTCATGACCTAAGCTATGCAAATAATCTATTACCTTTTCGATGTTCCAAAAGAGATGGATGCACAATTATACATGACTATAAGCAACGAAAGCTAAGAAACTGCTATAAGGGATAAACATGTTAGAGTGAGGAGGAATGTTTGAGGAAGCATAAAAAGGGACTTTTGATAATTTTACGCACAAGCCCTTGATTGAAGTGTGATGGGCTTTATCTCATTTGTTTAAAAGGAGATAAAGCCCTGATTTAGCCTATTCCCATATTCTTTGTACTAGTTGTAGTTTTTTTCTTAAAAAGACTAACTTGTATATATCTGGTTTTGAAGTGTTTTTCCAAAAATCATAACCGTATTCTTTATTAAAATAATTCATAATAATAGTCATAACATTTCCATGAGTTCCTATAATAATTGTTTTTGTCTCATATTTATTTAGAAGATCATATATTATAGGAATAGCTCGGTTTTGGACGTCTCTTACTGATTCTCCACCCGATAATTTAAAATCAATATCTTTAAAGGATTTTTTTATTGCCTCTTGTATTTCTTCTTCAGGTAATTTATAAGCACCTTTTAATCGCCTTTCCCTTAATTCTTCAATTTCTTTTACTTCTATATTTTTGGAAACGACAATTCCCTCGATTGTTTGAATTGCTCTTTTATAGGGACTTGATACTACTAAATCAATTTCTTTCTCATTCATTATTGCCGTTACTTTTTTTGCGTCTATTTCACCTTGGGTGGATAATTTTCTCGTTCGTTCTTGACCAATAATAAATGGTGATTCTGCGTGTCTTATCATATAGATGGTGGTATCCATTTTACGATTCCTCCTCACACTTATTCAACAAAGCCAAAATCTCTTCTAAGTTAACTAAAAATTTAAATTTTAGAAAATTATACCACAACAAAATATTAATAGGTATTTGATTGGAAAAAACTTAGCTTCTTGAAACATTTGATAAGGGCTGATATTGGAGCTGAGGATCTTGATACAGGTTGTCAAATTGGAACTACAAAGCTATTGCGAATCAGCAAAACAATAACAAAATTATAAAACTATTTTAGTTTATCAATATAGCTTTTCCTGAAAATTGCTTTTTCATTAACGTAAGTCATTTATAAAATCTCAAATGTTATCTGTCTTTAAACTAACATTAAAATCACCATAATACCCTAAAAGATCAATCTAGATTCTTCAACTAACCTGCACGTCAGCACAAAACCATTTAGTCATTAAACATTTTTTCAATATTATTCAGTTCTATCTTTTCTTCTTCTGAACGATAATCTATATATTCATTTTCAACGGTTATTCTTAACGTTCCATCCTGAAAAAATGATAATAATCTCCTTGCTTCATTAACCATCTTAGGTTTAATATTTTTTAATATTTCTCTTTTACTATTAAATTCGTTTTTATCCCATTTTTCTTTTTGATGTAATTTAGGAAGATTATCAATTCCAGTAACATAATTAAGCCCTAAATATCGAAGAAACGAATATCCTCTGCAATATTCCTCGTATACCTGCTCTAATAACTCTACTAAATCACCTTTTTCAGAAATTATGTTTTCTAAAAGTGAAACTATGTGCATTTGTTCAAATTCACCAAATGGAATTTTATTTTCAATAACTTTCTCTAATTCATTTTTAATATGTCTACTTTTATAGTTCAAATCAAGTAGTTTGAAGTAAAAGTCAGCACCATAGACCTTTTCAATTTCTGGTGTATTATAAAGCCAATCTTCGAATTCCAAAACGCTAATCAGCCCTTTATAAATTTTATAAAACTGCTTTTGAATATTCTTTTCATTGCTCACTCGCTTACTTCAACTCCTTAAATTCTAACTTCGCTTCTTGAACTCTTCTGCACTCAAGTCCAATAAAAAAGTAAAGTCCCCCGTTAGTTTAGTAAATTACAAAAAGTAGGGCTAATTTTATATCGAGTTTACCCTTTAGTTTTCTATTCGGATAAAGTATTTTTCATAGATATTTAATACTTCAATCTGCGGATTATTTAAATTAATTTTCAACTCATCCTCACGATCTTCATCTTCTTCACCCAACCAACAAATATAAACTTCACAATAATCACCTTGTGGAAGCAACTCTTTTAGTAAGTGACATAAATAGAGAAAAGTCTTTTTGGATTTTTCATAGTTATATGGTGAATGAATCTTTTGATATTCATTCATTTGCCAAATAGGGTTACCTTTCTCAAGAACTTCATATATATAAGGTGTAGTAAAATGCTTCTGTTTAACTACATCACGATTTTCTTCATTCGAGAAAACATAATCGATTTCAACTTCATTCTCCTTATAATACTCATTAAGTTTTACTGAAAAATTTAACCCAATGTAGGTTACTATACTCATTTTCACATACTCCTGATTTTAGCGTGACTTTAACTAATATAGTTTATTATTGTTCACTGCTATTTGAGATCGAAGCTAGCTTAAAAGAAGTACATGTACTTTTAACATTTTAACTATCTTCTTATGTACAGCTTTTTGACATTCTTTACAGATTCCATTTTGGTAATCGGGTTTGGTTAGTTATGATAGATTCCATCTACCAACTGATTACAACTGTAACAGTTTTTCCTCAGCGAGGCTGGCATATAAATTGTCATCTTAAACATATACTTTACTATAATTTTTTGAATAGCAGCATTAACTCTAGTGTAATCGTCAGTCCCTACTGGATATGAAGGGCTACGTGAGCCAGCAATTTCACCATCATAAATCATTTGTCCTTTTACTACTAAGTTATTTCGATCTCCCAAAAGTTCTTCAACAATAGAAATCTTATATTCAGCATTAGCAAGAAAAGGACTACTAGCAGGTATAGAAATAAACATCTTCGAATAAAACTTTTTTACCGCTAATTACCAAAATACTTTAAATACATAAATAATACCTAGTCTAACCAAAGATATTTAATTTTTGATGATAGCATTTGATTACGTTCGATTGAAATTCAATGAAACTTTATGACATAGACAAAATAAAAAACCCTTGATATGAATGAACTGCGCCCCAATCGTTAGACACCATCTAACAATTGGAGGTGCAGTTCATCACAGAAAGGAATAACTAGCAAAATCAAAAATAAAATTAGTCCTCCCAATAAAAAATACCATCGAACACTTTATAGATTTCATTCAGTTCTGGAATTGTTAAGATGGTCGGAATTTTAGTTTCAAACGATAGCGGTTTAGATATATATTCTTTATCTAAAATACTATAACCTGCATTACCCAATTTTGTTATGATTTCTAGAAACTCTTCTACCATAAAATTTGGAGATTCGGTGATTACTTCATCCGGACAAATATAGGACTTTACACTAAAATATTCATCCTGCTCATTCTCAGTATCTATAATTGTCTTCCATCGAGCATCTTTCGCAATAATAGCTACAGGTGCTAATCGACTTATATAGATAGCAAGACCTTCCAAATGAATTTCAGTGCACAGATATTCTTCAATATATTTTTCCTCCAGTACACTACCTCCATCTCTTTTATAACAAAAGAAATCGACATAGGAAGCATAGCCACTTCCGTGATCATCCGTTTCACATTTGATGATTTTTGAACGATTGAACGTATCATACAAATTTTGAATGTATTCCTCGATTAGGTCTTCATCCTTTGTGTTATATGGATATATGTCTCCAATTGGCTCTCTTCCAATCATCGTTTGTAGCTGTTCATTCGTATATTTCAATTCTCTTCACCTCAAATTTAATATTCCAACCATTTCTATTATTTACATAAACAACCTCATCGAAATTATTTAATCTACATTGTTGAAGATTCAACAATTGAAATTCACTTATCCCCATTAATAATTTCTTTAAACAGGAATACTGCCTATTATATTAATTAATTTTTATCAACTATTGTAATCATTAATCCCAACAATTGAAAATTACGTCACCGATTGAATAGGGTTGCCAATAGGCTACTTGTCTCAACTCAATTTCTTCTAAATCATGTTCATTTTTGGAGAATGGCAAATTTAATACCTTTTTTGTGAGGACAGTATAATATTCATTAAAGCCTCTCGTTAATGTTGGCAAATCTGTAAAATCCATCCCATTGCCATCCCATTTCTTAACGAAAGCAAGATAGGGATAGTATTCATTTAAAAGAATATAAAATAACTCTCCCTTTAAAAGAATATGAACTTTAAAGTAATTATGTGGATACAGAGGACACTCCCATTTAAGAACCTCTCCTTCAGCCTCTCTCAATACTTCATAACAAATTTTTTTAAATTGTTGTCCGTCTATCGTTTCCTCAATATCATTAATAAATCCTGTAATACCTTTGGGAAGTCTCAATAAAATCACCTCTCTAGCTAATTTTGCTTCCTCAAATATTGTCTAAGTTTAATTAAACTAACTTGCACTGTTAGTTTAATAATATCTCATAACTCTTTCAGTTGGATATCAATTTCCATTCACCATTCTTGCCAATTATCTAACGATGGTCCACCATGCACGATTAATTGTGGAAGGCTAGCTCATTTAACTAATATAAAAAGGTGCTGGACGCTCTTTATAAGGAGTTTCTTCTATAAATAAAGATTTACCCGACTTGCTTTCTAAACGGTTAATAGCACGACTTTATTCCCCTACAAATACAGTACTTTTGATATTTCTAACAAATTTAAATATAATGAATATCGGAGATAGGCAAAATTAAAATGAGGTTTTCAAAATGAACAAACTAGAACAAACAACCCAAGAATTACTGAAAGCTGGTTATACGTTAGAGGAAATTAAATCGGCTTTTGAGGAAGTAATTGAACATGCTAAAGAGTCCAAGGCAGAACATAAAACAGATAACTAACGAAGTTATCTGTTTTTTATTATGTACATTTGTTATAAATGTCGCATCGAGATGTACATTTTTGCTCACCTAAGTATGTGCATTCATGCTCAAAATGCTTTCCTCTATTCATATGAGTGAATAATGACAACTTAACATGGAGACCTCTACTCGCATGATTCGGCAGCCAAAACCCAGCTATAATAAGAGCTGGCTGACCAAAAAAGCTACCATGCTCGCTCCTCCAAGTAAAGTTGTAATATACAGTGGGAATTAAAAATGTACATGTTTAAACGAGCGTTTTTGTACGTACATAAAAGCGCATTTACAATTTGTCTCTAACCTACTTGGAAATATAGAGGGCGGTATATAAAATGGAGTCACTGACTATAAATGAAAGAATTTATAAAATTAACTTTATTCCTTTTGAAGACAAATGTGGGCTAAATGAAGATGGAACATACGATATTACAGAGGTAAGTATATCGAACTTCATTGTGAAAAAGAATTATTAAATGCTAGGATATATGATGATACAAAAAATCGGTTTCTTTTTTCTTTTGCCCTTTCACCATCTTTGGAAAAGATTTAGAAAAGGTAAAGGAATATTTTCAAGAAAAACATGGGATAAGAGAGTTCAAATATTTTGAATCAAACAGCGATGAAGATAGTTATATAAATTTTTAATCATGAATTAGAAAATGACCAAGACGGCAATTAAGCTCTCTTGTTGTATTCGTTAGAATAAGCTTCCTGAAAACTCATGGAATTTCTTGACGATTTCATTTAACACCTGTGGATATTCTGTGTTTAAACAACAGTTAGTATGTCTTATGAATGAATAGTAGAAGCTTTATATACAACTAGGATGTTCTTATGTTAGAGGATAATCAAAATCTTTATGGATATTTTCAGATTTACTGACCTTCGATACTGGGAATACCGTTATTACAAGGTAATTTTACTGTATATCCAATGCCTTTTTTATTAAGTTCAAAATAAACACTCCTCAGAATTATACAAGATTTTTCTTTTTAGTAAAAAAGCCTTCGAAAATCATATACAACGCACATGTAATAAAAAAGCTATATATCCATGTGTTATTTTCTTTTAAATCCGTAAAAATTATAATTGCCCCAAATAATGTAATGAGAATTTTAATAATTATTTTCATCAAATTAAACACTCCTTTCTGATAGAAAAATAAGGCTGTACTCTATTAATGTAATTCTAACATTTTCCATTATTAAAGTTCAATGCGAAATCCACACCAATTATTTGCGCTGTTCAACAAGCTTTCAATAATCCGCCTAATCTCTCCATTTTACCGCAGCTTTTTGGCGCTCATATTATTCTTTCATATAGCAAATGGATCGTTTTCTTTAACTTCTCAATGAAACACTTGAAATCGGAGCTTTAGCAGGTACATGGTGGATTCCTGATGTAGGGCAAGAACAGCCCATGTCGTAAAGAACAGGCGCTAAGCTGTAATAGTCTACAATTTTTGCCGTAGGTTATCGCCATTTAGAGTAATGATCCATTGATTTCGTCCAAATACATGTTCTTTCTTACTTTTACTCATCGATGAGTTAATATCAATCTTAGTTTCAGCATATAGCACCTGAGCCATTAGGTTGTGAGTTCTAAACATTCCCTCTTGGTATTGCACTGTATATTCAATACCTGCTACATTTTCTTACAGTAGTATTAGCATTTGTCTTCTCCTTTCTCAAGGCAAAATAAAAACCCACTAATTTTAGCGACTTGGACAATTTATTGCTAATTTCATCTAGACTCACATTATTTAGTTACCTATTACGAAAATGAGGTGATACTTTGTCAGGCATTTTTAAATTTACAAAATACATTCTTCTATTCATTTCTGTGATTCAGTTAACTAGGTTCAGTCCAGAATATTTAGAACCTACACTTCTATATGAGTATTTTATATTTATAGGACTTATTATTTTACTTGGTGTATTGGATGATTTTTTTAAACTTAATAAAAGAACAAATATTTTATTACGTATAGCCATTATCCTTTGTTCTCTTGCTTTATTGATTACATCAGTCTCTTTTCAATCCACTTCTTCAGTTATTTTTTCTATAGTAATGTTTATTGCATTTAGTTTCTCAATATTTTTAGAAATTAAGCAAAAGGAAGATTAACACCTTTTGCTTTTACCACTCTCTACTGAATCGTTTTCTCCACTTGCTGAAAAGCATGGGATAAAGAGCTTGCTACATTGAAAAGCTGAAAGAGTCGTGATGGTAAGGAAGGTAATTCATGGACTAGGGATGCAACTAAAACAGATGCACGCCGCAAAATACTGATGCCAAATGCGTAATGAAATTATTAAATGCCATTAAACTGGAACATTAACCAGAATTAAATTATGTTGTATTAGGCGACATTAAAGATAGCATCAACAACAACTTTAGGTAGACGATTTGAGAAATATGTACATGATGCTCGAATATAGAAAATACGAACTATATGATTTCAAACATTCATATGCTTAGTATTTAATAAATAAACGAGCAATTATTTCTGTAATTGCTGCACGAATTGACATGGTGATGTTGCGCATACTTTAAACACTAACAGCCTTTTGTATCCTACAACAGAAAAAGAAGCCGTTCTCGACATGGAAAACGACTTCAAGTCTGCTCAAATTTAATTTAACGCTAAATAAAAGTGAATTGTTACCACACTTTTTAAAAGCCTTGTTATTACTATGTTTTGACCTACTTAATGGAGACGGCGGGTGTTCTACCTATCAAATCAGAAAGCCTTGTAATATCAACGTTTACAAGGCATTTCTGACCATCTGAAATTGCTCTTACAAAGGAATTAATAAGGTTTGCTAAATTTGCTTACGGAGACGATAAATTAAGTGTAAAAAATCATGTGTTTTAACATCAATTCTGTACACAGTGTATATATAAATTATCATATCAGTAGGCAAAGGTTTAACCTTCTTTTTTCTCAAAACATGAGATGTTGATGGGTTTAAATACTTCTCAAATACCTATGTATTCATGATAATTATTGATTAGATTCACGATACAAAAAATTCTTTACAGCTTTCCATTGAGCATTGAATTTAACGAAGAGTTGACCGTTAGAATCCATTTTCAAGTAATGATCTTCATTATCATAGTCTAGCGCTAATAAATATAAATCACTTTTCGTTTCCTTCGTAACTATTATCTGATCAAAGTTTTTATATCTTTTTTTGATTTTATTAATTCGATCTTCAATTTGTTCCTTAGAGTATGCCATTATATTTCCCCTATTATATATATTTATTTTAGTACTTTAAGAATAACTTGCTTGAGAAAAAGATTGTATCTTGCAATACAAGGGTGATTGGCGGTATACAACCGTAAATGTACCATAACTCGCTATATATGGATAACTTTCTTCTACTTTTCCCGTTAGTATATAAATTTTAAATTCTTATTGCACAGGCAAAACAAGCTAATTATTAATGTGATATATTATAGAAATTTACTATAGTATTTGCTTAATATTTTTTAACCGGTCTACACATTTCTAAATCATCTAAGTAAACTAGCAAAAAGAAAAATGTATTCTGAAAGTGATGATACATACAGACAGATGAACCATCCTAAACTTAGTTATGATGTTACTCAGAAAAGAACCCCCGGAAGAAATGCTCATAGGGATTCCAAAAATTATACAAGCTCAGGGATATTCCAATACTCTAATAATATAAAAAGTAATCAATTAAAAAGACAGTCTGTGTGAAACAGTCTGTCTTACAAAATTATCCTTCATATTTTCGTTTCTTTATTTCTATTAGTCCACGAAAATGGCAATATGTTTATCTTGTGTGAGACCATTCAAGTAAGAATTGTTCTAGATTTTTAACAAATCGATCTTCAGAAGATACATCTAATGGAGATAAATCTGTAAAGGAAAGTGCGGGTCCAGTGCTTAAAAACTTTTTTAAACCGTCGGTAGCCTGATTTGAGATAAAAGCTTTGAATTTTTTCCCTGAGCAATCTGTTAATAACCCTACAAAGGTTCTAGCTAAAGAGACTCCGGGAGCGGAAGTATAAAATTTACATTCTATTGCTCCTATTAAATGTTTTTGCATTTTTGGAAAAACCCTATTTGACCTAGCAATATTAGCCTGTGCTTTTGAATAAATCGAAACGTCTAGTTCGTGATTTGCACCACTTCTTCCTTCATAGGTAACATCTACATGAACTTCAAAGCTTTTATCGTTAAGTGTACAGTCTAAGTAACAAAAATCTTGAGAAACTGACCACATATTACCAGGACTTCCTCTAAAAATAACAATACTTGGGTTTGGCCCTGACTGGGTACCAGTTAAAGTTGCTGTTGCCGTTGTTGTTGCTCCTAGATTTTTAACCGCTTTTGAACATAAGGAAAATATGTAAGCCTCAAAAGCTCTCTCAGGTGTATGAGAGTTAAGATGTAATATAGCTCCTGTTGACGATAAAGATAATAAGTTATCAATTGCATTTTTTAAGTCAGTAATCGAGGTCATCAGATTTCCTCCTTTTCTAAAGCTTGATATAAAACATCTAAATTAGTACGAATAACATTTAATTCATCCTCTGAGAGGGTTATGTCTGTTAATGCGAATTCGATATTCTCCTTAATTGGATTAATAGAAGTTGTATCAGAAATAAATTTAATTTTCTGTGGCAATTTACCTAAGTTAATGGATATTTCTTGTGCTATCAAAGGGGTTTCCAGTAAAAGTGACCGAAGATAGTTTATAGCAATTACAAATTTTTCTTTGTCACTCTTTTCTTTGACAGATAATTCTATTGATTTTTTCTTTTCGTCTACACTTTTTTCATATGTAACATATGTATTAATTTCTGCATTTAAATTCTTAGTCAAAATCGGGGGCATTTTGGAAGAAATCTCTTCTAAAAGATAATCAAGTAATTCTCCCCAATCTATATTGGTAGTACTATCCTTTTTCAATACCTTCACCTCATATTATGTATGTAAAAAACAACCATTTTAAATTTTAACATAGGAGTTAAAATATATCTATTATAGAAAAGGTCTTTGCAGCTTTACAACACGGTGCCTATGTGCTTCGTAGTTCACTTACTTTGTATCTCTATGTACTTTTGCTGATTTTTTAATGTTATCGGCAATTCCGCCATCCTTCTTTTATTAATTACAATGCAGTTATCAATATAAGAAAAAATCCTTCCTGCAACTAAGACACTACCGGCCAAAAAACGTGCAACTTTACTCGATTTTTTGCTTTTAAGTACTTTAGAAGCTTTTCCCCACTCTCAAGTAGTAAAGTAATCTGACCGCTTGACGGTGGTAAAGGTGGTTACTTACCGCTTATAGCGCGGTTTTGTTTGTCCTACGAAATTATCTAATCCAGCACTTTCTTTTAAAGCACCTACGATTAGCATGAGTCTGCTTCAAAATCAGACTCATGCCAATACAACTTTTTTAGTTGCCTTCAGATAAAGAGTTTATAAATAAGTTACTTGTTCAACTCATTTATAAATTTTGAACCTAGTAGTGTAACGACTGAGTAATCAGTTACGTCACCTTCGATAATTACTCCGAAAGAGCTTTTTAAATCAACTGGGATATCAACATCAATTACATTGTTATCTTTTGAGAGTGTATAGGTTTTTAATATTTCACTATCTCCAACAAAACTAATAGTAAATGGTGTCTGGTTTGTGTATTCATAATCATCCATCGTAGGTGAATAAGATAAGGTCGTTTGGTATCGATCCACCTTTTCTATAGAATTAAAAGATACCCCACGAATTACAAAATTAGTATAGAATTTAGAATGAACACCCATCTGATCTTCATTTTCACCAAAAGCTACCCAAAATACCTCTTTATATTGTTTTTTAGAATTTGCATCCAGAAAGGCATTTCCTTTGTTTACTTCTTCATCCGTAAAAATATGAGTGTTATATCTCAGGTTATTTTCATTCTCAAGTATATCTAACTTGAAATCAGTTTGTATAAAAGAATTAGTATGTATTTGTTCAGTATCATCTGCTGCAAAAGCAACTAAGGCAAATAATAAAGAAAAAACGATCCTTATAGCAAGGATAAGTATATTAGCAATAAAGTAAAAATTTATTAGTTTGCTTTTATTCCTTACACTTTTAAGTGAAAATGTGTAAATTAGAATTAGCCCACTAAAAATAAGCGCTTTAATGAAATGATTTTCTGAAAGAATATTAAAAAAGATATCAAAAGTAGAAGGTAAAACTACTATTTTCATAATGATAAATTCATATGCTGGTCTAAGCGTTTTTCCGATAGTTTCATACAAATTAATCATAAAGTATGCTACAGCATCTACAATTGTAACTAAGATTCCAAAAGCGACTGTCAAAATAGCAAAAACACCTAATATACAGCCAATCCCTCTAAAATCCTCGCCATCGTATATTGCTCCACTATTCCCTTTACGTGTAATAAATATTTTTGGCATATAATTCCTCCCGTAAAAATATAATATAACATTTTTTATAAGTAGTAACAATGTTATAGATTTCTTGAAATGAAATTACATGTCTTACCACCTTTTTAAGTGCATTGGAGTTTCTAATATATTTAACTATCAAGGTAATACTTGGAGAAAAACCAAAAAATCGATATAATTTACTTATAATAATTGTGTTTTGATAAGGTAAACGGGACTTTGACATCACCCTAACTACGCACCAAATGCATGAGAAAAAAGGAGGATTTTTATTGAACATCCCCAAATTTAGCTGTCGAGGTAAAGTTCGTCGTGAAGAAATAGTTAAACAATATAATCTAAAAATAATTGCTCGTACAAAATTGCTAAATGGCCAATCTAAAAAGAGTAGTGTTGGAGGCGAGTGTACTGATGAACATACATATTATTGATTATTTTACAAAGCAAAAACACCTATCTAAATTAGCTTAGATAGGTGTATCATATATTACTATTTAGAAACTTCTTTAATTAATCTTGTTGTGGTGTTTTGGGAATATTAATTTTTCTAAAGAGTTAAAAAAATCCTAGATTTTACTCTAGGTTCTGATTTCAAAATCGATGGTTTACATCTTCACTAAAAATCAATATTAGTACTTAATAATATAAAATTATACTATTTTAAAAAATCTAGCATTTTAACATCTTCTAGTACTCTTTTCAATTCACGCATTTTTCTATAAGGAGTATCTAATATTTGTTCCAATAAAGGTTTAATCATATAAAATATTCCTACCACCATTAAACATAATAAAATAACTAATATCACACTATATATTCCCATATCGTTGTAATTTAACAACTCTTTAGTCAAGATAGTTATTATTGGTATTATTAATACTGTGCTAATCTTAGATATTGGTTTTAAAACTTTTTCACTGAATTTTAATTCCGACACCTCTTCGTTTATTTGATTTATTAACAACTCAATCTGTTCAATTTTATTAATATCTCGTTTATTTAATATGGTTCTAATTGAAATCATATCATGGTCAAAAACATCTTCTTTGTTTCCGATATTTTTTAACTTAGATTTTTCCACTTCATTCCCAAAGTAAAGCCCAGTACCAGCTGCAAATACACAGGAGACTAAGAGAAACCAACCATTTGGTAAAAAGAAAAATTTAATAGAAAAATACACAGTAAGTGCTAAAAGTGAAACTGAGATAACCCATACATACCATTTTAGATACTTCAAAAAAAATGTATTACGCACATTTTGATTAAAATATTCCTCATATATTAACCACAACATATCTTACTTCTTGCCTCCTTATAAAATTCCCCTTACCTTTAGTTGCTAAACACAATTCTAGAAGGTAAAGGAATGGTTCATATAATGCAATCGCTAACTCTATTATTTGTTTCATTTTCTTTCTTATTTAAATCTAATCCTAAAACATTAATATCCTCTTTTACTTTTATTATTAATGATACTTAATTACCCGTTCTCACATCGTCTAAAATCCCTTAGTTAACACCTTTTAGTGTATATTCAAACCATTGCTGTTCTAGCATAACTAATTCTATTTGTTTATCGTATATTTCTTCTGTTAAAGGAATTTCATCTGGTAAACTTGGTAATCTATAGTTCATATCTATTAATAACATTAACAATACTTTGCTATAATAATTCAGTTCATCCCAACTACCAATCTCTCTCTTCTGAAAACTATGTATAGCATTTCTATAATCTCTTATTCTTCTGAATTCCTCCTTGCTATATTCATTAGAATTAAAAATTTTATTGGAAGTATAAAAAGCAATTAACGGCTCGAGAGTGAGTTTGTCAATCATCGGCAGATTCTTTTTATCCTTAATAATCTCATCGATTTTTTTCATTAAACTCTTTCTGTCTTTACCACTAAAGTTAATATCACTATCTTCAACTAATTTTTTAAGGTTCTCGTTAAATTCTTTTTTCAGCATATTATTTAGTTTCTGGATTACATTATCATCCCAAACATTACCCCTATTTGTTATATAATCTCTATAATAAAAAGCTAAGAATATTTGCAAAGTCGATTCTAATAAAGAACCTAAGTTTGACCAACTCTGCACTAAGAATCCTTCCTCTAAATCTAATGATTCTCGTTGTAATTTGAAATTGTTATATGGGAATTTTAAAACCTTAGCATTACTTTTATATCGTTCGAGAGTTTCTTTAGATAAAAGCTCAGAGACTTCTTTAGAATATTCTACTTCTAAATCCTTTAATATTTCTATTTGACTTACAAGATAACAACAAAAATCTTCTATAGAATTTAACGTTTTTTGTAAATCCATTTCTTCAAATGCTGAACTCTTAATCTTTGTCAAAATCATCTGATACACTTCCTTCCTTTATATACTTGAGAAATATCACTTATCTTAATTATAATTACAATATAAGGAGATGTAAAAAAATGCTACAAAATAATAACTTAGAATATATTAACAATAAATATAGCTCCATTGCTACACGTTTCGGTGAAGAATCAACAAATAGACTTATTTATCTTTATGAAACAATAAATCAGCCATTACAAAAAGTTTTCTCTCTAGTCCATTTTCAATTAAATAAATTGTTTAAATATGTTAATAGTAGAATATCTAATGGAAGAATTACAGCACAAGAAAGTAGGGATTTAATTTTTTTAATCGAAGAATTATTTAATTTACAAGCAAACTTATCTACAACGGTTTATAACTTTAATATTCATGAAAATTATTTATCTGTGCTAAATTCTTTAAATAATTTCTTAGAAGATTCTTACGGCAGTGATATCCCAAAGGATTTCACAAAAATAAATATTTTAGAAAACATCCCTATCTTCACTCTGAAAAACTATGTTCAAAAATCTTCTCATTCACAAAATCAGCTATACGAACTAAAACTAATCGGTGAAGGCTCTTACGCTAAAGTTTTTAAATACAAAGACACGTTTTATAACAAAACATTTGTTATTAAACGTGCAAAAAACGGGTTATCTTCTAAGGAATTAATACGGTTTGAAACAGAGTTTAACACAATGCAAAGCTTCAATTCTCCATACATCATTGAAGTATACAAATACGACTCTTTAAAAAATGAATATTATATGGAGTACGCAGATTACACATTAGAAAAATTCATTAATCAAAACAACAACAAATTAACCTTTAGCAAAAGATGTGGATTAGTTAATCAAATTATTAGAGCATTTGAATATATTCATTCCAAAAATCTTCTACATAGAGATATAAGTCCTAATAATATACTTCTTAAAGAATACGAAGAACTGCACGTAGGGAAGATTTCTGATTTTGGCTTAGTTAAATTACCAGATAACAGTTTAACCAGCCGTAATACCGAATTTAAAGGGTCTTTTAATGACCCTAATTTAGAACTAACTGGTTTTGGTAGCTATGAACTTCGACACGAGATTTTTGCACTTTCTAGGATTATTTACTTTGTTATGGAGGGAAGAATAACTTTACAAAAGTTTTTCAATGATGATTTCGAATCTTTTATAAAAAAAGGAACAGACTTAAACATCAATAATAGGTTTAAAACTTTAGAAGAACTTAAATTAGCATTTGAAAAATGTATAAAATCGGTAATTCCAATTTAAATTAGTAAAGCTCAAGAAACTAAAACTATTGTTCCTTGAGTTTTAATTTATTCTTCATTTATGATTTTGTATACTGTTGCTCTTCCAACTCCATATTCTTTCGCAATATCAGTTGCACTTTCTCCTGCTTCAAATAATGCCCTTACATGCTTCTTAGTTTTTTCATCAATTGCAGGTCTGCCCCCCACTCTTCCACGCTTGCGAGCTGCCTCTAACCCTGCTTTTGTACGCTGCTGAATAATATCTCTTTCAAACTCCGCAAAGACAGCTAACATTCCAAACATAGCTTTTCCAGTAGGTGTTGAAGTATCAAATGAATCATGGACCGATACGAAATCTACTGCCTTTTCTTTTAATCGCTCTGTTAGCTCATATAATTCTTTTGTACTTCGTGCTAAACGGTCCAGTTTATAGACAACGAACAAGTCACCTTTTGAGGCTGCTTTCATTGCATTGATTAATTCCATTCGCTCATTCTTACGGCTCGACACTTTCTCTACATATAAAACAAGATCTAATCCTTTTTGATCTGCATAATTTTGAATTGCTCGTTCCTGCATATCTAAATTCTGTTCTTCAGTACTTACACGACAATAACCAATAATTCTACTCAACACTAAACCCTCTTTTCTATAAACTTATACGTTATATATTCTTTCGATTATAGACGAGTTTATAGACAAATTCCATAAAAAAAGAGAGCATAAACTTTAATGTATGCTCTACCTTTAATTCGTCTACTAAACGATGGATTTATAGACTTATCAAGTGATTATAGTTTAAAAAATATTTACCTCGAAAGAAAAAAGCATCCAGTTAGGATGCCTTTGCTTAAAGGTGGTCACTATTCATCATCGGCTGGTGTAGGGGTTGAAGAATCTAAATTACCATCTTCAGTGTACCAATCGGTTCTACCTTCACCGTCGTCAAAACCATAAAATTTTTGACCATCAGATTCATTTGTTGAAGTACGATTGTAATCGTTTGGTCCCATAACACTGCAACCTCCTTCGAAATTATTAAATTAAACCTCTATGCCTTTTAAAAACTCGTTTCAAATGTATTGACCCTATAAATTTTAGTCTAGTCTTTTCGCTCATTCATAGACTCAACAATAAAATTAGTTTCCTTGTTTTCTTCTGCAGTTTCCACAGTTATTTTATAATCTACCGTTATTTTATGAAGTTCATCATGCACAGTAATAAAAAAATAATTTGTAGACTCATCAAATTTTAGGGAGTCTTTAATATAATCAAAAGAATAGCCATTACCTTCACCAATAGAAAACCCTTTTACATCGTTATCTGTCAAAAATGCTATGTTTACTTTCTTCTCTGGTGTATCAAAAATTACTAATAATTCTTTTGAATTATCTTTATTTATATCATACATTGCGTCATTATATGTTATAGCATTAGGGAATTTGTTCTTAAATTTATTTAATAATTCTTTTTTATTATCTTCTATAGATTGAACTGTATTTTCTTCTTTGGTAGATGTTTGAATCTCACTTTCTTCTGTTGAGTTTAACTCAGCCTTTTCTTCATTTGTACAGCCAATGAGAAAAATAGAAATAATCAATAAAGCCATTAAAAAGTTGATTTTTTTTATCATTTAGCATCACTCAATTCTGTTTTTAGAATATTTTAATATTTTTAAATATTTTAACATAAACAGGAAGGAAATTGTAAAATATTGTAGAAATTATAGTTTGTACTAAAAAAAGAAAAGAATGGAGTTGGAGATTTTGAAAAGAAACAAATTACGATTTGGATCAATGGCATTAGCAACAACGTTATTATTGGGTGGTTTTTCGTCACTTACTGCCTCAGCCTCAGAAGTGGATACACAACAACCTTATTTATGGAATGAAGAAACAAACACAGTAAGAGATATTTCATCAGTAGTAGACGAACAAATTAAAGACGAGACAACCTTTAATAAGCCAGTTGTTAATAAGCCGGATTTTGGAGGAATTTCACCTCGGTGGACATATAAAGAATTAGTACGTTATGATCAATCTACAGCTAATGTTAACTACAAATATAAGTTTGTTAACAGAGTTATAGGAGATAATCGATCAAATTTATATACACCCTTAGAAATCTGGTTTGAAGCAGAAAAGAGTGGTACTTTTACATTAGAGGGTAATGTATCTGTTGAAGCTACTGCCGAAAAGGAATTAGTAGTTGCTAAAGTTAGTGGAACTGTGTCAGTGGGGGCTTCTATGAGTAGAAGTTGGACAGCAGGAAGTAAATATGGGGCTAAAACAACAATCCCTGCGAAAGTACGCGGGGCAGTTACCGGCTATATTCCTGGGACTTCAACAAACGGCCAACTAGTTTATAAAATAACAACAGATTCTACAAATGAAGTACGTTACGAATATAAACCAGTTGGTGGTGTAGTTCCATCAAAAGCTGAATGGAACATAGTACCGGAAATTCCATACAACGGATGATTTGTAACAAAAAAAAGCCCATTTAGGGTTTAATGTCTGAATGTCCCAAGCGGTCTTGGGCTTCCTTAGGACTAGCGCCCGCTTCAAACAGGAGGGAGCAGTTACGACGATGAATATTTATACGCACCTCACGCCAGAGGCTAAATCGGGAGCTATGCAAAAGTTCGATTATCACATGAATGGCTCGCTTTAAAATTAGCTACGGTTTTAACTACGGTTTGTTTAAAAACGTATAAAACTATACGAAAGAAAAGAACACCGAAACCCCATATATACCATGGGATTTCGGTGTCCATTCAAACCTATAATTTCCATACTATGGAGACGGCGGGTGTTCTACCTATCAAATCAGAAAACCTTGTAATATCAACGTTTACAAGGTTTTTCTGACCATCTGAAATTGCTCTTACAAAGGAATTAATAAGGTTTGCTAAAATTGCTTACGGAGACTTTTGAAATTACTACCTACCATCACCATAACACGGACAGACAACAAACCACCGTTATTGTCAGTTAACTTGTAAATAATAATTTAACGTATGCTTTATTATTGAATATACTTAGTGTAAATCTTTACAAGAAAATGATATTTGGGATATCTACCCTCTGTTACAAGCTGACGCACTGATATTTATATGTGTTCACCTTTTAACAATAAAACTATACACAAACTTCCATTTTTAAATATGAGAAGAAATCCTTGTATATTTGTTTAAATTCACCATTAACATATTCGTATACATTCCCCTCTGAATCTAATACGATTAACATTCCTTCAGATCCAATATTTTGAATTACAATATATTCTTCTAAGTCATTTTCAGGGGAAAGTACACGTTCCTCTTTTGTTAACTCTACTACGTTTAAATAACCTTCTACTCCTAAAGCTGCAATTTCATGGGTTCCTACAGAAACAGCTCCGTATTCTACCAATAGCTCTTTATACTCTTCTGGAAAACTAACTGATAATTCCTTTTCGGCTTTTTCAACTTCGGATACTGAAACACCACCAGTTGAAAAAACCTTTACATTTTCAAATAATTGTTTTAGTTTCATGAAATACCTCCTGCAGCTTTTATTTCTTCCGCACGTGCTTTCCAATGTGCTTCTTTCTCAGCATTAAAAACATTACGGTTTATCGTACTTTCTTTTCCGGCTTCATGTAAAACAGAGAAGTTTCCTTCTCCACGGTGTTCACCACGAGTCAATTCAGCTAATGGTGAGTCCATTTCTTGTCCCACATGATGTAGTTCAACAGGTTGCCCATCTACTAGTGGGGCTAATCCCTGTTCCATACGCTCTAGGTTTGTACGACCAAATTGATCTTTAGCGCTGTAATCAATATCTGTTCGAATTAATACTTCACGGTCATTAATAACAGCTTTTTCTAAGCCTGCCTCTTCATAAATCGCTTTTTCTGCCTCTGATGCTTCACTTAACGCTTCATCAACCGTTCGAAATTGATCAATAGGTTCAATATTAATGGCTTCAGGAGCAATTTTAGTAGCTTCAATTTTATCTAAATTGGTTGGTTCAATATTTTGCATTTCCATTGTACTTTCTAAGTTGCCATATACCACATCTGGCATCGTTACAGGCGCTTTGACCCCTTCTGTTATAACAGCTGTTTTTGCACCTTCAACAGCACCTAAAATTGATTCAATTAACACCATAACATACTCTCCTTTTCCAACCAAACTTCAAATTGAACGAGTAAACTTTTAGATTCCCATCCAAATAATTGCGTTAACGATCTTAGAAGCAATTGTTTCGCATACTCATTCCACGACCAAATAATAAACTCGTCTTGTAATATTTGAATTGCTTTTTTAAATACTTTCGAAGCATTATCTGTCGCAAAATTATTAATATCTACCTCGTCTAGCAAACCTGATAGCTCCATGTATTTCGACAAGAAAATGACTTCACCATCTACTACATTTCTACTCGATTCCATCCACTCATACTTTTCTTCATCAAAAAGTAAAAGTTCTGTCGCGTTTATTAGTAACGGATGAATCACTTTCTGACGTTGCTGTTCAAAAACATTCAGCTCATTTTCTGACCAATCATAATCATGGTTTTTTAATAGTAAATTTAAATAGTAAGACACTTCATCTTTAACAAGCTTAAAGTTAGAGAAATAAACACGTGAATTTAGATACTTTTCGGTTAACCCTGTACATAAAGTAATCATAAACTGGCCTTTCTGTTCTTTAGGTATAATATAACCAACCTTTTCAACATTTCTAGACAGGTCTTTTACGAATTTAGATACTATATTATTTATGTGCATCGTATTACCATACAAAGCATTGTGATAAAACTTTCGATACTGATTTAACATAGTACTTACTAAACGCTCGTTTTGACGTAAAATATATTCCGCCATTGGATGTTCTAATTCAGCATTAATCACAAATGAATTGTATTTCTCGGCAACCTGTTGGATATCTATTTCTTTGACATAAGACAAACTTGATTTAGCTGCGTTTACTAATACATGACCGGCTTTATACATACCACTTGTAAAGAATAAGGCCTCTCCGCGTTTCAATTGCGATAAGAATAGTAAGTCTTCATCATTCGCAATTGCAAGTGCCTGTGCAACATACTCAGCATCATCTTGAGATACTAGTCGATGGATAATTTTCGTATCAGTATTTTTCAAAGCATCGGGTGCTAGCTTTGTCGGCACTTGATCAATAATAATAATGCCTTCACCCTTAGAGCGAATTTCACTTAAAATATTACAGAAAAACTCAACAGCTTTTCCCTTCGTATTCGCAATTTCAGGATTTGTGCTTTCTTCGTGATTTTTAAATAATCGGTGAGCTTCTTCAATAATTGTAAAATGTTTTAGCTCTGCATCTAATTTTTCTTCTGCATCTACTTTAAACTGTTCTGACAGGCGAATGAAAAATAGCCCTATAATTAATGCTTTATCATCTTCATCTGCAATTTCTTCAAGTTCAATAACTGCTTTTGAATTTAGTAAATCTGCAAAATCAATTGTGTCTTGAGTATTTAGCATTTTTCCTTTACTACCGGTCATTAAACTTTTAATACGCGTTAATAAAGCTGCACGTATATTAGATTTCTGTTCTTCGGCATATCCAGATTTATCTAAATATAAATCAATTTCTTCATATAATAATTCAAGTGTTGGAAAATGTGTTAATTTGATGCCATCATTAGCAAATACATTAACCGACTGATTTAAATCCCAGCCTACTTTCTGATAAATCGAATATAAACATTGCTCTAAAATATTCGGCATAGATGCATACATTGAAAAGGCTGACATAAATACAGCTTTTAATGAATCAATATGACTCATTACAGAAATACCTTCTGGGAAATAAAACGGATTTAGTCGAATCGGTGATATCCGCTCGTTACCAGGTGTAAATACTTTAACTGTTTGATCAATACTTAGTAAATGTCGATATTCTTGTTTCGTCGGTTCAATAATTAAAAACGGAACAGGGCTATCTTTTAATAAAGACATTACCGTATTTGTTTTACCACTTCCTGTGATTCCACTTATTAAACAGTGACGTCGTAAATTTGAGTAGCTGTACTTCACTTCTTTTTCAGTTAACACATTTCGAACAAACTGTTTACCCATTAGCCAAACATCACCGTTTTCTTCATACGGTAACCTATTTACTTCAAAATCGTTTAAAGCCTTCACTTCAAAGCCATCGTAAGATTGACTTGGCAATTGAATTAGGCGCGCTAGCTCTTGCGATGTTAAGACATTTGTTATCAATGACGAATATCCAAAAATTGGAGAAAATCTCGATTCTTCATTTGGAAATACAAAATGATTAAAACATTGCTTGATAGCAGGGAAGTTATGAACATCTACACCTTCACCGAACTCTTTTTCAAAGCTCGATTGTTGGATGGCTGACTGTAAACTACTAATTTCCGTTGGCTTATTAGAAGCAATATAAATCCCTACTTGAAATTGACCGATAGAATTCGCTAATAGTTGTCTGTCCATTAAATACGAAAGTTGTTCACAGTAACGTTCTATAGCGTAGCTTTTATATTCAGTTGAACGGTCGCTGGAAGAATCACTGCTTATTGTTTCACTATCAGTTTCCCCCATGTTTTGTCCAACTAAAATGGCTGATTCATTTTTAGTGTGACTAGTACTTTTCTGTTTTTGTATACTTTCAGAATTGGATGCAGACGTTTGAATTTGTTGATATGGATACACTTCTTCATACATTGAAGATAAAGTTAACAAGGTCTCACTTTGATCAGTAACTTGGATCACAATGCGAACTTCGAATGCATTTCGCCAATTTGACTTTAAAAAACTATCAATTACTGAAATAAATGTATTCTCTTTTTCTAAATCCAACGCCGGTGTATAAGTTAGTGCTGCATAATGGCTCCAATGATTTTCTGTCGGCTGCACTTTAGCATAATTCATTGTTCCATTGATAGAACTGATTAATGCTTGAAGTTGCAAATCATTTTGAGAGTTGGCTACTGCTAAACTTATTCTTCCTTGGCCATTACCAGATAAAATAAAAACCGTACGTCCTTTGACAGCCGAAAGTGCTTTTGCAAAAGCAATAGCACTTTCTTTTAATTGTTGTTCAATCGATGTATCCTTTTGTTGCTCAATAAAAACTTCTGAAATCTCATAAAAATATGGAATTGTACTCGCTGTTTTAATGCCTTCTTTAATACTTTTAGGTCGCCTGTTATAAAGGTCCTGTTGATTTACCTGAAATTTTTCGATTGTTGTTCTTTCTAGCATAGATACACCTTCTTTAAGAATTTAACTGTGCAATTAATTTATTATATTCTGCCTCTGCGTATTGAATAGCTTTTTTTATTGCTAGTTCAGCTTCTAATTTTCGTGCATCTAATAAATTGTCAACTGATGCTTTATCCATCGTTTTCTTAATTGTCTGTGCGGGCATTGGTTTAGCTTCGCCTGGGCGAGACGTCTGTTGCTGTACTTCCACTTTTTGCAAGATACCATTTTCGTTCTGTACGTTGAAAATTGTGTACACTATACCGCCTATGACTATTGCTGAAACCCCTACTATTAAAAGACTTGTACCTAATCCAAGCGGCGTTAATGCTGTCAATAAAGGGGTTCCCACTACTATCGTCCCCGCAGCTGCTACCCCCGCCATTATCACTGCGGCGTTCTTTTTTGCTTGATGAACCGGTGAATTTTGTTTAAAGTTTTCATACCCTTTTTTTGTTGATTGCTGAGATTGGTTAGTTGTATTACTAGAAGTTGTTGAGGAAGCCTTTTGACTAAAATCAACTTTAATCATTTCTAATTGGGGAATTTTCACTGCCTTTTTAAACTGCTCCCCTAATTCATAGCCCTTTAATTCATCTGTCATATTAACAAAATCAGCACGCGCCGCAGTAATCACCTTTTTCATAATGTTACGAATCGCATTATTTGTATCTGCATGTTCAGTAAGTAGCAACTCTTTAAAAGCCCTTTCTGAATTACTAACTTTTGTCCGTTTTAAATTTCCGAAATTTTCTTTAAAGAAATTTGAAATTTCATCTTCATATTTCTCAAAGTTCATACTAGTTCCTCCATTACCAAATTATTAATTCGCTCAAATTCATTACGATTATTAATTACTAATTGCTCTAATAATCTGCACTTATCTTCGTTTAACTCTTTTAATTCATTATAATTTTCTTCCGAAGCTTTAGTTTCACTATATAAAGATGTTAGTTGTTTTGATTGCCATTGACCGAATTGTTCAATACGCCCTTTAATTAATTGATTATTTAACATCTCGATTACTTCATTATCTATATTAAAACCGATATGTTTGTGTGCTGAACGTAAAGTGTCATGCAACTCTTCTTCTAGTGAATCTAACGCTAATTCTACTTCACTAGTTAAGTCTATAATGAAATCTTCTAATTCAAAAATTGATACGCGCTCTTCCTTACCAAACCAACTTTTAAAGAAATTCACTACACCTTTTTTTCGTTCCATCCTTGTATTTTGAGCCTTAATATACGATAAACTCCCATCAATATCTTCATGAATTTCAGATGCTGAATTCCCTTTGAATAGTTTTTCAATTTCTTGTGATAATTCTTCAATTAATTCGTCAAAGTTAAAGAAAGAAATATTAGATTGTTCAATGTCGAATTCTGTTTCAAAATGACGTTTAAAATTTTCTTCAAGCTCTTGGATTAACTCTTCACATTGCTGAATCGTAGACATAATTCCTTTTTGAATTATGTTAAAACTCATTTGGTGGTATTGCTGTTTAACATTTTCTATTTTTAAATCAATAATATTAAAATACTTATCTAAAACATCGTCGGCATTATTTTTTGTAATACCACGTTTTGATTTACGCCATTCTGAATTAAATTCTTTTCGAACTTCTTCAACAGTGTCAACTGCATCAACATGGAACAGTTGACGAAGTTTACTCATTATCGATTTTTTAGAAGAAATATCATTTAAATTATATTCAGTAAGTTCTTCAATTTTCATTTTTAACGATGAAATCTCTTTTTTAAAATGAATATTTAATTTTTCTGCTTTCTCTTTTAATTGCCCGCTATCGTCTTTAAAACGTTTTTCTTCCAATTGTAAGTGCTTTTTTAACGTTTCTACTTCAAGTTCGATTGCACGATTCAACTTTTGAAATACTTCACTAATTAAGTAGCCATTTTTTTCTTCAAAATAAATACCTAAGCTGTCATATACCGCTTGAATATTACTAATACGTTTGATTGTCGGTACATCCGATTCATTAATTGCTCGACCAGCTACTGGGAAACCGTCACCATCTACGAATTTAATCGTTTCATCTCTACGAATATCATTAATTGTAATATGACCATCTTCAAACATTTTTGTCATTAAACCAAAGTAAGATGAAACTTTAAAAATTTTAGGGGCCATTACAACACCTTCAAGTACCTTTTTTAATTCGATATATGCTTTTTCAACTTCTAATTCCGGATATTGGTCAATTTTATTTACTGCAAAGAAAATATGCTTGTCCGAATTATCTAAAGTCGTTCTTTTTGCGTTCTCAACATATTCACGAATTACTTTCATGAAGTTGATTTCACCAACTGTCGTCGGATCAATAATAAAAATTACTGCATTCACTGATTTTAAAATATTCGATGTAATTCCACTATGCGCTTCGTATTGTGCAAAAAGTCCAGGTGTATCAACTATTTCAACACCGTTCTTACATAAATCAATCGGCCAATAAACATCAACGTGACTAATTGATGCTTCCACCTCAAACTCGTCATCTTCACGATTTACAGCAGTATAACGTTTAATCTCACTTTTAAAGCCAAATAAATCTTCTTGATCTCCATCAATAATAATTTGTGAACCATCATAGTAATTAATTTCGGCACGCGGACTTTCAGCATACTTCACAGTCGTAATAGCGGCAGTCTCTACTAAAATACTTGTTGAGAGTAAATCAAAACCTAATAAACTATTAATAAATGTCGATTTTCCAGCGCTAAAAGGAGCTACTACAGCAATTTTAAATACACCATTATTTAACCGAGCTAAACTTGCTTTAATATCCGTGGAAACTAAAACTTCTTCTGATAACTCGGCTTCTTGTAACGTATTTTGAACATATTCATTTGCTTGTTCAAACTTTAGTCTTGTTGATTGAATCATACTAATTTCACTCCAATATTATTTATTACATCCGTAAATCCTGAAATATTTTCTATTTCTGCATGCCAGTCCTTAATTTTTGATTTCGGTTTTGGATACCCTTTTTTATCAAGAAAAACTAAACCTTCTATTTGATAAAGCCTATCTGTTGGAAGCTTCTTTAATTCAAAAAGTTTTTCATCGAAATAGTGAATATAAGGATTTTTTTTACTATTACCAATTAAGATTGTATTGTTTGATGGTTGTTCACTTATCTCGTCTTCTAACACATACTGTAACGAAATTACATGTTGATCTTGTTTAAGAGTTGTAAATTCATCAAGCGTTGGCGCTTTCATTAATTGGACTTTGAAAGTTTGTTGTAACTTTTCTAAAATCGTCTTTGGAACGTTATACGATACGATTGTTGGAACTTGTTCGTTTTTCCAAAATAATAAGTAAGGACTCTCATACCAAACCTGTAGCCTTTTCATCACCAATGCTTGTCCATGATAATTCAGAAAAGCTTGAAAATCATCGACACTACCAATCATAAGTTGCTTAATCGTGTGATATTCCTCTAGTAAAAAATCGTAATACATAAAACGCTCTTCTTTTTCAACAAAAGCTTTGAACGCCTTTAACGAAATCACTTCAATTTGAGGGTTCGCAATATAATTTGCTAACTGTTTGTGTAAATCGCTAACAACTAATTCGATATCAGATTTTTTTGAAATAGTTTCTTTGTTTATTAACACAAAATACATACTTTGATGATGCGCACCAAGTTGTAACAGCTGTTTAACACGTTCTTTAAGCCATGAGCTATTAGCGCTTTGTAAGCTTAATAAAAACAGTGAAAAATGTGGGGTTGAATCTACTTCACTTTGTTCATTTAAAGGCTGCCATTCATAATCGAAATCAAATTCGTCACCAATAAAATCGATGAAATCATTGGCTACTCCCATTTGTGTTGAATATAACATAATTTTCAACCTACTCATCCTCCATACATACTATTTAAATATGACTCTAATTCTAAAATACCGCTTTCTTTCTCCAAAATTTCTACACAGTCTTCTGTAAAGTTACGACCACTATAGACCTCTCCATTTTTCTTGATAGAAATTAACATATCTTTTTTCAACGTTATTAAATCTACTTCAGCATTTTTGTATAATCTCGATTTTAATCCGCTATATGCCGAAACTAAGAATATACCATCGTGTGCAACTAAATGACCCATTTTTTCGTTGAATTCTTCCATTAAACGTTGACGGTCTTTTTCTTCTTTTACTAAGTCGATTTTGTTCATTACAAAAATACATGGTTTATTATATTTTTTTTGCCACTCGATAATTTTACGTGTATACGGTTCAAAACCAAGCTGTGTCGGACTTAATAAATAAATAATTTGATCCACATCTTTGATTATACTCTCTGTAATTTCATCATGTTGAGAAAATTTCCCAAATAACCCTGGTGTATCAATCAAAGTTATATTTTTTAATGTTGGATTGTCCAATGTAACATTGATAACATGCCCCTGATTTTCATTTATTGTAGTAAGATAACCTAACCTAGATTTAAAATTGCCTATTTCCTTATACTTTTCTACAAAAAGTTGATTACCTTCCTTCATTAACCAAAATTGAGCATTATAGTTTATAGTTGTTACTTTGGCTGTCTTAACTAAAATATCCTCAGCTAGAATTTTTCGACCAAGAAGGCTATTGATCAAAGCTGATTTACCATAAGTAAAAGGGCTTACTACACATACTTTTTTAGTTTTATTAACTTTAAATATTTCTTTCTGAAAAAGCATTTTATATTTTTCGATTAAATCTGATTTTTTCTTATCTACGATTAAATATTTATGGCTTAAATATTCATCATATAATGCACTCCATATTTTAGCTTTCTTTGGCTGAAGGAATATTTTATCAAAAACATTTTTCTCCTCCAGCGTGAAATCTATAATTTGAATTTCTAAATTACTTTTCTCATTATTAGGAGTAAAATTTTTATTGAATTTTTCAATTGCAACTGAATTCATCTTAAAATTATTTGTTAAAACTAAATAATCCGCTAACCAATTTCTAATTTTTTTTCCTTGAATCCAAGTTGAAGGAATAATTATTAGTTGCAATTCACTTTCGTCATGTATATTTTTTAAAGCCAAATATGTAATGTCGTCTTGCGTAAATTTATAAACTTCATTTTTCTTAGCTACTTCATGTAAAAAACTAGTAATCATCTGGATTGAATATTTTTTTTCGGACAGCATAGCTTCTCCCTTATCTACAATTTTCATGAATATGGTACAAATTTTTAAAATACCTACTATGGCACTCAAGCTATATAAAGCATTATATTAAAGTAAAAAGTGTACCTTGCTATATTTATCAACAGTCATAAAGCTTCTTGATTCGTCTAATACCATCTATAAAATCTACCTTAAAGTCCAATGGTTGAAGTATTTCAACATACTCCCTCTGACTCAACAACCACATTTTAATCCCATTACCAAATACTTCAGCTTCAAAAATTACGCCACCATCAATCTTTTCTACAACTCTTGCTGTAGGTAATCGGTCCATTACAGCTTGTTGAGAAGGGCCAGTAAATTTAAACTTCACATTGATTAACTCACCGGGATACATAAATTGCACCCTCTTGCGAAACTCACCTTCTTGGAACCGTTCATCGTAAGGTACTTTGAATGGAATCGACGTCTGCTCAAAGTGTTCAATACGATCAATGCGATAAATGGTCGGATAGTCAAAATCTTTTCCAACTGGATAAGCGATTAAGTAAAAGTAAAATTCCGAAAACATAATGCCGACTAGTTTTACGTTTCGCTCACTTGCTCGCTCGTCAAATTCGCGTTTATAGTGCATAGTGATGACTTTCTTCGCCTGAATCGCTAATGATAGTTGCCACAACACATCAAGCAATTCCTTTTGATGAACCAACTCGACATACAAATACTTTTCATTCGCCATCATTTGCTTAATTATTGTTTGGTCTCCTTTTGTAGCAAGATGAGTTAGTTTATTAATTAAGCTGTCCATCTCACCTTTAGGAAATGCTCTAGATTCAATTAAGACTTTTAGGATAGCGAAAATCTCTTCATTTCTTAGCCAGCTTGGTGTCTTCGTTTCTAAAACATAACCTTTTTTCGAATGATCGTAATCGACATATTCATTGCTTTTTTCTAATTCGAGAAAGTTACGGATGCATCCAATATCTCGCTGAATCGACTTTTCACTTATTTGGAACCGCGCTGCTTCTTCCTTTTTAATAAGTGTTTCGCCGTTCGTAAGACGCTCATACATAGACAAAATACGATGAATTTGCGGTTCTTTTTCTTGGCTCATTGCATCACCTCGTTAAATCTATCTTACTTATGTAATTGGACATAATATGACCACTCAATAAAATAAAACTACACACCTTAACAATACCAGTATTTTCATTTTTATTATGACTTTTATACAACCATACAAGGGAGTATTATATCAGAAATATATAATAAAATGACAATCTATGGAGATAATTTAAATACTATTTCAATAATATAAATAATTGCTTTTATTGTTTTTCTACAACAATAAAAAAGAAGAACTAATTAAAACAAAGAAGAACTACATCTTTACCGCTATTGCTAGCATTAGGTGCAGTTCTTCTTATTGCCTATTATATAGATAATATTATTAAAATCCTCAATTTGCGGTTTGCAACAAGTAATCTTGTTTCCTCAAGAAACTTTACAATAAGTGGACAAGAAATTGCATACCAATAATATTTATCTAGATATGTTAACTTTAAATTTCAACCTTTGTAAACTCCATTCCCTTAACCTTCAGCTGATTAAATAAATTCGCTAATGCCGTCTCGCCTACATTGCGGTACTTGCCTAATAGTACTAGCTCTTTCGGGAAATCCTTAACATGTGAAAAACCTTGCTCTTGTAACGAGGTAAGCAGGCTTGTTTGGCCAGGGAAGTTGTCCTTCGTTAATGCAACATTTCCCAATGCTTCTGTTAAAATAGCAAAATCTGATTTGTAAAATAGCAAGACTTCCCCGCGATATTGCTCCATCAATATTTTGCGTTTTTGTTCTTCTTCAACGAATAATCGTACTTCTTCAAATAAGCATTCATCATTAGCTTCTTTAAAGCGTTTGACATGCTGGTGCATACCTTCTAATTGATATGGCAGTTCACTCATAATACGAGCTTGCTGTTCGCCATTCAAACGGATTAAAAACGTTGTCGATTTTGGGAAACGCTGTGGCAATAAAAATGCATCTCGTAAAAAATCAGGTATCTCAACAAATTGATCTTTATAGTAAATTCTGCGACTAACCTTTTGCTCGGTTACAACATTTTCTGACGTCGGTTGTTTTTGCACAAATGTCTGCATTAATGCTTCAATATGTTCGATTAAATATTCACTATCAGCCGCGCTTTTCTCAGGAACTGGCTCTATATACTCTGGCACCTCAATATCTGGTGATGCATATGTTTCGATAAACCATGTCAAAATCAAATGTTGGTACTCCCAACAAGTTAATGCTTCTCGAATTAGCATTTTACGCGTTCCATCATGACTTGCTATGTTTCCTTGTTTGCGAACGAAGTGAATCGCATTATCCGTTGTTGGGGTCACAATACCCTCATTTTTCAACTTCATTTGTAGTTCACCGAAGTTGAATTCGTTATGCTCAAGCCCTTCTAATTGTGCAACTTGACGAACTAAGGTTTCCGCCATTGTTCGCGTTGTTTGCATCGCTGCTCTAGGTGAAACAAAAAGGAGCTTTTCGATATCTTGTGTTAGCTCAGCTAAACTTGGATTAATTCCGTATAAAATTTCTTGTAATTTTTGCGACACTATTTCACACCTACCGACTTAATTTTTTCAATCAAATATGGGATTTTATCTTTATACTTATCTTTGTTTGCTAAGCGTAAAGAGTACTCTAGCTTTTTCAAATGATACATTGCTTCTTTTGGTAATTGTTCGAGTATGATGTTGTTTTTATGTAATAATAGATTCATTTCCACTTCGGATGAGTATAGCTGTACTTCTTCAAGAGCTTGTCCTGTCCAATGATAAGCACGGATTTTAAAATCATAGTCTTTATAATGTCCATGTATGATATGTCCGTCATGGCTAATTAGCTCAGCTCTAGGAGCATCACTAGCTTTAGAGCCTTTTACGTCAAAAAATCTGTATTGTGTATCGTTCGAATATTCATATTTTAATGTTGCACTTGGGTCTTGATCTTTACTTTTAACAATTGCAAAAATAAGTTCAATATTAGAGTTCACATCTTTTGAAACACGTATATCGCCAATACTAGGATCTGCCCAATTTTCGTAAATTTCATCATATGGATGACTATGATAATACGCTACAAAATCACTCGTTGTTACTAATTTTCTAGCTTCTTTAATTATGTCATTTACTTGCTCATTAACATTTACACTTGAAGCAGTTTTACTTTTTACATTTGCGACTGGAAAGGTATATTCTCCAATGACCTTTTCATTATTCTCACCAAATATTAAACCAAAGCATTCTTTTTGCTGACCTCGCTTAGGGTAATGGCTAATACAATCAAGTAGCATGGTTGTTAATGTATTGTTGATTAGTTCTAAGTGCATAAAAAATCCCTCCATTATATTTAAAATGAAAGCGTATCAGAATAAAAACATGATACGCTTTCTTAAGGTTATAGTTGATCTAATAAGCCATTTCTGCTGAAACCAATAACCAATAACCAATCTAGATATTATAGGCATGTTACTCTTCTTCCAATGAAATAAACATTGCAAAATAATTCAAATGTTGCTGCGAAATAACGATTGAACCTTCTTCTCCATTGATTTCGCATGGGATATTATAGAAATCGCCGTTATATAATTCTATTTCTTGCGGGGCTGTTTCTTGTAATAAAAAGGCCTTAGCTTCTTCAATAATAGATGTTAAATCTAACTGTTGTCCGTGCTTCATAAGTGCATGACAATTCGGGCAAAGACCTAAAATGTTGAATGGCTGATTATGCCACGCATGGCCTTCCTTGTATTCTACTAAACGATAAACTTCAATATAATATTGATTAGGTCCAATCATTAAACGAGTAGCACAAACTTGACAACGACCTCCATACTCCTGTATTAAATACTTTTTTGGATCAGATGCAGTCGTATCAACGTATTGTATATTTGACTTTATTTTTTTTGCACGTTCTCTTACTTCTTTTTGAACAGGACCCACTTTTAATTGTTCAGTTGTGCGCTCTTTTAAAATTGCTATACTTGCTAAATGCTGTTCTGGATCTGTTGCTGTTTTCCATGGTTCATAAGTAGCCGCAACTTCGTTATTTTGTTCACGTTGTAATGCATTAATTAATAAATCAGCTACGGATTGGAGATTTTCTTCAGTATTAGATTTATCAAGAGGATCTTTGACAACTGCTTTAACATCTTCAGGTGAACCTATTTTATTATTTTCTTTAGGCACTACATTTTCTTTACTTTGCTGTTCTTGTACAACAATAGATTCTTCTACTCCTAAATCTAATTCTTTAATTGATCCCGAACTATCTTTTAGATTAGTCGTTGATTTCTTAGGCTTTCTTAATGCTTGTTCCCTTTCAATGATTTCTTGATAGTAGTATTCGTAATCTCTTAGCGTACTTTTGTATGGTGCAAATTCTAGAAACGCTATCCATTGAGCAGCTATTTCAAAAATGTATAGGCCTTCTTGAACATAAAACCTTTTCTCTCTAGTATCATATAATGGCAAACTGCTATTAATTTCGAAGTCAAAAATCTTTTTATGAATTTTATTAGTATAAACAATGTTCTCTACTACTTGTTCAATACCTCCATAAGCATCAAACAAACGCTTCAATCTAGATAATTCATTAAACTCCAGCTCTTCAAACTGGAATTTAAATAGTTGAATCAATATCGTTTTTTCATCTTCCGCTAGTAATGAATAATCATCGGCTGATACTTTTCCATACTCTTCAACATTCTTCATCGAGAATTCATTTGCAATATTATTATAGATAACCTCTTTTTGAACATCACATTCGATGTGAACAATATAGTATTCTTTTTCTAAAATATATTGATAAAGATTAAAATTATTACAAACATAAAGAAGCTGTTTAGGATTATTTTGACGCTTTTTTATATTTAACTGCTCAGCTAGTAAAGTCAATTGATCCTCTTTATTTAAGTACTCATATTGGTTAATAACATAATTGATGATTTGATTTTTCTCTTCAATAGACTGGTCTTCATCTAAATAAAATCCTTCTAAACTCTCCAATAAAGGAATTATTTCCGAATCCATTGGTAGTTGTAGTTTTTCTCCCAATGACCTACCAACTGCCCCGTATTGTTGCTCTATATAGGGTGTCATTTCATTAATTTCTGCGCCTAATTTAAAATCAAAAATCGTTCTCAATTGCTGAGTATTTTTATCGATAATTCGTAACTCTGTGAGGTCAGCTTGATTGGTTGCAAGTTCATATGTGGCTTCTAGCAAATTATCCCATTGCTCAGGTGTCGCTACTCGCCATGCTTGATTAATCTCTTTTATAGAAATGTCTTCCACTTTTAATGTATCTAAATAGAAAGTGTTATATTTTTTGGGACTTTCATGCACAATATCCCAAAAATTCAATGCCTTATTTAAACCTCTAACGGATTTTAGGCGTAATGCTTTTGAAGCATTCGTTAATCGTTCGTCCTCCGTTGTTAAAGGAATAAAATAACGATCTAATCCACCCCAGAGTTCATCTTCTATAAGTAATTCCTTTTCCGATCTTTGTCTATGATAAATTGTTTTTAAAAACCCAGGTGGTGTCGGCTCGTAGTAGGCACTACTTTCAATATTCCCTATGTGATTCAAATAATTGTTTTGCCATACTTGATATAACCGTTGCTCAACTTCTACAGTTGCTTTTCCATTTTTAAATAAATCTCTAGTCGCTTGATCTAATACAACACTTTGCAAAGTAATCGAGTTTCTACTAGTATAGTCTTTTCTGTTTTTTTCTTGCCAAACTGCAAATCGATTGGGACTATAATAATTAAAATCAGAAGCTGTGTCATATTTCATTTCTTTGAAAAAAAATTGAGGACTATTAGCAATACCACATACTACCAAAAAATCTCGGATTTCCATATAATATTGGACCAATCTTTCTCCACTTTGCTCAATCTTCAACTCAGACAAATACCAATATTCCGGCAATTCTATCTCACTTAAACCTGAGTTATTATAAGCATCATCGCCACTTTTCAGTTGTAATTTGGTTGGTAGAATTACATTGGAAAGTTTTTTGATTTTCTTATTAGCTACGGGAACCTTCATCTCACGTAACTCTGACAACACTTTCAAATAACTTTCATCCTTATTTGACCTTTTAGCTCGATAGGCATCAAATACCGTAAACAAGACTTGCATACGATTATCTACAATCTCTTTAGTCCATTTTTCATATTGCTTTGTTAAATAAGGGATTTGAATAGAGCGTAAAATTGTATCTTCATTTAACTCTTCAATCTTAATTTCTTTCAATAACATTCTTAGTGCTTCATTGCGTTTTGCTATCAGCTGTTGTTCAGGATCATCTAATGAAGTAGGTTGCACCGTATAACTATAATCGATAATCGTTAGGTCGTTTATTAATTTTAAACCGTGATTTTTTCTCATACGATTTGAAATCCAGAAACATTTATTTGGCTCTTTTAATTGAGTAATAGCTCGAAACCCTTGTCTTTCAATTGGATATATCATGGCCTTCTTTATATTATTCTTCACATTACTCCAAGAATACTGTGTGCGAATTCCTGTATAAATCTTTTGATACAATTGGGTTAATAACACGTAGTCCGATACAATCTGTTCATGTAATTGCTTTCCTTCTAATATTGTTACCATCTGGGTAATATCTAGCTCGTTAATTTTATATTCTTCCCAAACTCGCTTCCAACGTAAGTTTTGTTGCCATTCCTCAACAATAAATTCCTTATAAATTCTTTTCTCTGCATGATTTAGTAAGGTCTCATCGATATTAAACATTTGATGCCACATTGTAGAAGCCTGGACTGCTTGTGAAGGTTTTTTCCAACCCGCACTAGTTTTAACCCACTCCGATTCTTTCATCAATTCAATAAAACGTTTAATTACAGGTGCTAGCTGTGAACCACCTTTATCTATAGGCATTATATCTGGTAATGATTGCTGAACTGATATATGAGAACGAATATGTAGATAAGCCTTTTGTAAAAATATAGGCAAATAATTTAATAAATATTGGTTCCATTCATTTGCCTGTGGATCATGTAATCTTTCACGGTCCGCTTTTAAATGCCCATCAACTTGTAAAAATATTGGTACTGGTAAAGTTACTTCTGTTGGTAAGTAGCAAAATAATCTGCCCTCTTCTATACCAAGGTTGTATGCATTTAGTAATACAGCCATCTTCAGTGTTCGTTTTAATGGTTGATCCGCTGTTAAACGTTCCCAACGAGACTTTACTAAGTGAGGAGAAAATTCTAGCTCATCCTCGTAAACTAAATATTGACGCTCAATACCTACTGGCTCTGCAGTTAATTTTATGAGGTCTGAGCTTTTCTGAATATTTAAAGTATATCTTTTCGTTTCATTACTTCGATAATCACTCAATATAAAATAACTCAGCTTTTGCAAAAATAAAAATGACTCCAATCTCTCCGACAACAGCTTTCTCAATTCATCCGCAATAATTTCAATGCTTTCATTTTCTTTAAAATATACTTTTAACTCCGTACCCTCTGTAAAAGATTGATTTTCAAGAATGGTAGGCACTATATATGATTCATTGTCTAGCTTAAAATGCCATGATCCACTATTTATATGAACTTCTTTTGCTAAAGCAAAGACTGATTTAAAACCAATACCTTTTTCTCCAATGAATGAATTTGCACCTAGTTTACTTGTTGTTTTTGTAGATCCACCTGTATCAGTGATTGCAAAGATATCTTGCATACTAAATCCAGATTCATTATATGAAATCGCGAAATAATCATTATAAATTTTAAAATGAATAGTTGGTTGTGTATCATAATGAGCATCATCTGCATTTTGAATAAGCTCTAATAAAAAATGCTTTCTATCTTCATAAGTAGTATCAGATAACACTTTAAGGGAATTCATATACCCCGGCACACGACTTTCAAATTCTCTCAGAATTTGTAAATACCCAAGTGCTTCGTTACCAGGACTAGCTTCAAAAAACTGTTCTTTTAACTTCTTTAATTTAGCTTCAAACTCTGCCGGATTTTGCATCTATTTATTCTCCCTTCACTACAAGATCAATTAGTCCGATTAATTGTGTTGTATATGCAATTTGTTGACTTCCCTTTAATGATACAATTTTTTCATTCGCCCTATTTTTTTCATTTTCTATTTGGCCATTCAACATCCTTAAATATCTTTCATCCTCACGCCCACTTACAAGATAATCGTTAATCATTTGTTTAAGACGATTGACACGAGTTTTACAGCCTAATTCAATTGCTTGAATACGTGTTTCAATTAATATAGTTTGCTCAAACTGAATTTCTTCGAGATAGTTCCCCATAAATTCTTCTATCGCAAACTGACCTTCAGCGATTGCTTCGTCATGTGTAAAGAAATACAGACCGAAGTTATCTATTTCTTCAACATTAGACAATTGTTTACTAAATTCTAGATAATCAACATCAACTGCTATTCCTGTTTTCTCACAAACTGGAACCATTCCAATATGGTTTAATTCTTGAACACCGCTCACCTCTATATTAAAAATAGGCATACAATAATTTCCTGATCCCATTCCGATTTCCTTTGAAGAGACAGCAAATCTAAATACACGGTATAAAGCAGACCTATTTTCTAACTCTGCTAACACAAATCGAATCCAGAAACCTGTGATAGGTATAAAAACTTCTAGTAACTCATTGTACTTACTTCCATTGAATTGAAAAACTAGTTTTTTACTCTTTAATATCAAAGCCATTTCCTCTTGATGTCCTTCATTTCCAGGCTTTCTTAAAAACGTTGTTAGCTGCTCTAATATAATAGGTGATATAGTAAATTTAAGTCGTTCATCATCTAGCCATTCAAACTCGATATTATTCATCTCGAGATAAAAAGCTGTAATCTTAGCTGCATCTCTAGGTGTTAAAAAGTCATTTTGCTTAGTAATTCCGCTAATAATCGAATTAAAGGAATCATCCCCATACAAATCATTTCTTTGTAAATCAAATTGTTCTTTTTCAAGTTTGGCCTTCTCTACAGCCAGTAACAATGTTTTCATTTTTTCCTGTTGCTGACTTTCAGTTAGTGAGCCTTTTATTAAATCCTGCTGCAAACCTTCAATTTCTTTTCCAATAATAGGTTCAAACATCCCAATGCTCTCATGGATTAAATTCACTCTTTCGTATAATAATTCATATATTCGTTCATCTACTGTATTTGCAAGATACATATTAGCTATAAACACTTTTTCAGCTTGCTGACCAAATCGATCGATACGTCCAATCCGTTGTTCAATTTTCATTGGGTTATATGGCAAATCATAATTCAGCATTGACTGACAAAACTGGAAATCCAATCCTTCACCACCGACATCACTCGCAAGTAAAATATTGAATTTCTTTTGCTTAAAATTTTCAATAATCTCATAGCGCCCTAAATGATCACGATTTTCTACTAGAGGTGTTTCCCCTGTAATCACACCAACTGAAAAACCATCAGCTTCTAAACGTTTCTTTAAATAAGCAATGGTTTTTGTAAAAAATGAGAAAATGATAATTTGCTTATTTTCTAGAACTTCAAACAAATGATTAATCGTTATAAGTAGCTGATCATATTTTGTGTCTGTGGTTAAAGCATTAATTTTTTCACAAATTTCTTGAGAACGTATCTGTAATTGTTGAGGTAATATATCATAGTGAAACATTGAGTCATCCTCTAAATCTTCAAGAGGTTCATCAAAATTCATAATTTCTGTTAAAAACCCTTTAGTTAAATATTCTTTCATTGCTGGTAAACAGCTTGTTGCCATTCTTCTTGGCAAATTAGTTACAAATCCAATTGCGCTTGGGTGACCGCCCTTTAATTGATATTGCTGTGTTGCAAACTCAATGATTTCATCGTAAATTTCGTTTTCTTCTTTTGAAAAATATATAGGAACTTTCACAACATCCCTTACCACTACTTGTTCCAAGGCTTCTTTTTTTAATGTTCTTGTAAAGCTAGCTTCTAAAGGATTAAACAACTTTAAAATTCGCTCAAACTGTGCTACTTCTTTAGGTTGAAAAGGAATATTTCCACTCAATTTATGAAGCAATTGCTGCATTTGCTCATGCTTCATAAATAAACCATTCATCTTTTTATCTATTTCTAACATTTGTAATTGCATGTACGAAAATTGCGATACATCATTTAATAGAAGATCCTGAATGAATCGATTCAATATTTTTACCGGTTCAATTAACGCTGAAAATGATTGAATATCCGGGTACAAATAAGGATTTAAAATATGCATGAGTTGAAATAAATCTTCATCTTTTAAATTTAATGGTGTTGCCGAAAGCATTATAAGCATTTCACTTAAGGTACTTATCAAATGTCCTAAACGGTTACTATTCGTTCCACTATTCCGCATATGATGCGCTTCATCTATAATTGCTAAGGACCAAATAGCTTCTTGTTGCTGACTATTTAGTTCCTCTAATAGTAATAGCATTTCTTCACTTCTTAACATTTGCATGCTAACAATATGGAACATTTGATGTGGTTGAAGCTGATTAGTTTGAATGTTTTTTAATAATAATTTAAAGGTATCCTTATTGTGCAATTGAAAAGTTAGATTAAATCTATCGCGCATTTCTTTTTGCCATTTCGGACCTAAAATATTTGGACAGATGACGATAACTGGTTTTTGCCAACGGATTTTTTTTCGTGCAAGCATTTCCGTAATAATAATGCCACTTTCTATCGTTTTACCAACCCCTACCTCATCTGCGATGAATAACCTTTCCATCGATTGACCTTGTAAAAACTTTAACAACGGCTTAAATTGAAACGGATTAAAAACTGTTTTACTATTTAAATAACTATATAGATTTCCTTCATAAGGTTTTTTTAATCGAGTCCATGTTTGAAAAACTTCATAATCACGCAAGTTACCATAACGTGCTTCATCTATTTCCTTATAAATTAACGATTCTTCGTTGATGAAAAATTCAAAAAATTTAGCTTGCATAGTTTTTATAGTTCCATCAACCAAGACTTTATATAAGTACTGTCCACGTCTTTCAATAATGTCTACGATGACACCAATCTGTTGCGTAGTAATCAATCGTACTTGACTGCCTATTTCTATCTTCAACAATTTCACTTCCTTGTTGCATACTAAAAAATCATACTATCAGCTTAATTATATAGAAATATTTACAAAAATATAAGCACGCCGACATAAATCGGCATGCTTATACAGTAAATTTCACAGATTATTCATTAATATTTTTAATGCATTAAATTCTTCCTCCGACAACGTAACACCTTTCCCCATCTTCTCACGATTTGGCGCCCATTCACGTATGTCGTATTTCGGAGCATTTCCATTCCAGCTAATACGGTTCATTTCTTTCTTCCAACCTTTTGCGGATTCAGATAATACACCAATGTGTTCAACAACTTCATATTTGATTTCAGCCATATAATAATCTCCTAAATTTTAATAAACTTGTTCAAGTTCAACTGCTTGCTTAAATGTAATACCTGTATTAATCGCAGCAAAGTGTTTTTTTCCACAGCGAATTTTTTGTAATTCTGTTTTGCGTAAATCTTCTGAAGCAGTACTTCCTTTTGTCTCCACAATAAAGTAAAGTTTCTCTTTACCGTCTTCTTCAACAGATAATGCCCAGTCAGGATTATAGTTTCCGAGTGGTGTTTTGATTTTAAAATCTGCTGGCAATTTAATATAGAACTTTACATTTGGATCTTGTTCGCACGATTCTGCAAAAGCTCGTTCAATGTTAGAGTCAACAATAACATGATCATAAGGAGAACGATTGTCTGAAACTTTCACAATGCTATCTTCATACGATTCAATCTCTTCTTGATTAAATAAGCTTTGATCGTACACTTCTTCTGTTTCTAGTTTTTCATATTTAACGCCATCAACCATCGCTAATCGCTTTGCAGCATTAATAATGCGTGCTGCCTCTAACATATACATTTGTGGATTACGTTTAAAATCATGTAACGTGCCACTTTGCTTTAAAATAGCAATTAACGTTTTACGAGTTAGCTTTGTATCTTGTTGTAACTCTGTTAAAATATCTGGTGCTTTCATATATTCACGCTGAACCGTGCTAAAGCTTGTTTTAACAGTAGTCTTTTCTTCAATTCCCGCTTCTTCAATTTTTAACTGCCTGCGCTCATATTCGAGTTTTTGAATACGTACTAGGAGTTCATCACGTAGTTTGTCTGCTGCATCTTTAATAAATTGCTCGCTATCAAAATGAATCGAATAAGTCGTTTTATATTTAATGCGTTCCCATAGTTCGATAAATGGTCCAGATAATGCCTCTTTATTTAATCGAACCGTTTCTTTTTTCGCATGATCTTTAATTTCAACTTTTTCTGTATTAAACTTCAACTCAATTGTAGCAATAACCTTCTCCGTCATATCTGGTGCAAGAACAGTATATTCTTCAGGCAGTTCAAACACTTGATCTTTAATAGCTTTCGCTAATGCAACGGTTCCTTTACCTTTTGAATCAATGTATTTTTGATCTGTCAAATATTCTACAAGCTTTTTCGAATACTCATGACCTAAAGGTTTTAGATATCCAGTAAGCTCATCTACTTCTAACACAAGAGAACTAAAGGTTTCGTTCGTGAAAATACCAAACTCCATGCCATCTTTTTCATACTCATGTTGTAAACCGCTTGCAAAGTCCTCATAACTTTCGTTTGCCATAACCGTTAATGTATTTACTTCGAATCCATGTACACGCTCACCATTTTGATTAACAGCTATGCGGAGACCTCGACCGATTTTTTGGCGCTTCGTAAGTTCATCTTTCGAATCAATTAACGTACAAATTTGGAAGACGTTTGGGTTGTCCCATCCTTCTTTTAAGGCTGAGTGTGAGAAAATAAAACGCAATTTATGAGCTGTTTTCGTCTTCCCTTTTTCTTCATCATACATCGTCAGTAAATCTTCTTTGTCTTTCATGATGATTTGGAAAGCACTTTCATCCTTTTCCCCACCATTTTTAAACTTACCTTTTTTATCTATAGAGAAGTATCCGTTATGCACTTCTTCAGCTGGAATATGATAATCACGCAGTTTTCTATATTTCGGAGATTTTAATACATCCTTATATTCTTCTTCAAAAATGCGGCCATATTCCCCTAAATAAGGCTTACCTTCATCATCATATTTTCGATAGTTCGCAACGTTATCGATAAAGAACAGACTTAATACTTTAATCCCTAATACATTTAGTTTCAGCTCTTTATTTAAGTGTTCTTCAATTGTTTTACGAATTTGACCCCGCTTTACTTCTAAATCCGCAAAGTGTGCTTGGCTTAAATAAATAATAACTGGCTCACCTGAAAACTCGATGTACTCATTATCTTTTTCAGCAGAAATGTCACGTACATACCCAATTTCTTCATAAGCAGTTAGCTTTGTCTTTTTCACTAAATCATCGTTTTTCTTTAACGAAATAGTCTTTTTCACAATGCCTGTTTTCGTTTTTTCTAAAACCTCTACGGATGCTGTAACAGAAGTCTTTGTCGCTTTAATACCTAATAATTGTAAATGAGCTTCATTACCATCAATTGTGCGCTTAACACCTGCAACTTCAATTTGCTTAACGAGTTTGTGTTGGTACGCCTCAACTGGCCCTAATTTATAGAGTAAAGGATATCCTTCTTCTTTGTGCGTTGCAGAGAAACGGAAAACGAATGACGGATTTAACGCAGCGATTGCAGCCTTAGCATTCGTCGTGTTATCTACACTTTGTGGCTCATCAATGACAACTATTGGATTCGTTTCTGCAATGTAATCTTTCGGCGAAATGCCATATAAGCTATCACGATCATTACGGTTGAAAATATTATCTTCACTATTGAAGGCTTGAATATTAATAACCATAATTTCTACATCATCGCTAGAGGCAAACGCCTGCACGTCATTTAATTTAGAACTATCATACATAAATGCGCGGTATACTACCCCTTGCATTTGTGTCTTAAAATAATCTTTTGTCATTTGTAACGTCTTCATGACACCTTCTTTAATAGCTACAGAAGGTACAACTGATGTTAGTCTAAATTATGGACACAGTGAATTGGGAGTTTATAAAGTATAATAATCTTAACAATTTACTAGGAGTGTCTAAGATGACAAAACGAAAAAGTTATGACAAAGAATTTAAATTAGAGGC
>NZ_PYWM01000059.1 GCF_003049665.1 Lysinibacillus mangiferihumi | reverse complement strand
TATAATCTTTGGTTTGAACTCTAAATGAAACAACTTTAAAAATTCGATGAATGGAGCGATGAGGTAGAAGAGTTTGAATTAATGATAAGTAAATGATATGGAACATAATTTTCGATATTGTGTTTTACCTCTTTAATAACAATCTTCAACAATAAAGCACCAATTGTTTGTATTTCTCCTATGGATTTTGAACGCCCAACTCTTATAGTTGCAAAGAATCTACGTGAATTTTTAAGAGTAAATATGACTGATAGTGAATTGTTCTATAACCAGTTTGATAGTGAAGTGAATTATTTCTTAGTTAGAGAACGATGGGCTGACGAGGCTGCTTATCAACCATCTGAAAATGACAAATTAGTACGGGATAGAATCATAAAGTTTTTAATGGAGAATCTCCAGATACCTACTCTCGATAATCCATATCTTTATGTTCAAAACGTCGAACTGGATAGGCAAAGTAACGTAAGCGTCAAAACACAGGATGGACTTGGTATTACTACTCCACTTCTTCAAGGTGAAAGGCATAAACCATTCCAATTCAAAAGCACACATATCCTGATTTGGGGCTGTTCCAGGAATACCTTTATTCCGCACCTGTTGCCTCACGACTTGCGTTATTTAGGGACATTCAGCTCAATTATGTATTGCACAACCACCAAGAACTGCTTGAAATAGTAATCGAGGCAATGATTAATATGAACCTTACCGATAAAACCAAACGGTTAACTGAAGATATTTAAAACAGTCGTCCTGTAACTTACAGTTTGTTTATATTTATCAGATAAATTAGAATTTGAAGAGGAGTGTAACAATGACAAAAATAAAGGAACTTCAAAAAACAACTGTTGGAACAATAGCGATTGATTGGAACTTAGTTGAAGAAAACATTGGCTTTAAATTACATGATAATTTAAAAGACTTTTATTCACGAATATTAGGCAGAAAAAATAAGTCAGGCTACATTTCAGGAATAATAAAATTCAATCGAGCTGAATTTGTAAAGCGATATGTCAACAAAGACAATTGGCTAAACGATGCAAATGGCAATAGTACTTGTGCAGAATTTACGCTTTGTCTGTTAAAGCAAACAGATGACAAATATATATCAGACTTTATTCAAGAGGCATTTTTTGGCGATTGGACAGGCGGAAATGATTTCGGGCATAGGGCATATATCGGTGAAATTCTTATCAACATAGGTCAAGTATCACTTCTTTTGAATAATGATACAGGAGTATTTGAATGGGTAGATTTTAGATATGGGTATTTTGATAAATATTTGGATAATCCATATGGAATTGTGGCTGATAGTACACAAACCAGCAAAGTAATTGATAACTTAACTAATAGATGAATATAAAGAAACCTCACTTAATACCGATACGGAGAACCGTATCGGTATTAAGTTAAATTTTATTAATTCGTTATACAAAAAACGCTCCAAATCAAAGTTAGGTAACCAATCTACACTTTTAGAACATAAAAGTCAGTAGCTTATTTCATTATTATGCTACTGATTTTTTAAGTTGAAATTTCATTAAATTAATCTACTTTTTTCAGTATAACTCCTTCCAACAGTGAATGAAAGTTAAGACGCTTTATACATCCTTGTCAAAAGGCTCTTAAACTCAAAAGGAGAAGTCATTTTTTACAGGTATTATTGAAATTGATTTCGTATATAGATTAAAAACGGTTGTATGTGGTCTTGATTACTTTTATAACTTATATAAATATTTACTTTATAAAGTGAGGCTATGACTCCAATATCTAACACTTTCAATTGTTCTTCTGCAATTTCTGAAGATACCTGAAATTCTGGTAATATTCCTATCCCAATATTTCCTTTAATCAATCTTATTGCAAAAATACTATCTTTCACATGTTTGAATTGCTTAATTCTATATTCTTTCCCTAACCATTCCATAATAGGTACATGTTCATCTAGATAACCAATATATAAAGGATAGGAATCAAATATGTTCTTTAGTTGTTGATTAAATGTAGCGCAACTAATTGTGTATTTGATGAATAATTAAGCTTTGCGGGTTCGCTTAAAATTTGCTCCGAATGTAGCCCTTTTGATTTTGTTCGGTTTAAACTAATCGCTATATCTACTTGTTCATTTTTCAGTAACTCATCTAAATGGTCTGTTTCCTGCATTCTAATTTCAATTAAGGGCCATTTAGTTGAAGATTCTTTGATAGTGATAATTCAAGAGGCTTATTTTGTTGACCAGCCTCTTGAATTATTGAATTTTCTATCAAAGAATATTATTGATTATTACTACTGTCTGTATGCTCAATAATTTTCTTCTTCATTTTTTTTACTTCCGTTTGACTATAAAAATAAAATAACAGCCAAACAAATGCAAAAATTAATACATTAAATAGCAACAATAGGATAGTTTGTTTTATCGAAAATGTAGGAATCCATTTTAAAGAAAAGCCAACAACTATAAAGGTACCTATAGCTATAAAAAAATGACAAGCACTTTGTTGTAAGAATGTTAAACGTTCTATTCTATAGATGTATGAAGGGAGTATACAAGCAATTCCAACAATAATTGACCCTAATACTTGTTGAGGAAAAGTAGCCATAACAGCATCTAAAAACAAATCTCCTTTAATCCAATATCCAATAAGATTAACAATAACAAAAACTGTACATCCCATACTTATACCGAATCCTAAGCTCTTGAAAATGTTCATGTAACTATACCCCCAAACGCTCTTTAAATATTTTTTTATAATTACGAGAAATCACTTCTTTTATTCCTAAAATAAGCTCAATTTCCATTGTTCCATTAAAGGAAGCTTCAATATTTCTGATTTTTTTAGGATTAATTATTGCAGATTTAGAAATCCGGATAAAATCACCACCTAGCTGCTGTTCTAACTCATATAAAGGTTTACTCATAATAAAACGATTACCATCGTCACTATATAGTACTAATTCTTTTCCTTCTGTTCTAATAACAATTACAGTATGAGGTTCAATAATATGTACTTTGTTGTTTGCAGTCCCTGTTAAAATTTGTTCATTTTCTTGTTGTAAGAGTGAGATTGCAGCCTGAATAGCTGGTGTTAATTTGGACACGCAGATTGTTATATAGGGTTCATCGATTTGTGTATCAATTTTTATTTCTATCTTCATCTCTATCACCTCTCCCTAAAAATATAGCATAAATTACGATTCTAATAATGCAGGTTATCTGTAATAAAATGCATTTCACCTAACAATAAAGACATGTTACTCGTAAAGCATTGTTGCTAAACTTTTATGTCGTTATATTTGGCTTTAACAAAAGTAATTTAAAAATATAACCTCAAGGAGGCAGCTAGCATGAACGAGATTACAACGCTAAAAGACCGAATTAAGACGGGATGGATATTAGTAAGCATATCAAGTATGCTTACAATAAGTGTTATTTATTGGTATATAAATAATCCTAAGAGGTTTATTGAGAATGGATTAGGATATTCACCTGAAATGTTACTTAATTTTCCTATGTGGTTTTTCACTTTATTAATTATTATAGGGTATATTTCCTATACAATGATTGCAATACCTTATGTGAAAAGAAATTTATTATCATTTTCTTTGCTTAAATTAATTGGTATATGGGCTGCTATTGTAAGTGGAATAGTAGAAGAAGTTGTATTTAGACATTTGCTCATGGATTATCTATTATCTATTGAATTTTCATATCTTTCACAAGTATTAATCTCAGGAATTACGTTTGGGATTGCTCATGGTGCATGGGTATTATTGCGAGGAGAGATAAAAATTGCACTTCCAGTAATTCTTTCAACTACGATCTTAGGTTGTCTTCTTGCTATGCTCTATATTTATACTGGAAGGAGCACCCTTGCACCAATTATAGCTCATGTTTTAATCAATATGGTAATAGAGCCATGGTTAATGCTATCTGCCGTTTCAGGGAAATGGAAAATAAATAAAAGTTTAAAGTAATAATTGAGGGGGATGTTGAATAATTTCGCCTCGAAATTAACTTTATGGGAAAAAGGCTAGTTAATATACCACCGTTGGCAAATTAGATAGTTTTTCAGAACCTATGTGAGCGTAAGTTTCATCTTCTTTCATCTAGAAGGATCAGCTCTCGTTTTCATTAAAGGACCAAATTATTGATTAACAATCATAGAATACTGGAGATATTGTGAAGTTTTACTTTTAAATAATTGGACAGTTTAGTGGAATAATCGAGGATTGAACTCTGTAATCTACAGGGCTCAATCCTTTTTAGTTTGGTTTTTCGTTTGTGGTTGTAACAACTTACATCTACTTTCTTCTAAATTAGACTAATTAGTAATGTATCTTACAATTTTATGAAATACTTATTAATATCTGAAACGTTACTAATATCTCGAATGTTTACACCTTCAATATTATAAAAACCATCCTCTTTATTTGCTGCTCCTTCTGGGCTGTCAAAGGCTACCATAAGACCAACTGTGTTCGTTTTCTCTTTCAAAAATTGCACTAGAGTGAAAATCTTTTGTTCTACTTCTTCTTTATTAACATCACTATAAGCTACTTTTGCTCTTATAATAATTTGAAGTGCATTATCATTTGAAATGTCCTTATAGGTTGGAATACTTCCTTCCTTAACTTCGTCACTCCCAATACCCCAAACAGTACTTGCCTCCACTTGGTCATAATCAGAGAATATCTCTTTTGCTTTAGGAATTAACTCTTTTTCCATCTCATATAACCATATTTCTTCAGGATAGTAGTCACTAACATTACCCGTTTGGTACTTTTCTGCTGTGAACTGAATATTTTTGTTTTTCTCTGGTTGATATACGCCTCCATATGTACCTAATTTCCAATAATAAGATGACTTTACTAATTTGAATTTTTCATCATATTTCTCTTCTAATTTATTTAAAAGCTCTTGTGAAACAGTATATTTTTTTATTGGGTTACCAAATAAGCTTATAAAAAGGTATAAGCAAACTGCTATGATTGCAACTAAGAATAATCCCAATACTATCTTCTTTTTCATTTTATCCCCCTCTCATTAGTGTAATTTTACACCAATAAAACAAATATACCAAGTGTGTTTTTTTTCTTTGAATCGTTTATTCTGACTTCATTGGAATGCGAGTCTACGAAACAGTAAATAATCGAAACATAACAATGTAGAAGACTGTAAGCCCGTATTCAAATAACGCATATATATGACAGGCACCTCCCGTTACGATAGATATATCAAATAAGGGAGGTGTTTTCTATGCAAACAACTAAACTAACAATTGTCCCAGTGACACTAGACCCTATCATTGACGAATCTTCATTGACAAATTCACCGCAATTTTCTCCTAATCCAAGCTGCGTCATTAAAACAGCGACCGCAGAAATTTCTTTCTACAATGGCGTAGATGAGCATATCATCCAAACTATCCTGAAGGAGTTGAACAAGTTATGAAGCATGATTTTACAAGCGTGCAGAACATCTATATTATTTGCGGCAAGACCGATATGCGTAAAGGTATTGACGGTCTCGCAACGCTCATCCAGGGTTCTTTTAAACTCAATCTATATAGCGATTCTATCTTCTTGTTTTCTGGGTGGAGCAAAGAGCGTTATAAATGTTTGTACTTTGATGGGGATGGATTTGCCATGCTTTATAAACGATTAGACAACGGTAAACTGCAATGGCCAAAAGATGAAAAGGAAGTGCGTAATCTTTCACAACAGGAGCTTCGTTGGTTGTTGGAAGGCTTATCACTTCAGCAACCAAAAGCAATTACGAAATCTGCAAAAGGCATCTTTTAAACCCAGCTATTAAGATGGTATAATAGTCCACAACTATACTGAACGGAAATGTGGTGAATGATTTGGGAAACGTTTCTACAAACGATAAAGTAATCGAATTATTTGAAGAGCAATTAACTTATATGAAAAAGCAAAACGAAGAACTTTCAATTAAATTAGATCAATCATTATCCCAAAACAAGGCACTCGCAGAACAAATTCGCCAATTAACAAAGGCGTTATACGGTTCCAAATCAGAAAAATCAAAGTATCAAGCACCCGATGGGCAAGGGTCTTTGTTTGAAGACGATCCGTCTTTTAAGGATCCTGAGCACACAGAAGAACAAAGCACAGCGACGATTACGTATACCGTTGTCCGTAAATTACATAAGAAAAAACGGAATGATTCTTTTCGTGACGGGATTAAAATAGAAGAAATTCATCATCATCCTGAAAACAAGCAATGTGACTGTTGCCTTGGTCAAATGACCGAAGCTGGTACTACACTCGCACGTGAGGAAGCAAAATTCATTCTGGCTACAATGAAGCGTATTCAACATATTGAACACGCTTATGAGTGTAGGCATTGTAAAAAAGATACTGTTCAAAAAGCGCAGATGAAACGTGGAAAAGCACCGCAAGCTGCCATTCAGCGTAGCATTGCAGGACCTACTGTTTTAGCAAAACTCATCTACGATAAGATTAATAGCCAAATCCATTCTGCATGTGGATGAAAAGTATGCCCAAATCATCAATCGCTCAGATGGTAAATCCGGTCAATCGAATGCCTACAATTGGGTGTTCCGAAGCGTGCCAAGTCAAGGACCAATCATCGTTCTAGTGTTACTCCATCTTTTATTATGGTATTAGGAAATATATGTTTTATTTGTCAATGAATCAGTTATGATTTTTTCTGGAATAGAATATACCCCCACTTATCACATAGGGTTCTAGTATCCCTGCATAACCATTCTGGTTGTATTCTTTAGTTGTAGCACCATCTTTCCACTTGGTATCCGCAGGTATATATTCTCCTGCTATACCCTTCCTACTTGGGCTACCATTTTTTATCAAAATGCCACTATACCCATTCATAGCATATTATTTTTTTCGCTAATATGGTTGTTAAATTTCTAACTATTTTTGTAGATATTCTAACGGAAGAAGAAATTTCAAAAAAACTAGGTATTTCAAAACAAGCTGTCAATAAAGCTAAAAACCATACTTTTCAAAAAATTAGGCAGGAGTATCAAAAAATTGAGGTGATGTGTTGATGCCAATAAATGAATTAAGTGAATTAAGAAGTGTGGCATTCCAACAGGAAGTTCTAAATATGTTGCAGCCTAAAATTAAATCAGTTTTATATCAGACCGGTTTTCAAAATAGGATGGATTTGGAACTGGAAATTTCGTTAATGATCCTTAGGGCTGTTAAAACAAAAGAACTTAGAAAAGTACCTTCGTTCTTAGAACTTATTGAAAGTGAAAAAATTATATAAAAATGCTATGTCAACTCAAAATGTATGGGAATGTATAAAGGGGTCCCGTCAGATTTTTGCGGATTTACAACGTTAAGGAAAGAATTGTTACAAAACGACGCTTTGGTAACGTGTTTTTATTAAAACAAACAAAATTACCTTTCGACACAATAAGAGCATTCCTTTCTATTTTAGTTTGCAAAGAACAGAAAAGTTTTGTGAAGATATCACCACATTTTAATCTCTCCTGTAACCCTTATACTTATAATAGTGCAATAATTATCAAAAATATTCCTTATTCCCCCTATATACTTAATCTTGAGGTGAGCAGTTATGTATAGTGAAATCGTTCAGAAAATCGTGGATACATTAGAGGAGAACTTATTAACAACATGGCAGTTGGAGCATTACGCAACAAAAATTGGCTATTCGAAATTTTATTTGACGCGTCAGTTTAAAAAAGAAACTGGTTTAACGATTGGCGAGTATATTCGAAAAAGACGTCTGGCCGTATCTGCTTTTTTATTGCTTCATACTGATTACACAATCCTTGATATTTCGTTCGAATGTCAATTTCAATCGCAAGAAGCTTTTACACGTGCATTTAAAGAGCTATACAGCATGCCACCCGGTAAATACCGCCATATGATGCGTTCTTTATACACAAAGGAGGAACTGGAAATGACAACAACAAACGAGGTAAAAGGTTGGTTATTAACGGGGACAAACCCATCTGCTTATACAATGAAAGCCGACCACGAAGTATTCCATACAGGCTCAAAATCTGGTTATCTTGGCTCTACACGTCCTGTTGAGGAAGGACAATTTGGTACGATGATGCAAGTATTTTCCGCTAAAAATTGGATTGGTAAGCGCATGAAAATGTCCTGCTTCATCAAAACAAAAGATGCAATGAAATGCGGGGCTTGGTGCCGAATTGATACAATAAATGGTGATTTGTTGCAGTTTGATAATATGGACAATCGTTCTATCCATGGCACAACTGACTGGAATTATTACTCCATTGTGTTAGATGTACCAGAAGAGAGCGCCGCTATTCATTTTGGAGTTTTACTTGCTGGTTCAGGTGAAGCATGGATTGATGGGATCGCCTTTGAGGAAGTGGACGATTCAATACCATCCACTAATATAGCAGGCTATGCTGGTGAATTACCGTTAGAGCCAGTGAATTTAGGGTTTGATGATTTATGATGCTACTCGATATACTATTTGATATCATCATCAACATCTATACATCGTTAGGCTATGGAACAAAGGAACATAAAATTGAGTCAAAGATGAAAAAATCAAATCCGACCATCCACAAGCCTATGTAATCTACATGCAAAACCAAGCCCTATTCGAAACAGATGCAGAGCTAAGTAAAAAGGTTTTGGACTTAGATGTGAAAAACAAAATGGCGGTCAAACACAGTCAATGAGATTTACGCACATTTTGCGGTTGCAGCTTAACAGCGACTCGCCAAATTTATAACGTTAAGAAAAAGTGCCACCAAAGTGGGCGGTTTTATATACATTCAAATTCAAAATAACGTTCCCAAATGAAAGTTTGAAAAGAGACCGAAATCCAAGAAATGCTGTTAAACCAACATTACTTGGATTTTTCTTTGAATATTGTTTATACAGCTTTTTATTCAAATATATAAACAGGGCTACGATAGTACTTTTCAAGATTATGCAGCGTGTGTTGTCTGAATAAAAACCTGTATATTTGACGCTTTAAAACTGTGTTTTTTTATCGTTCCTATACTTCAATTACAGGCCTTTAATTGAATATCGATCTTCAACAATCGGGCGCTTTTCTGAAATAAGGAAAGCGTCTTTCTTCATGAAAGGGCCAGATTGTGGAATAACTCTAAAATGTGAATATTTGGTAATCAATGTTAAAGCGGGGCAGGATAGTTGAAGAATAAGTTGAATAGAATTTTAATTTTTTTATTAGAACCCCAATAAATATTATCTTAAATCAAGGAGGAGGCGTCGATCCAAAAATGTGATGGACGTCTTATTTGTCTGGTTAGAATTGTAGTTCAATTAGAATCATTTTTAAAAATTAAAGTAATCTGCAATCATTTGTACGATTAAAAGAACTGTTACTAATCTAAGAAGTGGTTTTACATGTTCCGTTTTTAATTTACGAGCTAATCTTACTCCGAACTGTGCACCAACAATGGATCCAAGCATTAATGCTATGGTAAGTGGCCAGAAAATTTTACCCGTTGATATGTAAGTGATGGCAGAACCAAAGCAA
>NZ_PYWM01000058.1 GCF_003049665.1 Lysinibacillus mangiferihumi | reverse complement strand
TAGATTATAAGGATGTACCATATTCGACATTTTTACGTGTTTATATGGTCGGAGTGAAGAAATATCAAGTGAAAATGAAGATTTATAGTGGAACATATAGCTATGAACTACACATGCGGAAAAGTGACGATGTATACATTCATATGTATTTTAAAAACTTTAGAGAAACAGAAGGTCACTTACATATCTTAAGGATTGAGACAAGGCCAGAGCATTACTCACATTTTAGAGAAATACTAGAGATGATAGGCATACGAGCAAGCCGAGTAGAATTTGTAAGCTGTGATGTAGCGTATGATATACAAACAGGCTTGGAAAATATAGTGGTGATACCGACAGACGCACGGAGGAATATGACACACTTTGATACAACACGATATTTTGGTAGAAGCGACCAGCGTAAAAGGAATGGTTACTGTAGGATAAAAGGCAAGAGCTAGTAAAAGGTAACCTTGAACTAGATAAAGGGAAAAGAAATAATCATGCTCAAAAAGTAGCGGGCCGAGAAGATCGTTTGCCAGATGATGAGGGCGGTCATTTGATTGCAAGTATTTTTAAAGGTTCAGGTAGTCTGGATAATCTTGTGCCTATGAATGGTAATCTCATAAAGGAGGGAGTGAGAGTATGACAAAAATGCTTAGTGAAAACCCAAAAGTTTCGTTACAGGATATAAAACAATTTGAACAAGAGTATGATATTGCGCTACCTAAGCAATATGTGGAATTTCTAATTGAATACAATGGAGGATTTCCACAAGAATCTGGCTTCAAAATCTCAGATGATGAGGGAGAAAGTTTAGTAAATAAGTTTTATGGAATTGGGGATATGAAAAGTAATTTAGGCAAAGTTTTTGAGATTTTAGAAGGTGAAATACCAGAGGATTTCATTTCAATTGCTAATGATCCAGCTGGAAATGAGATTTTATTAGGAGTTAGTGGAGAGTATCAAGGGAAAGTATATTTTTGGATTCATGATAGAGTACCCGAAGAAGAAATGGACAATATGTTTATCCTTGAAGAAAGTTTTTCTGAGTTCTTTGATAACTAGGAGAAATGACAATTTAAGCTTAGGAAGTATTGTTACAGATAAAAAGCTATAATTTTACGAAATTAAATTAAACAAGCTTGTAGCTTTAAAGATAAGATTAATAATAAATGCTTGAACTCAAAAGCACTTGATTGTCTTTAGGCAATAGGTGTTTTTGTTTTTTTGTTAGAAATTTAAACTTTGGACGATCTTGGAAGAAACTTTAATGAAATTCATAACTCATGAAGGTTGTACCATCAAGGCATTCTGTTTTAATACTTGGCACGTGAAAATAATAAAGATAAATGTGCGAGATGACATTTACATAGCAAGAGGACTTATGATACTGCAAAACCCTCAAACTAACGACAATGACAAAGCTCGTGGCGATAAACAAAGGGTAACGTGAAAGAGAGTTGTAATATTAAGACGGTCGTATAATACTCGCTATTCGTTTAAAAAGCGTTACGAAAATTAAAATTTATGTAACGGGAGGGTAAAAAGTTGAACGTTGTTGGGTATATACGAGTCTCAACTCAAGGGCAAGCAAGAGATGGATATAGTTTGAAATATCAAGAAGAAATTAAAGTTCACTGTAAGAAACAAGGCTGGAACTTGATATATATTTTTAGAGACGAAGGAATCAGAGGTGTCAAACTGAATGAAGAAGCATTGGAAATAGACAGGGTGGGCTTGCAGGAGATGTTAGCTCACCTTTCGTCTGTTCAAATATATTATGTGGTTGTGCTGAATACAAGCGTTTGTTATAGATTATAAGGATGTACCACATTCGATAATATTGAATATTTAAGAAAAACATTGAAAATAGAGCAGGAGGTTGAGTATGGAAAAAGAAATGAATAGATTATATAGAGAGATAGCTGAAACAGTTAATGAAATGATTCCAGAAGATTCGAATAAATTTTATTTTTATGCTCAAATATCAGAAAATGGTGGAGGAACTTACTTTTATTATAATACATTTGAAAATAAGCAATATAAATATAGTTTAGAAATTCCTTTCAAATATCAAATTGATGAAGATGAATTTGAGAGAAAAGAAGATGTTTTATATAAATTGAGCAAGAAACTTAGAAAGGTTTTTAAAGATAATGAGCAGGAACTTTGGTATTCTTTTACAATGTCTCTAGAGAGTAGTGGGAAATTTAAGTTATATTATGATTATACAAACTGGTTTGATACAGATTATAGCTTTAGTGACCAAATGATTATATGGAAAAATAAATATTTAGGCGAAGTACCAAATGATGAAAATTATAAAGCGTTAATTGCAAAGTACTATATTGAATTTCCTAATAATCCGATTTGACTAAATGAAAACAATTAAACTTCATTTGATTTTACTATTGTTTGGTACATTATTTTGAAATGCAACCTATCATTGATAACAGCGACAGCTTATACAACCATTTTTAAGGGAGTATGAGCTGTTTATTTTTGCATTGTGAGAATGCTAAAACGGCTTATTAAACAAGAAGTCTTACTTATAAATGCCATTTGTTTTCGCTAATAAAGTCCTGTTTATGACAAAAGAAGAGTAATACCTGTTAGACACGCTCCAAGTAGGATTAGATGTCGTAGGGCTGGTACCGGGAGTTGGAGAAGTAGCAGATGGCTTGAATGCGGTGATTTATTATGCAAGAGGAGACAAGGTAAATGCAACCCTCTTCTTAGGGGCGATGATACCATTTGCAGGAATGGCAGCGACAGGTCAAAACGGGTAAAGAAGTAATAAAGAGAATGGAAGAGGAAACCCCACCCAAAATCTGTACAACACGTGATGGAGAAAAAGAATTTATGGCAAGTGATGATAAGTGGTATCCTATAGATAAAGCAGATATGGCTCATTTAACTGATGCGGTATCATGGTGGAACAGTACAGGAAGATATTATGGAGCGAAGTCACCAGAGGTTAGAGAATGGATGTTAAATTCCAAAAATTATGTTTTAGATCATTATAGTTTAAATAGATCCGCAGGGGCAAAGTTAAATGAAACCTACTTGCCACCAATAAATAATTATTAGGAGGAAATTAATATTGGAACTTAACGATCAAGTGTATGACCAAATAGTACAATTATGTAATGAGGGTAATATTTTTGTTGAAAGAGGACAAATTGCTAATGCATTAGATAGTTATTTAGCTGCTCTGGATTTGGTTCCATTACCGAAGAACAATTGGGAAACAAGTACATGGATTTACACTGCATTAGGGGATACTTATTTTTTAGAAAGTGAGTATGAAAAAGCAAAAAGCAATTTATATAATGCATTAAACTGCCCAGATGGTATTTCAAACCCATTTATTTTATTGAGACTTGGGGAGAGTTTATATGAATGCGGTGAACTTGATAAAGCTAAGGAGTATCTGTTAAGAGCTTACATTTTAGATGGATATAAAATATTTTTTAATGAAGATGATAAATATTTTGAATTGATAAAGGATATTATATGAGGAGGATTTATATGGCTATTTTACACTCACCTATAAAAGAAGAATTCGAAAGTCTTTTGGAAAAAAGCAATGAACAATTCAATAATGGGCAATATGAGGATTCAATTGTGTTATTAGAAAAGGCTTGGGATATAATACCTAATCCAAAAGGTATTTATTGTGAAGAGAGTTACCATTTAGTTAAGGATATAATCGCAACTTGTTTTATGGTAAATGATTTAATAAAAGCAAAAGAGTGGGCAGAAAAAATATTTTTAACTGGATTTGCACGTATAGATTCTGGAGATAAGGAATTTATTGCAGGAAAAGTTGCTTTTGAATTAGGCGATTTAGAATCCGCAAAAGAATTTTTTAGCATTGCCAATAATAAATCAGAGGGTAGATGTTTTGGAAATCCGAAGAATACTAAGTATCTCAAATTTTTTAAAAGTTAAAAGTGAAGAATAATAAATTGAAGAGTCTGCCAGAGAGAATGGAAATAGTATAGGTTAAAACACTTGAACACTTATTAAATATTATGGAGTATTAATATTATAAGATTATCTGATAACCAGTTTATATTTACTGATTTAGGGAGCATTAGAAAGAGAAGTGGTGAGCTTACAGAAGATATAAAGTGGTACCTATGTCAAGGACACAGTAAAAAAGAGATTATTCAACTAAGAGATGGTTCCTGTATTGTGCAGGAGCCATTTTTTTAGATTCCATTGATAACGATAATTGTTGTAATAGACCATATAGTGATGAATCTTCGCTTTTAGGGCATCAATTGTTTGCACAGATTCAAAGTCTACTTCATTTGTAAAATGACCGAAAAATGATTTCTGTGGTGCATTGTCCCAACAGTTTCCTCGACGTGACATCGATTGACCTAGTTTATATTTCTTTAATAACTTTTGGTAGTTGGGGCTTGTATAATGTACCCCTTGATCTGAATGGATAAAGGCATCCGGTTGGAGCTTGATTTTCTTATTGTGGATTAATTTTTCAATCGTTTTCGTTACGATATCTAACGTGATTGGATCGGATACATGATAAGCTAAAATCTCGTTGGTAGAGGAATCTTTTACGGTTGACAAATAAGCCAAATGATTTCCTTTATATGGCAAAAAAGTAATGTCAGTTAAGAGTACTTTTCCAGGTACCCCTTGTTTAAATTCACGATTCGATTGATTTGGTACGACGCGGTGTTCTTTCGTTGCTTTCGCCATTTGTTTATATGGATTCGGTCTGCGGTGAGGGCAGACAATCCCGTATTTACGCATGATTCGTTTGATCTTTTTGCGGCTCATTACGCACTGGAAATCATGTTCGAGTGTCATTTTGATTGAACGAGAGCCCTTTTTGTAACCCCGACGATTAAACGCTTTTAAAATCAAATCTTTCGCTTCTAAATCCTTTCGTTCTTTCGCTACTCGCAGGTCACTTGCCTTTAAGAAACCATAATAACCAGAGCGAGAAACGTTTAATAGGTCACAAAAATAAGCCACCATGCGTTTAAATGGATGCTTAGCCAGTGTGTCTGAAATTAGTTGATAAATCTTACTTGTGCTTATTTTTTGACTGTCGTTTAGCAGCCTCCTTTCGGTCACTTCTAGCTTTTTTAATAATTCAACTTGGCCCTCCAATAGTTGAATGCGTGCGGCTTGTCTTTCAATTATTTCATTCGCTGTTAATTCGCGTTTTAACGGTCTACCTGAACCAGTCTTTCGCGTATCCGTTAAACCAATCAAGCCGTTTTTTTCGTACGTTTTTCGCCAGCGGAAGGCAGCTTGTTCAATTCGTTTAATGCCAATGATTTCTTCATCAAAGCCATATTCCTTAAAGATTTGACGTGGGGTTTTTCCTGTTAAATATTCATCGATAAATTTACTTTTAAATGCAGTTGTATAGGTAATTGTCAGTTCGCTAACTTGCTGTACATTAGGATTCTTTTGAAGTAGCTGTATCTCTTTTGGTGAAAATAAAATTTTGCTCATAGTAACCTCTAGTCCTCTAAACTTGAATATCTAGTATATAAAAAAACACCTGCAGTTAAAACACTCTTTTTCAAGTGTCCTAACTACAGGTACCATATTACATCTTTACCAAGGCACGCAAACTCTATAATAAGCTAACCAAAAGTAACATGGCGAAGAAAGTCAAGAATGGCGCAAAAGCAGCGGTGCTAGCGTTCAAAAATACTTGCTAAAAAGTGAAGCAAAAAACAAAAGAAGTGTATAACCAAGCGAAGCAAAAGACGAAAGAAGTATATAATCAGGCCAAACAAACTGTGAAAGAAGCAAAAACGGCCTCAAAAGAAGCCGTACTAGCCTACAAGTCGTTAAATACCATGGAACTGCAAACGCCAAGTAAGGACATGAGCTTTAAACAAAAAGCCGTACTAACAGGCCAGAATCTGCTTTTATCAAAAGCTCAAAAAGAAAAAGGCAAACTAGATGGAACGGTTGATGTATTGAAAAATACATACGGCGAACTAAAAGAATTGGTGACCAACCCTGGAGGTGTCTTCAATAATCTAGTGACCGCAACACCCGATTGAAACGAAAAATCAATAGGCAATGCAATAAAAGACTCCTATGAAAAAGAAGTCCTCAATGGCAATGCCTATACAAAATCTAAGTGGATGACGAATGTACAGCTAACCACAGCGACAGCTATTGTTGGAACAAAAGGAGTTGGCTCCGTAACTAAAGTAGGGAAACTAAAGGGTGATTTACCTTCTTCAAAGCCAAAGCCTACTAAAAATCCTAAGAAGCCTGAAGAGACTAAGGGTACGGGTAATGCTACCAACCAAGTTACAAAACGAAGTGACCCTGCTACTTATTATACTTATGATGAACTTCGTGCCATGACGAAGGAATCCGGACTAACTGGTAGAAATGTTGGGTTTGAATCTCATCATTTATTATCTAAACAATTTGCCAGTAAATTTGATGTTTCACAAGGTGATATTATTTCTGCGCCGCTTACCCCTATGAATCATCGAGGTTCAGGTGGTGAAAAAATTATAGGTTCAGGAATGAATATTAATAATGCTATACAAAAGGAATTAAAAAATATAGTAGGTACAAATACTGAAAGAGCAGCAGTTAAAAATGCAACTCCTGAACAAATCTGGCAAGCTCATCGTAATGTATACGAAAAAATGGGGAATAGTGATTGGGCAAAGGCTATATATGATGCCCATGTAAAACCTCTAGGAATTCCTTATAAATAGTTATGATAAATATTTTGATTTTGAGTAATTTTTGTTAAAGTAATGGTCAAGGGGAGAAAAAGGATGAAAAAGTTTACAAAGATAATTGAAAGATTTGAGCAAAATATAATTAGAGATGGTCTAGAGGCTAATGAAGCTAAAGAAGCATTTGGTCAAGCTAAGCCTGATGACCTAAATAATTTTACTTTGTTGTATGAAACATTTGCTAAGTGGTCTGCTTTTTATGAAGAAAAGGATTTAGAAAATTTGAAATCCTATTCAATTCCAGAAACTATAGTAACTTTTTATAGGAATTTTGAGCCTCAAAATTTACCTGCTTTAAGTGGTGGAATAAGATTATTGGGACTAGAACAAATTAAAGAAGAGAATGCATCTGCTGTACCCAGTATGTTTTTCGTGAAATTTGGACTACTAACTGTTGCTACAACTATAGGTGGTAATGTAATTTGTTTAGACTTAAATGAAATAAAGAATGATGAGCCAAGTGTATTAATAGCAGACCATTCCTTCTGTTCTTACAATGATGACTTAGATGTTATAGAGTGTGTAATTGTTCCAGATGATATTGCTGACAATTATTCAGATGATGAACCAATAGTATTAACTTACGATTTAATCAAAAGATGCCTTCCACAGGTAGCGGATTCATTTAGTGATTTTTTAAATAAGCTAGCAAATGAGGAATATGTAGATATAGAAAACGAATACTTGTAGTTACATTCTATATAGGTAGTAGCTCCTCTAATTACCTGAATTATTTAACTTTTGGTAATAAATAAATGAGAGAATGGTTGCGGTGATTGTTTAAGTAAAACTACCACACTTACTAATCGATTTATATTTGAACGCGATAAAGACAAGTACGTATTGATAAAGGTTGGACATAAGAATCGAGAGCTCCTGAAGGCTGTACCATTAGTTACTTTAATACGGGGATAACGAGAAAAGAACGAAAATTGGGCGAGATGACATTTTAAGCAGTAAGGGTTGTATAACATGGAATAACTAACAAACTACGAGAATGACAAAGTTCGTGGATATAAACAAGGATATAATAGTTTTTAAATTGTATACAGTTAAAGATATCCTTGAATTTGAATTAAAAACTCATGAAGGTTATACCATCAAGGAGTATTAGCATTATTTTAATATTATGGCAAATTAGAGCGAAAATAGGCGAGATGACATTTTACTTACAAGGACCACTTATGAATGTCATAAGCACCTAACAAACGAGATTAAACAAGCAAACGGGTTTAAACGTTACACTTGCCAAGTGGTGAAAATGAATGTCATACTGTCAATACTAAAATAACTTATAAAACTTGCAATTATTAATAAACTTAGAAAATTTATAAAATTAAAGCACTTGATTGTCTATAACAGGCGACAAGTGCTTTTTTGCATGTTTAAATACGTAAATTGGAAAGATTACGATTATTTAATTAGTGTACTAAGTATTAAATTATATACAAGTACTTGCATACAAGGGGAAGAACAGGCGATGGAAATAGGAGTTTCGATAGATAAATTTGTTATAGTTTATAAGGATGTATCACATTCGACATTTTTACGTGTTTTGGTTGGAGTGCAGAAATATAAAGTGAAAATGAAGTTTTAATATTGGGAACCTATAGCTATAAACTGCACATGCGGAAAAGTGACGATGTATACATTCATCTATATTTTAAAAACTTTAGGGAAACAGAATGACATTTACATACCTCTAAGGATTGAGACAAGGCCAGAGCATTAGGCAAAGTCGTAGTAAGTACTGTAACACCTAAAAATATGTTAAACACGCTCCAAGTAGGATTAGATCTCGTAAGGCTAATACAGGTGTATGGAGAAATAGCAGATGGCTTGAATGCAGTGATTTATTATACAAGAGGAGACAAGGTAAATGCGGCCCTCTCCTTAGGAGCGATGATACCATTTGCAGGGATGGCAGCGACAGGTGGTAAATTAGTAACTAAAGGTACTAAAGCATTTAATGGTGTAGTTGATGGTATTAAAACCGTTACGAATAAAGGTCCAATAGGCCAACTAACAGAAAAAGCCACTAAACAGCTAGACACCGTAAAAGATAAGTTCCAAACCAAAGTAGCCGAAGTAAAGGACCAATTGCGTCAGTTGGGAACACCGCAGTTAGAGTTTGCTGGTGTGAACGTTGGCCGAATAACGGATACGGGAACAGTTGGGAAAAATAAGCCATCGAATAGTTCCAATGGTGAACCTAAAAAACCAAATATGGACGACTTTAATGCAGATACAGCTACAAACAAACAAAAAGGTAATTTTGGTGAAATAATTTCAAGGGATAATTTATTAAACAACCAAAGTATAAAAGACGCTGGATATGATTTAAAGCCAATTGGTAGAGGAGCACCATCAAGATCAATGATAAAATAGTAAAAGGGATAGATGGATTATATGAAAATGCAAATACAGAATCAAAAATTAAATATGTAATTGATGAAGCGAAGTTTGGTAGTTCTCAATTAAGCAAAACGAAAGACGGACCACAAATGTCAAACGATTGGTTGACTGGTACGAAAACTGAAAAAAGTAGAATTTTGAAAGCTGTTGGTGGTGATCAAAAACTGGCAAATAAAATCACCAAAGCATTGGATGAAGATGAAGTTGAAAGAGTATTATCAAAAGTCTATAGTAGTGGGAATGTAATAACATATAGGTTAAATGCTAAGGGTGAAATAATTGGAGAATGGCCTTGATTTAAAGGCAAGGAGGAAATAAAAATAATGAGGGATCATCTATGTATAGAAGAAAAATGTAGAGAAGGAATTGAATATCATAAAGAATTTATAGCTGAAAATAGGGAGGATATCAGAAATTTAGAGGAGGATATCAAAAATGGTATTCAAAGAAAATCCAAAGACAATAAAAGTCGTATAGAAGCGAGTTATTTGAGGACTTTTAAATATGAGTTGGAAGATATTAGGGCGAAATATTCTTTAGGAGAAGACATTAGTGCAATAGAAGAAGACTTTCACAATGCAATTTATGATTTAGAGCATACAGGGACTAGGGAAGTTGGATATTTAAGTATGCTTTGGACGATTTCTTTAGGAATCCTATTAGAAACGGATAAAAAGAATATAGAAAGATTAAGTAAGGTGGTCGAGGAAAAAGAAATAAACGATTCAGTGATTGATTTTTTATTATATGCTAGTAATATAGGACATACTAAAATCAACAATGATTATTATAAAGAAAATCCATATTCAAAAACAAGAGAAATTATAGAACTTGCGCAAACCGATAAGAAAAAAGCATCTAAAAGATTACAAACGTATATGGAAAAAGAATGGTTTAAAGGTCATTATGATTATGAGTGGAAAAATGCCCATAAAGAGCCGGGATATGTAGGGTTTTGGAGCTTTGAAACCGCAGCACTAGCGAAGATACTAGAACTTGATGATACAAGCCTAATAAATAATAATCACT
>NZ_PYWM01000057.1 GCF_003049665.1 Lysinibacillus mangiferihumi | reverse complement strand
TTGAACTTTGGGATTATGTAAATTGGTTTAACAACATTCGAATTCATCAAACACTTGGATATCTGACGCCAGCGGAGTTTAAGCAACAGCCCTTATAAATTTTGTATGGTTTTGTGTTGACATTCCATTTTACGTCTTTATATGATTATAGCGATGAAATATAAGGTGAATGACGGTATATAACGGGACATCTGGATAAGAACTGCATAAGATAAGAATCCCCCTATAGTTAATGGTGGGTTCGCTGAACATATGCCTGGGTACCAGTCGATGCGAATATTGAAGCGATGTATGAAGTGATTATGAAAGAAGTCAGGTAAACTAAATTAGCACTCAAGTTAAATAAAAAGAATGAACGAAGAAGCTAAGGTCTGCAATCGGAGAACAATTCTGATTTAGGCCTTTTAATTTTGTCCTATCTAAAAAAAATTATCAAAGTACGCACACTCTAAATAAGCGAAGATTTATTATGCAAGAGGTGACAAGGTAAATGTGGCCTTCTCTTTAGGAGTAATGATACCATTATTAGGGATTTATTCCGCAGATGGAAAATGGATAAAAAAAGTACCGATACAAGGAAGGGTATAACTGATAAACTTGATCTATGGATGATATAAGTAAGAATGATTATTTGACAAAGGCAAAAGCCAACGAAAGATCGGAGTTATTCCAAGTAGGCAGAAACGGTATAGATGGAACATTTTTCTCCAAAGTACTGCCACCCAAAGTTACTATGATAGAATCAAAAGCTTCAAATTCAGCCAACTTTAGTTACTCTGAAAAAACAATTTGAACGTATGTTAAATAGCTCTGACTCTAGATATATGGATTTTAAAAAGCAATACAATAAACTTTAAAAAGAAAATCCAAGACTAGAATTAGATTTTATTAGGGTAGAAACAGATATTAAAATTACTAAAACAGGATTTGGTGTAGAAGAATTAAAAATAAAGGATTGGAATAAACCACTTGATTAATTGGGGTGAATATATGTTAAATCTAAAAAAATTGCAATTATCATATAATAGATACTGTGAAAATTTTGTTGAGATAAAGTTTGAGGATGTAGAAGAAGAGTATATTGATAGTTTAAATGAAAGTACCCATATTGTGAAGCTCAATGATGTTGAAAAGGACCATATTTTATTAATAGATTTAGATTCAATAAAATCGTATTATTTGTCAAAATGGAAGGAGGATGTTTTAATTAATCATCAAAAGGAATCAGAAAATTTTAAAATAATAGTTATGGTTATTTTTCATCAGTGCATGGGGCAAAATCTTTATAAAAGCAGATATCCTAAAATGGCTTTAGAATATTCCTATAAAGAAGTTATTATGACTTTAATTCATTTCACAATGTTTGGATGGAAAAAAGAGGAAGAAATATTATATAATTTTATAGTTGAGCATATAGAAAGTCGTTGGATAGATATGAATGATTTTAATAAACATACTTGGTTCCTTTTAGAATTATATCTGCAATTTAGAGATAAAAAAATTTTGGGGACAAATCAACACTTGAATGTTGTAGTTAGAGAGCAATTTAAATCGTCCAATATAGAGTATGGATTAATACCTGAGGATTTAGATATTTATAGTGAGGTATTAAACCAATGGAAAACAACTAAATTAGAAGAAATAGAGCCTTTAATTAGCAAAATGTCTATATTCCATTCGGTTTTCGCTTCAGAAATTGGGGAATCTATCGAATTTGGGGATTTTGGCTATGGATTTTACCCTTATGAAATCTTGTTTTTACTTTTTGTAAGGAAGAAAAATGGACTACTTATCCCAGAAGAATTCAATGACTTCTTAATGAATACTCCAGAAGCAAAAATGAGAATTAGGGATCCTGAATTATATCCTGAATGGGATCCTTTGTTGAAACTTGTTGATAGCTTTTATAGGAAAAAATATACTGAATATATCCCTAATATACATGGAGAACTTTTCCGAAATTAAATGATGCTTAGGGAGGAAATCCAAATTGTTATTTAAAGATATAGTGTCCGTTATCTTTGATGAAAATGATTTGAAGGGTTTAGATAATTCAGACATAAAGATAGACCTTTATGAATGGATATTAGAATATGGGACGTATACTAAGAAGTTTCTCTATCTTGATTATAGAGGTGAAGAAGATTATGAGATAGTGAATTATATCTTGGATTATGAATTAAAATATGATATTGAGTTAGCTTCACAAGAAGAACTTGAACAACTCGGTAAATTCCAATATGAGCTTGTACCAGGAAAAATAAGGGAAGTGAACAAAATTATTTCTTCTAAAGGTTATGGCTTATTTTCTTATCCAACTACAGGTGATTATTATGCTTTGTTCATTGCGGCTCTAGAAAATAAAATAAAACTAGTACAGATTCAATTACTTAAGAACAAAAGCATACCTATTAAAGAAAGGTATATACAATTTTATGACTAATTTTGATTTTGACCTATTAAGTATTTTTGATGACCTAGTAAGGATATCTTTGTAAAAGTAAACAAATAGCTAAAGGCAGAAACGTTGCTTTAACATTTCGCCTTTTTCAATTTAACATAAAAATTAAAATAAATTTAATACAAGTAGGGAACTATCCTGTCAATATTGGTGAAAGCAAACGAAAAATTGTAAACTCGAATAATTGGTCTTCAAGATATCGTACTTTAACATTGGATATGTCAAGAGTTTATGTAACTCCATTTAGAGTTTCCACATACAAGATTGTGAATGCAATTGCTAAAAATAGAGGCTTTTCTGTTGCTAGAATACAAAGGATTAAAGATCATGTTTTTAATAACTCTCATATAAAGGATCATGAAGTTGGGAGATTTGATCCGGACTACGAACTAGCTCAAGAATGGTGAATATTGATAGATGGGAAACGAGTAGATTCTGATATACAATTATTACATCACGAAATTTTTGAGGCGAAATTTGAGGGTATATTCCAGACTAATTATAGAACAGCTCATGACAAAACAATAGAATCTGGAAGACCATGGAATTTGGAAAAACTATGAGGAGTGAAGATTCATGGCAGTTTTTGTTCTAATGTTGAAGGAATTTGAGGATGAAGAGAGGGTGGTTTATCAATATGGACCGAATGAAGATTTAATGGGACAAATTGAATATGATAAAATAAATGTAGTTATCAACCAACTATCGCAAATTGATTCACAAGAGTTCGCTGATGAATTCTTCTTTAAGAGAGCAGGAAGACGACTTTCAAGAATGATTATTAAAGAAAATCAAAATTTTGTTGATCGAACAACTATTGAATCTTAATTGCTTGCTTATGATTTTATAAATTTTTTATTAGATATAGGTATGTATGCATAAGAACCTTGATTGGCTAAATGCCTTTCAAAGTTTTTTACTTTAATTTATATTAAAACAGTTGATAATTGAGTGAGACAATAAGAAAATGTTTTGTTTGAGAATCGAGAGCTCATGAAGGTAGTACCATCATGGAGTTTGGTTTTAATACTCGGATAGAGTAACAAGTACGATAAATAGGCGAGATGATATTTTACAAGGCAGGGCTACATATGGACATAGAATGGCTAACAAACTAACGAGAGCGTACATGCTCGTGGCGATAAACAATGGATAACGTGAAAGAGCGTTCTTTTACTGACTTTGGCTTATTAATTTTGGATTGTATTTTTACTAGAGACGGTCTTATAATACTCGCTATTCGTTTAAAAAACGTTACATGAATTTTAATTTTCGTAACGGGAGGTTGAGAAATTGAACGTTGTTGAGTATATACGAGTCTCAACTCAGGGGCAAGCGAGAGATGGATATAGCTTGAAATATCAAGAAGACGAAATTAAAGCGTACTGCAAGGAACATAGCTTGAAACTGATACATATTTTTAGAGACGAAGGAATTAGTGGTGCAAAACTGAATGAAGAAGCATTAGAGATAGACAGGGTGAGCCTACAAAAGATGTTGGCTCACCTTTCGTTTTTAGACGTACAGAATGTGGTGGTGTTAAACACAAGTCGATTATGGCGGTCAGATATTGTCAAGGTACTGATACAACGAGAGTTGAAGAGATATGGCTGTTGCATTAAAAGCAATGAACAACCATTTTACAGCATTCATAAGAATGCCCCTAACGACTTTTTGGTCAATGGGTTAATGGAGTTATTAGACCAGTATCAACGGCTTGAGATAGCGTTGAAGCTAACAAAAGGAAGAAAAACGTTCATGCATTAGTAGTAAAACGCTTGTTTAAGCTTAAACAGCTACATAGGAAATGGTCTACTGTCTAGGTTGGCAGCAGCATTAAATGATTTTAGGTGAGGAACCATCTGGTTATACATAGAACCACCACCAAGATCCAGGGAAAATGCAACTTGTTGATTATGAAGTACACAGTGTAGCAAAACATACAGGTGGCAGGGTTTATTGGGGTGGTGGCTCTGATGGACGAAAAGGTAAGATAGAAAGAAGAATGAAAAATCATATTATGGAGATGGTTTAATGGAAAAAATAATATGGCAACATGTACATGAGCCAGTAGATGAAAACACCATCAAGAAAATTGAAGATTCTTTTGGAATTAGTTTTCCTCATGATTATAAAGATTGTATAATGAAATTTAATGGTGGTCGTCCTAAACCAAATATATTTAACTTTGTTGATGATGGAGAGGGAACATTAGGTTATTTACTAAGTTTTACAAGAAATCCTAAAATAGAAACAGTTTATGGTCTTATCTCTGAGTATTTACCAGAGTACGTATTTCCATTTGCAACTGACTCTGCTGGAAATATGCTGTGTTTTGACTATAGGAAGGATAAACATTCGCCTTCGATAGTTTTTTACAATCATGAAGAAGATGATGAAGATGCTATTGAACTTGTATGTGTATCCTTTACAGATTTACTAGAATCGCTTCATTATGATGAAGACGAGTATTAAAGAAAAGAACTAATAAAATATTGTTAGGAGGTAAAAATGAATATTGAATTTGAGTATTCTTTCAAGCCTATTAGTATACAAGATATTAATGCTTTTGAAAATAAATATAAATGTTCACTTCCTCAGGACTATAAACAGTTTCTTTTAGTTAATAATGGAGGGAAAACTAATAAAAGAAGAAAATTTAAAACAAGCGATGAAACAAAAGAAGGAAATATAATTTCCTCCATCATGTTATTTTTTCCGCTTATAGACAACGATGGTGTTGATTTAGAAAAAAAGTATCAACAATATAATTTGGGGAAAATAATACCGAAAAATTTTTTCCCAATAGGTGAAGATCCTCGGAGTAATTTAATATGTATGTCATTAGACGGGAGTGATAAAGGATCAATTTATCATTGCGAGATGGATTACTTTGATTATTTAAAAGAGGGATGTGAACTAGAGCAACAACATATTAGGCTTATAGCAACCAGCTTTTCGAAATTTTTGAACAGTTTATATGAGCCTCATTCATAATAACATAAGCATTTAAATATAAATAATTTCCGCTTTCAAATTTGGCTAATACATTTTAAAGACTTATTGCACCTTAAATGTTAAGGAGGAATAAGTCTTTTTGTATGTTTGGAATTGAAAAATTTTAAGCTTAACCCACAATCAGTAAAGTTTACTGATGCCTGATTATGATTGATGGGGGATATTACAAGCGTAAGCAACAGAGAACGGAAGACTACCAAAATAATGTTATAAATCCAATGACAAAGGCGAATTTACCTAATAAAGGGAGTTTTCACTTAATTCCTGGGAAAGAAGTTAAATTAAGAATAAACTTAATAGATATATGGATAAATTTGTAAATAAATGAGTTAAAGGTCCTTTTTGAAAAAGGAATGAAAGAGTGGGGAAATATATGAAAAATAGTAAGAAATGTATTAACGTTGTACCTGATGGAACACTTTCATACTAACTTAAAATGGAGGTATTATGTTTAAAATTAGCTTATTTGTAGAATGTCAGGATAATGATAGGGCATTGATAATATTAGATGATTTTATAAAAAAGATCGACAGTTATATTACTTCATACAATGTGTGTTTAAGTGAACCATATTGGAAAATTGATGGATGGTTTAAGGTTACATGTGATATTCGAAACATCAAATGTTCTTGATATGGGAGAGGCAGAAAAAATACTTGAAAAGATATCAAGTAAATGGTCTTGGGATAAAGGGAGAATTTCAGCTTGTTCAGAAATCAATGATCCAAGTATAATTTTTTTAATGAAAGCGTGAAATATTTTACTTGTTGGTTTGAAGACTTCGAATAAATAATCTGGATGATTGACCTTGATTGACCTTGATTGACCTTGATTGACCTTGATTGGCTTTATGCCTTTCAAGGTTTTTTCTTAACCCAAAGAAGTTTGTGCTTGAAAAGTAATCTGATGCAGGGCTAATACCGGTGTATGGAGAAGTAGCAGATGGCTTGAATGCACAAGGTAAATGCAGCCCTCTCCTTAGGAGCGATGATACCAATTGCAGGGATGGCAGTAAAAGTAGCCGAAGTAAAGGACCAGTTCCGTCAGTTAGGAACACCGCCGTTTGAGCTAGCCGGTGTGAATATGAGCCGAATAGAAGATACGGGAACATCGCCGAATCCAAAGCCATCGAATAGTTCCAAACCACCAGCAAAAGATAGACCTGCTGAGGGAACTAAGGGTGCGGTTAAAACTGATTATGATAAAATGAAAGAAAGGGTTCAAGAACGATATAAAAAATTTGCAGAGGATAAGAAGCAAAATATACCACAAACTAGCGACAAATTACTTCCGAATGAGCTAAAACACGGGCATTTTGGAAAGCTTCCTAATGAAAAAGCAGACGATATAACGGGTCACCATATGCCTTCTAATAAATATATGCAAGAAGAGTTTGGGATTGATACTAAAGAAAGTTATGCAATGTTCTTAGAGCATCCGCATTCAGGAAAAGGGGGAAGGCATCGGAGAACCTTTACATATGGATTGAATCCAAAATCAAGAAAAAAAGATTTTGATTTATACATGTCTTTGAAGCCACGAGATGCTCTAGCGTTTGATATAAATGATGCAAGGAGAATTCTTAAACAAAAACGTGAAGATTTTTGAAAAGCAGAAGGAATAAAGGTAGAACGGAGTAAAATATAATGAAATCCAAAGAATATATTTCTATTTTATACAAAATGCGTTTTCTAGAAAATGAAGGTGACGATATTGAAGAGTTTGAAAATATTCTTAATGAATTATCACATAGAGGGACGAATGATATAATTCCTGATCTTTGTACGATTTTTGAGGATGATATTGCAGAACCTTCGGCAGGCGACTACCTTATTGAAACAATATTTTATATTGCTGAAAAATCTGGGAGGGAAGAAGGATTATATAAACTTGCTATTAGTATACCTAAAATGTTGCCTCACGCAGAATTTTGGGCTGAGAGAATTCATCGGACACTTTTAAACTCAGAAAATTTGATAATATCATATATCAATGCATTAGAAAATGTAAGTGATCCCACAAAACAATTAATTAAAGGAATTCTTTTTGAGATAAAAGAGGAAGATTCAGACTTATATTTAGAAAAAGTTAATTCAATCTTAGAAAAGTTGAGCTAAAATAAAAATAGTTTTAAAAATAATACTTAAGATACTAGGTGATATTATAATGGAATTACCAAAAATTATTTTGGGTATACCTGGATTTTGGAAAACCAGAAATGAATTCAAAGAAGCTATGGCTAAAAAAGGTAATGGTTATATATATTTTGGGAAGCATATTGGCAATTTTGAGAAGCCAGACGAATTCTTTGAAATCGAAATTAGTGATTATAATAATTATGTTGCCGAGGCTTTTGAAATAGCTGGAAATGGATCATTTAGTAAAGATGATATAAATAATCTGAAAAAACATGATAGCATTGTGTATATTATTAGTGAAGGAGGTACTTTAGAAAATGTATTAAGAATCATGGAAGTTGCAAGTGCAGTACTACATGCTGGTGGAATTGCAGTAAATGTTGAATCTTCTGGAAGAGCTTGCACAAAGAAAGATTGGCTGGATATAACAAATAATAAAGAAATTAAAAAAGTATTCACTGCGTTTATTCAGATGTCTCGAGATGATAATTTCTTTTACACTACTGGCATGCAAAATTTTGGATATCCTGATGTTATAACAACAACAGAAGGAATCACAGCGGCTGAGGTTGAGCAGTTGTTTAAAGTATTTTGTTTATACAGCCTTATAGAAAAACCAAAAATTAATGATGGGGAAACTTTTAGCTTAGACCCAAATGCTCCTATATATTTATTAAAAAAAGAAAACTGTACAATGTTTGAAGAAGATGATTTATTTTTTAATCCATTTGGGATATGGAATTTAATTCGTCATCATCAACCTAAACGTTTGAAGTCTATTGATTATAGTCACTAAAAAATAGAATAAGTTGTGGGATTTAAGTAGGGTAGATATAGCTGAATTAACAGAAGAAGAACAAGAAAGAAAAACTTGAATCAAACACAATATATTAATCAAAAACTAAAATGGCTTTATTAACATAGTTATTATCAAAAGTTAAAAGCTTGGATTTAACTTAAACAGCTCATACAACCTTTTTTATGGTGTGTGAGCTGTTTATTTTCATTGTGACAAAGTCAACACCCCAATAGAACAAATTTTTTTTATCTTTGAATGGGAGACTAAGTATTCCTTTATTAACAGGCACAGCGATTGAGGGTAAGGTATTAGAAGTTAAGAAGGATCAAGTACGCCTGCACTTATCTATTGATGAGGCACAAAAAAAGGAAGAAGCCACATGGTTCTCACTTGCTACGCCTTATACCCAGAAGGACATAGCGGCTTTTACAGCCCACCAGAGGAAGGCGATAGCGTTCATCTTGCATTCCCGACACACCGGGAGGGAGCGGCCATTGTTCGCCACAGTGTACGAAAGGGCGGGGACTCAAACCAAAAAACAGCCGATCCCAAAACGTCCTACTGGGGTACACCAAAAGGCAAGGACATCAAGCTAGACCCGCAATCTGTGACGTTTACTGCACAAGAAGGCGCCGTTTTCCTAAAGCTACATCAGGAAAGCGGAATAGAAGTACATAGTAAGCATCCACTTACACTAAAAGCCAATGATAATATCACCTTTGTGGGTAAAAGTATCTCGATGAGCGCAAAAGAATCTATGCACTTGACATGTGGATCTAGCAGTATTGTCCTTGAAGGTAATACGGATATGCAGGGACAGGTTGTGACAATGGAAGGCTCGAACAAAGCGCCAGTGTCTGTGTCGAATACATCGGGAGACGGAGCGGACCTTGAATCTGCACTTGACGTCATGGGCAGTATCCCTGTTGGTGGGGGTGGTGCTTAATGGCGAAGAAGGGTAAGGGTAAAGGTAAAGGTTTCTTGGGAGCAGTCGGCAGTTTCTTTGGCAGTATTCCTGCTGTTAAGAGCGTTAAAAAAGCAGCCAAATCTGTTAAAAAGAAAGTTGTAGAAAAGGAGAAGAAAAAGATAGGTAAGGTTTTTACAAAAGCCAGGAAGCTGAAAAATAAACTATCCAAGAGCAAATTGGTCAAGAAGGTTAAACGAGCTGGAAAAAAGTAGTGCTTGCAGGGAAAAAGGCTGTTAAAAAAGGCAAAAAGTATGCAAAAGAGGCAGTTAAGGTAGTTAAAAAGACAGCGAAGAAAGTAGCAGTAGCTGCAAAAAAAGTTAATGTCATAGAAGCTATATCAACCGCTGCTGACTTTATTCCAGTCTTGGGAATGTCAAATCTGCCTACGAAGCAATTGTCGGGAAAGATCCAATTACTGGTCGGAAACTAGATAAATGGGAACGAGCAGTATCCGCAGCGGGTATCGTAGGTGGACCGGTAGTCAAAGGTGCAAAGAAAATTGGAGGAGCAGCAGTTGAAGGTTTTGTTAATGCTGGAAAGAAAGGAAGTAAAACAAAACCACCAACAACAGGTCAGAAGTCAGCGGCAGTAGCACCGACAAAGCCGCCAACATCAACAGGTGGTCAGAAGGTAGTAACAGCACAGAAAAAACCGAACCCAATCAACAATGTTCAACAAAAAGTAGCGTATAAAGAACCACAAAAAAGTAATTCTCAGGTAAATAGCTTACCAAAGGCAGTAGGTGAAACAGGATCATCGAAAGTTACACTACCAATGCCAAAGAAAGATTCAAAGCTACCTGTAAAGAGTGAAGAGCCTAAGGGTACAGGTAAAGATCCTATCAAAGTTAAGTATGGAGATCATTATACTAAAGATGGACGTAGAAAGGTATTAAAGGAGAATGTAGAATATACTACTAAAGAAGGCCATACTTATAAAACAGATAGTAAAGGTCGTATTTCAAGTTGTGAAGGTAACCTTGAACTGGGTAAAGGGAAAAGAAATAATCATGCCCAAAAAGTAGCGGGCCGAGAAGATCGTTTGCCAGATGATGAGGGCGGTCATTTGATTGCAAGTATTTTTAAAGGTTCAGGTAGTCTGGATAATCTTGTGCCTATGAATGGTAACCTCAATAAAGGAGAGTGGAAAAAACTAGAGAACATGTCGGCAAAACAGCTAGAAAAAGGAAAGACGGTAGAGGTGAAAATAAAGCCGATTTACAAAGGTGATTCACAAAGACCGGTTAGTTTTGATATAGAATACAAAATTGGCAAGGGCGATTGGCAGCTTAAAGAGTTTGAAAATAAACCTGGAGGTAAGTAGCTATGGATGAAAATAAGTTAGGAAGCATTTATAATAACATTGCTCAGACGGTAATAGAAACCATACAAGAAGAATGGTCAGAGGTTTATGTATACGGTGAAATTACTGAGGATGTACGTACCGCATTCTTTTATTATTATCCTGAGAACGGTAGGACGCCTGTACACAGTCATAATATCCCAGACCTTTACGAAATAGAAAAAGAGGATTATAAGAAATTATGGAGACAATTATTGGATGATTTAAAGGAGCTATGGTACGAATTTAAAAATAATGATCAAGAGCCTTGGACAAATCTTACAATGATTTTCAATAGTGATGGTAAGTTTAAAATTAATTATGATTACGAAGATTTGTCTGAAGCTGACGATTACGAAAGACAAATTATTTGGAAGCACAAGTATCTAAATCTTTTACCAGAGGATGAAGATGATAAAAAATTCTTGGAAGAATATCTAAACAACTTTGAAGGAAATAATACTTAAAAAATTAAGACTAGAATTACAATTTTAGTGACAAGGTCTTACAATACAATAAACACTTGAAAAACTTTCAAAGGCTTATTCCAACTTAAACTATGAGGAGGAATAAGCCTTGTTTGTATGTCCAAAATTAGTAAGGAAATTTCTTATATCCCTCATGTAAAAGAAGCAAAAAATGTTATAGCAGAGAGAACAAAAGGGCTAGATTTAAATGAGCATCCAACTACGCCAAAACAAATGAGTTCTAAGAAAATGAAAGAATTAAAAGATAAAGTTGATAATAGAACTATTACAAAACAAGAGTATGCAGACTACATTTGGAATAAAAAATTTGCTAAAAGAAGGGATAAAGGAGTTAAAGAATTTTGGTATCAAGAACAACAACGATTATTAAATAAGTAGAGTATTAAAACGTTCAGTATCAACTTTATATATTGAATTGTAAACTATGAAGTTGAAAATAAACATATATGTAGATATATTTGCAGTGGAAAGAAAAAAACAGATTGTTTAAAAATAAAGGCTCATAATGGTTGTACTCTCAAGATATCATGTTTTAATACTTAGTTTGTGAAAAAATACGATAACTAGGCGAGATGACATTTTATATGGGAGAGGGGCTTGTGACATGGCATTGACAATAAACTAAAGAGATTGTACAAGCTCGTGGATATAAACAAGGATATAATGGTTTTTAAATCGTATACAGTTAAAGATATCCTTGATTTTGAATTAAAAACTCATGAAGGTTATACCATCAAGGAGTATTAGCGTTATTCTAATATTATGGCAAATTAGAGCGAGAATAGGCGAGATGACATTTTACTTACAAGGACCACTTATGGATGTCATATGGACGAAAAACACGAGATTAATCAAACTAAAGGGTTTAAACGTTACACTTGCCAAGTAGTATAAAAGATGTGGAATGTCAACACAAAACCATACAAAATTTATAAGGGCTGTTGCTTAAACTCCGCTGGCGTCAGATATCCAAGTGTTTGATGAATTCGAATGTTGTTAAACCAATTTACATAATCCCAAAGTTCAA
>NZ_PYWM01000056.1 GCF_003049665.1 Lysinibacillus mangiferihumi | reverse complement strand
GCTACATCTGAAAATCCTGCTGCAGAAGCCACTGGTACGATAGCAGATGCTACTAATGTTGCCGTTGCTGCCGTCGCTACGAATTTTTTGTATTTCTTTGGTTGGTTAGCCATAGAAAAATTTCCTCCTCTAAGTTCAAAAATTATGTCTCTACTACATAGTTATGTAGTAAATAAACAACTACACATAAAAGTATAGTTGTATCCCTAAAAGTTGTCAATCATATTTTGGGAAAATTACTAATTCGTTTCCGGAAAATAGTGGACATCGAACTCTCTTTTACCATTGTCGTTTATCCTACAGTTTTTTTCAAGTGAAAATATGCAACTTTACCAACAAAATCTAATTTTCTATCATTCCTTGTTCATATTTTCTATAATCTTATGAAATAATGGATAATTAAGTTAAATCAGGGAACGAAAAAAGCTCAAGCATATAAATGCTTGAGCTTTTTTCGCTTGGGCTACCAACCGTTGTTTCCTTGCAGGGAATTCTATTTATTTCATAGAGGAAATTCCTATACACCTACAGTCTAACACTTTCAAATTAAAACGACAATACCAATTTTTAAAAATTATTGCCGTTTTTGCCTAGCCACTTCCAATAAAAAAAGTGGTAAAGCGATTTGACGCTTGATACGCTTAGGTTCTTTCATTAATCGGTAAAACCATTCAAGACCAAATTTTTGGAAAATTTCTGGTGCACGTTTTACTGTACCTGCCAACACATCGAATGATCCACCAACACCTTGATAAATCGTTGGGTGCAATCGGTCACGATTGGCGTTAATCCAATTTTCCTGTTTTGGACTACCCATTGCTACAAATAGTAAATCCGGTTGCGCTTCATTAATACGATCAATGACCTTCTGCTCGTCTTTTTCATAGCCGTCCTGTGTGCCGACTATTTTAATAGAAGGAAATAGTGATTTTAGCTTTGCTTGTGCTGCATCAGCTACACCAGGTTTGCCTCCATACAGGAAAATAGGCTTGCCTCGTTTTGCCGCTTCTTCACAAAGCTTCATCATCATATCAACGCCTGTAACACGTTCACGAATTTGCCCTTTTTGAATTTTAGAAGCAAGAATAACACCAATCCCATCTGGAATTTGAAATTCTGCTTCATTTAATAGCTTCTTTAGTGCAGGGTCTTCTTTTGCTTTAATAATTTTTTCTGGATTAATGGCAACGACGAGCGCTTTTTGTTTCTTTTCAATGCGCTCGAATGCCATATCCATTAATTCATCGTAACCTTCTGTATTGACGTTAATGCCAAGTACTGTTTCTTTCATCGGTTTTTCGCATCCCCTAGTAAGTGGAACTGGAAGCCAGCTTCTTGCCATTTATCACGGTTTAAGCAGTTTTTCGTATCGAAGACGATTTTTGTTTTCACTGTGATAGCTGCTGCATCCATTGCTTTGAACTCATTGTGGTCTGTTAGTACAACGATGATGTCTGCATCTTTAGTAGCTTCTTCTAAGCTTTGTGTTTGTGTAGCATGTTTGTTTTCTTTAATGTGCGGATCGTAAGAAATCACTTCTAAGCCTAGGTTTTGTAGCTCATCAATGACGATTGTTGATGGGCTTTCACGCATATCATCAACGTTTCCTTTGAAGGCTAGTCCAAGAACTGCTACTTTCCCACCTGCGATTTTGTTTTCGTTTAAAATGGCTTGTGTTCTTTGTGCCGTATAGCTAGGCATGCTGTCATTTGTATTACGAGACAGATGAATAATTTGTGCTTGTTCGCCACCTAGCTCTACAAGGAACCATGGGTCAACAGCGATACAGTGACCACCTACACCAGGACCTGGGAAGTGAACATTTACACGTGGGTGGTAGTTAGCAAATTTAATGGCTTCCCAAATGTTCACGTCTAATTTTTCAGCCATTTTTGCTAATTCATTGGCAAACGCGATATTGACATCACGGTATGTGTTTTCCATTACTTTTACTAATTCAGCCGTTGTAGCATCTGTTAGATGAATTGTGCCATTTACAAATGTTTGGTAAAGCTCTTTTGTCATTTGTGCAGATACTGGATCAATCCCACCAACGATACGGTCGTTGTTCACTAATTCTTCAAAAATACGACCTGGAATAACGCGCTCTGGTGAATGCGCTACAAATAAATCAACACCGAACTCTAAGTTTGCTTTAATTAGCTCTGGTAGCATAATGTGTTCTACTGTTTTCGGTGGAACTGTGGATTCAAGAATTACTAAGTTCCCTTTTCTTACATAAGGCACAATAGATGCCGTTGCTTGACGTACATATTCCAAATTCGCTGTATTGTCATTATTGATTGGTGATGGAACAGCTACAATGAAAACATCTGCTTCTTGTGGTGTTGTTGATGCTGTTAAGAATCCTTCATCTACTGCTTTGTTTAGGCGTTCTTGTAAACCGTTTTCTTCAATATGAAGCTTTTTCTCTTGAATACTTTTTACTGCTGCTGGGTTTACGTCCACCCCATGTACTTTTATGCCGTGGTTGGCAAACATTACAGCCGTTGGTAATCCGATATAGCCAAGTCCAACGACACAAATTGATTTCGTCATTCTCTATTCTTCCTTCCGTTTCAAAAACGAGTAGTAAATTGTTATATGGTCTATAAATGCAAAATTGCATTTTTGTTCTGCATTATAGTATACATCTTTCAAGGGAAAGTGTGAATCAATTTGTTATTTTACAGTATTTTCTGTGTGCGATTTTGTAAATTCGTGGGTTTCTAGTGGCGATTGTTTAAGGTTTTGTGGCGCTATCTGTACGTTTTGTGGCGATTCATGAGCATTTTGTGGCGATATCTAAAATTTTAGTGGCGTTTCCAATAAACTCGACAAATCGTACTTTGTAAGTTTGCCTGACTTACAGCATGTTTGGAATGTTTTTTGCAATAATCGTTTTGTGACATGTTTGCATTCAAGCATTAAAAACGCACGACATTCCTTGTTCGTGATCGTATCTCCAACAAGCATGTAATAATCTTTCAATGCTTGTCTATGTGCAGACGTACATTGATGCTGACATCTTCGGCAAAACCACGTTCTTTTTAACTTTTCCATGCCAAAGTGACCACAATTTTCGCAATAAACACCTCTTTGCAAAGCGTTAACATCTAGTTGATAATAGCGGCAAAGCGGAAATGGATTTCTGTGTTGTAATTGTGACAAAATAATGTTTGTTATTTCGTTCGTAGCTATCCCCATATTTTTCTCGATGATTTTGTGCAGATATATTGGAAGTTCTCTGCCCATGACTATTGGCAGTCCTTCACCCTCACGATGGATTGCTACATTATTAAAAGGAAAAACAATGGCTCCATAAATTGGTACCGCCATATGATGCTCGTTAAGAAAATGATGCATTGCCTGGATATACTGCTCCAATTGAATTTCAGGATGTGTAAATGCTTGAACCTCTCCATTATCAGTAGTACGTATTAACTGACGTGGATTATTTTTAAAATGGACAGTTCCCCGTATATTTTTTATTTCTAATATAATGATGCCGCTGGCTGTAATAATTAATATATCCATTTGCATGGGGAGGATTGTAGGAAGTATAACATTGTGGAAAAGGTGACAGTCACTAAGCTGCGGTAACTTTTGTAGTTCTTTCAAAATATATTGTTCTGCAAAATCGCCCGCTTCCTTATTTTTAAGTTCCTGTTGGTACGTTATGTACTGCGAATGTGAAGGAGGCAATCGACGAACAAGTGCTTGCAATCCCAATGTCAAAGACGACGGTGCGAAAGGCTTTACTATCAATAACTTCACTCCTTTTCTATTTACTATAACAGCAAAACAAGCGCGAAAAAATAGCTTGCTTGAAATTAAAAATTTGCCATGTTTTTTAAGGAGAAAACTAAAATGTAATCACACAAAAAGGAATCTCCATTAGTATCGGGGATTCCTCATTGTTCCGCTTTCTAGTAACTTTAAAACAGATTGTGCCTGCTGCATATGCAATGCTAGAACATATTGGCCTGCTTGAAGCAATATTTGCGACTTTACCATATTCATCATTTCCTTCGCAATGTCAGCATCGCGAATTCGTGATTCCGCTGCGGTTAAGTTCTCTGCTGTATTGACGTTTGCATTATAGGCATGCTCTAGGCGATTTTGATAAGCGCCCAAACGAGAACGCTCCGAAGATACCCGTTTCAATGCATCATCCATCTTAGAAATCGCATTATTGGCATCATCCCGTGTTGCAATAGAAGTCGTGGCGTCCAACCCAAGCGCCACTGCCCCCATATCGTTAATGGACAACTCGATGGTTTGACCAGCGTTTGCACCCGCTTGAATCTTGAGACCATTTGTTGAATAATCACCATTTAATAATGTCTTCGTATTAAATTCGGTATCTTTAGAAATACGTTGGATTTCTTTTTTTAGTTCCTGAAATTCTAAATCGAGCTGATGTCGATCACTATCGGTTAATGTGTCATTAGATGCTTGTACTGCAAGTTCCCGCATTCGTTGAATCATGGCATGCGTTTCGTTTAGTGCGCCCTCTGCCGTTTGCACAAGTGAAATACCGTCCTGTATATTTTTTGACGCCATATTCAAACCGCGAATTTGAGCACGCATTTTCTCGGATATCGCAAGACCAGCCGGATCATCAGCTGCACTATTAATCCGATAGCCAGTAGAAATTCGCAACATCGACTTGCTCATAGCATTATAGTGCCTATTCATGTTACTTAATATAGATAACCCTGTAGCAGACCAATTACCAAGCATTCCCCCACCCCCATGCTAAAAGTATTATTAGTTATATCGGTTTGTGATTACTTCCTTAAAGTTGAATTGGTAAATAAACCAAATAATTGAAGTTTTCTATCTATAAAACTGTTAAAGCACCCGCTTCTCTTTCTTGAAAAGTGGGTGCTCATTTGATGTACCGAGTATTCAATTTTCGAAACCTCCGAAATGCGTGCTCTTTTGATGTAGTAGCTCAAAAAAGAGCGCTTCATTGTAATCTGCTAATGCTTGGTCTATTAAATAATCAATGTTTCTGCATTCAATTTCAGCGATCAACTGATCAATCTCACCTACAGTTGCAGAAGAGACAAGGGGTAACAGTGGCAACTTTGGTGTAGCGCTTTCAAGAATTGGCGTTAAATGTTCATGCACATTGGTAATGAGTAATAGTTGATAGAGTGGTAATCGGATAAAACGATTTCCCTTTTGGAAAACAAATACCTCAGATAAATTTTCGATTTGTTGTGTATGCAAGTTAATAATCATCTCTTTCCCTTCGATTGGAATGAAATGAAAAATCTCATTCTCTTTTAAAATTGAGAAATATTGATAAGCAAATACGAGACGCAATTTATCTCCAGAGATTTTCGTGTAAAACGGCTTCATATACTGAACTTGCATCATCCTTTATCCCTCCTTATTATCTGATTATTCAGATTTTAACACAAATCATGTATCTTGTTAACTATCTTATCCTCAAATTTTTTCTTTCTAATCATTCAGCTTATCATGTCTGTATTTTAATCGTATAATGGAAAGACAGTCTTTTTTTCTTCCCACGAAAGATGACATTCAATCATCTAAATAAAGCTAAAGTCATTGGCCAATGCAATTGAGAGGAGTGAGGTTATGGCTTTGTCTATTTCGCAACTAGCTAAGGAACATCAACCATTTATACTTGCTAAATTAAAAGAAGCTGAGCAGGAATTACATCCGTCCTCTAGCGAAGACGAGGAGCTTGTGCGTCGTGCTGTATTTTCTGTACGAAACAAATCCATCGTATTTGAACGTTTTAATGGAGCAAGTTCTATATTATATGCAAGTGTACAGGATGTGAGACCTGCAACTGTAGAAATTGATTTTGCTCATGGGACTCTAAGCTGTAACTGTCCCCAACTAAAATGGTGTCGTCATCAAGTTGGCGCATTACTTGCTCTCTATCAGTATTTTGATTCTGTACAAAACTGGTCAGGTGCATGGCGTGCTCAAAAATCTGTGCAGTTAAAATCATTAGCGGACGAACGTAGCCCTGAAAGCTGGCAGCTAATGGTCGACGAAGTAATGAAACGTCTGTTGCCATCCGGTCGTATTTTGGAAGGCTATGGACTTTCAGCAATTCGTTCTGATGCATTGGAACGGCTGCGCAAGCATATGCCATTTGAACGTGAATGGCAGCCACTGTATAAGCTATTTATCGAACTTTCGATTTTTAATGCAATTTGGCGGCATTTAAATAATACGCAAGGTCATTCATTAGACTCACCTTATATGAAATACTTTATCGATCAAAGCGTGCAGTCATTTGAAAGTATATTAACTGAATTAACGAATCGTTCTCGACTTTTTGCAACTGATCCATTTTATAATGCACTTCAAGAAATTGTCCGTAAATTTTTACTAGAACGTGAAGGGCTGTTTGCTAGTCGATTACAAATCTATATGCTACTGTGGGCAGTGCTTTTTTATGAGAAGCCTCGACGTGAACAGGAGCTAACACTTATTAACAATCTTGAAGAAGTTTCCCCCGAGATTTCTTTACAGTCATTAAAGCTGTTATTTTACGTGTTATTACAAAAAGAACAGTTATTACAGGAAAGCATTGCGCATATTTCCTTACCACAAATGCAAGATTTGTTTGAGTTAGCCACTTTTGCTAAGCGTGCTGGCGAGTCACATTCACAAGCATTCATTTTACGTGCCATGCTTCCATTTGCTGAAGCTTTTTTACAGGAAACTGTGCCCGTCGTACAGCGAGCTCAATACGTACGGCAATTTCAGTTGTTATATGAAGATATACAATTAACGGAAGAAGAAGAAACAACACTTTATAGCGCATTTGGTGTGTATGGACTACAGCCCTATTCGTTTTTCCTTATACGAAAAGAGCGCTATCGAGAATGGGCAGCATTGCATCAATTAAATCTTTCCTCTTTTTCTTATCTAGAAATGTGTGGATTAAAAGATGTTCTACACCTAGCTCCAGCAGCTGTTTTACCTTTGTATCACGTCTATGCAATGGCAGAGATTACGCAAAAATCTCGTATGAATTATAAGCAAGCTGTACGTATTTGGAAAAGTATGCGGAGTGCCGCAAAAAGAGCAGGAAAAGTTGCTTATTTTGAAAATTACATGCAAACAATCCGCGCAGAATATAAACGACTTCGTGCACTTCAGGAAGAAATTGAGAAAGGAAACTTAGTATGATGACATTACATGCTCCCTCTCCGTTTACGAAAAAACAACAGTTACGTATTGAATCAGCTCAAAATGGCAATTATACGGTGCGGGGTTTTACTACAAGTGGTGCAGCAATCGATGTTGACACACTGATTTCTTCATTATTTTTTAACTATGAAGCAAATACTTATGGCTTAATGACCAGTCGTACAGACATTTCTATCGATATTTCTAGTGCAGAACTACTCGATATCTTTTCTCCACGCTATCAGCACCCGTTTATTAGATGGCAAGGGATTGATGCTGACAGTAGTGCATTGATTGAACACGCACAAATGTTACAGCAATATTGGCAAGACCCTATCCTTTGGTCATACGCCGTTATTGCAGATGATTTTTCCTCCTTGTCATTTACTATAGACGGAGTAGATACCGCATTATTGGAAGTAGCTGTGCAGCAAAAACTAACACACGCTGGGTTATTGGTGTCTGATATACCGAAGCTCCTTCCATTTTTCATTCGCGGTGGTTGGCCATTAGAGCAGGACCGTCAAGCTGGGGCCGTTACTGTCTCTCTACGTTTAAGTGAGCCTGAGGAAGATTCGGAAGTCTGGCTTTTGGAAACGGTGCTTAGTACAGTGACAACAAAAAATTACTGGACACCGGCTGTTCGAAAAAAATTACTACCGCTAGCCGACGCGCTACCAACAAAATGGCAGCCATTTGCACTAGAGATTGAACAACAGCAAACGCAGATTGTAGAACTCCTTTCCATTGAAAATTTACAATCTGATATTTTCATTCATGCTACACTTGACGATTTGGAGGTTCGCACATTTTTACGTGAAGACCTAGCCCGATTACAGGCACTTGGTTTTGATGTTGTGCTACCCGCTTGGCTAAAAGATTTAAAGCAATCCAAAATGCGTGTACGTGTTAGCACAGGCAATATATCAACAAAAAAAGTTGCTGGACTCGATGATATTTTAACGTTTAAATGGCAATTTTCTATGAACGGTGAATCAATTTCTGCTGAGCAGTTTAAAAAGCTTGTCGATGAAAAACGTGAATTTATTCGTATTGGTACGGAATGGTTCCGAGTGGATGCCAACTGGATGCAAGAAATGCGTGCTTTAATGCAACAGGCTGAAAATGAAAGCTGGACTGTTCGTGAACTATTGTTCCGTGAGTTACCTGAAGATCTTTCTCCGCTAGAAGAGGAAGATGCTGATGATGCGTTGCGCGATGATCCAATTTTTGCATTTGAGCTCCAGCAATCTTTAAAATCGTATATGGAACAGCTTCAGGAGAAAAAAGGTCTTCCAGCAGTTCCAGTCCCTCTTTCATTAAATGCTAGCTTACGTCCTTATCAGCAAGAAGGTTTTGAATGGCTAGTCTTTATGCGTGAGCAAGGTTTTGGTGCCTGTCTCGCTGATGATATGGGACTCGGCAAAACTGTTCAGCTTATTTCTTACTTGTTGCATGTCTATGACACAACGGATGCCAAAGAACCATCCATTATTATTTGCCCAACTTCGGTCCTTGGTAACTGGCAAAAGGAGCTTGACCGCTTTGCTCCATCTTTAACTGTGCATACGCATTATCAAGCAAATCGGACGAAAGAAGATGCATTTGTTCGACTTATTGAACAAGAAAAACCGCATGTTATTTTATCTACCTATGGAACTGTGTCACAGGATGCTGAATTTTTACAAGCAATTGATTGGGCAACTGTTGTATTAGACGAGGCACAAAATATTAAAAATATGCAGACTTTACAATCTCGTTCGATTCGCAAATTACATGGTAGTCATCATATTGCTTTAACAGGAACGCCTGTTGAAAATCGATTATCGGAACTTTGGGCAATTTTTGACTTTATTCATAAAGGTTATTTAGGTAGCTTTGGCCGCTTTAACGAACAATTTATTTTGCCTATTGAGCGCGATGAATCCGAACCACATAAACAAAAGCTACGGGCAAAAATTCAACCGTTTTTACTTCGTCGTACAAAGCGAGATCCAAATTTACAGCTTAATTTACCTGATAAGCAAGAGTCTCATGCGTACTGCGCCTTAACGGCAGAGCAAGCTTCCCTATATGAGGGCTATATTTTAGAAACGTTGGATCAGCTAGAGCAATTAACGGGCTTTCAGAAAAAAGGGCGCGTCTTAAAGATGCTAAGTAAATTGAAGCAATTATGTAATCATCCTGCTCTTTATTTAAAGGAACCTTTTGAGGATGCAGCAACGATGCTGACACGCTCAGTCAAATTAGAGCGTATTGTACAAATGGCAGCGGAAATCGTCGATAATGGTGAACAGTGCCTTATTTTTACGCAATATATTGGAATGGGCCAATTACTTCAGCATTGTTTCAGTGAAATTTATAATGTCGATGCACCATTTTTAACGGGCGCCATGCCTAAACAGCAGCGTGACCGATTGGTGGAGGCTTTTCAGGCAGGAGAATTCCCTATTTTTATCCTCTCATTAAAGGCTGGAGGAACAGGGTTAAATTTAACTGCTGCAAACCACGTACTACATGCCGATCGTTGGTGGAATCCTGCTGTTGAAAATCAAGCAACAGACCGTGCATATCGAATTGGGCAAACGCAATTTGTGCAAGTGCATAAGTTTGTCACGATTGGGACGATAGAAGAAAAAATTGATAAGATGCTGGCGCAGAAATCTGCATTATCAGAAGAACTCATTCAATCAAGCCAGTGGTTAACGGAGCTAGATGATGATGAGCTTCGAGATTTGATTTCACTCGATTATTAGTCTTAAAGATGCGCCAAGAGCTTTAACGTTCTTGGCGCTCTTTTCTTTAGCAACTATTCGTGAACAATGTTTACTTCTTTCCTACTTACTTCATATTTCTATTTAGTTGTGTGAAATAATCATTGCTGTGCGGTCTTCAGCAACGATAAATGATATGATAGTCCACAACGCCCCTTTCTAACTAAAATGATTACGGTGCAAGTCTAAGCATTTTATAGGAGAATGGCGAATTGCGTAAATGTTTAGCTTTGCTCCGTATGTATTGCGATAGTCGGTTATACTACTGGTAATTGCAATTCTTTCTTTGGTAACACAAAATCTTTAATGATCTCCTGCTCGACCGATGACGATGGTGGCAATGTGCTCCCATCATTATCTGGCTGTTTCAGCCTATAGAAGCGAACATCTTCTACAACCACTTCTGTCATATAAATCTTAGTGCTGTGCTCATTCATAAAGGATCTAGATTGAATACGTCCATTTATGCCAATTAATGAGCCTTTACCGCAAAACTTCACAATATGGTCTGCCAGTTTTCCCCATACTGTACAAAGAATAAAGTCAGTCTCTACTTCTCCACGACTGTTTTTGTAATTGCGATTTATGGCAAGGGAAAAATGAGATTGGACACGATTTCTAGATAGTTGTCGTAACACAGGATCTTTTGTTAATCTTCCAACCAGTCCGACTTGGTTCATTGATTCACCTCCTTTGTGTTTAATTGCCCTCATCTTACAAGAGGCTATTCAATTTTGGCAAAACTCGATTTTTGTTTTTTAGCTCATTTTTAAATGAGAAAATAATTTTTTTATCAGTTATCTTTTTGTTTGTTAGGTTTTTTTATTGTGTAGAAGTCAGATGGCAGTAAGTGTTACAGCTCATTTTTAAAAAGTTAAATTTAGCATCTTTTCATATTTTAAGAAGACAGTCTTAGCTGTAATTGATTATGTTATACTAAAAGGAATGACCGACTTAGGAGGATACATAATGAAAACATTTAAAATGCTTTCTTTTGACCTTGTCACTCAAGATGGCATGCAAGCATTTCCTTTAGTCGATGGCATTATTATTAACCAGGAAAACAGCCATCAATCTTGGATTCTTGAATTGTTTATCGATCGGCAATATCGTCCGATTTTTGATGAGTTATTAGCGAATGCTACAGTAGTTGATGTTCGTGCAGTTATTTCATTTCCTGATAATGAACCAGCTCCATTTCGGGTAGTTGTGCATACTGTCCAAGAAATTGGCGAGCATGTTTCTGTGCTTTTAAAAGGGACGTTAAAAATTAAGCGTTCTAAATACGCTGAACAATTACTTGCTGATCTTTTAACAGAAGGTGTTTCACAAGTAGAATTACTAGACCGCTTCTCAAAAGGAATGAAAGAGCGACCAAAACTTAAAAATGATGAATGAGCGATACGTTTGAGGACGTATCGTTTTTTTGTACTGGACAGTTTGAGATTTTTGGATAAAATATGGTGTAAAAAACATAGGGGTGAACGTCAATGAATTTAGTCATACGTGAGAAGCCGTTAAAGTTGTTATGGTATGAGGCTTTACTACGACGCTTGTGTGATGGAGATCGAGATGCTAACTATTATAGCGAGCAATTTCGAAGACTTGATGCTGGCTTTGCTGGCGAAAAGCGAGTAGATCGGGAATGGCATGAATTAGTATGTCCAAATACTTTTTCTGTATTGCATAATGTTGTACTTGTCAATGCAGCACAGCATTTTCACCAAGTTGATACACTCTTTATTTGTAAGCATTTTATGTTCGTTGTGGAAATTAAAAATATACACGGTCGTCTGGATTTTGATGCTACGACGCATCAATGAACACGCACAAAATCTGATGGCACAGTGGAAGGTTTTGCAAATCCCATTACGCAAATTCAACGTCATATGCAATTCATTAAAATTATATTTAAAAATTATTCTCTCCCCATTGAAGGTGCAGTTATTTTGTCTAATCCATCAGCTATAATTGCGAATCATCCAAAATCCGTCCCTATTTTCCATGTGTCAGGGCTACAAAGTCATATCCAAACTCTTTTTGACAAGTACCCAACACCTATTTTAACGAATGAGCAATTAACCCGTTTTGTACAACTAATTAGAGCGCAGCATCAACCACAAGAAATACTCCCTCGTATAGATACTTCGAGATTCCGACATGGCGTACTTTGTCCAAAATGCCGATACAAAAATCAGATGCACTTTTACAGAGGCGGTTGGAAGTGTCTAGCTTGTCACTATACAAGCAGCGGAATTTTTGCAGAAGCCTTGCAAGATTATCGATTGCTCGTAAGTCGTACAATCACCAATAGTCAATTGCGTGCGTTTTTCGGTATCACTTCTAGCGATGCTGCGAATCGTTTATTGCGGAAATTTCAATTTCCTAGCACTGGTACTTATAAAAATAGAATCTACTATCTTCCTGATAATTTAATAGAATATATGAAACCGTTTTTATAATGCTATTTTGGGGGAAATTGGGGAAGGTTGAATGTTTGAAGTTATGTTTATCAGAGGTTTATCTTTGCTTCGCGGGTAAACGTTTTGCTTTCGCGGGTATTCAACTTCGTTCCGCGGATAAACGTTCTGCTTTCGCGGGTATTCTCCTGCGTTCCGCGGGTAAACAAGCTGCTTACGCGGGTATTCTCCCTCGTTCCGCGGATAAACGTTCTACTTTCGCGGGTATTC
>NZ_PYWM01000055.1 GCF_003049665.1 Lysinibacillus mangiferihumi | reverse complement strand
ATATTCTAAGTTGACTAGCTTTTCGATACCATTCAAATTCTCATAACTTTTTCTACCTAAATTTAAGTATTCTAATTGAGTTAATTCACTTAAGAAATCTACATTTGGTAAAATCTTTTCATCCATCCCTAAAGAGATTCCATTAATGTTGTTATCCTTCAAAAAATTTATTACTTCTTTATCAATGAATTTAGATTCTTGGATAAACACATTATAATTTTTAAAATTTGTTTTTACAGTGACTACATCATACATTAAATTTCCCCCTTAAGGTTTACATCTAGTACCTTTTTTAATGTTCTTTCCAGGACTGTTAATCTTATTAGATAATTCTATTTTATCAGGATTGAATTTCTCTAATTCGTATATTTCTATTAAATCATCTTCTAATTTAAATAAATCTTTATCGGTTAAAGCATTCGGATCATGAATAAAGCCAACTTTATCTAAAACAGCTGGTTCTAGTTTCTCTTTGTTTAGATGTTGATACAACCTCTTATAAAGATTTTTCGCCTTCCCAACATACATTTCATTTCCTTCTGGGAAGAAATAAACCCCACCTTTTTTAGCAAAAGGGCCCCTTAAATCCAACTAAATCAAACTCTATCAGAGGGTTATACACATACCCATGAAATCTTTCTCACCCGTGAACTCGTTCACTCGCCCATACACATCAAGCTCAGCCGACCAAACCTTATGACCTTGTTCATCATAGGCTTCGACAGGCGTTCCTAGATAATCACTAATAATGCTGTAGCTACCTTTATTCGTGATTTTTGCTGAAGGGACAAAGCCATCATTGAATACCCATGTCACTAGATTATCTGCGATATCGGCATCTGTCTGTGAAGCATATTCCACTGAATTATCCTGCGAGAGATACTCATGTAAAATCGTATTGCCATCCCATACAAAATGAGAAGTTTTTCCTTCCAAACACTTCTCTATCCGCCTACATAGTGCGTCATACTTGAACGTAACTTCTGTGAGATCTGGACGGATGACTTTTGACATCATGCCATTGCCATAGTATTCGTACTTCCATGTATCTCCATTATTTTCGACTTTCTCTAGGAGATTTCCTTCTTCGTCATAGGAAAATTTGGCATTTTTTGTTTCTAGTAGTCTACTGCCTGCTCCATAGATACGATCTTTTTTATCTTTTGTTTCATATAAATTGCCGACATCATCGATACTGCGGTATAAGAAATCAAATTGACGACTGTCTTGATTGGCCCAGACAATAGACATCATGTTTTTTCTCTGATAACTTAAATGACCTTTAATATTATGAGAATTTGTAAAATTAACCAAAAAGAAAGAGTAGCAATAAATCCCTCAAATAGGATTTTTGCCACTCTTTATTTTTCCTGATACATAATCACTCTTCAAATTTGAAACCTCGAATTTAAATGAAACTATAGAGTTAATAATAGGAGTTACATTCTCTACCCTTTCTTCACTTCTATCAAGAATATACATAGGAATTATTTCATTTCCGAGTGCACCTGACCAAGTATATAAAGTAAGATCAATTTTTTCACCAGTACCGTCCAAACGAATGGTTGGCCATTTTTTTTCAAGACATGCCGGCCATGTAAGTAATTCGTCACCAGGAATTACAGATAACTCCTTTATCTCATTTTTAATTTTGTAGGTTCCTTTAACTATACATTCCAAGTAGAATTGAATTATTCATTGCTTGAATGTAATAGTGCCATCGCTTAATTCCCCAAGTAATAATTAATATTCCCTACATTTATCAACTAAATTGGTTGTAGTAAATAACTCAACAAGGTTTAATAGCTCATCACCAACTTCAGTTCTTATTAATTCACTAAAAAGTTTTAAATCCACCATAAAAAAACCTAGACTTCCCAAACTTCCATAAACTGAAGAATTAAAAAACTTATTGTTCTTTTTAATATCAGTTGAGTTTTTGAATATTAGCACATAGACAAGTAACTGTTTCAATTTTTTGTTCATAATCCGTTAGAAACGGGGGGATTCCGAGGATAAAAATTCAGGCTTATGAATTCCATGTATAAAAACTTGAATTTTGATATTGTAATCCCCATATAATTCTATATAGTCCTTTCGATAAGAGATTTTTTCAAGTAATACTTTATCTCTAAGAGCTTGTTGAATAGTCTCATTTTCATTAATTCCAAATTATTCTCATACGTATAACAAATAAAATCTTGTTTAAAGAAAGATAAGAACTGGTAGACCAAAAATGGATAACCCGATTAATAAGCCTCTTACAATTAGGCTTGATAATTTAACAGAACAGCTACTATTAGACTATTGCCAGAAAAATAACATATCTAAAAGTGAAGCTATTCGTAAAGGAATTCATCTACTTTTGGCAAAAAAATAAGAGATAGTCGAAGTACTCTGAGAAGAGCCGACTATCTCACGAGGTTGTTGCCAACCTATGAAATATTATAGCATAGGTTGTAACTCCTTTTCAAAATAGGAGGAAAATCAATGGAAGTAACAGAATTAACTGAATCCATGTTGAATGATATGTCAGAAGATGCAATTAGTAATCTTTGGGATGTCGTAACGGACTCCATGTTAGATTTAAAAAAACACTTATAAGGATAAAGCTAAAAGCCCAACAATGACATTTTGAAATTCATTGTTGGGCTTTCTAGTGTAAGACAAGTAATTACAAAGTTTAGTAAGAAAAATTAGCTGTCATCGCTACCTCTTACCCCAAAAAGTAGAAAAACAAAATAAGTATCGACATTCAATCATCCGTGTGAAACCTTGCATAACACACGGAGAAACATTCGTTTTCTCTAAACAATTTAAATGGAATAATTTTCAAGTTGATGTATATGAAAAAAAGCATTTCTGCAATGCTGTATGCATACAAATTCATTTTTCACATCCATCAAAAATCGTGACATTCCATAAAACTTTTTCCCATGTCAAAAGCGAGTCATTTTTCAGACTCGCTTTTGACATGCTTTTTATTTTGCATCAGCTCGATATATTGGGACTTCTCTTTTGTATCATTTAATATTTTACACTTCCTCTGAATCAACTAATTCATCTTTTAAATAGGTTATTTCTTCATTTAAGAAAACGCTGATTCCTAAATCAAGATTTGCTGTGTTTTTTTTAAAACTTATTATCTCATCTATTAAATTTTGTATTTCAACTACATCATTCTGATTGTAAGTGTAAATTTTAAAATATAATTTAATGAGATCATATTTTGTTTCTGCTTCTAAATTGTATAGATCGTTGTTTATGTTTTGGTAATTAAATGTTGATGTTTTTTCAATAATCAAATATTTTAAAGTCATTTGTTCATCAAAAACTATAAATACATCTTCTGTTAATTCCCTGAAAATATAACTTTCAGCTAAATAAAGTTCATTTTCAATAGAATATGAAAAAATAATAGTATCCTTGTATAGAAATTGACGTACATTATCAAGTTTTTTGTTTTTGTCCAAAAAAACTTGATAATTTAATTCTATCTTTTCTTTTTGTTTTTCACCTAATACTTTTAGTACTTTAGGTTCATTTTGCAGAATTTTAGAACCTGAATTATAGAGTAGCTGAATGTTTAGTTTACAAACATTTCCGAATCTATCTGCTTCCCAAAAATCTTGTATTTCATCAGAAGCATAAACCGATTCTCCCCACTCTATACAGTAGTAACCACCATTAACTATTTTTGTTATATTATTCATTGTTTCATTCTATTTGAGTAATTGCGGGCTTATCAGTTATAAACTTAATGTCTTTATACACTCCGGCAGCATCAGACTTGCCATAAGCGGTTATTATGCCAGAGTCTTTTCCGCTAACTACTACAACATCTCCATCTTTATAGAATAGTAAATGATTATTGTTCTTATGATAAAAAATATTATCTGGATTGTCGAGTGTATCCTTGATAACATCATAATTCATACCATGTTTATCCATATGCCCATTGAATCTGGATTCTTTCAGGTCACCCGCAAAATTTTTTCTGAATTTCCCTAGTCTTTTTGCACCTTTACATTCACTTAATCCGAATGGATCAACAAACCTATTCGGATCACTAACATACCCATAAAGCGTAGGATTCCCACCCGCAAGCCCAATTGGGTCAACTTGCGTATAATTCCCTTGCTCTGGGTCATAGTATCGGAATCGGTTATAATACAAGCCAATTTCTACATCTTCATACTGCTTCTACATCTTCATACTGCCCTTGATATCTAAACGGAATTAAATCTTTCTCACCCGTAAACTCTTTCACTCGTCCATACACATCAAGCTCAGCCGACCAAACCTTATGACCTTGTTCATCATAGGCTTCGACAGGCGTTCCTAGATAATCACTAATAATACTATAATGACCCTCATTTGTGATTTTTGCAGAAGGGACGAAACCATCATTGAACACCCATGTAACAAGATTATCTGCTATAGCGGTATAGGTCTGTGCTGAATTAAGATTTTCTAATGTATATACAACATTCTGGGTGGAATACTCATGTAGAATCGTATTCCCATCCCACACGAATTTTAATGTCTTATCTTCTGAACTCTTCTCTATCCGCCTACCTAATGCGTCATACTTGAACGTAACCTCTGTCTTGTCTGGCTTCATGGCCTTGGTCATCATGCCATTGCCATAGTACTCGTACTGCCATGTATCTCCATTATATTCGACTTTCTCTACGAGATTTCCTTCTTAGTCATAGGAGAATTTGGCATCTTTCGTTTCAAGTAATCTACTACGCACCGTAAACACGATCTTTTTTATCTTTTGTTTCATATAAATTGCCGACATCATCGACACTATGGTATAAGAAATCAAATTGACGACTGTCTTGATTGGCCCACACGAGGTTACTAAATTCATCATAGCCGTACGTCATTTTTACACCAGTTAGCTCGTTGACCATACTGCGTAATTGATGATTAACGCCCCAATTGTAGGCATGTCTTCGTGTATCTCAGCTTTGGTTACTTACTCTGTGATGTGTTGGTCTACCTGTGATATCATACTGCCATTTACTAATAACATCCCCTGGTAGGATTCGCTCAATCTCTTTACCGAGTTCATTGTACTGCATGGAGGCTGTCCACTGGGCTTGTTCGGAGCGAAACGCTGTCATTTGTAAGACATTGCCCAACTCATTACGAGCCACATCGATTTTGGCACCGAGGCTACTTGTTATCTATGAGCGATTGCCTAACTCGTCATAGCTACTGGCAATCCACTGGTTGTTTTGCCATTCCTTGATTCATTGCCTAGATGGGTCTCGTTCTAGCTTTATGGTTACATGCTAATTTTATGTCTCTTATAATGAGCCGTTTTTGTCATAGCTAAATGTTTCCCACGTACCATCATAGTAGTCAGAGCGAATAATATTTCCTAGCGCATCGTGCTGATAGGCTGTCCAACGATTCCCTGGTCGTTGAATCTTCTGACTCGTTGGATTCCAATTTTCCATTAAGTTATATATCGATTTCTAATAATAGGGTGGTTTTTGCACATGCCAGGCACATTGAAAAGCCCTTCTGTCAACGGACAAAAGGGCTTTTCCAAAACAAAGAAAATAGTACAAATCACTTTTCGACATCTCTTAATCGTTTAAACATGCATGTCAATAGCCAACCATTTCACAGTAAAACAATTCATTAGCTAGTTGTGAAATTTTATGAACAGCATCTTCAATATAGTTTTGTTCATCCAATGAGTATTTATCTTCGTTAAAATAAAAGTAATTACTTATATCTACAAAGGATAAAGCAAGTTTTTTTGGAACAACATCTAAATTCTTATATTCAACTATTAAAAACTCCATTGCTGTAATTAATTCATTAAATCTTTCCTCATTCAAACCTTCACCCCTTCTTAATTGTATTAAAATTGAATCCTCTCCTAGTATATTTTCATAAACAACATTTAAAGCTTCGTTCTTTTTCATAATAACCTCCCTCTATAAATGTTGATATATCAACGGTTTAACCCATTTTTAAAGGGGTGAAAATTAACTTTTTTTATTCCACTATGTGATGCACAATTGGATCTCTGCGATGCTTATGAAGACGTACCCTCCCATGTCTCTTGGCGTCTAGCACATACATTCCTTCATTCGGTCTATCCATAAGGCAGAGGCTGACGATGCTCCTTTAGTGATTTGCGGTCTTTTGTGATAAATATTGCCGGCTTCTTCGTACTTGCCGGTATAAAAACAATAATTCTTCTGGTGATTTCCCTTGAATATCTTGTGGCAGTGGTGTCATTTCAAGTACGGCATAAGCCATTTTGCCAAATTGCTTAAAGACAGCCATAAATTCAGGGAAGAAACGATCAATCCAGCGAATCATTCGATTGTGAAGCGCATTTAAATCTTCTTGGATTTTGGCACGTAAAGTTGCGCCGTTACGTAATTCAGCTTCCACGCCTTCTAGAATACGTGGATAACTAAATCGTCCATCACGCATTAAACGCGCAATGACGAGCGCATCCTTTTGGTCGTTCTTCGTTTGAAGATTGTCATCAAGCTCTTTGGAACGATTCACATGATGAGGGTTCACCATGATAAACGGAATCCCATGTGCACAAAGATAGGCAGCGAGATTCATCCAGTAATGGCCGGTCGGTTCAAAACCAACTAACACGTCACTTTTTTCATGCGTAGCACGTAAAGCCAGTAATCTTTCATAAAAAGCATCGAAACCTTCTCTTGTTTGCGAGAAAGGGAACGATTTTTCGAGCACGCGTCCTCTTTCATCAACCGCGTATGCATAATGTGTACGCTTGGCAATATCGATGCCGATGACGAGTATTTTTTCAGAGACTTGATTAATCTTTTGGTTCGTATTAAAATGCATAAATGGAGTCCTCCTGTGTGATGATGGGTCAATGGCTGTTGACACTCATGCATCATAAAAGAGGGCTTTTTCTTTTTCAAGCCCCTGAAAATCCTTCTAACAGGAATGCTCCTATTTCGTTAATGTCGATACTTAGGTAATTAAAATTTCCAGGTGTATATGGTCCTAATAAATTCCCTTTCTTCTAAACTTTCTTGCATTTAGAACAAGAGGTTTTTTGAATTCTTATTTAAATATGTTTTGAAAGTACAAGTTAATACTAATGCTCTTAACTGATAAAATTATATAACCCACTCACCTTCTCCTTATGTATAACTTCCAGCATATTAAACAATAACTTAACATTGTTACTTTTCTCTGTATCTGTCAGAATGGTATAAATATAGTTATGCACTGGACAGCAAAACTTTTGATCCTGAGAGACTACACAATAGCCTTTATCATCATTTTTCTCAATATGCCGCCATTTCCAACCATATTTTCGCTCTATAATATTTCCATATAAAGAACCAATTTCAAATGCTATCTCTTCTACTTCTTCCTCATTGATTTTATTATCTCTAAAGTGGGACAACTTTAATTTGATCTTGTCAAGTGAAATTAAATAATCATCAATAATATCTAATTCTAATTTCTCCTGACTTAAAGCAGATAGACGCTTAATTTCATCCATTTCTTCATTATTCAATTTACGTCTTTTAAATTATCCTGAAAAATCACCCAATTTTCTTGCATGTATAGTTACCCCCTAAGAACTTCAATAAATTTCGAATACATTTATTCATAAGTATCATCAAAAAAAAGGAATAGCAAAAAAATCCGATTTCCAAGATTCTTGCTACTCTTTTTAAATTTCAATTTAACTGTATTCACCAGGTGCATTGTCAAATCTTAAATAATCATTAACTAGGTAAAGTCAAACTATCACTGGTGAAAATTGAAAATGGTTACTACTTAACAGTTTTTGTTTTTTTAATTACTGTTTCTGAATAATTATTGATATATTATTATGGTTTATACACACCAGCTTCATTTGAAGAAACAAAAGTAATACCTTTTAATTTAAGTTTTTCAACTTCTTTTTTGAACTCTTCTGAACAAAACAATACTTCGAAAAGTCTAATATTATTTATTTGAAATACTTCTGGAAGCATGGTTGTGCTTTTCAATTGTAAATCCCAAATTTTCTTTATACGTCCATTTTGCTTATAGAATTCTATATTAGAATTCTCCATATCTATGACGTCTTCTAACTTGTCATAAAATCGCAAAAAATAGTATTCTTTTGAAGATATATTTTCTTTATTCTTGTTCACCATAAATGATTTAGTGTATTGAAAATTACCTATTCCAAAATTCTTTAATAAATTTAGAAAATCTAATGATACAAAAAATCCACCATCCACACATCTAAAATCAAATTCATATCTTTTATCTTTTGAAACAAACCATACTTCCTTCGGCAACTCTGTCATTGTATTTTTTGCGGCTCTCCATTCGCCATCGTCAGAGTCTCTTGGTTCAAATGGATTTTTATCAAAAAATTCAGTATGCATAATTCCCTCAAGTAAAGTCGGGCAGAATATAGCTTCTTTTTCAAAAATTGCAAATATATTTCCCATATTAAAATGTCATTCCCTTCATTTATGATAATCTACCACATGGAGATTTATTTTTAATTTTTCCAGAAATTATTTTCTTTCTCAGACTTCTTTGTAGAGATTCAATATATTGTTTTGCTTGTTTTGCTTCAATATCTTCATTTGTGTACATTTTTTTATACTTTTTAACTTTTTTTCCACCATTTTTGTATAGCTACGATGTCTTGATCTATGGTACAGTTTTTGTCCATGAATATCTGCATTTGCACGACTATCCGACATTAATAATCCATTTGTGAAATGATCCCTCATTTCTCTAGGCAACCCAATACTATCTAAGAAGTTTGCATATTGATCCCACGTTAATTCAGGTATAAGGTGATGTGTTTTATTTTCAATATCTTTAAAAATAATTTCAACTGACATATTTTCAACTCCTACATTTTTTGTATAAGTGTTTTGTAAAATTTCTCAGATTCTTTTTTAAGTTTTTACCCTACTTGAAGAGTAGATTTAATTTCACTTTCATGCCAATGATTATTTTCTCCAAGAATTTCAACTATAAAGATTAATTTAAAAAAGATAGCAAAATCTCTAAGAATTTCTACCTTTTTATAAATTCTTACCTTCCGATAAAAATAAAAGATATTTCAGAGGAGTACATATATATAAATGTAACAAATATTGTAACATCAATTAATTTTGATGGTCTCCATAACAACGTGAATCAAAATCTACTAATTTTCCTCTAATCAGTTTATCTTCTGAAATACCAAACTTCGTTCCAATCCAGAGTAATCTATTGTCCTGTAAAAGTTGAAAAAAGACGAACATCGTCCTTTTGTAAAAAGGTTAAATCTTTATAATTATCATCAGTTACAAATCTAAATACATTCATTAACAACACCCAACTCATCCAAATTTTAACATACCTCTCTCTTTTGCTCCAAATTAAATCATCAGAGGTCTCTAACCTATTAGTAATTTTTATATCAGGCGAGATATTCTTATATAACGTCTTAATTAGAAATTAGTCCATACTCTTTTAATAAGAACCAATAATCCTTTTTAGAGTTCCAAGTGATATTTCCATTGGAGACAAGTTCAACCTGGACAATGAGTGCGAGATAAATAACGGAACCAATCCACTAGGGAGAAGTTCCGTTAAGAAAATATTAATAACCTTGAACGTCCAAATATAGATTAATCACTAAATACAAGACACATTAAATCTTCTCTAATACACAAAAACATAGGTAAAGAAGTGCTAATAGCGTCTTCTTACCTATGTTTGGAGATATTCATCATAAATATTTACTACTAGTTCAATTGTAGTAAAGTTCACAACTTCAGAAAGAATCTTGAATTCTGTAAGAGAAAACATTGGGATAAAGTGTACATCATCCGTACAACAATATCGTTTGTCCAACCTAAATATCCCGTTAATCATATAACGCTCTAGATACCCTCGTAGTCTTATTTCCTCTTACACATGTTTCTGAAAACTATCTTATCTTACTTAAGTTTTGCCTGAATATGCTTGCAAAAATCAAGAAATGAAGGTGCAACAATAATAGCATTCTCAGGGTCGTAACTTACTTCATAATCCATGTATTTAATTTCTCCTGTTTGAATATCAATCCAAAAATCATTATCTGCATGATTATCAGCAAAAGGAATGTGAAATAGAACAAAGTCTTCAAATTCCTCAGAATAATCTATCCTTCTATCTTTTGCTCTTTCAATAGATGTTGTATAATCAGAATCTTCCTCATCTTCGATTAAGGGGATATGAAAAAAACTACCAATTTCTATAGAATAATAATCCTTATTTGAAGCTTCATAAAAATTATCAGGATAAATATATGCCCCTTTAGAAAGCACACCACCATTAGTAGTAAGGTAAAACTTTATAAAATCTTTTTTACCTGGAAACTCATCAGGTACAATTTCATTTATTTGGGAAAGCGATATACTCTTCCAAGAATTCTCAAATAAAATATCATTATTAAAAAATTCATTAGAATTACTTTTAAAATTGTTGTTCATTTAGGTTACACACCCTCCTTTTAATTTATTTCTTCTTTTAGTTGCTTCCGCAACCGCTTCTGGCGAACCATATTTAAAACCTGTATCCTTTTTAAAGTCATCAGCCCCGCCTACATGTGGGTATTTATGGTATTCTTCGTGTACAAATTGCATTCTCATTGTATTCGTCTTAGGATCGTAATCTATATGATGAGATCGATAATTTTTGCCTGGATCATTAATTCCAGCTTCTTTTGCAAGTGCTGCTCTATCATCAAAATATGATCCAGTTGCATCTATAGTAAATATACCATGTGGATTATTTGGACTTATAGTTTTAGGATGTATTACTCCTCCACCAGTAGAAAGGAAAATGATTGGTTGCCTTACTATTAATCCAAAGGGATCTATCATTGCATTTAGATCACTAACATAACCGTATAATGTAGGATTCCCACCCGCAAGTCCAATCGGGTCAATCTGAGTATAATTCCCTTGCTCTGGGTCGTAGTATCGGAATCGGTTATAATACAATCCTATTTCCACATCTTCATACTGCCCTTGATAACGGAATGGAATGAATTCTTTCTCACCAGTAAACTCTTTCACTCGGCCATAAATATCAAGTTCAGCTGACCAAACCTTATGACCTTGTTCATCATAGGCTTCAACAGGTGTTCCTAGATAATCACTAATAATACTGTAGCTACCTTTATTCGTGATTTTTGCTGAAGGGACAAAGCCATCATTGAATACCCATGTAACGAGATTGTTTTGTAATTCAAGCTTGATCTGTGACTCAACTAAATTTTCTCGTTCAACTTCATCATTTTGCGTGAACTACTCATGGAGAATTGTTTTCCATACTTCTTGAAATCATTGTAGTTAAAAAGGCCAAAAATCCCTTTAGTGTTATTTTTTGCCCTTTGGAATTAATATTAAGGTATTTCTTTTATTATATTTTTAAGAATACTAATTTAAACTATCTTTGCCACGTTAAAGTTATATCTTTCATCTTCCCGTGGATCATTAAAACCTTTAAATTCGTTTACTTTTTTAAGAGAAAACAAAAAACCAAAGTTTGAATTTGGATAATCTAATTTCTTCTTACGTTCGTATCCTTTTATAGATACGGAATATTTACCAGAAGAAACACTGTATCTAAATCCGGAATATAGTGTTTTACCATCTAATGTTTCATAAGATACTTCATCATTTCCTAAAAATTCATTTTTATCAAATTCATAAAATGAACCAATATCTGCAATCCACAATGAATCTTTAACTTCAATATTAAAGTCATGATAAACGAATTTTTCTTCCCATTCATCGTCAAATGACTGATTACAATTTTCAAGTTTGATAATATACTCTATAGAATTTATAGGTAAAAAAGGTATCCAAATACCATTTTCAAGTGAAGCTAAATAACGATTATGATTATCCTGAAAATTTTTTAAAATTTTTTTTGTTCTAACTTTTTCTTTCTTTAAAAAGTCTTGCAGGACGTCTGTTGAAAATAAACAAATTCCGTAACTTCCAGTATCTAAAATTCTATCCATTATAACATCTCCTTTTTTTCTATTTACAAGGGATTTTTCCATTAGAATTTCATTCTTTTAATTTCTCTAAAGCTTCTGCAGGAGTTAAATCTTTGAATAACTTTTCTTTTGTGTATGGGATTTTTAAATAACCTTTAACGTCAATGTCTTTGTATGCTTTAGCAGCTTTTTCAAAAAATTCATCTGTTGTACCAGTAAATTTTGAACCATGATAAGGTATTCCATCTTCTATAAGCTTTCTATGCAATTTTTTGTGAAGTTCTTCCGTTCCGGCTCCTTCATCTGGATACCAAGAAATTGAATGAATTTGACTTAACTCTGAAATGTCTAAAGCCTTTGCTATTGATCTCGGCATCAAATGATGTCCCATACCAGTATCCAATAAATCTGAATATAAACCAAATTTATCAATATTGTTATTTGTATCCCGGACATAACCATACAAAGTAGGATTCCCACACGCAAGCCCAATCGGGTCAACCTGAGTATAATTCCCTTGCTCTGGGTCGTAGTATCGGAATCGGTTATAATACAAGCCAATTTCTACATCTTCATACTGCCCTTGATATCTAAATGGGATGAAATCTTTCTCACCCGTGAATTCCTTTACTCGTCCATACACATCAAGCTCAGCCGACCAAACCTTATGACCTTGTTCATCATAGGCTTCGACAGGCGTTCCTAGATAATCACTAATAATGCTGTAGCTACCTTTATTCGTGATTTTTGCTGAAGGAACAAAGCCATCATTGAATACCCATGTAATGAGACTGTCTAAGTCATCTGTCTGTGAGGCATTCTCCACTGAATTTTCCAATGTATTAGAATTATCCTGCGAGAAATACTCATGTAAAATCGTATTGCCATCCCATACAAAATGTGTAGCTCTACCTTCCGAACACTTCTCTATCCGCCTACCTAGTGCGTCATACTTGAAAGCTACTCATTATCTGTGAACGATTGATGCTTACTTTGCTCCCAAAGCATCTTTGATTCCAATGTGACTGAAAAAAATCCAAGGTTTATTATAATAATAAAAAGAACGAATTACCATATTACGGAATTCGTTCTTTCATGCTTTTTCAATGCTCTACTGAAATTAAAAATGGGTTATTAGCTACTTCGAATTTGAACAGAATAGCCACAACTAATTAACCGGCTAACATGCCATTTAATAAGAAATCTTTTCCCTTTATCATTACCTAAACACTTAAAAAACAATAAACGCATCATTTTCAAAATAATAAATAAACGCTTGCATAGCCACCAAAGTTTTAATTTGTACAAACCATATTGTGGTGTTTAAATCATGTAACATTTTCTTGCTGATTTACACCACAGTGTAAAAATCGGTTGAGAATGAAATACTATTAGCATTAAAAATCAAATTAAGTTATGTTGCTTTTATACTTTTTCTCTATATAAGATAACAATTATTAATTGTCCCTTATCCCAAAAGTATTAAATTTACTGAGCGTTTCACGGCTAATATCATAGTGATCTTCTATTGGCGTATTAAAATATTTCATACTTTCCTTCTCAATCAACCATGCCAATTTTCCATCTTCTATAAACGTATTTGAAACGAATCTTATAG
>NZ_PYWM01000054.1 GCF_003049665.1 Lysinibacillus mangiferihumi | reverse complement strand
ATATTCTAAGTTGACTAGCTTTTCGATACCATTCAAATTCTCATAACTTTTTCTACCTAAATTTAAGTATTCTAATTGAGTTAATTCACTTAAGAAATCTACATTTGGTAAAATCTTTTCATCCATCTCTAAAGAGATTCCATTAATGTTGTTATCCTTCAAAAAATTTATTACTTCTTTAGCAATGAATTTAGATTCTTGGATAAACACATTATAATTTTTAAAATCAGTTTCTACAGTGACTACATCATACATCGTTACTCCTCCTTCGGTGACCCTCATTCGTGATTTTTGCAGAAGGGACAAAGCCCATCATTAAATACCCATGTCACTAGATTATCTAATGCGTCTGTCTGCGAGGCATTCTCCACTGAATTTTCCAATGTATTAGAATTATCCTGCGAGAAATACTCATGCTCGTATTGCCATCCCATACAAAATGGGTAGCCTTTCCTTCCGAACACTTTTCTATCCGCCTACCTAATGCGTCATACTTGAACGTAACCTCTGTCTTGTCTGGCTTCATGACCTGGTCATCATGCCATTGCCATAGTCCTCGTACTTCCATGTATCTCCATTATTATTTTCGACTTTCTCTAGGAGATTTCCTTCTTCGTCATAGGAGAATTTGGCATTTTTTGTTTCTAGTAGTCTACTGCCAGCACCGTAAACACGATCTTTTTTGTCTTTTGTTTCATATAGATTGCCAACATCATCGACACTATGGTATAGGAAATCAAATTGACGACTATCTTGATTGGCCCATACGAGGTTACTAAATTCATCATAGCCTCGGCTTTGGCTACTTACTCTGTGGTGCGTTGGTCTACCTGTGATATCATATTGCCATTTACTAATAACGTCTCCTGGTAGGATTCTTTCAATCTCTTGACCGAGTTCATTGTATTGCATCGAGGCTGTCCACTGGGTTTGCTCTTAGCGTGATATGGTCATTTGGACATTGCCCATGGTCGTCAAGCGAAAAGATTTGGGTATGCATCCTGCACTAGATATATTACATCTTTATGTTAAGTAAATTTTCAGAAACGCACTTTCATAATTCAATATACAATAAAAAAACATATATAAAGAAAAAGCTTACGACAATTTCTTTACATATGTTGCGACAACTTAGTTAAGGAAGTATTGAGAAAAGACTGTATTATAACTGTTTTGATTCATGATAATAAGCACTAAATATTTTTAGGAATACCCTACATTTCAACGAATTCCGGTCGTTGGGTACTTCCCTCTTTGACAAACATTACTCCTTTTATCTTTTCTTCTTTACATGCTTTTATAAATAATTCATCAACAATGATATTCCCTGTATATTCTTTCATTCTTACAATATGATGCCCTTTTAAAGAATTGGGTACATACTTTATAGACAATAGTTTGATTGGCCCATCAGGTAAGGATTTTATCAATGGTCTGTATTCAGATTTCTCCATATCTAAACAAGGAGCTAAATTTAATACATTCATGACAAAAAAGGATTCGTTGATTTCACCAGTATTTGTTGATGTTATAACTGCAGGAATGAACTGACAATCAGTACCTAGTCTCTCTATCAATTTTTTTAGTTTTAAACTTACTAATTCTCCCCCTATCGTAGGCAAAATATCATAATTGTCTAAATAACTATCAAATTTATCTATTGAATAATAAAGTTTCTCATTCGAAGGATACTCAATACCTTTTTCCAGGTCAAACCTTACAAACGTATTATTATCAACATAAGAAAAAAATACATTTTAAATCCTGCCTTTGGTCATTTATTAATTCTTGCATAGCATCATGATATTGTTGAGAAGTCCATTGATTTTTATCTCCAACTTCTAACAAGATATCTAATTCTTAACGAATGTCCCGATTATATTGAGCATGGAAACTATTATATCCTCTATAAATTGACCTAGTTGGGTGATTATCTCTACTAGTAGGTAGATATATCGTATTACGTATATTATTTACATCATATCCACTTAATTTAAAAATTTCATGAGGATTTGCTCCATCATATAATGATTTCGGAATAATATGATGTAATTGATACTCTTTAGGTTTAGGCATATTTCCATAATTCCAACCATTTGCTGGCATAGACTTACCAAACGCTAATCCAAATGGATCTATTTCAACCATTGGATTATACACATACCCATAAAGCCTAGGATTCCCACCAGCCAGCCCAATCGGATCAACCTGCGTAAAATTTCCTTGCTCTGGGTCGTAGTATCGGAATCGGTTATAATACAAGCCAATACAAGCCTAAATAATCACTAATAATGTTGTAGCTACCTTCATTCGTGATTCTAACTTGAAGGTACGACCTCAACGCTAAATACCATGCAACTATATTATACAAATCACATTTTTAAAATAGTTGCAGAATGCAACTCTCCCTACAACACCGTGAATATCCCGCATAAAAAGTTCAATTTTATTTATAATTCTAATAACGATGTAAGGTATTAACTTGGAAATATAAAATGAAAAATCATATGCAAAAGCAGGATTTTGAATCCCCTCTTGCATATGATTGTAATTTTAATATCTTACAACATCATTACATTGGATTATAGGTTGCACACAATTATTATAATTTTTTATCAATTCACGGACTTCCATTAGTATCTTACCTAACATATTCTTTCCTGAACCATCATTACCACACCCCCAATAATAGTCATTAGAGGTCTTTTCTACAATTACTTTATCTTCGGTAGAAAGTAATATAGCTTGTATATCTTTATGTGTACAAAACTTTTTCAGAACTGCTTTTTTCATAATTGAATCTTTTACTTCTTCCCAATCTCCCCTAGGTTGGTTTCTCCTATCACGTCCCATTTTGGCGGCTTCCATAGGTGATAACGAAATCCTAATTCGCTCCTCTAATTCAGTGCCCACAAATTTTTGGGCCTGAAAATAATGCTCGCTAGTTTCCCAAAAAAAACCATCCAATTCAAACCCATGAGGGGAGAAATTTGAGAAACAACCATACTCCTCATTTACGTTATAAAAATAAATTCCCATAATATAGCTCCTAATAATTCTATTTTAAATAAAATAGTGAAACCCTTATCCACTTAATAAACCTAAACTTGTAAACTTTTTAACCATCTTTTATAGTAACTGAACTGTTCTTCGACTGTAACAAACTTCAGATCATCTTCAAACTCAAATATATCAACTATATCTTCTGTTGTAGCTGGTTTTCCAAATTTTAATTTATATGCTAAACGTCCGGGACCCATCGAAAGTTGCATTTGAGATGGGTAGACATTTAACGCAGCTCCATTACACATAATTTGTATTTGTTTATCTTCTAGATTTTGTCGCAAGCTTTGAAGTGCTTGAAAAAAGTTTTCATGTTCGGAACTTATTGTGCATCCCAAAATAGATAGTTCTAATAAAACCATATCTTCATCATTTGGAGATTCCTCATATAGTTTCAAAAACCCATCAAATATTTTTCCGTCATTCTCATATAGTTTTATAATTTTACTTTCACAATTCAAAATATCACCTTCCAAATAGTGGGTTAGGTATGAATTCGCCTGTAAGTTCCCTATTCCTTTTTATATGTGCACCAACTATTTCATTTGGCCTAATGCCTCTAGGTATCGAATGTTCTAATTGTTCCGTAAATGGAGGAGCTTCGAGCGTTTTATTAACATCAATATTAGAGGTTTTAATTTCAAAAACATACCCGTTTTTCCAGCGAAGCTAGTAGCTATATCCTTATTTGAACTAGTAGAAATACAATTACCAGCAGTTGTGTTACTTAATAGATGTTCCTCTAAGTTGTTGTGAGATCTTTTTGGTAATAATCCTCCTTGAAATGCTTTTTCTGGGGTCATCGAGGAACGCTCACCTCTATACAATGTTTTTGAACTATCTCAAATATCCAAACCGAACGGATCAACAAACCTATTCGGATTATGAACATATGAATAAAAGGTAGGATTCCCACCAGCCAGCCCAATCGGATCAACTTGCGTATAATTCCCTTGCTCTGGGTCATAGTATCAGAATTGGTTATAATACAAGCCTATTTCAATATCTTCATACTGCCCTTGATAGCGGAATGGAATAAAGTCTTTCTCACCCGTAAACTCTTTCACTCGCCCATACACATCAAGCTCAGCTGACCAAACCTTATGACCTTGTTCATCATAAGCTTCGACAGGCGTTCCTAGATAATCACTAATAATACTGTAGCTGCCTTTATTCGTGATTTTTGAAGAAGGGACAAAGCCCATCATTAAATACCCATGTCACTAGATTATCTAATGCGTCTGTCTGCGAGGCATTCTCCACTGAATTTTCCAATGTATTAGAATTATCCTGCGAGAAATACTCATGCTCGTATTGCCATCCTATACAAAATGAGTAGCTTTTCCTTCCGAACACTTTTCTATCCGCCTACCTAATGCGTCATACTTGAAAGTAACCTCTGTCTTGTCTGGCTTCATGACCTTGGTCATCATGCCATTGCCATAGTCCTCGTACTTCCATGTATCTCCATTATTATTTTCGACTTTCTCTACGAGATTTCCTTCTTCATCATAAGAGAATTTGGCATCTTGTGTTTCATATAAATTACCGACATCATCGGACGCTGCGGTATAAGAAATCAAATTGAGGACTGTCTTGATTGGCCCACACGAGGTTACTAAATTCATCATAGCCGTACGTCATTTTTACACCTGTTAGCTCGTTGACCATACTTCGTAATTGATGATTGACGTCCCAATTGTAGGCACGTCTTCGCGTATCTCGGCTTTGGCTACTTACTCTGTGGTGTGTTGGTCTAACTGTGATATCATACTGCCATTTACTAATAACATCCCCTGGTAGGATTCGCTCAATCTCTTGACCGAGTTCATTGTATTGCATCGAGGCTGTCCACTGGGCTTGCTCGGAGCGAGAGGCGGTCATTTTGCAAGACATTGCCCAACTCATTACGTGTGACATCGATTTTGGCACCGAGGCTACTTGTTAGCTGTGAGGGATTGCCCAACTCGTTATAGCTACTGGCAATCCACTGGTCGTTTTGCCATTCCTTGATCACTTGTCCAGATGGGTCTCGTTCTAGCTTGACGGTTACATGTTCGTTTTCCGTTTTTAGTAGCGAACTATTTTTATCATAGGCAAACGTTTCCCACGTGCCATCATAGTAGTCTGAATGACATTCCCTAGATTGTCATGCTGATACGCTGTCCAGCGATTACCTGGGCGTTGAATGCGCTGAACCCACCCTGCCAGACTCCGCTTATACTCGATTGGCATCCAACTTTCCTATCAAGTTTTGTATATTAAATCCTAAAATATAGTGTTCGTTGCATGTTGTGATCATTAAAGAAGCCCTTCTGTCACAGTGGACAAAAAGGCATGCCAAAAAAGATATTATTATCTTAAAAGTATTATGTAGCCCTTTTCACCCTCTCTGAACCGTATTAAAGAAAATTCATTTCGTAATACTTAATAGCAAAATTGAACATGTGATATCAATAGCCGTTGTATTTGCGCTTAGATACAAAATATCGTAAAGACATGTTACTAATAAGCTAGTCTGTTTTATTTGAATCATCAATCAAAGGAAACGCTACTTTTTTTCTTTTCCAATGTTGTTAAGCATGAAATCTCCCAAGATTTTCAAGTAAATAAAAATCTACTAGATTGATACTATTATAACCAGTTTCTATCAATACTTGTCGTAGTTGATGTAATAGCTTGAGCCACTCTTTTATAAATAAATCAGTTTTCATCGTAATACTGTGATAGTTATCACGACTATCCCAATTAATTTTAATATCACCTTTTTCAATTTCACATATCCATGTCTCGAAAAATGCTTGACTTGGGAAAGTTACGATAAACCGTTCCTCTCTTTTTTTTATTGCCTCTAACATTTTAATAATATCGCTTATGCCATCTGCTATTTGTGTTCCATAATTGATTCTTAATGACGTATCATACCACTTAATTTTAAAATATTGATTATTAACACACCTATTATCTAGTGCTTCAGATATTGTTGTATCTTCTGGATCACATATTCCAATCTTAAAATTTGGGTTGATTATTATTTCAAATTCCACTTTACTCACCTCAATGACATTTAACTTTTGCATGTCATAAACTTCGACAGGCGTTCCTAGATAATCACTAATAATTGTACTTTCTTGCCTCCGTATTTGCGGGATATTGAGCTACCAAGAATCGTGTAGTCAAGGCGACTTGCGTATGGTTATCCTTCGCAAAAATAATTTCGTCATAGGCATTGTACTTTAATTGAACGTCATTACCATCGGATAGATAGGCGCGCACTAGGCGATTTAAATGGCCATAATAGAACTTTTCAGTGGCACCGAGGAAACAGATAAAATAAAAGTTAATACCAATATTAAACAGATGTATAAAGAGGATTATGACACTACTAGATACATATGTTTTATACTTACCTAACTATTAACTCCCAATTTCCCCCTACCATCTATCATTCGATTTTTTGGATAACTATATTTTTTATTGATTTAACTTAGATTTCTATAGTTTATCTTTAATCATATCATTGATATCATAATTTCCTAATGGACTATAATCTTGTAATCCCTTTGCTTCAAGTTCTGTAATTGGAACTTCATGATCAAAAATATCAACTTTACGGCAAGAATCCCCTACACCGTAAGCAAAATAGATATTTTCAAATTCTGTAGGACTAAAATCTTTTTGACGACCAATTATTCTCCAGTCACCTTCTATTTTTTTATCGAATAAAGAGTAAGAATCAAGGATTACTAAGTCAATTAACCTTTTAGATTCTTCTATTTCATTTATCTTTATATCAGGTGTAAGTGAAACAAAATCAAAAATTTCTGCAACATTCCCTATCGAAACTTTAGACACAATCCTACCAAAACAATAGGTATTTTTATCATTCAAAAAACAGAATACATCTCCTGCCTTAATAAAACGGATCATAGTTCTATCTTTTTTATCCCAACCCCAAATTTCAAAATTATTCATTGACATTTTATTTTATCCAACTCTTTCATTTTATTTTTATATTCTTGTTCAAAATAATTCTGCCTTACTTTAGATCTAGTTTTACTATTATGGTCAAATGAGTTGATTTTATTTCCTTTATTAGTTAAAGATATTTCCTCGCCAATAGTTCCCGTTTTCGTTTCATAATGTTCGATATAGGCTTGTTCGAAACCTCTAGCTTGTCCGTATGTCACGTTTTTATCAAGGGGCTTCATTCTTGATCCTCGATTAAGTCTGCCAGATTCACGATGTTCTCCTGCTCTTCTCTCAAGTTCATTTGTAATACAATATAATATGGTTTACTAGTACCTTTTTCATATAAGCCATAAACATGAAATCCTTTGGATGTTTCAGATATAAGACCGAAAACATCTATATATTTATTTGAGTCACTCACATACCCATAAAGCGTAGGATTTCCACCAGCCAGCTCAATCGGATCAACTTGCGTATAATTCCCTTGCGCTGGGTCGTAGTATTTACCTTCACTCGTTATCTTAGCTGAATGTACCAGGGGATGTTATTAGTAAATGGCAGTACTGCATCGAGGCTGTCCACTGGGCTTGCTCGGAGCGAGAGGCGGTCATTTTGCAAGACATTGCCCAACTCATTACGTGTGACATCGATTTTGGCACCGAGGCTACTTGTTATCTGTGAGGGATTGCCCAACTCGTTATAGCTACTGGCAATCCACTGGTCGTTTTGCCATTCCTTGATCACTTGTCCAGATGGGTCTCGTTCTAGCTTGATGGTTACATGTTCGTTTTCCGTTTTTAGTAGCGAACTATTTTTATCATAGGCAAACGTTTCCCACGTGCCATCATAGTAGTCTGAATGACATTCCCTAGATTGTCATGCTGATACGCTGTTCAGCGATTACCTGGGCGTACATTAGTGTCGTCTCCAATACATAAAAAATAGGTAAAGCAGTGCTAAGAGCGTCTTCTTACCTATTTTATAAAATTTTGTATCGTAACTTCTCTACTTATTCAATTGTAACAAGGCTCACAATTTCAAAACGAATCTTGAATGCTATAACCTACTTCCTTTGCCAAAGCTTTCATTTCATCAATGTCAGATGATGGAACGGTTATTAGAACGTAACAGTCACTTTCAATATCCAAGCTTGCCAACGATATTGCCTGTTCTTTTAACTTTTCGGAGATTTTATTTAAATATTGGGACGTTGGTAGCTCATCAAATTCACCATCTTCAAAGTCTTCCCAACTCACGCACGCCATATTTTTTCTATCTAGCAATTCATCAACAACATCACAAATGTATAAACCTGACTCTTTCCAATCGATTTCAAATGCCAAACCATGATCAAGAAGTGCATCAACCAAAGAAATCCATGCCAATTCATCAAACGGGCTGTCTATTCCTCTTTCATCAAGTCGATCTTTAAACTTCTCGAAATAGGTTTCTGACTTTTCTAGAGCTAATGAAACCTATATAGAAATAACTATCATTTACAGGAAAAGAGTAGCAATATAATCCAATCTAAGATAATTGCTACTCTTTTAACGTATGTTTAAATTCGCCTATTGCTTTAACCACTAAGTTCAATTTGTACCGCTACATTTTTATGGTTTATACACATCAGCTTCATTTGAAGGAACAAAGATAATACCTTTCAATTTAAGTTTCTCAGCTTCTATTTTAAATTCTTCCGAGCAAAATAATATACTTAAAAGACTAGTAATATTTAATTGAAAAACATCTGGGAAATTATGCGGCGCTTTCAGTTGCAAATCCCATATTTTCTTTATTTGTCCATCTTGTTTATAGAATTCAATATTCGATTTTTGCAAATCTATCTCATCTTCTAATCTATTATAAAATCTCGCATAATAATACTCTTTTAAAGATATACTTTCCTTATGCTTGTTAACCATATGCAATTTAGTATACTGAAAATTATTAATACCAAATTTCAACAATAGATTTAGTAATTCTGAAGATATGAAAAAACCTTGACTATCCCATCTTAAATCAAAAGCATAACTTCTATCCTTTGAAACAAACCATAACTCTTTGGGTAACTCTGTTTTAATATTTTTTGTGGTTCTCCATTTCCCAGCATCAGATTCTCTTGCTCCAAATGGATCTTTTTCAAAAAATTCTGTATGCAATATCCCATCTAATAGAGTTGGGCATGACTTATCTTTCTTTTTAAAAATCGCATAAATATTGTCCATATAATATTCCACTCTCTTTCATTTATGACAATCTGCCACAAGGAGGTTTAGTTTTTATTTTTCCAGAAATAATTTTCTTTCTTTGACTTCTTTGTAGAGATTCAACATACTGTTTTGCTTGATTCGCATTTATTCTCTCACTTTCATTATTGTATATTTTGTCTAACTTTCTCTACCATTTCGGTATAGTTACGATGCATTGATCTATGATACAGTTTTTGTCTATGAATATCTCCATTTGCAGGACTATCTGACATTAATAAAGTAAGCCCGAAATATAAAAAAAGCGCACCTTTTTCGTACACACGACGAATGGCCATCTACCCTAATTTTTTTCGGATAGATGGCTAGTTTACACATGTGGCTTGGATTTTTTTCGACCAAGGCATGTAATTATTTAAAATCTCTGGCTGCTGATGAATCGGTAAATTTGGCAATTCTGTCATTAACGTCACTAGGTATTGATAGAAATCGATGCCGTTTGCTTTTGCCGTTTCAGCCAAACTTAAACAGATCGCATTTGCTTTCGCGCCTGCTTCACTCACAGAGAAAAGCCAGTTCTTACGACCGATCACATTTGGACGAATCGCATTTTCAGCTGGATTATTATCGATTTCAATTCGACCATCGAATAGAAAAGCCTTTAATCCATGTACACGATTTAATGTGTATTCGGCAGCTTTTGCGAGCGCATTTTTCCCGAAAAAAGGCGATTCGTCAACCCATTTTAGAAACTTCTCTATAATCGGCTCACAAATCAAGGTTCCTTTAAAGTCTTCTGTAAATTCTTCTAGTACAGAACGGCTTCTCGATAATGCACTTTGAAAAAGAACGATGATCGGTCCTTGACTTGGCACGCTTCGGAACACCCAATTATAGGCGTTCGATTGACCGGATTTTCCGTCTGAACGTTTGATTATTTGCGCATAGGTTTCATCCACATGTAGAACAGATTTTGCTGTTAATGTCTGCTTCATCTGTTCATAAACCGGTAGAAGCCAATCTTCAGCTGCACGGATCACCCAGTTTGATAAGTTCTTATCATTCGTAAGCAGGCCATATCGTTCCCACTCCTTTACCTGACGATAAAGAGGCAAGTATTGGATGAACTTATCATAGATGAGTTTTGCTAAAACAGTAGGTCCTGCAATGCTACGCTGAATGGCAGCTTGTGGGGCTTTCCCACGTTTCATTTGTGCTTTTTGTGTGGCATCCATTTTACAGTACTTGCACTCGTAGGCATGTTCAATATGCTGGATGCACATCATTTTTGCCGGAATGAATTTTGCTTCTTCACGCGCAATCGTTTTACCGGCTTCGGTCATTTGGCTAAGGCAACAGTCGCATTGTGTATTGGTGGGGTGATGATGAACTTCTTCTATTTCAATCCCTTCATGAAAAGAATCATTCCGTTTTTTCTTATGTAGTTTACGGTTAACAGTGTAAGTGATCGTCGCTGTGCTTTGTTCTTCTGTGTGCTCAGATTCGTTAAAAGACGGGTCGTCATCGAATAAAGAGCCTTGCCCGTCTGGTGCTTGATACTTTGATTTTTCTGATTTTGAACCGTACAAAGCCTTGGTTAATTGGCGAATTTGTTCTGCGAGTGCCTTGTTTTGGGATAATGATTGATCTAATTTAATTGAAAGTTCTTCGTTTTGCTTTTTCATATAAGTTAATTGCTCTTCAAATAATTCGATTACTTTATCGTTTGTAGAAACGTTTCCCAAATCATTCACCACATTTCCGTTCAGTATAGTTGTGGACTATTATACCATCTTAATAGCTGGGTTTAAAAGATGCCTTTTGCAGATTTCGTAATTGCTTTTGGTTGCTGAAGTGATAAACCTTCTAACAGCCAGCGAAGTTCCTGTTGTGAAAGATTACGCACTTCCTTTTCATCTTTTGGCCATTGCAGTTTACCGTTGTCTAATCGTTTATAAAGCATGGCAAATCCATCCCCATCAAAGTACAAACATTTATAACGGTCTTTGCTCCACCCAGAAAACAAGAAGATAGAATCGCTATATAGATTGAGTTTAAAAGAATCCTGGATGAGCGTTGCGAGACCGTCAATACCTTTACGCATATCGGTCTTGCCGCAAATAATATAGATGTAAAATCATGCTTCATAACTTGTTCAACTCCTTCAGGATAGTTTGGATGATATGCTCATCTACGCCATTGTAGAAAGAAATTTCTGCGGTCGCTGTTTTAATGACGCAGCTTGGATTAGGAGAAAATTGCGGTGAATTTGTCAATGAAGATTCGTCAATGATAGGGTCTAGTGTCACTGGGACAATTGTTAGTTTAGTTGTTTGCATAGAAAACACCTCCCTTATTTGATATATCTATCGTAACGGGAGGTGCCTGTCATATATATGCGTTATTTGAATACGGGCTTACATTAAACATGCAAAAAAGCACTTGTCGCCTGTTATAGACAATCAAGTGCTTTAAGTTCATATGTTTTTAAGTAGCATAAATTTGTAAGTTTTATAGTAACAGTATGTCACATTTTGTACATCACGACAAAAACTATGTTAAAACTTACGAGTTTGTACGAGCTCGTTAGTTTAATATACATTCCATGGTTTATATTTATCACCCAGTAAAATGTCATCTCGCCTAAGCTCGTACTTTGTTTTCTATTCTATCATTGTACATTGTACTCCATGATGGTACAACCATCATGGAGTATGCACTTTTAAAACACTTATTCTTTTTCTTTCCACTACAAATATACTTTATCTTTATTCATCTACATATACGTTTATGCGTGTTTATCTTCAACACCATAATTGCTATTATTTTATAATGTATATTTCAATACCCTAATCTCTCTTAATCATCACCTAAAATTCTATCATCTAGCTTTTCTCTGTCTTCAGCAATTTGTTCATATGAACCAATAAGGTTACTTATATAATCAATTTGAACCTCTCGATTATCTTGAAACAAATGTACAGTAGCCCCGTTACTTATTAAAGCCTCCATTGTTTTTTTGAAGTCTATTAATTCATCCGTATCAAAATAATCACATTCTAGTACCACATTATTATCTTCTATATTTCTTTTAATATCTTGAATACTTGCTCCATTATTCTGTCTGATAATCGATACATACTTTAATTTATTTGAATCATCATCAATTTTCAGTCTCATCTTCACGATAAATTCTTACCTCCTTAAAAGTCTTTAATTGGTATTATAGGCTCACCTGGAATACTATTCCCCCACTTTTTTCCATACCATCCGTAAAAATGCTCACGAAAAGTTGCTGGATAGATTATTTCTTTCTCCCTTATCAGCGAGATGCGGATATTTTGAAGCACTATAACTATGATGCCCTGCAATTGGTTTACCATCAAATTTAGGAGTTTTACCAGCAAGAATATCTTTTAACTGTTCTTGAGACCACTCTCCAGTAAGCGGTTCATTATTTAATATTCTTTGTTGTTCTTGGTACCAAAATTCTTTAACTCCTTTATCCCGTCTCTTAGCAAATTTCTTATTCCAGATGTAATCTAATCTGCATACTCTTGTTTTGTAATAGTTCTATTATCAATCTTATCTCTTAACGCTTTCATTTTCTTATAACTCATTTGCTTTGTCGTAGTTGGATGCTGATTTAAATCTAATCCTTTTGTTCTCTCCGCTATAATATCTCTTGCTTCTTTTACATGAGGAACATCAGAGATTTTCTTACTACCTTCACCCGTCCCCTTAGTTCCCTCAGCAGGTTTACTATCTTTTTCTGGTGGTTTGGAACTATTCGATGGTTTTGGATTCGGCGTTGGCTTATTTTTCCCAACTGTTCCCGTATCCGTTATTCGGCCAACTTTCACACCGGCCAACTCTAACTGCGGTGTTCCCAACTGACGGAATTGGTCCTTTACTTCGGCTACTTTGGTTTGGAACTTATCTTTTACCGTGTCTAGCTGTTTAGTGGCTTTTTCTTTTAGTTGGCCTATTGGACCTTTATTCGTGACGGTTTTAATACCATCAACTACACCATTAAATGCTTTCGCACCCTTATTTATAAATTTCGCACCTGCGGATGCCATCCCTGCAAATGGTATCATCGCTCCTAAGGAGAGGGCTGCATTTACCTTGTCTCCTCTTGCATAATAAATCACTGCATTCAAGCCATCTGCTATTTCTCCATACACCGGTATTAGCCTTACGAGATCTAATCCTACTTGGAACGTGTTTAACATATTTGAGGTGTTACAGTACTTACTACGGCTTTGCCTAATGCTCTGGCCTTGTCTCAATCCTTAAGGTATGTAAGTGTCCTTCTGTTTCTCTAAAGTTCTTAAAATACATATGAATGTATACATCGTCACTTTTCCGCATGTGCAATTCATAGCTATATGTTCCACTATAAATCTTCATTTTCACTTGATATTTCTTCACCCCCAACATATAAACACGTAAAAATGCTGAATGTGGTACATCCTTATAATCTATAACAAACTTATCTATCGAAACCTCTATTTCCATAGCCTGTTCTTCCCACTTATAAAAAATTTAACACTTAGTACACTAATTAAATAATCGTAATCTTTTCAATTTACGTATTTAAATATGTAAAAAAGCACTTGTCGCCTGTTATAGACAATCAAGTGCTTTAAGTTTATAAATTCTCTAAATTTAATAATATTTGCAAGTTTTATAAGATATTTTAATATCGACAGTATGACATTCATTTTCACCACTTGGCAAGTGTAACGTTTAAACCCGTTTGCTTGTTTAATCTCGTGTGTTTGTTGCTTATGCCACCCATACAGTGGTCCTTGTAAATAAAATGTCATCTCTCCTATTCTCGCTCTTATTACTTTACTATAAAAATAGTACTCCTTGATGGTTTAGCCTTCATGAGTTAATAATTCAAATTCAAGGATATCTTTAACTGTAGACAATTTAAAAACTTTTGTTAGCCATTCAAGTAGTAAGTACCCCTGCCATGTAAAATGTCATCTCGCTTAATTATCGTACTTGTCACTCTATCCTACTTTTAAAACCGAACTCCATAATGGTACTACCTTCATAAGTTCTCGATTCTCAAACAAATCATTTTCTTATTGTCTCACTCAAATATCAGCTGATTTAATATAAATTAAAGTAAAAACCTTGAAAGACATTTAGCCAATCAAGGTTTAAGAATAGTATTAAGATTTATTTACTCATATACTAGTTCACCTAAGTCTATTTTTCATAATGCTTATCAATTAATTTCACTATATAATCATCTATTTTTTCAATACTATACTTTGACTTTTTAGCTTTCACAAGATTTGAGACATTTCACCATAAAGTTACTCTATCAATTCACTCCAAAATTCAGGAAATCAAGTGATTTTGTATTTTTTAAGTTTAATAATATTTGCGAATTTTTATAATTTGTTTTGTTGTAAAAATGCTTTTAAAATCCTTTCAATAGGTAAACTAGCATTTTTCAGTAATTTCTCTACTTTGTCCTTTATTTGCTTATTAGAAGCAATTATTTTTTTATACTCTTCACCATCAAAAGAACGTAAAGAATCTATTGCATATTCAGCCACTTCATCACTCTCATTAAGTAAATCTAATAATAAATTAAATCCATATATTCCGTTATCTTCATCTATACAGTAGGCTAATCTAATTTTATATTTATCATCTCTATCTTTTAATCCTCGAATTAAATTCTCCCAATCAATTTTAGTAAACTCACTCATCAATTCTTGCACATCCATAAATTCATCGTCATAAAAATAATTATCTGCGCTATTTTCAGATAAGACTGCATCTACTTTTTCGTACATTCACTTTCCACCTCTATTTACTAAAACCACCTGATAATGGAGCATTAATTTGTCCTGTTGGGTAGCCGCTAACTACCGTATCACCTATTTTAATAACATCAATTTCTACACCATCAATAATCCCCCTATGGAAAGTTGCTCCATCTCTACCTCTAATACTTATTGGAGGAGAATTACCAATATCAGTTATACTATCTAAGATTTTAATATCACTCCAACCTTCAGGAAATATTGTACTATTTTTTATTTTTGAAAGATTCCCATCAGGAAATTGAGTTATATTTTTGATATCTTTTGTACCATCATGGTTGATTTTAATAGCTTCTGTAGCATAGTTAGAATGGCTATTATTAATGTTTGATGAATGCCACCCAATAATTTCATTTTTATTAGGGTTCTTCTCTGCCCCAAAAGTATTTTTTCCTTCATTTCAGGTGCGATAATTGAATTAGCTCTGCTGACTGGCTTACTATTACCCTTTAGTTTCCCTACCTTAGTTACGGAGCCAACGCCTTTTGTTCCAACAATAGCTGTCGCTGTGGTTAGCTTTACATTCGTCATCCACTTAGATCTTGTATAGGCATTGCCATTGAGTAC
>NZ_PYWM01000053.1 GCF_003049665.1 Lysinibacillus mangiferihumi | reverse complement strand
CAAACCGCACTAAACGGTCTTTGTACAGTACAACGACTTTTGAAATATCACGATTATTAATCTTGTCAATTAATTGTTTCAAACCTTTTTTCTTATAGTTGATTCCGCTGCCAATATCTTGAATAATATTATTATTCATGTCAACATTAGCAATAAATCCCGCATTACCCATACCACCTTCTCCACAAATAAATACTTTATCATTATGCTGTTGAACTTGTGGGTGTTTCTCAATCTCACACCAGACGTCTTCATTATAAGACATTATACTTTCTAAAGAGGTTTCACATATGGGATTTATAAAGTAATTGGAAGTATTACCGTCAATAACTTCATATGAATCCATGATAATAACTTTACCTGATATATAAATGACACCGTCTATACCCGGAAGTTGATTATTTTCCCAATTATTTTGTATAACTCCATTTATTTTCCTTTTAATCTCCTTATTTAATAGTACGATTATTTTGGACATACAATTTTAGGTTGTTTTGAAGTACTTTCTGGTGGCTATTTAATTTTTGGAGAATCTGGTCGTTTAGGAGGTCTCGAATTTATTTTCTTACGTAGATTACTTCCGCAGTTTGACCGTCAAGTCTACGAGCACCCAGAACAACTATTATTATAGGTACTTCCGTTACTCTTGCCCTTTGAGCCGCAAGTAATTATCATTGGATACCAATGTAACGAGACTATGTAAGTCATCTGTCTGTGGTCCTGCAAGAAATATCCATGCAGAAACGTATTCCCATCCCATCCAAAATAAGTAGCCTTATCTTCAGAACACTTCTCTATACGTCTACCTAGTGCGTCATACTTGAAAGTAACTCTGTCATATCTGGCTTCATGACCTTCGCCATCATGCCATTGCCATAGTACTCGTACTTCCATGTATCTCCATTATTTTCGACTTTCTCTAGGAGATTTCCTTCTTCGTCATAAGAGAATTGGGATGTAAATCATCAATTACGCAGTATGGTCAACGAGCTAACGGGTGTTAAAAGTGATGTACGGCTATGATGAATTTCGTATGAGCCAATCCAGACAGTCGGCAATTTGATTTTTCGCAGTGTCTATGATGTTGGCAATCTATATGAAACAAAAGACAAAAAAATCGTGTTTACGGTGCTGGCAGGGCAGTAGATTGCTAGAAACAAAAGATGCCATAGAAATCTATGTACCTATCATTTACAGTAAAAGAGCAGCAATATAATCCAACCTAAGATAAAAGCTACTCTTTTAACGTATGTTTAAATTTCCCTATTGCTATAACCACTAAATACAATTTGTACAGCTACATTTTTATGGTTTATACATATCCGCTTCATTTGAAGGAACAAAAGTAATTCCCTTCAATTTAAGTTTTTCAACTTCATTTTTAAATTCTTCTGAACAGAACATTACTCTGAAGAGTCTAATGTTATTAATTTGAAACACTTCAGGAAGTATGGCCTTACTTTTCAATTGTAAATCCCATATTTTTCTTATATGACCATTTTGCTTATAGAATTCAATATTCGATTTCTCCATATCTATGACATCTTCTAATTTATTATAAAAGCGCACAAAGTAATACTCTTTTGAAGATATACTTTCTTTATGCTTATTCACCATATATATTTTAGTATATTGAAAATTCCTAATTTCAAATTTTTTTAATAGATTAAGAAAATCTAATGATACAAAAAATCCACCATCCTCCCATCTGAAGTCAAAATCATATCTTTTATCTTTTGAAACGAACCATATTTCCTTTGGCAACTCTGTTATAATATTTTTTGAGGTTCTCCATTCTCCATCATCAGAATCTCTTGGCTCAAAAGGATTTTTTTCGAAAAATTCTGTATGCATTATCCCCTCAAGTAAATTAGGACAAAATATACCTTCTTTTTTAAAAATCGCAAATTTTTTCTCCATATTAAAATGTCATTCCCTTCATGTATTCATTTATGTAATCTACTACATGGTGATTTAGTTTTTATTTTCCCGGAAATTAGTTTCTTTAGACTTCTTTGTAGAATCTCTCGTCTAGTTAAAGTACTGTTCCTTACTATTTTGTACTGCACTTTACCTCTTCTATTCTTCATAATAATTTTGAATAGTTATAATTTTTTATGCATATTTAGCTCAGTCAATGCAAAAGCAAAGTTGAGTTTCCCAATATTACTATTTCTACCTATATCATGATTAATAAAATATCAAAAAACAAGTGACAATAAACCCTTAATTAACGGATTAATCGCCACTTATTAATTTATACAAAAGCACTTGTAATCAATTAAAAATATAAATACTTGTTGTACCTTTAGATATCTGGAGTTTACTAATATCATTATTCGACCATTTTTCTTTCTATAATTCAAAAACATTACATTTTATTTTATAATAAATCAATTCCTCGTTTATTATTTTTTCAATCTCACTCCAGTCCCCTCCTGCTAATCCTGAACCAATTTTAGGCATTTGTATAGTTAATCTATTAATTAATGAAAACCTTGCAACTTTTTTTAAGCATGAACGAAGTGCATCATAACCAATATAAGTTGTACTATCTTTGTAATTTTTCCTTACACCTTTTTGTGCAAGCATATTTGCAATAAAAACCGATTTCTGTTGGTCCACACATACAAACTGAACTTCTCCTAACCTAAAGGTTTCCTTGTCCTTAGACCATTTTAAATACTCTTTTTTTGCATAGGGGAATTGCTTGGATAAAGATAGAACAAAGCCTTTCCCCCATAATCCCAATATATTAACAACATGAATAATTAGTGTATTTTCTTCTAAAGGAATGGAAGCATCACCTTTTAAGTAACTTGTTTGAGGTTTATTAATAGCAACTAATATTGCCTCCTTCCACTTATTTTCAAATTCTATTCTAGTAGTAGGAACACTATCGCTTAAATCTAAGCTATCGATATGTCCATCGTACAATAAAAATCCAATATTTTCGTTCCAATCTTTCAACGAGGAAGAAATATACATTTCGTTATTGATTATATTAATTTGCCTAGTTGCAATTCCATTCTCAAATTCTGTAAATAACTGCCCGTGACCTTTCGCAAATTCAACATTATCACATTTGTAATATAATAAGCTTTCATCAGGTTTAACATACTGTTCCACCGCTATTTACCACCCTTTTCGAAATATCCAAATCCGTTACACAATTTGGATTTTCATAGGATTTTATCATCTGAAATTTCGTAACGTTTTTTTCTGACTCCTCAACCATTTTTTCAAATCATCAATCTTAATCGCGACCATTTATCAGACCTTCTTAAAGATTCTAACAATTGATCAACTGAAACCCACCCATTAGCATCTAACTCTAATTCATACTCCCCCGGAGAATGGCGTAGGGTACCCGCCCCCCATTTCTTTACCTAAGGGCAACGAATTTCAATTGTCCTACCGGCTGTTGTAGTGCTAAATCGTTTATTTAAATTAATATTCCCTAAATTTTCTTTAGTCGCCCAAACTGGAATTCACCTTTGAATTAGCCTCTTTAGCAACATATAATCTTCTGTTACCTACCGTGAAAATATCGTTCATATGTAAAAAGAACTTAAGTCTTCTATATATGTTTTGTATCTTACTTATGAATATTGCCAATAACTTTTTATGGGATTCTCAATTGAATCTTCTTTCATTTGTGCATATAAATATATAGCACCGAACGCAAAGGGATAACTTTTTCTTGGCTTTATTAGTTTATCTGGATATCCTTCCTCATCAATTTGGAGTATAAAACTAAAGCCATCTTCGTGTAGCTCCTTATAATAATATTCCTCTTCCTGAATATGCTTTGGTGTTCCTCCGAATTTCACAAGAAACCTTTGATTAAATGTTTCTTTATCACTTACAATAGTGGCTTCAGAAATAAAATGTTTTACAAAATCCGGATTGTTAAATGTATCCAATTTACTCTCTTCTGTTTTAGGATGTTTTATTGTCATTAATGAACAATCTGGATATCTATTTTTAGAGATACGTTCTTCAAAATTTTGGGGTGCAAAAATAGATATCATCTCATTTTCATTGAAAGGGTTAACAAAGGACAAATAAAAATACATTGTTGTTTCTTCATTTACTGTGCCTTCCAATTCATCGAAGTAACTTGGTGCATTACCTCCAATCCAGCCATTACCGCTATCAATTTCATTAGTTTGAAAAACCATACATTCATTTCGTTCTTGAAAAAATTTATTATACTTCATAGCAATCTCCCTTCTATTATGCATTACATGGTATAATTCCATGTTTTATCCCATACTGTAGTTTCTGTCATTCGTGATTTTTGCAGAAGGGACAAAACCATCATTGAATACCCATGTCACTAGATTATCTGCGATATCGATATCTTTCTGCAAGGCATTCTCCACTGAATTATCCTGTGAGAAATACTCATGCAGAATCGTATTCAAAATAAGTAGCTCTACCTTCCGAACACTTCTCTATCCGCCTATAGCGCGTCATACTTGAACATAACCTCTGTCTTATCTGGCATGATGACCTTCGCCATCATGCCATTGCCATAGTACTCGTACTTCCATGTATCTCCATTGTTTTCGACTTTCGCTAGGAGATTTCCTTCTTCGTCATAGGAGAATTTGGCATCCTGTGTTCCTAGTAATCTACTACCAGCGCCATAGATACGATCTTTTTTATCTTTTGTTTCATATAAATTGCCAACATCATCGACGCTGCGGTATAAGAAATAAAATTGGCAACTATCTTGATTGGCCCACACGAGGTTACTAAATTCATCATAGCCGTACGTCACTTTACACCTGTTGGCTCGTTGACCATACTGCGCAACTGGTGATTGACATCCCAATTATAGACGCGTCTTTGGGTATCGCGGTTTTGACTACTTACGCGATGGTGTGTTGGTCTACCTGTGATATCATACTGCCATTTACTAATAACATCCCCTGGTAGAATTCGCTCAATTTTTTGACGAAGTTCATTGTATTACATCGAGGCTGTCCACTAGGCTTGCTCGGAGCAAGAGGCTGTCATTTGTAAGTGCCTAGTTCATTACGCGTGACATCGATTTTGGCACCGAGGCTACTTGTCATTTGGGAGCGATTGCCTAACTCGTCATAGCTACTGGTAATGCAATGATCGTTTTGCCATTCTTTGATTACTTGTCCAGATGGGTCTCGTTCTAGCTTGATGGTTACATGCTCATTTTAAGTTTCTATTAATGGCCTGTTTTTCATAGCAAAACATTCTTAGATGCAGCGGAATGAAAAAAGAAGGCTTAAGCGCCTTCTTTTTTATTACTCTACTATTATTTATCAAACTATGAATATTGCCAATATCCTACTATTGGATTCTTTATCGAATCCTCCGTCACAATTGCATACAAATACACAGCACCAAACCCAAATGGAAGACTTGTGCCTGAATGAAATAATCCACTAGGATAGCCGTCCTCATCAATTTGACACAAAAAATCATATCCATTTTTCTCTAATTCTTCGTAATAATATTTCTCTTCTTGGATAAGGAAAGGATTTCCTCCAAATTTAATAAAAAAAGGAGTTTCAAATGCTTTTTCTTCACTTACAAAAAGACCTTCTGAAATATAGTGTTTAACTATTCCGAATTCGGTATAAGTAGAATCCAAACTTTCTATCGAAATTGGATGTTCAAATACTTGCAATGAACAATTTGGATATCTATTTTTTGAAACACGATTTTCGTATTCTTTTGGTATAAAGATAGAAATCATGTTATTTTTATCTAATGGATTGACAAAACAAAGATAGAAATTATAATCAGATCCAATTTCACTTAAAAGTTCACCTTTATCGTCAAAATATGCTGGAGCATTTCCCCCAATCCACCCATTACCAACATTGTTTTTATCTAACTGATATATAATACTTTCTTTTCGCTCAACTAATATGTTATTTGTATTCTCCATATTATTCTTCCGAAAAACTTAAATCGGATTTCACGCTCCTTTGCATTTAGTTATTTTCTACAGATAAATCGATGTCTTTCACCATATTCAATTGCATTTGGGAGCGATTGCCTAAGGCGTCATAGCTACTCGCAATCCACTGGTTGTTTTGTTAGTCTACCCGTGACTTAAAAAGTAATAATCTATATGTATAAATTGATAGCCTTAAATATTCCTTCCTTTTATCTAAGATAAAGCTTTTCTATAAGAGTTATTTCATATCTGCCACATTAAAGTTATATCTTTCATCTTCCCGTGGATCATTATATCCTTCAAATTCATTTATTTTATTAATAGAAAATAAAAAACCAAAATTGGGATTGGGATAATCTAATTTTTTCTTACGTGTATAGCCTTTTATGGATATTAAGTATTTTCCAGAAGGAACATTATATCTAAATCCAGAATATAATGTCTCTCCATCTAACGTTTGATATGATATTTCATCATTTTCTAGAAATTTATTTCTGTTGAATTCATAAAATAAACCAATACTAGCTATCCATAATGTATCTTTAACTTCAATATTGAAGTTATGATATACCATTTTTTCCTCCCACTCATCGCCAAAGGACTGATTATAATTATCAATTTTGATTAAATATTCAATAGAATCTATTGGTAAAAAAGGTATCCAAATCCCCTCTGCAAGTGAATTTATATATCGTTTATGATTATCCTGAAAATTTTTCAATATTTTTTTTGACCTAACTTTTTCTTTCTTTAAAAATTCTTCTAAAACATCTAATGAAAATAAACAAATACCGTAACTTGCAACATCTAATATTTTATCCAATTTCACATCTCCTTTTTTCTATTTACATGGCATATCACCATCACCTCTATCTAATAAATCTGAATATAAACCAAATTTATCTATATTGTTATTTGTATCTCTTACATACCCATAATGCGTAAGGTTCCCACCCGCGTCAACCTGCGTATAATTCCCTTGCTCTGGGTCATAGTATCGGAATCGGTTATAATACAAGCCTATTCCTAGATCATCATACTGTCCTTAATATCTAAATGGACTAAAGTCTTTCTCACCCGTAGATTCCTTCACTCTTCCCTAAACATCAAGCTCAGCCGATCAAACCTATGACCTTGTTCATCATAAGCTTCGGCAGGCGTTACTAGATAATCACTAATAATACTGTAATGACCTTCATTTGTGATTTTTGCTGAAGGGACAAAGCCATCATTGAATAGCCATGTCACTAGATTATCTGCGATAGCGGTATCGGTCTGTGAAGAATTCAGATTTTTTTCCTGTATATTCTTTCATTCTTACAATACGATGCCCTTCTAACGAATTGGGAATATATTTTACTGTCAGTAGTTTGATTGTCCATCTGGTAAAGATTTTAATAATGGTCTATATTCCGATTTTTCCATATCTAAACAAGGTACTAGATATAATATATTCATGATAAAAACCATTTATTGATTTCACCAGTGTTTGTAGAAGTTATTACTGCAGGATGCACTGAATCTTCTCTAATTGCTCAATTAGCTCTTAGAGAAGATTAAAGCAGTTCTTTTAAAGAATATGTAGAAGATGCCACTAGTTCAATATAACTGTCATATCCTTTAACAATATAATGTTTCAAATTCAACCTATTTCTGGGGTCGTACTTCTTTTTATTTTTCTGTAAATATTCTGAATCTACCACTTCATAAAATCCTGAATCTGGATGACGAAATCTTTCTTCATCATTCTCCAAATGATCTCCAATGGACACTTCCTCAGAAATACAAAAACCATTATAATTGGATTCATCGAAATTTAACGTTACGCATTTAACTTCCGCTACAATTGAAAAAAAAATTGCTATGCTAACACATTTATTGTCTATACTCTTTAATGGTATAGCACCCACTTCAATTCTTACGCCACCCGATTCTGTATACACTAACTCTAAATCAGTAGTAGATATTTTGAAATTAAAATTTACTGGCTTTAAAGTGAACATCTTAATACCTCCCAATTTTTGGCCTAGACAATTTGTAACATTCTTAACAAGACCAGAACAGACTTTATTCTTTGTTATAGTTATTGTTTTAGATGACGGTCTATTTTTTATATCAGTAATTAGATGACTTGGAACTTTATTATATGGAACAAAGATTGCGTGTTCTGGAAATTTGCCTCCTTCAGCCAATGCAGCTAATCCTCAATTATTTAATGTTACTACTTTACCTGTTGCAGGATCGATTGTATATGAAATTAAAAACTCCTTAGGATTGATTCTACCGAGACTAATATCTTTGGCAACCTCAAGTATTGGCCTACCAACAATTAGCTTGGGATGCAATTGTACTAAAATTAGGTGCTATTCTAAAATGTATGTCACTTGGAAATGAGGTTATTTCACCAAATTCAAAAGGATCAACCATAATATTTTGATTCCCAACATCATCGTATAGAATTTAGATTAGAAAATTGACAAGTTAGGATTACAATACCCAACAACAAAATCCATCAATTCTAGCAAAATATCCTCTGTTTCAGAATCGCTTATTTCCCTTAACTTTTCTAAGTTTTCCAACATAGAATTTTTACCCATTCCTTTATCTTTAAACCTTATCAAGCTTTCACGAAGAGCTAGTACATCATTATAATTTTTTTTTATTTCCTCTGGGAATAATTGAATAAACTCGTTATTTAGCGGCATGTTAATTTCTCCCAATTGATTTGTGTTTTTGCTAAAGCCTTTGATAATCTCCAAATGGTATAGATCTAGCTAGTTGAATAGTTCCGTGACCAGGTTTATCAAGGACATGAACCAAATCTGGACCTAAATCTCCAGTCCTCATTTTCCAAATTGGAGTCTTACCTGTACCACCGAAATCTGGAGTGTGTTGGTCAATCTTGTGGACTCGGTGAAATAGATACACCACCTGTTCCTGGACGAACAATTCCTTTCGAATCAACAAGTATATCCAATTAAGTCTTGCACCTAAAGTTCTTGCTGAGTCTCCTAACATAGAGTTTCCATTACTATCCGTCACCCTTCGACCTAAGTCCAAGAAATTTAGGGCTCAAGCCGCATTTTTATTATTTCCTCTTTATACTTGACGGGGGACACTTCATTGATAATTGTGTCTAATAATTGGAGTGAAGTTCAGAACATCTGAATTAAATTTTTATAAAGTCCAACAAAATAGAGTACTTAAAAAATTTTTTTCAATCGCATATACTGAACATTATTAGTATTTGCATATTCTATTCGCCCTAACCCTCCTCTCATCCCTATAATAAAATCTCCTTTATAAACAACAAGTGAATTCGGTACAAATGCACTAAATGGGAAATTATTGAATAAAATATTCTTTTTATATGTTCCATTTTCATTAGTTATTGTAAATAAATTTTCACTAGATATAACATATAGGATTTCATTGAATATAAAATAAGAAATTGGACACTCATTTAAATTTAGACACGCTTTAATAGAAATGCTAGTACCATCGTATTCTATTTTATATAAACTGCCTGTATTGAGATACATATGTTCTAATCCTTCTAGAAAAAATAGGTCTCCTTTATATTCAAATATAGATTTTACATTGCATTTTTTTAGAAATAATTCAGTCGAGTCAGCATAAATAACTTTTAATTCTCCTCCCCATTCTCCATAATCGGTGCCTACTATTGTCAAATCAAGATATTCATATTGTAAACTGTGCTTCTCATGATATCTATTAATCACTAACTCTTCATTTTTTATTTCAACACAATACTGTTTTGAATTGTTTATTATTTGTAACCACTTACCGCTTCCAGCTTCAGGTATTTCTGCAGTTATAAAATTATCCCATAATGGCATAGTTTTTTAATACCCCCATTGTTACTTAGTTTTTTTACAGGGATGATCGTATAAATTAAATAACCTTTAGTTTCATCATTTAATCTGAAAAAAGTTCCAAAGCTTTTTCTTGTAATTCTATTCCGATGTCCTCCAGTTGCTCTAATAAATCATCTTCAAAGTAACTAGATTGAAATGAAAAAGCACCATATATATCAACCATAGCTAAAGCAAGTTTTTTAGGAACTGTTTCTTTATCTTTGTAGAAGTGTATCAATATGTCTAATGCTACTCTAACCTTATTAAGTAACTCAGTGTCTAATTCTTTGTTCAGTCTTAATTTTACTGGAACCGAATTGTCAGATACTAGTCCATTATATACAGTATCAATTGCTTGCTGTATTTCCATAACCTCACGACCTCTTTTTTGCAAATTTTCATTAGAAGCTTTTTTCCTTAGAAGAAACTACGTAATTATAAGGACGTCCTTTAAACCCTGCTGCTTTAGCATTTTCTGGGGTTGATACATCAATAAAATTACTTGTCCAGATGGGTCTCGTTCTAGCTTGACGCTTACTTGCGCATTTTCCGTTTCTTGTAATGAGCCGTTTTTGTCATATGTAAATGTTTCCCACGTACCATCATAGTAGTCAGAGCAAATAATATTTCCTAGCGCATCGTGCTGATACGCTATCCAACGATTACCCGGTCGTTGAATCCGTTGCACGAATCCTGCTAGACTTCGCTCATACGATTTTTCCATGTTATTAAAGTCGTTTTCCTTAATAATATGGCCTTTGGTATCGCGTTCAAATGTTACACTTCGCCTTTTTCATTGATAGCAGCGGTTAATTGCTCCTCTGTATCGTAGGTATTGTACTTTAGTTGAACGTCGTTACCCTTTGAAAGAATGGCCATTACAAGGCAATTAATTTATTATAATGAAACCAATAATCGCAATCTCCTTGATCACCAAAAGACCTAATTTCCGATACTTAATACTCATTGCTAAAACAAGATTAATAGAAAATAGACTCATTATAACTTGAAAAGTCATGGCGAGTCTATTTTCTATATAAACATGGGCTTTGTTTTTACTTTTCTAAACGGACGTCTACTTTTTTGAGAATGACCTAGTCCTTATCGCCATCTTCTGCTTGAATATTGCTCGTAAAAATTATCAATATTTTCCTGACTTAGTATTTTCATATCATTAAAAAGACTATCAAGAATATCTTCAGCAATCTCTACGTCTTCAGCACAACCTGTATTTTTTGCCAGAAGTTCTACCGCTACTTTTATTATATACCCTTTGTCTGCTTCAGATAGAGTACTATCATTATAAACTTGCATTATTAATTTTTTTACTTGTTCTTTAGTCTTTTTGTTTTCAATGTAATCTTCCTCTTCACTTTTGAATTGTTCATTGTAATAGTTTTTTAAAGAATTTCTAATTTTGTCAATTTCACTTCGATAATCTATTTTCATAATTTAACGGCACCTTCCCTTTTTATGAATAGTATAGGCACTTTTATGTATTTCACCTTGTATGAGAACCTTAGCATCTTTCTTTTCATAGCTATATGCTAGATTTTTAAACGCTTACCTGTTTGAAAATCAATCCCATTAGATACATCAAAAACTTTGTTAGAGTCTAACTTATCCGTATCAATAGCAATAATTGTATTTGATCGTCCATAAAACTTAGCAGTATGTTTCTTTTTCGTAGCTGATAAGTCAGTTTCCTCATTGTTTGCAGATGCCTTCGTAGCACTATCTATACATGTATAGCCACCATCTTCAACCCATTCATGCGCAATCATTTTTCCGTCCCACAAAAAGTAGTTTCCCCACCAATTTTATTGATTTGAAGATAATTTGGCCAAGTCCACAAGAGAGACGGTTTCTTCTTGTTTTTGATACCACTCTTCCTTAAACAAATTACTTGCTACTTTCTTGTATTCCGCAGTTATCAGCCCAAAAACCGAAGCAACATAAAGCAAATACTCTACAGATTGGGCATCTCTTTTTTCATATTCATAGCAAATCAATTTTAACACATAATCCGAACGCTTAAAGTCATCAGCAGTGTAAAGATAATCTGGATAAAACTCTTCAATAAAATCTCCTTGTGAAATCTCATTCTTAAAAAGATTTAAAATCAGTTCAGATTGTCTTTCAGTAAACAAACCACGCATTTCGAGCTGTTCCATTGCATTTCTTTTAATAGTTTCATTGTTAGATTTAGAAAGAGATTTTAATTTTTCAATAGAGTCTGGGCTGTTTATATTACCCAGACCCCAAATACATTTTACAGCTAATGCAAAATTATCATCGTAATCAAGATATTCAAGTTCATGAAATACAGCTTTATAAAGTGATTCAACAGCGTTTAATGGCTTTAGTTTTGATAGTGTAAAAGCAATGTCTTCATGAGATTTGTGCCAATCCGCTTCAATAAGGCTACATAGTACCCTTGTATAATTTAAAGTGAACAAGTCAAATTTAGAAGCAACAAATAACATCCATCTAACAGCTTCCACATCTCGAATTTTATAAGCGCCATACAGTAATTTTAAAACATATTCAGAGTCTATACCGTTTGGAAAAAAAGCATCTATAAATTCTTTCTCAGTCATTTCATTCAACCATAATTTGCGAGCCATTTCTATCTCCATCCCTGTCTATCTCCTTTCGCATACCTTAAAACTTTCAATATTGTCATTAAAGATTTCTAGACCTCTATTTAGATATAAGTTTGATTTTTTCACTAATTTTCTAGCGATTGTTAAAATCCTCTAAGTCAGCTAGTTTGATATCATATTCTTTCTTAATTGGTAGAAATAAATATTTTATAGTTTTATGGTCCATTAAATTTTTTATTTTTCCATCCCCAATACTTGTTGTTCCGATAATACGAACTTCTTGTAAATTAGGTAGCTGATGAAGGAAATCTAATGAAGGAATTTCACCACAGCTCTCAATTATTATTTTTTCTATGCTAGAGACATTTCCAATTGAACTCCAATCCTCAATATTTTTACAATTTTGAAAACCTATTGAATTTAATGATTTTCCTCCTTCCATCCACTTTAAAGAAGTCATTTTTGAATTATAACTTATTCCTAAGTGCTCTAAGGAAGGCATATACTTAAGTGCTTCAAATTCAAATATTTTAGTTTTTACTAGCCCTATTCTTTTAGCTTCTGTAAATATATTGAACTCCTCAGAAGAATCGCCACTATAATTATCAATAAATAAGTACTCAATGTTCTTGTTTTGAAAAATTGAACTACATGTTTTTTTATTGTAATTTAAGTAAACACACCACAATGAATTTAACTGCGAAAAAGGAATTACTTCATCAGTTTTCCCAAGAAAATTAAAGTATTCTAATGAACTATAATTTTTTAGTTCATTTAAGGATTTATAATCATAAGAGTTTAACCTAAGCCCCCTAATATTTGAAATGCTATTAAGATTTTTAATATCCTCAAACTTGTGCTTTATGGCATCATGTGTAATTGACACACTGTCTATTTCTTGCCTTCTTATATCCTCGATATCAACTACCTCTTTATCTGGATTTATATTAATAAATCTAAAGTTCCTATTGAAATAAACTTTGTCAAAAACCATAATATCCTCTCCTTGATTCCCTTATTTTGAACAACCAGGACTTTTTATTTTATTTGCAAGGTCTTCGCCTGCATCTTCAAAAGCTTTTATTATATTAGCCTCTGTTTTGAAAAAAGTCTGATTCTTTGCCATGCAGAACTACCAGTATTTGTAAGTATCCCAGCTATGTGGATGTTAATTTACCTGAACCTAAATGTTGTCTTAATCTTTGTATATAAGTTATTAGCTTTACCAATATACCATTTAGTAATACAATCCCTTACATCAATTGTTCTAAACATATAGGCTCCACCAAATTTTTTACTTGTTCCCAGTATTTCTTTTAAATAAGCTCTATCATTCGGATTTGTAGGTGCTAATCCAAAAACATCAGATAAAATGTTTGGAAATTTTCACGTACGCGTAACAAAGTAGGATTCCCACCAGCCAGTCCAATCGGGTCGACCTGCGTATTTCCCTTGCTCTGGGTCATAGTATTGGAATCGGTTATAATACAAGCCAATTTCTACATCTTCATACTGCCCTTAATATCTAAATGGGATGAAATCCGTTAGCTCGTTGACCATACTGCGTAATTGATGATTGACGTCCCAATTGTAGGCACGTCTTCGGGTATCTCAGCTTTGGCTACTTGGGCTTGCTCTTAGCGTGACATTTGGACATTGCCCATGGTCGTCAAGCGAAAAGATTTGGGTATGCATCCTGCACTAAATATATTACATCTTTATGTTAAGTAAATTTTCAGAAACGCACTTTCATAATTCAATATACAATAAAAAAACATATATAAAGAAAAAGCTTACGACAATTTCTTTACATATGTTGCGACAACTTAGTTAAGGAAGTATTGAGAAAAGACTGTATTATAACTGTTTTGATTCATGATAATAAGCACTAAATATTTTTAGGAATACCCTACATTTCAACGAATTCCGGTCGTTGGGTACTTCCCTCTTTGACAAACATTACTCCTTTTATCTTTTCTTCTTTACATGCTTTTATAAATAATTCATCAACAATGATATTCCCTGTATATTCTTTCATTCTTACAATATGATGCCCTTTTAAAGAATTGGGTACATACTTTATAGACAATAGTTTGATTGGTCCGTCTGGTAAGGATTTTAATAATGGTTTATATTCCGATTTCTCCATATCTAAGCAAGGAATTACATTTAATATATTCATGACAAAAAATGTTTCATTGACTTCGCCGCTCTTTGCAGACGTTATGACCGCAGAAATAAACTGACAATCTGAACCTAATCGCTCTACTAGCTTCTTGAATTTTAAACTTACCAATAGTCCCCCTATTGTTGGCAGGATATCATATTCGTTTAAATAAGTATCAAATTTATCTACTGAATAAGAAAGTTTCTCATCTAAAGGGTAGACATTACCCTCTTCTAAATCATATTGATTAAAAGTGTTCTTTTCTGTGTAATCAAAAAAAACATCTCTTCTATAATTGCTATATAACTGATAATAACTCATAAAAATCACCCCTCACAATGTAGTCTTATTTTACCTTTTCTCAAATCTTGTCTTAAATCATTTATTAATTCTTGCGAACATTATGACCTTGTTTATCATAGGCTTCGACAGGTGTTCCTAGATAATCACTAATAATGTTAGTTGCCTTCACTCATTATCTTAGCTGAAGGAACAAAGCCATCATTGAATACCCATGTCACTAGATTATCTGCGATATCGGCGTCTGTCTGTGAAGTATTCTCCACAAAATTTTCGAATTTATCTGAATTATCCTGTGAGAAATACTATTCAGAATCGTATTGCCATCTCATACAAAATAAGTAGCTTTTCCTTCCGAACACTTCTCTAACCGCCTACCTAACGCGTCATAATTGAAAGCTACTTATTATCTGTGAACGATTGATGCGTACTTTGCTCCCAAATCATCTTTAATTTCGAATTGGCTGAAAAACGCCCAAGTTTATTATAATAATAAAAAGAACGAATTACCATATTACGGAATCTTTCTTTCATGCTTTTCAATGCTCTGCTGAAATTAAAAATGGGTTATTAGCTATATTTCGAATTTGAGCAGAGTGGCCACAACTTATTAAGCGAACATGCCATTTAAGAAGAAATCTTTTCCCTTCATCATTATCATGCTACAAGCAGTTTCAATTTCTTCTATACTAAAAGTATATAGAAAACAAGTGCGATTCAAGAAAACTCTAAGAATATGTTTTTATATTTGGTGAATAGCTAGGGGTGTATACGGCCTTATAAGGATCAAACAAAAACATATGTGAGTTAATTTCACAATTCTAACCCCTTGTCTCCCAAGGGTTTTCAAACAATAAAAAATGGGCACCTCCCAAAATGGTATAATTTAAGTGACCAAACCAAAATTATCCACGAGGTGAATGCCCTATG
>NZ_PYWM01000052.1 GCF_003049665.1 Lysinibacillus mangiferihumi | reverse complement strand
AAGGGCTACTTAAAAAAGGTGCTCATTTACTTATATATCTTCATATAACGGTGAAAATGGATAGGCTTTCGTACCAATGCGCACCAGTTGGTGAACGCTCGAACTAAGGTTGCCGGCATTTTCATTCAATTGAACAGGAGGATGGGCATATGCATGTAAGACAAAAACACGTGTATGTGGGAGTAGACTTACATAAGCAACACCATGTGGCGGTTATTATTAATTGTTGGCAAGAGAAACTAGATGAAATAAAGTTTGAAAATAAACCGTCTGCCTTTTCAACGTTTTTACTGGATATTTATCAACATATGGACGATGGTTTGACACCTATTTTTGGTTTAGAAGATGTTGGGGGCTACGGGAGAGCATTAGCTAAATATTTAGCAGACCATGAACAAATTGTAAAAGAAGTAAATCCAGCTCTTTCATACGCTGAACGCAAAAGTCACATGACCACAAAAAAAGTGATAGCTGGGATGCAGAATGTGTAGCCAGAATTTTGGTGAACAAACTAGACCAGTTATCAGATGCTAAACCGCAGGATTTGTTTTGGTCGATACAACAACTGGTCACTAGAAGAAATGCATTAGTAAAGGCACAAGGTGCTTTAAAAAACCAACTACATATTCAATTAAGCCACCACTATCCAAGCTATAAGAAGTTTTTCTCAGAGGTTGATGGAAAAACAGCATTGGCATTTTGGGAACGATATCCGTCTCCACCTTGTTTAGAGGGTGCAAGTGTTAAGTAATTGACCACTTTTTTATTAGAAGCCAGTAACAATACATGTTCGGTGAAAAAAGCGAGTGAAATTTTAAAATTGGTGAAAGAGGATGGAAACACAGTAAGAGAACACCAAGAAACACGAGACTTTCTAGTAAAGAGCATCGTCCGAGACATTTCATTTAAGAAGCAGGAAATGCGCTATGTGGAACGAGAATTAAAAGGGTTAATGAGTTTACTAGACGTTCAATTAGACACGATGCCAGGCATAGATCTCGTGACAGCTTCAGCTTTAATTGCAGAAATAGGCGATGTACGCCGTTTTCCGAATGCCAACAAATTAGCACGATTTGCGGGTATTGCGCCTGTTTACTTTGGCTCTGGTGGGAAAGGAAGGGAACAAAAAAGCAAGCAAGGAAATCGGGCGCTACACGCTTTATTTTACAACTTAGCTGTACAGCAAGTACAAGTGGCAAAAGGAAGTAAGCTGCCAAGGAATCCAGTATTCCATGCATACTATCAACGGAAACTAAAAGAAGGGAAAACAAAGGGACAAGCATTGGTTTGTATAATGAGACGGCTTGTAAACATTATTTACGGCATGATGAAGCACAAAACAGCCTATGAATTACCGATAATAAAGGAGGAAAAAGTAGTTTAATAAGGTTTAAGAGAGATTGTTTTTTTATTAGCGGATATTAAGATTACAACATAGGGTACGGGTAAAACAGTTGATGATTTAATTGGCGGTGCAAAACCTTTACAAGAGAAGAAATCCACAATATATCCGAAAACTGGTGGATATAACGAAGCATTAAAGGATTTCGAAGCATTAAATCCTATAAATATAAAACCGCTTATTGATAAGAAGACCGGTTTAGAGATTGGTAAACGAGGTCAGATAAATTTAAATGGCAATATGGTAGATATAAATGTAAGATCGAAAAGTTCAGGTAATGAACCAACGATTGAGATTATAGAAGGTAAGTATGATAGAATAAAATTCCGATATTAAAAGGAGTAAAACTATGGAAAAAGAATTTTGGCAAAAATGGGAACCTTTGGATGATTTTCCTAATGGAATTTGGCTAGAAAGCCTTTTGCAAGATAGGACCGGATTAAAAATACAATTTGAAAGTGAAAATGACAAAAAAATTGAATTTATTTTTGGCTATACAGCGTTATCTTGTAGAATGACCGATGAAGGGGATATGTTACAATCTATCAATTACTGGTCAGAAGAATATGGCGGTGACTTTTTTTCATGGCCATTATATAAATCAAATAATTCTTCATTTATAAAATGGTTTAATGAAGAAAGTTGTGAAAAATTTATCGAAAAGAATATAGAACATTATGTATTTATTACAGAAGATGATATCATAGAAGTGATTTCAGCAACTGCACCACAAATAGTTATTTTCTAGAAATTTTGCTAGTTGGGCTACCACACGATGGTTAAAGGTGGTCAGCTATGACAAATGAAAATGCATACTGTTAGAAAAGATACTAAGATGTCATATAAGAGCTTAAAATATAGTGGGACAAAGTGAGAAGAATGATTTGTTTTGAAAATCGAGAGCTCATGAAATTTTGTAACATTAGGTTAGGGCTACAGAGAAAAGAACTAGAATTAGGCGAGAGACATTTAAAACGGCAATGTTGGTATAATGTGGAATAACTAACAAGAGTGACCAAACTTATATTTATAATAAAGCAATAAGAGCGAGATAACTTTTACTTAAAAGAATTATTAATGGATGTCATACTGTCAATATCAACCTATAAAACTTGCAAATATTAATAAACTTAGAAAATTAATAAATCTTAAAGCACTTGATTGTCTATAATAAGCGACAAGTGCTTTTTTGCATGTTTAAATACGCAAATTTAAAATATTACCATTTAATAGCATCAGTAAAAGTGTACAAAATGCGAATAAAGGTTTCTTAGGCAGTGTAAAAGAAAAAGTCAAAAAGCAAGTAGTGAACGTGAAAACACAGATACAATCCAAAGTAGCCGAAGTCAAACAGCAACTGCGTCAGATGCTACGATCACAGCAGCATGAATTTTCATTAGCAGGTATAGACGGTAGATACATAGAGGATACAGGAACAGTTGGAAGAAACACAACAACTCCAAGTCCGAAGCCGTCTAATACCCAACCATCACAAAATGGCTCGAATAAAAAGCCTACCGAGGATAAGGGTACAGGTAATAGTAGGTTACCTGTGTTAGGGAAAAATGATGCTGACCCATTTATATATATATATATGGTCCAGGTCGTCTCTCACATCCTGAAGAATGGGAAAGTATTATTAAGAAAACAAAGGAAGCGGGGACAGAAGTAAGAATATTAGATCGTGATATCATAGCGTATGCACCAAAAGGAAGCATTTGGTCCTATAAATGAATAAAGGGAGGCGATGAGAAATGAAACCTTTAAGTTTATCAAGGGAAATTAGAGAGGGAAAACTAAACGACCTAGAGATTATTAAATGTTTGGATATTCATCATAATCAAGTATTGGTGAGTGCTATAGATCAGATTGTCAATAGAAAATTATGTAATGAGAAAATTATATCAAGGTTAGTAGAGATTAGTGAATTTAGAGACCCTAAAGTAAATAAACTTTTCGGTATTGATACAATAGGCCATTATAGCATTGCGGCACTTGGGACTATAAATACACCTGAATCGAAATTGAAATATGAAGAATTAATGACTGATCTTGATGAGTGGGACAAAGAAATTGTGATAAGAATAGTTAATAACATGAATAATTGAACTAATGGTAATAGTGAGTTCATGTATAATGTTAAATCCCTCCTCAATTATAAAGGGAGGTATAAAAATGTTTGAAGACAAAGTCAGAGCAATCTTAGGTGCAAGAGCATTACTAGATAATAATGATCCAAGAATTGAACAAAGATGGGAAGAGTTAATTATTTTATTAAGCGGAGATGCAAATTAGACTCTGAATTTTTTGCAGGTTTGTATAAAAACAGAACTTTCATTTTTAAGTGATGTTTTTGAAGAAGTGGCATCTAATTTGCAAAGAAAAAGTATACTGAATTACTGTATTGCTTAGATCAAAGATACCCGGACTTAAATTTGAAGAGAAGTATACAGATTACTGAGAAACACATGGATTAAATTTAGGGTATCGAAGTTTTTGAAACTAAAAGTTGATGCGAAAAAATATTTAATTTAAACTAATTATTTCTTTCGAAGAAACAAATAATGATATCTTATATCAAGAGAGATTTATTTTGAATACCAAACAAACCTTGATTGGCTAATCACCTTTCAAGGTTTTTATTATGGTTAAAATAATAAGATTCTAGGGTCAAAATCATAATATATAATAGACAGTATATCCCGGTACATAGTAGGATTACCTTTCCTGGCAAAAGCCCAGCAACAGGTAAAGGCGGCTGTCAAACAAACGAAGCAGGTAATGAAAGAAAAGGTACTACCAGTGGTGAAAAAAGCTGCGCAAGCAACCAAGAAACCAACGAATAGTTCAAGTACAAAGGCAAAAACTGCGTCAGTGGATAAAAACAGGATAACAAGTGAAGCCGAACTAAAAGCCCTATTAGATGAGCACAGAAAAACGAGAGTTATCGGCAGTGATGGTGAACCAATCACAACGCTTGCAGATAAACGCAAGGTCTTAAGTGCAGAATCAACTGTCACTCCAGATGGCCTATATCCTTATGTGATGCTAGGCTCCAAAATGTCATATGCCCTGTTTATTGAGGATTATCTCAAAGTGTCTGATGCAAATGCGCCAATTAAAGAAAATTTTGAAGCAGCGGTCTCATTAATTAACCCTGTTAGGAAAGTGAAAAAGGGCGAAGAAGTATTAGAAAACGTACGAAATTGGGAAAAGGTAATAGAAGATACCTACGATTCTTGCCAATAATAAAGGCAAAGGATGCAAAGACAACCCAAAAAGAAATCGATCAACTAGGCGAGTATGTGAAGAAGCATGATAAGGGTACGGGTAATGTTCAAACTGGGGGTCGTAATAACCTCTCAGTAGATGAATATTTCCGTCAAGAAGCTGAAGCATCGAAAATGTATGATAGTATAAGAGCATCAACTTCAGATGTTCAGGCGATTTCAAAGAACACAGGAATTTCAGAAATTCGAATTCAACGCATCAAAGACCATGTATTTAATAATGAACATATCAAGTCAAGTGGAAATGGAAGGTTTGACCCTGATTATGAAATTGCCCAAGCATGGACTAGATTACAGCAAGGAACTTACAACTCGAAAGACATTGATTTATTGAATCATGAATTGTTTGAGTCAAGGTTTGAAGGTATATTTAAGACAAACTATGAAACTGCTCACGACGCTGCTATTAGGTCAGGTCGTCCGTGGGAAATAGATTAGAGGTGATCATAAATGGGAGCTTTTGTTTTACTCTTGAAAGACTACGAGGATGAATCAGTTGTGATTTATAGATTCGGTCCAAAAGAAGAGATAATGGGAAAGATTGAATTAAACAAAGAAACTAGAATGTTCTCCGAATTAGAACCGATTAACAACCCAAATCATTCAAGTCAATTTTACTTCGATAGAGCGGCTCAAAGAATGGCAAGATTTCTAGTTAAGGACGGCGGTGTATTTCCTGAGAAAATGACATTTGAATCCTAAGGAGTTTAAACCTTGAAAGGCCTTTCAAGGTTTTTTACTTCAATCTATTTTAAAACAGATGATAATTGGTGAGACAATAAGAAAATGATTTGTTTGAGAATCGAGAGCTCATGATGGTAGTACCATCATGGAGTATCGTGTTAACAGTTGGATGAACTGAACAATAACGAGAATTAGGCGAGATGACATTTCACATAGCAGGGGTAGTTATGACATAGAATGGCAAAAAACTAAAGAGATTGACAAAGCTCGTGGCGATAAACAATAGGAAACGTGAATGGGAGTCCTTATGCTGCGTTGGTTTAATAAATTGCGGGTTGTGTTTTTATTAGAGACGGTCGTATAATACTCGCTATTCGTTTAAAAAGTGTTACATAAATTGTAATTTTCGTAACGGGAGGGTGAAAAGTTGAACGTTGTTGGGTATATACGAGTCTCAACTCAAGGGCAGGTAAGAGATGGATATAGCTTGAAATATCAAGAAGATGAAATTAAAGCATATTGTAAGGAACAAGGCTTAAACTTGATTCATATTTTTAGAGATGAAGGAATTAGTGGCGCAAAACTGAATGAAGAAGCATTAGAAATAGACAGGGTGGGCTTACAGGAGATGTTGGCTCACCTTTCGTCTGTCCAAATTGATTATGTGGTGGTGCTGAATACAAGCCGATTATGGCGGTCAGATATTGTGAAGGTACTGATTCAACGCGAGTTGAAGAAATATGGCTGTGATATTAAAAGCATTGAACAGCCATTTTACAGCATTCACAAAAAAGACCCAAACGACTTTTGGGTCAATGGCTTAATGGAGTTATTAGACCAATACCAACGACTTGAAATAGCCCTAAAACTAACAAAAGGGAGAAATAAAAAGGCAAAGGAAGGCGGAGATGCAGGAGGAAGGGCGACATTTGGCTATACCAAACAAAAGGGTGAAAAAGAACTAAAAATACATTACGGGCATGCAGAAGTAGTAAGAAGATTATTTCAACTTAAACAAAAAAATAAAAAATGGTCACTGTCTAAGTTGGCAGATGCTTTAAATGAAGAAGGGTATCAAACAACCCAAGGGAAAGCATTTACGAAAGTACAAGTGAAGCGAATATTAGACCGAGAAAGTTTTTATCAAGGGATCTATACATACGGACAAATACAGGCAAATGGAAAACATGAAGCAATAATTTAAAAGGTTACTTAAAAAAGGGACTCATTTTCTTATATATCCCTATGTAAAGGTGAAAATGGATAGGCTTTCGTACCAATGCGCACGATAGGTGAACGCTCGAACTAAGGTTGCCGGCATTTTCATTCCATTGAATAGGAGGATAAGTTAATGCACGAAAGACAGAAGCATTTTTATGTGGGGGTAGATTTACATAAGCAACACCATGTGGCGGTTATTATTAATTGTTGGCAAGAGAAACTAGATGAAATAAAGTTTGAAAATAAACCATCTGCTTTTTCAAAGTTTTTACTGGATATTTATCAACATATGGACGATGGTTTGACACCTGTTTTTGGTTTAGAAGATGTGGGTGGTTACGGTCGAGCACTGGCACAATATCTAACGGACCATGGACGAGTTGTAAAAGAGGTTAATCCAGCACTTTCATACGCTGAACGAAAAAGCCATATAACCACACAAAAGAGTGATAGCTGGGATGCAGAATGTGTGGCACGCATCTTGTTGAATAAACTGAACCATTTGCCAGATGAAAAACCACATGATTTACATTGGTCGATACAACAGCTGGTCACTAGAAGAAATGCATTGGTGAAAGCATAAGGTGCTTTGAAGAACCAACTTCACATTCAATTGAACCACCATTATCCAAGCTATAAGAAGTTTTTCTCAGAGGTGGATGGAAAAACAGCACTAGCATTTTGGGAAAAGTACCCTTCACCATCTTGCTTAGAGGGTGTGAGTGTAAAACAATTGACTACCTTTTTATTAGAAGTGAGTAATAATACGTGTTCCGTGAAAAAAGCAAATGAAATATTGAAGCTAGTAAAAGAGGATGGGAATACAACAAAAGAATATCAAGAAACACGAAATTTTTTTGTAGAAAGCATTTTGCGCCATATTTTATTTGGAAAGCAGGAAATAGGCAAGGTGGAAAGAGAATTAAAAGAGTTAATGAGCTTACTAGACTTTCAACTAGACTCTATGCCAGGAATTGACCTTGTGACAGCTTCCGCATTAATTGCCGAGATAGGTGATGTAAGGGTCTTTCCTAATGCCAATAAATTAGCACGATTTGCGGGGATTGCGCCTGTTTACTTTGGTTTTGGCGGGAAAGGCAAGGAACAAAAAAGCAAACAGGGAAATCGGGCGCTGCACGCTATATTTTATAACCTCGCCGTACAGCAAGCGCAAGTAGCAAAAGAGAGCAAACTTCCAAGAAACCCAGTGTTCTATGCTTACTACCAAAGGAAACTTAAAGAAGGCAAAACAAAGGGACAAGCATTGGTTTGTATAATGAGAAGGCTTGTGAACATTATCTATGGAATGATGAAGCATAAAACAGCTTATGAATTGCCGATAGTGAAAGAAAAAGAAGTAGTTTAATAGTGGTAAATAACTGATTTTTTTATTTTTAGCTTTTAAGATTACAACATAGGGTACGGGTAAAGTTGAAAATGCAAAATTTAACAGCAAGATATATTCTTCTGTAGAATATCAAGGAAGAAGGGTTTATCAAAGGAATGATATTGATTGGAACATGGTTGATCCTGATAAAGGTCTTACTAATTTAGAGAGGGCTCAAATGGGATGGGCACCTTTAGGTAGAGATGGTAAGGCTATCAATTTGCATCATATATTACAACAGGAACCAGGACCAATGGTAGAGATTCCTCAAACAGTACATCAGAAAAACTATCGAATTCTTCATAGACTTTTAGAAAAAAATAAATTTAAAAGAGTTAAGCCTATTGATAAAATAGCTTCAAAGGCTAATAAATCTATAGATGAGATTTCAGAGATTAGGAAGGAAAGAAAAACGAGGAAAAAACGTAGTTTTAGGAGTGACCCAGATTTAGATCAAAAATATAATGATTTTCGAGGAGATTAATAGTAGAATTAGTGATATTGAGAAAAGGCTTAATGTAAAGTTGCCAGAAAGTTATAAATGGTTTTTGCGAGAATATGGAACTGGGGGAGTTTTTGGGATAGAGATTTTCGGAGGTGGACTTCGCGGGGTTTCAACTTGTGTAAGAGAAACGGAAGAATGGAGAAAATATGGTTTACCGATGGAGTTCGTTGTAATACAGAACTACGGATCCGGTGTGTATTGTCTTGATACTTCAAGATTAGCCAATAATGAATGTCCGATTATTGACTGGGAGCAAGATGACGAGGATGGAATAAATGAATATGAAAATTTGTATACATTTTTAGTAGAAAAATTCTCAAAATAATTCACTAAACCTTGATCAGGTGCTTGTTACTTAATCAAGGTTTTTCTTTTTCTTTTTCTTTTTCTTTTTCTGTTTGTCTTGAATCTTACAATAAGTAGCAGATATATGAAATTGGTTGCAGTGACAAAAGATAAAACTATTACATTTACTACTTGGTTTATATTTACATACGAGAATGACAAAGTTCGTGGCGATAAACAGGAGTACAATGAAAGACGCTCATTTTTAACTTGTTTACAGTTAAGAATATTCTCGAATTTGAAGTACTAACTCCATGAAGGTTATACCATCAAGGAGTATTAGCATTATTTTAATATTACGGCAATTAGAGCGAGAATAGGCGAGATGACATTTTACTTACAAGGACTACTTTATGATGTCATAAGAAACAAACACACGAGATTAAACAAGCTAACGGGTTTAAACGTTACACTTGCTAAGTGTTAATAAAGATGTCATACTGTCAATACTAAAATAACTTATAAAACTTGCAAATATTAATAAACTTAGAAAATGTATGAACTTAAAGCACTTGATTGTCTATGACAGGCGACAAGTGCTTTTTTGCATGTTTATATACGTAAATTGGAAAGATTACGATTATTTAATTAGTGTACTAAGTGTTAAATTTTATACAAGTACTTGCATACAAGGGGAGGAGCAGGCAATGTAAATAAAGGTTTCGGTAGATAAGTTTGTAATAGATTATAAGGATGTACAACATTCTACATTTTTACGTGTTTATATGGTGGGATTGCAAAAATATAAAGTGAAAATGGAGATTTATAGTGGAACATATAGCTATAAACTGCACATGCGGAAAAGTGACGATGTATATATTCATCTATATTATAAAACTTTAGGGAAACAGAATGACATTTACATACCCCTAAGGATTGAGACAAGGCCAGAGCATTAGGCAAAGCCTTAGTAAGTACTGTAACACCTAAAAATATGTTAGACACACTCCAAGTAGGATTAGATGTCGTAGGGCTGGTACCGGGGGTTGGAGAAATAGCAGATGGCTTGAATGCAGTGATTTATTATGCAAGAGGAGACAAGGTAAATGCAGCCCTCTCCGTAGGAGCGATGATACCATTTGCAGGAATGGCAGTGACAGGTGGTAAATTAGTAACTAAAGGTGCTAAAGCATTTAATGGTGTAGTTGATGGTATTAAAACCGTTACGAATAAAGGTCCAATAGGCCAACTAAAAGAAAAAGCCACTAAAAAGCTAGACACCGTAAAAGATAAGTTCCAAACAAAAGTAGCCGAAGTAAAGGACCAGTTCCGTCAGTTGGGAACACCGCAGTTAAAGTTGGCCGGTGTGAACGTTGGCCGAATAACGGATACGGGAACAGTCGGGAAAAATAAGCCAACGCCGAATCCAAAACCATCGAATAGTTCCAAACCACCAGAAAAAGATAGTAAACCTGCTGAGGGAACTAAGGGTATAGATAAAACTGTAAAACCTAATGATGTCGTACCATATAGACCTAGTAATTCACCTTTAGAAAATCACCATGGTGTTATGGATGTGTGGGCTAAACATAATGTTTCAAACTATGTAAGTAGAGGAGGGAATACCCCGACTATAGCATTAACAAAACAACAACACGATGCTACAAAAGCTGTGTATAGACAATGGTTATTTGAAAAAACGGGTAAAAAAGTTGGAGGGAAAGTTGATTGGCAATCAGTCTCACCAAAGGAGATACAAAGGCTTACAGAAGATATGTTTGATGCTGCAAATGTTCCTAAATCAGCTAGACAGGAGTATTACAAAGCTTTTAATCTTTATAACTATCGGGAGTGAAGTAAATGGAGAAGATTAAGCAGTTACTTAAAGAAATAGAGGTTTTACCTTACTGTCGTATATTAGAACCTACTGGGCTACCTAGTATTGAGATAACAAAGCACATATTACCAGAGGATTTAAAAGAGTTTTATAGTCTTTGTGGTGGATTAGTCTTATTCGAAAATGAAGATTACCCCATTTATATTGTTCCTCCAGAAAGATTTATTCTTGCAAATCCAATAATAGTAGGTGAATTGTGCGAAGAAGATATCTCATCTAATTGGTATATTATATGTAACGATGGCAAGGATGAATATTTAACAATAGACCTCAAAGAGGATAGACTAGGGCGATGTTACGATAGCTTCTTTGACCGTCACGGACTTGTGGGGGAGTCGCAAATTATTGCAACTTCCTTTACAGATTTACTTGAACGATTGATAAGTAATCAAGGTCAACATTGGTATTGGCTAAGAAATGATTTCGTTAATCTAGGTGATGCTTATGATGACATTGATTAAATAATAATTACTAAACACAATAATTAGAACCTTGATTGGCAAAAAGTCCGTCAAGGTTTCTTTTTGTGAGAGGCTACCCAGTGTTGAATATCCTGCTTACAAATACAAGATTTGATGTAACCTTTGTAATACCTACAAGATGTATTATCAAATTATATAGTACGTACATTCACTATTAAATTTATACCCTATTTATAGCATTTTCTACATTCACAATAACTTGAAATCGTCAGTTACTTCCACTCTAATCTTTAAATACTTTATCTTTGTTTTCTCTACGTTCGAAATTTTTTTCGCAACTTTGACGTACATAGAACGATTACTATGTCGAGAGGTTACTCCACCTCCATTAACTCCTGAATGTCGATTTCTAACACTTTACATACCGTTTCTATCGTTGACAGATAAACCCTGTCCACATTGTCTGAACAAAGATGGCTTATTGTATTGGGACGAAGCCCTGTCATACGTGCCAATTCACGTTGTGAAAGGTCACGTTCTTTCAAGATTTCTTTTAGTTTGATTGAAATAGGCATAGTGATTCCCTTTCTCTTTTTCATGTTACGTTTACGATACACTACAAATTTGTATCGGTAAAGGGGTTGAATGTATCGCTAAAGCCGCATACAATGAATTTATAATGAATATAGCGGCTAAGCGTTACGTTAATCTCAATTAGCGTAACGGAGGGGGAAATATCATGAAAGTTATCGGATATATTCGAGTATCCACGCAAGGACAAGTAAGGGATGGATACAGTCTTGCTTACCAAGAAGATGAAATTAAAGCGTATTGTCAGACTCAAGGATACACGCTTTTACGCTTGTTTAAGGACGAGGGTATCAGTGGGGCTAAAGTCGATGAAGAAGCGTTAGAAGTGGACAGATTAGGATTTCAGGAGATGTTGGAGTATCTCTCCTACCATGAGGTGGATTATGTTGTCACATTGAATACAAGTCGATTATGGCGGTCAGACATTGTAAAAGTGTTAGTTCATCGTGAATTTAAAAAGCTTGGAGTGGACATTCGGAGTATTGAACAACCACAATATAGTATCCATAAGAAAGACCCTAGTGACTTTTTAATCAATGGCTTAATGGAGTTATTAGACCAATATCAACGATTAGAAATATCGTTAAAGCTAGGAAGAGGGCGAAACAAGAAAGCCCAACAGGGTGGCTATGCAGGTGGTAATGTAGCTTTAGGCTATAAAGTGAAAAAAGGTCAAAAAAGGCTTGTCATAGATGATAGACAAGCACAGACAGTACAAAGAGTATTTGACTTAAAGCAACAATATCCTTCTTGGACATTATCTCAGTTAGCAGAGAAAATGAATGAGGAAGGACATCGAACGAAACAAGGGAAGTTGTTTACGAAAGTCCAGATCAAACGGATTTTAGATAGAAAAGCGTTTTATAGTGGGCTATATCACTATGGAGACATAACAGCAGATGGCAAACATCAAGCCATTTTATAACGGTTAACAGATAGAGAATGGATAGGCTTTCGTACCCTTGCAAGTCTTTATGAGACTAACGCTCGACCTAAGGTTGCCGACATTCTCTGTCTCACTTTATCCGTTTAATCTAAATGAGGGGTGAGGTTTTCTGATGAAACGAGATAATCATATTTATATAGGGCTAGATTTACATAAATTTCAGCATACGGCAGTGATATTGGATTGTTGGTTTGAAAAGCTAGGAGAAATGACGTTTCAAAATAAACCTTTGATGTTTCCAAGTTTTTTAGAATACGTGAATAGATTCCTATCAGAAGGATTGACTCCTGTATTTGGATTAGAAGATGTGGGTGGTTATGGTAGAGATTTAGCGTTATACCTATTAGAACAAGGTTATATAGTGAAGTTTGTTAATTCCTCCTTATCCAATGCAGAACGAAACAGCTACGCCATGACTCAAAAGAATGATAGTTGGGATGCCCAGTGTGTGGCAGATGTTTTAATTCGTAAGCTACCGTATTTACCAGACGCTACACCATCCGATATTCATTGGATAATCGCTCAACTTGTGGGCAGAAGAAATGCTTTAGTGAAAGCACAAACTGCTTTGAAGAATCAACTTCATATGCAATTAAACTATCATTATCCAAGTTACAAGGATTTCTTTTCAGAAGTGGATGGCAAAACAGCATTAGCCTTTTGGGGGAATTATCCCTCTCCCTCTCATTTGGAGGGGGAAACAATAGAAAGATTAAGAGTATTCCTATTAGAAGCGAGTAACAATGCTTGTTCAACGAGAAAAGCAGAACATATTTTATCACTTGTTCAAACAGATGGAGAGATAAAGCGTGAATACCAAACATCAAGAGATTTTATCATTCAGAGTATCGTCCGAGATATTCGCTTTAAGAAGCAGGAAATTCAGAAAGTAGATAGAGAATTAAAAGTAACTATCCAAACACTAGATATGCAGCTTGAAACGATGCCAGGGATTGATACGGTTACTTCCTCCGCTTTGATTGCGGAAATCGGTGACATTCATCGGTTCGCAACCTCTGATAAACTGGCAAGATATGCAGGAATAGCCCCTATTAAAATGGGGTCGGGCGGTAAGGAAACGATGAAGAAAACAAAGCAAGGTAATCGAAAATTATATGATACCTTTTACAACCTAGCTGTTCAACAAGTTCAAGTATGTAAAGGTAGTAAAATACCTCGTAACCCTGTGTTTTATACTTACTATAATCAGAAACTAAATGAAGGAAAGTCCAAGGCACAAGCTCTTCTCTGTATTATGAGAAGGTTGGTCAGAATCATCTATGGTATGATGAGAAACAAAACGGCGTATATCATGCCAGATCAACCTAAAGAAAAAGTAAGTTAAACAAAATGGGTGGTGGTTTAACAAACTATCATCCTTTCATAAAGTACATTAGTAGATATTCCTAAGGGTACGGTTAAAGACGATATTTATAAAGTAACGCCTAAAGAGATTCAAAAAGCAATAGAAGGGTACGAACAAACAGGTAAATTCAAAGCAACTTTTAGAGGCTTTGAGGTTAAAGCTCAACGCCCATTATCACATTTATCTGATAAACAAGTAAAGTTTTTATTTAAAAAAGGTTACTCTCCAAAAGATGGAGCAAATGATACAATTATACTTCATCATCATGAACAAAAAGTTGAAGGACCAATAATTGAAATGCCTAATCGATATCATGATTTAGGGAATAAAAGACAACATCCATTAGGGAATAAAGGTGGAGTTGGTGCCGGTGAAGAAAGACAGCAATTTAATACATGGCGTAAGGAATACTGGAAAGCAAGATATGCAAATGAAATTATTAAAAGGGGGATAATTGAATGAAAATAGAATTGTTAAATGCAATTGATGAAGAGTTTGAAATGTGTCCTGAAGCATTTGGAGGACCTGTAAACATTGAGGATGTGACACAAGCTGAAGACGAGCTAAAAGCCAATTTGCCAAATGATTTTAAGATTTTTCTTTTGAGGTATGGTTCGGGAGCAGTTGGTGAAGCAGTTGTTTTAGGATTGAAAGAGGCGGAGTTTGTTGCTACGCCGTCATTTGTAAATCAAACACTTAAGTTTAGAGAGAGTCTTCCGAAAGATTATGAGAAATTTGTTGTAATTGGAATAGATGGTGCAGGCAATCCAGTAGGTTTTAATTCACCTAGTATGGAAATAATAAGGTTTGATCATGATACATGTGAAGAAGAAGTGATTGCTATTAATTTTGAAGAATATTTAGAAAAGGCATTAAGAGAAGAAATAAATATACACTTTTAATGATATGTAGAGGGTAAGTGTCTCAGAGCGTCGACATACTAATTTCTAAGCAAAAAATTAGTAAGTTCTGACGCTCTTTTATACTTTTCTAAGAATCTTTAAATTCCTCTGGAGTGTTTATTGAATGTTGGCAGAAGAAGTTAGATGAGTTAGATGAGTTAGATGAAATACATTTTGAAAATAAGCCTTTTGCTTTTTCAACGTTATTATTGGTTATTTATAAACATATGGACGATGGTGTGATAACTATTTTTGGTTTTGAAGATGTAAGGGGTATGGGAGATTTTAATCTGAATATTTGATGATTTATAAAATTATAAAAAGTGGTTCCACCTTTTTATAAGCTGAAAGTACTAGCATACAAGGGGAAGAAAATGCGATGGAAATAGAGGTTTCAATAGATAAGTTTGTTATAGATTATAATGATGTACCACATTCGGCATTTTTACGTGTTTATATGTTGGGAGTGAAGAAATATAAAGTGAAAATGAAGATTTATAGTGGAACATATAGCTATGAATTGCACATGCGGAAAAGTGACGATGTATACATTCATATATATTTTAAAAACTTTAGAGAAACAGAAGGATATTTACATACCCTAAGAATTGAGAAAAGGCCAGAGCATTAGGCAAAGTCGTAGTAAGTACTGTAACACCTAAAAATATGTTAGACACGCTCCAAGTAGGATTAGATGTCGTAGGGCTGGTTCCGGGGGTTGGAGAAGTAGCAGATGGCTTGAATGCGGTGATTTATTATGCAAGAGGAGACAAGGTAAATGCAGCCCTCTCCGTAGGAGCGATGATACCATTCGCAGGAATGGCAGTGACAGGTGGTAAATTAGTAACTAAGGGTGCGAAAGCATTTAATGGTGTAGTTGATGGTATTAAAACCGTTACGAATAAAGGATCAATAGGCCAACTAAAAGAAAAAGCCACTAAAAAGCTAGACACCGTAAAAGATAAGTTCCAAACCAAAGTAGCCGAAGTAAAGGACCAATTGCGTCAGTTGGGAACACCGCAGTTAGAGCTTGCCGGTGTGAACGTTGGCCGAATAACGGATACGGGAACACTTGGGAAAAACAAGCCATCGAATAGTTCCAAACCGCCAGCAAAAGATAGTAAACCTGCTGAGGGAACTAAGGGTGCGGGTGAAGCTCTGGGTAATAAAGAAGTAGCAGTAGGAAAAGAGATTATTGCCCAAAGGGTACTGAAAGCAGAACTTGATTTAACACCAAAACTTACACCATACAAATCTTTAAGTAGGGGTCAGCAGAAAAAAATAAAAGAAAAGATTGAAAATCGTACAGTAACAAAAGAAGAATATAAAAGATATCAATGGGATAAAAGATTTTCAAAAAGAAGAGC
>NZ_PYWM01000051.1 GCF_003049665.1 Lysinibacillus mangiferihumi | reverse complement strand
GGCGTATCTAAAAATGAGTGTGAAGTGGTGAGGGATGTCCCTCACCACTTCACACTCATAAAAAATATAAATTATTCTTTAAATAAGATTGACTAATCGTAAGAAACGAGGCTGGTATGACTTAAACTCATTTATACGTGTAAATTTTTTAACAGAAGAAGTAGGAGAAGTATCAAAAGCGATCCGTACAATTGAGATTGGTCGCGACCGTCCAGACGAGGAAACACCAACAAAGAATCAGCAACTGGCAAACTTGAAAGAAGAACTCGGGGATGTGTTGGATAATTTATTTATTTTAGCGGATAAATACGATATCGATTTAACAGAGATTATGGAAAGTCATAAAGAAAAGTTAATGAAACGCTATAAATCATACATATAGAAAACGTTCCAAACACTGATTTAGAGACGTTTTTTATTCAATATAGTGATCGTACTTTAATTGAAGATTGCAGTATTAAATACTATTTACAACACAAAATATACTTTCGAATTAGTTCACCTTTAGATTTATCCAACAAATATCTTACGCCGTTCATAAGAAAAGAGAATCTTCACTATAGCTAAGATGGCGCATAGCTGATACATAGTTACGATTCCTTTTAACAGTTATCCCCATTGGCATAGCTTCTAGGCTAGATTCAATTGGATTCTCTTTAAAAATATCATTGAAAACTTGAACTTCATCATCATAATTAGGCCTAGTGAAATGATATTCTAGCTCAAAATCACTGACAATAACGTTCTGTAAGAGCTTTAGTTTTTCCTCATTTGTGAAACTTTGGCTATGTTTTAACTGCTCAATAAGCTCTTTCTTTTGGTCAACCTTGACTCTGTGACGTACCTGTGAGGTCACTCTACAGCTGTGACAAGCTTCACGACCACTTAAATAAAATGTAAATTTTACTTGTAGTATGAAGCCATAGCGAGCAGTCATAAACCTATATCAGTTGTACGTACCTCTCGTTATCGTATAGCTCTATTGTTAAGCTCCTATGATTCCTTAACAATTGCCCTGTTAGTTGCTCTTTGCTACTGTTAATGACTATGTCAGTTACTTGATTAAAAGACAGCTTCTAATTGGAACAAAAAGAACAAAACTTCACAAGGAATAGAAGCAGTCAAACCCTATCGTATCGCCTGTGGTAACGGTCATGCATTCTTGTTGCACTTACACACCCATCTTGAACCAATATTTGTAAATACGCTATACTATATAGAGTACTGATTATTCAGTAATTTAAGAAAAGCGTAGTAATTTAAGACTGGAACAATAAGGTGGGACAAATGATGGAAGTAAGGATAGGTCAAATAATAATTTTTCTTATATTATTGGCTATGATTTATGGAGTTTATTGTGCTATTCGATTAACTATCTCTATTGTAAAAAATATAAAGATGATATTTAAACCAATGATGCAATTCTGACATAGCCATCAAGGTTGGGCTTAAGTGTATGATTGCTTACCATATATGTAAGACCTGTTGCTACACTCACAACAATCACAAGAACACTTCCTAGAATCCCGCTGTCAGACGAATCGAGAATTGACCTTGTGCATGATTAGTCAGCTCGATTCATCTCATAGGCTCTAAGCTAGTTGTTGTGAATCAATATCGACACTCACACACTCCAAACCCTTGATATGACTAGGTTTATATTTACGGTTGCTTTTCTACTCAATTATAAAACTAACAGTTACTTTTTAAAGAAAAGAAGTTATCTAATACTAGTGATTGTGATTTTCAAGATTATCAACAAATCGCTGAATACGTTTCATTGCTTCTTGTAGTTGTTCCATAGAGGCAGCGTAGGAGCAACGAATATTTCCTTCACCGCTTTCACCGAAAACATCTCCTGGAACAACAGCAACTTTTTCAGTTAATAACAACTGCTCTGCGAATGCTTGAGAACTTAGTCCTGTTGACGCAATGGATGGAAATGCATAGAATGCTCCGCCCGGATAATGACAACTTAACCCCATATCATTAAAAGATTTAACGATAAAATTACGACGTTGGCGATAAATGTTTCTCATATCTTCTACATTGGATCTACCATGTTTTAGCCCTTCTAGCGCTGCATATTGGGCCATCGTTGGAGCACACATAATAGTGTATTGATGAATTTTTAACATGCCCTGGGATATTTCTTCAGGAGCACAAACAAACCCTAAGCGCCATCCTGTCATCGCAAATGCCTTTGAAAAACCGTTTAGTAAAATCGTTCGCTTGTGCATTCCTTGTATAGAGGCAATGCTTGTATAGTTTTCATCATAAACAAGTTCTGCGTAAATTTCATCGGAAAGTACAAGCAAATCATATTGTTCACAAAGTTCAGCAATCTTCTCTAATTCTGTTTTATTAAGCAAAGAACCAGTAGGATTATTAGGAGAACAAATCATAATCGCTTTGGTCTTTTTTGTAATAGCTGCTTCTAATTGATGCGGAAGAATTTTAAATTCATTTTCTTTTAATGCTTGCACAGTAACAGGTACGCCTCCAGCCATCGTTACGAGTGGGGCATACGAGACAAAGCAAGGCTCCACAACAATGACTTCATCACCTGGATCTAGTATTGCTCTTAAAGCGATATCAATTGCTTGGCTAGCACCCACAGTCACAATAATTTCTGATTGAGGAGCATAGGTAACCGAAAAGTATTTTTTCATATATAAAGCAATCTCTTCTCTTAGTTCAAGTAGTCCAGCATTTGCTGTATAAGAAGTATAGCCTTGTTCTAACGATGAAATTGCAGCTTCTCTGACATGCCAAGGTGTGACAAAGTCTGGTTCTCCTACGCCAAGAGAAATAACACCTTCCATTTTTGTAGCCAAGTCAAAAAAGTGGCGTATACCAGAAGGCTTTAATTGTTCTACAGCGTTTGCTAAATAAGATTTTGTTTCGATCATTATGGGACACCACGATTCTTTTATCTTTATCTTTTGTTCGTATTCTATTTCAATAATATGTAAAAATATTGCTAAGGCTAATATCTGCTTATTATTGCTCTATCCATCATTTCTCTTTACTTTAAGTGATTTTTCAATGATCAAGTCAAGTAGCTGAGGATACGGAATACCTGCTGATTGTGCACTTTTAGGTAACAGGCTGTTTTTCGTCATTCCAGGTAATGTATTAACTTCCAATACATACAGAACGCCGTTATTCATGATCATATCAATACGGGCATAAACGCTACATTTCAATGATTTATAGCAAGAAATCGCTGAAGCAACAACACGATTATATGTTTCAGGGGGGAGCTGAATCACCTCTTCAATTGTAGTCACATCATTATATTTAGAGGTGTAGTCAAAAAACTCGTTCTGATGACGAATAGAAATTATCGGCAAAATCTTGCCATCCAATATCGAACAAGTGATTTCCTCGCCCGTTACCAGCTTTTCGATGATCACTTCGGAATCCCATTTGAATACTTCCGCAATCGTAGATGTTACCGCTTCTTTGTCATACACAATTTTTACGCCTACACTTGAGCCACCTGAATTAGGTTTCACTACTACTGGGTACCCCATATTATCTAGTTCATCCATATTAAGCTCTTGAATGTTCATAAGATGAATCCAATCTGGTGTTTGCACACCTTCATACCTCATGATTTTTTTCGAAATATTCTTATCCATACATAAGCTACTGGACAGAACACTACTTCCTGTATAGGGAACTCCCATAGTTTCAAGGGCCCCTTGAACGGTGCCGTCCTCACCGTACTTGCCATGTAGCGCCAGTAACGCAACGTCAAGATTCCTTGCATTTTCCACTAAATCTTCTTTTTTCTCTATGTGTATTGGTACAATTGTATACTTATTTTTATCTAAATTAGCGATCATTTCTTCACCTGTCATAATTGAAACTTGCTTCTCGGAAGAAACCCCGCCCATAATGACGCCAACTCTCATTTTTTTAACCTCCATAATTATTTTTTAAAGTGTCTCCTATGATTTTAATTCCTTGTATAATTTCTTTCTCATTTAACCTAGAAAATCCTAACCGTAACGTATGTTGTCCACTACTGTCTGTGTAAAATACATTCCCTGTCGAAAAAACAACTCCCTTTTGGTAACACTTTTCTAAAAGCTTTTGTGAGTCAATGTTGTAATCTAGTTCTATAAAAAGGTGGAGCCCACCGTCACTGGTGATTCGCTTACATGGAATATATTGCTTACAATAATGGACAGCTAGTTCATATTTTTTCTTATAGACTGCTTTTGCTTTTTTTATATACTTCTCAAAGTAGCCATCATTTAAATATTGATATAGCACGGCTTGATCTAAAGTTGACGTATGCACCGTTCTAGCTCTTTTCATACTTTCCAAATAATAAATCAACTCTTTGTCTGCTAAAATCCAGCCAACTCGCAAGCCAGGAAAAAGAATTTTAGAGAAGCTACCAATATAAATAACATTATTGCCGTTTCCAGCAAAAGCAGCCAATGGAGCCTGATGGGATCCTGAGTAACGTAATTCTTCATTAAATCCATCTTCTATAATAGGAAGCTGATAGGCCGAAAACAGGTCCATGATTTTCTTTCTTTTTTGAGAGGATGTTACGATTCCAGTTGGATTATGATATGACGGAATGAAGTAGGCAAAATCATATTCCTGTTTAGATAAGCATTTTTCTAGCTCGCTAACATTGACACCGTCATCCTCCATTTCAATGCCATCGATCTCATAGCCATGTAATCGAAAGAGCTTGAGGGCTGCATGATGGGTTGGATTTTCACAAATAACACGGCCGTTCTTTTTATTTAAAGTGGATAAAAGAATATCCAGTCCTTCTGTGAAGCCATTGGTAATTAAAATATCTTTGTTTCGAATGTCTACTCCCTTAATCTCCATGTAGTTAAGGAGGTAGTCGATAAGCGGTTTATAGCCCTTTGCATAACCATAGTTAAGAACAATGTCTCCTTCAATGGACATACGATTTAAAAATGCCTTTTTAAAATTTTCTACATCAAATAGCTTTTCATCGGGCGCGATACTTGTAAATGAAATCATTTCCTTATTCCAACGTACTCCGTGTTTCATGAGATCTAATTTTTCAGATAAAAAGGTTTGCTCATTGATTTTTTCAGTCCAATTTAACTCGATAGTTGGAGATTGAAAGGTCTCTACATGACTTACAAAGTGTCCTTTTCCTTTTACTGCATAAATCATGCCTTCTTGCTCTAAATCTGCATAAGCCGTAAGAACGGTATTTCGACTGATAGCTAATAATGAGCTGAGTTCACGAGTGGATGGAAGCTTTTGATGTTCAAGTAAATGCCCGTTCGTCATCATTCTTATTAAATATTCCTTAAGCTGAATATACAAAGGCCTGCCTTCCGTTATCTTAAAATCCTTAAACACTGAATTCATCTCCTTATTTACATTTTTACATTTCTACACCGATTCCAAAAGGTCCACTCAACATGGATTTTTATGGTCTGGTGGTAGGGTGTGGAACTATTTATACCCCTAAATAAATGATAAACAAATTAATGAGTTGTTCACCCAATCACTCCGTTTTCAGGGCTACCTTTAAAGTGGCTGTATTATACTCGTTTCATTCCTTCTCATTGTACGGTTGAATTTTTTCTTGTCCATAGCTAGAAGCTCTATACTCCACTACACTAATTTCTCTTTCCTTCCTATCGACTATAAGTCATTGTTTCCGTCACCTATTACGCTAAAAGATTAAATTATGTATTATATCAGTTAAAATGAATTCCACAATACAGGTTTTATTAGAAACTGCTCAGCTATTCCATTACAGAGCACTTTTCCAAAGTAACGATAAAAGCCAAATTTCTCCATTTGCATGTTGAGAAACTTGGCTTTTTTATATTTAACTTATAGTACAAAATAACTCTAATTGACAATATTGACATTACCACAGTCTATTTTGTTCAGCTAAGGTCTACTAAAAATGAACATGTATAAATGATTTTGAACCTGATGTTCACCAAAAGCATATTGCTAAAGGTGAATTTATGAAACTCACTTATTCAACGTTCAAAATGAAGAACAATTCAAGCAAGTAAAAATACTGAGATTAAACGTTTATGCTACCTACCTGTAAAGAAGATGTATAAACAAAGTTCCTAAGCAAAGCCGGGAAACATTAATTTAAAAACATTCGTGACATTTTGAAGTATTTCCAAACTTTCATTTAGGAATGTTTTTAAGCTCATACCGATTTTGTTTACCCATCCAATCATTTACTTCTCGCCATTTCATTTGTTTCGCCGAAATCCAATTGCTATAATTGTCCGCATTTTCTTTAGGATGCCAATCATAGTTATCAGCCCAATAAAAATTATCTTCAATTTTTAGAATTACTGCATCTATGATTATTGAATCGTAATTTTCTGGACTCGGAATAATTCGAATACCCGTTACACCTTCAAATAGTATTTCAATAGCAGATGGATTAGCATATTGACGCTGAAATAATAGTTTTACGTTTGTATCTAATTCTCCTGGCACTTCCATAGATAAATCTTCATTTACATAAGTTCCTGTCCACATATACATTTCTCTTAAACAGCCATCATGAAAATAACCAAAACGCTCTAGTAAATACTCAATATCGGATGTATCCTTTATTTCCATCCAATTCATATGTATCCTCCTTTGAATCGTACACTATACACTTCGTACCGGTTGCTACAATACTTTCTAATGCACCTACACTAACAATAACATCCCCTTTAAAAATTCTTCCATCAGAAGTTGTTACAACTATTGTATGGTCACCAGTAGCAGCAACTGATTGAATCCATGTATTAGAACTATTTGCCATTAAATCATAAGTTTGAGTATGACCACTTTGTTGAATTTGAACTGTTACATTTATCCCTGTATTGTTTGTTACATGAAATTTATATTCCTTTGAATCTGCTGGTTGTGCCCAAGACATTTTATAGAAACCATTTCCTTTAAAAATATCTGTATCATAAATTATTGATTTTTCCCCCTCATCTTGAGAATATTCAACAATATCACTAATATTCGCAACTGGTTCAATAGTACGTTCTCTATTAAGTTCTATCACCTGAATTTCATAAGAAATATCTTCTCTTAGTAATTCCGAGCTCTTGGAAGCCAATACATCTTCTAGCTCTTTTTTGATGTTTTCGCTTGATTGTTCACTAGACTTAGGAATAGAAATTTTTAGTATCGGTTTAGGTTCCATTGAAAGGTCGTAAAGATCTACATCGTGGTAATTTTTTTCTTGTAAATAATCAGATATAATACCTGAAAGCTCCATCATAAAACGCTCTGTCTCAACTTCATGTAAACTTCTTTTAATAATTTCAATGTTGTATTGGTTCAAATCTGTTTTATTTACATTTTCCTTTAAATATTTTATCAATTGTAATTCACTTTTAGTTTCATCCATTTCAATTAAAATTTTTGAATCTGGGGTTACTTGAAAACTTAATAAACCAAATTCATCCCACGTATTATCAAGAACAAATGCAATACGATTCCATTGTTTCTCATCATTAATATCAGAAGAGTAGCTATTATTTTTGTCAATGTCTATATTAATTACTAAGACCACTACAACAATTATTATGAAAACAGAAATAAAATTTTTCACTATATTTCCCCCTTTAAATATTTTACCAAATTAATCCACAATAAGCATTTTTTAAATCTCACACATTTATTAAGTAAAATCTATCTCGAAAAATTTCAATCTGCGGTGCCCTCCATTACACTTCTATTAAATAGTGATAATTTCTCATTCTTTCTATCTTCCTCACGGTCAGGATTCACATAGGGAATGGCATTCTCTATTGTAATATCCTAATTTAAATGTATGACATTTACCAAAAATCAAAAAAATACTTTTTGAATCACAAAATAATTCAGACTCGTTATATATGTGAAGGGGGTGTTTCTGAATTTGAGAAAAATATTAGATGGTCATAATGAACATTTATTACGTATAGCTTACTACTATACTAAAAATCTACATGCTGCTGAGATGTATTATTACAAATTTTGGAACAGAGGTTCCGATTGTCCCAATCGATATTGTAATACTCGATTGAACTGCTCCGTTTGTTTAATACCAATCACCTCAAATATTGCCATTTTCAGCAATGTTAATCTTCAATAATTTGGCCCGATTGCGAAACAAGAACAATCCTGTTTCATTTGTAGGCTTTTAAAAGTTATATATTCTCTGGGCTATAATACTCCGCTTTATTTAAAGTTTACTGACGATAAGTTGTCCTGTCGTTGCATCTATACCAACAATCTGCTGTTTTGTTTCCGATTGTCTCAATCGATATTGTAATACTTCATCGTTTTTATTTTCATCATACCGTCTAGACCATTGTAAAAAGGCATCGGCCTCTTTTAAGGCAGGTATTACGTTCTCTATAGGTTGAATAGTTGCAGAATCATAGGAGTAAAGAAGTTCTAGGTCAATACTAGGAGACCTGAATATATCGATGAATCCCGTCGTTTTATTTACGCCAACGTAAAAATGTTCCCATTCTATTTGTAAGCCATGAGCTACGTGCAGCGGAAAAGTGAAAAAAGCACGGTTCGCCTCATTAAAGGATGGTTTCTTGATTTGCATTTGTAAATAAGGAACATATTGTTTAAAATATGTCGCAATAAATGTACAAGCAATATCGCGACAAGCTTCGAACGAAAGATCCAGTTCACCTGTACGCTCTTTAAACCACATGAACTCCTTTAAATTCCTAGAATGCTTATCAATCTTCGCCTTCACCGTATTCTCTATACGTTCAAGCAGGAAATTTTCAATTGATTTATCTTTCGGGGCTTTCCACTCTTTTTTTCGCCATACAATGCCGAGTGTATTTTCATCCATTTCGACTTCCCGTAGTTTTTCCATCAATTGCATTAAATGACTGGTATACAATTGGACTCTCATAAATCGGGTACAGGCCAGACTGTGCAACAGAATAATTGTCACTCACTAAATACTTCATCGATAAAGTCCATGGGGCTTTAAATACTTGTTGTAAAATCCTGTCCTTGCTGGCAAGCTGCGTAGGGATTTTTGGTGGAGATTTCGTGTAGCCATTGTACTTAAAATCAATGATTTCTCCGTACTTGGAAACGATTATTTTTGTGTAATAGCTTTCAAGAGGATAGTCTCCCACAAATTGTTTATATAAAAACTTTGTTTCATCCTCTTTTTCAATGATTGTAGACACAGTTAAATAATCTAATGCTTCAGTGTATTGCTCTGTTAAAAATTGTTCTGCAATGGCTTGCTGCTGCTGCGTTGTGACGAGTGTACCTGTTGTTGAAGGAGGTCTAGTTAAATCTAATAATTTTCCATTCGGATCAAGTGACACTTCAATTCCTTCTTCTAAATCGTCTGTCGACCATATAAATGTAGCTTGTTCATTTGTATAATCCTCTACTAATAATTGATAGTGATCAGGAATTGACACATAGTTTAACGCTAATTTCGCTAGTTGTGCCTTTAGCATATGTATCACTTCTTTCTGCTTAATTGGCTTGTTCATGCGTTGTTCTAGTTGCTTTTTTATTTGGATACGACCACGATGTAAATACATTTTGATCGTATTCATTGGCTTATCTAGGAGATAGGCAAATTCTTGTACTTTAAAATCATAAAATATAATAATATAAGTACGGTTTGATAATCTTTTCGAACTAAAGACATTGTTTCGTGGACAAATTCGTAGTTCACTGATTGTTCTTGTTCAAATAGCTGTTGCTGTATAAGCTCGGTTTCCACTACTAGTGTACGCTTTTTTTGTCGTAGAAAAGCAAAACAATAATATCTTAAACAGCCTTGTAGAGAACTATTTTGGTTCTTTTAAACCTTAACTATGACTTCTTGACTCCCCAATGTTACATTCACTATTCATCATCGGCTGGTGTAGGGGTTTGATTATCTAAATTGCCATCTTCATTGTACCAATCAGTTCTACCTTCATTCACTTGAGCATGCGCATAAGAAATATCTATGTCTGGCTCATACCAATTTAACACTTGTCCTTTTACGTGTTGAACAGCCGCATAGCAATTCTTTTTAAACGTTGTTAGTAGCTCATCCCAGTCGCGTTCTAATGACAAATCCCCTGCTGTAAAGCCTATGACACCGTTTTTTAAAATCAATGTATTCTCTCTCATTTAAACGTTCGTTAAATACCATAATGAATCATATAGCGTTGTAAACGGATTGCTTCTTTAATTTTCACGGCTAATTCATCTAACTCTTCATAGCGTTTCCATGCATCACTTTGTAACACCATATCTAAAAATAACGGAAGCGATACTGGTGGAATAATCGTGATACCGTGATACGCTAAGCCAAAGTTCGGAAGTTCTAAACGATGAAAGTACGTTGGCATCAAAGTTAAAGCTTCCATTATGTCTGAAATAATATCATCATGAAGGGAAATACAGTCATATTTTTCAGGTGTATAGCTTTCATACGCCTGATCTTGAATATCAATAATTATGCCGAACTCATGTGATAATCCCATTTGTATGCCTCCATTTTACCACCCTGTCTCCACCCAATGAATCTCTCCTGTAAACCCCTCAACATATTGAATATGTCCACCTGTTGGCGAGGTTGGGTAAGTGATTAGATAGACAAAGGACAGCTTTTTACGATTTTCTACATCATTTTCTAAATATAATTCCACATCAACAAGATGCTGTGCGATTTGGTTGGCTTCTTCAAGGGAAATCGTCGGGGGTTGCAAATTAAGAAACGTATCAAAGGCCATCGGTGTATATGAAATAGACATAATTTGATTTGTGTCGGACCGAACAGTAATTGAAATCGCTTGAAACTCAAATGAAATCCCCTCAAACTGATAGATAAAACGATAGGCCTTGTGCGTGTGATTCTGTCGCTCCAATGCAGGCACATGTTCAATCAAATAGCTGTCGTAATGCTGCCCAACTAAGCTTTTAACGACTCGACATGCTCGCATAAAACCGTCTTCGTCTAAACAAATCCGTTCATCACTCGGAATCACCCAGTATTGTTCATGTTCTAACTGTTCAAAACGTACAGGCTCTGCTCGTCCTCCCTGTAAAAAGGCTTCGAAACTCGCTAGCTCCTCCACTTCAGGCAAAGCTTCATAGGTAACGCCTTGCATAAACTCCTCATTGCTCCATAAACGTGGGGTCCCATCAGCACTCAGCCCGTACAGGTCGTGATTTTGCTTATAGCCGTATTGCCAGCCAAGTTCCGGGATGATGCCAAGCTGTAACAAAGATTGCCGCTGCAATATAGCGCGTGCTTCCTCCTTTGAAATGAGCTTGTCAGGGTATAGTATTTCGAAATCATTGTCACTCACAGTAACCGCCTTCACAAAGCCCGTATCACTTATCGTAATCGTCATCCCGCTGCTTGGCACCAAGACGTTAAATTTAGGCTCCTGCATTTTCAGACTAACCGCCCAACCACCATCCTCTTGTTCCATCGACTCCACTACCAGTTGTTCAAGTTCAAATACGTGCTGCACTTGCTTAATAATGGCTTCTAGCTCTTGCTTTGTAATTGGTGGCTGCTCATTCGTACCATAAAATACAGCTAAATATAACTGCCCATCATGCGTATTCGCTTCTGCAAGCAGTTGACCGGCTTCATCAAAATAAGAAGTTGTTTCATCCTCTATCTGCTGCGAGGCAATCGGTGCTACGACAAATGGTTCAATAAATTTACGCATCGTCATTCTCCTTTGCATCATGATTGGTAATAAAAATGGCACCTTGTCCATCATAATCGGCTAGTAAAACCTCTGCTGCTTCTGTGCAGACGATTGGATCTTCTCCTTTATATGTAATACACGGCTCGTTTGTTAAAGCGAAAAAATGATTTTGCTCGGCGACATAGAAAAATTCGTCGAAAGCCTGTTGTAACACTGCTTCATTTTCAATGTTCACCATAAAAGCCTGTAATGCCTCGCGCCTCATTCCTTTCAGTGAAAGGCTGATGATTCGTTTTTCTGAAGGCATTTGCTGAACGGGTAATGGCGCGCTTATTATGTCCTCTCTTTTAAATGGATACGCTTCAAAATAAAGCGTCATTGGAAACGACCAGCGATTTTGTGCGAAGTGCTGCATCACGACGGGTACTTCCAGTTCACTAATGACGTCATATTGGTTAAAGCTTTCGTCTAATTGGAGGAAGCGCATTTTCCTGTTATACGCTCTTAGTTTCATGTATAGCCAGCCCCTTTCCACTGTTCGTCCTGACGGCTTGTACTGAATATCAAAATCCGTTTCCGCTAAGATGTCATTGGATGTATCATAATAGCTTTCAAAGTGTAAATAAAACGGAAACACCTATAACTTTTTCGCAAACTTACGCATTCGCTCGCTCGTTTCCGCAACATAATCAGACGCCTCACCTAAAACAGCGTAGGCAACGTAGTCTTCTTTTACGTCGATTATCCATTCGTAAGACGTGTCATATTTCAATAAATTAATCACATTCCTCGTCCTCCCCACTAAACGGATAAACATATACCAATCAGTGCATCCACGCTACTTGCAAAATGGCTAAATTGTGGGGAAATCACTAATCCTGGTGTGCGACCGTTTTCCATTTCGATAACAAGCGCTATTTATGCCGTTAAATCGAACTATTGCTTTAACTGATTGATAATCTCTACCTTCGGATTAAATAAGTTATACAAAGGGTCGAGTACATCCTCTACCACTAACGTTTCAAGCTGGTCTATTTTATAAATCCAACATGTGTAAAAACGTTCAAATGGCTTGTCTGGAAGTACCTTTTCACCAACCTTCCACGTTCTTGTTGGCTGAATACCTAAACGCTCTGTGACCGCCTCTATAGGAAAATCGTATTGCCAATCAATTGTATGTATGCATATAAAGATGTTTGAGCCATGTCTGCCTCCTTACACCTCGCTATGTCTTTTCGCGAATGTTGAAGGTGAAAATACAACGTCATATTGCATTAGCTCGTTCCTTACCTGCTCCGTTAGCTTGGCCCCGCGTGCATTATGTGCTTCATCCATTGCGACACCACCTGATACAACGCCGTCCGTCTCCCAATCAATCCACGTACCGTAAGTCTCTCCCCACTGTAAAAGCTCACCCTTTAGTGCTTCTAACAAGGTAAATTCATCTACATCTAAGTTGGCACAGCATTCGTGACACCATAATGGATTCGCCCCCATATCTGCTTCTACTTTTAACGTCTTTAGTTCCTTACATAAACAAAGTGACATCTATTTTCTCTCCTTTAACCATTGCTTCGCTATTTCGTTCCTTGAATCTATCGCCAAAAATTTTCGGGCGACTTTCTCCGCTTCAGCATCTGAAACCATTTGATCTGGAACACCGTGTAAAAATATGATATTTTCTAATAGCGCCGTATCGGCATAATCGGTTAACGCTGCTGCTCTTTTCGCATGATTGTAGGCAATAAAATAGGCACGTTCCGTATGACAAAGTGGCTGTGACATTAATAGATAGGCTAAATCATGCAAGTTCGGCTTCTCATTATGTTTTAGTAAATAATAAACAAACAAATAATTCGATTCATGTAAATTATCAAACGTCGCCTCTAGCAGTATATCTTTGAATACGTGAAAATCTAATTGTTCATACCAAGCCTTTGCTTCCTCAAAATAACCCTTAATCTTTTCCGCCTTGCGCTGCATCATCCCGTCATCGTACTTCGCTGGGAATTTTGCTAAAAGTTCGAGCATGTTGATTCCTTGTGGGTACGCTCTCACATCGATATCACGCTTACGAATCATCGCGATTATACACTTCATGAAAAAATCAAACATATTAATAGAGCAATCCAGCTTTTTGTACGGCTCATAACCATCTTCGATAAACGCTTTTATATATGTATCCAGCTGTGTAAAATACTATGTCAAATCCTTATCCATAAAGCCGTAATACTCCATCCCAGCAGACATCATATACGCATGGTCGCAGCTTTGCATAACACGCTCGACCTCTTCACGTGGAAAATATTCTAACTCACGGGCTTTACTTGCTTAAGCGTTGTCGCACCGTTTAGCAAATAACTCGCTAAAAAAACTCGCCCTTTTGACGAAGTGCTTCGATAAATGTCTGACTTGCCGGAACCTTAATCGAATAGATCTCATTATAAAATGTCTTCGGAAATTCACTCGTTGCTTCCCTTAGTCGTTCTTCCATTAACCGTCGCTTTCTTATTTGCCTCTTACTTCTTTCATGTAAATCCTCCATTAGTCAAATAGCGTTAAACAGTTGCCGGGCCCTGCGACAATGAGCGTCGTTTTTCCGTCCACTCGCCCCTCTACTTGCCAACTTTCGAACTCTTCATTATCACCGAATATTTCAAGCAGTAAACCTGATTGAAAGTGTAGACGAAGATTATTCTCATCCGTGATTTGAACTGACGAAATTTTCTGATATGATAACGTACAAAGTTGCTGCAATTTGTTGGGATCCCTCTCCTTAATGGTTGTAACCCGGTCTCGCCCTGTAATCGTACACGTTCCTTCGACACATAGAAATACTTCATCATACATATTCGTATCGGTTGACAACAATAATTTAGGACCCCAAAACAATAATCCATCGACCGTTTCATGGGCGAGTAACTTCGTAAGTATTTGTTCAATTTCATACTGATTAGACATAGTAACGCCCCTTTTCAACACAAAAATTATTTACATTATATCATGTAAAGGAAGAAGATAATGGTTAACATTACACGACAATTAATGAATGCAGCTTTAAAAACATTGTCGTTCCTAATTTAAGAGAGCACGGCTTCAAAGGCTCGTTCCCGCACTTTTGTTATTGAATTTTTCTGAAGAAGATGATTGTCTAACTGGTGATTTTAATACTTATTGTATGAATATATCTGGAACCTTAAATTATGTTTCGACAGGGAAAACAACTAAGATTCTCAAAAGTCAGATGGAGTTTTTACAAATGTCCTTTTTTGATTTCTTTAAACAATATAGTTTTTTTAAACACAAAATTTACGATTATCAAGACTTATTTGAGGAATATAACAACTTTGAAGTAACGAGAAAATTATTATTAAAATTAATTGAGTAAGATTATTTCTTCTTCAACTAACTGGCGCATTTCTTTAATAAAAAGATGCGTATTTTTTATTAAAGGGCTATATTTGAATAACATTCTTTTATGAAAGTTAATTAAACAACCCTTGAGAACCTATATCTTCGAGTATGATACAATTTAAATGCCAAATAATGGGGAGGCTGTACTTGGGAATGTCAAAAGAAATTATTAACGTCATTTTACCAATGAAAACATATGATACAACTAAAATGGACTCGTGGACTAAAGAACAGTGGAAGGAATTTGTTGGTGGAGAAAAGGACCACGATGGTATACAACTGTTGTTGATAAGTGATAGCGATTTTTATCTAAAAATAACCTGTATTTACTTTAACGAAGTGACTGATGAAATGTTTTTAAATTTTGATACGCAAAATAAAATTGATAGAAATATAAATATTCAATTCGGTCAATGGCAAATTGATGACCGTATCTATAATCTATCTTCTGAAAAACATCTGTATTTAGATAAATTTTCTGGGGTTAGAAGTTTTCAAAAAAGCGTAAAGCGCTCATATTTAGAAGAGTGGGACAAGTTAATAATTGAAATAAAAATTTTAGAAGCAGAAACAAATGTAATTATTAGAGAACTTGAATTTCAAATAATTCAGCATTATACACAGATTTTTTAGTGTTGTAAACTGTCCCCAAAGAAAGGTTTGGCAAAACAAAAAATGTTCTTCAACAATCGGGCGCTTTTCTGAAATAAGGAAAGCGTCTTTCTTCATGAAAAGGGCCAAATTATTGAACAAGGGATATTTTCAAATGGTAATAAACCTTAGCCTTATATGAGATTCATGTTGCTCGGACCGGTGTTTTGCCTCCAGCTTCCTTCAGATTCCGCGTCGCCACGGACACCCTTGCTCTTGGCTAACCTCTACTTCTGTCTTCGGGGTTCGGGACTTGCACCCTATAGTTCATACGCATGCCGGGCGCACATTTAAAAGAGACCAGGTAAATGCATTTTACCTGGTCTCTTTTAATCTTCAACAAGTCGATTATTTACAGTTTTTAATTCACCGAAATTTTCTATTTTTAATTTAGGTTCAGCACCTTCTTTAGAATTAGGAACATAGTAAATTTCATGAATTAGAGAGATCATAACACCAATTTCTGTAATCGCTTTTTGGTATTTTTCTTTATCCTGTTCGGTGAATTGTTTGTTTTGATCATAATTATTTTCTAAATCCTTCATTATTTTTAATAAATTATTGGCAATAGGACTAAGTAATTCTTGCCCTACAGCTAAGTCAATAACGCCAGAGGTAACTTCGATTGAAGTCAAATTTACATTAATTTCTTTTATAGAGTCAATTGATAATTCCTTTGTCGAATGAATGGCTTCATAGTTATCCAGTAGTTTGAAAAGAGAGTTACCTACAACACTTTCTAATGTTACTTTTGCATTCTCTCCATCTGTTTTGTAGCTAAAAATAATTAATACTGTAATTATCACTAAACTAAGAGGCATAAAAATCATATAAAATTTCTTCATTTCTTTCCCCCTAAAAATATAGTTAAAAATTAATTGTTTGAATCAATTTCATAAATCGATTTTTTCAAGAGCTTAGACTGCTCCCGTGGTCGGTTTTTGGTTTTTTGAAAAATTATGCTGCTTTGTTTTGTAACTGTAAAAGTAAGTTGATACGATCGACTGCTA
>NZ_PYWM01000050.1 GCF_003049665.1 Lysinibacillus mangiferihumi | reverse complement strand
TTATTTTGTTATGCCCATATCTAAACACCATAATTATAACTTCCAAAAACAATCCTATACAACATTAAGCTATTGAAAAATTATCAATTAGAACTTCATTATTTTTTCTAAAGTACACGGCTATGGTCACCGCCTCCGCTACCAACAACTAGTGAACCCTTCTAAATTTTTATTTATTGCAAAAGCAAGATTAGCTAAGTTCTCCATATAGTAAAAATTTATGAACACCTTTCCTCTGTTCCTTAAAGGGAGATTTAGATTGAAAACAGAAGATGAACTAGCCTCCTATCTGATCAATTTAGGAGAGGAAGTGTTTCACCTACTACTTGCGAAGGGAGCTAAAAATGTAGATGCAGAAGAGAATATGCAACAACTAAATCATGCTATCCTAGAAAAAAATACACTATCCAAACTAAAGGATAGCGTCCCTTTTTATAAGTTAAAAACTTTAATTTGCACATGCTTTTACCAACAAAATAATAACGATTATCATGACAATTTGAACCAATATTAACTAAACACCCTTTGCTAGGTGAACCTGTATGCACTTGTGCAGATGCACTGTTCAAAGCACCTCCAGGGTTTTTTCGCTGTTCTTTTGCTTTTAAATTTTCTCGTTCTTGTTCTGACATGAAAGCCCCCCTTTTTCAAATTGAACTTCCTCTTCCTTCTTCATAGTATCATTTCCAACAACCGATTCCGCATAAAATCAGAATATTCATTATTTAACTATATTGCAGATTAATGAAGAGAAAAGATAAAATGTTTAGACTTCGCAATTTTTAATTTAAAAAATATTCTATTGAAATATATATGTATTGGTTATATACTACAATCGATAGTGATAATCATTATCAATTATTTTGTTAATAGGAGTGTCATTCTAATATGAATTCAAAGCGTTACTTTTCATTATTTACAATGTTATTTATAGCTATTTTTTCTTTAGCTTTAGCTGGATGTGCAGAAAAAGAGTCCGGTGCTGCATCTAGTGATTCAAAACCAGAATCCGATGCTAGTGATACACAATATCCAATCGTTATTAAGCACGCTTTGGGAGAAACTGTAATCGATAAAAAACCTGAACGCGTTGCAACGATTGCTTGGGCAAACCATGATGTCGCATTAGCACTTGGTGTTGTGCCAGTGGGCTTCTCTGCTGCAAACTACGGCGTACAGGATGATAGTGGTATGCTGCCATGGACAGCTGACAAGTTAAAAGAGTTAGGTGAAGAAAATCCTAATATTTATCAAGATACGGATGGTTTAGATTTTGAGGCAATTGCTGATTCAAATCCAGATGTAATCTTAGCTGCCTATTCAGGTATTACACAAGAAGACTACGATACATTAAGTCAAATTGCACCAGTTGTGGCGTACCCAGAAATTCCATGGGTTATTTCATGGCGCGACCAAATCCTATACAATGCAAAAGGTATGGGTATGGAAAAGGAAGGCAAACAATTGATTGCTGATACAGAGAAGTTAATTGCTGATAAGGCAAATGAATTACCAGAATTAAAAGGTAAAAAAGCTGTATTTGCTTCGTTCAATGCAACTGATTTATCTAAGTTTTATATTTATACGCCTGCAGATCCTCGTGGTGAATTTTTAGAGGAATTAGGTATGGAATATCCACCAAGTATTAAAGAGCAAGTAAAAGATGACTCTAGCTTCTATATTGAGTTAAGTGCTGAAAATGCAGATGCTTTAAAGGATGCAGAAATTTTTATTACATATGGAGATGATAAAACTTTAGCTGCACTTCAAGCTGACCCTATTTTAGGAAAAGTGCCAGCAATCCAAAATGGTTCAGTCATTGTCATTACTGATAATACGCCATTAGCTGCCGCAGGTAATCCAAACCCATTATCCATTCAATATACAATTGACGAGTACTTAGCATTAATCTCTGATGTTGCGAAAAAGCTGAAATAATATGATGAATACTTCCGTTTCAGAAAATAAGCATGTATGGATGCCACGTAACTTCGGCAAGCTGATTATTTTGCTCGCCATATTGCTTTGTCTAAGTGTGATGGCATCGCTTATATTTGGTTCTCGGATGATTACTTGGACGCAACTTCTGGATGGTCTATTCCATTCAGAAGTCGCTTCTCATGAGGCAAGTGTTGTTCGACAAAGAGTTGTTCGAACAATTTTTTGTTTTATGTGTGGTGCCGCTTTAGGTGTATCGGGTGCATTAATGCAGTCTGTAACGCGTAATCCAATTGCGGACCCAAGTATACTAGGTGTAAATACAGGGGCATCCTTATTTGTTGTTTGTGGGATTGCCTTTTTTAATATTAGTTCCGCGAATCAATATATTTGGCTGGCCATCGCAGGGGCAATGCTTACCGCTATTTTTGTCTTTACTGTTGGTTCAATCGGGAGTGGCGGCGCAACACCAATCAAGCTCGTCTTAGCCGGCGCTGCTACAAGTGCCATACTGTCTTCACTCGTTGTGGCCGTTATGATTCCACGTACGAAAGTGATGGACCAATTTAGATTTTGGCAAGTTGGTAGTGTAGGTTCTGGTAGCTGGGATCATATCTCACTGTTTATCCCATTTTTAATAGTTGGATTTTGTATTGCAATCTTTTCTGCGCCGGCATTGAATGCACTAGCATTAGGAGATGATGTAGCGACTGGCTTAGGTGTTAAAACGGGGACAATTCGCCTGCTCGCTTCATTTGGCGGTGTGTTATTGTGTGGTGTGGCAACAGCATTAGCTGGACCGATTGGGTTTATCGGTTTGTTAGCGACGCATTTAATTCGATTAATTATTGGCCCAGACGTGCGCTATGTTATTCCACTTTCAGCATTTGCTGGGGCAATTATTTTAACCATTGCTGATGTGTGTGGAAGACTATTAGGGAGTCCGAGCGAGCTTGAAGTAGGTATTGTAACTGCCTTCATTGGCGCTCCCCTATTAATTTTTATTACAATGAAAGCGAAAATGCGTGCATTATGATGAATGAAACAATGATGTCTATTTATAATTCAAGAATGAAACGAAAACGTCGTTTCCTACTTATGACATGTTTGCTAGCAGTTATTTCAATTGTACTTATGGGTTTGATGCTCATGCTTGGCAATACCTTTTATCCGGTAAAAGATGTTGTCAGCGTACTTTTAGGTGAGGATGTCAAAGGCGCTTCCTTTGCAATCGGCACAATCAGATTACCCCGAATGATCGTCGGACTATTTGCTGGCTTTGCATTTGGTGCTGGTGGCTACATTTTCCAAACAATGTTGCGCAATCCATTAGCCAATCCAAATGTAATTGGCATCACTGCTGGGTCAAGTGCTGCTGCTGTTTTTTGTATTATTGTCCTACATGCGAGTAATGCACTTGTCTCGATTGCCTCAGTAGTTGGCGGTCTTTTAACTGCTATCGTTATTTTTATTTTATCTAAAGGTAGCTCTTTTTCAATTGGTCGATTAATTTTAATCGGCATCGGTATTCAAGCAATGTTAAATGCGTTTATTTCTTATTTAATGGTTATTGGTAATACGCATGACCTACCTTCTGCTATGCGTTGGTTAAGTGGCAGTTTGAATGGAGCGAAAATGGAAAACCTCTATCCATTAATAATAGCTGTTTTAATTTGCACCCCCATTGTTCTTTTTTTGGCTAGTCGATTAGAAATATTAGAGCTTGGCGAACTAGCAGCGACATCACTCGGTGTTGCTCCAAACAAAACGAGGTTGGTGCTATTGCTTAGCTCGGTTTTAATGATTGCGTTAGCTACAGCAGCTGCCGGACCGATTGCCTTTGTTGCATTTCTAGCAGGTCCTATTGCCAAAAAGATTGTTGGTGTAGGCTTTTCAAATATCGTGCCTGCAGGCTTAATTGGCGTTATTTTAGTATTGGCCGCAGATTTAATCGGTCAGTTTGCATTCGATACCAGATATCCTGTTGGCGTAATTACGGGGATTATTGGTGCACCGTATTTAATTTATTTACTAATTCGTATCAATCGAAAAGGAGATTTATAATATGAAGCCAACACATACATTTCGAGCGGAACAAATTACTGCTGGTTACGACAATAAAACGATTTTACAAGACGTTAGTGTAACGATTCCTAGCAATAAAATGAGCATAATTATCGGAGCAAACGGTTGTGGAAAATCTACGCTACTAAAAACAATGGCACGACTCATTACGCCGACTTCAGGGCAAGTAACGTTAGATGGGCAAGCTATTCAAAAAATGCCACCGAAGCAACTTGCAAAAATACTAGGCTTGTTACCACAAAGTCCTATCGTTCCAGAAGGAATAACAGTTGCGGATTTAGTTGGTAGAGGGCGCTTCCCCCATCATAGCTTTTTAAAAGGTTGGTCTAAAAAAGATTATGAGGCTGTCGCAGAAGCGATGGAAATGATGAACATTACAGAATTTGCTGATTGCCATATTGATGAATTATCAGGCGGGCAAAGACAGCGCGTATGGATTGCCATGGCATTAGCGCAGCAAACAGATATTTTATTTTTAGATGAGCCAACAACGTACTTAGATATTACGTACCAAGTAGAAATTTTAGATTTACTGACAGATTTAAATCGTAAATATGGCACAACGATTATCATGGTGTTACACGACATTAACTTATCAGCACGTTATGCAGATTATATTTTTGCCCTACATGAAGGGAAGCTCGTAGCAGAAGGACCGCCATCTGACATTATTACAAATTCATTGATTAAAGATATATTCGCACTCAACTGTATGGTAATCGAAGACCCCGTTTCGAACTCGCCATCCATCGTGCCAATTGGACGACACCACAACCAAATTGACAACATAGCGGTGAAAACAAAATCAAGCTAACAAAGTAGCGATCCATTTCATTGACAAGACAAGGGAAATTGAACAGAAGTTTGACGCTTGTTTCATTTCCCTTGTCTTGTTTCTTTTTCTCATCAAACAATGCCACCTCCTTTTATCAGGAAGTGGCATTGTTTGATTTAAATTTCCCCATGCATTGGGTCATTTTTACGCTTCGGCCCAATCATGTTAAATAAAATATTAAGAATAATCGCTGTGACTGAACCACAGACGATACCATTTGAAGTTAAAATAGAAACTTTTTCTGGCAGTTCATCGAAAATACCAGGAACTACTGATACACCGACACCTAAACTTACTGCAATCGCTGCAATCATGGCGTTTTCCGCTGATTCGTTCATAACAGGTACAAGCATGCCCATACCTTGAGTTATTACCATACCGAACATTGCCAACATTGCCGCACCAAGTACTGGTATTGGGATAATTGTTGTTAGTGCTGCGATTTTTGGTAAGAAGCCAAGTAATACAAGGAAGGCACCTGTAAGGTAGATGACTTTGCGATCTTTTACGCCAGACATACGCGTAAGTCCTACGTTTTGAGAGAATGTAGTATATGGGAAGGCATTGAAAATACCACCAATAACAGAAGCAAGACCTTCTGAACGATAACCACGTGCTAAATCTTTTGAATCTAGTTTTTTATTGCAAATATCGCTCAGTGCAAAATAGACACCTGAAGATTCTACTAAAGAAACCATCCCGACAAGCGTCATCGTTAAAATCGCTGTCGCATCAAACGTTGGCATTCCGAAATAGAATGGTTGAACCATATGGAATACACCCGCATCTGACACCGGACTGAAATCCACTTTGCCCATAAATGCGCCGAGCACTGTACCGACAACTAAGCCAATTAAAATTGAAATCGCACGCACAAAGCCTGTAGTAAAACGATAAACGACTAAAATAATTACTAATGTAATAAATGCTAAAGCAACATTAGAACCCGATGCAAAGTCTTCTGCACCTTGTCCACCCGCCATATTGTTCAATGCAACTGGTAATAAGGAAATACCAATAATAGAAACAACAGAACCTGTTACAACTGGTGGGAAAAATTTTACAAGCTTACCGAAAAAGCCTGCAATGACCATAACGATTAAACCTGATGCAATAATCGAGCCATAAATATCTGTAATGCCTTGTTCAGGGTTTGTCCCAATTGCAATAATTGGACTTACTGCTGTAAAGGTACATCCTAGAACTACTGGTAAACCAATACCGATAAATTTACCTGAATACACTTGAAGTAATGTTGCGATCCCACACATCATAATGTCAATCGCTACTAAATAAGTCATTTGCTTTGAATCAAAACCTAAAGCGTCACCAATAATAAGCGGAACTAAAATCGCACCTGCATACATCGCAAGTAAATGTTGAATAGCTAGCGTCGTTGACTTAAAGGCATTCATTACGCGCGATCCTCCGTTGCAAATGTTACTTTGCCGTCTTCTAAAGAATCCACAATTGCTAATGATTCAACGCGAACACCTTGCTCACGTAATAATTTACCACCGTCTTGGAAGCCTTTTTCAATCACGATGCCGACACCGACAACATGAGCCCCTGCTTGCGTTGCAATATCTAGTAAGCCTTTTACCGCTTCACCATTTGCTAAGAAATCGTCAACAATTAAAACATTGTCATCTTCACTTAAAAAATTACAAGATACTGAAATATCATTCGTTTCGTTTTTTGTGAAAGAATGTACTTTTGACGAATAGAGATTGTCTGATAATGTTAAAGATTTACGTTTACGGGCAAATACTACCGGTGCACCGATTTCAAGACCTAACATTACAGAAGGTGCAATTCCTGAAGATTCAATTGTTAGCACTTTTGTAATAATTTCATCAGAGAAGCGATTTGCAAACTCGTGCCCAATTTCTTTCATAAGCTGTGGATCGATTTGATGATTTAAAAAAGAATCAACTTTTAATACAGACGAAGATAGAACTTTACCTTCTTGCATAATTTTGTCATGTAATAACTTCATTGCTGCTTTTCCTTCTTTCATAAAATAATAAAAACGCTGAATACTTTGATTCCATTCATCTACGAGTGGAGCAAGGCATTCAGCGCAAAAACGTCGAAACTAATAGAAAACATCATCGCTAGTATGAGTTTTTCTAAAGCAATGCTACCCATAGTCGATTCATTTACGGTAAATCGGTAGAAACTTACGAGCCATATTCTCGCTATTATATGAGTGAAACAGTATTAAGCTGGTTGAACTTTCTTATTATAAATATCCATTTTTATAATTTCAATATGAATATGCATAATAAGCAGATGCATATCTTCTTTCGGCAGATGCTTATATCTACCACTGAAAAAAGTTTAAATTTTCGGAATTTAATGGTATTTACACATTATTTCATGGTAAACGTTCGTGTTTTGCAATCAATGCTCTGATTATATCAGACTATTTTCGACCTTGCTAGTCATTATTTAGATAAATGGAAAGGCACTGTCATAATGACGACATTTTTGTGAAATAACAGCGATGTACGAATTAATAGACTCGATTGATTGTGTAGCATATGATGCCAACCTTTCTTCGGTAAAAACTGTGGAATAACCACAGTTACTTGATAGCCCGTTTTCGCATATTGGTGTTCTACCTTATCAATAAATTTTTTTAAAGGTTGCGTAATGCTTCGATATGGCGAATAGTACGTAACGAGACGTATATCTGGTTGCCATGCCTTCCACTTCTCTTCAAAAGCTTTGGCATCAGCCTGATCAAATGCTACATAAAAGGCTATAATTTTTTCTACATTCAACGATTGCACATAATGCAGTGAATTTTCTACCACTTTCGTAATCCCCGCTACCGGTACAATAAAAACATTTCCATCTACTATCGGCAATGCTTCTCCATTTAGTCGTAGTTGCTCTCCGACTGCATTGTAATGTTGCTTAATGCGATGGAACATCCAAATAATCATTGGTAAAAAGATAAATACTGGCCATACTTGAGGTAATTTTGTAACAAAGAACATCATCGCCACTACAAAGGAAATGGCTGCACCTATTGTATTTATAACGAATTTCATCACCCAACCATTTGGCTTTTCACGCCACCATTTTCGCATCATTCCAGTCTGCGCTAATGTAAATGGTATAAAGACACCTACTGCATACAGAGGAATTAAATGCTCTGTAGCACCGTCGAACAACACAATAAGGACAATCGCTGCTAATCCGAGCATCATAATCCCGTTGGAATAGCCAAGGCGATCTCCACGAATTTGAAAAATTCTTGGTATAAAGCCGTCTCTTGATAAATTGACTGCGAGTAAAGGGAAGGCTGAATAACCCGTATTGGCAGCAAGCACTAAAATCATAGCTGTCGTACCTTGCACGATATAATAAAATACATTGCGTCCAACACTCGCTTCGGCAATTTGTGAGACAACCGTTGCCTGAGCGTTTGGTACAACTCCGTAGAAATAGGCTAAGCCCACGATACCAATAAACAGCACGGCTAATATACTCCCCATTGCTAATAGCGTTTTCGCAGCATTATTTGGTGCAGGGCTTTTAAAATTCGGAATAGCATTGGATATCGCTTCTACGCCAGTCAATGCCGAGCTTCCTGAAGCAAATGCCTTTAATAATAAAAACAAACTAATGCCCGCAACTGGCGTCCCGATTTTTGGATGCAACTCAGCAGGAACTTGCCCCGTTGCGACGTTATAGATACCTATCCCAATAAGCATTAACATCACAACAACGAACAAATATACGGGATACGCTAAAACGGATGCTGATTCTGTAACGCCACGTAAATTTAATAGTGTTAGGCAAATAACAAAAAACACTGCAATCGGTACATTATAAGCATGTAAACTTGGGAATGCTGATGTAATAGCATCTGTCCCCGCAGAAACACTTACTGCAACCGTTAAAATATAATCAACGAGTAATGACCCACCCGCTACAAGACCTGCATTAACGCCTAAGTTTTCGCGGGACACTACATATGCTCCACCACCATGTGGATAGGCGAAAATAACTTGTCGATAGGATAACGTGAGTGCCACAAGTAGCACCACTACGCCTGCTGCAATTGGTAACGAATACCAAAAGGCAACCGTACTTACTGTCATGAGCACAAGTAAAATTTGCTCTGGTCCGTATGCTACTGATGACAATGCATCAGATGATAATATAGCCAATGCCTTTGTTTTACTAAGCTTTTGTTCCCCTAATGCATCGGATCTCAATGGTTTACCGATAACATAACGTTTGAATGAGGATTTCATTTTTAACACCTTCTAGATTTTTAGAGTGTGTTTCGCCTTTCTAAATCAATTACACCTTTGCATACTCGCTCTTTCTAGCTACTGGGGCTTTGGGTGCCAAATGACAACAAAAAACGTCTACAAGTCATCACCAAATACGACTTGTAGACGTTGTAACGTCTGACAAGCTCCAACTTTTCTGCTCTTAACGCTTACGAGGTTAGCTGTCGGATTCGGGCCTGAGTAGCCCTACTCTTGTAAAAGAGATTCACCCCAAGAATTGTAGAGACAATCCATCAAAATTGGGTCCCCCGCGTTTAGTTGCTTCAGCGATTTAGAAATTTGAAACTTTTATAATGATGTCATATTACGCCTGTATTAATAAAAAGTAAAGAACAGATTATACGGTTTTTGTAAATTTTTTCCTTATATGTAGAAGCCCATTACTGGTAAACGTTTCGGATTGTTTTTTGCTGATTTCCATGGTTTTATCCGCGATTTAACTCACTTCAGCAGTGATTTCCCATTGTTTTTTGGCAATGATAAAAAAAACAAGCAAACTTCTTCACATTTTTCAGTTCTAGCTATAGAATAGTAGTATCATTATTTTCCTATAGGAAACTTTATTTCACTTACGATACTTTTTGAAACGAGGGAACAACATGGCCTATAAACCGATTAATAAGTCGGCAGCCGAAGCTGTTTTAGATGGCGACATAAAAGGCTGGCAACGGATTTTACCCTTTCTAGGTCCGGCATTTATTGCAGCAGTTGCCTATATAGATCCCGGTAACTTTGCCACAAATATTACGGCTGGCTCGCAGTACGGTTATTTACTTCTTTGGGTTATTGCCTTTTCCAATTTAATGGCTGTACTAATTCAATCTTTATCAGCAAAACTTGGCATTGCAACCGGAAAGAATTTGCCGGAAATAGCAAGAGAGAACTTTTCTAAAAAAACTTCTATATTTTTATGGATACAGGCTGAACTTGTAATTATCGCAACTGATCTTGCAGAGTTTATCGGTGCTGCCCTCGGTCTATATTTATTATTTAACATCCCAATGCTACCAGCGGCACTAATTACGGCAGTCGGCTCATTCGCCATTTTAGAGCTACAACGCAGAGGTTTTAGAGCTTTTGAAGCTGGTATTTCTGGTATGGTGCTAATTGTAGTGCTCGCATTTGCGTTCCAGACATTTTTAGCCCAACCAAATTGGGGTGAAGTGACACTCGGAATGCTGACACCACATTTCGATGGAGTCGATTCCCTATTACTTGCAACAGGTATTTTAGGAGCTACTGTTATGCCGCATGCAATCTATTTACATTCTTCCTTAACACAAAATCGCGTTATTGGTCGTAATGACAATGAAAAACGACGTATTTTCCGTTTCGAGTTTATCGATATTGTAATTGCAATGATTATTGCCGGCGCGATTAATATGAGCATGCTGATTATTGCAGCAGCGGTGTTCCATACGCAAGGATTAGTAGTTGAGGATTTAGACATTGCCTATAATGGATTACGAGATGCACTTGGCCCTATGGCAGCCGTTTCTTTCGGACTTGGTCTTCTTATTGCAGGGCTTGCAAGTTCTTCTGTCGGTACACTAGCAGGAGATGTTGTCATGCAAGGCTTTATCCAGCGTAGAATTCCTCTCTATTTGCGCAGAGCCATTACAATGATTCCACCATTGGTCATTATTGCTTCTGGCGTCAATGCAACCTATGCGCTTGTATTAAGTCAAGTAATCCTGTCATTCGGTATTGCCTTTGCGCTTATCCCGCTTGTGATGTTCACAAGTAAAAAGGACATTATGGGTAGCCTCGTCAATCACCGTATCACAACAATTCTTGGCTGGTGTGTCGTTGTCATCGTCGTAGCGTTAAATATCTACCTATTATGGGAAACGCTATTTGCTTAATAAAATAAAGCTGAAATAATAGAAAAATGCTATGACAATTATCCGTTACTGCGGGGTTCATTGTCCGATAGATGTGTGCAACAAAAATAAAAACTGTCCTAACATTTAGGACAGTTTTCATTATTATTTTTCCACTTTTAAATCGCATTTTTGTAGTGGAATCATTTTTGTTTTATGTTTTATTTTATAGCCTAGCCACAATATAACAAAGAGTGGGATACCAATATATGAAACAAGAACGCCATACCAGTCGATTGAATCACCCGTGAATGCTGTATAATTTTGACCAATGACAACAATCATACATACGGTGAAAGCAAAGAGCGGACCAAATGGATATAGCTTTGCCTTGTATGGTAGTAATTTCGGATCCAGCCCTTGTGCTTCAAACGCTCGACGGAAGCGATAATGACTAAAGGCAATACCAAGCCATGCAATGAAGCCTGACATCCCAGAAGCGTTTAGAAGCCACATATAGACAACGCCATCACCAAAAAATGATGCTAAAAATGCTAGACAGCCTACTGCCAATGTAAGCAGTAATGCATAAATTGGAATGCCACGACGACTTAATTTTGTGAAAATTTTAGGTGCATGTCCATCAACCGCTAATTGCCATAACATGCGGGATGATGCATATAAACCAGAGTTACCTGCAGACAACATTGCAGTTAAAATAATAGCATTCATTAATGAGGCAGCAAAAGCAATGCCTAAGCGATCGAATACTAATGTAAATGGAGATACCGCAATATCTTCAGATAATAAACGCGAATCCGTAAATGGAATCAACATCCCAATCGCCGCAATCGCTAAAATGTAAAATAAAATAATACGCCAGAAGACAGATTTTACAGCCTTTGGAATATTCTTTCCAGGGTCATCCGTTTCGCCAGCAGTGATACCTAATAATTCTGTTCCTTGGAACGAGAAACCAGCTGCTAAAAATATACCGAATGTTGCAAGGAAGCCACCATGGAATGGACCATCACTTATAAAGAAATTCGTGAAACCAACCGGTGCTTGCCCTCCTAAAATACCAAAAATCATCAATAGGCTGACGATAATAAAAACAACAACAGTCGCCACTTTTATCATGGCAAACCAATATTCACTTTCACCATAGCTTCTAACAGATAGTAAATTGAATGTTAGTACAATCACAATAAATACTACTGTCCATAGTGCAGAGGAGCTATCAGGAAACCAATACTTCATAATAAGCGAAACAGCTGAAATTTCTGCTGCAATTGTAATCGCCCAGTTATACCAGTAGTTCCAACCAAGGGCAAAGCCAAGAGCAGGATCTACGAATTTTGTTGCATACGTACTAAATGAACCCGATGACGGCATATAAGCTGCCATTTCGCCCAAGCTAGTCATTAAAAAGTACACCATTATACCGATTAATGCGTAAGCAAGTAGTGCACCACCTGGTCCAGCCTGTGCAATAGCGCCACCACTTGCTAAAAATAGCCCAGTCCCAATAGTACCGCCTAATGAAATCATCGTAATATGACGACTTTTTAATTCTTTTTTCAGCTTCGGTGCTTTATGGCCGAGCTGATTAACTTTTATCTCACTCACGTTAAAGCTTCCTTCCTTTTATAAGAGGCAAAAAAATGCCATCACATGAACGTTGTGATGGCTAAGTAAATCCTCTGTTTCTTCAAAATGATAGCGCAACACGTTGTCCAACGTGACAGTTCTGTTCCTTTCGGAGACAGCCCCAGCATGAGGTTTTCAAGTCCCCTCACACTTCGGCGATATTTCCTTTCAGCTAACATCTTTAATGCTTGTCATTTCCATTAGCGTACTCATAAATACCGCGACCTCTACCTCAATACAAACATGAGGCATATAATTATTAAATTTATGATGTCTCTTAGTTTAACATACGACCTTAGACATTTCAATAAAACGATTAATGTTCCGTATTTTATGAATTTTCTACTATTTTTAATAGTGTGATAAAGTGTTATAGTGGTTCGAATTATAATTGTTCTATCAGGGAGGTACTAGTTTTGACAACGAACGAACAATCTACTTATCCTAGCAAAAAGATTAACTGGAAGGGAACAACCCTACTGTTAGTCATCGGTGTAATTTTTCTAGCATCCACATTACGTATGCCCTTAACAGTAGTAGGGCCAATTATATCCTTTATACGTGAAGATCTCGGTATATCCAATGTACTTGCAGGCTTTCTTACAACGATACCATTACTTGCATTCGCAATAGTATCCCCTTTTGCACCCGTAGTTGCAAGAAAACTCGGACTTGAATTAACACTATTTTTATCAACAATTTTATTAGCTGGAGGCATTGTCCTACGTTCATTTGGAACAACGGGATTACTCGTATTTGGTACAATGATTATCGGTGTCGCCATTTCATTTGGTAACGTCCTTATTCCAGGTCTACTAAAATTAAAATTTCCATACCATGTTGGTTTACTAATGGCGTTTTTTACAATGTCTATGAATTTAACAGCGGGAATCGGTGCTGGTATTAGCTATCCTATAGCGAATGCAGTGCTGGGCTGGCAAGGTGCACTTGCTATTGCTCTAGCGCTAGTCATATTAACAATTGTGATTTGGCTACCCCAATTAAAATTTAATAAGCCTGAACCAACTGTAGTCTCTACAAAAGCGCGTATACCATTGTGGAAATCACCAGTTACTTGGGCAGTTACTGGGGCAATGGGGCTACAATCGTTATTATTTTATACTACTGCAGCTTGGATTCCTGAAATTTATATTGCACAAGGCGTAGCCGCAGATCGTGCGGGTTGGATGTTTTCCATCATGCAAATCTCACAAGTGCCCATGGCATTAGTTGTGCCTATAATCGCTAGCAAAATGACATCCCAGCGACCACTCGTTTTAATGTTTACAGCATTTTATATCATCGGTTTTACAGGCGTTGTGATGGAATGGACTAGTCTTGCTGTGTTATGGATGATATTGCTTGGTTTAGCAGGTGGGGCTTCATTTGCACTTGCCATGATGTTCTTTACATTACGTACACGTACGGCTTTTGAGGCGGCAGATTTATCTGGCTTTGCACAATCATTAGGTTATTTATTAGCCGCAGTCGGTCCAATTTTATTTGGCTATTTACATGATTTATTTGGCGGCTGGGATATCGCTGGGTGGCTATTTGTTGCCGTTACAGCTCTACTCTTCTTCTGTTCATTTAGAGCTTCTAAAAATGAATATATCAATTAATAAGAGGCAGTTCATTTTCTACAATGAGCTGCCTCTTTATCATTAGTATGGGGGTTTTTGGTAAAAATAATTAGGTGTATGATAGACATTTACATACGGCTTATGAAAAATATGTGTCGTTGCAGGCGATAACGGTGGAATCAACCAAGTCCAGTTGCCAGTTAAATCGCGCCCTGCCTTGTGCTCTGCTTCTTCAAATAGCTTAAATTGCTGTGCTGCGGTATGATGATCAACGATACTTACGCCATCTTCTTTAAAGGAATGAAGGACAGCAATATTTAATTCTACTAGTGCACGATCACGCCAAAGAGATGCTTGCTTTGTTGTATCAAGATCAAAAATTTCAGCTATCTTCGGTAACATATCATAACGGTCATGATCAGCTAAATTCCGTGCCCCAATTTCTGTCCCCATATACCAGCCATTAAAGGGGGCTGCCTGAAAGTCAATACCCGCCATTTGAAAGCGCATGCTCGATATAATTGGCACCGCATACCACTTCATTCCTAGTTCTCCTACCTTAGGATGTTCAGGGTGACGAATCGCAACCTCTAATACATCACCACTTGGGATTGGAAACCATTGCGGTTTACGGTCATCTACCTGGATCACGAGTGGTAGCACATCAAATGCTGTTTTTGCTCCCTGCCAGCCAAGTGACTCGCACACTTTTGTAAATGGCACCGAATGGGGATCACCAATAATACCTGCTTCTGTTTCATAACCTGCATAACGTATAAGCTGATGATTCCATATTTTCACTCTATCAGAGGCAAATACCGTTATAGTCGGACGAATCTTACCGCCATTTGTTGCATATCGAATATGGTGAAGTAATTTCTCAAAAATAGCATGCTCATCTAAAACCTCACGTGCATCCTCAACATGAAGTGATTGCCAAAATAATCTCCCAATACATTTATTACTATTACGCCATGCTACTCTTGCGCCAAAAGTAAGCTCTTCCGTTGTAGGAATATATGCTCCCTCTGTGGCAACTTGCTGTAATCTATTTGTAAGCCATTGTTCCGACTCATTTTGTTCCAATTGATAAAGTGCTAAAAAACGTTGTATCTCTTGTAAATTCATATCGTTTTCCTCCATCTATCCCCATATTAGATGAATAGGATACAATTCACCACGAAAAAATCCGTAAGAAAACATACATCTTTTATATATGAAATACTTTGTTCAAATTTAAAACGGAAAGTTAAAAGTTAGATGATTTACGCAATACTTAATGCCTTAGTGACAATAATTAAATGCTTAATAATACAAAAAAGCATGTAGCAACAATTTGCTACATGCTTGATGACCCCTACGGGATTCGAACCCGTGTTACCGCCGTGAAAGGGCGGTGTCTTAACCGCTTGACCAAGGGGCCGTGGCTCCGAAGGCAGGACTCGAACCTGCGACAACCTGATTAACAGTCAGGTGCTACTACCAACTGAGCTACTTCGGAATATTTTTATAATGGGCCTAAATGGACTCGAACCATCGACCTCACGCTTATCAGGCGTGCGCTCTAACCAGCTGAGCTATAGGCCCCTCTTGGAGCGGGTGATGAGAATCGAACTCACGACATCAGCTTGGAAGGCTGAGGTTTTACCATTAAACTACACCCGCAAAAATGATGGGTCAGGACGGAATCGAACCGCCGACACTTAGAGCTTCAATCTAATGCTCTACCAACTGAGCTACTGACCCGGAAAATGGAGGAGGTAGAGGGATTCGAACCCCCGCGCGGTGTTACCCGCCTGTCGGTTTTCAAGACCGATCCCTTCAGCCAGACTTGGGTATACCTCCGGAATGAAACAATTATGGTGGAGCCTAGCGGGATCGAACCGCTGACCTCCTGCGTGCAAGGCAGGCGCTCTCCCAGCTGAGCTAAGGCCCCATTTTAAAAAAAGATGGTCGGAATGACAGGATTCGAACCTACGACCCCTTGGTCCCAAACCAAGTGCTCTACCAAGCTGAGCTACATTCCGTTCATTTATTGGCGCGCCCGGCAGGAGTCGAACCCACAACCTTCTGATCCGTAGTCAGACGCTCTATCCAATTGAGCTACGGGCGCTAAATATTAAAAATGGTGCCGAGGGCCGGAATCGAACCGGCACGGTAGTCACCTACCGCAGGATTTTAAGTCCTGTGCGTCTGCCAGTTCCGCCACCCCGGCACATTTGGAGCGGAAGACGAGGTTCGAACTCGCGACCCCCACCTTGGCAAGGTGGTGTTCTACCACTGAACTACTTCCGCATGTGCATAAGATTATTTATCCTGGCAATTATGAATTTGAAATATAGATGATGCGGGTGAAGGGAGTCGAACCCCCACGCCTTGCGGCGCTAGATCCTAAGTCTAGTGCGTCTGCCAATTCCGCCACACCCGCAAATATGATGAGCCATGAAGGACTCGAACCTTCGACCCTCTGATTAAAAGTCAGATGCTCTACCAACTGAGCTAATGGCTCATATTAAGAAATAAATGGCTGGGGTACTAGGATTCGAACCTAGGCATGACGGAATCAAAATCCGTTGCCTTACCGCTTGGCTATACCCCAATATTTTATTATGGGGCGACTGATGGGAATCGAACCCACGAATGTCGGAACCACAATCCGATGCGTTAACCACTTCGCCACAACCGCCATATGTAATATAACAGTAGTCTAACCTAAAAAAATTGGCAGGGGCAGTAGGAATCGAACCCACACCAAAGGTTTTGGAGACCTCTATTCTACCGTTGAACTATGCCCCTATTGAATAAAGAGCTGGTGGAGGGGGACGGATTCGAACCGCCGAACCCTAAGGAGCGGATTTACAGTCCGCCGCGTTTAGCCACTTCGCTACCCCTCCAAGGGATGGTGCCGGCGATAGGAGTCGAACCCACGACCTACTGATTACAAGTCAGTTGCTCTACCAACTGAGCTACACCGGCAAATAAATACAAAGACGGTCCCGACCGGGATCGAACCGGCGATCTCCTGCGTGACAGGCAGGCATGTTAACCGCTACACCACGGGACCTTAATTTTATTTGGTTGCGGAGACAGGATTTGAACCTGTGACCTTCGGGTTATGAGCCCGACGAGCTACCACTGCTCCACTCCGCGATAATAGTACTTTCATAATTAAATAAATAATGGTGGAGGATGACGGGCTCGAACCGCCGACCCTCTGCTTGTAAGGCAGATGCTCTCCCAGCTGAGCTAATCCTCCACATAAAAAATAAGCGAAGCGACGTCCTACTCTCACAGGGGGAAGCCCCCAACTACCATCGGCGCTAAAGAGCTTAACTTCCGTGTTCGGTATGGGAACGGGTGTGACCTCTTTGCCATCATCACTTCACTTATTCAGTTGAAAGAACTCGTTCTCTCAAAACTGGATAAACGTTCATTGAATGTTTCAAACTTTTGGTTAAGTCCTCGATCGATTAGTATTCGTCAGCTCCATGTGTCACCACACTTCCACCTCGAACCTATCTACCTCATCGTCTTTGAGGGATCTTACTTACTTGCGTAATGGGAAATCTCATCTT